>NZ_NTGE01000172.1 GCF_002291145.1 Streptomyces sp. SA15
AGCAGGAACTGACCGAGTACCTCACCGAACTGTCCGGGGAGGCGGCCGCCTACATGCGGCCGAACTTCTTCGCCAACACCCCCGACATCCTGCACGCCTACCTCCAGCACGGCGGCCGGCCCGCCTTTGAGACACGCGCGGTCCTGGCCGCCACCCTCTCCCCCACCTGGGGCATCTACAGCGGCTACGAACTGTGCGAGAACACCCCGCTGCGACAGGGCAGCGAGGAGTACCTCGACTCGGAGAAGTACCAGATCAAACACCGCGACTGGGAAACAGCCGAACGCGAAGGCCGCACCCTCACCCCCCTCATCACCCGGCTGAACACGATCAGGCGCCGCCACCCCGCTCTCCAACGGCTCAGAAACATCCACTTCCACCACACCGACAACGACGCCCTGATCGCGTACAGCAAGCGCACCGGCGAGGACACCGTGCTGGTGGTCGTCAATCTCGATCCTCACCGCGCCCAGGAGGCCACCGTCTCGTTGGACATGCCGCACCTCGGCCTGGAATGGCACGAGTCCCTGTCCGTGCACGACGAACTGGCGGGCGAGACCTACCGCTGGGGCAGGAACAACTATGTGCGGCTGGAGCCCGGTCGGGCACCCGCGCACGTGTTCCGCGTCCAGCGGTCGTCCGCCGCGCCGCAGATCGGAGGGTCCACCGCGTCATGACCGTCAACGAGCCCGTCCACGACACCTTCGAGGACACCCCCGCCAAGGACCGGGACCCCGAGTGGTTCAAACGCGCGGTCTTCTACGAGGTCCTCGTCCGCTCCTTCCAGGACAGCAACGGTGACGGCGTCGGCGACCTCAAGGGCCTGACCGCCAAACTGGACTACCTGCAGTGGCTGGGGGTCGACTGCCTGTGGCTGCCGCCCTTCTTCAAGTCACCCCTGAGGGACGGCGGTTACGACGTCTCCGACTACACCGCCGTACTGCCCGAATTCGGTGACCTCGCCGACTTCGTGGAATTCGTGGACGCCGCCCACCAGCGCGGCATGCGCGTGATCATCGACTTCGTCATGAACCACACCAGCGACCAGCACCCGTGGTTCCAGGAATCCCGCAAGAACCCCGACGGACCGTACGGCGACTTCTACATGTGGGCCGACGACGACAAGCAGTACCAGGACGCGCGGATCATCTTCGTCGACACCGAGGTCTCCAACTGGACCTTCGACCCGATCCGGGGGCAGTACTACTTCCACCGCTTCTTCTCCCACCAACCGGACCTCAATTACGAGAGCCCGGCGGTGCAGGAGGAGATCCTGGCCGCCCTGCGCTTCTGGCTGGACCTCGGCATCGACGGCTTCCGGCTCGATGCCGTGCCCTATCTGTACGCGGAGGAGGGAACCAACTGCGAGAACCTGCCCGCCACGCACGATTTCCTGAAGCGGGTCCGCCGCGAGATCGACGCGATGTATCCGGACACGGTGCTGCTGGCGGAGGCGAACCAGTGGCCGGAGGACGTCGTCGACTACTTCGGTGACTACCCGAGTGGCGGCGACGAATGCCACATGGCCTTCCATTTCCCGGTCATGCCGCGCATCTTCATGGCCGTGCGCAGGGAATCCCGGTATCCCGTCTCGGAAATCCTCGCCAAAACCCCCGCCATTCCCTCGAAGTGCCAGTGGGGCATCTTCCTGCGCAACCACGACGAGCTCACGCTCGAAATGGTCACCGACGAGGAACGCGACTACATGTGGGCGGAATACGCCAAGGACCCCCGCATGCGCGCCAACATCGGCATCCGCCGCCGCCTGGCGCCCCTCCTCGACAACGACCGCGACACGATCGAGCTGTTCACCGCCCTGCTGCTGTCCCTGCCGGGCTCGCCGATCCTCTACTACGGCGACGAGATCGGCATGGGCGACAATATCTGGCTCGGCGACCGGGACGCCGTACGCACCCCCATGCAGTGGACCCCGGACCGCAACGCGGGCTTCTCGTCGTGCGACCCCGGGCGCCTCTACCTCCCCACGATCATGGACCCGGTCTACGGGCACCAGGTCACCAACGTCGAGGCGTCCATGGCGTCGCCCTCCTCGCTGCTGCACTGGACCCGCCGCATGATCGAGATCCGCAAGCAGAACCCGGCCTTCGGCCTCGGCTCGTTCACCGAGCTCCAGTCCTCCAATCCGGCGGTGCTGGCCTTCCTGCGGGAGTACGAGGACGACCTCGTCCTGTGCGTGAACAACTTCGCCCGGTTCGCGCAGCCGACGGAGCTCGATCTGCGTGAGTTCGACGGCCGCCATCCGGTCGAGCTGTTCGGCGGGGTCCGGTTCCCGGCCATCGGCGAACTGCCGTATCTGCTGACGCTCGGCGGTCACGGCTTCTACTGGTTCCGGCTCTCCCGAGTCGCATCCCGCATCGGTCGACGACTTTGATCGTGTGCCGACGAAAGGACGCGTCACCATGCCGAAGACCGCATCTCTTGGCCGCAGACCCACGATCGTCGCCGATCCCATGGCCTCCCTCGGTGGATTGCTGCGCGAGTGGCTGCCCCGGCAGCGCTGGTTCGCCGGCAAGGACCGGCCCGTCACAGAGCTCGGACTGCTGTCGATGACCGAGCTGTACCCCGGCTGTCTGCACCTGCTGGTGCACACGGGTCACGCGGGAGTGCCGGCCCCCTGCTGGACCACCCCGGCCGGTGACTGCTACCAGCTGCTGCTCGGCGTGCGGGAGCACCTGTCGCCGCGTATCGGCCGTGCGCTCATCGGCAGGCCGGAAGAGGGCCCGCTGGCCGGGATGACGGTGTACGACGCGCTGCACGACCCCCGGTCGGCGCAGCTGCTCCTCGAGCGGCTTCGGCACCCGGGCTCGGTCGGCCCCCTGCGTTTCGAGTGCGAGCCGTCCGTGCCGGTGCCGGCCGGGCTGCCGCCGCGGCTGCTGGACGCCGAGCAGTCCAACTCCTCGCTGGTGTACGGCGACGAGTTCATCCTGAAGGTCTTCCGGCGCATCCAGCCCGGCGTCAACCCCGACCTCGAGGTGCCGCGCGCGCTGGCCGAGCAGGGCTGCCGCCGGGTCCCCGCCCCGGTGGCCTGGTTCAGCACCACGCATCCGCACGACGCGACGCTCGGCGTGCTGCAGCCGTACCTGCGCGACGCGTCCGACGGCTGGACGCTGGCGCTGCGCGCGCTCGGCATCGGTGACGACTTCACCGCGCAGGCCCGCGAGCTGGGGCAGGCCATGGCGGAGGTGCACCTCGCGCTGGCCACGGCCTTCCCCGCCGGCACCCACGGCGAGAACGGCCGTACGGCGGCGGCGATGACCGAGCGGCTGGACGCCGCCGCGCACTGCGTGCCGGCGCTCAAGCCGTTCGTCCCCGGTCTGCGGGGTGCCTTCGGCGCGCTCGCCACCTGTGATGCCGGGCCGCCCGCCCAGCGCATTCACGGCGACCTGCATCTGGGACAGGTGCTGCGGGCGGGACGCGAGTGGTTCGTCATCGACTTCGAGGGCGAGCCGTCCCGTCCGCTCGCCGAGCGATGCACCGCCCAGTCCCCGGTACGGGACATCGCCGGCATGCTGCGTTCCTTCGACTACGCGGCCCGGCAGCGCCGCCCCTGGCGCCCGCAGTGGGCGCGCCGCTGCCGGGAGGCCTTCTGCGCGGGCTACGCCGCCCGCGCCGGATGGGACCCCCGCAAGAAACACGGTCTCCTGCGTGCGTACGAGACCGATCGGGCGGTGTACGAAGTCCTGTACGAGGCCAGGCACCGCCCGAACTGGCTCCCCGTACCCATGGCGGCGATCGAACGTCTCGCCGTGAGAGGAGTCTGAACCGTGGCCCTGCGCGACACTTCACTGCCCGAGCCGTCCGGACCGGCCCACTGCACCGCGGCGCCCGCCCTGCACCCCGCAGACCGTGGACGCCTGCTGTCGGGGGCCCATCACGACCCGCACGCGCTGCTCGGCGCCCATCCGGTGCCCGGCGGGATCGTCTTCCGTGCGCTGCGCCCGTTCGCCCGCTCGGTGAGCGTCGTGATCGACGGCGAGCGCGGCCGGCTCGCCTCGGAGGGGGACGGTCTCTTCTCCGGCGTGCTGCCGCTCGACGCGATCCCCGCCTACACGCTGCTGGTGGCGTACGCCGACGGCGAGCAGGAGGTGCACGACCCGTACCGCTTCCTGCCCGCCCTCGGTGACATCGACCTGCATCTCATCCGCGAGGGGCGGCACGAGCAGCTGTGGAAGGCGCTGGGCGCGGAGCCGATGACCCACCAGGGCGTGACCGGAACCCGCTTCACCGTGTGGGCGCCGAACGCCCAAGGAGTGCGGGTCGCCGGGGACTTCACCTTCTGGGACGGGCAGGCGTTCCCGATGCGCTCTCTCGGCGCGTCCGGTGTGTGGGAGCTGTTCCTGCCGGGCATCGGCGAGGGCGCGCGGTACAAGTTCGAGATCACCTCGCGCTACGGCGGCCGGTTCCTCAAGGCCGACCCGATGGCACGCCGCGCCGAGGAGCCGCCCGACACGGCGTCCATCGTGACCTCCTCCCAGTACGAGTGGGGCGACGAGGAGTGGATGTCCCGGCGCGGGGACGTGCCGGTGCACGAGGCCCCGTTCTCGGTGTACGAGGTCCACCTGCCGTCCTGGCAGCCCGGCTTGACCTACCGTCAGCTCGCCGAGGTGCTGCCGCGGTACGTGAAGGACCTGGGCTTCACCCATGTCGAGCTGATGCCGGTCGCCGAGCATCCCTTCGGCGGCTCCTGGGGTTACCAGGTCACGTCCTACTACGCGCCGACCGCGCGGCTGGGCGCCCCCGACGACTTCAAGTACCTGGTGGACGCCCTGCACCGGGCGGGCATCGGCGTGATCATGGACTGGGTGCCGGCGCACTTCCCGAAGGACGACTGGGCGCTGGCCCGGTTCGACGGGGACCCGCTGTACGAGCCGGGAGACGACCGGCGGGCGGAGCATCCGGACTGGGGGACGTACGAGTTCGACTTCGGGCGTGTCGAGGTGCGCAACTTCCTGGTGGCCAACGCCGTGTACTGGTGCGAGGAGTTCCACATCGACGGGCTGCGCGTGGACGCGGTCGCCTCGATGCTCTACCTCGACTACTCGCGCGACTCGGGGCAGTGGACGCCGAACGTGTTCGGGGGGCGCGAGGACCTGGCCGCGGTGGCCTTCCTCCAGGAGATGAACGCGACCGTGTACCGGCGGGCGCCGGGTGTGGTGACGATCGCCGAGGAGTCCACGGCCTGGGACGGGGTGACCCGGCCCACCGACAGCGGCGGTCTGGGGTTCGGGCTGAAGTGGAACATGGGCTGGATGCACGACTCGCTCGGCTACATCAGCCACGAGCCCGTTCACCGCAAGTACCACCACAACGAGATGACCTTCTCGATGGTGTACGCCTACAGCGAGAACTACGTCCTGCCCATCTCCCACGACGAGGTCGTCCACGGCAAGCAGGCCCTCGTGTCCAAGATGCCCGGCGACTGGTGGCAGCGACGCGCCAACCACCGCGCGTACCTGGGCTTCATGTGGGCCCACCCCGGCAAGCAACTCCTCTTCATGGGCCAGGAGTTCGCCCAGGGCGGCGAGTGGTCCGAGGCGCAGGGGCCCGAGTGGTGGCTGCTCGACCCCGGCTACTGCGCCGCGGGCGACCACCGGGGCGTCCAGGACCTGGTGCGGGACCTGAACACCGTCTACCGTGCGACCCCCGCCCTCTGGCAGCGCGACACCGACCCCTCCGGCTTCCAGTGGGTGATCGGCGACGCCGCCGACGACAACGTCTTCGCGTTCCTGCGCTTCGGCGCCGACGGCACTCCCCTGCTGGCCGTCTCCAACTTCTCCCCCGTCGTCCGGCACGACTACCGCCTGTGGGTTCCCGACGACATCCCCGCCTGGCAGGAGACCCTCAACACCGACGCCGGGCGGTACGGCGGCAGCGACGTCACCAACCCCGGTCCCATCAAGCCGGAGGACGGAGCCGTCCGGCTCACGCTGCCGCCACTCGCCACGGTGTGGCTGACGCCGCCCGACTAGGGCCTCTCCGGCGGGCCCCGGGAGGTGTCCGAACGGCCGAGAGGGGCAGTCGGGGTCGTACGACGGAGCAATCCTCGTCGTCGCCGCAGGGGCCACAGAAGGGCAGTATCACGTGCGCACCGTCGGAGTGGAGGAGGAACTCCTCCTGGTCGACCCGGAGACCGGCGAACCGCAGGCGCTGTCCGCCGCAGTGCTCGCGCGGGCGGCGGTGGACGAGGCCGATCACGACCTCTTCGAGAAGGAGCTGCACAACCAGATGCTCGAGTTCGCGACGCATCCGCAGTCGGGCATGGAGGAGCTGCGCGCGGAGATCGTCCGCTGCCGCAAGGAGGCCGCCCGGCACGCCGGGGAGAGCGGCTGTGCCGTCGCCGCGCTGGCCACCTCGCCGATGCCGGTGAGTCCCTCCGTCGGTATGGGGCGGCGCTACCAGTGGATGGCGGAGCAGTACGGGATCGCGACCCAGGAGCAGATGGTGCTGGGGTGCCATGTCCATGTGTCCGTGGAGTCGGACGAGGAGGCCGTCGCCGTCGTCGACCGCATCCAGCCCTGGCTGTCGGTGCTGTCCGCGCTCAGCGCCAACTCCCCGTTCTGGCAGGGCAAGGACACCCGCTACAGCAGTTACCGCAGCCGGGTGTGGCAGCGGTGGCCGTCGGCCGGTCCGACCGAGCCCTTCCGTTCGGCGGAGCGCTATCACCGGCGGGTCGCGGACATGGTCGCCACGGGCGTGATTCTCGACAAGGGGATGATCTACTTCGACGCCCGGCTGTCCCGGCGGTATCCGACGGTCGAGATCCGCGTCGCGGACGTCTGTCTGCACGCCGACACCGCCGTTCTCCTCGCCGCCCTCGCCCGCGGCCTCGTCGAGACCGCCGCACGCGAGTGGCGGGAGGGCCGGGGGCCGCTGGAGCACAGCGTGAGCCTGCTCCGGCTGGCGGCCTGGCGCGCCGCCCGCTCGGGGTTGACCGAGGAGCTGCTGCACCCCGCGACCATGCGCCGTATGCCCGCGGAGACGGTCGTGCGGGCGCTGCTGGACCATGTCGGGGACGCCCTTGCCGACAGCGGCGACCTCGACCGCGCCCGAGCCGGCTGCGCCGAGCTGCTGCGGCACGGCAACGGCGCCCGGGTGCAGCGCGAGCTGATGCGGCGCACCGGAAGCCTGCGGGACGTGGTCACCGAGTGCGTGCGCCTCACGCAGACGTGAGGAGGCGTACGTCCCGGACGGCTCTCACACGAATCCCTCACACGATGAGGACGACGGCGTACACCAGGAAGAACGCCGCGATGAGGACGACCATGACGAGGATCATGGTCAGTGGTGCCTTGGCCCAGCCCTTGGGGGGATTGTGCGTCTCCCTCGGGCCCGCCTCGGGCAGACTGCTCTCGGCCGGCGGGGTCTCCCCGGGCGGCACGCCGCCGCCCGGCTCCAGACCGGTGCTGCGCTCGGGTTCGGGATCAGGGTTGATGTGACTCATACGGTCCGAGTCCCCCGAACCCGCCGAGATCATCGGGCATGTGCCAGTTCTCCGTTCCTCGTACCGCGCGCCGTCACCTCCACTAGATTCGACCACCGCAAGGTAACCGTGCTCGTCGGCGGAGTCACACCCCGTACACATCAGGAGCAGCGCATGCGCAATCTCGCCGTCGCTCCCCCGGCCGTCTCGCCCCTGACCGGCGGGCTCGCCGACAGCGTCTTCGAGACGGCGGACCTCAACCCCACCCTGCCGCTGCTGGCGCGCCGCCCCGACTCCTCCTCGACCACGTGGGAGGAGGTCACGGCCGTGGAACTGCGGGATCAGGTGGTGGACCTGGCCAAGGGGCTGATCGCGTCCGGCATCGCACCCGGCCATCGCGTGGCGATCATGGCACGCACCCGGTACGAGTGGACGGTCCTCAGCTATGCGCTGTGGGCGGTCGGCGCCGAGGTCGTCCCGGTCTATCCGACCTCCTCGCGCGACCAGGTCGAGTGGATCCTCAGGGACGCCGGCTGCGTGGCCGTGGTGGTCGAGGACGAGCAGGCGGTGATGACGGTCGGCTCCGTGTGCGCGAGCCTGCCCCGGCTGCGGCACGTCTGGCAGCTGGACGCGGGGGCGCTGGAGCAACTGGCGGCGCGGGGCGAGTTCATCCCGCTCGCCACGGTCGACTCGCTGCGCCGTATCGTCCTGCCGGACTCCACCGCGGTCGTCGCCTACACCTCCGGCACGACGGGCCGTCCCCTGGGCTGCGCGCTGAGCCACCGCGGCCTGGCGAGCCCCTGCGACACCCTGCTCGCGGGCTGGGGCCAGACGGCCGCGCCGCCCGGAGAGCAGGGGGCCGCCCTCGCCTTCCTGCCCTTCTCGCACGTGTACGGCCTGATGATCCAGAGCATGTGCCTGCGCGGCGGTCTGCTCATGGGCCACGAGCCCGACCTGGGCGAGGAGGCGCTGACGTCGGCGCTGCGCTCCCTTAGGCCGACCTACTTCTGGGGCGTCCCGTCGATGTTCGAGAAGATCTACAAGAATTTCCTGCGTACGGCACAGCAGTCGGGCCGCGGCGCGCTGTTCGAGCGGGCCGCCGAGACCGCGCGGGACTTCGCCGCGGCCTGCGAACGACAGCGGCTGGGCGAGGGGCCGGGTCCCGGTTTCGACCTGCGGCTGCAACACGCCCTGTACGAGCGGACGGTGTACCGCAGACTGCGGGGTGCGCTCGGCGGCCGGGTGCGCCGCGCGACGTCCGGCGGCTCCCCGCTCAACCGTGAGCTGTCCCTCTTCTACGAGGGCATCGGCATCTACGTCAACGACGGATACGGGCTGACGGAGACCTGCGGCGGGGTCACCATGCAGCCACTGGGCCGGGAGAAGTCCGGGACCGTCGGGCGGGCCCTGCCGGGCACGGACATCCGGGTGGCCGACGACGGGGAGATCCTGGTGCGCGGGCCGTCGGTGTTCCAGGGCTACGTGGGCGACGACAGCGCGACACGGACCGCGCTGCACGGCGGCTGGCTGGCCACCGGGGACATCGGGCGGCTCGACACCGAGGGCTATCTCACGATCACCGGCCGCAAGAAGGACATCATCATCACCAGCAGCGGCAAGAGCGTCGCCCCGGCCGTCCTAGAGCACCGGCTGCGGGTGCACCCGCTCATCCACCAGGCTGTGGTCGTCGGCGACAACCGGCCGTGCGTGGGCGCGCTGCTCACCTTGGACCCGGAGTTCCTCGCGCACTGGCGGGCGGCCCTGGCGCTGCAGAGCGACACGCCGAGCCGGGAGGCCCGGGAGGAGAACGCGCTGCGGGAGGAGATCGCGCGGGCCGTGGCGGCGGCCAACAGTGCCGTCTCGCGCCAGGAGTCCATCCGGGTCTTCCGCGTGCTGCCGGAGCCGTTCGACCTCGCCAGCGGGTTACTGACGCCCTCGATGAAGCTGCGCCGGGACCTCATCGTCAAGACGTACGCCTTCGAGATCGACGCGATGTACCAGGCACGCTCGCGCGGCGGGCGGCAGCGCGTGCCGGACGAGCTGTCGAGCTGGGACGACGCGGACAACGTCTTCCGGTGAGGGGGGCACCGACCCGGTGTGCGAAGAACGCGTAGGCTCCGCGCCCCCGGGAACACGCAACAGTGGCGACGCGAGAGACGGCAGGAGACGGCAGCGAGCGCGAGAGAGGACGGCGGCCCCACTGACACCGGGCCGGAGAGGCGACATGACGATCGAGCCGCGTGGGGACGAGACACTGGCTTCCGAGGCGATCCCGAGCCGCAGCACCAGTTTTGCGGGCGAGCCGCAGAACGTGACGGGTGCGCGTCTCGCCGCGGAGGAGTTCCTCCATGACCTCGCACGCTCCGCGCCGCCGGCGGCCCCCGAGTACTGGGACGACATCCTGCTGGTCGTCACGGAGCTGGCCGCCAACGCCGTCCAGTACGCGCCCGGCCCCTTCGCCCTGCGGATGCGCCGGACCTTCGACGGTGTACACGTGACGCTGCACGACACCAGCACCACGCCGCCCGCACCACGTCCCTTCGATCCGCAGCACGGCGGCGGAGGCATCGGCTGGCACCTGATCCACGCGCTGGGCGACCAGGTCAGCGTGGTCACGGACGACCACGGCAAGGACGTCCATGTGTTTCTGCCCTGGTGAGGGCGTTCTCTCTCCTCCCTCGTATTCCTGCTTCCCTCCCTCGTATTCCTGCTTCGTGATGCCGCCCCGGTGAGTCCGGGACGGCTTTCGGTCACGCGCCAGGCGTGGGCTGGAGCCGGTGGTAGTAGTCACCGACGGCCGCCAGGTACGCGGGGTCCCTGGTCTCGCTGTCGGTCCGGAAGCGGGGCGCCGCCTTCACTGCCGCCCCGGTGCAGGCCAGCGTGATCCTCCGGGCCCGTGGGTCGATGCCGGTGACGACGCCCACGGGGACGAGGACGCTCGTGCCGAACAGCCAGACGCCGGTGTCGATGACCAGGTGCCGCATGCCGCCCGGGTCTGCCTCCCGGTCCACCCGTCCGAGGGTGCCGTCGCCGGCGACGACGGTGAAGCCCGTCAGGTCCTGTCCCTCGACGTGTCCGCTGTCGGGCGCGTACGACCAGATTCTGTCAACGGCCACCCTGCTCCTTCCGCCCGAGGGGTTCACAGCACCAAATACCCCTCTCCCGCACACGCATTCGGCATGTCTCGGACCGGAAGCGGTGGCATGGCCTCCGGCTGCGGGGGTTACCCGCTCCGCCGTCAGCACTTGTTGGAGGTACCCGTGTCCCTTGCCCAGAAGCCGCTGTCCGTCGAGGTCACCGTGCCGCGCGAGGACGTGGCCCTGATCAGGGTGGCAGGCTACTTGGACGTCGACAGCACGACGGAGTTCCAGCTGAGGCCGTCCCATGGAAAATGCTTTCTCTTCTTCCCTCCCTCACCGGTGCGTTTCGGCCACCGACCGGGCATGGTGGTGATCGACAGCGTTCGGCTGCCTGCCGTGCCCAGCTGGCGGAACGGCTGACAGCACGGTGGGATCGATGAGGTGCGAATCAGCGATCCGCGGGCAGGCGAACGGCGTTCGAGGCAGACCGCCTGGAGCCGCAGAAAGGGATGAACACCGTGACACGACCCAGGATCCTGGTGGTTGGCGCAGGCTTCGCCGGCGTGGAGTGCGTCCGCCGTCTGGAACGGAAACTCTCCCCGGACGAAGCCGACGTCACCCTGGTGACGCCGTTCGCCTACCAGCTCTACCTTCCCCTGCTGCCCCAGGTCGCCTCCGGCGTGCTGACGCCGCAGTCGATCGCCGTCTCCCTGCGCCGCAGCAAGAAGTACCGCACCCGGATCATTCCGGGCGGCGCGATCGGCGTGGACCTCAAGGCCAAGGTCTGCGTCATCCGCACCATCACCGGCCGGATCGTCGACGAGCCGTACGACTACATCGTGCTGGCCCCCGGCAGCATCACCCGCACCTTCGACATCCCCGGCCTCACCGAGCACGCCTTCGGTATGAAGACGCTGGCCGAGGCCGCCTACATCCGCGACCACGTCATCTCCCAGCTCGACCTGGCCGACGCCAGCCAGGATCCGGCGGAGCGCGCTTCCCGGCTGCAGTTCGTGGTGGTGGGCGGCGGTTACGCGGGCACGGAGACCGCCGCGTGCCTGCAGCGCCTGACGCACGCCGCCGTCAAGCGCTACCCGCGGCTCGACCCGGGTCTGATCAAGTGGCATCTGATCGACATCGCCCCGAAACTGATGCCGGAACTGGGCGAGAAGCTGGGCCGCAGCGCCACGGAGATCCTGCGCCGGCGCGGCATCGACATCTCGCTGGGTGTCTCCATCGCCAAGGCGGGCCCGGAGGAGGTCACCTTCACCGACGGGCGGGTGATCCCCACCCGCACCCTGATCTGGACCGCGGGTGTGGTCGCGAGCCCGCTCATCGCCACGCTCGGCGCGGAGACGGTCCGCGGGCGGCTCGCGGTCAACGCCGAGATGGACCTGCCGGGCCACGACGGCGTGTTCGCGCTCGGCGACGCCGCCGCGGTGCCCGACCAGGCCAAGGACGAGGAGGGCGCCGTCTGCCCGCCCACCGCACAGCACGCGATGCGGCAGGGCAGGCACGTCGCCGACAACGTCATCGCCACGCTGCGGGGCCAGTCGATGCGGCCGTACGTCCACAAGGACCTCGGCCTGGTCGTCGACCTCGGCGGCACCGACGCCGTGTCCAAGCCGCTCGGCATCGAACTGCGCGGTCTGCCCGCCCAGGCCGTCGCCCGCGGCTACCACTGGTCGGCGCTGCGCACCAACGTCGCCAAGACGCGGGTGATGACGAACTGGGTGCTCAACGCCGTGGCCGGCGACGATTTCGTCCGCACCGGCTTCCAGGCCCGCAAGCCCGCCAAGCTGAAGGACTTCGAGTACACGGATTCGTATCTGACGCCGGAACAGGTGCGGGCCCATGTCGAGGGCTCCGCGCGACAGGAGCAGTGACGCCGCCCCGCGAGCTCCGCGCCATGCTCTCCGTGCCATGCTGATGACGGAGATCATGACGTGACACGGGAGTGAGTGCGGCGGAGTGAGGGCAGCGGGGCGGACGGTCCGGGCACGGTTGCGAGACGGTGTCGCGGCGTCCGACCCCGGGCTGCTGCGGCTGGCCGCCGGTCTGCGGACGGTGGGGGCCATCGCCCTCACGCTCGCCGTGCTCGCCCTGGTGGGGGCCGACGTCACACATCTGGTGACGGGGGCGATGGCGGCGATGGTCGCCACCTTCGCCATCCGGGAGAAGCAGCGCGGACAGCAGGCCGTGACGCTCGCACTGGGTCTGCCGGTGGCGCTGGCGTCCGTGTCGCTGGGCGCGCTGCTCAGCTCGCGTGTGGTGGCCGGTGACCTCTTCTTCGTCGCCCTCATCTTCTGCGCGGTCTACGGCCGCAGGTTCGGCGACCGTGGCACCGCGCTGGGGCTGATCGGGTTCCAGGTCTACTTCCTGTCCCTGTTCGTCGGCGCCACCGTCTCCGGCCTGCCCGAGCTGTACGGCGCGATCGGCGTCGCCTTCCTGAGCAGCGCGCTGGCGCGTTTCGCGCTCGTGCCCGAGACTCCGGCGCACGTCCTTGAGCGGTTGCGGGAGGCCTTCCGGGCCCGGCTGGCCCAACTGGTCGGCGCACAGCTCGACCTGCTCGACGCCGGGCCGGACGAGGTCGACAAGGCCCTGGACGCCGTACGCGAGGGCACCGCGCGTCTGCACGAGACGGCGATGATGATCCACGGCCGGCTGGAGGAGGGCACCGCCGACGAGGCCACGGCCCGGCTGGTGCAGCGGCGCATCGCGGACGCCGAGATCGCCGCCGAGCGGCTGGGCCTGTTGCTGCTGACCGCCCGCAGCGCCGAGCGGGCGGACACGCTGACCCTGCATCTGCCGGGCGCGCCCGCCCCGGCGAGCGGCCACCTGCCGGTCCGCGACGAGACGTCCGCCACGTTGCGCCGCGACCTTCAGGCGCTGCACCTGCTCGTGCTGCGGCCCGTCACCGACGACATCGGCACGGCGCTGTCCCATGTGCGCAACCGGCTCCTCAAGTACCGCGACGAGGAGAACCTGCCGCCCGCCGCACCCGCCGTCCAGGACGTCTTCCGGGGCATGGGCGAGGCCGCCCGCGCGGTGCTGGGGCTGCGGATCGCCCTCGGCGGGGCCCAGGACGAGTCGGACGACACGCCTGCGACGGCCCGTTCGCGCGAGGAGCTGGACGCCGAGGACGCCTCGATCGACGCCGGCGAGGACGAAGGCGAGGAGCTCGCGGGGCTGCGGCGGCCGACCACCCGCGCGGCCGTGCAGGTCGCCGTGGGGTCGTCGCTCGCCATGGTCGGCGGCGAGCTCCTGTCCAGTCAGCGCTGGTACTGGGCGGTGCTGACCTGCTGGATCGTGTTCCTCAACACCGCCTCGACGGGCGAGATCCTGGTCAAGGGCTACCGTCGGTTGGTGGGCACGGTTCTCGGTGTGGTGGCCGGCATCGTGCTGGCGGGACTGGTCGGGCAGCACACCTGGACGGCGTTCGCGCTGGTGCTGCTGTTCGTGTTCGCGATGTTCTACACCGCGCCGCTGTCGTACACGCTGATGTCCTTCTTCGTCACCGCGGCGCTCGGGCTGCTCTACACCCTGCTGCACACCTACAGCCTCTCGGTGCTCCTGCTGCGGGTGGAGGAGACGGCGCTCGGCGCGGCCTGCGGGGTCCTGGCGGCGGCGTTCGTGCTTCCGGTGCAGACCGACCGCCGTACGAACGACCTCCTGGTCACCGTCCTGGACCGGCTCACCGACGTCACCGAACGGGCCGTGGACCAGCTCAGCGGCGGGCCCGCGGCCGACTTGCTCGACCAGGCGCGCGACCTGGACCAGGCACTCGCCGACCTACGGGCCGCTACCCAGCCGCTCACCTACCCGATCACGCCGCTGCGGGCCCGGCGCGACACCGCCCGCTATGTCGTCGCGCTCCTGGAGACCTGCGCGTACCACGCGCGGTCGCTGGCCGCGACCGCCGAACTCCTGCCCACCCATCCCTCGATCGCAGCGGACCCCCGGCTGCGCCGGGCCGGACGGCGCATCGCGCACAACATCGGGGCGATCTCCGCGCACATCGCCGACGAGCGGGCCGACCTGAAGATCGAGACCGGCTCGAGCATCGCCTCCCTCCTGGAGCCGGACGTCCCCGGCACGCCCAGGTACGGCCGCATCACCGACCGCGTGCTGCGGCATCTGCAGCGCCTGGACGAGTCGGTGGCGGGCCTCGCCCGGCCGCTGGGCGTGCCCGTCGCCGCACCGCGGCGGTAGCGGTCCGGCGCCGGCCGGCAGGGCGCCGTAGTGCCGTGGCGGCACCACGGCGGTGACCGGTCGCGCGCGGCCGGTCACAGATCCGTGGGCAGGCCGCTCACCTCGGCGATGCCGCGCAGTTCGTCGTTCATCCGCTGGCGTTCGCGGATGTAGTCGGCGATCTCGCCGAGGCGCACCGGGTCGGAGGCGGTGACCGCGTCGGTGACCACCCGGACCGGGCCGGTTTCGTCGATGTGCAGCTCGATCACCTCGTTGTCCAGCCTGCCCGTGACAGCGGTGGCGATGACCAGGGCTGCCTCGTCGCGGATCTCCTGGGGCAGCCCTTCGGCGTGCGACTCGTCCAGAGCGAAGTCGAACGCGGGCAGGCGTTCCTCCTCGATCGCGCGCAGGACCGGTTCCACCACACTGAGCAGGAGCTCATAGTCCTCGGTGTCCATGCGAATCCGCAGCAGGCCGAGATAGACGTCCACGGGCCGGCCGTCGGGCGGAAGCTGAGGTTCGTTCATCCGGTCCGTGTTCCCCGTGTGGCGCTTCTCAGACGCGACGCCGGCGGGCCATCGCGAACGAGAGCAGTCCGAACAGCGCAGCAGCCCGGCCGCGACGCAGGCCGGCAGCCACGGTCCCAGCGGGGTGTCGGCGAACGAGCGAAGGATGTCATCCAGTCCCTTCGCCCTGTCGGGCTCGCCTCCGGTGCGCTCCAACCCGGTGTCGAGAGGCCGACCGTGCTCAGCCCTTCGGGCCTCCGCGCTCCCCCACGCTCGGGTTCGCTCGCGCGGGGGACCCCCATGCCCTCTCGACACCGGCCGCGCCCCTCCGGCTCGACCCGGGTCCGGCCGGGCCGCGCCATGGCACCCGTGTTCATGTCGACTTCCTGCGATCCGGATGCCCGCGTCTTCGGCGTGATCCGCCGGACAGGCCCCAGCGACCGGCAGCCGGGCCGTCACCGTTCACGGGTGGCCACGGCGTGCGCCGTCGCTCAGGCCGCCGTCCGTCCGCGGTCGGTGCCGCGGACGGAGCGCTGCCCCAGTACCTCGTCGCGCACGCGGGCGCAGCTGCGGCTGATGAGGCGGGAGACGTGCATCTGGGAGATGCCGAGCTGGTCGGCGATGCGGCTTTGGGTCATGTCCTCGAAGAAGCGCATGTAGAGGATGGCGCGTTCACGCTCGGGCAGTCGGCGCAGGCCTTCCTTGGCGGACTCCCGGTCGACGACGACGTCGTACGAGGCGTCCGAGGAACCCAGGGTGTCCACGAGGCTGTAGCCTTCGTCACCGGCCGACAGCTCGGCGTCCAGCGACAGGGTGCTGAAGCTCTCGAGGGCCTCCATGCCGGCGGCGACCTCGTCCTCGGTCAGCCCGGTGTGGGCGGCGATGTCGGCGGCCGTGGGTTCGGGGCTGCCGGGGTTCTGGGTCAACTCCCGTCGCGCCAGCCGTACCTTGTTGCGCAGCTCCTGCACCCTGCGGGGCACCCTCAGCGCCCACATCCGGTCCCGGAAGTGCCGCTTGACCTCTCCGGTGATGGTGGGCACGGCGTAGCTCTCGAAGGCGCCTCGCTCGGGCTCGAACCGGTCGATCGCCTTGACCAGTCCCAGTGCCGCCACCTGCCGCAGGTCCTCGAGCGACTCCCCGCGGTCGCGGAACCGGCCGGCGATCCGGTGGGCCATGGGCAGCCAGGCCGCGACGAGTTCGTCACGGACGGCGTCGCGTTCGGGGCCGTCCTGCAGTGCGGCCAGACGGGTGAAGAGGGCGGTGGTGTCGGGGGCGTCGTCGTGCTTGCGCCGGGTGGCAGCGTTGGTCTGGGTGGGCGTGCCGGGACGGCTTGTCGACATATCGATGCGCATGCGGAATCGCTCCTGAACGGTGGTTTCAGGGAATTACCGCGGGAGGTCGCTGCCCGGATCGCCCGGTGGGCCCCGGAGCAGCCACACAGCTCCCGCTGGCGCGCCTCCGGTCCGAAGCACGAAACTGTGTCTGCCCTGCCCCCGTTTGTACAAACTGCGGTTCTCAAATGTTTGCGGATCGAGGATGTGTGCGGATCGAATTTTCAGGACACGGGCACGGACAGGGGCACCACGGCGGTGATGCACTTCCCGCCCGCGGGCAGGCCGGTCACGCGTACGTCGTGGGCCAGCCGGCAGACGATGGGCCAGCCGCGCCCGCCGACCCGGCGCCGCCCGTGCTCGTCGACCGGCGCGATGCTCACCGGCAGTTCGTCGCTGCGGTCGCTGACCGACACGCGCACCCCGCCCCCCACGACGTCGACCCGGAAGTCCGTGATGCCGCCGCCGTGCAGGATCGCGTTGGTGGTGAGCTCCGAGGCGACGAGCAGGGCGTCGGAGAGCGCCTCGGCATCGCACGGGGTGTGGGTGGCGCGACAGCGTTCCGTCACGGCCCGCTCCACGACCCTGCGTGCCTCGGCCGGCTTGCGTGGTCGCGGCTGCCCGCGCCGGTGGGCTGGGGTCGGTTCGAGGGCGGATTCGGTCCTGTGCTCCTCGCACATCCCTGAACTCCCTGATCGCTGACAACAGAAGCCGGAGCCGACGCGTCTGCGGGCCATGTCCGGGCGCGGGCGCTCGCGGACACAGCGGCTGTTCCGCCCGCCGCAGCGGTCGTGCCCCCGCTGCGCGGGCTTTTCGCAGATATCTACTCTTCGGCTGACCTCTCCCTGGCCTGCCAAACCTCATGTCCCGGACAGGAGTCGGGCCATCGCGGCGCGTTCAGCGGGTACGCGGTTTCCATGACCGATGTGGTGGACTCAGACGAACTGCTGCGACGCATCCAGCGCGCCCGGGCCTGCGCGGAAGAGGAGGAGCGGGCCTGGCGGACGCGCCGCGACAACCTGCGACAGGCCGACCCGGACGGGGCGCGGGACGCGGCCGTACGGAGCCTGGCCTACGAGAGTGTGCTGAGGGTGCTGGACGAGATTCTGACCCCGGGCAAGCACGACGACGAGGCGTGAGTGATCACGTATGAGGTCCGGCCCGCGACGGCGGCCTGATTGCCGCGGTCGGGGCCGGGAACCCGGGTTCCATGGCTGTCGATCACACCCGAGCACCGGTTCTGGAAGCCCTGGCCGACTACCGCCGCCGGGGGCGGTTGTCGTTCGCGCCGCCGGGTCACAAGCAGGCCCGGGGTGCCGACCCCGCGGTGCGGGAGGTGCTCGGCGACGCGGTCTTCCTCGGAGACGTGCTGGCGTCGGGCGGCCTGGACGACCGGCTCTCCCGGGGCCGGGTACTGCAGCGTGCCCAGGAACTGATGGCCGATGCCGTGCACGCCGAGCACACCTTCTTCAGCACGTGCGGCAGTTCCCTGTCCGTCAAGGCGGCGATGCTGGCCGTGGCGAGCCCGCACGAGAAGCTGCTCATCGGACGGGACGCCCACAAGTCCGTCGTGTCGGGGCTGATCCTGTCCGGCATCGAGCCCGTCTGGATCGAGCCGCGCTGGGACGCCGAGCGACGGCTCGCGCATCCGCCGTCCGCCGGGGAGTTCGAGCAGGCCTTCGACGCCCAACCCGACGCGAAGGGCGCCCTGATCACCAGCCCCACGCCGTACGGCGCCTGCGCGGACCTGCGGGCGGTGGCCGAGGTGTGCCACCGCCGCTCGGTCCCGCTGATCGTGGACGAGGCCTGGGGCGCCCATCTGCCCTTCCACCCCGATCTGCCGTCCTGGGCGATGGACGCCGGCGCCGACATCTGCGTGACCAGCATCCACAAGATGGGCAGCGGTCTGGAGCAGGGTTCGGTCTTCCATCTTCAGGGTGATCTGGTCACGCCGGCGCTGCTGGGGATGCGCGCCGATCTGCTGGGCACCACGAGTCCGTCGGTGCTGCTGTACGCCGGGCTGGACGGCTGGCGCCGGCAGATGGCCCTGCACGGCAAGGAGCTGATGGGCGCCGCGCTGGATCTCGCCGCGGAGGTCCGGGCGGCCATCGAGAAGATCGACGGGATGCATGTCGACGACCGGGACGACTTCTGCGGCCCGGGACTGGCCGACGACCTGGACCCGCTGCCGGGCGTCATCGACATCGAGGCACTCGGCATCACGGGGTACCGGGCGGCCGACTGGCTGCGGGAGCACAAAAGCATCGACTGCCATCTCACCGACCATCGCCGTATCGGCGCGCAGATCACCCACGCCGACGACCACGAGACGGCCGCGGAACTGCTCGCCGCGCTCAAGGACCTGGCCCGGGCAGCGCCGGAACTGCGCCCGGGGCCGCGGGTGGAGGTGCCGTTGCCGTCCGAGTTGCGGATGGTCCAGGCCCGCCTGCCCCGGGACGCGTTCTTCGGACCGGCCGAGAGCGTGCCGGTGTCCGAAGCTGCCGGGCGGATCGCGGCGGAGATGATCACGCCGTATCCGCCCGGGATCCCGGCCGTCCTCCCCGGTGAGCGGCTGACGGAGCCCGTGCTGCGGTACCTGCGCACCGGTCTGGATGCCGGGATGAACGTCCCCGATGCCAGTGACCCCGCACTGAAGACGATCAGGGTGGTCACGCGGGACTCCGGGTGACCACCGATTGAAGATCAAGTAGCCATAGAGTGAAACGGGTCACGTGACCTGGATTCGGCTACGCACATTCCCCCTAGATGGTTTACGGTTCATTCATACGTGGCCACGGGGTCGACCGCATCCCGTCCCCCGCGCGCCACCGCTAACGGCCCTGGCTGGTCTCCCCCGTCCAGCCAGGGCTTTTTAATGCCCTCGGCGCCGGAGGCATGGCATGCCCGGCCGGTGCTCCGCTGAATTCGTCGGTTCGCCGAGGTGCCCGGGGCTCCGTCAGCCGCTGAAATGGGCACAGGGATAACACCGGAACCCGTCGCCGGCGAGGAGCCCTGTGTCATGACCAAAGCGATCAAACTGCTGACCGCCCTTCCGCCGCCTCAGCGCCGGAGCCTGATGAACCTCGCCCGAGAGGTCTCCTTCCCCGAGGACGCCCGCATTTTCGAGGCGGGAGGGAAAGCCGACCGCTTCTGGGTCATCCGCTCGGGAGCGGTCTCCCTGACCCAGCAGGTGACGTCCCATCAGCGTGTCACCGTCGCCAGCCTCGGCTCGGGGGATCTGCTCGGCTGGTCGTGGCTGTTCCCGCCGTACCAATGGGACTTCGGCGCGGAGGCCTTCAGCCCGGTGCGCGCCTACGAGTTCGACGCGGCCTCGGTGCTGCGGCTGTGCGAGAAGGATCCACAGCTCGGGGTGATCCTGGTCCGCAGCGTGGCCGAGATCCTCGCGCACCGGCTGGAAACGACCCGGGGCAAGCTGATGGAGCAGTACACGATGCACCGGCGGGGCGCCCTCTAGAAGTCGCGCCGGGCGGCGGTCTCAGACGCGGTAGCGGCGCAGCGCCGGCACCGCGAAGGCCAGGCTCAGCATGACGGCCACGACCAGGAGTCCGCCGCCCGCGACCGCCGTACGCGCGCCGAAGACCGAGCCGGCGGTGCCGTGCAGTACGTCGGCGAGGCGGGGGCCGCCCGCGACGACGACGGTGAAGACGCCCTGCATGCGGCCGCGCATCTCGTCGGTGGCGGCGGACAGCAGGATCGCCCCGCGGAAGACCATCGAGACCATGTCCGCCATCCCGGCCGCGGCCAGGAACACCACCGCGAGCCACAGGCTGCCGCTCAGTCCGAAGCCGGCGATGGCCGCGCCCCAGGCGACCACCGCGCCTATGACCATCCAGCCGTGCCGACGGGCCCGGGAGAACGTGCCGGAGAACAGCCCGCCGACCACCGCGCCGATGGGGATCGCCGCGAACAGCAGGCCGAGCGCGAGCCCTTCGCCGTACGGGGCGTAGGTCTGGGACGCCAGCTGCGGAAACAGGGCGCGGGGCATGCCGAAGACCATGGCGATGATGTCCGCGAGGAAGGACAGCAGCAGCACCTTGTGCGCCGCGATGTAGCGGAAGCCCTCCGCGATCTCCCGCAAGCCGGCCCGTCGCGTCCCCGTGGTCGCGAGGGGCGGCAGCGAGGGCAGCCGGTGGACCGCCCATACGGTGACGCACAGCGCGAGGGCGTCGATGAGGTACAGCTCGGGCAGTCCGATGACCGGGATGAGGACGCCGGCCAGCAGCGGTCCGACCACCTGGCCGGTCTGCAGGACGGTCGAGCCGAGGGCGCTCGCGGCGGCCAGTTGCTCTTTGGGGACCAGGCGGGCGATGGAGGCGTTGCGGGCCGGGGCGTTCAGTCCCCAGAACGCCTGCTGCACGGCGAGCAGGACCATCAGCACCGCGACCGAGGCGAGCCCGGCGACGGCCTGGAGCCAGAACAGGACGGAGGTGACCGCGATGCCGCTGTTGGTGATCAGCAGCAGCTTGCGGCGGTCCATGCTGTCGGCGATCGCCCCGCCCCACAGCGCGAACACGATCAGCGGCAGCAGGCCGGCGAGGCTCGCGGCGCCGACCCAGGCCGAGGAGCCGGTGATGTCGTAGATCTGCTTGGGCACGGCGACGGCGGTGAGCTGGCTGCCGACGGCCGTGACGATCGTGGAGGACCATAGTCGGCGATAGGCCGGGATGCGCAGGGGGCGGGTGTCCATGGCCCAACGGCGCCATCCGCGCCGGGTCTGCTTCGCCTCGTCCGCCGCGGCCGGCTGTGGTTCGGTGCCGCTCTCGCTGGTGTCCACGGGCTTCCTGGTTGCTCGTTACATCTTTCGGACCGGGGATCACTATCGCAGCACCGGCCGAGCGTTCGGGATCCGCATCCTCAGGTTCCGGCGATCAGCATGCCCCCGAGGGCGATCATCATCGCGGCGACCAGTCCGTCCAGGACCCGCCAGGCGGCCGGCCTGGCGAGGAAGCGGCTGAGCAGCCGGGCGCCGAAGCCCAGCGCGGCGAACCAGCACAGGCTGGCCAGGACGGCGCCGAGGCCGAACGTCCAGCGCAGCGGGCCGCGGTCGGCGGCGACGGTGCCGAGCAGGAACACGGTGTCGAGGTAGACGTGCGGGTTGAGCCAGGTCATCGCCAGGCAGGTGAGCACGGCTCGCCGACGTGAGCCCTCCGCCTCGCCGTCGGCGCGCAGGGCGCCGGCCGGTCTGATCACCCGGCGGGCGGCGAGAGCGCCGTAGCCGAGCAGGAACGCCCCGCCGATCCAGCCGATCGCGGTCAGCGCCCCCGGCCACGCGACCACCACGGCGCCGACACCGGCGACGCCGAGGGTGATGAGCAGGGCGTCGGACAGCGCGCAGATGCCGACCACGGCGAGGACCGCGTGGCGGCGGATGCCCTGGCGCAGGACGAAGGCGTTCTGGGCGCCGATGGCGACGATGAGCGAGAGGCCGGTGCCGAATCCGGCGGCAGCGGCGGTCAGGGAGGCGGACATGACGTCGACGGTAGGGAAACGATCACAGGTAGTACAGCTAAAGATTCTTACGTAGCATTAGCCGCTGTGACGGTGACGTGATGATGACGGAGCTCCCGCTCGACCAGGTGCGGACGCTGCTCGCGGTGGTGGACGAGGGCACGTTCGACGCGGCGGCCGCCGCCCTGCATGTCACGCCGTCCGCGGTCAGTCAGCGGGTGAAGGCCCTGGAGCAGCGCACGGGACGCGTGTTGCTGGTGCGTACGAAGCCGGTGCGGCCGACCGCATCCGGCGAGGTCGTCGTGCGGTTCGCCCGGCAGCTGGCCCGGCTGGAGCGGGACGCGCGCGTCGAGCTCGGCATGAGCGGCGGAGGGGAGCCGACCCGGGTGTCGATCGCGGTGAACGCGGACTCCCTGTCGACCTGGTTCCTGGAGGCGCTCATGCGCGTTCCCGAGGAACCGCGGCTCTGTTTCGAGCTGCGCCGCGAGGACGAGACCCGCACGGCGGCGCTGCTGCGGGAGGGCCTGGTGATGGCCGCGGTGACCTCGTCGCCGGATCCCGTGGCGGGCTGTTCCGTGCGTGCGCTGGGCCGGATGCGCTACGTCGCGGCGGCGAGCCCGGCGTTCGCCGAGAGGTATCTCGGCGAACCGCCGCGGGACGCGCTCGCGAACGCGCCGGTGGTGGCCTTCGACCGGAGCGACGACCTCCAGGACACCTTCGTGCGCCGGCTTCGCGGGGGCCGGGGCGCGGCGAGTGCTGTACGGCACTTCGTCCCCACCTCGGAGGGCTTCGTCGAGGCCGTGACGGCGGGGCTGGGCTGGGGCCTGGTGCCGGAGGTGCAGGCGGACGGGCTGCTGCGCGAGGGCCGCCTCGTTCCCCTGGCACCGGACCGCACGGTCGACGTCCCGCTGTACTGGCAGCAGTGGAAGCTCGACTCCCCCGCGCTGGCCGCGGTGGCCGAGGCGGTCGTGACGGCGGCCTCCGAGGCCTTGCGCTGACCGTCGACAGCCTCCGGTCGGACTCGAAGCGTCGCGCTATTCGTTGACCGCCTCCAGTCGGGCCTCCGCGCTGTCCAGGAACAGTGACCGCGCCCTGGCCGATTCCCGTCCGGCCCCCGGAACGCGGCAGTTTCACCCAAGCATCGACAGGTGACCCGGAAGCGAGTAAGGCATCCCCGAGGGCACGTACGACTTCGATCGCAGGTGACATTTCATGGACAACTGGCGAGACCACGCCGCGTGCCGCCACGAGGACCCCGATCTCTTCTTCCCGATCGGCACCACCGGACCGGCGCTGGTGCAGACGGAGCGGGCCAAGGCCGTGTGCCGGCGCTGTCCCGTCCGGGAGGAGTGCCTGCAGTGGGCGCTCGACACCGGGCAGACCCTCGGCGTGTGGGGCGGCACGAGCGAGAACGAACGCCGTGCGCTGAAGCGGCGCGCGGGCGCCCGGCGGCGCTCGGGGTGAGGCGAGGGATGAGGCGGGGATGAGGCGAGGGCCCGGCGTCGCGTGACGTCGGGCCGCTTGCCGCACGATGCCGGGCCCGCTTCAGCTGCCGGTGCGGCGCAGTGGGCCCCACGCGTTCTCCTGCCGGTCCACTTCCGCGCGCGCCTCGTCGATCGTCCGGGCGTCGATCCAGCACAGGGGGCGGACGTCCGCGACCAACGGCTCGTTGTCCGGTCCGCGGCCCGTCTCCCGGCCCTTGAGGACCCAGGGGCGGACGTCTGCCCCTTTCTCGTGCGGCAGATGGGAGTAGTCGTACAGGCGGCGGGCCACCCACACCTGCACGGGCCGGCCCTGCCACCACTCCTCGAGGTCGAGCGGGTTGGCGGACAGTCCCGGCATCGGGGCGCCCGTGAGGTCGTCGGTGCTGGACACGTCGGCGAGGTCGGCGCCGGGGCCACGCGACCAGCGGACGTACAGGCCCTGGTGCCGTTCGACCAGGCCGGTCAGTTCGGCGAGTGTGTCCACGACCGGCAGGTCGTCCGATGCGCTCATGTCGCGGCCTCCTCTCCGCCTCCCTCTTCGCCTCGCGCGAGACGGGGTACCCGTACGAGCCGAGCGGAATCGGACGGACCGCTACCGTGCCGGGGCCCCGGGCAGTCGCAGCGTGAAGACGCTCCCTTTGCCGGGCTCGCTCGTCGCTTCGGCCGTACCGCCGTGCGCGGCGATCAGGTGCCGGACGATGGGCAGGCCCAGGCCGCTGCCGCCGGTGCGGCGGCTGCGGGACTTCTCCGCGCGCCAGAAGCGGTCGAAGACGTGCGGCAGGTCCTCGGGCGCGATCCCTGTGCCGGTGTCGGCGACCTCCAGGACGACGTCGTGGCCGTCGTGGCGCGCGGCCAGGGTGACGGTGCCGCCGGCGGGTGTGTGGCGCAGCGCGTTGGAGACCAGGTTGCCCAGCGCCTGCCGCAGCCGGACCGGGTCGGCGTCCAGCCAGGGCTTGCCCTCCACCGCGGTGCGCAGGGCGACTTGGGCCGTGTCGGCGGCAACGCGGTGGGCGGCGGCGACCTGGTCGAGGAGTTCGTCGCAGCGGACGGGCTCAGGGTGCAGGCGGAGGGTGCCGGCGTCGGCGTCGGCGAGGTCGCGCAGGTCGTCGATCACGCGCTGCAGGACCAGGGCCTCGTCGTGCAGCGAGGCGAGCAGGGCGGGATCCGGGTCGACGACTCCGTCGCGGGTGACTTCCAGCCAGCCGCGGATATTGGTGAGCGGGCTGCGCAGTTCGTGGGCGATGTCGCTGACCATCGCCTTGCGCTGGGCCTCCAGGCGTTCGCGGCGCTCGGTCAGTTCGTTGAAGGCCGCGGCCAGGATGCCGGTCTCGTCCCGGGTGGTCACGGGCACGCGCACATGCCGTTCCGGCGGCTGCTGGGCGGCCGCGGTCAGCGCGCGCAGGGGCCGTACCAGCCGGGTCGCGATCACGGCGGTCACGGCGACCGTGACGGCGAGGACCAGCCCGGCGGTGCCGACGACCTTCGCCTTGTTGGCCGGGGACATGTCGAACCGCACGGCGGCGGTGTCCCCGCCGCCCAGGAACAGCTGGGCCACCGGTGCCACATACGGGTCGAGCTGGGCGCGCCGGGCGTCGTCGAGGCAGGCCTGGGCACGCCGGCCGGCGTCGGCGTCCGGCTGCTTCAGGAACTTGCCCATGACGTATCGGGTGCGCAGGCTCTGGTCGGTGACGTCGACCATGACGAACAACGGCGACCGGAAGTCCAGGCCCTGCCGGTCCAGACAGTCGCGGGCCCGCTCCGACAGCGCGTCCAGCGCCTTCTTCTCGGTCGGGGTCGGCGTGTTGAGCAGCCCGTCGGCGCACTCGTCCGGCACATAGCCGCCCGCGAGCGTGCCGTCCTCCTCCTTGAGCACCGGGCGACCGCTGGGCGTCCGCACGACCGTGGTCTCGATGCCGTAGCGGGCGAAACAGACCCGCCGCGCCTCGGCCAGCTTCGTCAGCCCGGTGCGCTCGCCCGCCGTCAGCCGGTACGGCCCCACCACCCGCGGGTCGATGCCGCCGCGCTGCGCCCCGCGCTCGCTGTAGGTGTCGGTGCCCAGCGGGTCGACGGTGGCGGCGGCCCGCGGGGGCAACGAAGTGCCGGGCCGTGCGGAGTCGGCGATCGTCCTGCGGTCGGTGGTGGTCAGGGCGATGCGCCGGCCGGTCTTCGCGGACAGCTGCCGCACCATGGCCTGGACTCCCCGCCAGTCGGGGTGGGTGGCGGCGTAGGCGCTGAGCCGGGCGAGGACGTCCATGTCCTCGGCGAGCACCTGACCCTGCTCCTCGCGCAGGGCGCGGGTGGTGGTCTCCACTGCCAGCCAGGCCGTCGCCGCCACGGAGCACACGGCGATGAGGCCCGAGGCGATCAGCAGCCGGACCAACAGGCGCTTGCGCAGTGGTATGCGGCCGCTCATCCGCCGGCGCCGCTGAGCTTGTAGCCGACACCGAAGACGGTCAGCAGCCGGGCCGGGCGGCGCGGATCGGCCTCTATCTTCCGGCGCAGGTTCATGACGTGGACGTCGACGGCCCGTTCAGTGGAGGCCCGGTCGGTGCCGCGGGTGACCTCCAGCAACTGCCGCCGGGAGAACACCCGTTCCGGTTCGGCGGCCATGGCGAGGAGAATCTCGAACTCGGCCGGCGTGCACTCCACGGGCTCTGAGTCACACCGCACCTCGTGCCGTACGGGATCGACCGTGACACCCCCGGCCCGTACGACGGCATCGTCCCGCCGGTCGGCGACCGCGCGCCCGCTGCGCCGCAGGACCGTGCGGATACGGGCCATCAGCTCGCGCGGGCTGTAGGGCTTGGTCATGTAGTCGTCGGCGCCCAGTTCCAGGCCCAGCAGTACGTCGTCCTCGGCCGTGCGGGCGGTGAGCATCAGGACGGGGATGTCGTCGTCCCGGCGCAACACCCGGCACACCCCGAAGCCGTCGATCACCGGAAGCATCAGGTCCAGTACGACGAGGTCCGGCCGGAGCCGGTGGGCCGCGTCGAGGGCGGCCCGGCCGTCGTGGACCACGGTGGCCGTGTGGCCCTCCGCGAGCAGGGAGCGGCGAATGAGTTCGGCCTGCATCTCGTCGTCCTCGGCGACCAGCACATGTGCGCACACGCGGCGGATCCTAAGCGGTTCGGGGGCATCAGCGCCCTCAAAGCCTGTGTCACATCCCCGGTCGGGCCGGGAATGTGACACAGGCTCTCAACGGGCCAGGGACTCGACGTCGCCCATGACGACGACGGGGTGTCGTTCCGGGTCGAGGGTCAGCAGCAGCTCCTTCATGTGCTCCTCGGCGATGCTGACGCAGCCCTGCGTGGGGCCGCCGTGGTCGACGTGCAGCCAGATGCCGCCGCCGCGCCCCGCACCGAGGGGGCGGGTCCAGTCCAGCGGTGAAGTGCCCGGTTCGCGGTTGTAGTTGATGGCGATGACGTAGTCGAAGGAGCCGGCCAGCGGCTCCCCCTCGAATCCCGTGCCGGGCGCGGTGAATCCGGTGGACCGGTCGTACGGCAGCCGGGTTCCGGGGTCGCGGAGCAGCCCGCCGGCGTCCGTGAGGGTGTGGACGCCGATGGGTGAGCGGAGGTCACCGGCCCGGTGGTGGTCGGTCCAGCCCTTGAGCGCGTTGTGCGCGGGCCAGCTGTCGCCGGCTTGCCAGCCGGCCGCGGTGCGCTCGTACAGGACGACCGTGGACAGCGGCGAGTCCCTGCCCCGGCCGGTCACCAAGACGGCCTGCCGGGAGCGGGAGGGCACCTTCGCCCACGTCTTGGGCCCCAGGCCGGGCAGTTGCCGCGGCACGGCCTGGACGGTGATCTCGGACGAGGGCGTGGGTGCACTGACCGTCGCCGGGGTGGCCTCGGCGCCGTGGTCCGGGGTCGCCGCCTCGCCGCCGCCGCATCCGGTGAGCAGCAGGGTCGCGGC
Source organism: Streptomyces sp. SA15 (assembly GCF_002291145.1). GTDB lineage: Bacteria > Actinomycetota > Actinomycetes > Streptomycetales > Streptomycetaceae > Streptomyces. The sequence goes on from NZ_NTGE01000172.1 coordinate 27,412, forward strand.
CAGCAGCGCGGCACGGGGGCTGCGTGTGATCATGGATCGACCTTGACCGACAGTTGTGAGGAACTCGTCAGGTTCCAGGGTTTGTTCGGCCGCCTGCCCTGTACATCGCCCCCCAATCAGGTCAAGCCGCGTCGCGTCGCCCGTCGTCCCCGGACCACGGGGGTACGCTCCCGGCACCGCCCTCCCGAGAAAGGCCAGCCCGTGAGCGTTCGCGTTCGTCGCGTCTACGAACCGCCCGAGCCGGACGACGGCGTACGTGTCCTGGTCGACCGCCTGTGGCCACGCGGTCTGTCGAAGGACGCGGCGCGGGTCGACGAGTGGCCCAAGGCCCTCACGCCGTCGACCGAGTTGCGCCGCTGGTACCACGCGGGCGAGGGGTCCTACGAGGAGTTCACTCGCCGCTACGAGGCGGAGCTGGCCGCTCCCGAGGCAGCCGGACTCCTCGACCATGTACGCGAGTTGATGGGCAAGGGTGCCGTGACCCTGTTGACCGCGGCCAAGGACCCCGAAGAGAGTCACGCGGCGGTGCTGGCCCGTCTCCTGCGGACGTGAGGAGACGGGCCGACAGCCGGAGTCAGGCGGTCTGGTGAGCGGCGGCTCGTCCCGCCGCCCGGCCGGAGAAGAGGCAGCCGCCGAGGAAGGTGCCCTCCAGCGCGTTGTAGCCGTGCACGCCTCCGCCGCCGAAACCGGCGACCTCGCCGGCCGCGTACAGGCCGTCGAGGGGCTGCCCGTCGGTGCCGAGGGCGCGGGAGTCGAGGTCGGTCTGGATGCCGCCGAGGGTCTTGCGGGTCAGGGTGTGCAGCTTGACGCCGATCAGGGGCCCGGCCGCCGGGTCGAGGATGCGGTGCGGGGTGGCGACCCGGCCGAGGCGGTCGCCGATGTAGCGGCGGGCGTTGCGGATGCCCTGCACCTGGGCGTCCTTGCTGTAGGCATTGGCGATCTGGAGGTCGCGAGCCTGGATCTGGCGCCGGATCTCGGCCGCGTCGAGGAGCGCCTTGCTCGTCAACCCGTTCATCTTCTCGACGAGTTGCTCCAGGTTCGGGGCGGTCACGAAGTCCGCGCCCTTGCGCAGGAACGCGTCGACCGGTCCCGGCGCGCCCTTGCCGAGGATTCGTTCCTTCAGGAAGCCCGCGCGGTCCTTGGCCGTGATGTCGGGATTCTGCTCGGAGCCCGACAGCGCGAACTCCTTCTCGATGATCTTCTGGGTGAGGATGAACCAGGAGTGGTCGTAGCCGGCGATGTCCTCGGTGGTGCGCAGATACTCGAGGGTGCTGAGGGTGTCGTAGCCGGGCAGGCACGGCTCGGGCAGGCGGCGGCCGAGCGCGTCGAACCACATCGAGGACGGTCCGGGCAGGATGCGGATGCCATGGCCCGGCCAGATCGGGTCCCAGTTCTGCAGGCCCTCGGTGTAGTGCCACATGCGGTCGCGGTTGACCAGGCGGACGCCGGCGCCCGCGCTGATGTCGAGCATCCGGCCGTCGACGTAGGCGGGGACACCGGTGACCATCTCGGCCGGCGGGGTGCCGAGACGCTCCGGCCAGTAGCGGCGGACGATCTCGTGGTTGGCGCCGATGCCTCCGGTGGTGACGACGACGGCCTGGGCGGTGAGGTGGAAGTCGCCGACGCGGTCGCGGTTGGAGGCGACACCGCGCGGTGAGTTGTCCTCGGCCAGGACCGTGCCGCGTATCCCGCGCGCCGCGCCCTCCTCCATGACCAGCTCGTCCACCTGGTGGCGGTGGTAGAAGGTCAGCAGCCCATCGCGGGCGGCCTGCTTGGCGTACGCGACGAACGGCTCCACCACCCCGGTGCCGGTGCCCCAGGCGATGTGGAAGCGGGGCACGGAGTTGCCGTGGCCGTGGGCCGTCAGGTCGCCGCGCTCGGCCCAGCCGACGGTGGGCAGGAACTTGATGCCGTGGCCCTCGAGCCAGGACCGCTTCTCCCCCGCCGCGAACTCGACGTAGGCGCGCGCCCAGCGCACCGCCCAGGAGTCCTCGTCGGCCACACGGTCGAACCGCGCGCCGCCCTGCCAGTCGCTCCAGGCGAGGTCGAAGGAGTCCTTGATGCCGAGGCGCCGCTGTTCCGGCGAGTCGACGAGGAACAGTCCGCCGAAGGACCAGAACGCCTGGCCGCCGAGGTTGGCGGCGTTCTCCTGGTCCACCAGCGCGACCCTGCGGCCCCTGCTGGTCAGTTCGTGCGCGGCGACCAGGCCCGCGAGGCCCGCTCCGACGACGATGACGTCGGCATCCATGGCGACCGTCCTTTTCCTCATACGGTGGTGTCGCTGCCGTCGGTGAGCAGCGCGGTGAGCAGTTGCCCCAGCCAGGCGCGAGCGTGCTCGACGTCCCTGTCCAGCAGCAGTTGGGTGGTGACTCCGTCGTACGCGGCGACCACGGCGTGCGCGGCACCGTCGATGTCGCCGAGCACGGCGGGCAGTTCCGTGTGTCCCCGCGCCCGGGCGAGCCGCTCGGCGATCGCCCGCCGCAGGCGTGCCCGGTGCTCCAGCAGGGTCTGCGCCACGTCCGGTTCGCGGGCGGCGTGCACCAGGAAGTCCGTCTTGACCAGGAGCCAGTCCCGGTCGAGGAGGAGTACCTCGGTGACGCGGTCGACGGCCGCGGGCACATCGAGGTCCGGCCCGTCGAGGGCGAGCGCTCCGGACACCTGGTCCGCGATCAGGTCGGCCCGCTGCCGGTAGAGGGCGAAGAACAGCTCGTCCAGGCTGTCGAAGTTCGAGTAGAAGGCGCCCCTGCTGTAGCCGGCCGCCTCGCAGACCTCTTCGATCGAGACGCGACCGAAGCCCTTGGCGGCGAAGACCGCGAAGGCGGCGTCCAGGAGGTTGGCCCGCGTGCGGACGCGGCGCCTGGTCACGCGCCGTGTCGTCTGCTCCACCGCCATGTCCTGCCTCCGTTCGATACGCGAATGTATCCGATGCATCGATGTATCGAAAGGTCTCGGCCGACGGAAGATCGGCGGAAAACAGAGTGGGAACAAGTTTTCGAATAAGGAGTACGCTGGATTCATGAGCAGGCACCTCCAGGGCTCCCTCTTCGACCAGACCGACCAGTTGAGCCTCGGCCCCCTCGACGGGATCCGCCGGACCGAGCTCGCCCTCGGCGCCTGGATCGACGTACTGCCGGGATGGCTGAGCGGATCGGACGTGCTGTTCGAACAGCTGGCCGCCGAGGTGCCGTGGCGCGCGGAGCGCCGCACGATGTACGACCACGTGGTCGACGTACCTCGGCTGCTGGCGTTCTACGGTGCGGACGACGCACTGCCGCATCCGGTGCTGACACAGGCGCGCGAGGCGCTGTCCGCGCACTACGCGGAGGAGCTCGGCGAGCCCTTCACCACGGCCGGGCTGTGCTACTACCGCGACGGCCGGGACAGCGTGGCCTGGCACGGGGACCGGATCGGTCGGGGCGCCCGGGAGGACACGATGGTCGCCATCCTGTCCGTGGGCACGCCCCGCGACCTGCTGCTGCGTCCGATGCACGGCGGCGGCGCCACGGTCCGACGGCCTCTGGGGCACGGCGACCTGATCGTGATGGGCGGCTCCTGCCAGCGCACCTGGGAGCACTCCATACCGAAGACCGCGCGGGCCACGGGACCGCGGATCAGCATCCAGTTCCGCCCTGACGGCGTGCACTGAGGCGGACGGGCGGCCGCCCCAGCTGCGCGCGAGGGGCTGCCTCCGGCGGACGGTGCCGGAGGCAGCCCCGTTCCTGACGGAACCCTGTCCTCCCCGCACGGCCTCCCCCACACTGGCGCGCATCGGGGGGAGGCCGCGATGAGTGCGGAGTCAGGACAGCCGCCAGCCGTTCGCCGACGCGTCGAACTGGACGTGCTCCGTGCCCTCGTCGTCCTCGGCCTGGTCTTCTTCCACGCCGCCCTGGTCTTCTCCCCGGACGACGACTTCTACGTCAAGAACGCGCGGACGACCGACGCCGTGACCGTCGTCGCCGGCCTCGGTGTGGTCTGGGCGATGCCCCTGCTGTTCCTCGTCGCCGGTCTCGGCGCCCGGTACTCGCTGCGTCGTCGCGGGCCGGGCGGTTTCGCCCGCGAACGGCTGCTGCGCCTCGGCGTCCCGTTGGTCTTCGCGACGCTCGTCCTGTGTCCCCTGCCCCAGTGGCTGCGTCTGCGTGCCGCCGACCCCGGCTACAACGAGTCCTACTGGCGCTTCTGGCCCCGGTTCGTCACCGTCCACCCCGAACCGGGCGACTTCCCCTTCGTCCTCGAAGGGGACCACTTCGAGACCGGCCACCTGTGGTTCGTCGTCCTTCTGCTCGTCTTCAGCCTCCTCCTCGCGCCGGTCGCCGCTCCCCTCGCGTCCGCCGGCGACCGCGCGGGCGGCGCGGTGGGGCGGCGGCCCGCCCTGCTCCTCCTGCCCGCGCTGCCGCTCGCCCTGATCAACGCGCTGCTGGGCATGGAGGAGAGCTTCGCGGGCTGGAACCGCTGGGCCTATCTGCTGTTCTTCCTCTTCGGCCACGCTCTGGCCGGGGACGACCGGATCCGTGCTGCCATGCGCCGACTCGCGCTTCCCGTCGGCGTGCTGGGGGTCGTCCTGTTCTCGGCGACCGCGCCGGGATTCATGTCTCAGGACGATCCGTTCACCGCGAGGACCACCTTCGCACTGTTCACCCGGGCGCTGTTCGGGGCGGCGGGCTGGTGCTGGGTGGTGGCGATCCTCGGGCTGCTGGACCGGCCGCGCGACGGCGGGGCGCGTGAAGGCGAGCCACGCGAGGCCGGGTCAGGTGAGGGCGGGTCGCGTGCGGGCGGGTCGCCCGGAAGTGAGGCGACCGCACGCGTGCTGCCCTATCTCGCGGTCGCCGCGCTGCCGTTGTACGTGCTGCACCAGCCCGTCGTGGTCGCCTTCGCGTACGGAGTCGTGGGCTGGGCCGCTCCCATCGTGGTCAAGTACGTGGTGATCGTGGCCTGTTCCCTCGCCGTGATCCTCGTGGTGTACGAGTACGCCGTGCGCAGGACACGGGTCACCCGCTTCCTGTTCGGCATGCGACCGGACCCGCCGACTCCGCCTCCCTCATGATCTTCTTTGCCGTGTCCGTCGGGCTGGGGACCTCACCACGGGGACGATCATGCGGGCAGATGTGCGGCAAGTCGCCGACGGCACCTATCTGGTGCACGGCAGCAACACCAACTGGGTGATCCTCACGGAGGGGGACGCCGCGACCCTGGTCGACACCGGCTACCCCGGGGACCGGGAGCAGCTTCTCGCCTCCCTCACGGAGGTGGGCGTTCGCCGGAGGCGGTCGCGGCCGTGCTCATCACCCACGCCCACAACGACCACCTGGGCTCCGCCGAGTACCTGCGCGGCGCCTACGGCATGCCGGTGTACCTGCACGAGGAGGAAGTGGCCCACGCCAGACGGGAGTTCCTGCACCAGGTCAGCGTCGGAACGGTTCTGAAGAACGGCTGGCGGCCCGGTGTGCTGCCGTGGGCCGTGCACGCGATCCGTTCGGGCGGCACCGCCCATGTCCCGGTCGCCTCTCCGCAGCCGTTCCCGGCGGCGGGCCCACTCGTCTGCCCGGCCGGCCCGTCCCGGTGCCGACGCCCGGCCACACCGACGGGCACGCCGCCTACCACCTCCCGGGCAGGGGCGTGGTGATCTCCGGCGACGCCCTGGTGAGCGGTCACCCCACCTCGCGGGCGAAGGGGCCGCAGCTGCTGCCCAACATGTTCCACCACGAGCGGTCCCGTGCCGTGGCCTCGCTGGAGATACTCGCCGCCCTGGACGGCGATCTCCTTCTCCCCGGTCACGGGCCCGCGCACCTCGGTCCGGTCCGTGAAGCGGCACTTCAGGCACGGGAGCGCGCGCTTTAAGGTGAGGTGACGATCACCGGCGAAGAAGGACACGCGACCCATGGCACTGCAGATCAGCGCGACCAACCCGGAGCATCCCGCGCTCCTGCTCGAACTGCCGTGGCACCTCCCCCTGGAGGAGTGGCCCGAGGAGTACCTGGTACCGCTGCCGCGCGGTATCTCCCGGCACGTCGTGCGGTACGCCCGCGCCGGCGACGAGGTGATCGCCGTCAAGGAGCTCGCCGAGCGTCCGGCGCTGCGCGAGTACGAGCTGCTGCGCGACCTGGACCGGATCGGCATCCCCGCGGTAGACCCACTGGCGGTGGTCACCGGGCGTACCGACGTCGACGACGCCCCGCTGGAGTCGGTTCTGGTCACCCGGCATCTGGGCGGCTCGATGCCGTACCGGTCGATGTTCGAGACGACGATGAGACCGGCGACCATGCACCGGCTGATGGACGCGCTGGCCGTGCTGCTGGTGCGGCTGCATCTCGCCGGGTTCGCCTGGGGCGACTGCTCGCTGTCCAACACGCTGTTCCGCCGGGACGCGGGCGCGTACGCCGCGTACCTGGTGGACGCGGAAACCGGCGACCTGCACCCGCAGCTCAGCGCCGGGCAGCGCGACTACGACCTCGACCTCGCCCGGGTCAACATCAGCGGCGAGCTGCTCGACCTGGAGGCGTCCGGGGCGCTGCACCCCTCCGTGGACCCGATCGAGTTCGGCATGGAGATCTGCGCGCGCTACGGGGGCCTGTGGCAGGAGTTGACCCGCACATCTGTCTACCCGGCGGGCAAGTACCACTACATAGAGCGCCGGATCCGCCGCCTGAACGAGCTCGGTTTCGACGTGGCCGAGATGCAGATCGAGCACTCCTCCAACGGAGACACGGTCACCTTCGTGCCCAAGGTCGTGGACGCGGGCCACCACCAGCGCCAGCTCCTGCGGCTGACCGGTCTGGACACCGAGGAGAACCAGGCGCGGCGGCTGCTGAACGACCTGGAGAGCTGGATGGCCACCCAGGACGACTACGCCCCGGGCGACCCCCTCGCGGCCCGCCCGGAGGTGCTCGCCCACCGCTGGGTGCGGGACGTCTTCCGGCCCACGGTGCGGGCCGTGCCCATCGAGATGCGCGGCTCGATGGACCCGGCGGAGATCTACCACGAGCTGCTGGAACACCGCTGGTACCTGTCGGAGCGCGCGCAGCACGACATAGGGCTGGACACGGCGGTGGAGGACTACATCAAGAACATCCTCCCCAAGGCACGCGAGACGCTCCAGCCCAGCCCCGCCGCCGACTGACTCAGGCGTGCGGCACCACGGCCACCGGGCAGCCCGCGTGGTGCAGGACGCCATGGGCGACCGAGCCGATGCGGGCGCCGACGGCCGTACGGTGGGCGCGGCGGCCGACGACCATCAGCTGGGCACCCGAGGCCACCGACAGCAGCACCTGCCCGGCGCTGCCCATCTCCACGTGCTCGACGACCGGCACGTCGGGGAAGCGGTCCCGCCACGGCTGCAGCGCCGCCGTCAGCGCCTTCTTCTCGTACGGCTCAAGACCGCCGGCCTCATCGAGCAGCCTGAGCGAGCCGGGGCTGTAGGCGAAGACCGGCGGCAGGGTCCAGGCCCGTACCGCGCGCACCATGGCACCGCGCGCCGCCGCCGTCTCGAACGCGAACCGCAGTGCCCCGGCGCTGTCCTCCGGGTCGCCCTGCTGGCCCACGACGATCTCCCGCCCGGCCGCCTCACCGGAGGGTTCATCACCGGCGCGCACCAGGACGACCGGGCGCGTCGCCTCGACGATCACCTGCTGGCCGACGGAGCCGAGCAGAAAACCGACGACCCGGCCGTGCCCGCGCGAGCCGAGGACCAGCATCTCGGCGTCCGCCGCCGCGGCGACCAGCGCGTCCACGCTGCCGCCCTCCACCACGTCGGTGGACACCTCCAGCTCCGGATGCCGCTCGGTCACGGTCCCCGCGGCCGAGGCCAGCACCTCCCGCGCCCACCCGGCCTGGACGTCCGGGCCGGCCGCCTCGATCGCCTCGTGCGGCTGGAACCGCCAGGCGTGCACCACCCGCAACGCCAGCCCCCGCCGGACCGCCTCCCGGGCCGCCCAGGCCAGCGCGGCCAGGCTCTCCTCGGTTCCGTCGATCCCTGCCGTGATCGGGCGCGTCATGCTGCCGGCCTCCCTGTGTCGCGGTCATGTGACTCGGACTCAGTCTTCCCCAGTCTTCACTACGCTGCCGGCATGGCTTTGGAATGGGAGCAGGTTGTCGTGGACGCGGCCGATCCGGTGACCCTGGGGCGCTGGTGGGCCGAGGCGCTGGGGTGGGTGGTGCTCAACGACTCCGCCGAGGAGTACGAGATCCGGCCCGAGAAGGACCGGATGCCCGGCCTGCTCTTCGTGCCGGTGCCGGAGGGGAAGACCGTCAAGAACCGTCTCCACCTCGACTTCCGGCCCGACGACCAGGCGGCGGAGGTGGCCCGCCTCCTCGCCCTCGGCGCCCGGCACGCGGACGTCGGCCAGGGCGAGCAGCGGTGGGTGACGCTGGCGGATCCCGAGGGCAACGAGTTCTGCGTGCTGGGCGAGCGCCTCGGCTGACGGCGGGCGGGCTCCCATGTACCGGTCGCGGCATGCCTGAGCACAGCGGGACGATCGAACATACGATGGGCGGGAACCGGCGCGGCGGCTCGGTGGCAGTGGCTACGGGGTACGCCGTGTCGTGAGTCCGACCTCGGGGTGGGAGACGTATGGCACAGGCCGCGGACGCGACGCGGACCGTCATCTTGACGGTGGACGACGACCCGGGAGTCTCCCGCGCCGTCGCCCGGGACCTGCGGCGGCGCTACGGCGAGTCGTACCGGATCGTGCGCGCGGAGTCCGGCGAGTCGGCCCTCGAGGCGCTGCGCGAGCTGAAGCTGCGCGGTGATCTCGTGGCCGTGATCCTGGCGGACTACCGGATGCCGCAGATGAACGGCATCGAGTTCCTGGAACAGGCCCTGGACGTGTATCCGGGGGCACGGCGGGTGCTGCTGACCGCGTACGCGGACACCAACGCTGCGATAGACGCGATCAACGTCGTCGACCTCGACCACTACCTCCTCAAACCGTGGGATCCGCCCGAGGAGAAGCTCTACCCGGTCCTGGACGACCTGCTTCAGGCATGGCGGTGCAGCGACTACCGGCCGGTGCCCGCCACCAAGGTGGTCGGACACCGCTGGTCGGCACGTTCGTCGGACGTACGGGAGTTCCTGGCCCGCAACCAGGTCCCGTACCGCTGGTACTCGGCGGACGAACCCGAGGGGCAGCGGCTGCTGGCGGCGGCCGGGCAGGATGCACAGCGGCTGCCGCTGGTCATCACGCCGGACGGCACGCCGCTGGTCGAGCCGGAGGCGCCCGAGCTGGCCGCGCACGTGGGGCTGGCCACGACGCCCGCGGCCGACTTCTACGACCTCGTCGTCATCGGCGGCGGCCCCGCCGGGCTCGGCGCGGCCGTGTACGGGGCCTCCGAGGGGCTGCGGACCGTGCTCGTGGAACGGTCGGCGACCGGCGGGCAGGCCGGGCAGAGCTCCCGCATCGAGAACTACCTCGGGTTCCCCGACGGCGTGTCGGGGGCCCAGCTCACCGACCGGGCCCGGCGCCAGGCGACGAAGTTCGGCGCCGAGATCCTCACCGCGCGCGAGGTGTCGGGACTGGAGATCAACGGGGCCGCGCGGGTCGTAAGGTTCTCGGACGGTTCGGCCATCGCCGCGCACAGCGTGATCCTGGCGACCGGCGTGTCGTACCGGCAGCTCGACGCGCCGGGGACGACCGACCTGACCGGCTGCGGGGTCTTCTACGGCTCGGCGCTGACCGAGGCGGCCTCCTGCCAGGGCCACGACGTGTACATCGTGGGCGGCGCCAACTCCGCCGGGCAGGCGGCGATGTACCTGGCCAGGGGCGCCAAGTCGGTGACGCTGCTGGTGCGCGGGCCGTCCCTGTCGGCGTCGATGTCGCACTACCTGATCCAGCAGATCGATCAGACGCCGAACATCTCGGTGCGCTGCGGCACGCTCGTCGACGCCGTACACGGCTTTGACCGTCTGGAACAGCTGACGCTGCGCGACGTGGAGAGCGGGAAGAGCGAACTCGTCGACGCACAGTGGATGTTCGTGTTCATCGGCGCGGCCCCGCTCACCGACTGGCTGGACGGCACGGTGCTGCGCGACGAGCGCGGTTTCATCCTGGCCGGGCCCGACCTGACCCCCGACGGGCGGCCGCCGGCGGACTGGGAGCTGGACCGGCCGCCGTACCACCTGGAGACCAACATTCCGGGCGTGTTCGTCGCGGGCGACGCGCGCGCCGAGTCCGCGAAGCGGGTCGCGTCCGCCGTCGGAGAGGGAGCCATGGCCGTGATGCTCGTCCACCGGTATCTGGAGCAGTCGTGAGCGGGCGGCTCATGCCCTGCAGCCCGCAGGAGATCGGGTCGCTGTTCCTGTTCGAGAAGCTGTCCCCCGAGCAGCTGGGGCGGCTGTGCGGCGAGGGGCGGGTGGAGAAGTTCGAGCCCGGTCCCGTCTACACCGAGGGTGAGCCCGCCACCTGCTTCTACGTCATGATCGAGGGCACGGTCGTGCTGTCGCGCCGGGTCGGCGGCGACGACGTGGAGGTCAGCCGGACTTCCCAGCGCGGGGTGTACTCGGGGTCCATGCAGGCGTATCTGGGGGACCGGGTGCCCCAGGTGTACAACAACTCGATGCGCGTCACGGAACCGACGCGCTTCTTCGTGCTGCCCGCGGACACCTTCGCCGGCTTCATGCAGGAGTGGTTCCCGATGGCGGTGCATCTGCTGGAGGGGCTGTTCTTCGGTACGAAGAGCACGCAGCGGGCCATCGGGCAGCGGGAACGGCTGCTGGCGCTGGGCTCGTTGTCGGCCGGTCTCACGCACGAGCTCAACAACCCAGCGGCGGCTGCCGTGCGAGCCACCGCCAGCTTGCGCGAACGCGTGGGCAAGATGCGGCACAAGCTGCGGGTGATCTCCACGAGCTCGTTCTCGCCGGAGACCCTGGCGAACCTCATCGACATCCAGGAACGCACCGCCGAACGCGCCGCCAAGGCACCCGTGTTGAGCCCCCTGGAAGCCTCGGACCGCGAGGACGCGCTCACCGACTGGCTCGACGACCATGACATTCCCGAGGGCTGGCGGATCGCCCCCACCTTCGTACAGGCCGGGCTCGACATCGACTGGCTGGACCACGTCGCCGCCGCCGTGGACGAGGATCTCCTGCCGAGCGCGATCGGGTGGCTCAACTACACGGTCGAGACGGAACTGTTGATGGACGAGATCGATGATTCCACCACCCGGATCTCCCATCTGGTCGACGCCGCCAAGCAGTACTCGCAGCTCGACCGCGCGCCCTACCAGGTCGCCGACGTCCATGAACTCCTCGACAGCACCCTGCTGATGCTCTCGGGCAAGATCGGTCAGCGGATCAAGGTCGTCAAGGAGTACGACCGTACGGTCCCGAAGATCCCGGCGTACCCGGCGGAGCTCAACCAGGTGTGGACCAACCTGATCGACAACGCGGTGCATGCCATCAACGGCGCAGGCGGTGAAGGGACGTTGACCGTGCGGACGGCCCTGGACCACGACCGGCTGCTGGTGGAGTTCCGGGACACCGGTCCCGGCGTCCCGAAGGAGATCCGCGGCCGCATCTTCGACCCGTTCTTCACCACCAAGCCGGTGGGCGAGGGCACGGGTCTGGGCCTGGACATCTCCTGGCGGATCGTCGTCAACAAGCATCACGGCACCCTGCAGGTCGAGTCCGAACCGGGCGACACGCGGTTCCAGGTCCTCCTTCCGCTCACGGCCGCGGAGTCCGACATATCTTCCGAGGAGTCCGTATGACCGGCATCAGGGGAATCGATCCGGGTGTTCCGCCGAGCGGGGACGGCTGTGTGGGGTGCGACGCGGCCGGCGGGTGGTGGTTCCATCTGCGGCGGTGCGCGCAGTGCGGGCACGTCGGCTGTTGTGACAGTTCTCCTGCGAAGCATGCGACGGGGCATTACCGGGACACCGGGCATCCCTTCGTACAGAGTTACGAGCCCGGCGAGAACTGGTTCTGGAACTACGAGACGGATGAGCTGTACGAGTCGGGGCCGGACATGGCGCCGCCGGTGAGCCATCCGGCGGAGCAGCCGGCGCCGGGGCCTGCGGGGCGGGTGCCGGCTGATTGGGCTCGGGTGTTGCGGTCCTGAGGACCCAAGAGCTCGGGACTTTCCGGGCGCTGTCAGTGTCCCCTGCCAGGATGGATTCCGTGCCGCCGATCTCGAACACCACTCCGCTCATCGGCCGGGAGGACGAACTCGCCCGCCTCGCCGGTGTGCTGGAGCGTGCCCGCAGGGGTGAGGCGCGGGCCGTGCTGGTCGCCGGGGACGCCGGTGTCGGCAAGACGCGGATGCTGGACGAGGTCGCCGGGCGGGCCTCCGAGGCCGGGATGACGGTGCTCACCGGGCACTGCGTCGATCTCGGTGACGTCGGGCTGCCGTATCTGCCGTTCACGGAAGTCCTGGGCGTGCTCTCCTCCGACGGGCGGTTCGCGCACGCCCTCGCCGCGCATCCGGTGGTGGACCGGCTGCTGGGCGGCGGCACGGACGCCGTGCGAGACTCGGGCGGGCGGCTGCGGCTGTTCGAGGGCATGGCCGGGCTGCTGGCCGACCTCGCGGACGTCGCTCCCCTGCTGCTCGTCCTGGAGGACCTGCACTGGGCCGACCAGTCGTCCCGGGACCTGCTGCGGTTCCTGCTCAGCCGCGGCGTCCTCCAACGGCCGGCGGGCGGTGCGCCCACGCACCGGCTGGCGGTGCTCGCCTCCTACCGCGCGGACGACCTGCACCGCCGGCACCCCTTGCGTCCGCTGCTGGCCGAGCTGGTGCGGCTGCCGGCCGTGGAGCGGCTGGAGCTGCGGCCCATGGCCGACGCCGAGGTCGCCCGGCTGGTGCGGGCTCTGCCAACCCTGGGAGACCGTCCGCTGCCGGACACCACCGTCCGGCGGATCGTCGAGCGCGCCGAGGGCAACGCCTTCTACGCGGAGGAGTTGGTCGCGGCCACGGAGACGGACGCCGGGGGCGTGCCCAGCGGCCTCGCGGACGTCCTGCTCATCCGCTTCGAGCAGCTGTCCGACACCGCCCAGCAGGTGCTGCGTACGGCCGCGGTCGCCGGGCGCCGCGTCGAGCACGACCTGCTGCGGGACGCCGTAGGGCTCCCGGAGGACGAGTTGGAGTCGGCGCTGCGCGAGGCCGTGGGACGGCAGCTCCTCGTCCCCGGCGACGGGGACACCTACGCCTTCCGGCACGCCCTGGCCCGCGAGGCGGTGTACGCCGACCTGCTGCCCGGTGAACGGGCCCGGCTGCACGGCGCGTTGGCCCGCCTGCTCGCCGGGCGGGGCCGTCGGCCCGGGAGCGCGGCGGAGCGGGCCCACCACTCCCGGGAGAGCCATGACCTGCCCGAGGCGCTCGCCGCCTCGCTGGAGGCCGCGGACCACGCCCAGCGCGTCGGCGCGCCCGCCGAGGAGCTGCGGCATCTCGAAGCTGTACTGGACCTGTGGTCGGCGGTCGAGCCGTCCGCCCGGCCCGCGGGAGAGGGCGTCGACCGGGTGACGCTCACGCTGCGCGCCTCGGCGGCCGCCGCGCACGCCGGACAGGCGCACCGGGCGGTCTCCCTCACCCGTGCCGCTCTCGCGGGCGTCGGCCAGGACGCGGACTCCGAACTCGCCGCCCGGGTGCGGTACACACTCGCCGGGAACCTGCTGAGCGTCGACAGCCTGACGGCCGCGTTCGCCTACAGCAGCGAGGCGCTCGCCATGATCCCCGCCCAACCCCCGTCGCGCACCTGGGTGTGGGCGGCGGCCACGCACGTCCTGGCGGCACGTCAGGTCGGGGAGAGCGAGACCGCGCTCAAAGTCGCCCGGCAGGCCCTGAGCGTCGCCGAAGAGCTGGACGTCACCGACGCACGGGCGGATCTGCTGATCTCGCTGGCCACCCTCGAAGGGGACGGCCGCCGTACCGCGGAGGGGCAGGAGCGGCTGCGGGAGGCCCGGGAGCTCGCGCGGCGTTCGGGTAACGCGCCCGTGGAGCTGCGCGCGCTGTTCAACCTCGCCATCGGCTGCTTCGAGTCCGGTGACCTGGACGCGTGCCTGCCGTGGCTGACCGAGGGGCTGGACCGTGCCCGCCGTGCGGGGCTGCTGTCCTCGCCGTATCCGCTGGAGATGCGCTACCTCCGGCTGCTGGTGCTGTACACGCTGGGTCGCTGGGACGAGTGCGTGCGTGCGGCGGCCTCGGATGCCGAGGTGCTGCCCGCGGCCGGGGCGTACACGGCCGGCCCCGCGTTGTACGTGGCGCTCGCACGGGGCGACCTCGATGCCGCGGACCGTGCTCAGGCGTTGCTGGAGGGGCCGTTCGACTGGATGGGCACGCTCGTCGCGGGCATCGTGCTCACCGACGCGGCGGCACTGCGGGGCGATTCGGAGGAGGCCGTACGGCGGATGCGGTCCACGGTCGCGGCACTCACCGACGACGCGGGCACGCCTGCGGACGTCACGGTCCGGCTGGCCGCCCTCGCGCTCCGCGCGGTCGCCGACACGGCCGCCGGGCTGCGCCTCACCGGCGACGAGGCCGGGG
>NZ_NTGE01000123.1:0-16592 GCF_002291145.1 Streptomyces sp. SA15
GACCGGCCCGCCGCCGTACGGTCTCCACGGCCGCCGCGTCCAGCAGCGCCGCCGGCGCCTCCCGGCCCGGTGCGCAGCCCGGCGGTGTGCGCCGCTCGGTGCCGAGCAGGGCTGCCGTGACGAGTTCCTCCCAGGCGCCCGGCGTGGGCGCGGCCTCAGGAGCGGAAGTCCTGTTCATATGGTCCTCTCCGATTTCCGTGCTGTGCCGTGCCGATTCCGTGCCGTGCCGGTTCTGTTCCGGTTCCTTCCGCGCGGTGCCTGGAGTTCGTTGAAGGCTCACCTGGTTCGGGTGTCCAGTGGGACGGGACACATGCGTGGGTCAGCACAGCGCCACCGCCTCGCCCACTCCCTCCGGCCAGGCCGTCAACGGGGTGAAGCCCAGGTGGCCGCACTCGCCGAAGACCTTGACGGGTGCTCCCCCGGAAAGGGCGACCAGCCGCCACAGGCCTGGACGGGAACGGGCGGTGGGGGTGAGAGGCAGCGCCGCGTCACCGTCCGCGTCTGCCAGCTGCCAGGAGTCGCCGTCGGGGGTCGGCACGACCCGGTCCAGCGTCACCGGGACGGAGTCCAGCCAGGGGTCGTCCCGCAGCGCCTCGCCGTAGCGGGCGGCCGCCTGGGCCGTCGTCACCCCCGGCGGCCGTATACCCGCGGGAGCCGGCGGGGTGAACTGCTCGCCCAGGGCCGCGCGCGGTTGTCCGGCGCCCGGGTACGCCGACACCTCGGCCTCCAGCGTCAGGCCCACCGGCAGCGCGACCTCCGGTGCGCGGCCGGCGGCGCCATAAGAGAGGAGCAGTGCCGTACGGTCCGACTCGGCGCCGTACAGCCATATCCGGCGGGTCGTCAGGCGCGCGTCCGCCGTGTCGTACTGGGCGAGGACCAGCCAGCGGTCGCGTACCGGCGGGCCGTCCGCCGAGGTGGGCAGGCCGATCCTGGAGCGGACCGTCGCCGCCAGGCCCTCGGGCAGCCCCTCCCGGCGCAACCAGCCCTGGTCGAGGAGGTGGAGCAGCGCGAACTCCTCCAGCAGCCGCACCGGCCAGCCGGGCCCGGTCGACGGGATCGCCCCCAACTCCCGCACCCGAGCTGCCAGCCCGGGCGCCTGGGCGTCGACCATGCGGGCCGCCGTCTCCTCCCACATCCCGTACCCCACCTGCTCCGCGCCCGCCAGGCCGCCGCGCAGCAGGTCCGCCAGCCGCTGCTCCAGCTCCGTCGCCCCCGCCGTGATCCGCTCGGCGCGGCGCTCCGCCCTGCGCCGGGCCGCCTCGGGATCAGCCGACCCGGACGGGGAACCGGCCGCGTCCGCCGCCCGTTTCTCCGTCGCGCGCTGCCTTCTCCCCTCTATCCACTGCCCGGCCCACTCCGGCGGCTGCCCCGGCGGCACCGCCCCGTCCCCGCCCGCCCAGAGCAGCAGCAGCCCGAGCGCGTGCTTGCACGGGAACTTGCGGCTCGGGCAACTGCACTTGTACGCCGGTCCTGACGCGTCCGCGAGGTCCACGACCGTCTGGTACGGCTTGCTCCCGCTGCCCTTGCACAGCCCCCACACACTCCCCTCGCCACAACTGCCCGCCTCGGACCACGGCCCGGCCGCGCCGAGTTTGCTGCCCGCTTTGCGTGACGCGGCGTCAGGCGCCAGTGCCAGCACCTGATCCGCGCTCCAGCGCACCCCCTGCTGAGTCATGCCGTCGAAGGTAGATCCCACCACTGACAATCGGTCCCGCGAGCGAGGTGGCGCGGGCGGTCGCGAGCATGTTTCCGCAGGTCAGATCGCGTTGTCAGTGGCGTGGTGCAACGTGGATGCCAGATCCGAACCGGCCGAGCTGGAGGGGGACTCAGCCATGTCCTTGTCCGTAGAACCGACGTCCGTGGACGTGCGCGAGAAGGAGTCGACCGAGGCGTTGCGGCCGCATGCCGAGGACGCCTTCGCCGGCGAGCTCGCCGCGCTCGCCGCACAGGACGACCGTCCGCGCCCGGCCCGCTGGAAGATGTCGCCGTGGGCGGTCGCGACCTACCTGCTCGGCGGCACGCTGCCCGACGGCACGGTGATCACACCGAAGTACGTGGGCCCGCGCCGCATCGTCGAGGTCGCCGTCACCACCCTCGCCACCGACCGCGCCCTGCTCCTGCTCGGCGTGCCCGGTACCGCCAAGACCTGGGTGTCCGAGCACCTGGCCGCGGCGGTCAGCGGCGACTCGACGCTGCTGGTGCAGGGCACGGCCGGCACGCCGGAGGAGGCGATCCGGTACGGATGGAACTACGCGCAGCTGCTGGCGCACGGCCCCAGCCGTGACGCCCTCGTGCCCAGCCCTGTCATGCGGGCGATGGCGGAGGGGATGACGGCCCGTGTCGAGGAACTGACCCGCATTCCGGCCGACGTGCAGGACACGCTCATCACGATCCTGTCGGAGAAGACGCTGCCGATACCGGAGCTGGGCCAGGAGGTGCAGGCGGTCCGCGGCTTCAACCTGATCGCGACGGCCAACGACCGCGACCGCGGGGTCAACGACCTCTCCAGCGCCCTGCGCCGCCGCTTCAACACGGTCGTGCTGCCGCTGCCGGAGAGCGTGGAGGCCGAGGTCGACATCGTCTCGCGCCGCGTCGACCAGATCGGCCGCTCCCTCGACCTGCCGACCGCGCCCGACGGCATCGACGAGATCCGCCGGGTGGTGACCGTCTTCCGCGAGCTGCGCGACGGCGTCACCTCCGACGGCCGTACGAAGGTGAAGTCGCCCAGCGGCACCCTGTCGACGGCGGAGGCGATCTCCGTCGTGACCAACGGCCTCGCACTGGCGGCACACTTCGGCGACGGCGTGCTGCGGGCCGGGGACGTCGCCGCGGGCCTCCTCGGTGCCGTCGTCCGCGATCCGGCGGCCGACCGGGTCATCTGGCAGGAGTACTTGGAGGCCGTCGTCCGCGAGCGCGACGGCTGGAAGGACTTCTATCGCGCCTGCCGGGAGGTGAGCGCATGAGCGGCACCCGGGACGGAACGACGACTGCTGAGGAGCCGGGGAGCAAGTGGCCGGGGGCCGGGCCGTTGTTGCTCGGTGTGCGGCATCACGGGCCCGGGTCCGCGCGGGCCGTGCGGGGGGCGCTGGACGCGGGGCGGCCACGGGCCGTGCTGATCGAGGGGCCGCCCGAGGCCGACATGCTGATCCCTTTGGCCGCCGACGAGGACATGCGGCCGCCGGTCGCGCTGCTCGCCCATGCCGTGGACGAGCCCGGCCGTTCGGCGTTCTGGCCGCTGGCCGAGTTCTCCCCGGAGTGGGTCGCGATTCGCTGGGCTCTGGAGCACGACGTCCCGGCCCGCTTCATCGACCTGCCGGCCACGCACACCCTGGCGTGGGGGAGGGACCAGGAGATGGAGCCCACCGGTGAGGGGACCGACGCGTCCGAGCCCGGCGCCGACGTCCGCGTCGACCCGCTCGGCCTGCTCGCCGAGACCGCCGGATACGACGATCCGGAGCGCTGGTGGGAGGACGTCGTCGAGCACCGGGGCGGGGGGCAGGGCGACCCGTTCGCGCCGTTCGTCGCGCTCGAAGAGGCCATGGGGGCGCTGCGGGAGACGTACGGCAGCGGGGGCCACGACCGGGATCTCGTGCGGGAGGCGTTCATGCGGCTCCAGGTGCGGGCGGCGCAGCGCGAGTTCGGGGACGCGGTGGCCGTGGTGTGCGGTGCCTGGCATGTGCCCGCGCTGCGGCGGAGGACCACCGTCGGCGCCGACCGTGCCCTGCTGAAGGGGCTGCCCAAGGTCAAGGCGGACATGACGTGGGTGCCGTGGACGTACCGCAGGCTCTCGCGGCACAGCGGATACGGCGCGGGCATCGACTCGCCGGGGTGGTACGGGCATCTGTTCGGCGCGCCGGACCGGCCGGTGGAGCGGTGGCTGACCAAGGTGGCCGGCCTGCTGAGGGACGAGGACCGGATCGTCTCCTCGGCGCACGTCATCGAGGCGGTACGGCTGGCCGATACGCTCGCCGTGATGCGCGGCCGGCCGCTGCCCGGCCTGAGCGAGACCACCGACGCCGTGCGGGCGGTGATGTGCGAGGGCTCGGACGTGCCGCTCGCGCTGGTGCACGACCGGCTCGTCGTGGGGGACGTGCTGGGGGAGGTGCCGCGGGCGGCGCCGGCGGTGCCGTTGCAGCGCGACCTGGACCGGATCCAGCGGCGGCTGCGGCTCAAACCGGAGGCGCTGGAGCGCGAGCTGGAGCTCGACCTGCGCAAGGACACCGACGCCGAGCGCAGCAGGCTGCTGCACCGGCTGCGGCTGCTCGGGGTCGGGTGGGGCGAGCCGGTCACCTCGCGGGGCAGCACGGGGACGTTCCGGGAGACCTGGCGGCTGCGGTGGGAGCCGGAGCTGGCGGTGCGGGTCGCGGAGGCCGGGGTGTGGGGGACGACGGTGCTCGCCGCCGCGACCGCCAAGGCGGAGGCGGACGCGGTCGCCGCGCAGAGCCTCGCCGACGTCACCGGCCTCGCCGAGCGCTGCCTGCTGGCCGAACTGCCGGACGCGTTGCCCACGGTGATGCGGATCCTGGCCGACCGGGCGGCCCTCGACGCGGACGTCGGCCACCTCGCCCAGGCCCTGCCGGCCCTGGTCCGCTCCCTGCGCTACGGCGACGTGCGCGGCACGGACACCGCCGCGCTGACGGAGGTCGCCGCGGGCCTCGCCGAGCGCGTCTTCGTCGGCCTGCCGCCGGCCTGCGCCGCACTCGACGCGGACGCGGCCGAGGAGATGCGGCGCCATGTCGACGCGGTGCACGGGGCGGTGGGGTTGCTGGGCGACGTGGGCGACGGCCTCGCCGATGCCCACGGCGGCCTGCGTGGACGCTGGCACGCGGTGCTGCGGGTGCTGGCCGGGCGGGACAGCGTGCCCGGTGTCGTGCGGGGGCGGGCCGTGCGGCTGCTGCTGGACGACGGGGAGTTGGCGCAGGGCGAGGCGGCGCGGCTCATGGGGCTGGTGCTGTCGCCGGGGACGCCGCCGGGGGACGCGGCCGCGTGGATCGAGGGCTTCGTCGGCGGCGGTTCCGGCGGCGGCCTGCTGCTCGTGCACGACGAGCGGCTGCTCGGGCTGGTCGACGCCTGGCTGACCGGCGTGCCGACGGAGGCGTTCACGGACGTGCTGCCGCTGCTGCGGCGCACCTTCTCGGCATACGAGCCGGGTGTGCGCCGGACCCTGGGCGAACTGGTCCGGCGTGGACCGGGCCATCGGGGGAGCGGGGCGGCGGCCGGAGCCGGGATACCTGGCTTCGCTCCCGACCTCGACAGCGAGCGCGCGGACGCCGTGCTGCCGGTGGTGCGGCTGCTGTTGGGGCTGAGCGGCGCGGAAAGAGGCGCTGCGGAAATGGACGCCGAGGAAATCGAAGAAGAAGAGGACGCCGGCAACGACCTTGTGGGGGTGGCGTGATGACGACCGACCGGCTGAGTGAGCCGAGGCAGAGGGACAGGGCGGAAGGGGCGACGGACGCCGTCCGGGGCGGGTACGGATTCCGAGCGGAAGACCGGCCGACGACGACCGTGCCCGTGATGCCGCTCTGGGAACGGCTTCGTACAGGGGTGCGCGGATGACGACCGAGCCGGTGACGGAACCGATCGACCCGGCGTCGATCGACCCGGCGCAGGAGCGGCTGCGGCGCTGGCGGCTCGTGCTCGGGGGCGACGCCGCCGACGGCACCGGGCGTTCGCTGTCCGGGCGGGACGCAGCGATGGACGGGGCGTTGGCCGCGCTCTACAACAAGGGAGAGAAGCGAGACAAGGGGCAGGCGGGGCGGGACCGTTCGGCGGGGCTGGGGGCGTCGGCGCCGTCAGTGGCGCGATGGCTCGGGGACATCCGGACGTACTTCCCCTCCTCCGTGGTGCAGGTCATGCAGCGTGACGCCATCGACCGGCTCGGGCTGTCCACCCTGCTCCTCGAACCGGAGATGCTGGAGGCGGTCGAGGCCGACGTGCACCTCGTCGGCACGCTGCTCTCCCTCAACAAGGCGATGCCGGAGACGACGAAGGAGACGGCACGGGCCGTCGTGCGCAAGGTCGTGCAGGACCTGGAGAAGCGGCTCGCCACGCGCACCCGGGCCACCCTCACCGGCGCCCTGGACCGCAGCGCCCGCGTCAACCGGCCCCGCCACCACGACATCGACTGGAACCGCACGATCGCGGCCAACCTCAAGCACTACCTGCCGGAGTACGGGACGGTCGTACCGGAGCGGCTCATCGGGTACGGGCGCGCGTCCCAGTCGGTGAAGAAGGAGGTCATCCTCTGCATCGACCAGTCTGGATCGATGGCGGCATCCGTGGTGTACGCCTCGGTGTTCGGGGCGGTGCTGGCGTCCATGCGGTCGATCAGCACCCGGCTCGTCGTCTTCGACACGGCGGTCGTCGACCTCACCGACCAGCTCGACGACCCGGTCGACGTCCTGTTCGGCACGCAGCTCGGCGGCGGCACGGACATCAACCGCGCGCTGGCGTACTGCCAGTCGCAGATCACCCGCCCCGCGGAGACGGTGGTCGTGCTGATCAGCGACCTCTACGAAGGAGGCATACGGAACGAGATGCTCAAGCGGGTCGCGGCGATGAAGGCGTCGGGCGTGCAGTTCGTGACGTTGCTCGCGCTGTCGGACGAGGGGGCGCCGGCGTACGACCGGGAGCACGCTGCCGCGCTCGCCGGGCTGGGCGCGCCGGCCTTCGCCTGTACGCCCGACCTGTTCCCGGAGGTGATGGCTGCGGCGATCGAGAAGCGTCCGCTGCCGATACCGGACAGGTGATTTGTCGACCCGATGACGGTCGATGACGGGTGATTGACGGCCATTTGTCGACCTGTACGGGGTGGCAAAACGGATATGAGTGCTCATCGGTACCAGGGGGCTTGCGCAACCTCGGGAGTCCCATGCAAGGATCAACGCCCGTCAGCGGGGCGCAGCGTTCCGCTCGCTCCGCCTCGAGTACGGCTGCTCCGCATCGCGTACATCGTTCCGCCGCACGGAGGACCCTGCCCGCTTTGATCCTGCATGCCGCCCTTTCCGGTGCCGCTCTGCGCGTGACGCGTACGGCGGCCGGGCGGCGTGCGCTGCAAGTGGCATTGCTGGTGGGTGGGTTGTTCGTGCTCGGGCTCCTGTGCGGTGAGCGGGCTTATGCGGCGGATGGTGTGCCGTCGGCTCCGACGGAGAGCGTTCGGTCGTTGCCGGGGAGTGCGATGGGCGCGGTTGTGGACACACCGGCCGAGGCGACTGTCAAGGATGCGGCTGCCAAGCCCGCTGCGGTCCCCAAGGATGTAGTCGCCAAGCCCGCTGAGGTCACCAAGCGCGTCGTCCGGACCGTGGACGACCGTGTCGTGCGGCCGGTCGGTGATCTGGGGCGGAGGATGACCGAGGGCCTCGCCGACGTACAGGCGAAGGTGCCGCGGCTGCCCACCCTGCCCGAACCCACCCTGCCCGGCTCCCCTTCGCGGCCGGGCCTGCCGACCCTGCCTGGTCTGCCCGAGTCGCCCGGACTGCCCGTGCCTCCGGTGCACACACTGCCCGCCCCGGTGACGCCCGCGCCGCAACCGGGGTCGTCGGTGACGTCGCCGGCGGGTGGACCGGTCTCCGACGGACGTTCCGACGCGGAAGCGCCCCTCACGTACGGACCGCGGTTCGCCGCCGACGCCGCCGAAAGCGGTGTCGCGCCCACGGCCGTGCAGCGGACCGGCATGGTCGGCCCTGAGCCCGCGCACCAGGCGCCCACCGGCTATCCGGGCGGCGCGCTGAGCGGCAAGTCGGCGGTCGATCACGGCACGCCACGGCACGGCGACGCGCACGCCGTCACCCTCGACCACCGGGCACCGCTGCGGCTCGTGCCCGGCGCCGCCGCGCGTGCCGACGCGGACGGCACCCGGGACAGACACCGGGACATTCCCGTATTCCCCGGCTAGGGCAGGCCTTTCCCCCGCCGTAGACCTGCCGCGCGGGGGCGGAACAGGTCTGCCCGCCCGTCCGGACACCCCTCCGATCTCCGGACGGAAGCCCCCGGAGCCCTCATCCGATTCAGTGGTCCCCCAGGGTCCCCCCACGCCCCTGACCACGACCGGAACCGGCGCCGGAATGTCCCCAAGCCTTCCCAAGTCCCGCGGCTGCCGAGGAGCCCTCCTGAAGAGGGCCCCGCAGCTTCGGAACTCCTGAGGATCTAAGGATCTGACGCACGCATGAACAAGAACATCCGACGTTCCATCGTCATAGCCGCCGGGGTCACCGGCGCCTGGGCGCTGGGTTCCACCGCGGCCAGCGCCGACGAGCTGCCCGCGTCCGCCGTCTCCATACCGGACGCGACCACCGACCCGACGATCGACCCGACCGCCGCAACGGTCACTGATACGACGACCGGCGTCACCGACACCCTCGGCGCGGTCACCGACACCGTCACCGGCACGCTCGACGGCCTCGTCTCCGACGTGCGGGGTACCGTCAGCGGCGTCACCTCGACGGTCACCGACACCACCGCCACCACCACCGGTACGGCCAAGAAGACACCCGCCGACACGGCCGAGCAGGCCCGCCGGTACGTCGACGCGAAGGTCACCGTTCCGCAGGCGTCCAAGGCCAAGGTGAGGGGCGCCGCGGCCATCGAGGGCGCCAAGGCCGCCCGTGCCGCGAAGGCCGAGGCCACCACCGCCGTCGACAGGACCGCCACCACCGTCCGGGCCACCGCCACTGACGCCAGTGCTCCCCAGGACGAGATCGACTACCTCTTCGGCCCCCTCTCCGTCTTCGCGCCCGAGGTGGAGCAGGCGCTGGCAGCGGCCCAGACGAAGCTGCAGGGCGTGCAGTCGGCGACCCGTACGCAGGCGCAGGGCGTCGACGGCGTCGTACGGACGAAGGCGCAGCACACGGTCGCGGGCGCGGGCCGCACCGCGGCGGGCGTGACCGGCGCCGCGCAGGCCACGGTCGGGGGCGCCGAGGGGCGTACCACAGGCCTGGCAGGCACCGCACAGGGTGAAACCACCAAGGTCACGGCCGCCGCGGAGGCCACCGTCTCCTCCGTCCCGAGCCACGTCACCGGCACGGTCGGCGACACCGGCCAGTACGTGGTCGGCACGGTGGGCGGCGTGAAGCAGCAGGCCACGGGCACGGTCGGCGGCCTCCAGCAGCGCGTCGTCGGCACGGTGGGCGGCGTCAGGCAGCAGGCCACGGGCACGGTCGGCGGCCTCCAGCAGCGCGTCGTCGGCACCGTCGGTGGCGTAAGGCAGCAGGCCACCGGCACGGTGAGCGGCATCCAGCAGCAGGCCACCGGCACAGCGAGCGGCATCCAGCAGCAGGCCACCAGCACGGTCGCGGGCCTCCCCGGCACCGTCACCCCGGTCGTCCAGCAGACGGCGGACGCGGCCGTGCCGCCGGTGGTCGTCGGCGCAGCGCACGGCGTGCTGCCGGTCGCCGGCCAGGCGGTGGCGGGCGTCGTCCCGGTCGCCGAGGGCACCGTCGCCGACGTCGTGCCCGCCGCCGACCACACGGCCCACGGCGT
This sequence comes from Streptomyces sp. SA15, assembly GCF_002291145.1. Lineage (GTDB taxonomy): Bacteria > Actinomycetota > Actinomycetes > Streptomycetales > Streptomycetaceae > Streptomyces. The sequence continues at coordinate 9,478 of NZ_NTGE01000123.1, forward strand.
GACACCGATCGCCACCGGCACCGCGACCGGCGTGACGCCTGTCGTTACCGGTGCCGTGAACGGTGTAGCTCCCGTCGCCACAGGCGCCGTCAACGGCATAGCCCCCATCGCCACCAGCACCGTCACCGGCGTCGCGCAGACCGTCGGCCACACCGCCGACGCCGCGACCGCATTCGCGTACGGAGTCGTCGCCGACATCCAGCCCGTCGCCGACGGTGTCGTCCAGGGTGCCCAGCCAGTCGCCCACGGCGTCGTCCAGGGCGTCCCCCCGGTCGCCGGTGGCGTCCTCCAGGGCATGCAGCCGCTCGCGGCCTCCGCCGTGAACGGCGTCCAGCCCGCCGCCGCCGGCGCCGTCACCGACGCACACGCCGTCGCCGGCCACGCCGTCACCGGGGTCACCCCAGTCGTGAACGGCGTCGTCGCGGACGTCCCCCCGTACGCCACCGGCCTCGTCGGCCAGGTCGCCGACGACTCCACGGGCGCCGTGCTGCCGCCCCTCGCGAACACCGCCGTGCACGGCGTGATGCCCGTCGCCGGGCAGGCCGTCGCGGACGCGGGCGGGCTGCCGTACGGCGTCGCGGACGACGTACGGCCCTTCGCGGGCGGGATCGCCGCCTCCGTGGCGCCGTTCGCGTACGGCGTGGCCGGTCACACGAGCGACCTGGCGTATGGCGTCACGGGCGAGGTGGCGCCGTTCGCGCACGGAGTCACCGGTGCCGTCCAGCCCCTCGTCGACACCGTCACCGAGACCGTCCAGCCGGTCGTCCAGGGCGTCGGCGGCAGCGCCACCGCGCTGGCGTACGGCGTCGCGGACGATGTACGGCCCTTCGCGGGCGGAGTCGTCGGCGAGGCCGCCCCGTTCGCCTACGGCGTCGGCGGTCAGGTCGCGCCCTTCGCCGAGGACGTGACCGGGACCGTCCGGGCCACCGCCGACCCGCTGGCCGGCCACGCCGTCACCGGCGTCCAGGGCGTCGCCGAGTCGACCACCCCGGGCTACCTGCACGGGACGTACAGCAACGGGACGTACGGAATCTGACCGCGGCGCGGCGAACGGCCGCGGCGGACAACCGGCTCCGTGAGGCCGCAGGCCCGGACGGCCGAAAGCCATCGGCTCGTCCGGCCGAAACCTCACGGATGGGGTCGGGTGGTCCCCATTGGGGTGGGGATCACTCGCCCCGCACCCCCTGTGCCCCTCGCACAGGGGCTGCTCAACGGGCCTCACCGGGTCAACCCCAGCCCGGTGAGGCCCCTCACATGCGGCACGGCGTGCCAGGGAGCTCGGCATCGTGTGACAGGTATCACCGCTCAGGTGTGACCCTCGATTTAGAGCCGCTCCGCAAGCGGCGATAACCTGCGAGACGGACATGCCGCGCGCTCGGACACCGTGTGCGCCTCCCTTGTGACAGACAGCGGACGTCACGTTGCCCTCGCGGCACGCCCACGCAGACAACGAACCGCGAGATCACTGATAGGGACGGAAGCGCGTGGACCTGTTCGAGTACCAGGCGAGGGACCTCTTCGCCAAGCACGATGTACCGGTGCTGGCCGGTGAAGTCATCGACACGCCTGAGGCGGCCCGCGCAGCCACTGAGCGCCTCGGTGGCAAGTCCGTCGTCAAGGCCCAGGTGAAGGTCGGCGGCCGTGGCAAGGCCGGTGGCGTGAAGCTCGCCGCCACCCCGGACGAGGCCGTCGCCCGCGCGACGGACATCCTCGGCATGGACATCAAGGGCCACACGGTCCACAAGGTGATGATCGCCGAGACGGCTCCGGAGATCCTGGAGGAGTACTACGTCTCCTTCCTCCTCGACCGTGCCAACCGCACCTTCCTCTCCATCGCGTCCGTCGAGGGCGGCATGGAGATCGAGGAGGTGGCGGCCACCCGTCCGGAGGCCGTCGCCAAGACGCCGATCGACGCCAACGAGGGTGTGACCCCGGAGAAGGCGCGCGAGATCGTCGAGGCCGCGAAGTTCCCGGCCGAGGTCGCCGACAAGGTGGCCAACGTCCTCGTCACCCTGTGGAAGACCTTCATCGCCGAGGACGCGCTCCTCGTCGAGGTCAACCCGCTGGCCAAGGTCGCCTCCGGTGACGTCATCGCCCTCGACGGCAAGGTCTCCCTGGACGAGAACGCCGAGTTCCGTCAGCCGGAGCACGAGGCCCTCCAGGACAAGGAGTCGGCCAACCCGCTCGAGGCCGCCGCCAAGGAGAAGAACCTCAACTACGTCAAGCTGGACGGCGAGGTCGGCATCATCGGCAACGGCGCGGGTCTCGTCATGAGCACCCTGGACGTCGTCGCGTACGCCGGTGAGAAGCACGGTGGCGTCAAGCCCGCCAACTTCCTCGACATCGGCGGCGGCGCCTCCGCGGCCGTCATGGCGAACGGCCTGGAGATCATCCTCGGCGACCCGGACGTCAAGTCCGTCTTCGTCAACGTCTTCGGCGGCATCACCGCGTGCGACGAGGTCGCCAACGGCATCGTGCAGGCGCTGAAGCTGCTCGCGGACCGTGGTGAGGACGTCACCAAGCCGCTGGTCGTCCGGCTGGACGGCAACAACGCCGAACTGGGTCGTCAGATCCTCTCCGACGCCAACCACCCGCTGGTGCAGCGCGTGGACACCATGGACGGCGCGGCCGACAAGGCCGCCGAGCTCGCGGCCGCGAAGTAAGGGATCAAGGGACTCAGACCACCATGGCTATCTTCCTCAACAAGGACAGCAAGGTCATCGTCCAGGGCATGACCGGTGCCACGGGCATGAAGCACACCAAGCTCATGCTGGCCGACGGCACGAACATCGTCGGTGGCGTGAACCCCCGCAAGGCGGGCACGTCGGTCGACATCGACGGAAACGAGATCCCGGTCTTCGGCACGGTCGCCGAGGCGATCGAGAAGACGGGCGCGAACGTATCCGTCCTCTTCGTGCCGCCGGCCTTCGCCAAGGCCGCCGTCGTCGAGGCGATCGACGCGGAGATCCCCCTCGCGGTCGTCATCACCGAGGGCATCGCCGTCCACGACTCGGCCGCGTTCTACGCGTACGCCGTGTCGCAGGGCAACAAGAGCCGCATCATCGGTCCGAACTGCCCGGGCCTGATCACCCCCGGTCAGTCGAACGCCGGCATCATCCCGGGCGACATCACCAAGCCGGGCCGTATCGGCCTGGTGTCGAAGTCCGGCACGCTGACGTACCAGATGATGTACGAGCTGCGGGACATCGGCTTCTCGTCGGCCGTCGGCATCGGTGGCGACCCGGTCATCGGGACGACCCACATCGACGCCCTCGCCGCGTTCGAGGCCGACCCCGACACCGACCTGATCGTGATGATCGGCGAGATCGGCGGCGACGCCGAGGAGCGGGCCGCGGCCTTCATCAAGGAGAACGTGAAGAAGCCGGTCGTCGGCTACGTCGCGGGCTTCACCGCGCCCGAGGGCAAGACCATGGGTCACGCGGGTGCGATCGTCTCCGGCTCGTCCGGTACGGCCGCCGCGAAGAAGGAGGCCCTCGAGGCCGCCGGCGTGAAGGTGGGCAAGACGCCGACCGAGACGGCGAAGCTGGCGCGCGAGCTCCTCGCGGGCTGAACCTGAGGCATCAAGAAGACCTGAGGCATCAAGAAGACCTGAGGCATCAAGAAGACCTGAGGCACGAAGAAGAAGGGCCCGCACTCTCACCGAGGGTGCGGGCCCTTCCGCACGCTCAGTGCGCCTGCGGCACCAGCCTCTCCGGCCCGCTCACCGTCTCCTCCCGCAGCTTCGCCCGTAGTTTCAGCTCCGCGTCCGACAACGCCCCCGGTGCCGTCCGCGGCGGCACCCCCCGCACGGTCTCGCCCGGCGGCACCGACGGTTCGTAGTGCGTCGGCGCCGTCCGCAGCGTCAGTACCGTCGTGCCGATCAGGGCGACGGTGAAGGCGATGGCGGCCTGCGTCCAGAAGCGCGCCTTCCGCTCGCTGCCCGCCCGCACTGTCGCCGGCCTCGCGGTGCGCAACCGCAACCGCTCCGCGGAGGCCACTTCAGCCAGTCGCCGGTGCAGCTCGGAAGGGTCCGCCAGCTCCGGCAGGCGCGCGGCGACCGTCTGCCGCGCGTTCAGCAGACGGTTCACGGTCGCCGGTGTGCTCGCCTCCGTCTCCGCCGCCGTCTCCGGCAGGTCGAGGCCTACACCGTCGTACAGCAGGAGCGTGCGGCGCTGCGGCGGCGGGAGTTTCAGGAGTACGTCGAGCAGCGCGCGGTCGGAGGCGACGGCGGGCGGTGGTTCGGGGTGCCGGTGGCGCAGGCGGAAGCGGTGCCAGGGGGAGAGGGCGCACTCGTACGCCGTCGCCCGCACCCAGCCCGCCGGGTCGCGGTCGCGGGCCACCTCGGGCCAGCGCTGCCAGGCGAGCTGGAAGGCGCGCTCGACCGACGCGCGGGCGAGTGCGCGCCGCCCGGTGAGGAGGTACGTCTGCCGTACGAGGGCGGGGGCGCAGAACGCGTAGAGGGCGTCGAAGGCCTGAGCGGGTGTCAGGAGGGAGGCGGCTTCGGGCGCGGCCTCTTCCCGACGCTCCGTCACTTCCCCTGGCGCCGACCTCTCCCGAGGTGCCCTCGCCAGCTCGGCCAGCAGGAGCGCGTACGCCTCGCGCTTGCGGCCACGCGGTGTCGTACAGCCGCTCTCCCATCCGCGTACCGTCTCGCCCGCGACGCCCAACCGCGCCGCGACCTGAGCCTCCGTCAACGACCCGGCCTCGCGCAGGCGTCGGCGCTCGTTGGGCGGGGGGAGCGGGGTGGCAGGACTCTGGGTCACCGAGCGCCCCTTTGTGCGAAAAGGTACATAAACTTATATTGGGCGACACGTCGGGGGTTCGCTTGTTACGACGAGAAAGCGCGTGTCGTTGGGAGCATGGCGGCCATGATCCAGACGACCGCCGGCCGCCCCCCGTTGCCGTCCCCGCACACCCGGATGCGCGACCGGTCGCCCGGACTGTGCGCCGGTCTCCTGGGTGGCGCCCTCGCGGCGGGGTTGGGGCTCGGCGGGTTCGCGGCGCTCGTCATGGTGCTCTGGATCAGCTCGCCGTACCCCGACAGCGGGCTCGGTGGCGCCCTGCACGTCTCCGCGTCGCTGTGGCTGCTGGCGCATGGCGTCGAACTGGTCCGCACCGAGACGCTCTCCGGCGTTCCCGCGCCCATGGGCGTCACTCCGCTGCTGCTGTTCGTCCTGCCGCTCTGGCTGGTGCACCGGGCGGCGCGGGACGCGGTCGACGGGACCGACGGGGAGGACGAAGGGCCGCCGCCGGTCCCGGCCCGCACGGCGTGGACGGGCGTCGTCCTCGGCTACCTCGGCGTCGGCGCGGTCGCCGCGCTCTACGCCTCGGGCGGGGCGCTGCGGCCCTCGTGGATGTGGACGTGTCTGTGCCTGCCGTTGGCGGTCGGGGGTGCGGCCGGGGCGGGGGTGTGGACGGCGTACGGTCACCCGCGGGCGGCGCTGGGCAGGGTGCTGGTCCTGGCTCCGGTGGGAGTACGGCGTCTTGTCGTCGGGCCGGATGCGTGGGGCCGCGTCGGTACGGCCGCGCGGGCCGCGGGGGCCGGGGTGGCGGTGCTCGTCGGGGGTGGGGCGGGGCTGGTGGGGGCGTCGCTGGTATGGCACGGGGGTGCGGCGCGGGCGTCCTTCCTCCAGCTGACGGAGGGATGGTCGGGGCGGTTCGCCGTGCTGCTGTTGTGTCTTGTGCTGGTGCCGAACGCGGCGGTGTGGGCGGCGGCGTACGCGCTCGGGCCGGGGTTCACGCTCGGTGTCGGCCATGTGGTGACGCCGGTGGCCTCGGACTCTGCGCCGCTGCTTCCGCCGTTTCCTCTGCTGGCGGCGGTGCCGGATGGAGGTGCCGGGATGCCGCTGCACTGGGTGGTGGTTGTGGTGCCGGTGGTGGCTGGGGTGATGGTGGGGTGGTTCGTGGGGCGGCGGGCGGTCTGGTCGTGGGGGTGGACCGCCGGGGTCGCTGGGCTGGCTGCTGTGTTGTGTGCGGGGCTGGTTGCCGTGCTTGCCGCGTTGGCGGGCGGGCCGCTTGGTATGGGGGCGCTGGCGCGGTTCGGGCCGGTGTGGTGGGAGGTGGGGGGTGCGGCGCTGGTGTGGGTGGGAGTGTTGGCGGTTCCGGTGGCTTTGGCGGTGCGCGCGTGGGGTCGCCGGGGGCGTGGGGACGGTGGGGACGTTGGGGACGTTGGGGCAGCGGCCAGGGTCGGGAAGCCGCGGGGGGAAGTGGTGGGGGAAGGTGCCGGCGTTGGTGCGGGTGGGCGTCGGTGGGCTTCGGTCGGGGGGTGGTTCTCTCGTACGAAAGCGTCGGCGGGGTCGGCGGGGTCGGCCTCTACGCCGACGGGCTCCGGCGGGACGCCGTTCATGCCCTACGACGACGCTGGTGAGGCGTACGACTTCCTGCCGGTCGAGGGCGTGGAGCCGCCGGGCGCTTCGTGAGGTGCTCGGCGTTGTGGTTGCCGTGAGGGTGATTTCGCCCCCTCCGCCCCTTCCCGTCCCGACCCTGGGGGCTGCCGCCCCCAGACCCCCGCTGTCGGCCCTGAACGGGCCTCGTCCTCAAGCGCCGGACGGGCTGAGATGCGGACCTGCGTGGGGAAGTCCTGCCGGCCACAGCATGCTCAGGCAGAAGGCACCTGACCGGAGTGTCAGGACCCCGTCAGCTGTTCGCCCCCAACACCCCCCGCAGCCCCTCCGGCAGAAGGTCCGAGCAGGCCTGTTTCGCCTCGTTCGTGAGGGCGTCGTTCGTGCAGGTGTAGTAGTCGCTGTAGACCATCTTCGCGGTGAAGCCCGCGGCGACCAGCGCGATGGCCAGGGACGCCGTCACCAGGCCGCTCACCGCTGCCGTGGTCTGGGGGCGGGCGTTCTGGACGGGGGCCGGGGTGTCCGGGTCGGGGGTGCGGGGCTTGGCGCGCAGGGCGCTGATGCCCCAGTACAGGGCCAGCGCACCGAGCAGCAGTGCCACGTACGGCCAGCTGAAGAGCGCGAAGAAGAAGGCCCACATGCCGCACAGCAGGGCGAACCGTGCGTGGCGCTGAGCCGGGTCCGTCGGGTCCCAGCGCATGCCCGAGCCCGCGCCGCCGCCCTGGCCGCCCTCGGGACCGCCGCCCTGCCCGCCGCCTCCGCCCGGGCGCTCGC
>NZ_NTGE01000123.1:16602-39087 GCF_002291145.1 Streptomyces sp. SA15
GCCCTGCCCGCCGCCTCCGCCCGGGCGCTCGCCGAAGCCGCCGGGGGAGCGGCCGGGCTGGCGGTCGCTCCATTGGCTGCCCCACGTAGAACGGCCGCCGTCACCCTGCCCGTCCTGCCCGTCCTGCGAGCTGTCGGAGCCCTCGTCGCCGCCCGTCGGACGGCGCGGCCGCCACGGGCGGTCCGGCGTGCCCTCCGGTGGCGGCGCGAACGGGTTCTCGTCCTCTTTCGCGCCGCCCCGCTCGCCGCCGGGCGCGTCCGGAGGTGAGGTGGGGCGCTCCCGCAGCAGCACGCCGCTGCGCTCCCCTCCCTGCACCGACTGCGGGGGGAGCGTGAGGAGTCGCAGACTGCGGTCCGGCATCAAGAGAGCGTCTTCCCCTTGTGGATACGGCTGGATAAACGACTGGATACGACTGGATACGACTGGATACGACTGGAGTGGACTGGTGGATTGGACTGGATTCGACTTGTGGGTAGGACTGGATACGGCTGGCTGATACGAGCGTCTGGCGTGAGCTGTTACTTCGTGAACGCACCACACACCGACCGCGTTCCCGTGCCCGCTCCTCGCAGACGCTACCTTCCGGCCATGCCCCCGTCCCGTGGGGGCCGCCCGGTGTGCCGGTATCGTTGCTGACGGTCGGCCGCTTCGTAAACTTCCCCGTATCCGGGGGCGCGAAGCATTCGTATGAATATACATATCGCCGGCCTTGCTGAAACGCTCCCCCGAGAAAGGGTCCCCACCGTGGCCGCCAAGCCCGTGGCCAAGCGCCTCGTCGTGCTGGTCTCCGGATCCGGTACGAATCTGCAGGCGCTGCTCGACGCCATCGCGACCGCCGGCCCCGAGGCCTACGGCGCCGAGATCGTGGCCGTCGGCGCGGACCGGGAGGGCATCGAGGGGCTCGCACGCGCCGAGCGTGCCGGGATCCCCACCTTCGTCCGCAAGGTGAAGGACTACGGGAGCCGGGAGGAGTGGGACGCGGCCCTCGCCGAGGCCGTCGCCGCCCATGTGCCCGATCTCGTCGTGTCCGCCGGGTTCATGAAGATCGTGGGGAAGGCGTTCCTGGAGCGGTTCGGTGGGCGGTTCGTCAACACCCACCCCGCCCTTCTCCCCAGTTTCCCGGGGGCCCACGGCGTCCGCGACGCGCTCGCGTACGGCGCCAAGGTCACCGGCTGCACCGTCCACTTCGTCGACGACGGCGTCGACACCGGGCCGATCATCGCTCAGGGCGTGGTGGAGGTCCGGGACGAGGACGACGAGAGCGCTCTGCACGAGCGCATCAAGGAAGTCGAGCGAAGGCTGCTCGTCGATGTCGTGGGGCGGCTCGCCCGCAACGGCTATCGCATTGAGGGACGAAAGGTAGTTATCCAGTGACCGCCACCGCCGAGAGCAACAAGCGGGCCATCCGTCGCGCGCTCGTCAGCGTCTACGACAAGACCGGGCTCGAGGAGCTCGCGCGCGGACTGCACGAGGCCGGCGTCGAGCTCGTCTCCACCGGGTCCACCGCCTCCCGCATCGCCGCCGCCGGCGTCCCCGTCACCAAGGTCGAGGAGCTCACCGGCTTCCCCGAGTGCCTGGACGGCCGCGTCAAGACCCTGCACCCGAAGGTCCACGCGGGCATCCTGGCCGACCTGCGCCTGGAGGATCACCGGCGGCAGCTGGCCGAGCTGGGCGTCGAGCCGTTCGACCTCGTCGTCGTGAACCTGTACCCCTTCCGCGAGACCGTCGCCTCCGGTGCCTCGCCCGACGAGTGTGTGGAGCAGATCGACATCGGCGGGCCGTCCATGGTGCGCGCCGCCGCCAAGAACCACCCGTCGGTCGCCGTCGTCACCAGCCCCGCCCGCTACGGCGACGTCCTCGCCGCGGTCAAGGACGGCGGCTTCGACCTCGGCACCCGCAAGCGCCTGGCCGCCGAGGCCTTCCGGCACACGGCCGAGTACGACATCGCGGTCTCCTCCTGGTTCGCCTCCGTCTACGCGCCCGCCGACGCTGCATCTGATAGCGGCTCCGCCGCGGGCCAGTTCCCCTCCTTCGTCGCCACCAGCCTGGAGCGCGCGCACACCCTGCGCTACGGCGAGAACCCGCACCAGCCCGCCGCCCTCTACACCGCGGGCACGGGCGGCCTGGCGGAGGCCGAGCAGCTGCACGGCAAGGAGATGTCGTACAACAACTACGCGGACACGGACGCCGCCCGCCGTGCCGCGTACGACCACGCCGAGCCGTGCGTCGCGATCATCAAGCACGCCAATCCCTGCGGCATCGCGATCGGCGCCGATGTCGCCGAGGCGCACCGCAAGGCGCACGCCTGCGACCCGCTGTCCGCGTTCGGCGGTGTGATCGCGGTCAACCGGCCGGTGTCGAAGGAGATGGCCGAGCAGGTCGCCGAGATCTTCACCGAGGTCATCGTCGCGCCCGACTACGAGGACGGTGCGCTGGAGGCCCTCGCCAAGAAGAAGAACATCCGCGTGCTGCGCTGCCCCGACGGCCCCGCGCACCCCGTCGACGTCAAGCCGATCGACGGCGGCGCCCTGCTCCAGGTCACCGACCGCCTCCAGGCCGAGGGCGACGACCCGGCCAACTGGACCCTGGCGACCGGCGAGGCGCTGAGCGAGGCCGAACTCGCCGATCTGGCCTTCGCATGGAAGGCCTGCCGTGCCGTCAAGTCCAACGCCATCCTCCTCGCCAAGGACGGCGCCTCGGTCGGCGTCGGTATGGGGCAGGTCAACCGCGTGGACTCCTGCAAGCTGGCGGTCGAGCGGGCCGGTGCGGAGCGGGCCCGGGGTTCGTACGTCGCCTCGGACGCCTTCTTCCCGTTCCCGGACAACATCGACGTCCTGAGCGAGGCCGGGGTCAAGGCGATCGTCCAGCCCGGCGGCTCGGTCCGTGACGAACTCGTCGTCGAGGCCGCGGAGAAGGCGGGCATCACGATGTACTTCACGGGGACGCGGCACTTCTTCCACTGATGGTGGGGTCACGAACGAACGAGGGCCCGCGGGTCACCGACCGGCGGGCCCTAGGGGGCTTCTGATGGATCTCCGCGGCGTCGCGACGCCCGGCACGCACTCTCGCCGCACCGGACAAAAGCCCTAGTAGCTCCTCCCCCACGCTCGGCTTCGCTCGCGCGGGGGGACCCCCATCGAGGACTTCCGCCCGGCACGCCGAGAGCACGCACCGAACGCCGCTCCTTCTTCCACGGAGATCCATCAGAAGCCCCCTAGCCCCGTTCACGTCGAACTGCGCAGCGCCGCCCAGGTGTTGGTGCCCACATCGCCGTCTACGGCCAGTCCCTTGTCGCTCTGGAACAGCCTGACCGCGGACACGGTGTCCTCACCGAACTGGCCGTCCACGCCCGAGCCGCCGACGCTGTAGCCGCGTTTGGTCAGCATGCACTGCACCTGGACGACGCGTTGACCCTTGTCGCCGTAGGTGGTGAGTTCGGAGCCGGAGTAGTAGGTGCACTGGGAGATCCAGGGCGGGGCGGCGGGTTTCGTCGCGGTCTTGGAGGGGGTGGGGGTCGGGGTGCTGCCGCCGCCGTCGCTCCCGCCACCACCGCCGGGTGCGGCGGTGGGGTTGCCGTCGGGGGTGGCTTGCGCTCCGCCCGCACCGCCCGCGGATCCGGACGCGTCACCGTCGGCGTCTTCCGACTCCTTCCCCTTCTCCGTCTCCTTCGCCTCCTCCTTGTCGTTCTTCTTCTCCTTGGTGGCGGAGGGCGAGGCGGAGGGGCTGGGCCGGACCGAGGCCGGTCCGTCGCCGGGGGTGGCGTCGGCGGAGGCCGCCGGCGGGGCGGAGGCGGTTTCGTCGAGGTCCGGGCGGGTGAGGAAGAAGGCGCCCGCGGCCACGGCGACCACGGCGATGCCGGCTATGACGGCGAGGTAGGGCGCCTTTCGCCTACGGCGGTCGCCGTGCTCGCCGGCCGGGCGTGTGGTGGAGGCGTCGTACTGCACGGGCGTCTGCGGACCGCCGTGTTGCCCCGGCGGCGTCGGCATCCCGTACGCCCCCGGCGGCGTCGTGGGACCGGACTCCGGGCCGGGCGGCGCGGGAGCCGCCACCTGCCACGTCGGCGGACGGAAGTGGCCGGTGTCTTCGGAGGAGGCGTGTTCCAGCAGCTCACAGCCCTGCTGCCGGGCGAGCAGGCGGGTGGCCAGCGGTTCGTGCCAGGACGAGGTACGGCTATGACCGGCCGCCGTGGCCGCGCCGGTCAGCTGCTCCGGAGTGGGCCGCCCGGCGGGGTCCTTGGCCAGGCAGGAGGACAGGAGGGCGGCCAACGCGGGGTCGGCGGCCGCGAGTTCGGCCATGACCTCGTGCTTGGGCTCCTCGAAGGCGATCCGGTGCATGACATCCACGCCCGTGCCGTCTCCGAAGGGGGCGTGTCCGGTCGCGGCGTAGACGATCGTGCACGCGAGGGAGAAGACGTCGGAGGCGGTGTCGCAGCGGCCCTCGCGCAGATACTCGGGGGACATGTAGGCGGGCGTGCCGACCCGGTTGCCGGTCGTGGTGATCGCGCTGCTGTCGGCGGCCTGCGAGATGCCGAAGTCGATGACGTGCGCGCCCTGCGGGGACAGGATGACGTTGGACGGCTTGAGATCCCGGTGTACGACCCCGGCGGCGGCCAGCGCCGACAGCGCCTGCCCCAGCTCCGCCACCAGCCGCCACACCCCGGTCGGCTCCAGCGGGCCGCACTCGCGGACGGCGTCGGCGAGGTTGAGGCCGGGCAGGTACTGAGTGGCCATCCACAGCAACTCGTCCTCGAACCCGGTGCCGAGCAGGCGCGGCGCCTGCGGAGTGACCACGCGCGCGTGCACGGCTGCCTCCCGCTGGAACCGCCGCCGGAAGTCCGGGTCCTCGGCGTACTCGGGCCGGATCACCTTCACGGCGGCGAGCCCGGGGGCGTCGTCGGCGGGCCGCGCGAGGTAGACCCTCCCCATGCCCCCGCTGCCCAGCCGCCCCAGCGGCACATACGGCCCGATCCGCCCGGGATCGGCGGGCAGCAGCGGCGCCGCCCCCGTCTGCTTCAGCGCGGCGTCACCGGACGCCGGGTCGTACGACGGCTTGGGGTGCCGTTGGTCGGTCATGGATCCCCCGTGGTGCTGTTCTTCCCCAACAGGCTGCCGCGGTCACGTCAGTTGCCGCGAGGCTACCGTGCCGGGGCGGGGGAGCGGGGCTCCAGTAGTGCCAACAGGCCCTAGCCGTCCACCTCGTACTGCCCGACCTCCAGGAAGTACCGCATCTCCTCCGGTGTACCCTCGATGGCCTGCTCGGCCGCCGCGCGCAACGCGGCGCTGATGGTCGGGTCGGCCAGGATGCGGGCGATGCGGACGCGGTCGTCCTCGGCCCGGGCGAGGCGGTAGCCGGTCTCCAGGAAGGCGCGCAGCGCCTCCGGGGTGTTGGCGTCGAGGGCCTTGTTGGCTTCCCGGATGACAGCCTTGTCGGTCTTCGGGTCGGCGGAGGCGAGGATGCGGGCGATGGCGACGCGGTCGTCCTCGGCCTGGGCTGTCCAGCGGCCGGTCTCCAGGAAGTACCGCTGGTCCTCGATCGTGCCGTCCATGGCCTTCTGCGCGGCGGCGTAGACGGCCTTGCCGGTGGCGGGGTCGGCGACGATGCGCATGATGCGCTCCACTCAGGTCATGCGCAGAGGTGCGGCGGCCGGATGCGGCCGCCGCACCTAGGGTGCCGGTGCGTCAGTCCATGAACTTCTTGCAGGCTTCCTTCGCCACCCACCGGTGGGAGCTGATCCTGTTGTCCGCGGTGTAGCTGGGGTTGCCGCTGAACACGTCGTCCGACTTGAGCGAGGAGGCGTACTTCTGGCCCTTCGTCAGGCAGATGGCTCCGCCCTTGTAGTCCTTCAGCCGGTAGAACGCGACCGCGTCGCCGGAGGTGCCCCGGTGCAGGAGCGACGTGGCGCGGTTGTCGTCGTCGCCCTGGAATGAGCGAGAGCTGTTGCCCCAGTTCTCGTCCCAGGACTTGGCGCTGCCGAGGTACTTCTCGCAGTAGGAGAGGCGGTACGCGTACATGTAGCCCAGCCTGGCCTGCTCGTAGTTGTCGTCGCAGTTCGCGGCCGCAGCCGCCCGCGCGGTGGGAGCCGCCTGCGTGGAGGTGGCGGGGACGAGGACTCCGAGGCCGGCGACCCCGAGGGCGGCCAGTGTGGCGGTCAGCTTGCGCATGACAGATCACTCCTTGATTCGTGAGGTGGTGTGGTGGTGCTGGTGGTCCGTAGCGGGGGTGTCCGAGGCGCGTCAGGCCGTCACGCCGGTGATGTCCTCGGCGTGGGCCAGGGCGGTGCGCTGCATCTGCCGGTAGGTGGCGACCGCGTCGGCGTACCGCTTGAGCTTCTGCTCGCGGTACTCGCGTTCGAGGCCGCGGGCCGTGTCGGCCAGGCCGGACTCACCGCTGCTGGCACAGACCGCCTCGTCGGTGGCCAGGGCCACCTCGACGGCGTGCGCCTTCACGTCGCTCAATCCCTTGGTCAGCGCGGGGAGTTCCTCACGCAGCTGCCCGGGCGAGCGGTAGTCGTGGCCTGCCTCGCGCATACAGGACGACCATGCCTTCTCGGCGTTCACGAAGCGCTTGTCCGCCGTGAGGGCCGGGACGAACAGGGAGGTGAGGTTCTCAGCGGCCGTCGAGACGCGGAACCAGGTCTCGTATCCGCCGTAGAGCTCGGCCTTGGCCTCGGCCTGACACCCGGAGGCGGGGGCCTCGATCCTTGCGCCGCCGGGCAGTTCGGCGCTGATCGTGTCGGAGGGCATGCCCTCCATGGCCCTGGTGTAGCGGATGCGCTCGGTGCGCGGGAACTTGTTGTAGTACGCGGCGTTGGGGTCCGCGGCCCGGGCCTTCTCGGCGGCCTTGACGAGCCGTCCGCCGTAGCCGTGCTTCTTCACCCAGGCGACGTCGTCCAGGACGTAGGCGTAGGACCGGCGCTCGTCGACGCTCGCGATCCGCCACACCCAGTACTTGAAGCCCTTCGCCGCCATGCACTCCCTGACGAGCGTTTCCTCAGCGCGCTCGACGACGATCTGCTCGGCGTCGGTGAGGTCGCGGCCCGGACCCTTGTTCCCGGACGGTTCTGTGGCGGCCGACGCGGTACAGCCCGCGGTCGTGGCGGTGACGATCACCGCCGCCGCACATTTCATGGCGAACGCTCGCCTCATGATGGTGCTCTCCTTGCTGCGCCGTCCCCCGTGGCGGCGCGTGAACACCACTGTGGGGGGAGCGCCAGGAGAGCGGTACCTGCAATGTTTCAGGGTCGGAATTCGCACCACACCGTCTTGCCACGCCGGTCCTGCGTCATGCCCCACCGTGCGGCCACCGCGTCGAGCAGGAGGAGACCGCGTCCCCTCTCGTCCTTCGCGCGTACGGCACGGCGGGCCTCGGGGACGGCCTTGGGGAGCGCGAGCAGGTGGAGCACGAGGGTTCCACCGGTCGGCCGCCTTGCGGAGGGCTGCGGCCAGGGCGCGGGCGGTGGCGACGTTGCAGTTGCCGAGTGCAGAGATGAAGCGCAACAGGGGCATTGACCTGAGCTCCGTCGCTTGGCGCAAGAGCAGCTACAGCAACGGAGATGGCGCCGACTGCCTCGAAGTCGCCGACCTCGACGGCATCGTCCCCGTCCGCGACTCCAAAAACCCAGAGGGCCCAGCCCTGGTGTTTCCCACCCGAGCCTGGGCCCTCTTCGTCAGCTCTCTCTGAGCGGCGTCAGCAGTTCTTGCTCGTGACGTCCTTCCACATCTTGCCCGCGCCCGTGTACTCCTTGCCGTTGAAGTGCACGGGCTTGCGGTTGGCCTCCGTCGGGATGCCGTTCGTCTTGTAGCGCTGCTCGTAGTGCAGGTGCGCCCAGCCGCCGCCGTTGGCGCCGGTGGCGCCGATGTGGCCGATCCTGGTTCCCGCGGTGACCGTGTCGCCCTTCTGGACGTACCTGTTGTGCTTGTCCCTGAGGTGGTAGTACGCCGTGTACCAGCCGCTGCCGTGGTCGATGATGATGACGTTGCCGGCACCCCGGTCCCAGAAGGTACGGGCCACCTTGCCCTTGTAGCCGGCCAGCACGTTCTTGCCGGACGATCCCGTGTTGCCCTTCACCACGATGTCCAGTGCCGGGTTGTGGCCGCTGTCGTAGGTGTCGAGCCGCCAGTGCGTGTTGCAGGCGAACGGCATCTGGAACTTGGGCTTGGCCGCCGCGATCACGTCGGCCGCCGGGGCCGAGGTCGGCGCCGCCGTGGCCGTGCCGGCGGACTCGAGGCCGAACGAGAGCGCGAGCGCGCCCGCCGCGAGGGCCACGGCCGTCTTGCGACGTCGGGCCATGTCGGTCGTCTTCATCAGCATCTCCCCGTTGTGTTCTTGGTTGCGAGCACGACGAGCATGCGGTTGCCGTCGTGAGTGCGGTACCTGAAAAGTTGCAGGGTCAGCAGTCCGCCACCCACTCGTGAGAGCGGATCACCAGGCCGCCGGGATCAGGGAAGTTGATCTTCTGCAGCTCCTGGAGGCAGCCGAACGGCTCCTTCTTGTTGGCCTTGCGGAAGAGCGCGACGTCGGCGTGCGGGTCCCCGGTGTAGCCGTTGTTGAAGGCCGACCTCGGCCTGGTGGTCTTCGCCCAGTCGCAGGTGACGATGCCGCCGATCCAGTCGTCGTCGTACTCGTACCAGGCGCACATCTCGCCCTGTCCGTTCGCCTTCGTGAAGAAGCAGACGTCGCCCTGGTCGCAGCGGTCGTACCCCTGTGGCGCGGGCTCGCGCAGGGCGAGCAGACCGGCCGTGACCAGCGACACCGCCGTGACCGCGGCCAGCCCGCCGAGCAGCGCCGGATGCGGGCCGCGCCTCGGCTTCAGCCGGGGCAGCCGCGGGGAACGGGCCGCCCCGGCCGCGGCCTCGACCCGGCGGAGCAGGGCCTGCCCGGAGTGCGGGGCCCGGTCGGCGTGGGTGGGGGCGAGGCAGTCGGTGACGATCTGCCGCCAGGCGTCCGGGAGTTCGGGTGAGAGGCGGAGTTCGTCGCGGCCTTTGGCGTAGCGCTGGACCGCTTCCCGGCGGGCGACCGGGTTCGTCCCGGGGAACGGCAGGCTGCCGGTCAGTACCAGGTGGGCGATGATGCCGAAGGCCCAGATGTCGGCGGTGGTACGGGTCTGGTGGCCGCGTTCGCCGACCTCGGCCCACAGGAGTTCGGGCGGGGTGTAGTCGGAGGTCGTGAACGCGGGGGAGTAGGCGTGGCTGCCGTCCAGCTCGGCGGCCAGGTTGAAGTCCGCGAGCCGGACCGAACCGTCCGCCATCAGTAGCACGTTGGCGGGTTTGAGGTCGCCGTGGACCCAGCCCGCATGGTGGAGGTGGGCCACCCCCTCGCAGATCTGGGCGACCAGGGACGGCCCTCCGGGGACGGCGACGGCACGGTCGGCCGGGGCGTCTCCTCGGCCCCGCGACCGGGTCGGCAGCTGGTCGAGCAGCTGGTCGAGGGAGCCCTCGGCGCGTTCCAGTACGAGGACGGCGGCGCCGTCGAGGCCGGGGCGGGCGGGGTCGTCCACGGTCAGGGCCTCGTACATGCGGATGAGGCGTGGGCGCTGCAGCCTGCGCAGCAACTCGGTCTCCCGCTCGGCGAGTTCCCGCAGGTGGTGCAGCTGGCGTGGAGTCTGGGTGCCCGTGGGCAGGAACTTCAGAGCTGCCTCGGCCGGCAGGCCCTCGGCGGGCTCGGCGCACCGGGCGGCGTACACGCTGCCGAAGGCCCCGGACGCGATGGGTTCGCGTACCTCCCAGGCACCGACGCGGTAACCCCGCGGGACCTGCACGGCGTGCGGCGACGACTCGACGCTCATCGGACGGCCTCCGCTTTCCCGCTCAGCAGCGCCAGGTCGGCCTCCTGTACGAGGTCGAAGCGCAGGGCCAGGGAGACCAGGCGCTCCTTCTTGCCGTTGAGACGGGGGCCGCCGCACGGTGCCGTGTCCGGAGCCGGTTTGAGGCGCAGCTTGACCGCCAGGTAGTCGATGTTCCACGCCACCGACGCACGGGAGACCGACGGCCACAGCGGGCGGAGTCGCTCGACGAGCTCTTCGGCCGTGGGCAGCGGGGCGTGCGGCTCGCCACGCAGGCGTGCGGCGCACAGGGCGACCAGGACCTGGAAGTACCGCTTGCCGCGGTCGAGCGGGAAGGCGGACGTGGTGGGCGCCCCGTCCCGCGGGCCGGTGCGGTCCAGATAGTCGTGGCGCGGGGCCCAGACGTCGAAGCTCAGCAGCTCGCTCCCGGCGGGCAGGACCACGCGCGAGAACTCGAAGGGCACCGGGGCGTCGAGCCGGCCCGGCGGGACCTTGATGTGCTCGCCGGCGCCTTCCGGGTTCTCGACCACGTACGTCTGCGCGCTGCTCAGATTACTGAGTCTCCAATAGGCACCCACGGCCGTGATCTCCCCGGCCTCCCTGGAGACGCCCTCGTGCGGGATGGCCAGGTACGGGCCGTACGGTCGTGGGGTACGGCCGAAGGCCAGGGACTCGCTGGGCTCGAGGTGAATGTGATCGTCCGGGTGCGTGCTGTACATGGGCACGACAATGATGCTGTGCATGACTGCTTCCTCCCCCGACAGGACTCGGGCCAGGGTAGGAAGGGAGAGCGCGGATGCCTCAAGAGCACGCAAAGGCGGCGTGTCGTGTACGAATGGTGCGATGTTTTGCGATAAAGGCATTCGTTCCCCCTCCCGAAGCCTGGGCCCTGTTCATGAACTCGCTCCGGACGTCCTAGCCGTCCACCTCGTACCGCCCGACCTCCAGGAAGTACCGCAGTTCCTCCGGCGTGCCGTCGATGGCCTCGGCGAAGGCCGGGGTGGTGAACAGGAGGGCCGGGGCGAGGGCGGTGGCCGCGACGAGCAGGGTGGTGCGCGTGGGTCTCATACGTGAACCTGTCTCCTCGAAGAGATGCCCGTGGATTCGTGCGTCAATTGACGGTCGTCAACTGACTGTGGCGGAATCATCCCTTGTGCCCTCGCCCGAGATCACTGCCGGAAGCGTGCAGTCTTCGCGGTTCGTTGTTGCCGGGCCGGGCCGGGCCGGTACCTCAGACCTCCCAGGGTCACTTCTCCCCGCCCGGCGTGTACTCCTTTAGGTAGTGAGCGACGCGGGCGGCGTAGTCGCGGTACTTCGGGGGAACCCCGCCCGCGTCGTTCACGCTTGTGGACGATGTCCGGTAGGCGGCCGCCAGCAGCACCCGGCGGTCGCCGGACAACCCGGTCGGATCGAGGCGCGGTTCCATGAAGCAGAGATAGCGGCCCACGGCCGGGATGGACTCGGCGGCGGTGAGGGGAGGTTCGGGGGTCTCCTTCGCGGGGACGCCGTCCGCGCGGATGTACCAGCGCAGGATGCTCGGGCTCCAGCGGGCGATGCCGTACTCGCCCTCCTTGCCCGCCGTAGGGTCGGAGAGGTCGGGGTCGAAGTCGCTCTCCGCCTTCAGCAGCGCGGCGATCAGCGCGGGCGTGACCTCCGGCTGGACGCAGTCGTGGGCCGCGTCGACGATCAGCCGGCGGTAGGCCACCGGGACGCCCTTGTCCGTACGGAGTTCGGAGGCGCCGTAGGTGGCGGGCGTGACCTTCGTCGTCCCGGTGGTGGAGCCCTTGCCGTCGCTGCCGCCGGAATCGGCCCAGGTGCTGATGCCGTAGCCGAGGACGGCCACGGCGACGGTGGCGGTCGCCGTGGCCAGGACCGTCGTACGGCGGGAGCGGCGGCGGGGGAGCAGGGCGCGGGGCAGCCGGGGGGAGCGGGCGGTGCCCGCCGCCGCCTCGACCCGTCGGAGCAGGACGTCGGTGGAGACGCGGTCGGCGTGCGTACGGGCCAGACAGTCCCGCACGATCTCCCGCCAGGCGTCCGGGAGTTCGGGCGACAGGCGCAACTCGTCGGTACCGCGCGCGTAGGCGGCGGCCGCGTCCCGGCGGGCCGTCGGGGTGCCGCCGGGCAGTGGGAAGGAGTCGGTCAGCAGCAGATGTGCCAGGACACCGAAGGCCCAGACGTCGGCCGAGGGGCGGATACGGCGGCCGCGCTCGCCGATCTCCGACCAGAGCAGTTCGGGCGGGGTGTAGTCGGGCGTGGAGAAGGCGGGGGTGTAGGCGTGGGTGCCCTCCAGCTCCGCCGCCATGTTGAAGTCGGCGAGCCGGGCCGAACCGTCCTTCATCAGCAGCACGTTGGCCGGTTTCAGATCGCCGTGCACCCAGCCCGCGCGGTGCAGCTGGGCCAGCCCCTCGCAGATCTGCGCGAGGAGGGCGGGGCCGGCGGCCGGGCGGGGCGAGGCGGCGAGCAGGGCGGACAGGGAGCCTTCCGCCTTCTCGAGTACGAGGACCGTGGCGCCGTCGAGGCCGGGGCGGGCGGGGTCGTCGACGGTGAGGGTGTCGTACATCCGGATCAGCCGCGGACGCCTGAGCCGGCGGTGCAACTCCAGTTCCCGCTCGACGAGTTCACGCAGATGGGCCAGCTGGCGCGGGGTGCCCGTGCCGGTGGGCAGGAACTTCAGGGCCGCCGTGCGCGGCGACCCCTCCGGGCCGTCCGCGCGCCGCCCCACGTACACGCTCCCGAACGCCCCCGTGGCGATCGGCTCGCGCACCTCCCAGGCGCCCACCCGGTATCCCTTGGGGACGGGTACGGCGTAGGGCTCGCTCACCGTGACTCCCGGGTGGCCGGGGCCGCCAGGACGACGAGGTCGACCTCCCGGACCAGGTCGAAGCGGAGCGCCATGGACACCAGCGACTCCTTCTTGCCGTTGAGCCGCGGGCCGGTGTCCGCCGTCTCCGGGCCGGGCTTGAGACGCAGCTTCACGGCCAGGTAGTCGATGTTCCACTGGACGTTGGTGCGCGAGGCGGCCGGCCAGCCGGGGCGCAGCCGGTCGACGACCTGGTCGACGGTGGGCAGCGGGGCGTGCGGCTCGCCGCGCAACCGCGGCTCGCACAGGGCGGCCAGGACCGCGAAGTAGCGCTTGCTGCGGTCGACGGAGAAGGCGGGCGCGGTGGTGTCGCCGTCGAGACCGCCCTCGGTGCGCAGATAGTCGTGGCGTGGCGCCCATACGTCGATCGCCAGCAGGTCGCCGGCGGCGGGCAGGACCACGCGCGAGAACTCGAACGGCACCGGCGCGTCCAGCCGCCCCGGCCCCACCTTGATGTGCTCGCCCGCGCCCTCGGGGTTGTCCACGACGTACGTCTGGTGGGCGCAGAGGTTGCTCAGGGTCCAGAAGGCGCCCTGCGCGGTGATCGCGCCGGCTCTGCGGGACACCCCGTCGTGCGGAACGATCAGGTCGTTGTCGTGTGCGGAACGGCCGAAGGTGAGCCGCTCGCCGGGCGCGAGCCGCAGTTGTGGGCGGTTGGGCTCGTCCTCCGTGGTAGGCGGAGGTACCACGATGATGCTGTACACGGTGCGTCTCCCCGTCCCCGCAGGTCTACGAGTCAGAGTGGGCGACGCACCGGTGCCGTGTCACGGCGTGACACGGCACCGGGGAAAGGATGGCGAGAACGCATCGTCACCATCCGTCGTGCTATGTGGTGAATCCGTGGTCACTGTGAGCGGATCACGATGGACGAGCAGACCTTGTCGGCGAACGTCTGGCTCTTGGCGTCCCAGGCCGGCCACAGCCAGCCGAGGTAGCACGGCAGGCTGTCCAGGAAGTGCGCCAGCCGGCGGACGAAGGCCATGCCGACGCCGAGCGGCTGTCCGTCGCTCTCCCGCACCAGGCGGATGCCGACCGCCTTCTTGCCGATGGTCTGGCCGGTACGGCCTTCCGTGATCAGCATCCAGATCGCGACACCGATGACGCCGAGGCCGCCGATCAGCGACAGGAATCCGGTCTGAGCGCTGATGTCGATGGCGACGAGGATGTACGGGACCATGAGGACGAGACCGTCCACCAGGGTGCCGAGGAAACGCTGGCCCCAGTTCGCGTACGAGGGCTGGCCACCGTAACCCGGCTGCTGCGGGTAGCCGTAACCGGCCGGGGCCTGGGGCGCCTGCGGGTAGCCGTAGCCCTGCTGCGGCGGGACGCCCTGCGGGGCCTGCGGGTAGCCGTAGCCGGGCGGCTGCTGGCCCTGCTGGGGGTAGCCGTATCCGGGCTGCTGCGGCGGCTGCTGCGGGTTCTGCGGCTGACCGTAGGGGTTGTTGGGCGTGCCGAAACTCATGGCGAGATTCCTCCGTTGCGCAAAGGGGGGACGATGCGGATTGTGCGGAGGAACGTAACGATCTGAGCGGTTTGCCCCCCGAACATCAACCGCGATACTGCGCCACCATCGTTCTCCGAGAGGCGAGTTGTTGTCCAGCCGCAGTCCGTATGTGTTGTGCAAGTGCAACATCGCTGATCATGAGGGGATACGGGGGGACGGATGCCGCGCCGCCCAGTCGGCCCCGGATTGGAACCCGGGCCCGGTCATCGGCGAGGATGGGTCCATGACCGCCCAGATTCTCGATGGCAAGGCCACCGCAGCCGCGATCAAGTCCGATCTGACCGCCCGCGTGGCGGCGCTGAAGGAGAAGGGCGTCACGCCCGGCCTCGGCACGATCCTGGTCGGGGACGACCCCGGCAGCCAGAAGTACGTCGCAGGCAAGCACCGCGACTGCGCCCAGGTCGGCATCGCCTCCATCCAGCGCGAACTGCCGGCCACGGCGACGCAGGAGGAGATCGAGGCGGCCGTACGCGAGCTGAACGAGGACCCGGCCTGCACCGGTTACATCGTCCAGCTGCCGCTCCCCAAGGGCATCGACGAGAACCGCATCCTGGAGCTGATGGATCCGGACAAGGACGCCGACGGCCTGCACCCGATGAACCTCGGCCGGCTCGTCCTGAACGAGCCCGCCCCGCTGCCCTGCACCCCGAACGGCATCCTGACCCTCCTGCGTCGCTACGGCGTCGAGATCAAGGGCGCCGAGGTCGTGATCGTCGGCCGTGGCGTGACCATCGGCCGCCCGATGCCGCTGCTGCTCACGCGCCGCAGCGAGAACGCCACGGTGACCCAGTGCCACACCGGCACCCGCGACCTGTCGGCGCACCTGAAGCGTGCGGACATCATCGTCGCGGCCGCCGGCTCGGCCCACCTCGTCCGCGCCGAGGACGTCAAGCCGGGCGCGGCCGTCCTCGACGTCGGCGTCTCGCGCAGCGCCGAGGGCAAGATCGTCGGGGACGTCCACCCGGACGTCGCCGAGGTGGCCGGCTGGATCTCCCCGAACCCCGGCGGCGTCGGCCCCATGACCCGGGCCCAGCTGCTCGTCAACGTGGTCGAGGCGGCGGAGCGCAGTGTCGGTTGAGAGCAACTCCGAGGAGCTTGAAGTACGCGACCCCGTCAGCGCGCCCGACGCCGAGGGCAGGCCACGGCGGGTCACGCGCCGCTTCCCGCTGTTCACCCGGGACACCGCGCGCCCCGAGGGCGGCGGCCTGGCCGCACCCGGCGAAGCCCCGGCGCCCGCCCGGCAGTGGCCGGTCCTCGCCGTGCTGTCCATGGCCGGCTTCGGCCTGCTGCTGACCGCCGTCGACCTGTTCCGGTACGGCACGCTGCTGATCGGCGTCGCGCTGCTGGTCGGCGGTGCGCTGCGCTGGGTCCTGCCGGACGTCGGCATGCTCGCCGTGCGCTCCCGCTTCACCGACATCGTCACGTACGGCGTGCTGGGGCTGGTGATCGCGCTGCTGGCGATGATGGTGCAGCCGAACCCGTGGCTGGTGATCCCGTTCCTGAAGGACACGCTGCACTTCACGGTCAGCAGTTAGGGCGTATGTCACTGGTACGGCGGCCCGTCCTCTCCCCCGAGTAAGGACGGGCCGCCGCCGGGATCCACACTCCTGTACGGGAACTGGCTGTTCAACGGCTGTCTGTTTGCTGTGGCACGGAAGTGACCGTTCCGCTACGGTGTCCGCGCCCTGCCACAGCCGCACCCGACCCGGGAACCGATCAGCCCATGGCCGTCCAGGCCCGGCCCCGCCCGGCGACGGCGCCCGTGAAGCCGGCTCGTCGGCGCCGTTGCGTTTGGGTGAGCCGGGCACTGCTGTGGCGGGCGGTATTTCCGGTGTGTCACACCTGTGTCGATGTATTGACAAGTTCGCGGATTTGACACGAAGTGGTTCGACATCGGGGTTAGCGTGACCAATCTGCCGGTCGAGGGGTGGACCTCGGTGTGAAGGGCGTGCAACGGTGCATGCTCGCGAACGCCACGCTCCGGTGCGCCCCCACCCCGGGAACTGAGATCCTGAATGGGCGCATCCCTGTGGGTAGCCACAACGGGGACTCGGCAGAGGGCACCACGCATGGGGACAAGCGGGGAAATACCAGCACAACCGGGGGGAAGAGGGGGGTTGCAATGCCTCGTTGGAGGGCCTTGCCGGAGGAACTCGATCCGCAGGTCAGGGAGTTCGCGAGCCAGCTGCGGCGGCTCGTGGACAGAAGCGGCCTGAGCATCGCGTCGGTGGCCGACCGCACGGGTTACAGCAAGACGTCCTGGGAGCGTTACCTCAACGGCCGGCTCCTCGCACCCAAGGGCGCGATCGTCGCCCTGGCCGAGGTCACCGGCACCAATCCCATCCATCTGACGACGATGTGGGAACTCGCCGAGCGCGCCTGGAGTCGCTCGGAGATGCGCCACGACATGACCATGGAGGCCATCCGGATCTCCCAGGCGCGCGCCGCGCTCGGCGAGTTCGGCGCGCCCGCGCCTCCGGCGAGCGCCGCCAAGGGCGGCAAGACGGCCCGCAAGAGCGGCAGCGCCACGGTCACGCCCGGCATCGCCGGACCGGCCGGCGTCGTTCCGACCGTGCCGGCGCAGCCGACGGCCCCGGAGACCCGGGACGCGGCGGGCGACGTACGGGAGGTCCGGCCGCCGGGGGTGAGCTCGGGCAGCCCGAAGGGTGGTTCGGCGGGTGGTTCGGCGGGTGGTTCGTCGAGCGTCTCCGCGGGCGCCAACTCGTGGGGGCTGGCGGGCTATCAGGGGCCGTCGCAGGGCGGCGGGCGTACGGCCGGATCTGCCGGATCTGCCGGGTCGCTCGGGTCCGCCGGTACGGTCGGGTCCGCGTCGTCGGCCGACGGTCCGGGCCGGACCCCGGCGCCGTCGAGGCCGTACGGCGAACCCCCACAGGGTCCCGGACACGGCGGTGAGCGCTCCGAAGGGGCGGGCGGCAAGCGGCGGCTGACGATGTTCTTCGCGGGCGTCGTCGGTGTGGTCGTCGTGATCGGGGCCGCGTTCCTCCTCACCAACGGCGGGGGCGACAAGAACGAGGGCGCCACCAAGTCCCCCTCACCGAACGTCAGCACCGAAGCCGATCTGCCGCCCGGAGTGAAGTGCAGCGGTGACTCCTGCACCGGCAAGGACGCGGAGAGCATGGGGTGCAGCGGCGATCTGGTGACCACCGCCAAGACCGCGACCGTCGGCACGACCGTCGTCGAGGTCCGCTACAGCGAGACCTGCGGCGCGGCATGGGGGCGGATCACCCAGGCCGCGCAGGGCGACGAGGTGCGGGTGAGCGCCGGCAAGGCCGCGCAGAGCGGGAGCATCACCGTGGCCGGGGACACGATCGCGTACACGCCGATGGTGGCCGTGAAGGACGCCGGTGAGGCGAATGCCTGCGCGGCGCTGGCCTCGGGGCAGGAGGGGTGCACGGAGTAACCGGGGCAACCGGGGTAACCGGGGTAACCGGGCGCCGGGAAAAAGAATTCGGGGGAGGACGCATGCCCGCCTGAATCGCGGGCACGCGAACGTTACCCCCACGGGAGTCCGGCAACCGGTACCCCCAAACGGCGGCCGCCTTCGTCCCCCTCTCCCGGACGGGCGGCCGCCACTTCGTGTCGGCCGTAGACGAGCGACTGCGACCGCCGTAGACGAGCGACTGCGACTTGTGGGCCGGGCCACACAGCCCCGGACGTCCGGGATCCCGGATGCGCGATAGCCTGACGCTGGATCTCTCTTGACGCCAAGAGATCGATCAAACATCCGGGGCAGTGCCGCCCCACCGCCAGCTGTCATACGGAGAACGCCATGACCCGCACTCCCGTGAACGTCACCGTCACCGGCGCGGCCGGCCAGATCGGTTACGCCCTGCTCTTCCGCATCGCCTCCGGCCAGCTGCTCGGCGCGGACGTGCCGGTCAGGCTGCGCCTCCTGGAGATCACCCCGGCGCTGAAGGCCGCCGAGGGCACGGCGATGGAGCTGGACGACTGCGCCTTCCCGCTCCTGCAGGGCATCGACATCACGGACGACCCGAACGTCGCCTTCGACGGCGCCAACATCGCCCTCCTCGTGGGCGCCCGCCCGCGCACCAAGGGCATGGAGCGCGGCGACCTGCTCGAGGCCAACGGCGGCATCTTCAAGCCGCAGGGCAAGGCCATCAACGACCACGCCGCGGACGACATCAAGGTCCTCGTCGTCGGCAACCCGGCCAACACCAACGCGCTGATCGCCCAGGCCGCCGCCCCGGACGTACCGGCCGAGCGCTTCACCGCGATGACCCGTCTGGACCACAACCGCGCGCTGACCCAGCTCGCGAAGAAGACGGGATCGACGGTCGCCGACATCAGGCGCCTGACCATCTGGGGCAACCACTCCGCCACCCAGTACCCCGACATCTTCCACGCCACGGTCGCCGGCAAGAACGCCGCCGAGGTCGTGAACGACGAGAAGTGGCTCGCCGAGGACTTCATCCCGACCGTCGCCAAGCGCGGCGCCGCGATCATCGAGGCCCGTGGCGCCTCCTCCGCGGCCTCCGCGGCCAACGCGGCCATCGACCACGTCCACACGTGGGTCAACGGCACGGCGGACGGCGACTGGGCGTCCATGGGCATCCCGTCGGACGGCTCCTACGGCGTGCCGGAGGGCCTGATCTCCTCCTTCCCGGTCACCACGAAGGACGGCAAGTACGAGATCGTCCAGGGCCTGGACATCAACGAGTTCTCCCGCGCCCGCATCGACGCCTCCGTCAAGGAGCTCGAGGAGGAGCGCGAGGCCGTGCGCGGCCTCGGCCTCATCTGAGCCGCACCTGATCACCACCTGAGAACTCCCCTCGGCGCATCCGGCCGAGGGGAGTTCTTCATGTGCGGCTTCTTCATGTGCGCTCTGTCAGCCGCTTCTCGAACCAGTGGTGGGCGTAGACGTGATCGACGTACGCCGGGATCTCGACGTACCCGCACGCCCGGTACATCGCCTGCTCTTCGGTGAGCGTCGCGTGCGTGTCCAGTCGCAGGACCTCGAAGCCGCGTGCGGCGGCTTCCGTCTCCAGGGCCGCGAGCAGCCGTCGGGCCAGGCCCAGGCGGCGGGCGTCCGGGTGCACCCACACGTGCCGGATCTCGCCGACGCCGGGTTCCAGGCGCCGTAGCGCCCCGCAGCCCACCGGGCGGCCCTCCTCGTACGCGACGAAGAACGCACCCGCGTCCCCGGAGACCTCCTCCGGCCGTACGAGATCGGACTTGTCGAAGCCCTCCGGGAAGCGGGCGTCGATGTCGGCGGCGTAGGCGTCCAGGCAGGCTCGGGCGTACGGGGAGGCGCCGTCGACGAGTTCGACGGTGATGCCGGCGAGGCGCAGCAGGCGCTGTGCGGTGGCCAGTGCCCCGGTCAGCTCGGTGCGCTGGCCCGGGGCGAGGCCTTCGAGCAGCCCGGCGGCGAAGGCGCCCGCCCGGCGGTTCTGCTCCTTGACCTCGGCGCGTCCGGCGGGGGTCAGCTCCACCCGCCGCAGCCGGTTGTCACCGGGGTGCACGCTCATCCGGACCAGGCCCTGCGCCTCCAGGGCCTTCGCCATCCGGCTGAGATACCCGGCGTCGAGACCGAGCCGGGTCCTGAGCTCGCGCAGGGACGCCCCGGACGCGCTCTCGTGGATCTCGAACAGCAGCCGGGCCTCGCCGAGCGGGCGGTCCTGCCCGAGGTAGTGGTCGTCGAGGACGCCGATGCGGCGCGTGAAGTAACGGTTGAACCGGCGGAGGGCCGCCACCTGGTCTGTCGACACTGGCTCCATAATTCCTTTGACTGTAGTCAAAGAACTGGGGAAAGTGAAGACGTGAAGACCTCGTACGCATCGGACATGCGCGGACACCCCGCGTGACAATCCGGTTCCCCCGGTCCTTCCCCTCGCTCTATGCTGATGGTTTGTCAACAGCCGTCAGCTGCTGTCAACAGCACTGTGAGCAAGGGTTTTTCCACGCATCGGGGGAGTCGCGTGAGCACCGCATACGTGCCGCAGCAACCACAGCCGGCACCGGCCGGCACACCGCCGACACCGGCGGCGCCACCGCAACCGGCCACCCCGCCGCACGCCAGCGAGGCGACCCGGCTGCTGTGCGCGGGCACCTATCTGGACGCCGGTTACCGCGACAAGGTCATCGAGGAACTGCACCTCAACGAGCAGCGGATCGTGGCGCCCTCGCTCGGCTTCGACGCCGCCCGCGTGCTCGCGCACGCCCTCAGGGCCCGGCGTCAGGAGCTGACCTGGGCCGCGGCGATCCTCGGGCTGTGGGTGGTCGGCACCGCGCTCACCGGCGGCCTGCTGGGTCTCTTCCTGGGCCCCAGCCTGTACCTCGCGGTCGCCTCGCTGATCAGGGGCCGCAGCGAGCAGCCGCCCCTGTACCGCAGGGTGCCCGCCTTTCTGGTCCGCTGGTGGGGCCGGCTGACGTTCGCGTTCCTGCTGGTCGTCACGGTCATCGCGGCGTTCGGCGGCTCGGACGACAGTTCCTCGTACGGCTCGTCGTACGACTCGTACGGCTCCTCCGGCCTGTACGGCGACAGCTTCTCCGACTCGCCGGGCTTCTCCGACGTGCTGTTCGTCGGCTCCGACGGCCTCGACGACCTGGTCGAGCCCTGGCAGGCCTGGGCCACGCTCTTCATGTTCGCGCTGATCGCCCTGTGCCTGGCCGCCCAGCGCGGCCAGTTCGCCCGGGTGATGGGCGCCGAACTGTCTCCGCAGCGCTTCCCGGACGCCGCCGGCGACCCCGCCGAGCAGGCCGAGGGGCAGAGGTTCCAGCGGATGAAGGGCCGCATCCGGCTCGAGCAGCACGCGCCGCTGATCATGTACCACGAGGCGCGGCCGTTCTGCGGGGCGGGCGCGGCCTACGACACCTGGGTCCTCGCCGTCGAACTCCGGCCCGACAGCACGAAGAAGGAACAGCAGCCGCTCGGCAACCGCGCGGTCCTGGAGAAGATCCGGCCGCTGCTCGAACAGCTGCGGCTGCCCGCCGAGTTCGCCGGCCACGCCGTGCGCGACCGGCTGCGCTGGCTGGAGATCGACGAATGCGTGTTCCTGCCGGCCGAGGGGCTGCGCCGGCGCGAGCAGGCGCCGTACACCCCGGAGGCCTTCGAGGAGCACCGGGCGCGTGCGGTGGAGGAGGGCGGCGAGAAGCGCCGGCACTTCCTGCGCATCCGCGTCGGCGGCTGGGAGGAGGAGGTGGTCGTCACGGTCTTCGTGCGCATCCACACCCAGGGCCGCATGCTCATGCTGGAGGTCGCTCCGCACGTGCTGACGCCGGTGCGTGAGGACTTCAAGGACGCCGACCGTACGGCCCACCGGTTCCGCCACAACAGCGCGCTCGGCAAGGCGGCCTGGGCGATCGCCCGGGTGCCCGGATCCGCGGCCCGCTCCCTGATCACGCTGGGCAAGGGCCTGACGCACGTCTGGCGGCTGCTCACCGGCGGATACGCGGGGGCGCTGCCCGACGGGCCGGCGCTGTCCGTGCGGGAGCTGGGCTCGGTGGACACCGGGTCCCTCTTCCAGGAGATGGACGTCGCCCGCTACTTCAAGGGCATCCAGGACCGGGTGGCGAACGGGGTGCGGGCCGCGCTGGCCGACTCCGGCTACGAGACCGGCGAGTTCGTCCAGAAGATCGTGAACACCGGCAGCGTGAACATCGGCCGCATCGAGGGCAGCACCTTCGCCGTCGGCAGCCATGCCTCCGCCGCCTCCACGAAGGGCGGCTCCGCGCCGCAGAAGGGATCCACCGATGGCAACGGATGAGCCGAACGTCAGCATCGGCGACGTCTCGCACAGCACCTTCGCCATCGGCAGCCACGCGCACGCCGAGAGCCACCACGGGACGGCCGTACCGCGCGACCCGGCCGCCGAGGAACTGCTGAAGGCCGTACGCGAACTGCGCGCCGACCTCACCCGGATGCGGGCGAGCGAGGAGACGGCCGCGCTCGACACCGCGCTCGCCGAGACCGAGGACGAGATCACCAGCACCGGCCAGGCCGGCCCGTCACGCCTCGACCGGCTGCGGCAGCTGCTCCACGACTCCCAGGCCCTGGTCGGCCTGGTCGCGTCGGCCGGGGCCGTGGCCGGACTGCTGGGGATGTGAGGGGGACGGCATGAGCGGGGGAGCGCGGTACTGGAACGAGGAGACCCAACGCTGGGAGGACGACGACGGCACGCGCACCGCGCCGACTCCGGTGACACCGCCTCCGCCGGCCCGACCGGGCTTCGCGCCGACGTGGCCGGCCGGGGTGGGAACGCCGGGGGTGGCCACGTCGGGCGCGGGGGAGGCGGGGGCGGAGTCGGCGCAGGCCGTAGATGGCCCGGACGCGGGGTCGGCGCAGGCGCCGGGCGGTCCGGG
>NZ_NTGE01000115.1 GCF_002291145.1 Streptomyces sp. SA15
GCCGATCTCGCCCGTGAGCTGGCCCCCGCGCTGCGCGACGGCCTCGCGGACGCGCACCAGCCGGCCGCCGGACGGCCGCTCGCCCTGCTGCATGTCGCCGACCTGCTGGACATCGACTGCCAGGACCTGCTCCCGGACCTGGCCGGGCGGCTGGCGTGGGAGTTGGTGGGCGAGGACCCTGCCGGAGCCTCCGGCGGGGCAGGCCGCGAAGACCGCACCGCCGCCCCCTGCCCGCCCGCCCTCCTCGACGCCGTGCACGGGCACCCCGCCCTGCGCATCGCCCTCTTCGGTGCCCTCGACGCGCTGGCCGCCGCCGATCCGGCGGTCGCCGCGCGGAAGCTGGCGGGGTCGGAGCTGCCCGTCACGCTGCAGCCAGGTTTCCCGCACCTGCGTATGTGCGTCACGGCGACACCTTCCGACGCCCCGGGCGACCGGCTCGCGCGGTTCCACGGCGTTCTGCGGACCGCGGGGGTCTCCCCGCACGCCGACACGGCCGTGTTGCGCACCGCGCTCGGACTGGTGTGGGCCGCCGGCGCGCTGCCGACCGGGCAGGAGGCAAGCCTGCTGCTGAACGAGCTGGGTTCCGACACGCACCGCGCGGCCGGCACCCGGGACCTGCTGATCGAGGCCGCCCTCGCCGCACCCGCCGACGACCCCGGCGTTCCGGTCCTCGCCACCGACCTGCTGCGCTGCTTCGGTACGGAACTGCGGCCCGGGCAGCGTACGGCCCTGCTCCTGCTGGAGTTCGCGGGCCTGCTCGGCACCGAGCGCGAGGGCGAGCAGTGGGTCGACCGGGTGCTGGCGCTGCGGGACTCGGCGACCGAATCCGTTCCGGACACGGTGACCGAGCGGGTCTACGGCGCCCTCGCCCGGCGGCTGTCGGAAGGGACGGCTCCCGAGAACGAGGTCTACTCCCTGGCCAGGTCGGCCGAGCCCGGGCTGCTCGCGGCGTACGAGCGCGTCGGGCGCTCGGACCATGTGGGCGACCGGCTGCGGACCGTGCCGTCGTACGTCGCCGCCCGCTTCTGCGACTGGAGCGCGTACCCCGGCACCCACCCCGACTGGGACGCCACGCGCACCACCCTGCTGACCAAGGTGCTGCGGCCGGTCGTGCGGACGCTGCCCGCCGAGGACCACGCCGAGATCGAGGCGACGCTGGGCCGCGCGGGACGGGGCAAGCTGGACGCGTGGCGCTCCTGGAACCGTCCCGGCGCGCTCGGACGGCTCGCGGAACGACTGTCCGGACGCGGCCGTCGCACCGAGCCGATCGCCGGCCCGGTCCCCGGTCGGCACGGGGACATCGAACCGCCGGCCGGTGGAGGCCACCGATGAACCTGCGCGCGTGGACGCGGTGTCGGCGACACGTCCTCAGAGCCTGTGTCACATCCCCGGCACACCGGAGATGTGACACAGGCTCTCAGCCGCCCGACACCCCCAGGGGCCGCTGCGACGGGTCCCGGCCGCTAGCGGCAAGGGCACGGTCGAACACGGGCGCGTCGTCCGGCACGGGTACCGGTTCGGCGAAGCCGTCGTACTGCCGATAGAGGTCGCCGTGGGTGACGACCACGTCGAGGACCAGGCGGGCGACGCCGTCCGAGACGTGGAACTCCTGGCCGGTGGCCGTGGCGACGTCCCAGCCGTGCACGGCTGTCTCCTTGATGATCAGCGAGGCGAGTTCGGGGGCGGGCATGCTCCCCATGCCCAGGTCCACCTCGCCCTCCCACACCGCCGGATCGGCCCAGGCGGCGACCGCGCGGTCCAGCTGGGCGGCGTACGCCTCGGCCCAGTCCGCCTCGGCGGTGAAGTCGCGGGCGGTCAGTTCCTCGGGGAGCTGCTTGCGCAGGGCGCGGTGCTCCAGGCCGTGCGAGGTGTACAGGACCCAGTGGTTGACCAGGGCGCGCACGTCCCAGTCCGAGCAGTGGGTCGGGTCGCCGAGCCGCGCGGCCGTGACACCGCGCGCGACGCGGGCCGCCTCGGCGGCGCATTCGGTCATGTACGGGTGGAGGTCGTCCTTGTTCATGCACGTCACGCTAGGGAGGGCGCGCCGAGGCCGCTTGAACAAACGCGACACGCCTAGGCTCCTCGTGTGACCGTGACCTTCTACGCCGTGACGCTCGACTGCCCCGACACCGATCAGCTGGCCCGCTTCTACCAGGGTTTTCTCGGGGGGCGCCGGATCGTCTCCGACGAGGGCGAGTACGCCGTACTCGTCCTGGAGGGCGGTACCGTACGGCTCCACTTCCAGAAGGTGGGCAATCCGCGGCCGCTCCGCTGGCCGGACCCGGCCGCCCCGCGCCGGCAGCATCTGGAGTTCGCCGTCGACGAGAGCCTGGACGAGATGGAGCGACGGCTCGAACGGCTCGGCGCGCTCGTGCCCGAGCAGCAGCCCGGCGGCGACCGGTTCCGGGTGTTCGTCGACCCCGCCGGCCACCTGTTCTGCCTGGCACCGCGCGAGACGACCCAGCTCACTCGGGAGATGCTCGATTCCGCGCTCTGACAGCTACTCGGTCAGCTCCACCAACTTGAGCACCGTGTTCCAGTTGCGGCTGGTGGCGATCACGCCCTTGTTCAGCCGGGGCTTGGAGAGGTGCTCGGCCAGCTTGGAGCGGCCCAGGCCGTTCGGGGCGTAGAGGTAGAGGGCGCGGTCACCGAGGCGGAACTCCTCGGGGAGGTAGGCGGCTTGGTCGATCTCCGCGAAGCGCTCGGCGTCGACCGGGGCGGAGAAGTAGGTGACGTGCAGTTGCTTGGCCTCCAGCTCGGCGGCCGGGAAGGGGCAGGCCTCGACGACCGCCATCAGATAGGCGTGGTCGCGGACGATCACGTCGACCGCGAAGCCGAAGCGCTTCTCGATCGCCTGCGCGAGCTCGGCGGCCAGGGACTCCTCGTCCCCGTGGCCGCTGGTGAACACGGCCTGGCCGCTTTGCAGATACGTACGGACGCCGTCGTACCCGAGGCCTTCCATCAGCGCGCGCAGTTCGGCCATCGGCACCTTCTTGCTGCCGCCCACGTTGATTCCGCGCAGCAGCGCCGCATACCTCGTCGTCATCCGCACACGATAAAGCTGCCGTCGTGCCCCGTGGGGGTGGGCACGACGGCCGGGTCCGCGCGTGGGACTGTGCGGAACTCTGGCCGATCCGGAGGGCGAGATTCAACCGCGGCACACAGCTGTGACTCATTCAACAAGGTCGCGTCACGACAAAGCGGGTCGCTGCCGACGGACCGGACACCCGGATCTTCATCCCCGAGAAGACCAGGTAGGTGTAAGGGACCATCATCCTCCCCAGTGGGGAGAGTGCGGGGACCGAGGGGATGACTTCGGCCCGTCGCGCTTCACCGGGCAGCACGACGAGATGGCTTTATCCGGCCCATACCTTCGAAGTGAAAGGTGGCGGCAGGGGGCCGCCACCGCTCACCGAGGGGGCAAGCCCGTCATGGGGAACGGAGATACACGGGTGCGGGGGTTGGCCGCCCGGGCCGGCGGCTGGAGTGCTCAGCATCGATGGGCTGCCGTCGGCATCTGGGTGCTGTTCGTCGTCCTGGCGATGGGGCTCGGGTCGGCGGCGGGCCGGGTCGACGTCGACCAGAGTGAGGGGCTGCCGGGCGAGACGCACACCGCCGCCCAGATCATCAAGGATGCCGGGATCGACGAACCGGCCAGTGAGACGGTGCTGATCCAGGCCAAGGACGGCGGCGTCAAGGCCACGGACGCCGAGTTCCGCGCCGCGGTCACCGCGGTCATGGACGCCGTGGACAAGACCGGCGAGGTCACGGACGTGACCTCGCCGTACGACACGGACACGATCTCGAAGGACGGCCGCAGCGCGCTGGTGCAGTTCGACATGCGCGGCGACTCCGACACCGCGGGCGAGCGGGTCGAGCCGGTGCTGAACGCCGTCGAGGACGTCCAGAAGAAGCACGAGTCGCTGCGGATCGAGGAGATCGGCGGCGCCAGCATGATGAAGACGTTCGACGACGCGTTCGGGGACGACTTCCAGAAGGCCGAGTACTCCGCGGTGCCGGTGGCCCTCGGCATTCTGCTCATCGCCTTCGGCGCGCTGGTGGCGGCCCTGCTGCCGGTGCTGCTGGCGATCACCGCGATCATGGCGACGATGGGCCTGATGGGCCTCGTCAGTCATGTGATGCCGATGAGCGAGACGGCCAACTCCGTGATGCTCCTTGTGGGTCTGGCCGTCGGCGTCGACTACTGCCTGTTCTACCTGCGCCGCGAGCGCGAGGAGCGCGAGGCGGGACGGGACCCCCAGACGGCGCTGCGGGTGGCCGCCGCCACCAGTGGCCGCGCGATCATCGTCTCGGGTGTCACGGTGTGCGTGGCGATGGCGGGCATGCTGTTCACCGGGCTCGCCGAGTTCGAGGCGATGGGCCTGGCCTCGCTGATGGTCGTGGCGGTCGCCATGGTCGGCTCGGTGACCGTGCTGCCCGCGCTCCTTTCCCTGCTGGGCCACCGGGTCGAGAAGGGCCGTATCCCGTTCCTGCGGCGGCGTCGCCGTAACGGCGGCAACGGCGAGAGCCGGTTCTGGACGGCCGTTCTGAAGGGCGTGCTCGCGCGGCCCGTCATCTCGGTCGTCGTGGCGGCCGGGGCGCTGCTCGCCATCACCGCTCCCGCGGTCGGCATGAAGACGCAGAACCTCACGCTGGACCAGGAGTTCGGCGACTCGCTGCCGATCGTGCAGACGTACAACCGGGTCAACGACGCCTTCCCGGGCGGCTCCGAGCCGGCCGAGGTCGTCGTCAAGGCGGACGACATCAACGCGCCCGAGGTGCAGGGCGCCCTGGCCGAGTTCAAGGAGCGGGCCGTCGCTTCCGGCGCCTCGCGCGGCCCGGTAGAGATCAAGCTGCACGACAGCCAGAACATCGCCTTCGTCTACGTCCCGCTGGTCGGCGGCTCCGACCTGGACAAGGCCGGCGAGAACCTGTACAAGCTGCGCGACGAGGTGCGGCCCGCCACGCTCGGCAAGGTCGACGGCGTCGAGGCGCCGATCACGGGACAGGTGGCCGGTTCGAAGGACTTCAACGACCAGCTGGCCGGAGCCGTCGTCCCGGTCTTCGCGTTCGTCGTGGTCTTCGCCTTCGCGCTGATGCTGCTGTCGTTCCGCTCGCTGACGATCGCGATCACCTCGATCGTGCTCAACCTGCTGTCGGTGGGCGCGGCCTACGGCATCCTCGTCGGGGTCTTCCAGCACGGCTGGGGTGCCTCGCTGGTGGGCGCGGAGGGCGTCGGCGCCATCATCACCTGGCTGCCGCTGTTCCTCTTCGTGATCCTGTTCGGTCTGTCGATGGACTACCACGTGTTCGTGGTCTCGCGGATCCGCGAGGCACGGATGCGCGGCCGCAGCACGAACGAGGCCATCAAGCACGGTGTGGTCACCACCGCCGGTGTCGTGACCAGTGCCGCCGTCATCATGGTCGCCGTCTTCGCGATCTTCGGCACGCTGTCCATGCAGTCCATGAAGCAGATGGGCGTCGGCCTCGCGGCCGCGGTGCTCATCGACGCGACGATCATCCGGGGTGTGCTGCTCCCCGCGGTGATGGCGCTGCTCGGCGAGCGCAACTGGTACCTGCCGAAGTGGCTGCACCGGCTGCCGGACCTCACTCACGACGAGTCGCCCGAGGCCATGGCCCGGCCCGTGGCTCGGGACGGCGAGGGTGAGCGGCTGGGGGTCTGAACGGCCCTGCGGGGGATGAACTCCCTGTGACTGAGGGCCCGTTGGCTACGGGGGAGCCAACGGGCCCTCTTCTGCGCCCGCTACGCGGGCAGTTCGGCCTCGATGAGGTCGGCCGCCCGCTTCGTGCCGCCCTCCTGCGCCATCTCCGCCTGGATGCCCTTGAGCCGGCGGGCGACCTCGGGGTCGTCGACCAGCGCGAGGGCGGCCTCCCGCAGGGCCTGAGCGGTCGCCTCCTCGGTCGGAAGGTGGCGGGCGACGCCGAGGCCCTGGAGCAGGTCCGCGTTGCCGAACTGGTCCACGGCCTGCGGTACGGCGATCATCGGCGTGGCCGTGGCCAGGCCCTCCTGGCTGCCGCCCGCACCGGCGTGCGTGACGAACAGGTCGGCCTGCTTCAGGACCGCCAACTGCGGTACCCAGGACCGCACTTCGACGTTCGCCGGTACGTCGCCCAGCTCGGCCGGGTCGACGTGCTTGCCGATCTGGAGCACCAGGTGCCGGCCCGGCAGGTCCCCGAAGGCCTTGACGCACTCCCGGTAGAAGCCCGGCAGCTTGGTGAAGGCGGACCCGAGCGACACCAGGACCACCTTCTGCGCACCGGCGGGCCGCTGCCAGTCGCCCTCCGCGCTGCGGTCGCCCTGGCAGGCGCCGACGAACGAGTACACGCTCTCGTCGACCCGGTCGGCGTTCGGCTGCAGCGCCCTGGGGATCAGGACGAGGGAGCGGGCGGGACGGCCCACGAACGGGTCCGGGTGCTGCGTGATCCCGTTCTCCCCCAGCCAGGCCTGGAAGCGGGCGTAATAGGCCTGCCCGCGCTCGGTCTTCTTCGGCTCCTCCCACATCGGCTCGGCGACCTCCTCCTCATAGCCGTCCCAGGCGACGAGGTTCGGCGACAGGGAGATCGCCGGGACGCCCCAGCGGTGGGCGAGGACCCGGGCCGGGTAGGAGGTGATGTCGTGCAGCACGAGGTCGGGCTCGTCGCCCTCGTACGCCTCGATCAGCTGCGGCAGCGCCTGGATCGCGTCGGCCAGGAACGGCTCCACGTTGTCCAGCAGGGTGGTGCCCCAGGCCGCCGGGTCGTCGTCGGGCCCCGGCAGCGTCGAGTTCCAGAGCTTCACCTCGGCACCGGTCCCGGCGACCTTCTCCGCGAACGCGGGCGGGATGGCGTACGTGACCCGGTGCCCGCGCGCGACGAGCTCGCGGATCACCTCGAGGCTCGGGTTCACGTGGCCGTGGGCGGCGATGGAGAACATGGCGATGTGGGCGCGGGTGGTGGTCATGGCATCGACAGTAGACGAGACGAGACGTCTCGTGCAACCCGAATATCGAGGCTGATATCCCAACTGCTGCCCACGCAAAACGCTCGGCTGGGAAACCCCAGCCGAGCGCCTGCATGAACTGCTCGCGGCCTGAGCCGCGCTTACTGCGGGGGCGTCAGCCCCGTGCCTGGAACGTCACCTCACTCACGCCCCAGAGGAACTCGCCGCCCAGCGGGTTCTCCGGCCATTCGGCACGGAAGTTCCGGACGAGGAACTCCACCATCCCGCAGTCGTAGCGGCTCCACAGCGACCCGTTGCGCTGATAGACCACGACCGGCCACTTGGCGGGATCGTCGTCCGACGCGTCCCAGCACAACATGTCCGCGGTGGCGTCGACCCCCCAGGTGATCAGCATCGGAGAGGTGCCCTCCAGCTCGGGGGTCTTCTCCTCCGTCTCCCAGTCGGCCTCGGCGTTCGCCGTCTCGATCACCATGCCGTCCCGCGGTGCCTGTTCCAGCGGCACCTTGGGCTCCGGCCTGCCGATCGACAGGTAGTTCTGCACCGCGCCGGCGCCGTAGACCTCCATGAAGTGCCGGTAATCGAGCGGGAACGGCTTGCCCCACGACGCGGTGAGGGCGGCCCAGTCGACCGTCGTGCCGCCGTCGGCCGGCGGAGGCATGAGCCGTCGCAGGGCGTCCAGGTCGGTCGGCTCACTCATCGGTACCTCGCTCTGTGTCACTTCGATCCTCATCGGCCCGCGTCATGGGGTGCTCCCCGTGGGTGTCGGCGCACCGCCGCTGTCCATCTGTGTGCCGAGATTGTCTCCGGCGGGGCAGTCCTCACTGGATCCCTCGACGCGTCGGCCGTCCGGGCCTGTGACGGTGACGGTCCCCGGTTCGCCCCCGGGATCGGCGACGCGCTGCGCCCTGACGGCCGTGCAGATCAGCTGGGTTAACGCGAGATCGGGCACCTCCGCGGACAGTTCGAGGGAAACGCGGTCGCCCCGCGTGGCCACCTTCACGAAGTCCGGCGTCTGAGCCGCCTGCGGAAACCGCGTGGCGAGGCCGGTGGGCGGCGCTGCCGGGACAGCCGTCGGCAGCCGTCCGGGCAGCGGCAGCAGCGTGGTCACGCCCTGGGCGCGTTCCGCGTCGCTCGGGCCCTGGAGCAGTACGTCCACGGCCGACTCGACGTCGACCGGCGCGACGGTTCTGCGGGGGACGGCAAGCAGGGTGCCGTCCATCACGAGGTAGATCCGTATCGTGGGCACGACCCCACTGGCGGGCCCGCCCGCCTCCACCACGCCGGTCGTGGGGACTCCGCAGGAGACGAGGGCGGAGAGCGCCGTGAGGACGAGCGACGCGGATCGGCATACCGCTCTCAAGATCGGTTCTCCTGCGGCGAGATGTCCCGCCACAGCGGGAGTTCTACGGTGAAGACGGCGCCGCCCTCCGGACGGTTCGCCGCGCGGACCGTGCCGCCGTGCACTCGGACGTTCTCCGCGGTGATGGCGAGGCCCAGGCCGCTGCCCCCGGTCCTGGTGCGGGCGGTGTCGGACTTGTAGAAGCGCTCGAAGACGTGGGGCAGCACGTCCTCGGGGATGCCGGATCCGCTGTCCAGGACTTCGATCACGGCAGACCCGGGGTCTTCGCCCTCGTACAGGCGCAGTTGGACCGGTCGGGCGCCGTGCCGGAGGGCGTTGCCGACCAGGTTCGCGACGATCACGTCGAGGCGGCGCGGGTCGACGCGTCCGCGCAGGGCGTCGGGCGGCGGCAGGCGGGTGTCCACCAGGTCGGTCCAGGCGCGGGAGGCGAGCGTGCGTCTCAGCGATTCGGCGAGGTCGATCTCGTCCAGGTGGAGCACCGCCGCGCCCGCGTCGAAGCGGGAGATCTCCATCAGGTCGTCCACCAGCCGGGCCAGTTTCACGGTCTCCTCGCTGATCAGCCGGACCGCGGTGGCGGTGTCGGGGTCGAGGCCGGCGGCGTCCTCGTCGAGGACGTCGGTGACCGCCGACATGGCGGCGAGCGGGGTGCGCAGTTCGTGCGAGACGTCCGCGGCGAACCGGCGGGCCCGGGCCTCCATGCCGCGCAGTTCGGCGACCGACTCCTCCAGGGCGGCGGCGGTCTCGTTGAACGTGTGGGACAGGTCGGCGAGTTCGTCGGAGCCGTCGACCGCGAGCCGGGTGTCCAGCCGTCCCTCGGCGATGCTGCGGGTGGCGTGGCGCAGCGCGCGCACCGGCCGCAGCACTCCGCGGGCGGCGAGCAGCGCGAGCAGCACGGCGAGGCCCAGGGCGGGGACGGTGGCCCGTTGGATGGCGGTGACCAGGGCGTCGACGTACGCCTGTTCCGTGGCCTGGGGCACCGTCAGGAAGACCTGGACGCCGGACGCGATCCGGCCTTCCCCTTCGGGCGTGGCGAAGATGACCGACATACCGACGACGAGGGAGGTGTGGTCGCCGCTGTTCACCCGCTGGAAGACGGTGGCCGTGCTGGAGTCGACGGCCGCGCGCAGGGCGGGCGTCAGCTCCTCGAACGGGTCGTCGGGGGCGGAGGTGGCGCGCAGCCCGTCGTAGGCGACCAGCACCCGCCAGGTCCCGGACGGTTCGGCGGCGGCCACGTCGGCCGCGAACAGCCGCAGTTGGGCCTCGCTCGGTGGGAAGCCGAGCCCAGGTGCGAGCCGGTCCACCTGGGTGCGCAGCAGCTTGATCACGGTGTCCTGGCTCTGCTGGAGGACTCCGGTGCGCGCCTCCCGGAACGTCAGGGCGCCGGTGGTGGCGGCGGTGAGCGCGGCGACGAGGGCGAACGCCACGATCAACCGCATGCGCAGGCCGCGTAGTTGCGGGGCTCTGACCCGGGTTCTGGCCGAGAGCCTCACCGGGCGGCGAACCGGTAGCCGAAGCCGCGCACGGTCTGGATGTAGCGCGGGTCGCGCGGGGGTTCGCCCATCTTGGCGCGCAGCCGTTTGACACAGGCGTCCACCAGGCGCGCGTCGCCGTGGAAGCTGTGCTCCCAGACCGCCTCCAGAAGTTGCTGCCGGCTGAACACCTGGCCGGGCGAGGCGGACAGGGTCAGCAGCAGCCGCAGTTCGGACGGGGCGAGCGCGACCGGCGCGCCCTGCCAGGTGACCGAGAGCCCGGCCCGGTCGATGGCCAGATCCCCGTGCGTGTCGATCTTCGGTATGCCTCCGTCGCCGGGCGCGCCGGCCGCCCGGCGCAGCACGGCACGGATGCGCGCCTCCAGCACCCGGGCCTGCACGGGCTTGACCACGTAGTCGTCGGCCCCGGCCTCCAGTCCTACGACGATGTCCTCGTCGTCGCCCCGCGCGGTCGCCATGATGATCGGCAACGTCTGGTCGAGGGCACGCATCCCACGGCACACGTCCAGTCCCGGCATGCCCGGCAGCATCAGGTCCAGCACCACGACGTCCGGCCGGAACGACCGCAGCCGCTCCAGCCCCTCCTCCCCCGTCTCGGCGGCGGCGACCTCGTGGCCCTGACGGCGCAGAGCGAGGGCGACGCCCTCCCGGACGGCACGGTCGTCTTCGATCAGCAGAACTCGTGGCATGGATTCAGTATCGAGCCCCCAACAAACCTCCGTTACCAATTCGTTGCCATTCGAACCAGGTTCGATCACATGGCCACCACAACCTGAACGACCATGACCGCGCACAAAGCCACACCGTCCCGCAGCCGCCGCCGTCGGAGCGGCCCCGCGCACGCGTCGGCGCGCGGCCGGAAGGGGCCGTTATGGGGCGGGCTGGCCGCGCTCACCGTCCTGGGCGCCGCCGGTTTCGCGGCCGTGGGATGGACGTCTCCGAACAGGGAAGAGGCGCCGAAAGAATCCCGCTCCACCGCGCAGGCCAAGCCGGTGGAATCCAGCCCGGCGCCCGCCGCGCAGCCGCCGCGCAGCCCCAAGCCCTCACCCAGTCCGTCCGCCCCGGCCAAGCCCAAGATCCCGGCCACGGGCCCGGGCACCTTCACCACCGCGTCCGGCACCAGAGCCAAGGCGGGGAAGGGCACGACCCTGCGCTACCGCGTCGACGTCGAGGACGGCATCGACCTGTCCGCCGCGGACGTCGCCAAGCAGGTGGAGCGCATCCTGGGCGACCGGCGCGGCTGGACGGCGGACGGCCACTTGGCGTTCCAGCGGGTCGCGGGCGGCGCCACCGACTTCGCCGTACGGCTCGCGACACCCGGGACCGTGGACCGAATCTGCGGGCAGTACGGGCTGGACACCGGCGGCGAGCTCAACTGCAGCGTGTCCAAAAACGTGATGGTCAACCTCGAACGCTGGCTGCTCGCAACTCCCGTCTACGCCAAGGACGTCACGGCCTACCGAGCGCTCATCATCAACCACGAGGTCGGCCACTTCCTCGGCCACGGCCACGTCGGCTGCCCCGGTCCGGGGAAACCGGCCCCCGCGATGATGCAGCAGATCAAGGGCATGCACGGTTGCGTGCCCAATGTCTGGCCTTACGACGAGGAGGGGCGGTACGTCACCGGGCCTGCCGTCCCCTGAAGCCTGGGGTCTTTGGTGTCCTTGGGTTTGGTGTCCCTGGGACTCAGCGCTGGTACCGGTCCAGAACCAAGTTGCCGTCCTCTTCGAGGCGTTCGCGCAACTCATCGAGCCCGATCGCCCCGCTGTAGTACTCCTGGAACGCGGGTGTGGCGACCTTGTCCTTCCACTCCGGGTAGCCCCGGACGGACTGTGCGGGCGCCGGGCGCAGATGCGCGGCGAGGGCGGTGCCGGTGGCCCAGCCGTCCTTCGTGGTGTGCAGGGCGGGGTCCTTGAGCGCCTGGGTGCCGGTGGGCAGCATCCAGTCGCCCAGGGCCAGGCGGACCATGTTCTGCGGCCGGAGCAGGAAGTCGATGAACTCGACGGCTTCCTTCTTGTGCGGGCTGTCCTCGGCGACGGAGAGGGTCTGCGGGCTGACGCCCTGGGTGAGCCCGTCGGCGCCGGCCGGGGCGGGCAGCACCTGCCAGTCGAAGCCCTTCGGCGCCTGCTGCACGATCTGCTGGCGGTACGAGAACCCGAGCGGGACCATCGCGTACTTGCCGCCGAAGAAGCCGGGCAGGGTGTCGGAGCCGCCGCTGCCGAGGGTGGTGGGTGAGGCGCTGCGGTCGGTGTTGGCCTGGTCGTGGATGGTGCGGGGCACTGTTTCGTCGGCTTTTTCGAACCGGACGGTGACCTTGCCGTCCGCACCCCGGTGGAAGAGCTGTCCGCCCGCCGACAGCGACAGGTTGAGCGTCGCGGAGACGGGTTCCTTGAGCGGCCAGGCCACGCCGTACTTGCCGTCGCCGCTGAGCTGCTCGGTGATCCGGCGGAACTCCGGCCAGCTCCACGGGCGTTCGGGCGTGGGGATCCGTACGCCGGACTCCTTCAGCCATGTGGCATTGGCGATGAGCACCCGCGGCTCCTGGAGGAACGGCACGCCGTAGATCCCGTCGTCGAAGATCGCCGTGTCCCAACGGCGCTGCGGGATGTCCGACTTGAGCCGGGCGGGCAGCAGGTCGGTCAGGTCGGCGAGATAGCCGCCGTAGGCGAAGTCCGCGAGGTCGTCCGCGGCGTCGTGGATGATGTCCGGTGCCTCACCGCCCTCGAAGGAGGTGAGGAGCTGGTCGTGAACGCTGTCCCAACTGCCCTGGACATACTCGACCTTGATGTCCGGGTGGGTCGCGTTCCACTCCCGCACCAGTTCCTTGTTGGCCTCGACGGACTCCTGCTGCCAGGCGAGGGACTGGAAGCGGAGGGTGATCCGGCCGCCGTTCGCTAAGTCGCTGCCACCGCCCGTGCAGCCGGCGAGCAGCAGGACCAGGGCGAGGACGCCTGCGATTCTGATGCGCATCAGCTCTTCACCGCCCCGGCGAGCATGCCGCTCGTGATCCGTCGTTGGATGATCGCGAAGACGACCAGTGAGGGAAGGGTGGCGAGGAAGGACGCGGCGGCCAGCGGGCCGAGGTCGGCGACGCCCTCCGCGCCGATGAAACGGGTGAGGACGACCGGCAGGGTCTGCTTCTCCGGCGTCTTCAGCAGCACCAGCGCGAAGAAGAACTCGTTCCACGCCGTGATGAACGCGAACAGCCCCGTCGCCACGATCCCCGGCGCCAGCAGCGGCGCGGTCACCGACACCAGCGTCCGCACCCGCCCGGCCCCGTCGACCGCCGCCGCCTCCTCCAACTCGACGGGCACGGCACGGACGTACCCCACGAGCATCCACAGCGCGAACGGCAGCGCCCACACGACGTACACCAGGACCAGCCCCGCCAGGGAGTTGATCATCCGCAGGTTCTTCAGCACCAGGAACAGCGGGATGATCACCAGCACGAGCGGGAACGCCTGGCTGACCACCACCCATCCGGTCGCGGCCTTCGCGAGCCGCGTGCGGTGCCGGGCCATGACGTACGCCAGCGGAGTCGCGATCAGTACGGCGATCAGCGCGGCGCCGAGCGCGGCGAGCAGGGAATTGCCCGCGGCGCGCAGCAGCGGCTGCTCGTCGAAGGCCTGCCGGAAGTTGTCGAGGGTCGGGTCCTCGGGGATCCAGGTGGGATGCAGACTGCCCAGCTCACGCGCCGGCTTGAAGGCGGTCGAGACCAGCCAGAGGAAGGGGAAGGCGAGGAAGACGAGATACGCGAGCAGGGCGACGTACTGACCGATACGGCCGCCGGTGCTGGTCCTCATGAGTCGTCACCTCCCTTGAGCCGGCCCACCAGGAAGACGGCGAGGAGCACGGAGATCAGCGCGACCATCACGCAGCCCATCGCCGCCGCGTAGCCGAACTGGCCGTAGCGGAAGGCCTCTTCGTAGGCGAAGAGCATGGGCAGGCGGGTGCGGCCGCCGGGGCCGCCGCTGGTGAGGACGTAGACCAGGGCGAAGGAATTGAAGTTCCAGATCAGGTTGAGCGCGATGACGGCGAGGGCGACCGGCCTGAGGGCAGGCCAGGTGACGGTGCGGAAGCGGCGCCAGGCGCCGGCTCCGTCGACCGCCGCCGCCTCGTGGAGTTCGCGCGGGGTGTTCTGCAGTCCGGCGAGCAGGGCGACCGTCGTGGTGGGCATGCCCGCCCAGATGCCGACGACAATGACGGCGGGCAGCGCGGTCGCGAGGCCGCTGAGCCAGTCGCGGCCGTCGCCGAGGCCGAGGTCGCGCAGGGTCTCGTTGAGGACGCCGGCGTCCGGGTTGTAGACGAGCCGCCACATCACGCCGACGACGACCTCGGGCATGGCCCAGGGGATGATCGCCAGGGCGCGGGCCAGCCAGCGCAGGCGCAGGTCCTGGTTGAGGAGCAGGGCGAGGCCGAGCGCGAGCAGGAACTGCGGGACGGTCACCCCGACCGCCCATACCAGGCCGATCCGGAACGACTCCCAGAACAGCGTGTCATGCACCAGATCCCGGAAGTTGAGACCGCCGATCCACTCCGTGGGCTCGGTCCGGCCCGACTGGGCGTCGGTGAAGGCCAGCAGGATCCCGTACAGCAACGGTCCGACGCTCAACACGAGGATCGGGATCAGCGCGGGCAGCACCAGGAACCAGGCCCCGTGGTCGGGAGGCCGCCGGCCCCCGTCGGCGCGTGGTGCGCCCTGCGCCGACCGCTTCGTCGCGGTCACCAATGTCACGTAATCGGCTCCTGTCGGATCCTCTTGCGCGGCTCGTGATGAGGGCCGGACAGGCCCTGGGCCCGGCGGGCCTCCGTCATGGTCGTGAAGGGGGTGTGCCTCGTCAAGGCACCTCGCACACGGTCCTACCTGTGCGAATGCGAGACTGGCGGGCGAGTGGCGGGAACCCGACGCCGTTCGCGGAGGCATACGAGGGCTGGGAGGGTGAGGGATGGACGAGGCACGGGCGCGGGACGTATTGGGTGCGGCGGGGGTGCTCCCCGGCCCGGCTGGGGACGCGCGGCTGCTCGCCCTGGGCGAGAACGCGGTGTTCGCCGCCGGTGACCTGGTCGTCAAGGTGGGCCGCGACGCCGAGCTCCTCGACCGGGCGCGCCGCGAACTGGACATCGCGGTGTGGCTCGCGGAGGCGGGCGTGCCCGCGGTACGGGCTGCTGAGCCGAAGGCGTCGCTGGTCGAGGGTCACCCGGTGACGGTGTGGCACCGGCTGCCCGATTCCGTACGGCCCGCCGAGCCACGGGATTTGGCCGAACTGCTACGCCTCGTCCACGCCCTTCCGAGCCCTCCCTTCGAGCTGCCGCCCCGTGACCTGCTGGGC
Organism: Streptomyces sp. SA15; assembly: GCF_002291145.1. Lineage (GTDB taxonomy): Bacteria > Actinomycetota > Actinomycetes > Streptomycetales > Streptomycetaceae > Streptomyces. The sequence continues at coordinate 15,142 of NZ_NTGE01000115.1, forward strand.
GGTGTGGAACGCTGGCTGCGTCTCGCGGGCGACGCGATCGACCCGGCCGACGCGGCGTACCTGCGGGAGCGGCGCGACGGCTTCGTGGCGACCGCGGCAGCGTTGACGCCGCATCTGCCGCCGGGTCCGATTCACGGCGACGCGCTCCCCCGCAACGTGCACGTCGGCCCGGACGGTCCGGTCCTGGTCGACCTGGAGACCTTCGCCGCCGACCTGCGTGAGCACGACCTGGTGGTCATGGCCCTCTCGCGTGACCGCTATGGGATACCTGCCGCGGCTTACGACTCGTTCACCTCGGCGTACGGCTGGGATGTGCGGGAGTGGCCGGGCTGCGGGGTGCTGCGCGGGGCCCGGGAGACGGCGAGTTGCGCGTGGGTGGCTCAGCATGCGCCGAGCAACCCGAAGGCGTTGGTCGAGTTCGAGCGGCGGGTGGCGTCGTTGCGGGAGGGGGATGAGACGGTGCGGTGGTACTCGTTCTGAGCGCCTGGGGTTCGGGGGGCTCGTCGTCGTGGGCGACTGCGGGTCCGCTGTGGCTTGTCGCGCCCGCGCGGCGGAGCCGCATATCGTCACAGCCCCGCGCCCCTTGGGGACGTCACCTCACCGTCGGTGTCTCGGTCCTGGATGGTTCGTGCTGCGCTGCGCAGCTCGGTGAGGACCGTGCGGACCGCCTTGCGCGCCGTGCGTTCCGGGCGGTGCAGGGCGTCGATGTGGCGCCTCGCCTGTACCCCGTCGATCGGCCGGAGCACCAGCGCGGGGTGGGGACGGCTGGTCCAGCGTGGCATCAGCGCGAGGCCTCCCCCGGCGGCGACCGCCTCCGCGGCCACCGCGAACTCGTTGATGCGGTGGGCCAGACGGAGGCGGCGGCCCGCCGCGGCGGCGATGGCGTCGATGGTCGCCATGACCGGGAAGCCGTCGTGCACGGTGATCCACGGCTCGTCGGCCACGTCGTCCGGGGTCAGTCGGTGTTGGGCGGCGAGGGGGTGGTCTGCGGGCAGCGCCACGTCGAGTGGTTCGCGCAGCAGCGTGGTCGCGGACACCGCGCGTGGCCAGGGCGGGGCATGGTCGAGGCGGTGGGCGAGCACCAGGTCGTACTCCCGTGTGAGCCGGGGGAAGTCGTCCTGGGCGACGTCCTCGTCGGCGAGGGCGAGCACGGGGTGTCCGGGACCGGTGAGAGCCCGCAGCAGCAGGGGGAAGAACGCCGCGCCGGCGCTGTGGAACGCCGCCACCGACACCCCGCCGTCCGGTCGGTCCACGAAGTCCTGGACCGTGTGCCGGGCACGGGCCAGCGCCGTCTCCACCTCGACCGCCGCGCCCGCCAGCGCCTGCCCGGCGTCCGTGAGCACCAGCCGCCGCCCGTGGCGCTCGGTCAGCGGCACGGGGATCGAGCGCTGCAACAGCCTCAGTTGCTGCGAGATCGCCGACGGTGTCACCAGCAGCGCCTCGGCGACCGCGGTGACGCTGCCCAGTTCGCCCAGCTCCCGCAGAATCCGCAACTGCCGTTCGTCCACCTCCTCAGTGTAGAAGCACTTTGTAGGGTTGCTAAAAGATCGTTTAAGAAAGTGGTTCTGGGCTTCAGTGGCCTGGTCGGTGCACCGTAGGCGGGTGTCCGACGCCCGCCGTACCGATGCGGTACTCCTCCTGGTCGCGCTCGTCTGGGGTTCCAGCTATCTGTCCGCCCAGACCGCCACCGCGGCCCTCCCCGTCCTGCTGGTCCTGCTCGCGCGATACGCCCTGTCCGCGCTCGCCTGTCTCGGCCTCGTCGCCACCCGCGCCGGCTCCCGGGGCGGCCCCCGCCGATGGACCCGCGACGAACTCCGGGCCGGTGTACCCCTGGGGGTCACGCAGGCCGCTGTCCTGGTCGTGGAGACGTACGGCGTCGCCCACACCAGCGCCGCCAACGCGGGGCTGATCATCAGCCTGACCATCGTCCTCACCCCCTTCCTCGACCGCACCGGTCACCCGGGCGGACTGCCTCCCGCCTTCTATGCCGCCGCCGGCGTGTGTGTCCTCGCCGTCGGACTCCTCATGTCCGGCGACGGATTCCACGCGCCCCGCCTCGGCGACCTGCTGATGCTCGGCGCGGCCCTCGTCCGCGCGGTGCACGTGGCCCTCGTCGGCCGGCTCACCGTGGGGCGGGCGATACGCCCGCTGCATCTGACGACGGTGCAGACCCTCGTCGGCACGGCCCTGTTCCTGGCACCGGCCGCGCGCGAGCTGCCGGCCCTTGCCAGCACCGACGCCGCGACCTGGACGCAGCTGGTCTATCTCGCCCTGTTCTGCAGTGTGTTCGCCTTCCTCGCCCAGACCTGGGCGGTGCAGCGCACCTCGGCCAGCCGGGCCAGCCTGCTGCTGGGCACGGAGCCGATCTGGGCCGCCGCGGTCGGCATCGCCCTGGGCGGCGAGCACTTCACACCGCTCACCGGCCTCGGCGCGGCCCTGATGGTCACCGGTACGTACTGGGGTCAGGCGGTGGAACGCGCCCACCGCCGTACCCAGGCGGAGAGCTTGCTGACTGCCACCGGTTGAGTGCGGGCGCCACTCCGCCGCCGGAGGCGCGGCACTTCTGCCGCGCTCCGCTCGGTGCTCTTACGCGCCTGTTGCTCCACGTACTGCCCGTGGCCCTGTCGGTTGCCTCGGAGCACACTGGCACAACCGCCCATCAGTGAGGTGAGTTGTCGATGCTCCGGATACCACGTGGTTTGACCGCCGTCACAGTACTCGTCGCCCCAACCCTGGCCGTTGCCCTGGCCGGCGGCAGCCCGGCGTTCGCCGCCGATGTCGCGCCGCTCGAAGAATCGAGTTTCTGCCAGGAGGGCGCACTCGAGGTCGCCGACGGGGTCCAGGCTGAGGAGAAAAGTTGCGTCAGTCTCGAGATCGGCGAACTGCCCTCCGTCGACACCACGGTCTCCGCGCCCATTCGGTGATCAGCAGGCCGCGGCGGCACCGGCGTGGCAGATGGGCCATCTGTCGTCTGCGGGGGCTGCTCAGGGCAGGGGAGACGAAGGGTGCGCTCGCTCCCTTTCGGCAGCGCGGGCGCGGATACCTTCGTCCGAACAGTAGCCACTGCCGTCTCGCTTCAGGCACAGCAACCCCAGCAGGCGACCGACATCATCGACCACCGCCAAGCGACGTCGCCCCTTGCGCACCATCGCTGTTGTGGCAGCGTCGAGCGGGTACGCCGCCCGCACCGTCCTGCCGACGAGAGTCCCGAACTCTGTGACCTTCAGGGCACTCGGGGCCACTGCGGGGATGTCCGGTCTCTCGATCGTCGTCATGAGCCGTCCGTCCGGGGCGACGACCAGGGCCATGTGGACATGGTCGTCCCTGAAAAGGGCTCGGAGGTCTTCCATGCTGGACTGCGGTCCCAGGATCTTGGGGCAGGCGACCATCACATCTGCGACGCCGATCCCCGCAGCGACTTCATACGTCATGGGTCCAGATCACCCGCCGATGTAGGACATTTCCACGCGGTCGCCAGGCGATCGTCTGGGGCGCCCTCGCAACTCGGAGTAGCGGTCCTCCCGCGCACCCCAGAGTGCGCGGACGGCCGAGCCCAGTTCCTCGTCGGAGGCGCCCGCTCGCAGCAGTGCCCGCAGGTCGGTACCGCTGGATGAGAACAGGCATGTGTGCACCTTCCCGTCCGCGGACAACCGCGCTCGCGTGCAGTCCCCGCAGAACGGCCGCGTCACCGAGCCGATGACACCGATCTCACCGGCGCCGTCCCGGAAGCGGTAACGGGTGGCCACCTCCCCGGCGTCGGTCGCGCCGAGTGGTTCGAGCGGGTGACGGTCGTCGATCATGCGCACGATCTCGGCGACGGGCAGCACCTCACCGAGCTGCCACTCGTTGGTGGCCCCCACGTCCATGAACTCGATGAAGCGGAGGATGTGGCCGCTGCCCCGGAACCGCTCGACCATCGGCAGCACGCACCCGTCGTTGACCCCACGCTTCACCACCATGTTCACCTTGACGGGAGTGAGGCCCGCGCGGGCGGCGGCGTCGATCCCGTCGAGCACCCGGCGCACCGGAACCGGAGTGTCGGCGACCGCCCGGAACACGGCGTCGTCGAGCGAGTCCAGGCTCACCGTCACCCGGCGCAGCCCGGCCGCCGCGAGGCGTCCCGCCATCGCCGGCAGGAGCAGCCCGTTGGTCGTCATCGCGAGATCGAGCCCGGGTGTCGCGGCGAGCAGCGTCACGAGGTCCGCGACGCCGCGACGCAGGAGGGGTTCGCCCCCGGTGAGCCGGATCTTGCGCACGCCGAGGGAGGCGAACACCCCTGCCAGGCGCGCGATCTCCTCGAAGGTCAGCAGGTCGGCGGATTCGAGGTAGCGGTGCCCCGGGCCGAAATGCTCGCGCGGCATGCAGTACCGGCATCGGAGATTGCACCGGTCGGTGATGGAGATCCGCAGGTCGCGAAGCGGACGGTACCGGCGGTCGGCGACGGGCGCGCTCATCACGCCGCCGGTTCCGGGTTCCGGGCGAGGCACCCGGTCGCCACCCACCCGCTCGCGCCATCACCGCTGTGTTCGCGCTTCCCTACCGGAACGGACTCCTTGAGGACGTCGATACAGAAACGGGCCGCGGTGAAGGCCTCTTCGCGGTGGGGTGCGGCCACCACGACCATGACGAGCCGCGGCTCGAGGTGCCTCGTGACGACTGCTCCGCAGTGCGGCACGGTTGCCCACTCGATCGCCTCGGCGACCGGGGCGGGTCCTCGAGTCAGGCCCACTCGGACATCCTCGCCCGATTCCTCCGGACAGCGGAGCTGATCATTCACGGCGGCTTTCACGATGCGTTCCTCGCGTTCTGGACCGGCACTGACGTTCATCTTCACCGGCCTGGGCCGACCGCACAGGCCTTCGCGCGACAGGCATTTGACCGGCGGCGACGGAAACATGCCGCTGAATCAGCGTTTTCCGGTTATTTACATGGCGAAAACGATCCGCCTCTGGACATGGCCAAAACTCTGGCGGACGAGTACTCGTGCAAAGCCGAGCCGAGTGGACACGGGATACGAGCGAGGTAGGCCATGACGGCGGTGAGGGCGAACGAGACGAACACCAGTCGGCGAGAGGTCTGGCGGGAGCTCCTTCGGGACCATTTCGTCAGCCTGGATGTGGACGTCGAGCGGGACGGCACGTTCGACGGTGCCGTGCGCAGCGACTTCCTCGGCCACCTCCGGGTGTCGGGAGTTCGCTCGGTCGACCAGGACGTTCTCCGTACAAAGGAACTGCTGCGGCGCGACGGCGACCGCTACCTCCAGGTCTGCCTGGTCCGCCGCGGTGCGGCGCGCGCCGCGCAGGACGGGCACGAGGCGACGCTCCGCCCCGGCGACTTCGTCGTCTACGAGACAGAGCGGCCCTTTCACTGGTGGCTTCGCTCGGATCCCGGCTCCCCGTACTGGGACCTCGCCGTCTTCACCTGGCCCCGCGACACGATCCGACTCAGCGACAGCGAGTCGGCCATGCTGACCTGCCGAACGCTGGACGGCAGCAGCGGCATCACCGGGGTGCTGAGCAGGATGCTGACCGACCTGCTCGTCGAGAAGCCGGCCATCAGCGAAGGGGGCGCCCTCCGGATCGCCGACGAGATCGGCGACCTGGTGGCGACCATCGCGACAGAGGTACACGGCTTCGGCGCCGGCACCGACCGCCACGCGAGCCTGCTGCGGCAGATCCACACCTACATCGCAGAGCATCTCGGTGATCCGGACCTGTCCCCGGAACGCGTCGCGCAGGCGCACTTCGTGTCGACGCGCCAGCTCCAGCGAATGTTCGCCGGCCGAGGACAGACGGTGTCCCAGGTGATCCGGCGGCAAAGGCTGGAGCGGTGCCGACGCGACTTGCTGACCCGCCGGGGAGGCGAAGCCACCCTCACCGAGATCTGTGTCCGCTGGGGGTTCACCGATCTCGCCGTGTTCAGTCGGGCGTTCCGCGAGGTATACGGCACCTCGCCGACCGCCTATCGCGCTCGGGCACGGGCCTAGGGGGTGTCGTCACTGGCCGTCGCTGGAGTGCCCCGGCACGGTGCCCAGCGTGGGATCGACCACGGGGGTGAGGTGGTTCACCGCGAGTGCGGCCTCGCCCAGACCGACCGAGATCAGCGCGACCTTGCCGTCGTAGTCGGCGATGTCGCCCGCGGCGTACACCCGCGGACGGCTCGTGCGCATGGTCCGGTCGACGGCGATGTGCCGGCCCCGCATCTGAAGCCCCCACGTCGCGAGCGGGCCGAGGTTCGCGACGAAGCCGAGCGCGGCCACCACCGCGTCCGCCCGCAGGCTTTCGGTCGCGCCGGTCTCAAGGTTGCTCAGCTCCACCTGTTCGACGCGGTTCTCGCCACTGATCCGGAGTACCTCGTGCGGGGTGTACAGCCGCACCGAGGACGAGCGCAGCAGCCGGACGCTGTGCTCGTGTGCCCGGAACCGTGGCCGGCGGTGGACAAGCGCGACCGAGCGGGCGAGCGGTTCGAGCGCCAGCGCCCAGTCCACGGCGGAGTCCCCGCCGCCGACGACCACCACGTCGGCGCCGGTGAGTTCGGCCGGCTTCGGCACGAAGTAGCGCAGGCCACGGTTCTCGTACGCGGACCCCGCGGGCAGCGGGCGTGGGGTGAAACTGCCGATCCCGCCGGTGACCAGTACGGCTTTCGCCGTCACCACCATGCCCTGGTGGGTGGTGACGGCGACGCCGCCCGCCGTGTCCTTCAGGGTCTGCGCGATGTGGCCGAGCAAGTACCGGGGCTTCGCCTGTGACGCCTGCTCGACCAGAGCGTCGACCAGGTCCTGTGCCTTCACCGCGGGGAACCCGGCGACGTCGTAGACCTTCTTCTCGGGATACAGCGCCGCCATCTGGCCACCGGGCTGTCCGAGCGCGTCGATCACCGTGACCGACATGCCCCGGAATCCGGCGTAGTAGGCCGCGTAGAGACCGACCGGCCCGGCGCCGACGATCAGCAGGTCGCTGTCGTACACGTCGTCGTCGGAACCGCTCCCGTGCTCAGCCCTCACCGGTGCCACGTCTCTCCCGCAGCAGGGGGTGGTCGACGCCGATCGGTCCGCGCGACGACGCACCACCGGCCGCGTCCTCGTGCTCTTCGAAGAACTCGACGGCGGCCGTGGTGAATGGGAGAAGTTCCACGGGGATCTTGTGCTCCCAGTGGATCGCGTCGCTCGGGCAGACGGTCATGCACTTGCCGCAGTCGACGCATTCGTCGGGGTGGATGTACATCATCCGGTCCCCTTGGTAGATGCAGTCCACCGGGCATTCCTCGACGCAGGACTGGTCGAGGATGTCGGCGCAGGCGTCGGTGATGACGTACGCCATGGGTCAGGCCTTCTCTATCTGGACGAGTGTGTCGGAGAACGTGGGCGCGTTGCCCAGGTCGGCGAAGGCCGTGGGATTCAGGGATGCCATCGTGGACAGCGACTTCGTGTGCATGCGCCAGCCGCCGTAGGCCGACACGGCGACGCCCGCCAGGACGGACTTGTCCACCTTCGCCTTCACCACGAACGAGCCGCGGTCGTTGAAGACCCGCACGTCGTCGCCGGTGGCGATGGAGCGTCCGGCGGCGTCGTCGGGGTGGATGAGGATGGTGGGCTCGCCCTGCACGCGCCGGTGGAGCGGCAGGTTGGCGCTGCTGGAGTTCAGGTAGGCGTGCGACTTCGGGGTGATCAGGCTGAGCGGATGCCGCGCGGCGAGCCCGGGATTCGTGCGCGCCGACTCGCGAGGCGGGACGTAGTGCGGCAGCGGATCGACCGGCGTGCCCGGTTGGTGGTCGCTCGAGCCCTGCCGGAACAGCGGGACCACGAAGTTCCCGACGGTCTCCGCGATGGAGGACTTGAACTCCACCTTGCCCGAGGGGGTGGGGAAGTTGCCCTCCGCGTACGGGGCGTACTGGTCCGCGGGCGGCACGTTCAGCCGCTGCCAGCCCTTCTCCTTCAGTGACTCGACCGTGATGCCCTGCATGGCGGGCGCCGACCAGTCGAACGCCTCGGCGATCATCTCGTCGTCCGTGCGCCGGAACACCGCATCGGTGAAGCCCATCCTGGCCGCGAGCCGCCGGAAGAGCTCCGTGTTCGGGACCGCTTCACCGAGCGGCTCGATCGAGCGGTGGTTGTAGGTGATGTAGAGGTGCCCCCAGGAGAACATGATGTCGTCCTGCTCCAGCTGGGTGGTGGCCGGCAGCACGATGTCGGCGAACTGGGCGGTGTCGGTCATGAACTGCTCACTGACCACGGTGAACAGGTCGTCCCGCCGCAGGCCCTCGATCAGCCTTTCCTGGTCCGGGCACACGACCACAGGGTTGGAGTTGTAGACCATCAGCGCCTTGATGGGCGGGTCCAGGTCGAGACCGCCGGTCAGCGCCTGGCCCAGCAGGTACTGGTTCACGATCCGCTTGCCGGGCTGAAGCATCTCCGGATGCATCATCGCGCCCCAGTTGACCGGGAACGCCCACAGCGGCAACTGCAGAATCCCGCCACCGGGCTTGCGCCACGCGCCGACCAGCCCAGGCAGGCAGGCGAGCGCCCGTACCGTCTGGCCACCGCCGGCATGCCGCTCCACCGCCACCCCGATGCGGATCACCGACGGCTGCGCGGTGGCGTACGCGCGGGCCAGCTTGCGGATGTCCTCGGCCGGAACGCCGGTCTCCTCGGCGGCCCACTCCGGTGTGTACTGCCGTACGCGCTCGGCCAACTCCTCGTATCCGACGGTGTAGTTGGCGACGTAGTCGTCATCGGTGAGTCCCTCTTCGATGATCACGTTCATCATCGCCAGCGCGAGAGCTCCATCGGTGCCCGGCCGGATCGGGATGTGCCAGTCGGCCGCCTTCGCGGTGCGGGTCTTCACCGGGTCCACCACGACCACAGTGGCGCCCCGCTTGCGGGCTTCAGCGACGAACGGCCACAGGTGCAGGTTGGTGCTCATCACGTTGCAGGCCCAGATCAGGATGAACTTCGAGTGGACCAGACTCTCCGGATCCACCCCGGCGCAGTCGCCGATCGTCATCGTGTAGGCCGTGCAGGAACCGGAGTCGCAGTAGGTGCGTTCGGCGATGGTGGCGCCGAGCCTGGCGAAGAACGGATCGCCGACGTTGAGCCCGTTGAGGATTCCCTGAGTGCCCAGGTAGCTGCACGGCATGACGGCCTCGGGTCCGAACTCCGCTGAGATCGCCCGGAACCGGCCCGCGATCTCGTCCAGCGCCTGCTCCCAGGTGATCCGCTCGAACCGACCGCTGCCTTTCGGACCCGTGCGCCGCATGGGGTACAGCACACGGTCCGGGCTGTACACCCGGTCCAGGTAGTTGTCGACCTTCACACACAAGCCCCCGCGGGTGTACGGATGCTCGCGGTCACCGGTCAGGCTCACAGCCTTGCCGTCGGTGACAGTGATCCTCATCGCGCAGGTATCGGGGCAGTCGTGCGGACACGCACCCCGCACCTGGGTCGTACCGGTCGCCGCTGTTGCGCTCATCTGGCTTCCCCTCGGATCGTGCCTGCCTCGATCCTCGGGGACCCGGCTGCCGACGATTAGGCGCCAGGCGACAGCCTCTTGACCAAGGGCGACAGGCTGATCGTGCTGCGGGTGAAGGTGGACCGCCGCAGCACACGGCACGTCCTCGCGGTCGTCCCCGGGGACCGGCGCGTGGACCTCGATGCCGTCCGGGCGCTGTTCGCGGCGCGTTATGCAGGGTTCAGACGCCGAGACGGCCGAGCGCCTGGCCCGCGCGGTGCCCGGCACCGTCCCCGCGTGGAACCGATCGCCGGCCCGGTATCTGCGTGAAGTCCCCGCTCCGGTGTGACGGCCCCGCTCACACCGGCTCGTCGGCGAGTTCCCGCAGGGGCCACGTGCCGTCCACCACCGCCGCCGCGTCGCCCTTGCGGCGCAGGAAGCTCTGGAAGTCCGCCGCCCACTCGGCGTACCACTCGATCTGGCGGCGGTGCAGTTCCGCCGGGCCGAGGGCCGCGATCTTGGGATGGCGGCCGGCTATCGCGCAGGCCAGCCGGGCCGCGGCGAGGGCGTCGGCCGAGGCGTCGTGGGCGGAGTCGAGCGGGACGCCGTACTCCGTGCAGACCGCTTCGAGGTTGCGCTTGCCGCGGCGGTAGCGGTCGGCCCAGCGGTCGATCGTGTATGGGTCGATGACCGGCGCGGGGTCGATGCCGAGTCGCTCCATCAGGGACGGCAGGCCGTACCTGCGCAGTTCGGCGGAGAGGAGCGTGAGGTCGAAGGCCGCGTTGTAGGCGACGACCGGGACGCCCGTCCTCCAGTAGGCCACCAGGACGTCCGCGACGGTGTCCGCCACCTGGTCGGCCGGACTGCCCTCGGCGGCCGCGCGCTCGTTGCTGATCCCGTGCACCGCGACCGCTTCCGCCGGGATCTCCACGCCCGGATCCGCCAGCCACTCCCGGCGCCCTATGGGCTGCCCGCCCCGGACCTCGATCACGGCCGCCGTGACGATGCGCGCCTCGCGCGGATCGGTCCCGGTCGTCTCCAGGTCGAAGCCGATCAGCAGCTCCCGGTGCCAGCCCATGGGCCGCCCCCCTTCTTGGTGGTGCTTTCCCCCAGTGGTCTCCACGATCCCATGAGCCACTGACAATCAGAGGACCGCATTCCGCTTAGCCGGAGGGACAGTTCAGGACACGGGGAGCGAATCCACCCAAGATTCCGGAGATTCCAGGGCCGGCGGCTTCAGGAAACCGGGCGCGAATCCGCCCAAGCCAGCTCGAACTCCTCGCGATAGGTCGGAAACAGTCCACTCTCGTCCACTTCGCCCGGCTTCACCAGCTTGCCCCCGCCACGCAGGACCAGCACCGGCGCCTCCATGCCGCGCGACCGGCGCAGATAGGACTGCACCACGGCGATGCCGTCCGAGCCGTCGCCGTCGACGAGGTAGGCGGTGAAGCGGGGCGTCTCGTCGTAGACCTGGATCTCGAAGGCGCCGGGATCGCGCAGCTTCGAGCGCACCCGGCGCATGTGCAGGATGTTCATCTCGACGGCGCGGCTCAGCTCGCCCCGCTTGATGCCGAGTTCGCGCTCGCGCCGCTTGACCGCGCTGGAGGCCGGGTTCAGGAACAGCAGCCGCACCCGGCAGCCGGACTCGGCCAGACGCACCAGGCGGCGGCCGGAGAAGTTCTGCACGAGCAGGTTGAGGCCGATACCGACGGCGTCGAGACGGCGGGCGCTGCCGAAGATGTCCTCGGCCGGGAACTGGCGCAGCAGCCGCACCCGGTCGGAATGCACCGCGACCACGTCCGCGTACCGGTCGCCGACGAGGTCCTCGACCGCGTCGACGGGCAGCCGGCGGGCGGACGGTACGTCGCTGCCCGTGCCGAGTATCTCCAGCAGCCGGGCCGAGGCCCGCTCGGCCTGGCCGAGGACGGCCTCGGACAGGGCACGGTTGCGGGAGACGACGTTGCGGGTGACCTCGAGCTCGTCCAGGGCGAGTTCGACGTCCCGGCGCTCGTCGAAGTAGGGCTCGAAGCACGGCCAGTGCTGCACCATCAGCTCGCGCAGCTGCGGCAGGGTGAGAAAGCTGAGAACGTTGTCGTCGGCCGGGTCGAGCAGGTAGCCCTTGCGGCGGCTGACCTCGCGGACGGCGACCGCGCGCTGGACCCACTCCTGCCCGGCCGGTCCGGCGGCGGCGACCACCCAGTCGTCGTGGCCGTGGACGGGTTCGTAGATGGGGCGCAGAACGGCGGCCACGACCGCGCGCAGCCGCTGTTCGACGAGGTTCAGCCAGATGTAGGCACGGCCGGCCCGCTGGGCGCGCGTACGCACCTCGCGCCAGGCGTCGGCGTCCCAGTCCAGCTCCGGCCCGATGGAACCCGTGTCCATCGGCCGGGCCAGCGACACCGTGCCGGGCGGGGCGTCTGTGGAGTTCCCCTCGTGACCCTCGTCACCAGGGGGCAGCTCCAGCCCTCCCGAGCCCACCCGCGCACCGCCTTCCGCTCCCCCGAGCACCCGCCTTGTCAACGATCAAGGAAGGGTACTCCGGGAGCGGTCGGCGGTGCAGCCGGATGGACAGGTAGTTTCTCAACTACCGTCCCGCGGGCGGCCGTTCTCACCGGCGAGCGCGGGCGGAGTGAGCGGATTCATAGCGGTGACGTCACGCGGGGCGATGGAGAAGCCCTGCCAGTGGACCGGCATGGGCTGCTGGTCCTCGTCGCGGGCTATGTGGTGGAAGCCGACGTTCACCCAGGCCACGGGGTGGGTGAGGGTCTGCCCGTTCACCCACTTGTCGACGGACTTGGGGTGGGTCCGGTCGCAGCGCGGGTTGTTGCTGGCGAACAGCTCGCACTTGTTGTACTGGGTGAAGTAGACGTCGTGCTTGGTGAAACCGCGGCCCGGGTAGCGGGTGGTGGGGCCGGGGACGATCTCATACGACCGTGCGTGCCAGTCCTTGTTCTTGCCGGTCGCGCTGACCATGCGCCACCAGCGGTAGGCCTTGGCGTCGCCGGCGCCTTCCTTGGTGACCTTGGTGCGGGTGGTCTTGGTGGTCGGGGTCAGCCGGCCGCGGGGGGTGACGACCGAGTCGTACTGCTCGACATGGTTCTTGGTGGAGCCGTCGAGGGCGAAGTCGAGCCGCCAGAAGGCGTTGTGGCTGTGGCTGGTGGCCTTGGCCCTGGGGCCCTTGCCGATGGGCCAGCCGCGCCCGTCGCCCGCGTCGTAGTCGAACGGCGAGAGGCTGCCCGTCGCGCCGACGTTCATGTTGATCGTGCCGTCGTCCTGGAAGCGCCACTCGGTCATGTACTCGTACCAGCCGACCTGGTTGACCGTGTAGACGAGGAGGTCCTTGCCCTGGGCCTGGTAGACCTTGTTCCCTTCGTCGCTCTGCATGCGGTAGGCGTGGCCGCGGGAGCGCGTGGTGGTGCACAGCCCCTTGATGTTCGGGTTCTCGTCCGGGTAGTAGTCCGGGATCTTGACGTTCTTGATGGTGCCGCCGGGGCACTCGGCAGGCGCCAGGGGCATCAGGTCCTTGGCGAAGTCCTGGCCCGTCAGATCGTCGTACTCCTCCTTGCCGTCGTCGTACGGGACGTGGATCTGGCCGAGCCGGGCGCTGTTGAGGACCTTGATCGGCTTGGCCTCGCCCTTGGGCTGGTAGGAGACGTCGTCCAGGATGAGGCCGGCCATGCCGTCGTAGCGCCAGCACATCCGCCAGGTCGTGCCGGTGGAGAGCTTCTGCTCGATGCGGTAGGCGGCACTGCAGTCGGCGGCCGCCGCGGCGGCCGTCTTCGGCTGGGCGGCGGCCGGTCCCGTGCCGGTCGTCAGACCGGCGGCCAGCGCGGCCACGGCGAGGCCGAGGGCGGCGGGCCGCTTACGGGCACGGCTGATTCTGTTCACACGCATGAGGAAGTGACTCCCTTGCAGGAGGTGCGGGTTCGAAAGGTGGACGAAGGTCGGACGGAGGTCGGGTCAGCGGTCGAGCTCGGCGACCTTGCGGGTGCTCAGGTCGATCACCAGGGACCTGGTGTCGATCCACGGCCCGTTCTTGACCTTCGGGAACAACCGCACGCAGCGGTGCTCGCCGCACTTGTCCAGTGCGGCGGGCTGGGCACCCGGCGTGGACCGGTAGACGCCGCCGCTCAGCCTCAGCTGGTCCGGGGAGGTGAGCTCCTTGCCGGTGGCGTCCTTGTAGTCCGCCTTGAGGCCCGCGCCCAGCGGGTCGGCGATCAGGAGGCTCGCCGCCTCGATGCTCTCGGCCCGGCTCGGCGGCGGCTGGACGCCCTGCTGCTCGGTGGTCCGGACGACCTTGCCGGCGTCGAGGTCGACGGTCTTGGTGACGAGGGTGTCGTCCCGGTAGTCGTAGAACGTCACGTCGGCACGCCGGGGCCCGTCCGAGGAGTCGGCCCGGTCGGCCTCCGGCTCGGCGAGGTCGATGGTGAGGCGCTGCGGTCCACGCTCGCCCTCGACGTTCTCGCTGGCATTGAACAGCTGCCGGTTCACAGCGATCTGTTCGACCCGCTCGATCTCGTCGTCGGTCAGCGGATCGCTGCCCTTGCCCTTCTCACCCTCGGCCGGGGCCTGCTCGACGACACCGGGCGCGACGGCCGCACCCTGGCCCGGGCCCTGACCCTCTTCCTGCCCTGCCTGTCGCGTGGACTGGCTGCCCGCCCGTCCGGCACCCGCATCATCGGCCCCCGCCGTCCCCGGCAGGGTGATGGCCACCATCACGGCGGTCGAGGCCACCGCGATGGCCGCACCGGCCACCACCTTTCCCAGATGGCGGTGCACTATCTCGCGCACATCTTCCCCCTACTCCCCGAACATTCACGGGAGTACGTGTTTGCCCCACTGGTTCGGCATACCGGCCGCATCGACCTGGGTATGCACTGGTCGCCCGGTAAGAGGGACGTAAGTCATAGGTGGTTCCATCACTTTCGGGGACACTCGACGCCAAGGCGCCCCCAGCGGCGCGGGACACCTGGAAGAGTCGTATCCATGCAGGTCTGGCCTGGAGAGGCATATCCACTCGGTGCCACGTACGACGGCGCCGGCACCAACTTCGCGGTCTTCACGGAGGCCGCGGACCGAGTAGAGCTGTGTCTGCTGCACGACGACGGCTCGGAGACGGCGGTGGAACTGCGGGAGAGCGACGCGTTCGTGCGGCACGCGTACCTGCCGGGCGTGATGCCGGGACAACGGTACGGATTCCGTGTGCACGGCCCGTACGCCCCCGAGCGCGGCCTGCGCTGCAACTCGGCGAAGCTGCTGCTCGATCCGTACGCGCGTGCGATCAGCGGTTCGATCCGCTGGGGCGAGGAGGTCTACGGCTATCACTTCGACGCGCCCGACAAGCGCAACGACCTGGACTCGGCGCCGCACACGATGGCGTCGGTCGTGGTCAACCCGTACTTCGACTGGGGCGACGACCGGCGCCCGCGCACCGAGTACCACCACACGGTGATCTACGAGGCCCATGTCAAGGGCCTCACGATGCGGCACCCGGGGCTGCCGGAGGAGCTGCGCGGCACCTACGCCGCGCTCGCACACCCCGCGATCATCGAACACCTGACCGAGCTGGGCGTCACGGCGCTGGAGCTGATGCCCGTACACCAGTTCGTGAACGACCACCGGCTGGTCGACATGGGACTGAACAACTACTGGGGCTACAACACCATCGGCTTCTTCGCCCCGCACAACGCGTACGCGTCCTGGGGCGACCGCGGCCAGCAGGTCCTGGAGTTCAAGTCGGCGGTGCGGGCGCTGCACGAGGCCGGCATCGAGGTGATCCTGGACGTGGTCTACAACCACACCGCCGAGGGCAACCACCTGGGTCCGACGCTGTCCTTCAAGGGCCTCGACAACCCGCAGTACTACCGCCTGGCGGACGATCCCCGCTACTACACGGACACCACGGGCACCGGGAACTCGCTGCTCATGCGGTCCCCGCACGTCCTCCAGCTGATCATGGACTCGCTGCGGTACTGGGTCACCGAGATGCACGTCGACGGGTTCCGTTTCGACCTCGCGGCCACTCTGGCGCGACAGTTCCACGAGGTGGACCGGCTGTCGTCCTTCTTCGACCTGGTGCAGCAGGATCCCGTGGTCTCCCAGGTGAAGCTGATCGCCGAGCCCTGGGACGTCGGCGAGGGCGGCTACCAGGTGGGCAATTTCCCGCCGATGTGGACGGAGTGGAACGGCGAGTACCGCGACACCGTACGGGACCTGTGGCGCGGCGAGCCGCGCAAGCTGGCGGAGTTCGCGTCCCGGCTGACCGGCTCCTCGGACCTCTACCAGGACGACGGCCGCCGCCCACTGGCCTCCATCAACTTCGTGACCTGCCACGACGGGTTCACGCTGCACGACCTCGTCTCGTACAACGAGAAACACAACCACGCCAACGGCGAGGACAACCGGGACGGCGAGAGCCACAACCGGTCCTGGAACTGCGGCGCGGAGGGCGAGAGCGACGACCCGGCCGTACTGGAGCTGCGCGCCCGGCAGATGCGCAACTTCATCGCCACGCTGATGCTGTCCCAGGGCGTGCCGATGATCAGCCACGGCGACGAGGTCGCGCGCACACAGCGCGGCAACAACAACGCGTACTGCCAGGACAGCGAGCTGGCCTGGGTGGAATGGCCGGACGGCGAGGGCATCAGCCAGGAGCTGTTGGACTTCACGCGCGCGATGGTGTGGCTCCGCAAGGACCATCCGGTCTTCCGTCGGCGCCGCTTCTTCCACGGCCGGCCCGTGGAGGGCACCCACGACGAACTGTCGGACATCGCCTGGTTCACCCCCGAGGGCAAGGAGATGACCCAGCGGGACTGGGACCAGGCGCAGGCCTCGGCGCTGACGGTGTTCCTCAACGGCAACGCGATCTCCGAGCCCGGTGCGCGCGGGGAGCGGATCACCGACGACTCGTTCCTGCTGATGTTCAACGCCTCGCCCAAGGCGCTGGACTTCGTGGTGCCGGTCAACCACGGCCGGCAGTGGCAGGTGGTGGTCGACACCGCCCGCACGGACGGAGTGCCGCCGGGTACGGGCGCGAAGGTGCAGGCCGGGGACCGGCTGACGCTGGTGGACCGGAGCATGACGGTGTTGCAGCGGCCCGATTAGGGGTGCGGGGCTGCGGCAGCCGCCCCCCTTGGCGAACACGACTGGCGGCAGGGTGACAGGAAGGGCGGTGGGGCGGGTACGTAGGTTGGCATGACACCTGAGCGACCTGACCCGGCGGTGCCGACGGCCACGTACCGGCTGCAGTTGCAGCCCGAGTTCCCGTTCGGGGCCGCGGCGGCGGTGGTGCCGTACCTGGCCTCGCTCGGCGTCTCGCACCTGCATCTGTCCCCCGTCCTGGAGGCCGTCCCCGGCTCCCCGCACGGCTACGACGTCGTGGACCACGCGCGCGTGCGCGAGGAACTGGGCGGCGAGGAAGGACTGCGGGCGCTGGCGCGCACCGCGCGCGAGCACGGGCTCGGTCTGGTCGTGGACATCGTGCCGAACCACATGGCCATGGCCCCGCGCCACAACCGCGCCCTGTGGGAGGTGCTGCGGGAGGGCCCCAAGTCGCCGTACGCGCGCTGGTTCGACATCGACTGGGAGGCGCAGGGCGGCCAGGTACTGCTGCCGGTGCTCGGGGGACCGCTGGGCGCGGAGATCGCCCGGTTGGAGGTCGACGGGAACCTCCTGCGCTACTACGACCATGTGTTCCCGCTGCGCGAGGCCACCGAGGACCTGCCGCTCCCGCAGCTGCTTGACGCGCAGTGGTACCGGCCGGTGTGGTGGCGGCTGGCCCGTACCGACCTCAACTACCGCCGCTTCTTCAGCATCTCGGAGCTCATCGGCGTCCGGGTGGAGGACCCGGAGGTCTTCGAGGCCACGCACGCCAAGATCCTCACGCTGCTCCACGAGGGCGTGATCGACGGCCTGCGCGTCGACCACCCCGACGGGCTCGCCGACCCCGACGCCTACCTGCTGCGGCTGCACGAGGCGACCAGCGGCCGCTGGACGGTCGTGGAGAAGATCCTCGCGGACGGGGAGCCGCTGCCGGCCTCCTGGCCCGTCGCGGGCACCACCGGCTACGACGCGCTGCGGCACATCGACGGCCTCTTCACGGACCCGGCGGGCTTCGGTGAACTCCTCGGCCAGTACCGGCGGTTCGCCGCCCCGCAGACGGACCGGGGCGGGGAGTGGGAGGCGACGGTACGGCGGGCGGCGTACAAGGTCATCACACACGAACTGGCCACCGAGATCGAGCGGCTGACCCGGGTGGCGAACCGCGTGTGCGCCACCTCGCCGGAGCCCGCGCTGCGCGACCGCGCGCCCTGGGCCCTGCGCACCGCCCTCCAGGAGCTCCTCGTCCGCCTGGAGGTCTACCGGCCGTACGCCTCCGGGGACGCGTCCCGGATCGTCACCGAGGAGGCCGCTGCCGAGGCCCGGCTCGCCTTCGTCGTCCCCGAGGAGGCGGGTGCGGTCGATGTCGTACGGGACCTGGTGCTCGGGCGGTACGGAGACGAGCCCGGGCACGTCGAGTTCCGGACGCGGTTCGCGCAGACGGCATCGGCCCTGCGCGCCAAGTCCGTGGAGGACACGGCGTACTACCGCTATGTGCCGCTGCTGTCGGCGACCGAGGTGGGCGGGAACCCAGGGAGCCCGGCCGTACCGCCCGAGGACTTCCACGCCTACTGCGCGCGCGTGCAGCGCGACTGGCCGGCGACCGGCACGGTGGTATCGACGCACGACACCAAGCGCAGTGCCGATGTACGGGCGGCGCTGGCTGTGCTCACCGAGTGCCCGCAGCGGTGGGCGGACGTACTGGCCGAGGTGACACGCACCGGGGAGGGCGTACCGGACGCGCAACTGGCGTGGGCGGCCTGGCAGACGGTGTTCGGGCTCGGCCCGGCCGCCGCGGAACGCGTCCAGGGCGCCCTGCTGAAGCATGTGCGCGAGGCGGGCCTGTACACGAGCTGGACCGAGCAGGAGCCGCCGTACGAGGAGGCGGTGGCTGCGTTCGTCGCGGCCGGGCCGTGCGGGGCGCCGGGCGAGCGCGTGACCGCCTTCCGGGACTCGCTGGCCCCGCACATCCGGGCGAACGTCCTCGGCACGGCCCTGCTGCACCTGACCATGCCGGGCGTGCCGGACGTCTACCAGGGCACGGAGGCCGAGTACCTGGCCCTGGTGGACCCGGACAACCGACGGCCCGTGAGCTTCCCGCCGTCGGAGCCTGGCGACAAGGGTGCGCTGACGCGAGCGGCGCTGCGGCTGCGGGCGCGGCGGCCGGAGGTCTTCGGTGACTCGGCGACGTACACGCCGGTTACCGCCGAGGGTCCGGCGGCGGCCCACTGTGTGGCGTTCGTGCGCTCGGGTGAGGTGCTCACGGCCGTGACCCGGCTGTCGCTGCGGTTGGCGGAGGCGGGGGGCTGGCGGGAGACGGTGCTGGCGTTGCCGCCGGGGCGGTGGGTGGATGTGCTGGATCCGGGGCGGGAGTTCGCGGGGCACGTGCGGGTGGGGGAGCTTTTTGAGGGGGTGCCGGTGGCTTTGCTGGAGCGGGTGGGCAAGCGGCGGACGTCCGCTGACGTTGGCGTCGGGCCGGTCCGCGGGTGAAGCACCGAAACCCCGCCAGGCGTTACCTGGCGGGGTTTCGGCTTCATCGATCTGTCGAGATCACTGTTGGTTCAAGGCGGTTCGAAGGTAGGCGATCAGATCACCGGTCGGCACCTCGGCCCAGTCATCCCCGGGAACCCCGGGGCGAATGACCTCGTATCGCTCGCCTTCAAGCTCATGCACCAGGACCTGACGGCTCGTTCCGTCCAGCTGATCCACCCGCAGGCGGACGGCGCCGTGCGTGATCGTCGGGAACATGTTCCGCAGCACCTCATCCGCATGGAGGCGACGCAGAAGGTTCCATTGCCTCCGGTGGAACTCGGCCGACAGAAGGTCGGCCCACTGCGAAGAAGTGGGCTCTCCCCTCTCGAGCGCCCCGGCGAATTCATCGAGCTCCAGGAACTCGAATCTCGCCGCCAACTCGTCGAGCGGCATACCTTCCCGCCATGCGGCGACCGCCTCCACGAGCAATCCGAGATCGTCAGTCGAGCCGATCTCCCAGGAGAACCCGGGAGTCTCCCAGGTGAACCCGGGAATGAGGACACGCACCCGGAACAGACGCTCTTCGGTCGCAGGATGGACCGACACGTAACCCCTTGCCGTCTCGATGCCGATGGCCTCGGTGGCCCACGGCGGCAGCCCGATGTCGCATCCGCGCAGCTTCGCTGCTTCTTTCATCGCCGATACAAGGCCGCCCGCAGCGGTCACGTCCGGGTACAGGTCTTTCCGATGGGCATCCATATGCGATTCCTCAGCAGTGGCAGTATCCGATGATCGAACCTTTCACGGGGGTAAGTTTCCCCAGCACCGAGAGATCCGGCATATCTGTCGGGGCATCCAGTTTCATGGCTCCATTCGGACCCGACGGGGAGTAGAACTTGATCGAATCCCATGGGCGTTGACCATTGGCGAGTGCCCTCGCGATCATGGACATCTCGTAGTCCGTGGCAGCAGCTCCGTCCTCACCGCCCTTCAGCCCACGCCGGGCAGCATCTATGAAGTCTCCATGTTGGTTCAGTCCCGTCATGTTGATGTGCAGCGTCACGCTCGGGTCGGCGATGGCCATCTCCGCGATCCGGGCGAAGTCGTTCGGGGACACGTTGGAGAAGGTGGCGAACTTGTTCTCGGGCAGCGCGGCCCACTCGTCGAGTTTCCCATTTCTCTGCCACCCCAACGCGACCTTGCAGTTGTGGACAAGGACCGGAGCGGCGCCCGCCAGCACGAAGAACGTGTGCAGGTCGTCGACCGTGAGGTCGTAGACCGTGCGCGGAGCCAGGCCGGAGCGGTCGTTGAGGGCGGTCACCGCGCGGACGGAGCCGTCCGGGGTGCGCAGGCGGTCGTCGACGCGCAGGTCGGAGACCAGCGTCCACCCGCGGTCCACCACGTAGAACTTGTGGCCGGCGGTGCTCTCCAGCCTTCCCCCGCCGGCAACGGCGATGTCCACCAGCCGCTGGGTGTCGTGCTTGAAGGTGTCGGTGACCTGCCGGGCCCGCAACTGGCCGGAAGCCGGATCCGTGGCCTTGACGAGGTCCCCCACGCCCACCTGGCTGATGGGCCGGTGTGAGCCGTCCGCCATCAGCACCTTGGTGGTGCCAGGGAAGCTGTTCACCTTGCAGGCGGTGTACAGGTCTTCGTGGGCGTTGATGATGGCGTTGAGCTTGGCGAGGGTCCCGGGGTCCAGGTCGAGGGCCTTGAGGGCATGGAACGCGTCACGGACCCCGACACCGGTCTTCATGGCGGCGTCCAGAGCCCGGATCCCGTCGAAGACCGTGCCCAACGCCTTGCCGGGGATGAAGTTGCTCAGGGCCCAGGCGCAGCCGCTGGCGCTGCCGTGCCAACAGTCGACGAAGTCCTGGACCAGGATCGCCTTGATGAGCTTGTAGGTGAGGGTCTGCTGGATGAGTTCCAGCTTGGAGAAGTACCGGGTGACGTCCTTCTTCAGACCCGGGATGCGCTTGCTCTCGATGAGCAGCGTGTCCGCCGAAGGGCAGCCGTCGGCGCTGGCCGTCGTGTCGGGGTTGGTGCAGAGGAAGAAGTCGACCACCGCGCTGAAGGTGACCGTGAACGTGGTGGTGCAGCCTTCGAAGCCGATGTCGATGACGCAGGGCTCGTGCTGCTTGGCGTCAGTGATCTCGATGCTGTCCTCGTCGACGACGTACCACGTGCCGCCGACTCCGGTGCCCGCACCGGTCGAGACCTGCTGGTTCGCGGCGTTGCGTGCCGCTTCCTCTGCTGCCTTCTGCGCCTCCTGCGCATACTTCAGCGCGTCCTTCGCAGCCTGTTCGGCTTCGGTGGCGGCGGCGTCGGCCCGGTCGGCGGCGGCGCGTGCGTCCTTGGCGGACTGCTCGGCCGCGGCCGCGGCGTCGCGGGCGGCCTGGGCGTCGAGGGCGGCCTGGTCGGCGGAGGCGCGGGCGTCCCTTGCGTAGCCCTCGGCGCGGCCGGCCGACTGGTCGGCTGCGGATGCGTCGGCCGTGGCCTGGCGGTCGTACTCGATGGTGCGGGCCAGTGACGCCGAGGCCTTTGAGGCGGCTGCGGCCGCGTCGGCCGCGTAGCCGAGGGCCTCCTTGGAGTAGGTGCGGGCGGTGGCCGCGTGGGTGGCGGCGTTGGCCGCGTGCTGGTAGGCGATCTTCGCGTCGCCCCGTGCCTGTTCGGCGAGGTTCTTGGCCGCGGCCGCTTCCGCCTGCGCGTTCTTGGCGTGGGCGTCGGCGACGGCCTTCTGCTGGTCGGCGATCGACTTCGCCGCCTGCCCGGTCAGCACGACCAGGCCGGCGGCCGAGTCCGTGTCGACGTAGGGAGAGCCGAGCTGGATCGCGTCGTTGGCCGGCTTGGCGACCTGGGATGCGGCGTTGCCCGCGTCGGCCGCGGCCTGCGCGGTGACATAGGCGAAGCCCGCGGCCTTCGCCGAGGCGGCCAGGGCCTTGGCGGCCTCCTTGTTCGCCTCGTCCGCCTGGGACTTGGCGGTCTTGGCCAGCTTCTCCGCCTCGTCCGCCAGCTTGACGGCCGTCTTGGCCTCCAAGGAGGCGTGCTGGGACGCCTCGATGGCGTCGGCCACGGCGCTGGTCGCGGTCTTCACCGCGGCGTCGGCCCTCAGCTTGGCGGCCTGGGCGGCGTCCGCGTGGGAGCGGGCCCGCTTGGCGGCCGCTTCGGCGCGG
>NZ_NTGE01000129.1 GCF_002291145.1 Streptomyces sp. SA15
CCCCGCGTGCCCCCGCCGACAGGACCGCCGCTCGTCCCCGCGCTCGCGGCCGGACCTCGCGTGCCCCCGCCGCCCGGACCCGCGCCCGTCCCGGCACTCGCCCCCTTTCCACCAGTTCCACCAGCCCCCGCCCGCTCCAGCAACCGCCCCGCCGCCGAAGTCGCCGGAGTCAGGACGTCCGCCGAGCGCAGTCGCATCAGCAGGGCGAGGCAGTGGCCCGTGGCCCCCCACGGCACCGTGCACAGCGCCGTCGCCCCCGGCACCGTACGGACCGAAGGGGCGTCGTCCGGGTCGGCCGAGGGCCAGGGGGCCACGCACACCACCGTGTGGAGCGTGTCGGCGCGGGGGCCGAGGGCCGTGCGGAGTTCGGCGACCGCCATGTCGCGCTGCCAGCCGGGCTCGGCGGTGAGGACCGCCCGCAGTTCCCGGGTCAGGTCCGCCCCGTGCTGCGCCTCGTCCGCGAGCAGCGCGCCGATGCGGGACGTCACCTCCATGGCCCCCGCCAGCTGCCGCTCGGTGGGGCCGGGGTCGTAGTCGAGCAGCCAGACGTAACCGAGGACGACGCCCCGATGGCGTACGGGGAGACAGATCCGCCCCCGGTACACCCCCGCCTCCGGGGAGGGCGGGATGCGGACCGGGCCCGTCGCCCGTGTGATGCCGAAGCCCTCGAACCACGTGCGGACCGCCGCCGTCGAGCGGCGGGTGAGGATCGAGCGGGTCCGGACAGGGTCCAGCGCCGACGCGTCGAGCTCGCCCTCGCTGTCGTACGCGCCGAAGGCGATCAGCTCGAAGTCCCGGTTTTCCAGTGTCGCCGGTGCGTCGAGCAGCTCCGAGATCTCGTCGACCAGGTCCTGGTAGTCGCCCCGATGGGATTCGCTGTTGCTCATACTCGCCTCGAGATCTCCGCGCGGGTTCACCGGCCCCGCCTGTTGTCCTGCTGGGGGTCCGGGGTCGTCCCCCGGAGTGGCGCAGCATCGGACGTCACTTGGGCATTCTCCCGCATTTTCGTGCGCCCTTCATACATCTGTCTGAGATCTGCGGCACGGATGCGTGACAGCTGTCGATGGCCGACGATCGGAGGGATCCTTAGGTTTCACGGTGGTTCTCCGTGCCGTACCCGAAGCGCCACACGCACGGGTTACGGCCCACTTCGGCCTGTGGAGGTGCCCCGTGCTGGGTCCCGTGATTCTCGCCGCGTCGCGCAGCGACCGGATCCGACGCCTGATCTCGGCGGCGCCGGTGACCAAGCAGGTCGTGGACCGCTTCATCCCCGGCGAGACCGTCGAAGACATCGTGCCGATCATCCAGGACCTGACCGCCAAGGGCCTGGAGCTGACGATGGACGTCGTCGGCGAGGACATCACCACGCCCGCGCAGGCCGCCGCCGCCCGGGACGCCTACCTGGAGCTCGTCGACCGGCTCGAGCCGCTGAAGCTGGGGGCCAGGGCCGAGATGTCCGTCAAGCTGTCCATGTTCGGACAGGCCCTGGAGGACGGCCACGAGCTGGCGTTCAAGAACGTCCGCCCGGTCGTCGAGGCCGCCGCCGCCATCGGTACGACGGTCACCCTCGACGCGGAGGACCACACCACCCTCGACTCGATGTTCGCCATCCACGAGGAGCTGCGGAAGGACTTCCCGGAGACCGGCTGCGTCATCCAGTCCTACCTCTTCCGCACCGAGGCCGACGCCCGCCGCCTCGCCGCGAGCGGCAGCCGCGTACGGTTGGTGAAGGGGGCGTACAAGGAGCCCGCCGAGGTCGCCCACCAGCACAAACACGAGATCGACAAGGCGTACGTCCGGATCCTGAAGATCCTTATGGACGGCGAGGGGTACCCGATGATCGGGTCCCACGACCCGCGCCTCATCTCCATCGCCCAGGAACTCGCGCACCGCGCCGGGCGCAAGCTGGACGAGTACGAGTTCCAGATGCTGTACGGGATCAGGAGCGACGAGCACCTGCGGCTGGCCGCCGAGGGCCACCGCATGCGCGTGTACACCGCCTTCGGCACCGACTGGTACGGCTACTTCATGCGGCGTCTTGCGGAGAAGCCCGCCAACCTGCGGTTCTTCGCACGGAGCATGATCACAAAGGGCTGAGCCCGCACACCGCTCGAGAACACCCGCTCAGTTAAGGAGTTACGGAACCCATGGACGCTGTGACCCAGGTCCCCACCCCCGTCAACGAGCCGGTGCACGGCTACGCCCCCGGCTCGCCCGAGCGCGCCCGGCTGGAGGCCAAGCTCAAGGAACTGGCCGAGAACCCGATCGACCTGCCCTGCACAATCGGCGGCCAGAAGCGGTTGGGCGGCGGCGAGCGCTTCGACGTCGTACAGCCGCACAACCACAAGGCCCGTCTCGGCACCTACGGCAACGCCACCCAGCAGGACGCGCAGGACGCGATCAACGCGGCCCTCGCCGTCGCGGCGGCCTGGCGTGCGATGTCCTTCGACGACCGCGCCGCGATCTTCCTGCGTGCCGCGGACCTGCTGGCCGGCCCGTGGCGCGAGACGCTCGCCGCCTCCACCATGCTGGGCCAGTCCAAGACGGCTCAGCAGGCCGAGATCGACACCCCCTGCGAGCTGATCGACTTCTGGCGCTTCAACGTCAAGTACGCCCGTGACCTGCTCGCCGAGCAGCCCCCGGCCAACTCCCCGGGTGTCTGGAACCGCCTCGACCACCGCCCGCTGGAGGGCTTCGTCTACGCGATCACGCCGTTCAACTTCACGGCCATCGCGGGCAACCTGCCGACGGCTCCGGCCCTGATGGGCAACGTGGTGGTGTGGAAGCCGAGCCCGACCCAGACCCACGCCGCCGTCCTCCTCATGCAGCTGCTGGAGGAGGCCGGCCTGCCCAAGGGCGTCATCAACCTGCTGACCGGTGACGGCATCGAGGTCTCCAAGGTCGCCCTGGAGCACCGTGACCTCGCCGGCATCCACTTCACCGGCTCGACCAAGACCTTCCAGTACCTGTGGAAGACGGTCGGCAACAACATCGAGAAGTACCGCACGTACCCGCGGATGGTCGGCGAGACCGGCGGCAAGGACTTCGTCGTCGCCCACCCGAGCGCCGACCGCGCGGTGCTGAAGACGGCGCTGACCCGGGGTGCCTTCGAATACCAGGGCCAGAAGTGCTCGGCGACCTCCCGGGCGTACATCCCGGCGTCGATCTGGAACTCCGGCTTCAAGGAGGAGTTCGCGGCCGAGGTCGACGGCATCGCGATGGGCGACGTCACCGACCTGTCGAACTTCATCGGCGCCGTCATCGACGAGCGCGCCTTCGCCAAGAACAAGGCGGCGATCGACCGCGCGAAGTCCGACCCGTCCTGCACGGTCGTCGCGGGCGGCAGCTACGACGACTCGGTCGGCTACTTCGTCCGCCCGACCGTCGTCGAGTGCGACGACCCGGCCAACGAGGTCTTCACCACCGAGTACTTCGGCCCGTTCCTCGCCGTGCACGTCTACGAGGACGACCAGTACGAGGAGATGCTGACCCAGATGGAGTCGGTGACCGACTACGCGCTCACCGGGTCGGTCATCGCGGGCGACCGCTCGGCGGCGGCGCGCACGATGCACAAGCTGCGCTACGCGGCCGGCAACTTCTACATCAACGACAAGTCGACCGGCGCCGTCGTCGGCCAGCAGCCCTTCGGCGGCGGCCGCGCGTCCGGCACCAACGACAAGGCCGGCGCCCCGCAGAACCTGATGCGCTGGACGCTGACCCGCTCCATCAAGGAGACGCTGGTCCCGCCGACCGACTACACGTACCCGCACATGGGCTGACGATCCGCGGGAGCGCAGGAGGGGCCGGGCGATCGCCCGGCCCCTCGCCTTTTCGGGAGCGGGCAGACTCTCCAGCCGCTACTCGGCGATCTCCGTCCGCTCCCACCACTCGTACACGGGTAGCTTGCCCTCAGGGGTGTCCGCGTCGCGCTGGGTCGGCCTGAAGTGCTCGTAACCACCTCGGAGCTTGATCTTCACGTCCGCTCCAGGGGGCGGAGACGGGACGATCCGTTCGGGGAGATCTTCCGGGCCGCCCTCGAGAAGTGCTTTGGCCTTGTCGCTCATGACCTCACGGTTCCCTTTAACCGGAACCCGATGTCGCAGGCCGGGCGGAGGATCAGTCGGGTGGGCGAGTCGCCGCTCTTCGCCTGAGTGAAACCGCAGGTCAGCGTGGTGTGAGCCACTGCACTGTCTCAGATAGTAGGAAGTCCGAGTAATTGTGGAGACAGGCGCGCGGTCCTCGCTTAGCTTTGTAGAAGCCGAACGTCTCGCTCGACCAAGCGAATGGCGGTCGTGAGCCGGGCCCCGTGCAGGCAATCCCTGCGGCACCGCTCCCCGCCCCATCCGGCGTCTCGCAACCCTTTCCGATCTTCCCGGAATCTCCACTGCCGGAATCTCGAAGGAGTCGATTTCCCATGGCCGAGACGACCGTCCGCCGTCGAGTCCGTCACCTCTCCCGTTCGAGCGAGTCCGACCGCAAGAACGCCGCCGCCGCGCTCCAGCGCGCCCTCGACCGCCGGGACAACGGCGGCGAGACCGGCCACTGAGCAGCGGCGATAAGCCAGCAGGGACCCTTTGGCCGGGAGCCGCACCCGCACGAGGTGCGGTGCGGAACCTCAGGCTCCGCGCCGCACCTCGAAATGGTCGATGCGCTCGCCGCCCGACGCGAGCGCCGACACCTTCAGCTTCGGGGCCGACCCGCCCTCCGCCTCCACCGAGAGGAAGGAGAAGCCCCGGTAGCGCACCCGTGACCACTGAACGGTCTCCTTCCTGGACTGCTGCGACTTCGTCCACTGGAAGGTCTCGACGGACTCCCGGTCGGTGACGTGCCCCTCGTAACTCTCCCTCACGCCCGAGGGAAAGCCGTAGAGGTCCTTGCCGCCGCCGCCCGCCGTGACGTACACGATCCCGTCCCGGGTCGGGTCGGTCGACGCGCCGATCGGGACCGGCCTGCCGACCTCGCCGTTCTTGATGGCGTCGGTGCGCTCGTAGACGTGGTTGTGGCCGTTGATCACCAGGTCCACCTGGTGCCGGGCGAACAGCGGCAGCCACTGAGCGCGCACGCCCCCGTCGGAGGCGTGTGTGGAGGTCGAGTAGGCGCAGTGGTGGAAGAAGACGACGACGAAGTCGACCGAGGCGTCTGCCCGCAGCTCACCCAGCTTCCGGTCGAGCCACGCCGTCTGCTTCCCCTCCGTGTAGCCGAAGTTGGCGGGGATCTCGTACGAGACGTCGTTCGCGTCCAGCGCGACGAAGCCGACGTTGCCGTAGGTGAACGCGTACACGCCCGGTGCCGTGCGCGGGTCGAAGCCGTTGTCCGGGAGGGACCAGCGGGCCCGTTGGCCGCCGTAGCCCTCCGGCGAGTACCAGGCCTCCATGTCGTGGTTGCCGGTCGTCACCATCCACGGGACCGACCTCGTCACCGGCTCGTTCTGCTTGAGGAACAGGTCCCAGAAGGCGGGGTCGTAGCCGTCCGACTTCTCGCCCCGGCCCTTGACGTTGGCGTAGCAGATGTCCCCCGCGTGGAGGTGGAAGGCCGGGTCCCGGCGCAGCAGGACGTGGTCGTTGGCGGCCGCAGCCCGGCTCACCCCCTGGTCGCCGAAGGCGGTGAACACGAACCGCTCCGGTGCCGCCGGTGCCGTACGGAACGAGCCGATCGTCGACCGCCGTTCCGGCGAGGCCGGGTCGAAGCCGTCGTGGCCGACGCCGTAGTAGTACGTCGTGCCCGGCCGCAGACCGTCCAGCGCCGCGTGCAGGTAGTACTGATCGAGCGCCGGCCGGACCCCCGTCACCCCCGGCGTGTGCAGGTCGCGCACCTCGGCCTCGATCTTCCGGCTCAGGTCGTCGGGCCGCAGACCCACACGGACGTACGGCCCCCGCACCGCGAGCGGCACCTGCCAGGAGATCCGCATCTGCGTCTTCGGGTCGGCGCCGAAGGCGAGATGGCGGCCGAAGGGGGCGACGACGGAACCGTGCACCCGGGACGCGGACGGCGAAGCGGCAGGTGAGCTCGTGGTCGTACTCGGCGATCCGCCGCCCGAACAGCCCGTCAGCAGCCCGCCCGCCACCGCGCCCGCCGTCACCAGCGTGCGGCGCCGGGACATCCTCGTGCGCAGGTACTCGTACTGCTCGGCCATGCTCATCCGGCGCGCGAGCTGATGCGGAATGCCGCAGTCGGGGGTCTCCATGCGGGTGAAGTTCCCAGCGAAGCCCAACACCCGCCATACGTACGGGTGAATGCGAGGTGACGGCTGACGCAGTCCCCCGAGTGGGTGTCCGTAGCGCCGTCCGTATCGCGGACGCCGCGTGTCATCCCATGGGACAAGGAGTACGGTGCCGACATGTCTCGCAGCATCAATCTCGCAGTGATCCCCGGTGACGGCATCGGCCAGGAGGTCGTGGCCGAAGGCCTGAAGGTCCTCTCCGCCGTCCTTCCGCAGGATGTGAAGCTGGAGACCAAGGACTACGACTTCGGCGCCCAGCGTTACCACGCCACGGGTGAGACCCTCACCGACGCCGACCTCGACGCCCTCAAGAAGCACGACGCCATCCTGCTCGGCGCGATCGGCGACCCGAGCGTCCCCTCCGGCGTCCTGGAGCGCGGCTTCCTCCTCAAGCTCCGCTTCGCCTTCGACCACCACGTCAACCTGCGTCCCTCGAAGCTGCTTCCGGGTGTCGCCACCCCGCTGGCCGGCGAGCCGCAGATCGACTTCGTCGTCGTCCGCGAGGGCACCGAGGGCCCGTACACCGGCAACGGCGGCACCATCCGCAAGGGCACCGAGCACGAGGTCGCCACCGAGGTCTCCGTCAACACGGCCTTCGGTGTGGAGCGCGTGGTCCGCGACGCCTTCGCCCGCGCCCAGGCCCGCCCGCGCAAGAAGCTGGCGCTGATCCACAAGAACAACGTGCTGACCTTCGCGGGTCACCTGTGGACGAACATCTTCAACAAGGTGGCCGCGGAGTTCCCCGAGGTCACCACCGAGTACATGCACGTGGACGCGGCGACCATCTACCTGGTCACGCAGCCCGAGCGCTTCGACGTGATCGTCACCGACAACCTCTTCGGCGACATCATCACCGACCTCGCCGCGGCCGTCTCCGGCGGCATCGGCGTCGCCGCGAGCGGGAACATCAACCCCTCCGGCGAGTTCCCCTCGATGTTCGAGCCCGTGCACGGCTCGGCCCCGGACATCGCCGGCCAGGGCAAGGCCGACCCCACCGCCACGGTCCTGTCCGTCGCCCTCCTCCTGCGCCACCTCGGCTACGACACCGAGGCCACCCGCATCGAGGACGCCGTCTCCGCCGACCTCGCGGAGCGCACCGGCAAGCCCGCCCGCTCCACCGCGGAAATCGGCGACGCGCTCGCCGTACGAGTAGCCGGCTGACCCCGCCGCCCCACTCGATCTCCTCCGCGAGATTCTTGTCGAAGCCGCCGGGTCGCATCCGCACCCGGCGGCTTCCCCATGTCCCCGCCGGGTGCCACCATCGATCCCTGGGTCGCCTTCACCCCGATTCCTTCCACCGACGCCCCCGCGCGATAATCGGACGCGGAGCCGCGGATTGAGGGAATGCTCGGACGTCCTAGCACTGGCCACCGGCCGTACGGGCGTGAGCGCGGCCCGTCACTCAACAACCGGTGAAGGACACCCACTCATGACGACGCCCACGATCGAGCTCAAGCCCTCCGCCAGCCCGCTCTCCGCCGCCGAGCGCGAGGCGATACTGGCCAACCCCGGGTTCGGCCGCCACTTCACCGACCACATGGTGACGATCAAGTGGACCGAGGGCCGCGGCTGGCACGAGGCGCAGCTCGTCCCGTACGGGCCGATCTCCCTCGACCCCTCCACCCACGTCCTCCACTACGGCCAGGAGATCTTCGAGGGCCTCAAGGCCTACCGCCAGGCCGACGGCTCGGTCGCCATCTTCCGCCCCGAGGCCAACGCCCGCCGCTTCCGGGGCTCCGCCCGCCGCATGGCCATGGCGGAGCTGCCCGAGGAGCTGTTCATCGCCGCCCTCGACGCGCTGCTCGCCCAGGACGCCGACTGGGTCCCGCCGCACGGCGGCGAGGAGTCCCTCTACCTGCGCCCGTTCATGTTCGCCACGGAGGCCGCGCTCGGCGTGCACCCGGCGAACGAGTACCTGTTCATGCTGATCGCCTCGCCCTCCGGCGCGTACTTCGCCGGCGGCGTCAAGCCGGTCACCATCTGGGTCTCCGAGGACTACGTCCGTGCCGTCCCCGGCGGCACCGGGGACGCCAAGACCGGCGGCAACTACGCGGCTTCGCTGCTGCCGCAGGCCGAGGCCGCCAAGAACGGCTGCGACCAGGTCGTCTACCTCGACGCGGTGACCCGCACCAAGGTCGAGGAAAGCGGCAGCATGAACATCGCCTTCGTCTACGGCGACCGGATCGTCACCCCCGCCCTCACCGGCTCGATCCTGGAGGGCATCACCCGTGACTCCCTCCTCCAGGTCGCCCGCGACCTCGGTTACACCGCCGAGGAGGGCGTCGTCACCCTCCAGCAGTGGCGCGAGGACGCCGCCTCCGGCGCCCTGACCGAGGTCTTCGCCTGCGGCACGGCGGCCGTGGTCACACCGATCGGCCACGCCAAGACGAAGGACGCCGCCTGGACCCACGGCGACGGCACTCCCGGCCCGGTCACCCTGCGCCTGCGCGAGGCGCTGCTCGGCATCCAGCGGGGCGTCACGGAGGACAAACACGGCTGGATGCACAAGCTGGGTTAGTTCACGGCTGGTTCCCGACCGCACCGCCGCTCAGGGCCGCCCCGGACTCCGTGTCCGCGGCGGCCCTGTCGCGTACGAGCGACGGGGCGCAAGTTTTCGGCCACGTACCGGAGTTCCTCGACGAGACCTCCTCGCGGACGCTTGAGCCGGTGCCCGGGTTGTACTCAATTCGGGGGATTGACCCCGTGGTGGGTGATGCGTTTGCCTCAAAGGGAGCCCTCGGCGCGGGGCCGGGGGGCATGCGTCAACGGGGAAACAGGGGGAATCGTGCTCAGAACCATGCGTGGGGTGTCCGTCGCGGTGCTCGCGGGGGTGATGGTCGCGCTGTCGGCGGCGTCGGCGGCGTCGGCAACGTCGGCGGCGTCGGCGCCGAGGCCGGAGACCGAGCGGGTCACGCTGTCGGCGACGGGAGAGCAGGGCAACGACGACGCGTACGGACCGGAGTTCAGCG
Organism: Streptomyces sp. SA15; assembly: GCF_002291145.1. Classification (GTDB taxonomy): domain Bacteria; phylum Actinomycetota; class Actinomycetes; order Streptomycetales; family Streptomycetaceae; genus Streptomyces. Next base: position 9,190 of record NZ_NTGE01000129.1, read on the forward strand.
CCGACGGCCGGTTCGCGGTGTTCACGGCGAACGCGTCCAACCTGGTGCCCGGCGACACCAACGGGCACTCGGACGTCATCGTGCGCGACCTGCGCAAGGGGACCGTCGAGCGGGTCAGCGTCGGTTCGGGCGGCGCACAGGCCGACATGCCGTCGTCCGCGCAGGCCATCAGCGCCGACGGACGGTACGTCCTGTTCCGCTCCAACGCCAGGAACCTGGTCCACTGGGACAACCCGCCCACCAACGAGGCGGCCGATGACATCTACCTGCACGACCGGCGCACCGGCACCACCCAGCGGATCAGCGTCGGCTTCGACGGCGGTTCCGCCTTCGCGGCCGGCGCCCACATGTCGGCGAACGCCCGCTACGTCGCCTTCAACGCCAAGGCCGACCGGATGGAGAGCGGAGCGCGCGACCTCTTCGGAGCCGTATACGTCTTCGACCGCCGCACCGGCACCACCCAGCGGATCAGCAACCACAACCGCCCGGACAACCCCGCGTTGCTGCAGGGCCTGAGCGCCGACGGCCGCCACGTGGCGTACACGCAGCTCGTGCCGCGCAGCGGGAACGGCGTCACCTGGGTGCACGACCGCCGCACCGGCACCGAGGAACAGGTCAACGTCAAGCCGGACGGCACCCCCGCCCAGTACTACGCGCTGCCCGCCTCGCTCGCCGCGGACGGCCGCAGCATCGCCTTCCACTACCCGAACGGCGAACTGGTCCCGGGCGAGGCCCCCGGGGAGGGCACCCACCTCTACGTCCGCGACCTGCGCACGGACGTCACCCGGCGCATCGACCCCGGCCCCGCCGGCGAGGACGGGGCCCGCCAGCCCCTGCTCAGCCCGGACGGCCGGTACCTGGCCTATCAGGCGGACCCGCGTCTGGCGGACGGGCGCCTCGGGCCGGCCAACGTCTACCTCCGCGACCTGCGCACCGGTAGCACCCGTCTGGTCAGCGAGTCCGTCGCCGGCGGACCCGTCACGGACGCCTCCGTGTCGGCCGTCTCGGTGAGCGCGGGTGCCGGGCGCATCGGCCTCGGCAGCGATTCCGCCCAGCTCGTCCCGGGCGACACCAACGGCCACTACGACGGCTTCGTGCGCCGCTTCCGCTGAGTCCCCGTACTCCACACGAGATACCACGAGTTCGCATTCTGAGACGGACGGTGAGCACGGGGGCGGATTGTGCCAGACTGCCCCCGTGCTCTCGTTCGCCACGATTATTGGCAGCAGGCGCGCCGGTCCGCAGTGACCGCCACGTACGACCAGGTACGGGCGGACACCGTCGTCCTCGACCCGCGCGCAGACCTCTCGCACCCGCGAGGGGTTTTTCGCTTTTTCTGGCCCACCCGCAGCCGGAGGCGAGAGCGCGAGGGACCATGTGGGGACGGTGGAGCCGGTCATTCCGGTAAAGACCGAGATCCGACACAGGAGCCTTCAGACCATGACCGAAACCAGCGAGCTCGACGATTCGTTCCACGTCTTCGACACCACCCTGCGCGACGGCGCCCAGCGCGAGGGCATCAACCTCACTGTCTCGGACAAGCTGGCCATCGCGCGGCACCTGGACGAGTTCGGCGTGGGCTTCATCGAGGGCGGCTGGCCGGGTGCCAACCCGCGCGACACCGAGTTCTTCGCCCGCGCGCAGCAGGAGATCGACTTCAAACACGCCCAACTGGTCGCCTTCGGCGCCACCCGCCGGGCGGGCGGTAAGGCGGCTCAGGACCCACAGGTCAAGGCGCTCCTGGACTCGGGTGCCCCGGTGGTCACCCTGGTCGCGAAGTCCCACGACCGTCACGTCGAGCTCGCCCTGCGCACCACGCTGGACGAGAACCTCGAGATGGTCCGCGACACGGTGTCCTTCCTGAAGGAGCAGGGCCGCCGCGTCTTCGTCGACTGCGAGCACTTCTTCGACGGCTACCGCGCGAACCCGGAGTACGCCAAGGCGGTCGTACGGACGGCGTCCGAGGCCGGCGCCGACGTCGTCATCCTCTGTGACACCAATGGCGGCATGCTCCCCGCCCAGATCCAGGCGGTCGTCGCCACGGTCCTCGCGGACACCGGCGCCCGGCTCGGCATCCACGCCCAGGACGACACGGGCTGCGCGGTGGCCAACACGCTGGCTGCGGTGGACGCGGGCGCGACCCACGTCCAGTGCACGGCCAACGGCTACGGCGAGCGGGTCGGCAACGCCAACCTGTTCCCGGTGGTGGCGGCGCTGGAGTTGAAGTACGGCAAGAAGGTGCTGCCCGAGGGCCGGCTCCGCGAGATGACCCGTATCTCGCACGCGATCGCCGAAGTCGTGAACCTCACCCCCTCCACCCACCAGCCCTACGTCGGCGTCTCGGCCTTCGCCCACAAGGCCGGCCTGCACGCCTCCGCCATCAAGGTCGACCCGGACCTGTACCAGCACATCGACCCCGAGCTGGTCGGCAACACCATGCGGATGCTGGTCTCCGACATGGCGGGCCGCGCCTCGGTCGAGCTCAAGGGCAAGGAACTCGGCATCGACCTGGGCGGCGACCGCGAGCTGATCGGCCGGGTGGTCGACCGGGTGAAGGAGCGGGAGCTCAAGGGCTACACGTACGAGGCGGCGGACGCCTCCTTCGAACTGCTCCTGCGCGCGGAGGTCGAGGGCAAGCCCCTGAAGTACTTCGGGGTCGAGTCCTGGCGCGCGATCGTCGAGGACCGCCCCGACGGCACCCACGCCAACGAGGCCACCGTCAAGCTCTGGGCCAAGAGCGAGCGCATCGTCGCCACGGCCGAGGGCAACGGACCGGTCAACGCGCTGGACCGAGCGCTTCGGGTGGCGCTGGAGAGGATCTACCCGCAGCTCGCCAAGCTGGACCTCGTCGACTACAAGGTCCGCATCCTGGAGGGCGTGCACGGCACGCAGTCCACGACGAGGGTCCTGATCTCGACGTCCGACGGGGCGGGGGAGTGGTCGACGGTCGGCGTCGCCGAGAACGTGATCGCGGCGTCGTGGCAGGCGCTTGAGGACGCGTACACGTATGGGCTGCTGCGGGCGGGGGTCGAGCCGGCGGAGTAGTCAACTTGGCGCCGCACACGTCATCTTGACGGCTTCCGGGACTGCCGGTGGAGTTGTGGGTCCAGCGCAGTGCGATTCCCGAGCCGCCCGGAGGGACGTTCATGCGAAGAACCGCCCTGCTCCTCTCCACCGCCTTACTGACCGGCTTACTGCCCCTGGCCTCCGCGGGATCCGCCGCGGGGGCCGTCGCAGCCGAGGACCCCGTCCCCGTCGACCGCTTCGAGGGCGAGGTCCCCTTCGCCAACCCACCCGCCGAAGGCATCTTCACCTGGGGCGGCGACAACGACGACCCGCCCGCCCTTCAGCTGACCGCCCGTGAGGACGCCCCCGAGGGCGCGAAGGTCCTCACCGGCACCTACGACATCAGCGGCTACGGCGGCTTCACCCACGGCTTCGCCGCCGCCGAGCCCGCCCACGACTGGTCCGCCCACAAGGGCATCCGCTTCTGGTGGGACGGCCAGGACAACGGCAAGAAGATCGCCTTCGAGATCAAGGACGGCGGCGCGGGCGGCGAGGCCTCCGAACTCTGGACGACCTCCTTCACCGACGACTTCACCGGCTGGAAGCAGGTGGAGATCCCCTTCGCCGACTTCACCTACCGCACCGACTACCAGCCCGTCGGCGGCATCGACCAGGTCCTTGGCCTCACCGAGATGTGGGGGTACGCCGTCACGCTCCCCGTCGGCGTCAAGGGCGAGTTCGCCATGGACGGCGTCGAGTTGTACGGCAAGGCCGACCAGTCGCTGCGCGCCTCCGTCACCACCGACGCGGCCGTGTACCCGGTCGACGAGGGCGGCACGGCGGCCGTGAAGGTCACCGTCGCCACCACGGGCTCCGCCCCGATCGACGAACCCGTGACCGTCACCTACGAGACGACCACGACCGGCACCGCCGACCCCGGCAAGGACTACACCCCGGCCGCCGGCACTCTCACCTTCCCCGCGGGCACCGCCTCCGGCACCTCTCGCACTCTCCGCCTCCCCACGCTCAAGGACAGGTCCGCCGAGTCCGCCGAGACGATCCCGCTGAAGCTCACGGTCACCGGCGCCAAGCCTCCGGCCGAGAACCCGCAGGTTGTCGTAGACGCGCACGGACTGCCGTATCTGGACAGCCGGTTGCCGGTGAAGAAGCGAGTGGCCGACCTCCTCTCCCGGATGTCCCTGGCGGAGAAGGCCGGCCAGATGACCCAGGCCGAGCGCGGTGCCGTCGTCACGGCTCCGGGGGACATCGCCGTGTACGATCTCGGCTCGCTGCTGTCCGGTGGCGGTTCCACTCCGACGCCCAACACCCCTGCGGCGTGGGCGAAGATGATCGACGCCTTCCAGCTCCGGGCGCAGGCGACGCGGTTCCAGATCCCGCTGATCTACGGCGTCGACGCGGTGCACGGCCACAACAACCTGGTCGGCGCCACGATCATGCCGCACAACATCGGGATCGGGGCCGCGAGGGATCCCCAACTCGCCTACGAAACCGGCGCGGTGACCGCCGCCGAGGTCCGTGCCACCGGCATCCCCTGGAACTTCGCCCCCTGCCTCTGCGTCACCCGCGACGACCGCTGGGGCCGCGCCTACGAGGCCTTCGGCGAGGACCCGGCCCTCGTGGACGCCATGGAGTCCGTCATCCAGGGCCTGCAGGGTGCCCCGGACGGACGGGACCTGAAGCGCCCCGACAAGGTCCTCGCCACCGCCAAGCACTTCGTCGGTGACGGCGGCACCGAGTACGGCTCCTCCACCACCGGCACGTACACCATCGACCAGGGCGTCACCAAGGTCACCCGGCAGCAGCTGGAGGCCGTCCACCTGGCGCCGTACGCGACCGCCGTCGACCGGGGCGTCGGCACGGTCATGCCCTCCTTCTCCTCGCTCGACATAGCGGGCGACGGCCAGGGCCCGGTGAAGATGCACGCCCGCGCCGACATGATCAACGGCGTTCTGAAGGGCCGTATGGACTTCGACGGCTTCGTCATCAGCGACTGGGCCGCCATCGACCAGCTTCCCGGCGACTACGCCTCCGACGTCCGTGCGTCGGTCAATGCGGGCCTCGACATGATCATGGTCCCGCACGCCTACAAGGACTTCCACGCCGCGCTCGTCGACGAGGTCGAGGCGGGCCGTGTCAGCGAGCGACGGATCGACGACGCCGTCGCGCGCATCCTCACGCAGAAGTTCCGGCTCGGGCTGTTCGAGAAGCCGTACGCCGACACCGGCGGCGCCTCCAAGATCGGCTCCGCCGGACACCGGGCCGTCGCCCGGCAGGCGGCCGCCGAGTCGCAGGTGCTGCTGAAGAACGCGGACGGTGTGCTGCCCCTGAAGAAGGGGCGGAAGGTCTACGTCGCCGGATCCAACGCCGACGACATCGGCAACCAGACCGGCGGCTGGACCGTCACCAGGCAGGGCTCCTCCGGCGACACCACCCCGGGCACGACCATCCTGGAGGGGATGCGCCGGGCGGGCGGTGACGTCACGTACTCGAAGGACGCGTCCGAGCCGCTCGGCGGTCACGACGTCGGGGTGGTCGTCGTCGGCGAGACCCCGTACGCCGAGGGCATGGGCGATGTCGGCAACGGTCATGACCTGGAACTGAGTGCCGCCGACAGGGCCGCCGTAGACAAGGTGTGCGCCGCGATGAAGTGCGCCGTGCTGATCGTCTCCGGGCGCCCCCAGCTCATCGGCGACCGGCTCGGTGACATCGACGCCCTCGTGGCGTCCTGGCTGCCGGGCACGGAGGGCGACGGGGTGGCCGACGTCCTGTACGGCAGGCGGCCCTTCACCGGGCAGCTCCCCGTGACCTGGCCCAAGTCCGAGGCGCAGCTGCCGATCAACGTCGGTGACACGGCGTACGACCCGCAGTACCCGTACGGCTGGGGTCTGACGACGTTGACCAAGGTGCCGGAGGGCGGCCGCGCGACGCTGAGGGCGCTCGGCATCGCGGCCGGAGCGGCGGAGCGGGCCGGTGCCGACGAGGCGGGGCGCGCGCTCGTCACCAAGGCGCGGCTGATCGTCCAGCAGAAGGTCGGCCAGGCCGTCACGGCGGTGGTCGCGGGGCCCTTCGCGGACGCGGACCACCTGCTGTTGACCGGACGGTACGGGAAGGCGGTGGAGAAGCTGACGGCGGCGTATCGGGCGGCTTGATCCACCGTTCTCGTGCTCCCGTTCTCGTGCTCCCGTTTCCCGCTCAGGTTTCAGGTTTTCGCGCTCGCCCGGATGAGCCTTTTTTGTTGGCTTTCGGGTAGCTTCGAAGTATGAAGGTCGCACGATCGACCCGGAGCTTTGCGGGACTGCTGACCGCGCTGGCGCTCGCCGTCCTGACGGCCCTGGCCGTCCTGATGGCGGGCGCCCCGCGTGCGGAGGCGGCCACCAGCGTCTCGACGATCGCGGAGGCCCTGCGCGAGGACCCCGTCTACGTCGATCCGGCCGCGTCCGACGAGATGTCTCAGTCCGAGGCCGACGCCCTGGCCAAGCAGATCGAGGATGCCGACAAGCCCCTCTTCGTCGCCGTCCTGCCCGACGACTATCCCAAGCAGGACCTGTTCACCGACCTGCGCACCGCCACCGGCGTGACCGGCCTGTACGCGATCCGCCTCGGCGACGACTTCGACGCCCGGGCCGACTCCGCGGTCCTGTCGCAGACCGCCGTGCAGAACCTGGTCGGCAGCGTCCGCGGCGAGGGCGACGCGGGGACCCAGCTCGACGACTTCACCGACCGGGCCCTGACCAACATGGGCGGCGCGGCCCCCTCCTCCTGGGACTCCTCCGACGGCGGAGGCGAGGTGTCGACCGCCGCGCTGATCACCGCCGGCGCGGTCCTGGTGGCGGGCGGCACGGGCGCGTACGCGATCGCCCGGCGCAACCGGCGCCGGCACGAGGAGGAGCAGCGGGCCGCGCTGGAGAAGCTGCGGGTCGTCGTCGACGAGGACATCACCGCCTTCGGCGAGGAACTGGACCGCCTCGACTTCCATCCCGGGGAACCGGGCGCGGACGACGCCATGCTGGCGGACTACGAGCGGGGACTGGACGAGTACGAGAAGGCGAAGAAGTTCATGGCTCAGGCCCGCAAGCCGGAGGACGTGCGGGCCGTCACCCAGTCCATCGATGACGGCCGCTTCTCGCTCGCCCGGCTGGCCGCCCGCCGCGAGGGCCGCCCGCTGCCCGAACGGCGCCCGCCCTGCTTCTTCGACCCCCGCCACGGCCCCTCGGTCGCCGACGCGACCTGGATGCCGCCGGGCGGCGAACCCCGCGAGGTCCCGGTCTGCGCGGCCGACCAGACCCGCCTGGCCGACGGCCGCGACCCGGTGATGCGCGAGGTCGACACCGAGCAGGGCCGCCGCCCGTACTGGGAGGCGGGACCGGCCTACGGCCCCTGGGCGGGCGGCTACTTCGGCGGCGGCATCCTGCCCGGCCTGCTCATCGGCACGATGCTCGGCAGCATGATGGCCAGCCCGGCCTACGCGGCCGACTACGGCTCCGGTTACGGCGACTTCGGCGCCGCCGGCTACGAGGGCGGCGACGTCTCCGGCGCGGACTTCCAGACCGACGACTTCACCGGCGGCTTCGGCGGCGGGGACTACGGGGGCGGCGGCTTCGGCGGTGGGGACTTCGGCGGCGGATTCTGAGCCTCGGGGCAGGCAGGCAGGCAGGGAACGGGCACGGGCCCGGCGCGCGGAACGGCGCGCCGGGCCCGTGGGACGTCGTACGACGTGCTGGAGTGCGCGCGGATCAGAGACCGGCCGCCGCCGAGGCGATCGCGGAGGCGAAGGTCGAGACCTCGGTGTAGACGCCGGGGGCGTCGGGGCGGGCGCAGCCGTCGCCCCAGCTGACTATGCCGACCTGGATCCAGGCGCCGGCGTTGTCCCTGCGGAACATCGGGCCGCCGGAGTCCCCCTGGCAGGTGTCGACGCCGCCCGCGTCGAAGCCGGCGCAGATCTCCTCGCCGGGGACGAGGCCGTTGTAGAGGCCGCCGTAGGCGCGGCAGGTGGCGTCACTGATGAACGGCACCGTGGCCTTGAGCAGGTACCGCTGCTGGGCACCGTTCTCGCGGGCCGCTCCCCAGCCGGCGACGGTGAAGTTGCCGGTGTTGTACTGCGTGTTGGTGGCGATCTTCAGTGTCGGCAGGTTGATCGGCTGGGCGAGCTTGATGAGCGCCCAGTCCTTGCCGGTGCCGTTGTAGCCGGGGGCCCGGTAGACGTACGTGGAGCGGACCTGGACGCGGCCGCTGGTGGACTGGAGGTCCACGACGCCGGCGGTGGCGGTGATGCTGGTGTTGGCGCCGGTGCCGCTGACGCAGTGCGCGGCGGTGAGCACGATCTGCTGGGTGTACAGCGCCCCGCCACAGCCCATGGAGAGCCGGACCATGAACGGGAACTCGCCCTGCGCGGCACGGGTTCCGCCGACGACGGGTGCGGGTGCGGCCGTCGCGGACGAGAGGGGCTGAAGACTGGCGATCGCGAGGGCGGCGGCGCCGGCGGCCGCGCATCTCTTGAGGGCCGTGAGGAGTCTCTTCAACGTGATGCCTTCCGTGGGGGGTTGACCTGGGGGCCGTGCATCGGAAACACAGAATTGACGTGCACATGCCAATAGCGGCAATAAAGAATTGCCTCTTTGCTGGCATGGGCAGGACAAAACTGCTGCTGGATTATGGGAATGCCGGAAGCGCTTGCACAAGGGGTGGGATTCGGCCAGCGCTGGCTGGTTGCCCTACGGTCGGGTCTTCCGGGACCGCACGCCCACCGGTCGCTCCGTTCACCAGCGCGCCGAGCAGCAGAACGACCAGCAGCCGAGGGCTGCGCAGCGACCGCAACTCGCCCCGCAGCGAGGGCCGTACCGACTCGGCGGCCCCGCCCGGCACCGACCGCGCGACCGCCACCACGGCGGGCACGGACACGACCGCCACCCCCAGAACGCCGGCCCCGGAGTTGCCCTAGCCGCGCCCCTGCCGGCACCCCCACGACTCACGCCAGCGTGACCCCGCCAGATCGGGACTGCCCTCCGTCACCGCCGCCGAGGTGAACGACGTCGCCCTGTGTCATGGCTGGATCAACGGTCAGCGCAAGGGCCTCGACGGCTCGTACTGCTTGCGGAGGATCACCCCGCGCAGGCCCGGCAGCCTCTGGTCGATGGTCAATGTGCCGAGGTGTGCGGAGGGTGGGGAAGCTGACGGCGGCCGGCCGTATGCGGCCCGCGGGCCTCGCGGAGGTGTGGGCCGCGGAGGCGGACGGCCGTTGGGAGGCGGCGTACGAGTCACAGCGGGAGGCCGCGGTCCCCGACGACCTCGCCGCCGCTCTGGATCAGAACCCTCGCGCCAGGGCAGCGTTCGAGAGCCTCGGCCGGACGGACCGGTACCTCACGATGCTCCCCCTCCTCCGCGCCCGCACCCCGGACGGCCGCGCGGCCCGACTGGCGGCGGCCGTCGCCAGGCTGACGCGGGGGTGACACCCCGCCCGCCGCGGACTCACGCGTTCTTGATCGCCGAGATGTCGAAGTTCAGCTTGACCTTGTCGGAGACCATGACCCCGCCCGTCTCCAGCGTCGCGTTCCACGTCAGGCCGAACTCGGAGCGCAGGATCTGCGCCTTGCCCTCGAAGCCCACGCGCTCGTTGCCGAAGGGGTCCTTCGCGGCGCCGTTGAACTCAAGGTCGATGGTGAGCGGCCTGGTGACGCCGAGGACGGTCAGGTCGCCGGTGATCCGGTAGTCGTCGCCGCCGAGGGACTCGGCCCGGGTGGAGCGGAAGGTCATGGTCGGGAACTCGTCCGTCTTGAAGAAGTCCGCGCTCTTGAGGTGACCGTCGCGGTCCGGGGACCCGGTGTCGATGCTCTCCATCTTGACGTCGATGGAGGCCGTGGACGCGGTCGGGTCGGAGCCGTCCAGATGCAGCGAGCCGCTGAAGTCGAGGAACTTGCCCTTGACGTTGGTGACCATGGCGTGGCGCACGACGAAGCCGAGCGAGGAGTGCGCGGGGTCGATCGTGTAGTCGCCGGTGAGTGCGGCGAGGTCGGGGTTCGTGCTCATGATCTGCTCCCGTCGAATGATGTTGAATCTTGAACTAGGCCAACGAAGCCGACCGTAGACCTATTCCATGCAGGTTTCAACATCATGGGCGCAGTGTGTCGGAACGGTCGGAGCGTTCTTGGCGTGCATCCGTGCGCAGGGCCGATTGGATCTCCGGCCGAGGTGGTACCCAGAGATCATGACCTCGGTCGCGGTCCTGGTCGAGCTGCTGCGCACGGACATGGCAGGCGGCCACGTCAAGTGCTGGGAGCGCTTCGCTGAGAGCGCCGCGCGACTCCCGGAAGCCGTACACGGCGGCGCGACCGGCCCGGACGGCCCGCGGCTGGATCTGACCGTCTACTTCCTCGGCGAGCGGGAACGGGTCGAGAACCTCTCGCCGAACGTACGGTTCGTCATGCTGCGGCCGGTGCTCAGCACGGGAGCCGCGCTGAGGTCGGCCGACGGCGCGGAGGACGTCTGCGACCTCGCCCCCCACCACCCACGACTGGCCGCGTTGCTCCCGCGGCACGACGTCTGGCACCTGACCCACAGCTTCGCCTACGCCGCCACCGCCGTCCGGCTCGCCCGGCGCGCGGCCCGCAAGGGCGCCCGGACGCCGCTGCTCGTGGGCTCCGTGCACACCGACGTGCCGTTGCTGGCCTCGGTCTACACCCGCTACCTGGCCGAACGATGGCTGCCCGGCACGCACCCGGCCGTGGACGATGTCCTGGCGGACCGGGCGGAGACCTGGCTGCGGCGACGGCGTGACCGGATGCTGGACAGCTGCGCACGGGTTCTCGTCCCCACCCCGGCGGGCCACGCGGAACTGGCCCCGGCACTCGGCCCCCACCGGGTCTCCCTCCTCCGCCGCGGCATCGACCACGAACGCTTTTGGCCCGACGACACGGCCCGGGCCCGGCTCGCCGCGGAGTACGGCGTACCGACCGACCGTCCGCTGGTGCTGTTCGCCGGCCGGCTGGACGCCACCAAAGGCGTGCCGTTGCTGGCGGAGAGCGTGCGCCGGGTGCGGCAGCGGGGGAGGGCGGTGCATCTCGTCATGGCCGGCTCCGGCGCGGAGGCGGGCGAGATCCGACGGTTGCTCGGCCCGGACGTCACCCTGCTCGGCCCGCTCCCACAGGACCGGCTGGCGCGGGTGTACGCGGGCTGCGACATCTTCGCCTTCCCGTCCCGTACGGAGACCTGCGGCAACGTCGTCGCCGAGGCGATGGCGAGCGGCCTGGCGGTCGTGCTGCCCGAGAACGCGCGCACCACACAGTGGCTGGCCGCGCCGGGCCAGGACGGCATCGTCGTACGACGCGACGACCCCCGGGACTGGTCGGACGCCCTGTGCACGCTGGTCGACCGACCGTGGCTGCTGGCGACGGTACGGCGACGGGCGACGACCACGGCCGGGCAGACCCACCCGTCCTGGGACCGGGTGCTGAGGGAGGACCTTCTGCCCGTGTGGCTACCCCGGGTCGCGTCGGGGCGCCGGAAGGTCGCACGGGTGGCGTGATGCGGGCGCTCACCCCGCCGCCCCACCTCCGCCGAATCTCCTGTCATGCAGCGCGGCGACCAGCGGCGAAGAGTCCAGGCTCACGATCCCGGCGGTCACCACCGCCAGCCCGGTGACGGTGACCGCGCTCACGGGCCAGCCGGTGTGGACGGCCTCGCCGAAGACCGCCATGCCCACCGTCACCGCCACCACCGGCTCCGTCGCGTCCAGCACCGTCATGCTCGCGGCCAGCGGGCCCTGCTGGAAGGCGCTCTGGATGAGCAGCAACCCGCCCACGCTCGCGACGACGAGCGCGTACGGCTGCCAGGAGGCCAGCGCCGTGAGGATGCCGTGCCGGAACCGGTCCACCGTCGCGGCCAGCAGCACGGACTGGGTGCCCATGACCGCTCCGGCCGCCAGTGCCGTCGCCGACGCCCGCCACGGCCCGGACACCCACCGCGCGGCCGCCAGGGAACAGCAGACCAGGGCGCCGGTCGCGCCCAGGATCAGCAGCCAGGACAGCGGATCCGCCGCCCCGGTACGGCCTCCGTGCGGGCGGGCGGAGGCCAGGGCCAGGGCCAGCCCGGCGGCCACCGCGAGGGTGCCGAACCACTCCCGAGGGCCCAGTGCCATGTGGTGCAGCCGCGCCGACAGCGGGACCGCGAAGATCAACTCGGCGACGATCAGCGGCTGCACGAGGCTGAGCGGCCCGTACGCCAGGGCCAGCGACTGGAAGCCGTAGGCGAGCACGGCCAGTCCGATGCCGTACCGCCACCACCGGTCCCGTACCAGATGGGCCAGCAGGCGCCAGGAGAGCGTCTCCTCGTCCGGCCGCGTCCCGGCCGCCCACTGCTGGAGCACCCCCGCGACGGCGAAACAGACACCCGCGGCGAGCGAGGCGACAACGGCGACCGGCACGCTGGGACGGTCCTAGTCCGTGTCGGCCGGGCTCGGCGCCTGCGTAGCCCCCCGGGTGTGTACGTAGAGCCCGCGTCGGTCTGCGACGTCGAGATGCTGGGGGAGGGGCAGCTCGTAGCGGACGGGGCGGCTGTGGTCGGCGAGTTGGCGCCGCGGGTTGTAGACCTGGTTGAACTTCCACAGCATGCGGGCGAAGTTGGTCTGGCCGTGCAGGAGGTTGCGGCCGAGGACGCGGGCCGCGCCGAACGCGGTCCGCAGGCCCAGGTGCTTGCGGTTGATCACCGCCTGGGTGCGCACGAGTTCCTCGTAGAAGCGCTCCAGGGGGAGCTTCGTGGGGACCACCGCGTGCTGGATGTCGAAGAGGCGGTAGTCGCGCGTGGTGAGCCGACGCGACTCCGTGTGCCAGATCTCCGTACCGGGATACGGCGTCATCACGGTGAAGTGGACGATCTCCGGCACGGAGAGCGCGAACTCCCGGACGACCCGGAAGCGTTCCTCGTCCCAGGCCGGGTCCACGATCAGGTTGAGAGCGACCTGGATGCCCAGCTTGCGGGCCGTCTCCAGGGCGCGGAGGTTCTCGTCGGGGCTGACCCTCTTGCGGTACAGCTCCAGCCCCTCCGCGTCGATGGCCTCCATCCCGAGGAACATGTAGCGCAGCCCCAGCCGCGCCCACCGTTCGAAGACCTCGGGGTGGCGCAGCAGTACGTCGCTGCGGGTCTCCAGGTAGTACCGCTTGCGGATCCGGCGGCGTTCCACCTCGGCGGCGATGGCGTTGCCGTGCTCGGGCCGGATGAAGGCGACGTCGTCGACGATGAACACGTTGGGCTCACGGATCCGCGCCAGGTCCTCCGCCGCGGCCTCGGGCGACGCCTTGCGGTAGCTGCGGCCGTAGAACGTCCACGCGGAGCAGAACGAACAGTCCCACGGACAGCCGCGGGTGAACTCGATCGAGGCGCACGGGTCGAGCTCGCCGATGAAGTAACGGCGGCGGCCCCGCATCAGGTCACGCGCCGGGAGCGGGGCGTCGATGCTGTGCAGCATCAGCGGCGCGGGACCACGCCCGGCGGCGGTGACGATCCCCGGAACGCCGTCCACCCCTCCGTCGCGGACGGCCTCCAGCAGCGGCGCGACCACCGGCTCGCCCTCGCCGCGAACCACCGCGTCCACCGCGCCCCTCGCCTGTTCCAGGACCTCCTCCGCCACGAAGGACACACTGTGGCCGCCGAAGAAGACGAAGCAGTCCGGTACGGTCCGCTTGACGTCCGCGGCCAGCTCGATCGCCTCCGGGATGTTCGCCAGGTAGTTCAGGGAGACCCCGAGCGCCTCCGGCCGGAAGGACGCCACCTCGCGGCGCAGCCGGTCCCGGCCGAGCACCTGGAGGTCCACGACACGGACCTCGTGCCCGGCGTCGCGGGCGGCGCCCGCCACCCGCTCGAGGCCGAGGGGCTCGAGCCGCAGGAAGATCTCGGAGTACATCAGGGCGCTGGGGTGGACGAGCAGCACACGCATGGTCAACCTCGCCACGGGAGCGGACGGAACCGGAGGAACCGGAACGGAAGGGTGCCCCCTTCGTATCCGGCGAATCCGCGCCGCGCACCGCCCGTACCGCCGCCTGGCGGCACCGCGCGGCACGCAGGAGTGGTCCTGCCACGTCGGATACGGGACCGAAGCAGCGCCTACCCCGCACACCCGGCCCGGGGCGGCGGTTGTCGTTTCGGGTGAGGTGGCCGAGGAGGCTCGGTCCCGGAACTGGCGCGGGCGAGCGTGGAGGCGTGTCCTGGAAGCAGCGGATCCGTATCGAGCACGGCGGCGGCCGCCTCCGGGTCCGACGTCCCGCGTCCCCATCCGACCTCCTGGCCCCACACCGAGGAACGCCCCACACCGACGATCCGGACGACAGCGCAGGGAGACCGACTCTTGACACACACCGGCTCCGGCTCCACCTACGACCCCGAGACGGGTGCCGTACCCCGCCGCGTCGGAACCCGTTCGTCCGCGGCCCGGGAGCGCCGCGTGACACCGCGCCGGGACAGGCGCGTGGCCCTCGTCACCGGTGCTTCCTCGGGCATCGGTGCGGCCACGGCACGGCGCTTCGCCGCGGGCGGCTGGCAGCTGGTCGTCAGCGGGCGGGACCGGCGCGCGCTGGAGGAGACGGCCGCCGGTACCTCGGCCGTCGTCCTGCCCGCCGACCTCGCCGCCCCGGACGGTCCACGGCTGCTGGCCGAGTCGGCGCTGCGCGCGACCGGCGGCCGGATCGACGCCCTCGTCGCCGGGGCGGGCATCGGCTGGGCCGGCCCCTTCGTCACCATGCCGCCCACCGCCATCGACCAGGTACTGAACGTGGACCTCACCGCCACACTCCGCCTCGTACGGGAGGTACTGCCCGCCATGGTGGAGGCCGGCCGGGGCCGTGTGGTGCTCGTCGGCTCGGTCGCGGGCTGTGTGGGCGTGCGGAACGAAGCCGTGTACTCCGCCGCCAAGTCGGGGGTGGCCGCGTTCGCCGAGGCACTGCGGCAGGAACTGCGCGGGACCGGCGTGGGCGTGACCCTGGTGACGCCCGGACCCGTGGACACGGCCTTCTTCGACCGACGCGGCACCCCCTACCAGCGGTCCCGGCCCCGCCCCACGTCGCCCGGCCGCGTCGCCGGCGCGGTCTGGGACGCCGTACGGCTGGGCCGCGACGACGTCTACGTGCCCGGCTGGCTGACGCTCCCGGGCCGGGTGCGCGGCATCGCCCCCTCGCTGTACCGCCGACTGCTGCACCGCTTCGGCTGAGGTGACGCCGCTCCAGCCGGTGGCGTGACACCGCTCCAGCCGGTAGAAGGCATGGTCATGACCCCACCGCGTCGGGCCTTCCCCTTCCGCACGCACCGAGCCCTGCCACGCCTCACCCGCCGAGCCGTCCTGCTCGCGGCGGTCCTGGCGGCGGCGTCCGGTGCCACGCCGCACCCCTCCCGCGACTGCGCCCGCCCGGCCGACGCCGACCCGTACGACACCCTCCGCCGACGCTGGCTCGACATCGCCCTCGGCACCGGCTACGACCCACCGCCGAGCCGTACGCCTCCCGCCTCGCCGAGACCGGCGAACGCGCCCGCGGCTTCCGCGCCACCATGGCTCCCACCGCCACCTCCCTCTGGCCCGGCCTCGCCTACGACCCGCCCGCCGGCATCACCCGCAGCTACGCCCGCCTGTGGACCATGACCCGTGCCTACGTCCAGCCGGGCACCGGCTCCACCGCCGACCCCGCCCTCCTCACCGACGTACTCCGCGGCTTCGACCACCTCGCCTCCACCGCCTACAACCCCTCCACCACCCGCCACGGCAACTGGTGGGAATGGCAGATCGGCACCCCCCGCCTCCTGATGGACATCACGGCCGCCCTCCACGACCACCTCACCGACGGCCGGCGAGCCGCCGCCTGCGCCGCCGTCGACCACTTCGTCCCGGACGCGACGCTCGCCGACTACTCCGGCACCTCCACCGGCGCCAACCGCGTCGACCTGTGCCGTTCCGTCGCCCTGCGCGGCATCCTCGGCCGGACGCCCGCCAAGATCGCCCTCGCCCGTGACGCGCTCTCACCGGTCTTCCCGTACGTCACGACGGGCGACGGCCTCTACGCCGACGGCTCCTTCGTCCAGCACACCTGGGTCGCCTACTCGGGGACGTACGGCCAGGTCATGCTCGACGGACTCGGCCGCCTCTTCGCCCTGCTCGCCGGATCCGCGTGGGAGGTGACCGACCCGAACCGGCAACTCGTCCTCGACAGCGTCGAGCACGCCTACGCGCCGCTGATCCACGACGGCCTGGTGATGGACAGCGTCAACGGCCGTGCCATCAGCCGGGGTTACCTCAAGAGCGACGACCGCCATGTGCTGCGCGGCGACCACTACCACGGGCAGGGGATCATCGCGGCGATCGCCCTGCTCGCCGACGGCGCGAGCACGACCGAACGCGACCGCTGGCACGCGCGCATCAAGGGCTGGATCGAACGGAACGCCAGGAACGTCGAACGGAACGCCAGGAACACAGTCTCCCCGATCCTGACGGCCCCGCAGTTCGACGTGGCGGATCTCGCCCGGCTGCACAAGGCCGTCGCCTCACCCCGCCCGGCCGCCCCCGAACCCACCGGCCACCGCCTCTTCCCGGCCATGGACCGCGCCGTCCACCGCCGCCCCGGCTTCACCGCGAACATCGCCATGGCCAGCGACCGCATCGCGTACTACGAGTGCGGCAACGGCGAGAACCCACGCGGATGGCACACGGGCGCCGGAATGCTCTACTGGTGGGCCGACGGGCGAAGCGATCACTACACGGACTGGTTCTGGCCGACCGTCGACTGGTACCGCCTCCCCGGCACCACCGTCTCCACCAAGCGGCTCCCCGACCGGGCGGGCGGCGAGTGGGGCGAGCCCAAGCCGGACGTACGGTGGGTCGGCGGCACGACCGACGGCGAGTACGCGGCGGTCGGCCAGCACCTGAAGGGGCTGGACTCCACTCTCGAGGCCCGCAAGTCGTGGTTCTGCGTCGCCGACGCGGTGATCTGCCTGGGCGCGGGCATCACCTGCGCGGACGGCGTCCCAGTCGAGACGGTCGTCGACAACCGCAACCTGGGGGAGGGCGGCACCCAGTCCTTCGTACGCGGCCACGGCTGGGCCCACCTGGAGGACCACGGCGGCTGGATCGTGCCCGACGGGAATCTGCGCACCCTCCGCGAGGACCGCACCGGCGCCTGGTCCGACATCAACACCACCAGTACGACCGAGCGCCGCACCCGCCGCCGGCAGACCCTCTGGCTGGACCACGGCACCGACCCGACGGACGCCTCGTACGTCTACATCCTCATGCCCGGCGCGTCCCGCCGTACGGTCACCGCTCGCGCCGCCCACCGCCACTGGCTGTCGGTCCTCGCCAACGACAGCCGGTGCCAGGCCGTCCACGTCCCCTCCCTCCACCTGACGGCCGCCAACTTCTGGCAGGCCGCTTCGGCGGGCCCACTGACGGCGTCCGCGGGCGCGAGCGTGCTGGTCCGCCGCCGGGGCCGTACGGCTACGCTCTGCGTCAGCGAGCCACCCCGAACGGGTGAACCCATGGAGATCATCTGGGACCACCCGGTACGCGGAGTCGTCCGGGCCGACGACACCGTGGAAGTGGCGGAGACGGGCCGCCGACTGCGCCTGAGGGTTACTCCGGGGAGGGCATGCGCGACCCATGAATGTGAGGCGACTCTCATGTGACGACTTTGTACGAGTCCTACAAGGCGGACGCCCTCTGAGCAGTCGGAACGGCTGCATGCCGCCTAGGTTCTGTTCAGGGGTACCAGGAAAACGGGCCGGACACTGTACGGAGTCGACGGCTCGCATTCCTTGCCGCGCTTCGTATGGTCACTACATGACCGTTTTGGATGAGGCGCCGGGTGAGCCGACGGACGCGCGCGGCCGGGTGGCCGAGCTGCACGAGATCCGTGAGCAGGCGCTGGCGGGCCCGAGCGAGAAGGCGACCGAGGCGCAGCACGCCAAGGGCAAGCTGACCGCGCGGGAGCGCATCGAGCTGCTCCTCGATCCGGGTTCGTTCCGGGAGGTCGAGCAGTTGCGCCGGCACCGGGCGACCGGTTTCGGACTGGAGGCCAAGAAGCCGTACACGGACGGTGTGATCACCGGCTGGGGCACGGTGGAGGGCCGGACGGTCTTCGTCTACGCCCATGACTTCCGCATCTTCGGCGGCGCCCTGGGCGAGGCCCACGCCACGAAGATCCACAAGATCATGGACATGGCCATAGCGGCCGGCGCGCCGCTGGTGTCGCTCAACGACGGCGCCGGCGCCCGCATCCAGGAGGGCGTCAGCGCGCTCGCCGGCTACGGCGGCATCTTCCAGCGCAACACCAAGGCCTCCGGCGTCATCCCGCAGATCTCGGTCATGCTGGGCCCGTGTGCGGGCGGCGCGGCCTACAGCCCGGCCCTGACGGACTTCGTCTTCATGGTCCGCGACACCTCGCAGATGTTCATCACCGGCCCGGACGTGGTCAAGGCGGTGACCGGCGAGGAGATCACGCAGAACGGCCTCGGTGGCGCGGACGTGCACGCCGAGACGAGCGGTGTCTGCCACTTCGCCTACGACGACGAGGAGACGTGCCTCGCCGAGGTGCGCTACCTGCTGTCGATGCTCCCGCAGAACAACCGGGAGAACCCGCCCCGGGTGGACGCCACCGACGCCACCGACCGCCGCGGCGAGGTCCTGCTCGACCTGGTCCCGGCGGACGGCAACCGGCCGTACGACATGGCGAAGGTGATCGAGGAGATCGTCGACGACGGCGACTACCTGGAGGTCCACGAGCGGTGGGCGCGCAACATCATCTGCGCGCTGGCCCGCCTCGACGGCCAGGTGGTGGGCATCGTGGCGAACCAGCCGCAGACCCTGGCAGGCGTCCTGGACATCGAGGCGTCGGAGAAGGCCGCGCGTTTCGTCCAGATGTGCGACGCTTTCAACATCCCGATCGTCACGTTCCTGGACGTCCCCGGCTTCCTCCCGGGCGTCGACCAGGAGCACGGCGGCATCATCCGCCACGGCGCGAAGCTGCTGTACGCGTACTGCAACGCCACCGTCCCCCGGATCTCCCTGATCCTGCGCAAGGCCTACGGTGGCGCCTACATCGTCATGGACAGCCAGTCCATCGGCGCGGACCTCACCTACGCCTGGCCGACGAACGAGATCGCCGTGATGGGCGCGGAAGGCGCGGCCAACGTCATCTTCCGCCGGCAGATCGCCGAGGCGGAGGACCCCGAGGCGATGCGCCAGAAGATGGTCAAGGAGTACAAGTCCGAGCTGATGCACCCGTACTACGCGGCCGAGCGCGGCCTGGTCGACGACGTCATCGACCCCGCCGAGACCCGCGAGGTGCTGATCAAGTCCCTGGCGATGCTCCACACCAAGCACGCCGACCTGCCCTCCCGCAAACACGGCAACCCCCCGCAGTAACCCTGCGGATCCTGCGCGGTACCCCCGCGGAAACCTCTCTCAGGGAGACTGACGCCCATGAACACGCCTGACATTCGTGTCGAGAAGGGCCACGCCGAGCCCGAGGAAGTCGCCGCCATCACGGCGATCCTCCTGGCCCGCGCCGCCGCCCGGCCGTCCACCACCCCGGCCCACCGAGGCCGCGCCAAGGCCGGCTGGCGCCGCCTGGAGCGCGAGCCCGGCTTCCGCGCCCCGCACAGCTGGCGCTGAGCCCCTTTATAACGACGCAGAAGGGCCCCTCTCGCAGGAGAGGGGCCCTTCTGCGTACCGTGCGCGACCAAACGGCCAGGACAAGCTCAACCAAGACGCGGGGCCCCCTCCAAGGGAGGGGGCCCCGCACCACGTACCGGCGACTACCGCAGCCGCGCCATCAGCGCGTGCTCCACCAGCGTGATCAGCGCCGACTTGGCGTCCGCGCGGTGGCGGGCGTCCGTCGTGATGATCGGGGTGTCCGGGCCGATCTGGAGAGCCTCGCGGACCTCGTCGGGGTTGTAGGGCTGCTGGCCGTCGAAGCCATTGAGGGCGATGACGAACGGCAGGCCGCTGTTCTCGAAGTAGTCGACCGCGGGGAAGCAGTCGGCCAGGCGGCGGGTGTCCACGAGGACGATCGCGCCGATCGCACCGCGCACCAGGTCGTCCCACATGAACCAGAAGCGGTCCTGGCCCGGCGTACCGAAGAGGTACAGGATCAGGTCCTGGTCGAGCGTGATGCGGCCGAAGTCCATGGCGACCGTGGTGGTCGTCTTGTCCCCGGTGTGGGTCAGGTCGTCGATGCCCGCCGAAGCTGACGTCATGACGGCCTCGGTGCGCAGCGGGTTGATCTCCGAGACGGCGCCGACGAACGTGGTCTTGCCCACGCCGAAGCCGCCCGCCACCACGATCTTCGCGGACGTGGTGGAGCGGGAAGGCCCTCCGCTAGAGCTTGCGAAGTCCACTGAGCACCCTTTCGAGCAAAGTCACGTCTGGCTGGCCGCCGGCGTTCTCGTCGCCGCCGGGCTGATGGATGGCGACCAGGCCCGCCTCCGCCAAGTCGGCGACGAGGATCCTGGCCACGCCGAGAGGGATTGTCAGAAGGGCCGAGATCTCGGCTACCGACTTGATCTCACGGCAGAGGTTGCAGATCCGCTGATGCTCGGGCAGCTGGCCCTGCATCTGGTGCGGCTGCGCGGTGGTGTGCACCAGCGCCTCGATGGCGAGCTGGTAGCGCGGGCGGGTCCGTCCGCCGGTCATGGCGTACGGACGCACCAGCGGGTTGTTCGACGCCCCTGCGGGCGCCGGCTCAGGGGCGCGTCGCTGCGGCTGCACCGGCTGGATGCGCGGAGCCGGCGGCTGGTCGTACGGCGACGGCCCGGGACCCTGGGGGCCCTGGGGTGCGTACGGCTGCCGCCGATGGCTCGGTGCGGAGGGGAAGTTGTAACGGTTCGGGTTCTGGGCACCGTCGCCTTGGCCCTGGCCAGGACCGTACGACCAGTTGCCCGAAGGTGAACCGCCTGGGGGTGTTGCCACTTTCTCTCCTCCTCCGACTGTGCCGGGGCACCCATCACTGTGGAGCCGCGTCCCGAAACCTTACGGCCACGAGACGCCAAAACGCACCGTCAGTCTGTTAGTTGAGCAGGCTCCCTTGGAGCTCCGCCCGCAGATCGGGCGTCAGGACCGTACCGGCACGGTCCACCAGAAGCGCCATCTCGTACCCGATGAGACCGATGTCCGCCTCCGGATGTGCGAGAACCGCGAGCGAGGAACCGTCGGAAATGGACATGATGAAGAGGAATCCTCGCTCCATCTCCACAACCGTCTGGTTCACGCTGCCGCCCTCGAAGATGCGCGAGGCGCCGGCGGTCAGCGAGGTCAGACCGGAAGCGACGGCCGCGAGCTGGTCGGCGCGGTCGCGCGGAAAGCCTTCGGACATCGCCAGAAGGAGTCCATCGGCGGAGACCACCACGGTGTGGGACACCCCGGGGGTGTTGTCCACGAAGTTGGTGATCAACCAGTTCAGGTTCTGTGCCGCCTGGCTCATCGGGCTCACACTAACGCTCCTGGTTGTAGGTGCTGTCAGGACCACCGTGTTGATTCCTGGTGGCCTGGCCGTTCGTTTCACTACCTGCGTTACGTCCCCGCTGGACACCGCGGCGCAGGTTGCTCAGCCTGCCCCGGACGTCCTCGGGAGCGCGGGAGACCTGTGGGCCCCCCTGGGGGGTGGCTTCGGCGGCTCCCTCGACCAGGTTGGCCTTGGGTACTCGCCGCGGCAGGCCGGAGGAGGTCACCCCGCCCGCCTTGGGCTTCCGGAGCTGCGAGGCCTGCTGCCACCGCTCGTCGTTGGCCGAGCGCCAATCGCCCCTGCCGTTGCCGTTGCTCTCCGGTGCGGAAACCGACGGCTCGTGGTTCACGTGCCGCGCTCCGCCCGTGCCGCCCGCGGTGGATCCGCGGCGCGGGAGCCCGGCGTCGGTCAGGTTGTGAGCGGCGGTGGGGGTCGGCCCCGGACGGTCGAAGCCTACGCGGTTCTGCTCGTTCACGTCAGCGGCCTGCGCAGATTCCGCTTCGGGAGCGTACTGGTCCGGGTAGCCGTTCCGGTAGCCGTCCTGCTGCGGCCAGTCATCCTGGTAGCGCCGCTCTTCGAAGGCCGGGAAGGACTCCGTGGCGGGGGAGTGGGCCGGCGCGGGCTCCTCCTGACCCGGCTCCGCATACGTGGGCTCGGGGTAGCCACCGTTGGACGAGAAGCTGTCGTTCTGCGGCAGACCGCCGTTCGGCGCGTAGTACGACTCGTCGTACGACGGACGCTGCTGCTCCTCGTAGGCGGTGCGCTGCTGCTCCTCGTACGGCGCCTGCTGCGGCTCCTCGTACGGCGTCTGCGCCTGCTGGTCGTAGCCGGCGGGCTGCTGCTCCGGATAGCCGGGCCGGGCGTCGAAGCCCTCGGCGTAGCCGCCGGGCGTCTCGGGGCCCTGCTGGCCGGGCTGGCCGTTCTGGGCCTCCAGGGCCGCGCGACGCTCCTCGCGCATCAGGGAGCGGCCCACCGGGTCCAGCTCGCGTATGTCGTCCGGCACCTCGGCGTAGCGGCTGTCGTCGAAGCCGAGCTCCGCCGCCGTACGCATCGGCAGGCCGTTGTTGAAGTTCTCACCCTGGAAGTTCTGCTCCGGGATGATCTGCGAGACGGTGAACTCGTCGCCGGCGGGCTGCTGCTCGCCGCCACCGCCGTGCGTGATCGCGTCGGGCAGCATGACCAGCGAGGTCGTGCCGGCCTGCTCGCCGGAGGGGCGCAGCTGGACGCGGATGCCGTGCCGGTCGGACAGCCGGCCGACCACGAACAGGCCCATGCGCTGGGATATCGCGGCGTCCACGGTCGGCGGGTTGGCCAGCTTGTGGTTGATGTCCGCGAAGTCCTCGGCGGTGAGGCCGATGCCCTTGTCGTGGATCTCGATCATGATGCGGCCGTCGGGGAGACGGGTCGCGGTGACGCGGACCTTGGTCTGCGGGGAGGAGAACGTGGTGGCGTTCTCGAGGAGCTCGGCCAGCAGGTGCACGAGGTCGGTCACCGCGCGGCCGTGGATCTCGGCCTCCGGGACGCCGGAGAGCTCGACGCGCTCGTACTGCTCCACCTCGGAGGAGGCGGCGCGCAGCACGTCGACCAGCGGGACCGGCTGGTCCCAGCGACGGCCGGGCTCCTCGCCGGCGAGGACCAGGAGGTTCTCGCCGTTGCGGCGCATACGCGTGGCCAGATGGTCCAGCTTGAAGAGGTTCTCCAGCTGGTCCGGATCGGCCTCGTTGTTCTCCAGGTCGGTGATCAGGGTCAACTGGCCCTCGATCAGCGACTGGTTGCGGCGCGAGAGGTTGGTGAAGATCGCGTTGATGTTGCCCCGCAGCAGGGCCTGCTCGGCGGCGAGCCGGACGGCCTCGCGGTGGACCTGGTCGAAGGCGCGGGCGACCTCGCCGATCTCGTCCTTGGTGGTGATCGGGATCGGGGCGACGCGGGTGTCGACGCGACCGGGGTCGGTGCGCGAGAGCTGGTCGACCAGCATCGGCAGGCGCTGCTCGGCGATGCCGAAGGCGGCGTTGCGCAGCTGGCGCATCGCGCGGCTCATCTGGCGGGCCACCATGCCGGCCAGGATGAACGCGGCGAGCAGCGCGACCACGACGGCGGCACCGGTGATGAAGGCGTCGCGCCGGGCGTCGTCGGCGATGCTGGCGGCCTCGTTCACCGCGGTGTCGGCCAGGTCCGTCTCGATCTGACGGTAGGCGTTGTACTTGAGGGTGTTGACCGCCCAGTAGTTGTCGGCGGTGATGCCCTGCTGGGCGAGCGCCTGGCGCGCGCTGGAGTCGGTGGTCTCGAGCGTCGCCAGGGCTGTGACCATGGTGGTCGGGTTCGACGGCGGCGCCACGTAGTCCGGGTTCTTGGCCTTGGCCTCCCGAGCCATGGCCTCGCCGTCGCTCTTGAGCTTCGCCTCGGCGTCGGTGAGTTTCTGAGCATCCGCCTCGGTGCCACCGCCGATGTACTCCTCGATGGCGATGCCCTCGAGATAGGCGTACGAGGAGAGGGCGACGCGCTGCTTGGCGAGGTCGGTCTCCTTGGGGCCCGGGTTGACCAGGATGTGCATGCCGATGGAGCGCTGGAGCGACAGAGCCGCCTTGGTGAGCTCGATGGCGTAGACGGTACGGCCGTAGCTCGTGATGTTGCCGGTGCCCAGACCGAGCTCGTTGGCGAACTCGGTCAGCGGGTGCGCGACCTCGACGTAGCCCTCTTCGGTCTGCACACCGCTGAGGTTGGAGGTGTACGCGGCCTCGCGCAGCGGCGCGAGCTTGGGCTCGGCCTCGCGGAACAGCCTGAGGCGGCGCTCCAGGCCGGCCTTCGGCGGCATGCTTTGCGCTGCCTCGTCGAATTCGTCGGCGGCCTTGTCGGTGCCGGCGCGGGCGTCGCTGACCGTCTTCTTGTCCCCAGCGGTCTGGGCCGAGCCCTTCAGCAGGGGGGCGGCCGTGATGTCACGCTCGTTGTAGAGGGCGTCGGCGTAGTTGAGGGAGGCCCGCACCAGACGCGCGGTGTTCTCCGCGTCCTCGGCCTCCTGCCAGGTGTCGATCGAGCCCTTCACCTGGAAGCCGCCCATGACGAGGCCGACCAGCACGGGTATGAGCAGGATCGCGTTCAGCCGGGTCGGCACCCGCCAGTTGCGCGGGGAGAAACGGCCGCCGCTGGAAGCGGGCGCGGCCGTCTGCTCCGAACCGGGCACAGGGGCAGGCGCCGCTCCGCGCGGCGGCGGGGTGAAGTTGCCCCGTGCCGACGGCTCGGGACCGTTCTTGCTTCGCCTCACTCGACCAACAACCTTCCGGCGGTCGGCACCTTACGTTGTGCCGCAGTGTCTCAGAGCCCAGTTC
Organism: Streptomyces sp. SA15; assembly: GCF_002291145.1. Classification (GTDB taxonomy): domain Bacteria; phylum Actinomycetota; class Actinomycetes; order Streptomycetales; family Streptomycetaceae; genus Streptomyces. The sequence goes on from NZ_NTGE01000129.1 coordinate 34,004, forward strand.
GTCGCCCAGTTCGTCATCGACTGTGAGTACGTCTTTGACTATTGGGCAGTTCAGGCATTCCAGCACGTCGGCCTGTACACCTCCAAACAGTGGAGTGCAGGGATTCGAAGTGATGTAAGCCCCAGATAAAACGGTCATAAAGAGCGAGCCCCGTCAAAAGACGGGGCGTTTGTGCGCGCAGCGACACCGGTTGACCGCGACGCGTGGCCGTACCACCGGATTCCTCTGCCGAAACGTTATGAACACCAGGGCCGACCGTGTCAAAAGACACAGCCGGCTCCGGAGCGACTACGACAACTGCCGTACGGCACTGCCGACTTGGGTGCTAGCGCAGCCGTGCCATGAGAGCGTGCTCCACCAGCGTGATCAGCGCACTCTTGGCATCGGAGCGGTGCCGGGCGTCCGTCGTGATGATCGGGGTGTCCGGGCCGATCTGCAAGGCCTCCCGCACCTCCTCGGGCGCGTACGGCTGGTGTCCGTCGAAGCCGTTCAGGGCGATGACGAACGGCAGGCCGCTGTTCTCGAAGTAGTCGACCGCGGGGAAGCAGTCGGCCAGGCGGCGGGTGTCCACGAGGACGACGGCACCGATCGCACCGCGCACCAGGTCGTCCCACATGAACCAGAAGCGGTCCTGGCCCGGCGTACCGAAGAGGTACAGGATCAGGTCCTGGTCGAGCGTGATGCGGCCGAAGTCCATGGCGACCGTGGTGGTCGTCTTGTCCCCGGTGTGGGTCAGGTCGTCGATGCCCGCGCTCGCGGACGTCATCACGGCCTCGGTGCGCAGCGGGTTGATCTCGGAGACGGCGCCGACGAACGTGGTCTTGCCCACGCCGAAGCCGCCCGCCACCACGATCTTGGCGGAGGTGGTCGCCCGGCCTCCGTCAGAGCTTGCGTAGTCCACTGAGCACCCTTTCGAGCAGTGTCACGTCCGGAGCGCCGGTGCTCTCGTCGCCGCCCGGCTGGTGAATGGCGACGAGTCCGGCCTCCGCGAGGTCCGCGACAAGAATGCGGGCCACGCCCAGCGGCATGGCCAAGAGCGCCGAAACCTCGGCGACCGACTTCACTTCGCGGCACAGGTGGCAGATCCGCTGGTGCTCCGGGAGCAGCCCCATGAGCGCCGCCGGGTCGGCCGTGGTGCTGATCAGGGCCTCGATGGCGAGCTGGTAGCGCGGCCGGGTCCGGCCGCCGGTCATCGCGTACGGCCGTACCAGCGGCTGGTCGCCCTCATCCTCGTACGGCTCCGCGTACGGATCATGAGAGGCGGTGGGCGGGGTCATGAATCCTCCGGGCGGGACAGCAAGTCGGTCGGGCTAGCCGTCTGACGTGGCCGTGGGGGGATTGTGGCGGCCGGACGGTGATTTGGTGAGGCGGGTGGATCCGGTGGCGATCAGTGGAGCAGACTGCCCTGGAGTTCGGCGCGCAGGTCGGGCGTGAGCACCGCGCCCGCGCGGTCGACCAGGAGCGCCATCTCGTAGCCGACGAGGCCGATGTCGCAGTCGGGGTGGGCGAGAACGGCCAGGGACGAACCATCCGAGATGGACATGAGGAAGAGGAACCCTCTCTCCATCTCGACGACCGTCTGTGCCACGGTGCCGCCCTCGAAGATCCGGGAGGCGCCGGCCGTCAGTGAGGTGAGTCCCGACGCGACGGCCGCCAGCTGGTCGGCACGGTCGCGGGGGAAGCCCTCGGACAGTGCCAGCAGGAGACCGTCGGCGGATACGACGACGGTGTGGGACACCCCGGGGGTGTTGTCCACGAAGTTGGTGATCAACCAGTTGAGATTCTGTGCAGCCTGGCTCATCGGACTCAACTAACGCTCCTGCTGGTGAGTGGGGCTCGGGAAGCTGCCGGTCTGGCCGGTACCGGCCTGTCGACCTTGCGCGATGCCCCGACGGAGATTGGTCAGCCGGCCGCGTACGTCGTCAGGCGCACGCGAGACCTGCGGACCGGCTTGGTGCTGTTGCTGCTGAGCCGTGCCCGGGACGAGGTTCGCCCGGGGCACCCGGCGCGGCAGGCCGGAGGTGGTGACGCCGCCCGCGGCCGGCTGCCGTACGCGCTCTGCCTGCCGGACGAGTTCGTCGTTCGGCGAGCTGCGCCAGGAGCTGGTTACGGGACGCTGAGGGGCCGCGGGAGCCTGCGGCTGCTGCGGGGCCGGAGCCGAGCCGTTGCTCTGCTGCCGGTCCTGCTGGCCCTGCTGACCCTGACCATGGAACCAGTTCGTCTCCAGCGTGTCGTACAGCGGAGTACGACCGTCCCCGGGACCCGCCGGCGGCAGTGCCTCGGGCTCCTGACGGCCGGGCCGCTGCTGCGGACGCTGCGGGGCCGGCGGACGCGGAGCACCGAAGTCGGCGCCGCCGTACGTGCCGTTGACCTGCGGGCGCTCAAACTGGCCCGTGGAGGAGCCGTTGTCGTAGCCCGGAGTGGCGAACTGGCCGGTGGAGTTGCTGTCCTGGCCGGGTCGGTTGAACTGGCCGGTGGAGTTGCTGTCCTGGCCCGGCCGGTTGAACTGGCCGGTCGAGTTGCTGTCGTAGGACTGCGGGATCGAGAACTGACCCGTGGTAGACGGAGTCGAAGGGGCCGCCGGGTTGTTCCGCCCGGTCGGGGCGCCGAAGACGTCCGAGCGGACGAACTGACCCGTGTTCTGCGAGCCGTTCACACCTGGCCGCGGGAACTCCCCGGTGTTCTGCGGGTCGCCGGGAGCCGGGGCGTCGAAGTCCGGGCGGGCGAACTCGGACGTGGATCCCGGACCCTGCCGGTCGTCGGGCCGCGGCGGGATCGCCGGCATCTGTGAGGTCGCGCCCGGACCGTGCCGGTCATCGATCCGCGGCATCGGCGAGGTCTGCTCCGGGGCCTGCTCGTCGTGGCCGCGCGGGGTGTCCAGCGAGGCGCGCGGCACGGGCGGCTGCGCGTTCTCGTCGCTCCAGCTGGGCACGCGGGGCTGGTTGCCGCCGGGCAGCTCGGCGGCAAC
>NZ_NTGE01000168.1 GCF_002291145.1 Streptomyces sp. SA15
GTGGCGAGCGCTCGGAGATCGCCGGCGCCCCCGACGACGTACCGGAGAGCGACGCGGACGCTCCCAAGGCGTCCCTGCCCGCCCTCCGTGAGGCCTATCGGGCGGCCTCCCAGGTGTACGAGAAGGTGGGCGTCGGGGCCGACCTGCGGGCCGAGCAGGCACGTGCGGAGAGCGACGAGAGCGCGGCGCGCGCCGAACTGGACCGGCTGAGCAACAAGGTCCGCACGCGCGCGGAGCAGCTGCTCCAGTCGCCCGACGGCTCCGACGGGCCGTCCCGGCAGGCCGCCGTCGCGCGGGCGGAGGAGCTGGTGCAGCTCCTGGAGACCCGGATGTCGAGTGCGAGCGAGCAGCTCGGACGGCTGCGCGGCGAGGCCGAGCGGCACGCGCCCGAGGACGGCGAGGCGCACACCGAGCTGCCCGAGGAGCTTCAGCCGCGCGACGCCGAGCACGCGCAGGCCCTGCTGCGCACGGCGACCGCCGAACTCGCCTCGCGGACCGAGGCGTTGGCCCAGGCCCGGGAGGCGCACGCCGAACTGCTCGACGCCCACCGCGCCGCCGAGGACGCGGCCGGCGGCTTCGACGAGATCGCCGCGATGCTGCGTGACCTGCTGCGCGAGCACGCCTCCGAGGAGGAGCAGGAGGAACCCGAGCCGTACCCCGGCAGCCTGGAGGAGGCCCGGCAGTCCGCCGCCGAGGCCCGCCGCTCGCTGCGCGGCTGCGCCGCCGACCTGTCGGCCGCCGAGTCCGCCGTCCGCGAGGCGAGTGACATCCTCGTCCGGCACGCCAACTCCACGCGCTACGAGCAGGTCCGCACCCCGGCACGGCAGCAGATCCGCGAACTGCCCGCCTCCGCACTGCCCGAGCACGCCCAGAAGTGGGCGGACGCCTTCGCGCCGCGGCTCCGGGTGCTCACCGACGAGTTGGAGCAGCTGGAGCGCAACCGGGACTCGATCGTGGACCGCCTCAGAGGGCTCGTCGAGTCGGCCCTCGCCACGCTCAGGTCCGCCCAGCGGCTCTCCCGGCTTCCGGAAGGCCTCGGCGAGTGGTCCGGGCAGGAGTTCCTGCGCATCCGCTTCGAGGAGCCCGACCAGGCCACGCTCACCGAGCGGCTCGGCGAGGTCATCGACGAGGCCACCCGGGCCGCCGTCAAGAAGAACTCCGACCTGCGGCGCGACGGCATGTCCCTGCTGCTGCGGGGCGTCGCCGCGGCACTCCAGCCCAAGGGGGTGGCCGTGGAGATCCTCAAGCCGGACGCCGTACTGCGCGCCGAGCGCGTGCCCGTCGGGCAGATGGGCGACGTGTTCTCCGGCGGTCAGCTGCTGACCGCCGCCATCGCGCTGTACTGCACGATGGCCGCGCTCAGGTCGAACGACCGAGGTCGGGACAAGCACCGGCACGCGGGCACGCTGTTCCTGGACAACCCCATCGGGCGCGCCAACGCCACGTATCTGCTGGAGCTCCAGCGAGCCGTGTCCGACGCTCTGGGCGTCCAACTCCTCTACACCACGGGTCTGTTCGACACCACCGCGCTCGCCGAGTTCCCGCTGGTCATCCGGCTGCGCAACGACGCCGACCTACGGGCGGGGCTGAAGTACATCCGCGTGGAGGAACACCTCCGGCCGGGACTGCCGGAGGCTCCCGCCGGGGAAGCCGTGCACAGCGAGATCACTGCGACACGGATGTTCAAACGGCCCGCATAGCCGTTATGCGTCCTCCTTCAGCAGATCCGCGCACTTCTCGCCGATCATCATCGTCGTGGGTTGACCGCGACGAGGTCCGGCATGACCGAGCCGTCGGCGACCCGCAGCCCCTCGACCCCCTTGACCCGCAGCCGCGCGTCGAGCGGGGCCGAGGGGTCGTCGTCGGCGCCCATCTTCACGGTGCACGACGGGTGGTAGACGGTGTTGTGGGTCTTGTGGATGTAGTCGAGCAGTTCGTCGTCGGTCCGGACGTCCGGACCGGGGGCCAGTTCGGCGCCCGCCCAGCCGCTGAGTGCGGGCTGCGAGGCGATACGACGCGCCAGCTTCAGCCCGTACGTCATCACCCGCACATCGTGCTCGTGCGTGAAGTACCGCGAATCCACCTTCGGCTTGTCCCGGTAGTCCCGCGTCCGCAGCCGAACAGTCCCCCGTGATTGCGCACGCGTCACGTTGGGCGTGAGGCAGAAGGCGTTCTCGGACGCGGGGTAGCCCCACCGCGCGGTGTTCATGTCGAACGGCACGGACCCGTAGTGGAACATCAGGTCCGGCCGGTGCAGGCCCGGTTCGGTGTCGTAGAAGATGCCGGCCTCCCACCAGGCTGGAGGTGGTGGTCATGGGCTGTGCGGCCTCCCACATGATGACGCCCTCGGGATGATCCTGGAGGTTCTCGCCCACGCCGGGCGCGTCCACGACCACCTCGACGCCGACCTCTCCCAGGTGCCCGGCCGGGCCGATGCCCGACAGCATCAGCAGCTTGGGTGAGTCGATGGCCCCGCAGGACACGATCACCTCGCGCCTGGCCCGTACCGTCCGCGTGTGGATCAGGTCCGGGTCCAGGTACTCGGCGCCCACGCACCGCTGCCCCTGGAGCATCAGCTTCTTGGCCCGCACCCCGTGCGCACCTCCAGGTTCGGCCGCTTGTCCATGACGGGGTGGAGGTACGCCACGGACGAGGACTGACGGATGTTGTTCTCGTCGGAGTTGATCTGGAACCAGTTGGCGCCCCGGACCACCGTTGTGCCCGTGTTGAAGGGCGTCGTCGGTATCCCGGCCTGGGCACAGGCCTCCAGCAGGGCTGTGCCGCACGGGTCGTCGCTCTTCAGCGTGCGCGCAGTTTCACCGGGCCGGTGCGGCCGTGGTGGTCGCCGGGAGCGTCGTTGTTCTCCAGCCGCCGGTAGAGCGGGAAGAGGTCGGCGGCGCTCCAGCCCGTACAGCCGGCCGCCGCCCAGTCGTCGAGGTCCTCGGCCGGTGCCCAGAAGGCGATGCAGGAGTTGTGCGAGGAACAGCCGCCCAGCACCTTGGCACGGGCGTGCCGCATGAAGCTGTTGGCGCGCGCCTGCGGCTCGACCGGGTAGTCCCAGTCGTAGCCGGACTCCAACAGGCCCATCCAGCCTTTTGGACGGAAGTGCCGGGGTAGTCGGAGCAGCCGGATCTCAGTCGGCCGCGGGGGCGGCGAGGGGAGTGGTCGCCGCGGTGGTGTCTGCGAGGCGGTGCTCGGCGAGCACGCCCGTCTTGTGCCGCTGGACGAACCAGTAGTAGGCGAAACCGCCGCCCGCGATGACCGCGACGAACAGCACCGCCCCCCAGCGCAGATACCAGTGGTACGGAGCACTGGCGTTGTAGACCGCGGCGCGAGGCCAGATCAGGTTGATCGTCATGGCCGCGCCCCACAGCACGGCGACGATGTTGACGAGCAGCCCCCAGCGGCCGAGCGAGAACCTGCCGTCACCCGCCGGCTGCCACTTGCCGCGCAGCCTCGCCACCAGCATCGGTGCCGTGACTCCCAGGTAGGCGAGGTAGATCATGATGATGCCGATGCTGGTGACGACCGTGAAGATCTGCGGCTGGCGGATGTTGACCACCAGGATCGCCAGCGCCAGGATCCCGATGATCACGGCGGGCAGTACAGGTGTCTGGAACCGCGGGCTGACCTTGGCCAGCAGCGCGGAGGCGGGCAGGTTGTTGTCCCGGGCCATCGCGAACGCCAGCCGGATCGCCGCCGTGTGCACCGCCAGTGCGCACACCGTGACGGCGATCAGCACGCACCACAGCATCGCCTTGCCGGCCGTCGAACCGAGCACGTCGAGCACGATGAACTGCAGACCGTCGGTGGACAACTGCTCGCCCTTCAGGCTGGAGACGCTCATCAGCGCGAGCAGCAGGATGAGGCCGCCGAGGATGAAGGAGGCGACGATCGCGCGGATGATGGCGCGGGGTGCGTTGCGGGACGGGTCCAGGGACTCCTCGCCTAGGGAGGCGGCCGTGTCGAAGCCGTACATGACATACGCGGAGGCCAGCGAGGCCACCAGGAAGGCGCCCAGGTATCCGGCGCCGTAGCCCGCCCCGGTGCCGTTCGTCTCCGTGACCACCTGCGGACCGCGCGTGATGTGGACAGCGAGCAGGACGATCAGTACGACAGTGGCGATCAACTCGATGAACACGCCCGCCGTGTTGATGGTGGCCATCAGCTTGACGCCGAAGGCGTTCACCAGGGTGGTGAACAGGATCAACACCGCGGCCAGGATGACCGCGTTGGTCGCCACGTCGTACTTGCCGGTGCCGTCACCCACGATCTGGAACACGTCGGAGATCTGCGGCAGCGTCAACTGGTAGGCCAGCGCCACGGCCGAGATGGACACGATGGACGCGATCAACATCATCCAGCCGGCGAGCCAGCCCAGATGTCTGTTGCCTATCTTCTTCGACCAGTTGTAGACCGATCCCGCGACGGGATAGCGGGCGGCCAGCTCCGCGAAGCACAGGGCGACCATGAACTGGCCGACGAAGACCATCGGCCACGACCACCAGTAGGCGGGGCCGCCGCTGCCGTAGCCGAAGTAGAACAGCTGGAAAGTGCCGGTCAGGATCGAGATGTAACTGATCCCGGCGGCGAAGGTGTGGAAGTTGCCGAGGGTGCGCTTGAGTTCGGGTTTGTAGCCGAACTCGGCGAGTTCGGCGTCGTCGTGACTCTGTGGGCCTGTCGGTTGTTCGGTTGTCGTCATGAGCAGCGGACTCCTGGTGGGCCGGGGGAGGGGAGGGAGCGGCTCGTGCGGGGGCCTGGATCAAGGTGGGTCAGTTGGATCGAGTGGCTCAGATGGATCGGATGGCTCAATGAGGGCGGTTATACGCGGGGGCAATGTGCCCGTTGTTACGCCGAGTTACGCCTGCGTTAGCCGAACCATCCCTGCGGCGCGGGGGACGTGTTGCGCCAGATGTGCTTCGTCTCGCGGTACTCGGCGAGCCAACGGTCCACCGACTGGACCGAGCCGGCGGCTCCCCTGCCGTTCTGCTTCTCCGGGTTCGCGACCTTCTCCTCACTGCGGTCGGACTGCTTCTGGGTGCGGGTCATGGCTGAACTCTCACCACCTGTCGGCCCGGTTGGGGCCGCAGCTGCGGGAAGCCCTTGGCGGGACGGTCGTCCCACCCGGATTCTGTTGCGCATAGCGGTCGTTCGTGCGCCATGTGAAACATCATGTTGCCGAAGAGTCCGGCACCCGGAAGGGGCCGAACCGTACGGACCGACGAAGGTCCGGCCGCTCTGTGTACTCCTCGTACTCCTCGCTTCCGAACTTCACCTGCCGCGGGACCAGCGACGGTCCCGCACTGCCTGATCAACCTGGACCAGACAGGTCCGGACCGAGCGTCCCGGACCGAGAGGGGGGCCCATGATTCCCGTCTGCCGCCTCGAAGACCTCCCCGAGGGCGAGTCGGTCCGCATCGGGACGACACCGCCCACCGCCGTGTTCCGCACCGACGACGGCGAGCTGTACGCCATCGACGACACCTGCACCCACCAGGACGCCTCCCTCTCCGAGGGCTGGCTGGAGGGCTGTCTGGTCGAATGCCCGCTGCACGCCGCTTCTTTCGATCTCCGCACAGGTCGGCCGACCTCCCTTCCCGCCCGCCGGCCCGTCCGCACCCACCGCGTCACCGTCGAAGACGGCGTCGTCCACGTCCACGTCACCGCGCAGGAGGGAACCGCCGCATGAACGCCGTGACGAACGCTGTGCCCAACGCCGTGCCGTACTGGCGTACGGCACCCCGGACGGCCGCCTCCCGTACGGCCTCGCACGCCCTGCCGACCGACAGGAGCCGTACCCCATCATCGGCGGCGGCTTCATCGGCGCCGAAACCGCCTCCTCCTGCGCCGCCCTCGGCCACGCAGTCACGGTCGTCGAGGCCGCGCCGCTCCCACTCGTGCCCCAACTCGGCGCCGACATGGCCGCCGTGTGCGCCACCCTGCACCGCCGCGGCGGGGTGGACCTGGTCACGGGCACCGGGGTGGCCGGACTGCGCGGCACTGGCGGCGTCACCGGCGTCGAACTCTCCGACGGCCGTACGCTGCCCGCCGACGTCGTGATCGTCGGCATCGGCGCCGTCCCCAACACCGCCTGGTTGGCGGGCTCGACGCTCGCGCTGCACGACGGCGTGCTGTGCGATGACGGCTGTGTGACGGCACTTCCGCAGGTGGTCGCCGTCGGCGATGTCGCTCGCGTCGGCGGAAGCCGCGCCGAACACTGGACCTCCGCGACGGAGCAGCCCCGGGTCGCCGTGGCCAACCTGCTCGCCGGGCGCACCCTTCGGACCGCGCGGGCGCTGCCCTACTTCTGGTCGGACCAGTACGGCGCACGCATCCAGTTCGCCGGCCGCCGACACGACGGGGACAGCGTCCGCATCGCCGAGGGCGAGCTCACCGAGGGTGCGCCGGCCGAGGGCGGCTTCCTCGCCCTCTACGAGCGGGACGGCCGTACGACCGCGGTGCTCTCCGTGGACCGCCCGCGCCCCTTCATGCGGGTGCGACGCGAACTCGCGCGCGGGGAGAGCCGGGTGCAGCCGGCCGCGCTGTGAAGGTCACCGGGTAATCCGGCAGGTCTTCACGAGTGCGACAACTGTCCGGCGCCGCCCCGCCGACGTATCCTCTCCTGCGTCCGCTCGGCGGCCCGCGCCTGACGTCGCGCCCTGCGTCGCTCGCGCCGCAGGGCGCGTGCGGTGCTGCTGGGGGTCGACACCACGCCGTTGCGCTGGTTCCACACCTGGCGCGTCACCCAGACGTCGAGCGCGCCCCAGGTGGCCACCACCGTGCTCGCCACACTGCTCAGCACCATCGGGAACGCCAGCCAGGAACCGGCCATGGTGCACAGGAAGGCCACCATCGCCTGGACCAGCGTCACGGCGATGATCAGCACCGCCCGTACCGCGGAAGTCCGCACGGGATCGGGCAACCGGCGCCGCCGCGCGGGCTCCTCGACCCACAACGGCCGGTAGTGGTACGGCTGCTCTCGCGCCGCACTCTCCTGGCCTGTCTCGGCCGAGCCCACATCCGCAGCCGTGCGGCTCCCGTCGGCCTCGGCAGGGTTCTCGTAAGCCGCTTCACCACTACTCCCGCCGGTCCCGGCGGCGGTCCCGTGGGCCGCCGTACCGCCTCCTGAAGCCGCCGGAAGCGCGCGACCGCCCGGTGCCCCGCCCCCGTCTGCCGGAATGTCGCGATCCGGCGCCTCGGGGTCCCGCTGCGCCGTCACGTGCGCCATCCCGCCGTCCGACAGCGCCTCGTGCCGCTCCGCCGTGCCCATCACCGTGTCACCCTCCACCGCCAGCAGACCGCTCGCTCCGCGTCCGAAGACCCGGCTTCCCAGTGGCTGCCCGGCTTGCGCTGTTTTACGCCGCCCGGTTGCGGGATGCGGCTCCTGTAGCCGATTCCGCTCCCAATTCCCAAAGAGAAGGACGAACGACGGCGCCTCAAGATTCCCAACAAGCGAAAAGTTTCAGCCAACTGAGCAGTGGGACCAGCCAGATCCGCTGCGACGGCCACCACGCGACGGCGGCAGGCAATCTCCCCCAATGAGCGGACAACTCGCCATGTCTCGCCGCCGGTGCGGAAGTTCAGCTTCCGGACCGGTCTTCGAGTTATCCGGCCGTCGGTAGTAGGCTCGCGCCGTTTGTTGACGCACATGTGTACCCCCTGTCGAATGGGGGTCGAGCTGGGGGAGGCCATGCGCTTTCGCGGGAAGTCGATCCGCCGGAAGATCGTGGCGCTGCTTCTCGTGCCGCTGGTGTCCTTGGCCGCGATCTGGGGCTTCGCCACCGTGCTCACGGGCCGGGAGGTGGCCCAGCTCTTCCAGGTGTCGTCCGTGGTCGAGAAGATCGGCTACCCCACCGAGGACACCGTCCGTGTCCTGCAGCAAGAACGCCGCCAGACCCTCGTCTACCTCGCCGACCCCCGGGCGTCGGACGCGCTGTCCGCGCTCCGCAGCACACGGACCGCCACCGACGACGCCATCGTCAAGCTCCGCGAGAACGCGAAGAACCCCGATGTCCGCGACGGCCTGGACGCGGAAGACGACGAACACCTCACCGCCGTACTGGACGCCTTCGACGGCATCGACTCGCTGCGCGGCAGTGTCGAGGAGGGCACGGTCAACCGGTCCCAGGCCCTCGACCTCTACAACCGTCTCGTCGACCCCTGTTACACCCTGCTGGCGTCCGTCGACGGTGTCGACAGCGTGGAGCTGGACAAGCAGTCCCGGGCCCTGGTGAACATCACCCGCGCCCGTGAACTGCTCTCCCGCGAGGATGCCCTGCTCGGATCCGCCCTGGTGGTCGGGAAGCTCTCCCGCGAGGAGATCCGCGAAGTCTCCGACCTGGTCGCCCAGCGCACCCTGCTGTACGACATCAGCCTGCCGGTGCTCCCCGCGACGGAGCGCGAACGCTACGACCGCTTCTGGAAGAACGCCACCACCGCCCCCCTGCGGTCGGCCGAACAGTCCGTCATCTCGGCCGACCCCGGCGCCCCGCGCACCGTGACCGCCAAGAGCTGGGACAACGTCGCCGGGAGCGTGCTCGACGAGCTCGCCACCCTCAACGACCAGGCCGGCGACCGGTATCAGGACCGCGTCCGCCCGGACGCGATCGGCGTCATCGTCAAGGCGTCCGTCGCCGGCGTCCTCGGTCTGGCCGCCCTGATCTTCTCCCTCGTGGTGTCCGTGCGTGTCGGCCGCGGCCTCATCCGCGACCTGCGCCAACTGCGCCTGGAGGCGCACGAGGCGTCCGGCGTCCGCCTGCCCAGCGTGATGCGCCGCCTCTCCGCGGGCGAACAGGTCGATGTCGAGACCGAGGCCCCGCGTCTGGAGTACGACAAGAACGAGATCGGCGAGGTCGGGCAGGCCCTCAACACCCTGCAGCGGGCCGCCGTCGAAGCCGCCGTCAAACAGGCCGAGCTCCGCTCCGGCGTCTCCGAGGTCTTCGTCAACCTCGCCCGCCGCAGCCAGGTCCTGCTCCACAGGCAGCTCACCCTCCTCGACGCCATGGAGCGCCGGACCGAGGACACCGACGAACTGGCCGACCTGTTCCGCCTCGATCACCTCACCACCCGTATGCGCCGGCACGCCGAGGGCCTGGTGATCCTCTCCGGCGCCGCCCCCTCCCGGCAGTGGCGCAAGCCCGTCCAGCTCATGGACGTCGTACGCGCCGCCGTCGCCGAGGTCGAGGACTACGAGCGCATCGAGGTCCGGCGGCTGCCCCGGGTCGCCGTCACCGGCCCGGCGGTCGCGGACCTCACTCACCTCGTCGCCGAACTCCTGGAGAACGCCACGGTGTTCTCCCCTCCGCACACCGCCGTCCAGGTTCTCGGCGAGCGCGTCGCCAACGGCTTCACCCTGGAGATTCACGACCGCGGCCTCGGCATGGCGGCCGACGCACTCCTGGACGCCAACCTACGGCTCGCCGAGACACCGGAGTTCGAGCTGTCCGACACCGACCGGCTCGGTCTGTTCGTGGTCAGTCGGCTCGCCCAGCGGCAGAACGTCCGGGTCTCGCTCCAGCCGTCCCCGTACGGCGGCACGACGGCAGTCGTCTTCATCCCCGAAACCCTGCTGACGGACGACGTCCCGGACACCAACGGCATCGGCTTCCGCCTCGACCGGCCGCAGCCCTCGAAGGAGGCCGAGCTGGAGGGGCCCCGCCGCGCGGAGCTCTCCAAGGCGCCGACGCAGCTGCCCGGCCTGTCGGCTTCGCTCCTGGGCGGCCCAGTCGAACTGGAGGCACCCGTCGATCTGGACGCCATCGAGGGCTTCCCCGGCGCCCTCGACGACGAGGACAGCGAACGCGGCGAAATCTTCCGCTACCGGCGCTCCCTCGCCCGCACGGAGGACGAGGGAGCGAGGCACCACGGCGAGCAGCACCACGAGATGCGCGACGGCCGGGGCACGGACCAGGCCGATCCCGACGACGACAACGCTCCGGTCCCGCTGCCTCGCCGCCGGGCGCCCAAGCTGGTCAGCTCCCACGGACGTCCGGTCACCGAGCAGCGGGCGCGGCGCGAGGAGACCGACGAAGAGCCCGAGACAGGCCCTGGCCGGTCGCGCGCGCCGGGCGCGGCACCGCTGCCCACCCGCCGTCGAGGAGCGGGCCCGCTGCGCAAGGGCACCGATGTGGCCGACCCCCTCGACGAACAGCGCACCGAATCCCCGACGTCCTCGGCCCGCGACCTCGGCGAGAAGCCCGAGGCCCCCGCCCTCCCCAGGCGCACCAGGCGTCCCGCGATCACACCGAGCGGGCAGACCGGCCCGAGCGGTCCCAGCGGTTCCGCCCCGAGTCCCGGCTCCGGCGCAGGCGCAGGCTCCGGCTCCGCAACGCACGAGACCGGCTCCGGCACGGCTCCGCTGCCCCGGCGCGTACGGCAGGCCAGCCTGGCCCCGCAGCTGAAGCAGAGCACCGGCCGGCGCACCGCCGACAGAGCGGAGCCCGGCGAGCGGGACGCCGACGAGGTACGCAGCCGCATGGCCTCGCTCCAGCGCGGCTGGCAGCGCGGCCGTGAGGAGAACGCCGCGGGCGACGACGCCCACAGCGGCACAGCACCACAACGAACGACAAAGGGGGACGGTCGATGACCGCACCGAAGGCGACCCGCCACACCGCGGGCAACAACCCCGGCGAGCTCAACTGGCTCCTCGACGACCTGGTGGACCGCGTCGCGAGCATCCGCAAGGCCCTCGTGCTCTCCGGCGACGGCCTGCCGACCGGGATCTCCAAGGACCTGACCCGGGAGGACAGCGAGCACCTGGCGGCTGTCGCCTCCGGATTCCACAGCCTCGCCAAGGGCGTGGGCCGCCACTTCGAGGCGGGCAACGTCCGGCAGACGGTCGTCGAGCTCGACGACGCCTTCCTGTTCGTCACGGCCGCCGGCGACGGCAGCTGCCTCGCCGTGCTCTCGGACGCCGATTCCGACGTCGGGCTGGTCGCGTACGAGATGACGCTCCTGGTCAAGCGGGTCGGTGTGCATCTCGGTGCTGCTCCGCGCACCGATCTGCCCGCAGGCGGGTAGTGGGATGGCATGAGCACAGACGGTCAGGGAAGAAGCCACTGGTTCGACGACGAGGCCGGACCGGTTGTTCGTCCGTACGCCATGACGCGCGGCCGCACCACCAGTGCGGCCCAGCACCGGCTCGACCTCATCGCGGTGGTCGTCACGGAACCCCAGGCGGACGACCCGGAAGGGGACCACAGCCTGTCCCCGGAGCACGTGAACATCGTCGACCTGTGCCGTGAGACCCCCCAGTCGGTCGCCGAACTCTCCGCCGAGCTCGACCTGCCCATCGGAGTGGTACGGGTCCTCATCGGGGATCTCGTGGATGCGGAATTCGTCCATGTGAACCGACCCGTGCCCCCTGCGGAACTGCCGGACGAGAGTATTCTGCGCGATGTGATCAACGGCCTCCGGGCGCTGTGAGCGGCGCGGAAGTGAGGTACTGACGTGACAGGCTGGCAGTTCTGGGTCGACCGGGGCGGCACCTTCACGGACATCGTGGCGCGACGCCCGGACGGCCGTCTGCTGACGCACAAGCTGCTGTCGGACAACCCGGCGCGGTACTCCGACGCGGCGGTCGCGGGCGTCCGGGAACTGCTGGCCGACTCCCCGGACCCGGTCGAGGCCGTCCGCATGGGCACCACGGTCGCCACCAACGCCCTCCTGGAACGCAAGGGCGAGCGGACCCTGCTGGTCATCACCCGCGGCTTCCGCGACGCCCTGCGCATCGCCTACCAGAACCGCCCGCGCATCTTCGCCCGCCGCATCGAACTCCCCGAGCTGCTCTACGAACGCGTCGTCGAAGCCGACGAGCGCATCGCCCCCGACGGCACCGTCCTGCGCGCCCCCGACCCGGACTCCCTCGCAGGCCCCCTCCAGGAGGCATACGACGACGGGATCCGCGCCGTCGCGGTGGTCTGCATGCACAGCCACCTCCACCCCGCCCACGAACAGGCGATCGGCCGGCTCGCCGCCCGCATCGGCTTCCCGCAGATCTCGCTGTCCAGCGAGGTCAGCCCGCTGATGAAGCTGGTCCCGCGCGGTGACACCGCCGTCGTCGACGCCTACCTGTCGCCCGTGCTGCGCCGCTACGTGCGGCATGTCGCCGACGAGCTCGAAGGCGTGCGGCTGATGTTCATGCAGTCCAACGGCGGTCTCGCCGAGGCCGGGCAGTTCCGCGGCAAGGACGCGATCCTCTCCGGGCCCGCAGGCGGCATCGTCGGCATGGCCCGCATGTCGCAGCTCGCCGGCTTCGACCGCGTCATCGGCTTCGACATGGGCGGCACCTCCACAGACGTCTCGCACTTCGCGGGCGAATACGAACGCGTCTTCACCACGCAGATCGCCGGCGTCCGGCTGCGCGCGCCCATGCTGGACATCCACACCGTCGCGGCCGGCGGCGGCTCGGTCCTGCACTTCGACGGCTCCCGCTACCGCGTAGGGCCGGACTCGGCGGGTGCGGACCCGGGCCCCGCCTGCTACCGCGGCGGCGGCCCGCTCGCCGTCACCGACGCCAACGTCATGCTCGGCCGCATCCAACCCGCCCACTTCCCCAAGGTGTTCGGCCCCGAAGGCGACCAGCCCCTCGACGACGCACTCGTCCGCGAGCGCTTCGCCGCCCTTGCGCGCGAGATCCGCGAGCGGACCGGCGACGACCGCACCCCCGAGCAGGTCGCCGAGGGCTACCTGCAGATCGCCGTCGCCAACATCGCCAACGCCGTGAAGCGGATCTCCGTCCAGAAGGGCCACGACGTGACCCGCTACGCCCTCACCACCTTCGGTGGCGCGGGCGGGCAGCACGCCTGCATGGTCGCCGACTCGCTCGGCATCCGCACCGTCCTCGTGCCTCCCATGGCCGGTGTCCTGTCCGCCCTCGGCATCGGCCTCGCCGATACCACGGCCATGCGCGAACAGTCCGTCGAGGCGCCCCTGGAGGCCGCCTCCATGCCCGGCGTCCTCAAGACCGCCGACGATCTGGAGAGCGCCGCCCGCGCCGAACTCCTCGCCGAGGACGTCCCCCAGGAACGCATCGAGGTCACCCGGCGCGCCCAGCTCCGTTACGACGGCACCGACACCACCCTCACCGTCGAGCTGACCGAGCCCGACACGATGAGGCACACCTTCGAAGAACGTCATCGCGCCACGTACTCCTTCACGCTCGACCGACCGATCGTCGTCGAAGCCCTCTCCGTCGAAGCCACCGGCATCACCGAACCCCCCGATCTCTCTGCCCTGGCCACCTACCAGGGCCACTCCGCCGCCCCCGAAACCGTCCGCCTCCACACGGGCGGCGCCTGGCGCGACATACCCCTCCACCGCCGCGAGGAGCTGCCCCCCGGCGAGACCGTCACCGGCCCCGCGATCATCACCGAGGCCAGTGCGACGACCGTCGTCGACGACGGCTGGCGGGCCGCGACGACCGACGACGGGCATCTGGTCATGGAACGCGCGGCGATTACGCAGAGTTCCGATCTCGACACGAAAGCCGACCCGGTTCTCCTCGAGGTCTTCAACAACCTCTTCATGTCCATCGCCGAACAGATGGGCGCCCGCCTGGAGTCCACCGCCCAGTCCGTCAACATCAAGGAGCGCCTGGACTTCTCGTGCGCCCTCTTCGACCCGGACGGAAACCTGGTGGCCAACGCCCCGCACATCCCCGTCCACCTGGGCTCGATGGGCACCAGTGTCAAGGAGGTCATCCGGCGCCGCGGCTCCCGGATGCGGCCGGGAGACACCTACGCGGTCAACGATCCGTACCACGGCGGCACGCACCTGCCGGACGTCACGGTCATCACACCCGTCTTCGGTACAGGCACCACGGACAGTGACCGGAAGATCCTCTTCTACGTCGCCTCCCGCGGCCACCACGCCGAGATCGGCGGCATCGCCCCCGGCTCCATGCCGGCCAACAGCCGCACCATCGAGGAAGAAGGCGTCCTCTTCGACAACTGGCTGCTTGCCGAGAACGGCCGCTTCCGCGAGGAGGAGACCCTCCGCCTGCTCACCGAGGCGCCCTACCCCTCCCGCAACCCGAAGACCAACCTCGCCGACCTGCGCGCCCAGATCGCCGCCAACCAGAAAGGCGTCGACGAAGTCGCCCGCATGATCGAGAACTTCGGCCTCGATGTCGTACAGGCGTACATGAAGCACGTCCAGGACAACGCCGAGGAGGCCGTCCGCCGGGTCATCGACGCCCTGGACGACGGCGAGTACGCCTACGAGACCGACTCGGGCGGCGTCATCCGCGTACGCGTGCGCGTGGACCGCGAAAAGCGCTCCGCGACCGTCGACTTCACGGGCACCTCACCCCAGCTGACCACCAACTTCAACGCGCCCTTCGCAGTGGTCAACGCGGCGGTCCTGTACGTCTTCCGCACCCTGGTCGCCGACGACATCCCGCTCAACGACGGCTGTCTGCGCCCGCTCGACATCATCGTGCCGCCCGGCTCCATGCTCGCGCCCGAACCCCCGGCCGCCGTCGTCGCGGGCAATGTCGAGACCTCGCAGGCCATCACCGGCGCCCTCTACGCGGCGCTCGGCGTCCAGGCCGAGGGCTCCGGCACGATGAACAACGTCACCTTCGGCAACGACCGCCACCAGTACTACGAGACCGTGGCCTCCGGATCCGGCGCGGGCGAAGGCTTTCCCGGCGCGCCCGTCGTGCAGACCCACATGACCAACTCGCGGCTCACCGACCCCGAGGTCCTGGAGTGGCGACTGCCCGTACAGCTCGACGAGTTCGCCGTCCGGCGCGGCAGCGGCGGTGCCGGACGATGGCGCGGCGGGGACGGCGCGGTACGCCGCATCCGGTTCCACGAGCACATGACCGTCTCCACACTGTCCCAGCACCGCCGGGTCCCTCCGTACGGCATGGCGGGCGGCGAACCCGGTGCCCTGGGCGCCAACCGCGTGGAGCGCGCGGACGGCACGGTCACCGAACTCGGCGGACGCGACGCGACGGACGTCGGCCCCGGCGACGTACTCGTCATCGAAACCCCCGGCGGCGGAGGCTACGGGCCACCGTCCCCCGACCCCCATCAAGCAGGAGAAGAGAACGATGATCTTCGGGCGTTCTGAGCGCGGCAAGCCCCCGGTCGAGCCCGTCACGCTCAAGATCCTGGTGGCCGGCGGCTTCGGCGTGGGCAAGACCACACTCGTCGGCGCGGTCAGCGAGATCAGGCCGCTGCGCACAGAGGAACTGCTCACCGAGGCGGGACGCCCGGTCGACGACACGAGCGGTGTGGAAGGCAAGCACACCACCACCGTGGCCATGGACTTCGGCCGTATCACGCTGCGCGAGGACCTCGTGCTGTACCTGTTCGGCACGCCCGGCCAGGAGAGGTTCTGGTTCATGTGGGACGAGCTCTCCGAGGGCGCGCTCGGTGCCGTGGTGCTCGCCGACACCCGCCGTCTGGAGGACTGCTTCGCCGCCGTCGACTACTTCGAGCGGCGGTCCATCCCCTTCCTCGTCGGCGTCAACTGCTTCGAGGGAGCCGCCCGTTATCCGGTCGACGACGTACGTCAGGCCCTCGACCTCGACGACGGCGTACCGCTGCTGCTGTGCGACGCCCGCGACCGGGAGTCCGTCAAAGAGGTCCTCGTCGGCGTCGTCCAGCACGCGATGGCGTACGCCGCGGAGCACCGCCAGACCGTCACGACGTGACACGGGGGCGGCCCGTACCCCCGCCGACCGGGGTACGAGCCGCGGTCCGTGGCACCACGCACGCGCGCGTGCCCGGTGGGTGCCGCCTAGTTGTCGCCTTCCTCCAGCCAACCGAAGCTCTTCTCCACGGCCTTGCGCCAGTTGTGGTACTCGCGGTCGCGCACCGAGGCCTCCATCGCGGGCGTCCACTCGACGTCCTTCTGCCAGTGCGCCTTGAGCTCGTCCAGGTCGTTCCACACGCCGGTGGCGAGGCCGGCCGCGTAGGCGGCGCCCAGGCAGGTCGTCTCGGAGACCTTGGGCCGGATCACCGGCACGCCGAGGACGTCCGCCTGGTGCTGCATGAGGAGGTTGTTCTTCGTCATGCCGCCGTCCACCTTCAGGGTGGTGATCCGCACCCCGGAGTCCTGGAACATGGCGTCCACGACCTCACGCGTCTGCCAGCTCGTCGCCTCCAGCACCGCGCGCGCGAGGTGTGCTTTCGTGACGTACCGGGTGAGGCCGGTGACGACGCCGCGCGCGTCGGAGCGCCAGTACGGCGCGAACAGGCCGGAGAACGCGGGCACGATGTACGCGCCTCCGCTGTCCTCGACGCTCGCCGCCAGCGGCTCGATCTCGTCGGCGGTGCGGATGATGCCGAGTTGATCGCGGAACCACTGAACCAGCGCGCCCGTTATGGCGATCGACCCCTCCAGGCAATACACAGGTGCCTCACTGCCGATCTTGTAGCCCATCGTCGTCAGCAGCCCGCTCTTCGACGACACCGGTCGGTTGCCGGTGTTGAGCAGCAGGAAGCTGCCCGTGCCGTACGTGTTCTTCGCCGTGCCCACGTCGTAGCAGGCCTGCCCGAACACGGCCGCCTGCTGGTCGCCCAGCGCGGAGGCGACCGGTACGCCCGCGAGTTGGCCCACGGCAGTGCCGTACACCTCGGCGGACGACCTGATCTCGGGCAGGACGGCCTCGGGCACGTTCATCGCGGCCAGGATGGACTGGTCCCACTGAAGGGTCTCCAGGTTCATCAGCAGGGTGCGCCCTGCGTTGGTCACGTCGGTGACGTGCCGGCCGCCGTCCGTGCCGCCGGTGAGATTCCAGATCAGCCAGGAGTCGATGGTGCCGAAGGCGATCTCGCCGCGCTCGGCCCGCGCCCGGAGCCCGGGCACGTTGTCGAGCAGCCAGGCGGCCTTCGGGCCGGAGAAGTAGCTGGCCAGCGGCAGCCCGGTCTGTTCGCGGAAACGGTCCTGCCCGTCCGCGCCACCCAGTTGGTTGCACAGTGCCGCGGTGCGCGTGTCCTGCCACACGATCGCGTTGTGCACGGGCTTGCCCGTGGCGCGGTCCCACAGGACCGTCGTTTCGCGCTGGTTGGTGATCCCGAGCGCGCTGAGCTGGTCGGCGCGCAGCCCGGCCTTGGCGATCGCCCCGGCGACCACCGCCTGCACCTTGGACCAGATCTCGGTGGCGTCGTGCTCCACCCAGCCTGGCTTGGGAAAGATCTGGCGGTGCTCGCGCTGGTCGACGGCGACGATGGCGCCGTTGTGGTCGAAGACGATGCAGCGGCTGGAGGTGGTGCCCTGGTCGATTGCGGCGACGTACTTCTCGGCGTTGTCCGTCATGGCTACCCCTTGGGCTGGGTTCAGAAGACTGCTCGGATATCGGCTCGGATATCGACTTGGAGATCGGCTCAGAAAGCCGCGTTGTAGATGAGACCCGCGAGCGCTCCGCCGATCAGTGGGCCGACGACCGGGATCCAGGCGTAACTCCAGTCGGAGGTCCCCTTGTTGGGGATCGGCAGGAAGGTGTGCACGATGCGTGGGCCGAGGTCGCGCGCCGGGTTGATGGCGTAGCCGGTGGGTCCGCCGAGGGAGAGGCCGATGCCGACGACCAGGAGCGCGACGATCAGCACCTGGGTTCCGGACTCGCCCAGCCCCTTGGTGAGGCCGAAGGCGAGGATCGGCAGAACGAGCCCGACGGTCGCGATGATCTCCGTCATCAGGTTGGCGACCGGATTCCGGATCTCCGGGATGGTGGAGAAGATGCCGAGCGTCGGAAGCGGCTCCTCCGCCGTGCCCTTGGTGGTGCCCGTCTGCCGGACATTGGCCTGGAACTGGGCGAAGTACGTGAGATAGCACAGGACGGCGCCGAGCATGGCCCCGACCATCTGGCCCAGCAGATAGACCCAGACCTTGCCCCACTCATCGGTGTCGACGGCGATGCCGAGGGTCACGGCCGGATTAAGGTGCCCACCCGAGAGGGGTGCGGCGGTGTACGCGCCCGCCAGCACGCCGAATCCCCAGCCGAACGCGATCACGATCCACCCCGAGGCCCGTGCCTTGGAGTATCTGAGGGTGACGGCGGCGCAGACGCCCGCGCCGAAAAGGATCAGGATCGCGGTACCGATGACTTCGCCGACGAAGATGTCTCCATTGCTCATGGCGGCTCCTAGGCCCGGGCCCGGGACGCTCGGCCCCGGTCCTCCGTGCAGGGTGCGGTTCCCTTGGCGAACAGCCGAGGGCAGGGAGAATCCCGCGCCCCGCCCGGCGTCCGCGACGAGCGTGCCGTCGTAGCCGAATCGCCCGTGGGGGTACGGGCCTCGGCTCAGGTGGACCCGCGCGGCGCAGTGCCTGAATACGCCGAGAATGTACGGCGATGCCGACTGACACCGGAAGTGTTCACCTGCGTCCAGGGAGCGTCAAGGTCGCCGACGCAACGGTTGTTGGGCATGCGTACGCCCGGATCGGTCCGCCCGCACCGGGCTGGTCCGGTTGCTGCTGGTCGAACCGACCTTCAGACGCGGTGACTTCGACCGGCTCAAGACGTCGGTAAGCTGCCTACGCTGGGTGAGTCCAAGCAGCGCTTGGCCCATCTGCGGGAGTTGGACGCGCTGGGTTCGGTCCGAGGCGTCGACGTGCGACGGGTTGAGTGGATCGGCGGCGGCGTGGTGGGTGCGCCGGTTGCGGCGTCGGCACAGCGGCGCGCCATGTGCGCGAAGGCGTCCTTGAGCTCGGCCGGGCCGACGACCTCGATGTCGGTGTCGAACATGCCGATGGTGGCGGCCAGTCCGGGCCATGACCACGAGCCAAGGACGAGTCGGCAGCGGTTCGGGCCGAGTTCCTCTACGACTCCGTCGTGGGCGTAACCGGACACGTCGGCGGCGGGCAGGGCGAGGATCGCCGCGGCAGGGCCAGTGGCCCGAGCCGTCGGAGCCCTGGAACCTGCCGGCCACGAAGGCGGCGACGTCGCCTCCGGGCAGTTCGCGCGGGGTGAAGCGCGGCCCTGCAGGGGTGCGGGGCGTGATCCGGTCGGCGCGGAAGGTACGCCAGTCCTCGCGGTCGAGGTCCCAGGCGACGAGGTACCAGCGCGCGCCCCAGGTGACGAGGTGGTGGGGCTGCACCCGGCGCGGAGGGGGGGCTCGGTCCGGCCGTTCTCGGTGGCTCGGGGTGGGAATGTGGGCGTGTAGTCGAAGCGCAGCACTTCGCAGGCGTGGACGGCGGCGCTGAGTGCTATGAGGACGCTGCTGTCGACCTGTGGGCTCGGCCGGGTCGTGGGCCGTTCGACGGCGGTGACCTGGAGCGTGTCGATCCGGCGGCGCAGCCGTGCGGGCATGACCTGTCGGACGGAGGTCAGCGCACGTGCCGCGGCGTCCTCGATGCCGGCGCCGGTGGTGGTGGCGATCCGGAGTGCGACGGCGAGGGCGACGGCCTGCTCGTCGTCGAACAGCAGCGGCGGCATTTCCGCGTCGGCGTCGAGCCGGTACCCACCGTCGGGGCCTTTGGTGGCCACGATCGGGTAGCCGAGCTCGCGCAAGCGGTCGACATCGCGGCGCACGGTACGCGGGCTGACCGCCAGCCGCTCGGCCAGTAGCGCCCCCGGCCAGTCCCGGCGTGCCTGGAGCAGGGAGAGCAGTGACAGCAGTCGCGCTGATGTCTTCGGCATGATTCCCAGATTGCCTTGAGAAGCGGCCACTCCCTGACCGCTTCCCCTGTGACTGTGGTCCCGTGCCGGACAACAAGACCGATCAGAAGGACTCCATCATCGTGACCGCCACCACCACGGCTCCCTCCACTCTCGACGGCGAGCGGGCCGATCTGCTCGCCGCGCTAGCGACCGCGCGATCCCGCCCTGACCCACACGACGCGCGGGCTCGGCGACGAGCAGGCCGGTGAGTATCCGACGGTCAGCGCGTTGTGCCTGGGCGGGCTGATCAAGCACGTCGCGTCCATGGAGGAAGCGTGGATGCGTTTCGTGCTCGAGGGTCCATCGGCGATGCGTTACGACCTGCCCGGCCGTGTCACCTGGGCCGACCTCGCGGCCGGCACCGCACGCGAGATCCCACAGTGGATGATCGACCACCAGAACGACTTCCGGATGCTGCCCGGCGAGACGCTGGCCGGGATCGTCGAGAGCTACGAGCAGCTCGCCGCCCGCAGCGAGAAGATCATCGCTTCCGTCCCCGACCTGTCGGCGACACACCCGCTGCCGGAGGCGCCTTGGCACGAGCCGGGATCGGTGCACAGCGTGCGCCGGGTGCTGATGCACGTCTTCGCCGAGACCGCCCAGCACGCCGGGCACGCGGACATTCTGCGCGAGGCGCTCGACGGGCAGGCGTCCACCTGACCGGTGACGGATGTCGACCAGATCGGGCCACCGCCCCGACCCGGCGCTGCGCGCCGGACGCGGTGAACCAGGACCCGGCGGCGGCCGTGCGCCGACCGTCCGGTCCTGACCTGAAGGCTTGTACGGAATTGCAGGGCAGGCGTCACCGTGAAAACGCGCGAGCTGGGGCGGACCGGTATCCACGAGCGCGCCGAGGCATGGCCCCGATGACCGTTCTCGACACCCGGGCGCTGGGCCGCGCCACGCTGGCCCGGCAGTTGCTGCTCGATCGCGCCGACGTACCGGTCCTCGACGCCGTCGCGCACCTCGGCGGTCTGCAAGCGCAGGAACCGCAGGAACCGTTCGTCGGGCTCTGGTCCCGGCTGCGCGTGTTCGACCCGTCGGTGCTTTCGGACCTGCTGATCGGGCGGCGCGTGGTGCGGACCCACCTCATGCGCCGCACCGTCCACCTCGTCACCGCCGGGGACGCTCTGGCCTGGCGGGCACGCCACGACGCCATGCTGCGTCAACGGGTGCTCGGGGTGTACCGCCGCGAGCTCGACGGGGTGGATCTCGACGAACTCGCGGCGGCGGGCCGGGCGGTGATGGCCGACGGCGAGCCGCGCTCGATGACCGAGCTCGCGCGGGCACTCGCCGGGCGCTGGCCGACACCGGGGCCGCGGGCGCTGGGTGAAATGCTGATCGCCGCCCTCGTCCCGGTGGCGCAGCTGCCGCCGCGCGGGCTCTGGCGGACGAGGGCGGGAGTGCGCAACGTCCTGCTCTCGTCCTGGCTGGGTCGCGAGATCGACCCGCCGTCCCCGGACGGCTCCGATCCCGTGGGCCAGGCGCTGGTACGGCGTTATCTGGTCGCGTTCGGCCCCGCCGCCTCGGCCGACCTGCGTGCCTGGTGCGGCCTCGCCGGGCTGCCGGCCGCGATCGCCGCGATACGCGAGGAACTGGTCACCTTCCGCGACGAGCGAGGCCGGGAACTGTTGGACCTCCCCGACGAGCCGCGCCCCGACCCCGACACACCCGCCCCGGTGCGGTTCCTTCCGGCGTTCGACAACGCGCTCCTCGGCTACCACGACCGCAGCCGGATCGTCGACGACGCCCACCGCGGCCTGTCGGTCGCCGGCGCTCGCGTCGTCCTTGTCGACGGCCGGGTCGCCGCGACCTGGAGCGTCGAGGCCGGCACCGTGATCGTCACCCCGCTGCGCCGCTTCTCCCGAGCCGACCGCTCCACCGTCGCCGAGGAGGGGCGGGCGCTGGCGTCGTTCCTCTCCGACAAGGACAGCCACCGCGTACGGATCGCCGCGTCTCCGCGCTGAGCGACACACCCGTGAACTGCTCGCCCTATGCACGTGATCGAGTAG
Organism: Streptomyces sp. SA15; assembly: GCF_002291145.1. GTDB lineage: Bacteria > Actinomycetota > Actinomycetes > Streptomycetales > Streptomycetaceae > Streptomyces. Next base: position 21,625 of record NZ_NTGE01000168.1, read on the forward strand.
CGCTGCGGTTCACGTTGCCGAAGGGCTGCACGGTCAGGCGCTTGTCACGCTCAACAACAGGGGCCTGACGCCGCCCCGTGCGCGTGCGCAACGCCAGCCGCTCGCAGACGGCCGCGGCCCGGCCCTCCTCGCCGGAGACCGGATCCAGGTCCGCTCCGCCGGATCGGCCACGGCGACAGCTCGCCTCCGGCCGCCGTCGGCGTGATGGCGAGACCGGCATCGGCATCTCCGCCGAAGCGCCGAAGGCGCTGACCTCCCATGCAGTACGGGCCTCACCGCCGAGCTCCCGGCCGGCTTCAGGCAGAGGGTGTGGCGCAGAGAGCCGCGCCCAGCTTCGAGTGCCGTAGGCGAGGAAGAGAACGTCGGTGTGCAGCCACACTCAGGCAGGCCATCCCGTCCGGCGTCCAGGCGGTGAGAGTCGGCTGCAGGCAGAAGAGGTGGCGGCCGATGCCGTCCCAGCCCCGGCGCTCCCCTTCGCGGCGGCGCTGACCGCGCATCGCACCCATCGACACGCCGACTTCGCCCGCCACGGTGGCCGGCAGGGGAGCGCGGGCGGGCTCGATCCACGCCAGGTCGGTGCCCCGGGGAGAACTCCGGATCGTCGAGGAACAGGCCGCGGACGCGCAGGAGCCGGCAGACAGGCTTGGCCGGGAGCTTCGATCGAGCTGGGCCAGGTCGCGGAGGCCGCGCTCGAAGGCGGCCGTCTCGACGCCGAGCATCCCGAGCCAACGGCTGTCCACCTGGCGTTCGCCCCGCCTACCCCGCCCGCGCGGTTGCCGCCCCCGATCCACGACGGACCTCGTGCCCGGCCAGCCCGGCACGGCCCAGCACCCAACTCGCTCCGTCCAACGCCTTCGCGGCCTGCTTCAGCGGCGCCAGACAGGCGGCCGCCTCCCGGTGGTCCGTCACACTGCCCGGCATGCACAACACCGTGGCCAGGGACAACGTGACGGGACGCCCTCCCGCCGCCCAGGGGACGTCCAACACGGAAGCGGCCAGCGGATCCAGACCCTCCGGATCAGCCAGCACCAGGAAGTCGTCCCCACCGATGTGGCCCACGCGCGTACTGCCGGACGCGGCATGCTGCAGCGCCCGCCCCACCGACCGGATCAACTCGTCGCCGGCCGCGAACCCCGCCCCGTCGTTGACCTGCTTGAAGTGGTCGACGTCCAGCCAACTCAGGGCGAACGCCCGCCCGTCCGCGATCCGCCGGTCCACCTCGCCGGTGATCGCGTCCGAACCCGGCAGCCGGGTCAGCGGATTGAGCCCGGCCGCCTCCTCGACCCGGCTCTCGGCCAGCGCCCGTACGAGATCCGCGAGCCGTACGACGCCCACGCACCGGCCGTACCGGTCGACCACGGCCACGTCGTCCGACGTGCGGTCCCGGTCGCCCACCGCCACCACGTCCAGGACCTCCCACGCGGTGGCGTCGACGCCCACCGTCCGGGGAGGGTCGCCGAGTTTGGCGGCGGGGCGATCCGCGTACAGGGCATGCCCGTAGCGTCCCGACATGGACAGCAGGAAGCGGGACCGGTGCACCGAGCGCACCGGCACGCCGTCCCGGTCCACGAGCAGCACCCCGGACACGTCGGGCGAGCCGGTCAGCAGCGCCCGCACCTGACCTGCGGACGCGGTGGCGGGCAGCAGCGCCGCGGGCCGTACGAACTCCCGCACCGACGGCCCCGAGCGAGGCGTCCCGACGGCGTCGGCGGAGCGGGGCGGAACGTATACGTCTGCGGCGGGCAGCCGGGACGGCGGCGCGAACAGCTCGCCCTGCGCCAGCTGCGCACCCGCCGACAGCGCGGCCGCGCACTGCAACTCGGTCTCCACGCCCTCTACGACGAGCAGCGCGCCGATCTCGTCGCACAGCGTCCGCATCGCGCGTACCGCCGGCGACCGCGCCAGCAGCGACGCGTCCAGCTTCACCAGGTCGGGCGCGAGATCGATGAGCAGCCGCAGGGGTACGTCCCCGTCTCCGACGCCGTCCGCGCTGATCCGGAAGCCTTGCTCTCGCAGCCCGGCGACCGCCTCCAGCAGTGCCTGCTGGGGCACGTGTGTGTACGGCGGGCCGATGTCGATCGTCACCTCCCAGGGCAGCCGCCCCACCGCGCGCACGGCGTCGTGCAGCGGAGTCAGCCCGCCGAGATCGGCGAGGGTGCCGGCGAACACGTTGACGTGCAGCGGCAACAGCGTCTCCCGGCGAGCCGCCGTACGAACCGCCAGCACAGCGAGCCGACCGTCGATTTCGGGATCCCGACGGGCCTCGGCCAGCACGTCGCCGGTCTCCGGCCGGGCGAGTATCTCCAAACCCGCGACCCCGCCGGTCGTCAGATTGACCACCGGTTGGAAGGCGAAGCGGAGAGTGTCCGTCCAGGAGTGCACGGGAGCATGATGGCGCTGTCGGCGCACGCCCAGGCCCAGTTCATGAGACGTTCACGCACGATTCCGGGTTGGTCACGCAGCGTACGAGAAAGCCCTTGCTCCCGCCCGGCCCCTTCGCGACACGCCCTTGGCCCGCCCGGCCACGGCGATCCGGCCCCGTCCCGGACCCCGGATCCTCACCGCACCGCGATCACCGCCGATCCGTGCCCGAACAACCCCTGGTTCGCGGTGATGCCCACGCGCGCCCCCGCGACCTGCCGGTCACCCGCATCGCCCCTCAACTGCCAGGTCACTTCGCAGACCTGGGCGATCGCCTGCGCCGGAACGGCCTCTCCGAAGGAGGCGAGCCCGCCACTGGTGTTCACCGGTATTCGCCCACCCAGGGCCGTCGCACCCTCCCGGAGCAGCTTCGCCCCCTCGCCCTCCCCGCACAGCCCGAGATCCTCGTACCACTGCAACTCCAGGGCGGTGGACAGGTCGTACACCTCGGCGAGGGACAGATCCTCGGGCCCGATACCCGCCTCGTCGTAGGCGGCGCGCGCGATCGACGCCCGGTACGTCCCGGCGGCGGGCTCGGCCGCCACCGCGGAGTCCGTCGCGATGTCCGGCAGATCCAGCACGGTGTTCGGGTAACGCGGCGTCACCGTGGACACGGCCCTGATCCGCACCGGGTCGGCCACCCCGCGCCGGCGCGCGAACTCCATGCTGGACAGCACCACAGCCGCGCCTCCGTCCGAGGTGGCGCAGATGTCGAGCAGCCGCAGCGGATCGGCGACCACCGCCGAGGCGGCGACCTCCTCGGCGGTGACCCGCTTGCGGTAGCGCGCGTACGGATTCAGCGCGCCCACGGCGGCGTTCTTCACCTTGACCTGAGCGAAGTCCTCCGGTGTGTCCCCGTGTACGGCCATCCGCCGTCGCGCGTACAGCCCGAAGTACGTCGGATTGGTCGCTCCCAGCACCCGGAAGCGCAGCCAGTCCGGGTCGTCGGGCCGATCACCACCCGCGGGCCGGAAGAAGCCCTTCGGCGCGGCATCGGCGCCCACCACCAGCACCACGTCCGCGAGGCCCGAAAGGATCTGCCCGCGCGCGATGTCGACGGCCTGCGCCCCCGACGCGCACGCCGCGTACACACTCGCGACCCGGGCCCCCTGCCAGCCCAGCGCCTTCGCGAACGTCGCCCCCGCCACATACCCCGGATAGCCGCCGCGCACGGTGTCCGCGCCGACGATCGAGCCGACCTCCCGCCAGTCCAGTCCCGCGTCGGCGAGTGCCGCGCGGGCTGCCACCGCTCCGTACTCGACGAAACCGCGACCCCATTTGCCCCAGGGGTGCATGCCCGCGCCGAGCACCGCCACCTCTCCTGTCACGCCGTCACCCCCGTCGGCCGCCACTGCCAGGTCGTCCAGACCGTCTCCGCGTCCTCATGGAGCACGCCGGGCACGAGCTCCACCTCCATGCCCACCGCCAGATCGGCGACAGTGATCCCGGGGACCGCCTGTCCCAGTACCACCATCCGTTCTGCCTCGAGCTCCACAGCGATCAACGTGTACGGCTCCCACGGAAGTTCCGGATCGGTCACATAGGGTGACGGCGGGCGGTAGCGGCTGTCCGTGTACGACCAGACGCGCCCGCGCTGCGAGAGCGGAACCTCCTCCAGATCGCCGCCGGAGCACCCGGGATTGCGGCAGTGGGCGTCCTCGCGGGGAAAGAAGACCGAGGCGCACGCCGAGCAACGTGTGCCGAGGAGCCGGAAATCGCCTCCGTCGCCGGCGAACCACCTGGCAACCACAGGCGTACGTGCACGCGACAAGGTTCCTCCCCGATGCCTATCTGACGGAACGTCAGAAGTGTGCCACGGGTGGCGTTCCATGGGCAGGGCACCCGTCGCAGTCCTCCGTTCGGAGGCGAACTGCATCCGATCGCTTCCCTGATGGAACGCGCCTCTGATAGATGCAGGGGACATGACACGACTCTCCGGCGCAGTACGCGGGCTGGTCACCATGCTCGCCGCCCTGCTGGCCATGACCGCCGCATCCACCACCGCCCGGGGGCACACCGAGCCCAAGGCGCCCGCAGACTTTGTGGCCCTGAGAGCCGTGGATCCGACGATCATCCAGGAGATGCGCTACTTCACCCCGCACAACTTCGTCGGCGAGCGCATCGACGGCTACCAGCAGCCCCTGTGCATCCTCACCCGGCCGGCCGCGAATGCGCTCCACAAGGCGCAGCTGAAACTGCTCCGCAAGGGCTACACCCTCAAGGTGTACGACTGCTACCGGCCGCAGCGCGCCGTGAACCACTTCGTCCGCTGGGCCCAGGACCTCGACGACCAAGCCATGAAGGGCGAGTTCTACCCGAACGTCGACAAGAGCCGTCTGTTCGAGGACGGTTACATCGCGGAGAAATCCGGCCACAGCCGCGGCTCGACCATGGACCTCACGATCGTGAAGCTCCCCGCCAAGCCGACCAGGCCGTACCTGCCCGGAGAGCCGCTGGTGCCCTGTTACGCACCCAAGGAGGAACGATTCCCGGACAACTCCGTCGACATGGGCACCGGATTCGACTGCTTCGACACCCTCTCGCACACCATCGACCCACGCGTCCAAGGCACACAGCGCGCCAACCGACTGCTGCTCAAGAGCACCCTGGAGAGCCTCGGATTCGTCAATCTCGCCGAGGAGTGGTGGCACTACACGTACAAACCCGAGCCCTACCCCGACACCTACTTCGACTTCCCGGTGTCCTCGAAGTCCCTCACAGGGAAACACTGAGCAGCCCCCGGAAGACGCCCTTCCAGTGATCGGATACAGTCCGCGCGTGTCCGAATCTCAGCACTCCACCCACAACTCCGGGCCAGGCACCCACTGTTCGAGCTGCGGAGCGCCCTACGGAGAGGGCGTCTCCGGCTGGCCCCGTACCTGCCCGGCCTGCGCCACCGTGGCCTACCGCAATCCGCTCCCGGTCGCGGTGGCCCTCCAGCCCGTGTACGACACACAGGGCACCGCCTTGGTCGTCATCACCCGGACCATCGCCCCCGCGCGCGGGGGCACCGCACTGCCCGGCGGCTACATCGACGACCGTGAGGACTGGCGACAGGCCGTCGTCCGTGAGCTCAAGGAAGAGACCGGCATCGACGCGGCGAGCCGCGACGTACGGCTCGTCGACGCGATGAGCTCGCCCGACGGACACCTGTTGCTCTTCGGGCTCCTGCCGGAGCGCCCGGCCGACGGCCTGCCGCCCTCCGCCGCCACGGACGAGACGGAGGGCCGCCACCTGCTGCGCAGGCCGGAAGAGCTCGCCTTCCCGCTGCACACCCTGGCCGTACGGGCATGGTTCGAGGGCCGGTACATCTGACCTCAGCTCGCCCCGAGCCCTCGTACCCGCACCGGGTGAGGCGGCTCGCTCACGCCGTCCTCCCCCTCCCGCTCGACCACCACCTGCCGACCGTCCCAGCGGGTGACATAGCGTTCGATCTCCGGCTCGTCCCAGCCGTCGCCCGCGTCCGGCACGACCAGCCCGCCCCCGGTCCGTCCCAGGGCGGGCGCCCACACCTCCAGCTCCAGCCCACCCTCGTCTCCGCGTACCGGCACAACGGCACCCGCGCGTACGAGCACCGGAATCCGCGACAAGGGGGCGTCCACGAGCACCTGAGCCGGACCCTCGTACACCTTCTCCGTCACCGTGTCGTACCACCGCCCCCGCGGCAACTGCACCGCCCGCCGGTCCGCACCCGGGTCGAGCACCGGCGCCACCAGCAGGCAGTCGCCCAGCAGAAAGGCGTCCTCACAGTCACGCAGCGCACGATCCTCGGGCGCCGTCCACCACAGAGGCCGCACATAGGGCGCTCCCGTACGCCGGGCCAGATGCGCCAGCGTCACGAAGTACGGCAGCAGCCGCCGGCGTTCGACGAGCGCCACGCGCGCGTGCTCCAGCACCTCGTCACCGAACTCCCACGGCTCTCTGCGCCCGGCCCGCAGACTCGCATGCGTGCGGAAGAGCGGCAGATACGCGCCCAGTTGGAGCCACCGCAGATACAGCTCGGGCGACGGACTCCCGTCGAAGCCGCCCACGTCCGGCCCCGAGTACGGCACCCCGCACAGCCCCAGCCCCATGACCAGCGACAGTGAGGCCCGCAACCCGGGCCACCCCGTGGCCACGTCACCGGACCACGTGCCCCCGTAGCGCTGCATGCCCACCCAGCCGGAGCGTGAGAAGACGAAGGGCCGCTCCTGAGGCGCCAGCTCGCGCAGCCCTACGTAGCCGGCCTGGGCCATGCACAGCCCATAGACGTTATGCGCCTCGCGATGGTCACCGTCGCGACCCTCCAACGAGTGCCGGGCCGACCGCGGCAGCGTCGACTCCCCGAACGCGGTGAACGAGGTGGGCTCGTTCATGTCGTGCCAGAAGCCCGAGAAGCCCTGGGCCAGCCGCTCCTCGTAGAGGCGCCCCCACCACCGCCGCACGCGCGCGTGCGTGAAATCCGGATACACCGCATCACCGGGCCACACGACGCCTCGCACGAGCCGTCCCGCCGCGTCCCGCACGAACACGTCCTCGTCCATCCCGCCGTCGAACACGGCATTCCCAGGGGCGTCCTTGACCGCAGGATCGACGATCGATACCAGCCGGATCCCCTCCCGCCGCAGCTCCTCGGCCAGCTGCGGCAACTTCGGGAAGCGCTCCTGGTCGACGGTGAACACCTGGTGGGCGTCGTAGTGGTCGATGTCCAGATGGACCGCGTCGAGCGGCAGACCACGCTCCTGATAGCCCGAAACGATCCGCCGCACCTCCTGCTCACTGCCGAACCCCCACCGCGCGTGATGATGCCCGAGCGCCCACGCGGGCGGCAGCGCGGCCGCACCGGTGAGAGAGGCCCAAGCGAGCAGCACGCGCGCGGGGGTGCCCACGATCAGCCAGCAGCGCAGCGGACCGCCGTCCATGCGCAGCTCGGACGTGCCGGCCCGGTCGTGCCCGGATCCGGCGCCCTCCTCGCCCTCCCGCAGCGTCACCGTGCCGTCCCACGAGGTGTCGTGGAACACCAGATGCGTGGCCGCATCCGCGACCACCAGCTGCACGGGCATGGTGACGTACAACGGATCCTCGCCGGGGCCGAAGGGACGCCCCGGGTCGGTGTTCCACAGCCGGTACGTCCCGTCCCGCAGCCGGGGGCCCGAAGCCCGCCCCCCGAGCCCGAAGAACCGCGCGTCCGCGGCCACCTCCGACCGCTGCATCCAGCGTGCCCGGCCGCCGCCCGCGGGCTCCCACCACCGGGGCGGCAGATCCCGGCGCAAGGTCACACCACCGGGCGTACGCACCTCGACCGCTCCGTGCCGCGAGACGACGACCGTCACCCGCTCCGCCACCACCCGCCAGCCGCCGTCCTTGTCCGGCTCCAGCACCGCCCGGGGGTCCGGCTCCGGGCAGCGTCCGGCGAGCGCGTACGACGGCTCGGGACCGGCTCCGTCCCAGCCCCAGAAGACGGCCCCGTTGGCGGCCACAGCGATCCGCAGCTCGGAGCGACTGAACCGGACGACGCCGCCCCCGGGCCCGGGCTCGACCTCCCGCACGGGCCCCGGTACCCGCGCGAGCTCGGCTCCCCGCTGCGGCAGCCCCGCGGCATCGGCACGCCTCCTGCGCCACGCGGCGCGAACGGTACGCAACCCCCGGGCCGCCCCTGCCGAACCGACCGTCTTCACCGAACGCATCAGGCCACGACCATCCATGCTGCTCAGCCTGTCATCGACGACGCCACGCGTGCGTGTCGTTCAGCTGCCGTTCACCCGTGCTGGGACCACATCTTCACGACACGGACTATGTGGGGCACACCCTGGTGCAGGAGTCGATCACATGGCATCGTCCGTGTCAGCCGCGTCACGCGCACATCCAGCCCGTGCGCGGAGGACGCACACGACGCGCACAGTCCGGGAGCCGCCCCATGTCGACCGTGAACCCCCAGCCGCTCTGGCACCCCGATCCAGAACGCATCGCCCAGGCACAGGTCACCAGGTTCCAGGCCTGGGCAGCCGAGCACCACGGCGCCCCGTCCGAGGGCGGCTACGCCGCACTGCACCGCTGGTCCGTCGACGAACTGGACACATTCTGGAAAGCCGTCACGGAATGGTTCGACGTACGGTTCTCGACCCCCTACGCCCGCGTGCTCGCCGACCGCTCGATGCCCGGCGCCCAGTGGTTTCCCGGCGCGACCCTGAACTACGCCGAGCACGCCCTGCGCGCGAGCGAGACCCGTACGTACCAACCGGCACTCCTGTATGTCGACGAAACCCACGAGTCGCGCCCGGTGACCTGGTCCGAGCTGCGCCGCCAGGTCGGCTCCCTGTCCGCCGAGCTGCGCGCCCTCGGCGTACGCCCCGGAGACCGTGTCAGCGGCTATCTCCCGAACATCCCGCAGGCCGTCGTCGCCTTCCTCGCCACGGCCGCCGTGGGCGGCGTCTGGACCTCCTGCGCTCCCGACTTCGGCGCCCGCAGCGTCCTCGACCGCTTCCAGCAGGTGGAACCGGTTGTTCTGTTCACCATCGACGGCTACCGCTACGGCGGCAAGGAGCACGACCGCCGCGACACCATCGCCGAACTGCGCCGCGAACTGCCCACCCTGCGCGCCGTCGTCCACATCCCCCTCCTCGGCACCGAAGCTCCCGATGGCGCCCTGGAGTGGTCGGCCCTGACGAGCGCCGACGTGGATCCAGTCTTCGAACAGGTGCCCTTCGACCACCCCCTGTGGGTGCTCTACTCCTCCGGCACGACCGGCCTGCCCAAGGCCATCGTCCAGTCCCAGGGCGGCATCCTGATCGAGCACCTCAAACAGCTCGGACTGCACTGCGACCTCGGTCCCGAGGACCGTTTCTTCTGGTACACGTCGACCGGCTGGATGATGTGGAACTTCCTCGTCTCCGGCCTCCTCACCGGCACGACGATCGTCCTCTACGACGGCAGCCCCGGCTACCCGGACGCAGGCGCCCAGTGGCGGGTCGCAGAACGGACCCGGGCCACGCTGTACGGCACGTCGGCCGCGTACGTCATGGCCTGCCGCAAGGCCGGCGTGCACCCCGGCCGCGACCACGACCTCTCCCAGGTCCAGTGCGTCGCCACCACCGGATCGCCCCTCCCACCCGACGGGTTCCGCTGGCTGCACGACGAGGTCCGCGACGACCTGTGGATCGCGTCCGTCAGCGGCGGCACGGATGTGTGCTCCTGTTTCGCAGGAGCCGTACCAACCCTCCCCGTGTACATCGGCGAGCTCCAGGCGCCCGGGCTGGGCACCGACCTGCAGTCCTGGGACCCGAGCGGCAAACCCCTGATCGACGAGGTCGGCGAGCTCGTGGTCACCAATCCCATGCCGTCCATGCCGATCTACTTCTGGAACGACCCGGACGGCAGCCGCTACCACGACAGCTACTTCGACACCTACCCCGGAGTGTGGCGCCACGGCGACTGGATCACCGTCACCTCACGCGGCTCCGTCGTCATCCACGGCCGTTCCGACTCGACGCTCAACCGCCAAGGCGTGCGCATGGGTTCGGCCGACATCTACGAAGCCGTCGAACGCCTTCCAGAAATCAAGGAATCCCTGGTCATCGGCATCGAGCAGCCCGACGGCGGCTACTGGATGCCCCTCTTCGTACACCTGGCCCCCGGAGCAGTCCTCGACGAGGCGCTCCTGAACCGCATCAAGCAGACCATCCGGGAACAGCTCTCACCCCGCCACGTCCCCGACGAGATCATCGAGGTCCCCGGCATCCCGCACACCCTCACCGGAAAGCGCATCGAGGTTCCCGTGAAGCGCCTGCTCCAGGGCACTCCCTTGGAGAAGGCCGTCAACCCGGGCTCCATCGACAACCTCGACCTGCTCCACTTCTACGAGGACCTGGCACGCAAGCGCGCCTGACCGACGCCCACAGACAGACCGACAACGCACCCCGCCACGACCCACCAGCCGCACACAGGGCCGCACCGCGGGGTCGGTGCCCAGGAACTTGCTCACCGTCCGCCCGTGCACCCAGCGGGTCAGCCCTGCGCCGGTCAGCGTTCACTGGAGCGCACGGGCGACAGCGCCGCGAACGTCCTCACCAGGCTCTACGCCACCCGCGTCGCTGACCGGACCGCGTCCGCTACCAGGCCGCCCAGCGAACCGTCGCCAACGCCGACCGGGCCCGCGGCGGCCTCGCGGGGTGCGAGGCACGGCCATGGGCGGACCCCTCACCGCCACCCAGCGGGTCCCACCGCGGGCACCGACACCTCACTCGGCGCCTACCCCGGCGTCCACGGCCTCGCCCGGTCCATCCGGCGCAGCGTGGGACCACTCGCTGTCATCGCGGCCATCGCAACCGCCGCGGGACGCCATTGTCAGTGCCGCCGATTACTGTGAGTGAGCATTGATCGACTGCGTACAGGGGGAAACATGGCGCACACCGACCACCAGACCATGCGACGCGTCCTGCGCCGCGAAATCGCCGGCACGATCGGCCTGCTGACCGACGAACACGACTTCCGAGCGATGCGGCGCTACCGCACGTTCACCTTCGACGACCATACGACCTACCTCCGACAAGTCGAAGATCTCCTCAGGACACGCGCCTCCCAAGGCAGCCACACCACGGTCGCTCTCTTCGACCCGGAGGAATACGCCGAGTTCTGTGCGGACGCCGGCCTCGACCCCGACATCCCGTCGAGCCGCACACGCTTCACGGCCGAGCTCGCGACCACCGGCCCGGCCATCCCCTACGAAGGCCAGCCTCTGGCCGACCTCGTACCGGCCCTCGTCGACGAAGCGGTCCGACAGGCCACCTGGGAATACGCGAGCACGCTGCTCGCCCGCCTCGGTTCATGTGCTTCCTGCGGGGAGGACATCGGCCGCGCGGCCTTCGTCCGCGCCTCCCACGTCCTCGTCCGCATCCTCGAGACGGCCCAGCCGGGCGACCGACACCTCGTCTGCAGCGTCACCGGTACGCCGGAAACACTCGTCGCCGTTCTCCACGCCCACGAGGACACCGACGGAGCCACCCAACTCGACGAGGCCGAAGCCCTCGAATTCACCACCGTCCTGGCCCTCGCCCTCGGTACCCAGAGCCCGGGCGGACTGGTGATGCGCACCAGCACCCCCGGCAACCCCGACCGCATCTACGGCTGGCGCCTGCGCGGCGAGTGCCTCGAACCCCTCACGGCCGGAGAAGTCTTCGACGCCTACTGCACCGACGTCGAATCCGGTGACCTCATCTCGCCCGAATCGGACGTCGACTACTGCGCGCCGCCCGACATCGCAGACGAGGGACAGACGCCCGGGCACCACCACTGAACACCAAAGGGGCGCTCCACCCAGCGCGGAGCGCCCCTCACCGAAGGCCGACAGCAGGCCCGGCCCGCCTACTCGCCCGACAGCACCGCCTGGGCCGCGCTGCGCGCCTCCTCGGCACTGTCCGCCGCCCGCGCGGCCGCCGCGGCCCGCTCACACTGCGCCAGCGTGTACTTCGCCAGCGTCGCCCGGACATAAGGAAGCGAAGCCGCACCCATGGAAAGCGAGGTGACACCGAGACCGGTCAGCACACACGCGAGCAGCGGGTCGGAAGCGGCCTCACCGCACACACCACAGCTCTTGCCCTCGGCCTTCGCCGCCTCGGCGGACAGCGCGACCAGGTCGAGCAGCGCGGGCTGCCACGGATCCTGCAGACGGGATACCGCACCCACCTGACGGTCCGCGGCGAAGGTGTACTGCGCGAGGTCGTTGGTCCCCAGTGACAGGAACTCGACCTCCTGCAGGATCGACCGCGCCCGCAGCGCGGCCGACGGAATCTCCACCATCGCGCCGAACTTCGCCTGCAACCCCGCCTCACGGCACGCGTCCGCGAACGCCTTGGCATCGGCGCGGTCCGCCACCATCGGGGCCATCACCTCCAGGTAGACCGGCAGTCCATCGGCGGCCTTCGCCAGCGCCGTCAGCTGCGTACGCAGCACCTCGGGGTGGTCGAGCAGCGTCCGCAGACCACGCACGCCCAGCGCCGGATTCGGTTCGTCGGCCGGCGTGAGGAAGTCCAACGGCTTGTCCGCACCCGCGTCCAGCACACGCACGACGACGCGGCCCTCGGGGAACGCTTCGAGAACCTGCCGGTAGGCCTCGACCTGCTTCTCCTCCGAAGGAGCGTTCTTGCTGTCGTCGAGGAAGAGGAACTCGGTACGGAAAAGCCCCACACCCTCAGCCCCGGCCTCGACGGCAGCCGGCACGTCGGCCGGACCACCGACATTGGCCAGCAGCGGCACCTTGTGACCGTCGGAGGTGGCCCCCGGACCGGTCGAAGCGGCCAGCGCTGCCTTGCGCTCGGCGGCCTCGGCCTCCAGCCGCGCCTTCCTCTCGTCGCTGGGATTCACGAAGATCTCGCCCGTGCTCCCGTCCACGGCGATCATCGTGCCCTCGGCGATCTCACCCGCGCCGGGCAGCGCCACCACAGCCGGAACACCGAGCGCCCGCGCCAGAATCGCGCTGTGGCTGGTCGGCCCGCCCTCCTCGGTGACGAAACCGAGGACCAGAGCCGGGTCCAGCAGCGCCGTGTCGGCAGGTGCGAGGTCACGCGCAATAAGGACGTACGGCTCGTCGCTGTCCGGAACACCCGGCATCGGCACTCCGAGCAACCGGGCGACGATACGATTCCGCACGTCATCCAGGTCGGCCACCCGACCCGCGAGGTACTCACCCGCGCCGGCCAGCAGAGCCCGGTAGGCGGCGAAAGCGTCGTACACCGCCCGCTCGGCCGTACTTCCGACCGCGATACGCCGCTCCACGTCAGCCATCAGCTCGGGATCCTGAGCCATCATGGCCTGCGCTTCGAGCACCGCCTGGGCTTCGCCCCCCGCCAGATTGCCGCGCGCCATCAGGTCGGCCGCCACAGCTTCCACGGCCTTGCGGGCGCGCCCCTGTTCACGCTCCGCGTCCTCCGCCGGAATCTGCTTGGCAGGCGGTTCGAGCACCGCCGTTCCCATGTGCCGAACCTCGCCGATGGCCACACCGTGGCTCACGCCGACGCCTCGCAGAGTTGTCTCCATCTCACCCGTCTCCGATAGTGCGGCGGGTCCCGCCGCCGCGATGGTTGTCCCTACTTACCGTCATGCGACGGCGCCGATGTCACTTCCAGAGGAAGAGACTGTCGCCTGCTTTAACATCGCCGTCCTCACGGAACTCGGCGAGCGCCTCGGCCGTGGCCTCCAGCGCCACGACCGGGCAGACCGGAGATTTGCCGGCGGCCTCGACCGCGGCCGGGTTCCAGCGCACCACGCTCTGACCGCGCGTGACGTTGTCGCCCTTGTTCACGAGCAGCTCGAAGCCCTCACCGTTGAGCTGCACCGTGTCGATGCCGAGGTGGACGAGTACGCCGTGTCCTTGCTCGTCGACGACGACGAAAGCGTGTGGGTGCAGCGAGACGATGACTCCGTCCACGGGCGCGACAGCCTCGGAAGGCTCACGTACGGGGTCGATGGCCGTGCCCGGGCCGACCATGGCCCCGGAGAAGACCGGATCCGGCACGGCTGCCAGTCCGATGACGCGTCCGGCAAGAGGGGACGTCACGGTGGTCATGGGAAGCCTCCCAGGGGTGGAGATTCAGAGGAGCGCCGTTGGACCTGTCCAGGACGGCGCGCTGTTGAGCAGGGTATGTCAGAGGAAGATCCGGTTCCGCATGAGAGCCCTCTCTTAGAGGTCTAGACCATACCTCCAATCGATTTGCGCCTGCTCTTCGGCCCCGTGTACAGTCGTACTCCTGCTTGGGGATGAGCGACGCAACCTGGCGTCCTTGCCCGGCAGCACCCAACTTGTCAGATCCTATCTCGGGGTCGCCTTCTGCATGCCCGCAGGACGGTGGCCAGAGAGTCGGAAAAACACTGATAGAGTCGGAAACGCAAGACCGAAGGGAAGCGCCCGGAGGAAAGCCGCGAGAGAGTCTCTCGGGTGAGTACAAAGGAAGCGTCCGTTCCTTGAGAACTCAACAGCGTGCCAAAAGTCAACGCCAGATATGTTGATACCC
>NZ_NTGE01000167.1 GCF_002291145.1 Streptomyces sp. SA15
CGGCTGCGAGACCGTCGACGCCGACCCCGCGAAGGTCCTGGGATCGGTGGTGGAGGCCGGAGCCGAACTGCTGCGCACGACCGGGCGGCGCTGCGTGGGCGCGGGACTCGCCGTCCCGTCCGCGGTGGCCGAACCGGACGGACTCGCGCTCAACCCCCTGCACCTGGCGTGGCCCGTCGGCGCGCCCGTGCGCCGCATCTTCGCGGAGCGCGTCCGCGAGGCCCAGATCACCGGACCGGCGTTCGCGGGCAACGACGTCAACCTCGCCGCGCTCGCCGAGCACCGGCACGGCGCGGGCCGCGGCGCCCGGGACCTGCTGTGCGTGGCCACCGGACACCGGGGCGTGGGCGGCGCACTGGTCCTTGACGGGCGCCTGCACACCGGCAGTTCCGGCCTGGCGCTCGAGGTCGGCCACCTCACCGTCAACCCCGAGGGCCGCCCCTGCCACTGCGGCAGCCGTGGCTGCCTCGACGTCGAGGCCGATCCGCTGGCCTTCCTCACCGCCGCGGGACGCGACCCGGGCCCCGAGGTCTCCCTGCTCCAGCAGGCCATCGACCTGATCCGCGGCCACTCGGCCGACCCGGCCGTCCGCACCGCCACGGAAGCCCTGATCGACCGCCTGGGCCTGGGCCTGGCCGGCCTGGTGAACATCCTCAACCCGGACCGCATCATCCTCGGTGGCCTGCACCGCACCCTGCTCGACGCCGACCCGGACCGCCTGCGCGCTGTCGTCGCCGACCGCAGCCTGTGGGGGCAGAGCGGCGGCGTGCCGATCCTGGCGTGCACCCTGGACCACAACAGCCTGGTCGGCGCGGCGGAACTGGCGTGGCAGCCGGTCCTGGACGATCCGCTCGGCGCGCTGGCAGCCTGAGCCACGAAGTAGTCTCGGAGGCATGCGGATCTCCGTCTCCTCCGACATGGACGAACCCGTGGCGCGCTCCCTCGTCACGCAATTGCGCGAGCGCGGCCACGACGTGATGACCCACGGAGCGCTCGCTCCTGGTGACGACCCCCAGTGGGCCGCCTGCTCGGAGGCGGCCGCCCGCGAGGTCGCCGCCGGAACGGCCGACCAGGCGGTCGTGTGCTGCTGGACCGGCACCGGCGCCTCGATCGCCGCGAACAAGGTGCCCGGCGTGCGGGCGGCCCTGTGCACGGACGCCTACACCGCGGACGGCGCCCGCCGCTGGAACGACGCCAACGTGCTCGCCCTCAGCCTCCGGCTGACGTCCGAGCCGCTCCTCAAGGAGATCCTCGACGCCTGGTTCGCCGCCGAGGCCAGCGAGGATGCGGAGGACCGGGAGAACGTGGCCCGCGTGGGACGGCTCGACCTCGGCAGGAGTGCTTCCTAGGCCCCATCCCACTGTCGAAAACGTCAGTGCCACTCCACGGCGAACGCCCGCCCCGGATTCTCCGTCAGGATGCGCCGAACCAGCTCCTCGCCCAGGGCGAGGGCGAGCCGCGGCCGCACCCCGCGCAGCAGGTACGGCATTCCCGGGCCGCCGTCCACCGAGCGGGCCGCCGCGGTCGTGGTGTCGGCGCCGAGCAGCAGACGGTCGCCGTGGCCCGCGTCGGCGAGCGCCCGTACGGCGTCCGGCATGCGCCAGTCCGTGGCGTGGTGGGCGCGGGACGGGCCGTCGAAGGCGAGATGGCAGCCCGTCTCCGCGGCCCGGCGGTGCGTCTCGGTGTCGGGGGAGCGGTTGAGGTGGCCCAGGATCACCCGCCGCGGCGGCACGCCCAACTCCCCGCACAGCAGCTCCAGTACGTCCAGGGCACCGGTGCCCAGCTCCAGGTGGACGGCGATGGGCGCCCCCGTGGCGTGGTGGGCCTCGGCCGCCGCGGCCATGGTCCAGCGGGCGTGCGCGTCGAGGGCGTGGAAACCACCCGCGACCTTGATCAGGCCCGCGCGGACCCCCGACGTGCCGATGCCCTCGGTCAGTTCGGCGACGAAGACCTCGGCAAGCCTGCCGCGCAGCCCGGCGAGCGTGTCGTCGTCGTAGTGCACGGCTTGGTGCAGTCCGGTCGCGGCGACGAGGTGGACTCCGGTCTCCCGGGACAGGGGAGGCAGATCGGCGGCCCGCCGTCCCAGCCCGTACGGCGTCCACTGCACCACGCTGCCGCCGCCGAGCGCACGGAACGCGGCCAGCTCGGCACGGGCCGCGGAGACGCTGTGCAGCTCCTGGCCGGGTAGTTGGGGACTGCCGAAGAACAGGTGGTCGTGCGCGTCGCACACCCCCAGGTGTTCGGGTAACACGTCCCCGAGCACCGTACGGACCGTGCTCACCACTGCCGGCCCCGTGACAGCCGGTCCCGCCCCGGCGCCGACAGATGCAGCACCTCGAACACGTCACCGTCCGCCTTGGGCGTCTCGTCCTCCCAGAGCGAGAAGTGGACCAGCTCCCAGCGACCGGTATCCACGGCGGCCGCCGCGAGCACCGCCCCGTCCTCCCCGGCCAGCCGCCCGGTCTCGCCCACGGCGTCCTCCATGAACGCCGCCAACTCCACGCCCTCCGGCACGGGTTGCCGGCGCCGCACCGCCACCCGCGCGCGCGAGCCGATCGCGCCGTCCTCCTCGTACGCCACCCCCGTCCACTGCCGCACCGAGGGCCGCCCGAAGTCGTTGCCAAGCCCCTGGAAGCCGCCTCCCCAGAGGAAGGAGTTCATGCCCTCAACGGTGTTCCACAGATAGAAGGGCGCGTACTGGTTCACCGGCGAGCCGTAGGTGCCGCGCTCGCGCATCAGGTACGCCTTGCAACCGAGCCCCTCCCAGTCGTCGAGCAGATGCCCGACGCGGGAGACGCGGCCGCGGATGATGTCCATGTCGTAGTCGGCGGGCAGGGTGAGTTCGTACTGCATGGCATGCACAGGCGTGAACTCCTTTAGGGGGTATGGGGCTTCTGCGCGGCGAGCAATGAGAGCAGCCCTCGGACGCCCACGTCGAACGCGGCGGGTGAACCGGACGCGCGGGCGAGGACGTAACCGCCCTGCACGGCGGCCAGGACTGCAGCGGCGATCTCCTCGCCGTCCAGCGAGGGCGCGAACTGGCCCTGCTCCTTGCCCTCCTCGACGATCCCGGCGAGCCGTTCGCGGATCCAGTCCAGCGTCTCGTCGACGGGTGCGCGCAACTCGTCGTCAGCGATGACGTCCGGGTCCATCGTCAGCCGGCCGATCGGGCAGCCGCGCAGCACGTCCCGCTCGCGCCGCAGATAGGCCTCGATCCGTTCGTACGGCGTGCCCGGTCCGGCGAGTACTCCCTCTGCGGTAGCCCGCAACTCCTCGGCCGTCCGCCGGATCGCGGCCAGGGCGAGATCCGGCTTCCCCTTGAAGTGGTGGTACATGCTGCCCTGTCCGGCGCCCGCGCGCTCCAGGATGGCCTTGGGGCTGGTGCCCACGTAGCCGCGCTCCCACAGCAGCTCACGGGTGGACTCGATCAGTCGCTCCGAGGTGCTCATGCAGTCACTGTACATACTAGTAGTTACAGAAGTCGAGGCGCGGGGGAGCAGGGCCTGCACGACGACGCACTCCCCAGGAGGTACGCCCACTGCCGCTGGCCGTACGACGACCCGGACCCCTCCCCGGCGGGAGTCTCGAGGCATCACCGGAAGACCCACCTAGGAGATGACCCGAGATGCAGACCCTGGCGCACTGGGACGGTGGCCCCGGCCCGTGGACCCTGTTCTTCCCGCTGATCTGGGCGGCCGTCGTGATCGGCGTCGTCACCGTCCTGCGCCGCACCGTCGGGCGCGGCCGACGCGGACCATGGCGTGCCATGGCCGACCCCCGCCCGTCCGGCGACTCGCCGATCGCCGTGCTCGGCCGCCGTTTCGCCGCCGGCGAGATCGACGAGGACGAGTACTGGCGCCGGCTGTCCGTCCTGGACGAGCAGTTCGGCCCGGCGGCGAAGGGCGGTGCGGCATGACCACGACGACCGCCACCACCAGCACGCTGCCGGCCGCCCGGGTCGTCGACGCCGTGAAGGTGTACGGCGGCGGCGACACCGTCTGTTCGAGGCTCAAGGGCCCACCAACGCCCACTGTCCCAACGCGTCGGCCGCGAGGGAGCCGGAGGGGCGCGCCGGTGTCGAGAGCCCATGGGGGTCCCCCCGCTCGAGCGAAGTCGAGAGTGGGGGAGCGCGGAGGCCCGAAGGGTCGAGCACGGTCGGGCTCTCGACACCGGCACAGAGCGCCCCGCAGGCGACCGAGCCAAAAGAAGGTAGGTCACCGCCCGGTCAGCCGACAACGGCGGACCGGGCGGGAGCGTGTTCGGGCCTGTGCAGGTCGTCCACGTGATCGACCTTCGCGAACTGGTGTGCGTGCTTCTCTGTGATCGCGCGCCGCAGCGGGCGCGCCGCACCCGCCGGCGTGGACGAGGGCGTCGGCAGGGTGAACCACACGACCTTGCCGGAGTCGCCGTCCGGCCGCACGCCCCAGCTCTCGCTGACCGCGGCGACCATCGCGAGCCCGCGCCCGCAGGTGGCGAGCGCGTCGGCGTCCTTGGTGTCCTTGATGTCGTGGATATCCGCGACGACCGGCAGACGCGGGTCGTGGTCGCGCACCGAGACCATGAGCCGGTCGAGCAGCAGCTCGATCTCCACGGTGCACGTCTTGTCGGGCTGGGCATGCCGGTGGACGTTGGTCAACAGCTCTGTCACACCGAGCGCGGCCCGGTCTATGAGGGGATCCAGGTGCCAGTAGCGCAACTGCGCCGATACGATTCTGCGGACCTGGCCGATCCGCGACGGCAGGGCTTGGAGCTCCACCGTGCAGTGCCTGCTTGGGTGACTGATCACGGCTGCGACTCCCCGACGTAGAGGTCCGGAAGAACACGAAGTTCGGATCGATCCAGCAGAGTGCCTGCGTGACACGGCCGCCTGCTGTCGTGGCCGGCGGCTGGTTCGCAGCGTAATCGCCGGTAAACCCAGAGTGACGTGAGACCAGCGTGGCTCAGGGGGTGCGGTCCCGCAACTCGCGGTCGGCGTGGCGACCGCAGATACAGCCGATGGGGCGACGCGGGTACGACCGGCGGGGCGACCGCGGATACGGCCGGCGGAGCCGATCGCACAGTACGGCGGTCTAGCCGCTACGCCCCGCGGCCCTCCGTACGGCCTCGATGAACCGGCGTGCCGCGGGCAGCCCCGGCTCGCCCGGAGCGGGGTCGTGGTCGCCCAGGGTCAGCAGGTACCGCTTGCCGTTGAGGTCCGCGAGCGCCCGGTCGTCGGGGGCGAACCAGGGCTTGGAGGCGCGCACCGCCTGCACCGGCGCGCTGTCGATCTCGCTGCCGTAACTGGTGAGCAGCTCGAGCCTGCCGCCGCTGATCCGGACCTGTCCGGCCCGGGTCAGCGAGCGCAGCCGCTTCCCGATCCGCACGCCCGTGGCCCTGAACTCCGGCTCCGCCATGCGCTCCCGCCCCCTTGTGTGCGTCGGTGTGCCGGCCCGCGCTCTCGCGGGACCGATGTCCCGTTCGTGTCGTGATCCAGTGTGCGCCCCCGCTCGGGATCCACGTCCCGTCCGGCAGTCTGCCCGCCACCGGCGTCGAGCACCAGTACACATGACCGCCTCGCCGAGGGCGCCCGGAGCACTCGCGCGAATGCGCCCCCACGCCTGTGCGCCTGCCTGTCCCCAGGGGTGCCTTTGAGGCGCTCAAAGGTGTGTTTATGCAGGTGGGAAGCGTGCGGGAGATGTCTATGATCGATGTGTCGGCCGCGCGAGGCGCCGTCGGCGCGCAGCCTTAAGGAGCCCCGCCGTGAGTACGCCCTCAAAGACCCGGACCGGCGAAACCCTCGACGTCGACCACACGGACGTCCTCTACCGCGGCTGGCTCAAAGAAGCCGTCCGCAAGGTGCAGGCCGACGCCAACCGCTCGGCCGACACGCACCTGCTCCGCTTCCCGTTGCCGGAGAAATGGGGCATCGACCTGTACCTGAAGGACGAGTCGACCCACCCCACCGGGAGCCTCAAGCACCGCCTCGCCCGCTCGCTGTTCCTGTACGGCCTGTGCAATGGCTGGATCCGGCCCGGCCGCCCGGTGATCGAGGCTTCCAGCGGCTCGACGGCCGTGTCCGAGGCGTACTTCGCCAAGCTGATCGGCGTGCCCTTCATCGCGGTCATGCCCCGCACGACGAGCGCCGAGAAGATCCGCCTGATCGAGTTCCATGGCGGGCAGTGCCACTACGTCGACGACCCCCGCACGATGTATGAGGAGTCGGCCCGCCTCGCGGCGGACACGGGCGGCCACTACATGGACCAGTTCACCTACGCCGAACGGGCCACGGACTGGCGCGGCAACAACAACATCGCCGAGTCGATCTTCCGCCAGCTGCGTCTGGAGCGGTTCCCGGAGCCCGCGTGGATCGTCGCCACGGCCGGCACCGGCGGCACCTCCGCGACCCTCGCGCGCTACGTCCACTACACGCAGCACGACACCCGCATCTGTGTCGCCGATCCGGAGAACTCGTGTTTCTTCGAGGGCTGGACCACGGGGGATCCGGACGTCACCTTCGACTGCGGCTCGCGCATCGAGGGCATCGGCCGCCCGCGCATGGAGCCCAGCTTCGTGCCCGGCGCGATCGACCGGATGATGAAGGTCCCTGACGCGGCCAGTGTCGCCGCCGTACGGGCCCTGGAGCAGGCCATCGGCCGCAAGGCGGGCGGGTCCACCGGCACCGGGCTGTGGAGCGCGCTGAAGATCGTCGCCGAGATGGTGGCCGAGGGGCGGCAGGGCAGCGTGGTGACGCTGCTGTGCGACCCGGGCGACCGCTACCTGGACAAGTACTACTCGGACACCTGGCTCGCCGAACAGGGCCTGGACATCACGCCGTACACGGCGGCGATCACCTCCCTGCTGGAGACGGGCGTCTGGCCGGACTGACTAGTGCCCCGACAGGCAACGTTCGCCCCGTCGCGACGCCCGGCACGCACTCTCGCCGCACCGGCCGAAAGCCCAAGTACGTCCAGTACGAGGGCTTCCGGCCGGCACGCCGAGAGCACGCACCGGACGCCGCTCCTTAACGGGCAAACGTTGCCTGCCGGGGCACTAGCGGTTGGCCAGCCGCCGGTCCAGTGAGGTGACGGCGTCGCGGAAGGCCCGTCCGAGTCCCGCCCGGGCCAGGGGCAGCACAAGACGGAACGGCGCCGTCCCGTCCGCGGCGAACGTCCACCGGACCCGGGTGCCGGTGCCGGCCGGCGCGAGCCGCCACTCCTCTACCAGCGCGCGGGCGCCCGGCGCGTTGGTCACGTCGACGCGATAGGCGTACACCTCGGGTTCCTTGGCGGTGAGGATCGTCTCCTGAAACCGCGTCCCGCCCTTGAGCCGGATCTCGCGCCGGGCGCCGTCTTCCAGGGGCCGGGCCAGCGTCACCGCCGCGAACCACTCGGTCCAGCCGGGCACGTCCTCGGCGAGCGCGCGGAAGACCGCCTCGGGAGACGCGGAGATCTCCCGCGCGAACACCAGCCGAACGGGTGCGGTCCCGAGGAACTCGATCCCCACCGGACGCAGACGGCGAGCCATGGACGAAACCTCCTCGAGGAGGCGGGCGGTTGACCGGGCAGCGTCACCTTAGCTGACGGTCAGTCACCTGTCTGTACCGCCTCGTCGGGCTCACCCGCCACCATCAGCCGCCGCAGATGCTCCGAGATCTCCGCGCGTGCCTCGGCGGGCAGCCCGGCGTCCGTCACCAGCGTGTCGACCTGCTCCAGCGCCGCGAACGAACTCAGGCCCACCGTCCCCCACTTGGTGTGGTCGGCGACGACCACGACCCGCCGTGCCGACTGCACCAGCCGGCGGTTGGTCTCGGCCTCCGCGAGGTTCGGCGTCGACAGACCGGCCTCGACCGATATCCCGTGCACCCCGAGGAACAGCACGTCGAAGTGGAGCGCCGCGATCGCCTGGTCGGCCACCGGCCCCACCAGCGAGTCGGACGGCGTGCGCACCCCGCCCGTCAGCACCACCGTGGCCGCGCCCTGCCGGGGCCCGGAGGTGCGCTGCGCCGCGTGGAACACGTCGGCCACCCGCACCGAGTTGGTGACGACGGTCAGGTCCGGCACGTCGACCAGCTGGTGCGCCAGCGCGTACGTCGTCGTACCGCCCGACAGTGCGATCGCGCTGCCCGGCGCGACCAGCTCCGCCGCGGCCCGCGCGATGTCCTCCTTGGCGGTCAGCTCCAGACCCGACTTGGCCTCGAAGCCCGGCTCGTGCGTGCTCGCCTCGACCACCGGTACAGCGCCGCCGTGCACCTTCTCCAGCACGCCCTGCCGGGCGAGCGCGTCGAGGTCGCGCCGTACGGTCATGTCCGACACGCCCAGCTTGCGAGTGAGCTCGTTGACGCGGACGCCGCCGCGGCGCCGGACCTCGTCCAGGATCAGGGCGCGCCGCTGCTCCGCGAGGAGGTTCTGATTCTCGCTCACGTACGCTCCGGTCCTTTCGCCTCAAGCCGTCCGACACACCCCGCGCACCCTCCCCCAGCTCTCGACTCCGCTCGAGCCGGGGGGACCCCCATCCACGAGGACATTTCGCCCGTCTGGGGTGCGCGGACGTCCCATCCTTGCACGGGCCGGGGCGGGTCGCGGCACCGACTGCCCCGACGCGCGCATGTCACCCGGGCCACATCCGAGTCACGACAATCACACGGATCGGGGAAATTCTGTGACGAGGGGTGTGCGGAACGCGACTAGCGGAGATCCTTGTGCCCGCACGGACAGATGCTTACGGCGCGTCACGGGGGAAGTGCGAAACAGTGGAACGTGCGCAGGAACGTGTCCCGACCGGTGCGGTGGACGACTCCGCCGCCCGGCCCGAGGAAGCCGGAACCGCCCTGGAACTCCTGGTCCACGGAGTGGGCGGCACCACGCCCGAGAAGATGCTCGACGATCCGCGCACGGTGCGCGTCACCGGCGACGACACGGCGGCCGTCTTCCGCCGTGCGGAGGACGCCGACGCGGAGAGCAGACCGGACGACTACCGCGGCCGTCCGGTGCCCGAGGCGTACGTGTGGTGCAACCTCACCTCCGGCAACGGCACCCGCGCCCTGTGGCTGTTGCTGCTGCCGTTCATGGTCGTCAACCTCGCGCACTGGATGCGCCCCACCGCGCGGGGCCGCAAACGGACGGTGCGCCTGTACGGACTGCTGGTGCGGCTCACGGCACTGACCCTGACCGTGCTGCTGGTCGCCGCCGCCTGCGAGGTCGCCCTCGACCTCGCGGCCTGGCAGTGCGCGGGCACGCACGAATGCACCGAGCGGCACTCCTGGCTCGGCTTCCTCTCGCCCACCGTCTCCGACGACGGCTGGTGGAGCATGCCCGGCCGCCGCCTCGCCCTCGCGGCGCTGGTCCCGGCCGCGCTCACGGGCCTGCTGTGGTACCTCTCCCATCGCACCTGGAGCGCGTACGAGTCCCAGCAGCCCATGACCCGCACCCCCGAGGCCGACGAGGAGAGCAGCCGCACCGCCCTCGGCCGACCCGGCTTCTGGTACGGCCGCCGTCTGGTGGCCCGGCTGCGTGCGGCCCACACCGCCGCCGGACTGCTGACGGTCGCCGCGGCGGTCGGCACATCGGCCGCACGCTTCGACCACCGCCCCGGCGGGCCCGTGCCGCTCGACGTACTGGGCCGCCTGCTGGAAGTGGCGCTCGTCGTCGCCGCCGTGGCCGTGGTGGGGGTGGTCTGCCGACGGGGCCGCAGCGAGAACCGCCTCGACCAGGAGCTCGACGCCCGCCTCGTACGGCAACTGCCGCTCGCCGCCCTCGTCCTGCTCGTCCTCGCCGCGGTCTACGCCGGCTGGGAGCGCCCGGGGTGGGAGTCGGCCGGCCGGCTGCCGGGGGACACGACCTTCGGCGCCATCGCCCTCGTCCAGGGCCTGCTGGTGATCGTCCTCGGAGTCGTCGCCCACGTGCTGCACCGCGCCCATCCCGATCCACGCGCCGCGATACGCGGCCTGGGCGGGCCCGCCGTCGCCATGCTGGCCTGTGCGCTCGGCGGTGTGATGTCCGGCGGCGTGTCCCAGCGTGTCGCCGACTGGCTGGACGGCACCGGCACGAACATCCCCGGCCCACCGGTCCTGCTGACCTGGCAGGCGTCCGTGATCCCGCCGCTGCTCGTCGTGCTG
This sequence comes from Streptomyces sp. SA15, assembly GCF_002291145.1. Taxonomy (GTDB): domain Bacteria; phylum Actinomycetota; class Actinomycetes; order Streptomycetales; family Streptomycetaceae; genus Streptomyces. Next base: position 10,094 of record NZ_NTGE01000167.1, read on the forward strand.
CTGGTGCTGTGCGGCTGGCTGGGATGGCGGACCTGGCTGCTGCGCCGGGCCGAACTGGCTGTGGTGGAACGGGACTACCCCGGCGAGCCCAAGGACACCACCCGCACCCGCCGTATCGCGCGCACCCGAGCGATGGCAACCCTCACCGACCGAGGGCCCCTCCTCGTCGCCGTCACTTCCACCACGACCCTGCTCCTGGCCGCCGGGGCCCTGGTGGGCGCCCTGACCACCGACAAGACACCCAGTGAGGCCGCTCATCCAACCCCCGCCTTCGTCGAGGGCGCCGCCGAGACCGCCCAGGCGCTGGGCTCCTGGCTGATCGGACTCGGCTTCATACTGTTCGTCACCTGGGGCCGGCGCGCCTACAAGGACCCCTCCGCCCGGCGCACCATCGGCATCCTCTGGGACGTCGGCACCTTCTGGCCGCGCGCCGCCCACCCCTTCGCCCCGCCCTGCTACGCCGAGCGCGCGGTGCCCGACCTGACCTGGCGGATGGCGACCTGGACCGCCTCGACCGGCGGCCGCCTGGTGATCTCCGGGCACTCGCAGGGCAGCGTGCTCGCCGCCGCCGCGGCCTGGCAGCTGAAGCCGTCCGTCCGCAAACGCGTCGCGCTCCTGACCTACGGCTCACCGCTGGAGCGCCTCTACGGCCGCTGGTTCCCCGCCCACTTCGGACCGGCCGCGCTCAGCGCCCTGCACCACGACGTCGACTGCTGGCGCAACCTGCACCGGCGCACCGACCCCATCGGCGGCCCCGTCCGCCTGTCCGGCGACTGCGGCCCCGAGGTGGACCGGGAATCGCTCAAGGACCCCCTGGAGTACGGCCGTACCGATCAGCATCCGCTGCCGGCGCCCGTCCTCGGCCACTCCGACTACCAGGCGGACCCGGCCTTCGCCGAGGAACGGCAACGACTGCTGGCCCGGCTGCGGTCGGAGGTCCCGGCGCCGCGGCCCGGGGGAGGGGCCTAGGGGGTGTTTTGAAAGTCCCGCACAGCACCCACGGCGCCCGGCACGCACCCTCGCCGCACCGGCCAAAGACCCAAGTAGCTCCGCTACGAGGGCCTTCGTCCGGCACGCCGAGGGCGCGCACCGAACACCGCGGGCACCGCACAGGACTTTCAAAACACCCCCTAGGCCCTGTCGTCAAATTCCCGCCTCCCCCGCGACGCCATGCACGCTCCCCCACTGCCTCAAGGGCGGGGAGGTGCCCCCACTCGCCGCACCGGGCACAGACCCACGTACGACCAGTACGAGGACCTGCGCCCGGCACGCCGAGAGCACACACCTACAGCGACACCACTCGCTACCGCGGCGGGCGCTGGGCCCGCCCTTCGGGCGGACGACGGGAATGTGACGACAGGGCCTAGGACAGCTCCGGCAGGTCCTCCGCGTAGAGCAGCGTCAGGTCGTCGGTGCTCGGGTCGTCGACCTGGGCGACACGGCTCGCGTGCCGCTCCACCATCGCCTCGAAGGTCTGCCGGGCGGTGCGGCCGTTGCCGAACGCCGGTCCCTTGGGGAGCGCCGTGAAGTACTTCAGCAGGGCCTCCGTCGCGCCCGGTGCCAGCCGGTACTCGTGCTCCTCGGCCTGCTGTTCCACGATTCGCAGCAGCTCCTCGGGGCCGTAGTCGCTGAAGGTGATGGTCCGGGAGAAGCGGGAGGCCACACCCGGGTTCACGGACAGGAACCGTTCCATCTCTGCCGTGTAGCCCGCGACGATCACCACGACCGCGTCCCGGTGGTCCTCCATCAGCTTCACCAGCGTGTCGATGGCCTCCTTGCCGAAGTCACGGCCCGAGTCCTCCGGCGACAGCGCGTACGCCTCATCGATGAACAGCACACCGCCGCGCGCCCGATCGAAGGCCTCCTGGGTGCGGATCGCCGTGGAACCGATGTGCTCGCCGACCAGATCGACGCGGGACACCTCGACGAGATGGCCCTTCTCCAGCACGCCGAGGGAGGCGAGGATCTCGCCGTAGAGACGGGCGACCGTCGTCTTGCCGGTGCCGGGGGAGCCCGTGAAGACCAGGTGGCGCTTGACCGACGCCGCCTTCAGGCCCGCCTGCTGCCGGCGCCGGCCCACCTCGATCATGTCGGTGAGCGCCCGCACCTCGCGCTTGACGCTGTCCAGGCCCACCAGCGCGTCCAGTTCACCGAGCACGGCCTTCGAGGTCCGCGCCGGCTTCTCCGGCTCCGCGGGCATGATCAGCGGCTCCTGCTCGGTGCTGCGCTGGCCGGGAATCGAGCCGAGCAGGCCGGGGGAGCGGCCCGCCGTCTGCACGGCGGTCTCGGTCGCGGCCGGCTGCCGCACGCCCGCGCTTTCGTCGCTCGTGCAGTCCTCGACCACGGGGCCCGCCCCGGACGCCGCGTCCGGGCCGCCGTCCGCGAATTCGTACCCGCCGCGCGCGCACCGCTCGGTGCGGCACTTCTTCAGCGTCGTACGGCAGCCGTCGATCACATGGAAGCCGTAGCCGCCGCTGCCCGTCACCCGGCAGTTCAGGAAGCTGCCCCGGCCGCCCGCGGAGACGTAGAAGCCCGCTTCGGCGGGGGAGTCGACCGTGCAGCGCTCTATCGTCGGGTCGGCGCCCTTGGTGACGATCACGCCGGTCTGCGTGCCGTCCACGGTGCAGTTGTTGAGGGTGCCGCCGCTGCCGTGGTCGCGGAACCAGGCGCCCGTCGCCGCCTCCCGGATCCGGCAGTCGTCCAGCTGCGCGGTGGCGCCGTCGCTCACCGACACGGCCGTGTTGCGCACCTGAGACAGGTCGCTGTCGACGACGTCCGCGCGTGAGCCGCGGTCGAGGACGAACAGGGCGTCCGGCACGTCGTGCACCCGGCAGGAGTCCAGTACGGCCGTGGCGCCGTCGCTGACCCAGACGGCCGGGTAGTCGCCCGTGCTGTCGAAGATCTCGCACTGGTTGGCGTCCACGCGCGTGCCCGGATCCCACACCGACAGGCCGTTGCGCCCGAACTGACGCACCGTCGTCCGAGTCAGGGTGAGGACGGAACGGGAGCGCAGGTCGACCGCGTTCTCCGGGATGTCGTGGATACGGCAGTCGGCCAGCGTCAGTACCGCGTCCGTGTCGAGCGTGACGCCGTCGGCGGTGGTGCGGTGCACATCGCAGTCGGTGAGGTGCGCGGTGGCCCGGCCCGTGACCTGGACGCCGCTGCCCCTCACCTCGTAGACCTCGCAACCCACCGCCTCCAGCGCGGAGTTCTCGCCGGTCGCCGACAGGCCCACGCCCGAGGCGTGGTGCACCCGGCAGCGCTCCAGCCGGGGGTGCGCGCCCCCGCGCACCGCGACGCCCGCCTGTCCGGCCGCGACGATCTCGCAGTCCTCGAACACGCCGCCCCCGCCGTCGAGTACGGCGATGCCGATGCCGGCCGGGTTGTCGACGGTGCAGCGCCGGACGGTCGGCCGTGCGCCGCCACGCACCTCGATCCCGGCCGCCGACCGCGTGACGATCCGGATGTCCGCGAGTTCCGGTGTGCCCTCCTCGACGAGCAGGGCGGGCGCGGCCGCGTCCTGGCCCTCCACATGCAGGTCCTGGACCACCGCCGAGGCGCACACGGTCAGCGGCACCCCGTCCAGGGGCGCGATCCGCACGGAGCCGGGGGAGCCCTCAGGGCCGCGCAGGGTCACCGCCCGCTGCACGACGAGGTTCTCCCGGTAGGTCCCGGGGGCGATGGTGAGGACGTCGCCGTCGGCCGCGGCCTCCAGGGCGGCGGCGAGCGATGCGTACTCACCCGTGCGGCGCCGCCACCTCGATGTGCCGGTGTGCGTCACCTGGACCGTGCCCTGTGCCATGGCGTTGCTGTGCCCCCACCTCGTGGTTCTCATGGTTCGCTTGCCTTCGGGGCGCGCCCCCGCAGCTCCCTCGCGCGCGGGTTGATCCGAAGAGTTCGGCCGGTCCACCGTAGCGTGCGCGCAGGCGGTGGGTTGACCAGAGCCGGAAGGCTGTCAGCTGCCGGTGCCGGTCCTGCCCCAGTCCGGACCCGCCCGGTCCCATGCCTGGTCCCAACGGGCGTACCGGCGGCGGACCATGCGCCACACCATCAGCCTCCTGCCGCCCTCGACGAGGCCCGCGGTCAGCAGGGCCGCGCCGAAGCCGGCGAGGACGGCATGGGTCGCCGCCGTGGCGGAGTCCAGCGGCCGGGCCACCATGCGCCCGTGCTGGTCCGTCCATATCGTGAAGTGGTCGCCGGGGCGCGGTTTCTGAAGGCTCGCGATGACCGTGCCGTGGTGCGCGGTGCCGTCCGGGGCGGTCCAGTCGGCGAGCACCCGGCTGCGCACGTCCCGGCCGGAGGCGGCCTCGGGGTCGGCGTCCAGCGGGGAGCGGTCCAGCTTGCGGACCACGGTGGCCGTCACCAGGTGACGGGACTCGCGCTGCTCCCGGACGGAGCGCTGCAGGGCGTCCTGGGCGACGCCACCGACGAGCGCGCCGCTCACGGGCCCGACGACCAGGATCAGCAGCACGGCCACCAGGGCCACCCAGGCCTCGACCAGATCGGTCGTGCGGCGCAACGGGTTGCGCCGCCAGCGCCAGAGTCCGCTGATCGCTCGCACCGTCCCGCACCCCCTTCCCGCTCCGTGATAACCCCGGCGGAGCCGTTCACGCGGGAGCCCGGTCAAAGAGAGAGCGAAATCACCTGTGCCCGGGTCCTCTCATGAACTTCTCACGGAGCCCAACGCCCGGGGCCCCGGGACGGGTTCCCGGGATCCCGACAGGAGCGGACCGCCTGTTCGAGCTAGTCGAGGACGGTCACCGGATCACCGAGCCGGATCCTGCCGCCGGATTCGGGCACCAGGTTCTGTCCGAAGACCAGCTTGCCGCCGATGCGGCGGTGCCGTCCGAGGGTGTGCAGGGGTTCCTTGCCGCGCTCGGCGGTGGACTGGTCGGTCGTGGTCACCACGCACCGACCGCACCTCTTGGCGACGCGGAAGGCGACCTCGCCGATGGCCACGCGCGACCAGTCGTCCTCGGCCCAGGCGGCGGTGCCCACCACGACCACGTTCGGCCGGAAACGGTTCATGGGCAGGGGGCCCTCCTGAGCGTGACCGCCCTGGGCGATCAGGGAGTTGAGGGCGTCGAGCGAGGCCACCGTGGTGAGCAGCAGCGGGTAGCCGTCGGCGAACGAGACGGTCTCGCCCGGCAGCGCGAACTCCGGGTCGACGGGCCGACACGTGGCCGGATCGTCCATGTGGACCAGGCGTGTGCCGACGCCCAGATACGTGCTGCACCAGGTGTGTGCGGCATCGCCCTCGGCCGGAACGACTTCGACCTTGTCGCGGAAGACGTTCACCGGCACGGTGCCGCCCGATCGCGGCACGGGCACCGCCAACGGGTCCATGCCGGGCGCGGACAGCCGAACGCCGCCGTCGGGCACGAGCTCGGCGGCGGCAAGAGCGAGGCGCGGGTGCTCGCGTTGTGTGACGACCTTTCCCCCGTCGTCGATCAGCATCCAGCGCCGGTCTCCGGCCAGCCCCCAGGGCTCCACGACGGCCTGCCGGGGCGCCAGGCCCCGGAACGCCTTGACCGGATGGACATGGATGGACTGCAGCTGCGGGTTCCCCATGCGGTCATCGTGCCAGGTGGCACGGACAGCCTGGGGAGGAATCAGTACCCGCGGTACTGCTGCTGGTTGTTGTAGGGCTCCTGGTACGGAGTCTGCGGGGGCCGGGGAGCCGCGGGGCGCATCGCCTCGTAGCCCGTGCCCATGCCGGGGCCCGCCGGCCGCGGCTGCTGCGGTTGCGCACCGGGGTAACCGCGCGGCGCGCCGGCCTGCTGCGGGATGTACGCCGCGGGCGCCTGCTGCAACGGGGCCGGCTGCTGGGCCTGCGGATAGCCGTAGGAGGGCTGGGACGGGCCCGCCGGCAGGGCGGGCAGCGCCGACGGCAGCGCGGGCAGGTGGCTGCCCGGCATGTCGTACGCCGCGGGGACCCGGATCGGGGCGATCTGCGGGGTACCCCGCTCGGCCACGAGCTTGTCGTAGATCGGAGTGTCCGGGAAGGAGGCGGAGTAGTAGCCGCCGCCATAAGTGGAGCGGGGGGAGGTCATGGCACATAAGTTAAGCCCACGATGTGCTGGTTGGGGAGACCGATAAGAGGGTTGTTTTCCGTGTCGGCAGTGACGCGGGATCCCTAATGCGAGCGAACTCGGCAAAATGGGGCGCGAGCAGAGCGTTTCTCATGTAAAGGCCGAGTTCCTGGCGGGTTACCAGTGGTTGGCCGCCGGGGTTCCCGCGCACTTCATGGGACTTCATCGGCCCGGGGATTATGTTGAGAGTTCAGACAATCCGATGGGCTGCCGGGATGCGGCCTGCGCCGTGAGTCGCGATGGGGGCGGACATGTCAATGCCGAAAGGGTCGAATGTTCCGGTGCCGACGACGGCACTGCGCGTCGAATTGGGCCGGCGTTCCGGACCGGGCGTGCCCGACGTGGACGCGTCGGCGCTGCTGCTGGTGGGCGGAAAGGTCCGTTCCGACGCCGACTTCGTCTTCTACAACCAGCCCGCGCACTCCTCCGGCGCTGTCCGGCACGAGGGCAAACGGGACGAGGGCGGCAGGGTGACCGACACTCTCGTCGTCGACCTCGCGCGCGTGGAGCAGTCCGTCGAGACCGTCGTCCTCGCCGCCTCGGCGGACGGCGGTACGTTCGCGGCCGTGCCGGACCTCTACATCGAGGTCCGTGACGCCGCCCAGGACGCGGTGGTCGCCCGTTTCGACAGCGCGGGAGCCACCGTGGAAACCGCTTTCGTGCTCGGCGAGTTCTATCGCCGTCAAGGGGCGTGGAAATTTCGTGCCGTGGGCCAGGGCTACGGGAGCGGGCTCGAGGGCCTCGCCACCGACTTCGGGATCACCGTGGACGAGCCCCAGCAGGCCGCACCCGCGACCGCCCCGGCGCCGGTCGCGCCCCCGCCGTCCTCTTCACCCCCGCCGCCCTCTTCGGCGCCGGTGCGCCTGACCAAGGTGACGCTCACCAAGGCGGCCCCGTCCGTCTCGCTGACCAAGCAGGGCGGCACCTCGGGCGCGCTGCGGGTGAACCTCAACTGGCAGGTGCGCAAGCAGTTCTCCGGGTGGGCCGGCAAGATGGGCCGCTCGGTGGCCACGCACACGGACCTCGACCTCGACCTGTGCGCCCTGTACGAACTCACCGACGGCAGCAAGGGAGTCGTCCAGTCCCTCGGCAACGCCTTCGGCGCCCTGCACCGGCCCCCGTACATCCACCTCGACGGCGACGACCGCACGGGCGCCCTTGAGAGCGGCGAGAACCTCACCGTCAACCTCGACCACAAGCAGGCCTTCCGGCGCATCCTCATCTTCGTGACCATCTACGAAGGGGCGCGCTCCTTCGCCGACCTGCACGCCACGGTCACCCTCCGGCCGCAGCACGGCGCCCCGATCGACTTCTCCCTCGACGAGTGCACCGTCCCCTCCACGGTCTGCGCACTCGCCCTGATCACCAACACCGGCAGCGACCTGGTTGTCCGGCGCGAGGCCCGCTACCTGGTGCCCGAACGGGGTGTGAGCCCTCAAAGGACCGTGGACCACGCGTACGGGTGGGGCATGAACTGGACCCCCGGCCGGAAGTGAACCCTCAGCTCTCGTCCCCGACGACGGCGTCCGGGCGCGCGTAGGTACGGCCCTTCCAGGCCGCACCGCGTCCCCTGTAGTGCTGCACGGCGGAATCGACCGTCATGAGGAGGTACAGGAAAGCGGTGAACGGCAGCAGAGGAGCGAGCCACAGGGGCTGGCGGTAGTACCGGAGCATCGGGACGTACGTCCCGGTCATCACCAGCCACGCGAGACCACCGACGACCGCGGCCGCCGTACTCCCCACGGCCACACCCACGAGCACGGCCACCGGCGGCACCAGGTAGACCAACGCGAGCCCGGCAACCGTGGCGGCCAGCAGCAGAAGGTTGTGCCGCAACTGCGCGTACGCGCTCCGCGACACCATCCGCCACAGGTCGTGCAGCCGCGGATACGGACGCACGCTGTCCACCCGCTCCGCCAGCCCCAGCCAGATGTGACCGCCCCCGCCCTTGACGGCCCGCGCGAGCGCCACGTCGTCGATGACGGCGTGCCGGATGGCGTCCGGGATCCGCGCCCGCTCGGCCGCCTCGGTGCGCAGCAGCACGCAACCGCCCGCCGCGGCCGCCGTACGCGCCGTCCTCCGGCCGATCCGGCGGAACGGATAGAGCTGCGCGAAGAAATACACGAAGGCGGGCACGACGAGCCGCTCCCACATGCTCTCCACCCGCAGCCGGGCCATCTGGGAGACGACGTCGAAGCCTCCCGTGCGCGCCGCCGCGACCAACTGCCGCAGACTGTCCGGCGCGTGGGCGATGTCGGCGTCGGTCAACAGCAGGTATTCGGGGCCACGCGCGCGTGCCAGGCCGATGCCGTGACGTACCGCCCAGAGCTTCCCGGTCCAGCCCGCGGGCGGCTCGCCGGGCGAGGACACCGTCAGCGGCAGCCCGCCGTGCCGCCGCGCCAGCTCCCGCGCGAGCTCCCCGGTGCCGTCCGAACTGCCGTCGTCGACGAGGAAGACCTCCGCCCGCCCCGGATACTCCTGGGCGAGCAGCGACGGCAGGCTCGCCGGCAGCACCGCGGCCTCGTCGCGTGCCGGTACGACGACGCAGACGGCAGGCCAGTCGTCCGGTTCCCGCCGTGTCGGCAGTCCGACGTCCGTGCGCCAGAACAAGCCCTGGCCGAGCAGCAGCCACAGCCAGGCGACGAGTGATCCGGCGGCAGTCCACACGATGGCGCTCACGCGCGCAGTCTGCCCCACCGGGCCGGTCTCCAAGAGCGCATCGTCTATCGTGACCGGGTGAAGATCGCGCTCATGGACTCAGGAATCGGTCTGCTGGCGGCCACCGCCGCGGTACGGCGTCTGCGCCCCGACGCCGATCTCGTACTCTCCCTCGACCCCGACGGCATGCCCTGGGGCCCGAGGACCCCCGAGGACCTCACCCGGCGCGCCCTGGCCGTCGCCGAGGCCGCCGCCGCGCACCGGCCCGACGCCCTGATCATCGGCTGCAACACCGCCACCGTGCACGCGCTGCCCACCCTGCGCGCCCGCCTCGAACCCGGCATCCCGGTCATCGGCACGGTTCCGGCGATCAAGCCGGCCGCGGCCGGCGGCGGGCCCGTCGCGATCTGGGCGACGCCCGCCACCACGGGCAGCCCCTACCAGTGCGGTCTCATCGAGGAGTTCGCCGACGGCGTGGCGGTCACCGAGGTCCCCTGCTACGGCCTCGCCGAGGCGGTGGAGCACGCGGACGAGGCGGCCATCGAGGCCGCCGTGTCCGCCGCGGCGGCGCTGACCCCCGACGAGGTGACGACCGTGGTTCTGGGCTGCACCCACTACGAACTCGTCTCCGACCGCATCCGCACCGCGGTGCAGCGCCCCGGCTTCCCGCCGCTCGTCCTGCACGGCTCGGCGGGCGCGGTCGCCGCCCAGGCGCTGCGTCGGCTCGGCGAGCAGCCCGCTCCCCGGGCCACCGCAGACGGAACTTTGACCGTGCTGCTGAGCGGACGCGAGGGCGCCCTGCCCGAGCCCGCCCTGGCCTACGAGGAGGGCAGGCTCCTCCAGGCGGTCACCCCTGCCCGGTGACCGAGAGGCACTCCTCGGTCTGGCTCGCAGCCGGCGGATACGGATGATGCGGACGTCTCGCGTCCACTGCGCCTCGGCCCGGCTCAGTCACCCTCCGCGACGAGCTACCCGCGCAGCGAAACCTGAGTAGTCTCATAGACATGAGGGACCATCCCCACGACGAGAACACCCACCACCCCGACGTCTGGACCGGCCGAGCCTCGAACCGGTTCCAGTGGCTGCTGGCGCTCGTCGGCGCCGCCTGCCTGGCCCTCGGCATCGAGCTGGCCGTCGACTCGGCGTGGACGTCCGGCATCGCCCCGCTGGTGATGGCGGTAGTCGGCTGCATCGCGGCCGGGCTGCTCGTCCTCTTCGGTACCCTCGCGTTCGTGCACGTGGCTCTCAAGGTCGACCAGGAGTGCCTGGAAGTGCGCTGCGGCCACATGGGCCTGCCGCGCCGCCGTATCCCGCTGTCGCACGTCGCCGGCGCCGAGGTCGACCCGCACGTCACCCCGCGCCACTGGGGCGGCTGGGGCTACCGCTGGCGTCCCGAGAAGGGCACCGCGGTCGTCGTACGACGCGGCGAGGGCGTCGTGCTGCGCCTGTGGGACGGCCACATGTTCACCATCACCGTGGACGACGCGGAGGCGGCCGTACGCGTCATCCGGGCCCGGCTGCGCTCCGGCGCGGCGCGCTGAAGTCGCACCGAGGTCACGGAGCCAGACGGTCACCACGGCGTACGTCCGTCTCGCGTCGCGCCGGCTCCTCGGCGAGGGGATGTGCCGTGGCCAGCCCCGCCAGCAGTCCGGCGCCCACCGACACCGTCGTGAAGCTCAGCGCGTTGCCGACGCAGGCGATCGCCGCCAGCGCCGTCAGGGCCGCGCCCGCCGTGAGAGCCACCGGCGTGGGACGCCGGGAGCGCCACAGCGCGTACAGCTCCCAGCCGAAGGCCGCCGCCAGCAGGGCCACGCCGAGGACTCCCTGCTCGGCCGCCTGCTGCAGCGGCGCCGAGTGCGGCTTGCCGTCGGACACCAGTGTCTGCGCCGTCGTGCTGTGCTCCCCGAAACGGCCGGGGCCGACGCCCAGGGCCGCCTCCTGGTGCGCCATGCGCAGCGCGTCGTGCCACAGCTCCACCCGGTGCTCGGTCAGCCGGCCCTCCAGGGACACGGCGAGCCCGTCCGGCACCGCCCTCCCGGCGACCGCCCAGGTCAGGCCGGTCACCAGGGCCGTGGCCAGGGCCAGCCCAGCGAGGCCCGGGCCGCGGTGGCGCATCCGGCCCGCGGCGAGTGAGCACAGCAGCACCACGACACAGGACACGAAACCGCCCACCGAGCCGAGGACGGCCGCGGTCACCGCGATCCCGGCGGCCAACGCGCCCAGGGAGAGCCGCAGGGCCGGGGCCTCGGCGGACCAGACGGCGCAGCACGCGGCACCCGCGGACAGGGTCAGCAGAGCGGCGGTGGCGCCGGTGTGTCCGAGCGGCGTGACGAGCTCGGGCCCGGGCGCGACGCGTGGCATGGCCACCGTCAGGCCGAGTCCGGCCAGGGCCCCGGCGCAGGGCGCGGCCACGGGCAGGAGCGCTCCGCACATCCGCCCCGCGGCATAGCCGGCGGCCACGGCCAGTACCGCGAGCAGCACGCCCTCCGGGCGGCCGCCCTGCGCACCCGCCGTGATCAGGGACCAGATGGCGCAGGTCCCGAGGATCACGACGCCGGCCGAGTCAGAAACGTTTCGTCTGTCGCCGTCCTCCTCCGGACCGGCCACAGACGTCATCCCCGTGGAACCCACCCCGCCCCCCCCCCGAACCGGTCGCCCCCGACCTGTGAGGTCCCGGTCGTCGCGGGCGTTACCGGCCCGTACGACAAAGACTTCGGCACACCGTAACGGCTGACGGACGGTTTGTGGACGAGTCGGACCGAGTTGCGCAGGAACGTTGTGGCAGACCGGCCGGGGAAGCGCTGACCGGGACCCGGCCGACCGCGCTGTCGGCGCCAAGGTCAGCCGCCGTACACTCCCACAGTGACCGTCACCGCAACCTCCGTGGACGAGTCGGACCGGACACGGCCCGAATCCGTGCCCGCAACGCGCGGGGCGCGGCTCCTGCGCCTCGTCCCGGCCGCCGCCGCGGCGCTCTCCGGAGTGCTGCTCTACGTCAGTTTCCCGCCGCGCACCCTGTGGTGGCTGGCCCTGCCGGCCTTCGCCGTCTTCGGTTGGGTGCTGCGCGGCCGCGACTGGAAGGCGGGCCTCGGTCTCGGCTACCTCTTCGGTCTCGGCTTCCTGCTGCCGCTGCTGGTGTGGACCGGCGTGGAGGTCGGCCCGGGGCCCTGGCTGGCCCTGGTCGCGATCGAGGCGATCTTCGTGGCGCTGGTCGGTGCGGGGGTCGCCGCGGTGTCGAAGCTGCCCGGCCGGCCGGTCTGGGCGGCCGCTCTGTGGATCGCCGGAGAGGCGGCACGCGCGCGCTTGCCCTTCCACGGCTTCCCCTGGGGCAAGATCGCGTTCGGCCAGGCGGACGGCGTCTTCCTGCCGCTCGCCGCGGCGGGCGGCACCCCGGTCCTCGGCTTCGCGGTGGCCCTGTGCGGCTTCGGCCTGTACGAAGTCGTACGCCTGGCCGTGCAGTCGCGCCGCACGCGTGCCGTACAACGGTCGGCCGCGGCCGTCGCCCTGCTGAGCGTGGCGGTGCCGGTGGTGGGCGCGGTGGCCGCCCGGCCGCTGGTGAGCGACAAGGCCGAGGACGGCACCGTGACCGTCGGGGTCGTCCAGGGCAACGTGCCCCGGGCCGGGCTGGAGTTCAACGCCCAGCGCCGCGCCGTCCTCGACTACCACGTGCGCGAGACCGAGCGGCTGGCCGCCGAGGTCAAGGCGGGCAAGGTCGCCAAGCCCGACTTCGTGCTCTGGCCGGAGAACTCCTCCGACATCGACCCGTTCGCCAACGCCGACGCGCGCACCGTCATCGACCGGGCGGCCAAGGCGATCGGCGTGCCGATCTCGGTCGGCGGAGTCGTGGAACGCGACGGCAAGCTCCTCAACGAGCAGATCCTGTGGGACCCGGTCAAGGGACCCGTCGACACCTACGACAAGCGGCAGATCCAGCCGTTCGGCGAGTACCTCCCACTGCGCTCGCTCATCGGCGCGATCAACAGCGACTGGACCTCCATGGTCCGCCAGGACTTCAGCCGGGGCAGCGAGCCGGGCGTGTTCGACATGGACGGCGCCAAGGTCGGCCTCGTCACCTGCTACGAGGCCGCCTTCGACTGGGCCGTGCGCTCCGAGGTCACCGACGGCGCCCAGATGATCTCCGTACCCAGCAACAACGCGACCTTCGACCGCAGCGAGATGACCTACCAGCAGCTCGCCATGTCCCGCGTCCGTGCCGTGGAGCACAGCCGGACCGTCACCGTCCCGGTGACCAGCGGCGTCAGCGCGATCATCATGCCGGACGGCAGGATCACGCAGAAGACCGGCATGTTCGTCGCCGACTCGCTGGTGCAGAAGGTGCCCCTGCGCTCCTCGCAGACGCCCGCCACTCAGTTGGGCATCCTGCCGGAGCTCGCCCTCGTGCTGGTCGCCGCGGGCGGGCTCGGCTGGGCCATCGGTGCCGGTGTGCGCGGGCGGCGCGCCGGTGACGTGTAGCCGTACGCCCGTCGCACGCCCTCTGAAGTGCACCGGGGCAGCTGATTCCGCCCGTTAGGGTCGGGGCCATGGCTACTCCTGACTTCATCCGTACCATCCGGGCGTCCGTGGGACACGAGTTGCTGTGGCTGCCCGGAGTCAGCGCCGTCGTCCTCGACGACGAGGGCAGAGTGCTGCTCAACCGCCGCACCGACACCCACAAATGGTCGCTGATCGGCGGCATCCCGGAGCCGGGGGAGCAGCCGGCGGCCTGCGCCGTACGGGAGGTGCAGGAGGAGACGGGCGTGCACTGCGTGGTGGAGCGGGTCCTCATCGTGCAGGCGCTGAACCCCGTGACGTACGACAACGGCGACGTCTGCCAGTACATGGACATCTCGTTCCGCTGCCGGGCCGTCGGCGGGGACGCCCGGGTCAACGACGACGAGTCGCTGGAGGTGGGCTGGTTCGCCGTGGACGCCCTGCCGGAGCTGAACGAGTTCGGGCTCTTCCGGATCAAGCAGGCGCTGTCGGACACACCCACATGGTTCGAGCCCATGAGTTCCGAGTGAAGTATGGGTGGTGAACACATGGGGTGGGAGACGGGTGCTGCCTAAGGTCGGGGCATGACCGCTCGCAGTGCCCTCCCTGCTCCCTCCGCCATGACGCTCGACCTCGGGGGCCGCACCGCCCTCGTCACCGGCGCCGCCGGCGGCATCGGCCGAGCCTGTGCGCTGCGGCTCGCGGCCGCCGGGGCCAAGGTGAGAGCGGTCGACCGGGACGCCGCAGGTCTGGAGGCGCTGGCCGAGCAGGCCGGGGAGCTGGCCGGCAGCCTCGAGCCGCACGTCCTCGACCTCACCGACCTGGACGCCGCCGAACTCGCAGCCGCGGGCACCGACGTCCTGGTCAACAACGCCGGGCTGCAGCTGGTGCGCCCCATCGAGGAGTTCCCGCCCGACGTCTTCCACACCGTGCTCACCGTGATGCTGGAGGCGCCCTTCCGGCTCATCCGCGGTGCCCTGCCCCACATGTACGGGCAGGGGTGGGGCCGCATCGTGAACGTGTCCTCCGTCCACGGGCTGCGGGCCTCGGCCTACAAGTCGGCCTATGTGGCCGCCAAACACGGACTGGAAGGGCTGTCCAAGACGGCCGCCCTCGAAGGCGCGCCCCACGGTGTCACCTCCAACTGTGTGAACCCCGCCTATGTGCGCACCCCCCTGGTCGAGCAGCAGCTCGCCGACCAGGCCCGGGCGCACGGCATCCCCGAGGAGCGCGTGCTGGCCGACGTGCTGCTCCAGGACAGCGCCGTCAAGCGGCTGATCGAACCGGAGGAGGTCGCCGAGGCCGTGGCCTATCTGTGCAGCCCGCAGGCGTCCTTCGTGACCGGCACCTCGCTCGTCCTCGATGGCGGATGGACCGCGCACTGAGCGGGGCGGCACCGGTGAGTCGTGGAGTTTTCCACAGGGCTGACGGCGCGGTCGGGCGATGGGCAATCCTGTGAGCATGTCTCACGATCAAGTGCGGTCCGCCGAGCGTTCCGAGGCTGGAGCTGGACCTGGTGCCGGTGCCGGTGCGTCGGCGGCCGGCGGTGCCGAGACGCCGTTCCTGGAGCTGCTCGCACGGGGTGCGTCCGCCGACGCCTATGAGCAGCCGGTGCTGCTGGCCCGCGCCGAGGGGCGGTCGGCCGAGTGGATCGCCGCGCTCGAACGGGCCAAACCGCTCGCCCTGCGCGTGCGCTCGGAGCTGGAGGGCCGGCGCCGGCGGGAGGCCGAGCTGTCCGCGCTCTTCGAGACCGCCCACGACCTGGCCGGGCTGCGTGACCTGGACGCGGTCCTGCGGGCGATCGTGCAGCGCGCCCGGTCGCTGCTCGGCACGGACGTGGCCTACCTCAGCCTGAACGACCCGGTCAGGGGCGACACCTATATGCGGGTCACCGAGGGCTCGGTCGCGGCCCGCTTCCAGCAGCTGCGGCTCGGGATGGGGGAGGGGCTGGGCGGCCTCGTCGCCCAGACGGCCCGTCCGTATGTCACCGACGACTACTTCAAGGACGACCGCTTCCAGCACACGGTCGCCATCGACGCGGGCGTTCGGGACGAGGGCCTGGTCGCCATCCTCGGCGTCCCTCTGATGCTGGGGCACCACGTCATCGGCGTCCTGTTCGCCGCCGACCGGCGCGCCCGCGTCTTCGACCGGGAGCAGATCGCGCTGCTGGGCTCCTTCGCCGCCCTTGCCGCGGCCGCCATCGACACCGCGAACCTACTTACCGAGACCCGCTCGGCCCTTGCCGGACTCGAGCGGGCCAACGAGATCATCCGGGACCGCAGCGGGGTCATCGAGCGTGCCTCGGACGTCCACGACCGGCTCGCCGAACTCGTCCTGCGCGGCGGCGGTGTCCATGACGTGGCCGCCGCGGTCTCCGAAGTCCTCGACGGCACGGTCGAGTTCACCGAGGCCCTCGCCGCACCGGCCCGGGCCCTGGAGGCGTCCCGCGCCGACGGACACGCCGTGCGGCACGAGGACGACTGGATCGCCGCCGTGGCCGCCGGCGGGGAACTCCTGGGCGCGCTCGTGCTGCGCGGTCATCCGGGCCTCGACCCCGTCGACCAACGCACTCTGGAGCGCGCCGCCATGGTCACCTCGCTGCTGCTGCTCGCCAGACGTTCGGCCGCCGAGGCGGAACAGCGCGTGCGTGGCGAGCTCCTCGACGACCTGCTCGACGCCCGCGACCGTGATCCGCGTCTGCTGCGTGAGCGCGCCGCCCGGCTGCGCGCCGACCTCGACGCCACCCATGTCGTGCTCGCCGCCCGCCTGGACGGTCCCGCGGCCGACGCCGACCAAGAGGCGGACGCCCGGCGGCGCCTGTGGTCCGCCGCGTCACACCTCGCCGCCACCCGGCACGGACTGGCCGCCGCCCGCGACGGCGGCACCGTCCTCCTGCTGCCTCTGGAGCCCGGCGACAGTGCGACAGAGCTGGCCCGGCGCACCGCCCACCACCTCGGCACCGCCGTGCACGAAGCGGTCACCGTCGGCGCCTCCGCCCCCGTCGAGGACCTCGCCGTCCACCCGGACGCCATAGCCGCCGCCTACGCGGAGGGCAGGCGCTGCCTCGACGCCCTGCGACTGCTCGGCCGCACCGGCGACGGGGCCGCCGCCGAGGACTTCGGCTTCCTCGGCCTGCTGCTCGCCGGGGACCGGGACATCGCCGGGTTCGTCGACCGCACGATCGGCCCGGTCGTCGCGTACGACGACCGGCGCGGCACCGACCTGGTGCGCACCCTCGACGCCTACTTCGGCTGCGGAATGAGCCCCGCCCGCACCAAGGACGAACTGCACGTCCACGTGAACACGGTCGCCCAGCGCCTGGAGCGGGTCGGCCGTCTCCTCGGCGACGACTGGCAGAGCCCCGCCCGCGCCTTGGAGATCCAACTCGCCCTGCGGCTTCACCGGTTGTCGGTACTGGGGCAGGACTGACCCCGTACGCACGGGCGTACGGGGGCCGGTCCGAGGAGGATCAGACGGTGTGCGCGTCCGCCGCACGGGCCGTCGCGGGAGCCGCGTCGGCGGAGGAGGGCTCGATCTCGGTCAGGTCCCGGTGACGGGTCTCCTTGGCCGCAGCCACGGCGATGACGGTCACCACGGCGGCGGCGACGACGTACAGGGCGATCGGGGTGGAGCTGTCGTAGTCGGCCAGCAGCGCGGTGGCGATGAGCGGCGCCGGCGCGCCCGCCGCGACCGAGGCGAACTGGGCGCCGATGGAGGCGCCGGAGTAGCGCATCCGGGTCGCGAACATCTCGGAGAAGAAGGCGGCCTGGGGCGCGTACATCGCTCCGTGCAGGACCAGACCCACGGTCACGGCGAGGATCAGAGGGCCGAAACCGCCGGTGTCGATGAGCGAGAAGAACGGGAACATCCACAGACCGACGCCCACCGCGCCCAGCAGATACACCGGACGGCGGCCGATCCGGTCCGACAGCGCGCCCCAGGCCGGTATGACCGCGAAGTGCACGGCCGAGGCGATCAGCACCGCGTTGAGCGCGGTCTGCTTGGAGACGCCGGCCGAGGTGGTGGCGTAGACGAGGATGAACGCTGTGATGACGTAGTAGCTGATGTTCTCCGCCATACGGGCACCCATGGCCACCAGCACGTCGCGCCAGTGGTGTTTCAGCACGGAGACGAGCGGCAGCCTCTCGGCGTCGGCGGCCGGGACCGCCTTCCGCGCCTCCGCCTGCGCCAACGCCTGTTTGAAGACCGGCGATTCATCGACAGACAGACGAATCCACAAACCGACGATCACCAGCACACCGGAGAGCAGGAAGGGGATCCGCCAGCCCCAGCTGCCGAACGCGCTGTCCGACAGCACGGCGGTCAGCAGGGACAGTACGCCGGTCGCGAGGAGCTGCCCGGCGGGCGCCCCGGTCTGCGGCCACGAGGCCCAGAACCCCCGCCGCCGCGCGTCCCCATGCTCGGACACCAGCAGCACGGCCCCGCCCCACTCGCCGCCGAGCGCGAAGCCCTGCACCAGGCGCAGCACGGTCAGCAGCACGGGAGCGGCGGTCCCGATGGTCGCGTGCGTGGGCAGCAGTCCGATCGCGAAGGTCGCGCCGCCCATCAGCAGCAGGCTCAGCACGAGCAACTTCTTGCGCCCCAGCCGGTCGCCGTAGTGCCCGAAGACGAGGGCACCCAGCGGACGCGCGGCGAATCCGACGGCGTATGTCAGGAACGACAGCAGCGTGCCGACGAGCGGGTCGGAGTCCGGGAAGAACAGCTTGTTGAAGACGAGAGCGGCGGCGGAGCCGTACAGGAAGAAGTCGTACCACTCGATGGTGGTGCCGATGAGGCTGGCGGTGACGATGCGCTTGAGGCTGGCGGGAGGTGGGGGAGCGGGCGCGGGGGAGGACATCGGCACCACTTCCAAGCGGTTGACGGGGACGTGTTCGTGTCGCCATACCGTAGGAATCTGCAAGTCAGTGGCACATGTGGTGGGGCACCATAGTTCAGGGTGCAGAGGTGCGTGCGGCCACCATGACGGCGTCGCCGGAGCCTCTACGAGAGGACACACAGATGGAGGAATGTGCCCTGGTGGCGGCTGTCGAGGCGCAGGGCGACTCGAGTTCGGTGAACTCGTCCGGGGCCGGTTGGATGAAGCTTCAGGGAACCGTGTACCTGCCGCTGCTCCGGCTGCCGGAGGCGGGCATCTATCCACGGAGCGCATCGGTTGCCGAGCCTGCTGCAAAGGTGATGCGTCAGCGCGTGTCTGCCGTGTCGAGCAGGGTGGCCACCGTTTGCCGGGCGAGCAGGTCCGGCTCGCTGGTGCCGGCTTGCTCGGCCTCTTACGTCCATGGCTCCCACTCCCCGTCGGAGGCGAACCGGCCGCGGTGTCAGAAGGATCAGTCGCAGTTGGATGGGGCTCCTGCCGTAGCGAATGGCGTTCGTCACCAGCTCGCTGACCACGAGCTCGGTGATGAAGGCCATGTCATCCAGACCCCAGGCGGCCAGTTGATCGGCTGCGGCGCGGGCCTTGGAGACGACTGCCGGGTCGCAAGGAAGATCCCATGTGGCGACGTGACCGGCGTCGAGGGCTCTGGTTCGTGCCACGAGGAGGGCGACGTCATCTGCCGGGCGGCTGGGCAGCAGTGCGGACAGCACTTGGTCGCTGGTCTCCTCGAGCGACGCCGGCGCGCGGGCGAGCATGTCACGCAGCAATGCGAGGGCGGTCTCGACGTCACTGGAGCGGCTCTGGACGAGGCCGTCGGTGAACAGCACCAGCCGACTACCTGAAGGCAAATTCGAGCTGCGCGGATTCGAAGGGCAGTCCGCCCGGCCCAGGGGCGGGCCGACCGGCAGCTCCGAGAAGACGACCGCGAGCGGTGCGGAGGCGTCGCGTCAACGGTCAGGGGCGTCACCACGGCGGGTGGAATGTGTCCGGCGCTGGCCAGGGAGCAGGTGCGGGAGACGGGGTCGTAGACCGCGTAGAGGCAGGTGGCGCTGATCTCGTCCGTGCCCCGTTTCTCCTCGCGCTGCAGGCGGATGACCACGTCGTCGAGGTGGGTCAGCAGTTCGTCGGGCGGCAGATCGATGTCCGCCAGAGTGCGGACGGCCGTCCGCAGTCGGCCCATGGTGGCCGCGGCATGCAGGCCGTGGCCGATCACGTCGCCACGGCGAGTGCGACGCGGGCTCCGGAGCGCGGTATCACGTCGAACCAGTCGCCTCCCACGCCCGCTCGTGATCCGCTGGGCAGGTAGCGCGATGCCGTCTCGACTGCGGACTCGTCCGCCACGTGGTGCGGCAGCAGGCTGCGTTGGAGGGTGAGTGCGGTGGAACGCTCCTGGGTGTAGCGACAGGCGTTGTCGATGTTCACCGCCGCTCTGGACGCGATCTCCTGGGCCAGAAGCAACTCGTCCTCCTCGAAGGGCTCCGCCGTGTGACGGCGGGCGAACTGTGCGAGTCCCAGCGGGCTTCCGCGGGCCCACAGCGGGACCAGGAGCATGGAGCGCAGGCCCAAGGCGCGCAGGGCGAGTTCGTGGTCCGCCGACATCGCCAGCCATGGGGGGACGTCGTCAGCGGTGATGCCGATCCGGACAGGTTGTCCGGTGGCCAGTACCCGAGCCGGCTCCGAGTCTTCTGGGTAGGTGTGCGTCTGCCCTGTGACGGCTGCCAGGTCCGTGCAGTCGTCCGAGACGGCCTGGGCGATGCGGCGGAGCGTCGCAGGACCGGCCACCGGGTACGCCCCCTCCTCCTGGAGGGCGGAGGAAAGGAGGTCGACGGCGACGAGGTCGGCGAGGTGGTCGGCACCGACGTCCGCCAGTTCCTGTGCGGTACGGGTGGTGTCCAGGGCGGTCCCGATCCGGGTCCCTGCCTCGTTGATCACGATCAGTCGCCGCTGCAGCCAGCGGTCGCGTTCCCTCTGGTAGGCCGCGACAGCCTGTTCCGCCGTACGATCGGCGTACTCGAAGGCCATCGCGCTCAGGGTGAGAGTCGTCGCGTTGATCAGCTCCTGGGACCTGGCGACACGGGCCGTTTCCTTATAGAGCTGATCAAGCAGACCTGCGTGGACGAGCCGATAGACGCGAAGGAGCTCGCTGATGGGCACCCCGTGCTCAGCGAGTCGGCGGGCGAATTCGATGGCGGCGGGTGGCGTCCTGACCTCGGTCATATCAAGACCGCGCTCGAGGAAGTCCAGAACGGCGGCGATGTGTTCGGACAACGCCACTGGCGCCACGGCGGCGATGTCCTCGTACTTCCAGACCTCGGGAAGCTCGCTGAGCAGGTGTTGCAGCACCACGTCGCCCAATTGATCCGCTCGGGGTACGAGGCCCCGAGCGAGATCGCTGAGGAAGGCATGGGCGTCGGTTCCCATAATCACAAGGTACGCCCGCCCTGGCCGGCGGGCCGTGCCGCGCGGAGTCCGGCGGCCGCGCTCGCCCACCGTCGGCCAGGGCGCTGTCAGCCCTTCACGGGGTGTGATCGGCGCGGCGGAGGACGGGGCGCAGGGCCTCGATGACGCCGGGGTCGTCCACGGTGGAGGGGATGGGTTCGTCGTGGCCGTCGGCGATGCCGCGCATGGTCTTGCGGAGGATCTTGCCCGAGCGGGTTTTGGGCAGGGCGGCGACGACGGTGACGTCCTTGAGTGAGGCGACGGCGCCGATGCGTTCGCGTACGAGCTGGACGAGTTCGGATTCGACCTGGCTCGGTTCGCTGTTGCTGCCTGCTTTGAGGACGACGAAGCCGCGCGGGATCTGTCCCTTGAGTTCGTCGGCGACGCCGATGACGGCGCATTCGGCGACGTCGGGGTGGGCGGCCAGGGCCTCTTCCATGCTGCCGGTGGACAGCCGGTGTCCGGCGACGTTGATGACGTCGTCGGTGCGGCCCATGACGAAGACGTAGCCGTCGTCGTCGATGTGGCCGCTGTCGCCGGTGAGGTAGTAGCCGTCGTAGGCGGAGAGGTAGGAGGCGAGGTAGCGGTCGTCGTCGTTCCAGAGCGTGGGGAGCGCGCCGGGCGGCAGGGGGAGCTTGACGACGATCGCACCGTCGACGCCCGCGGGCGCCTGCTCGCCCGAGGCATTGAGGACGCGGACGTCCCATCCCGGCAGCGGGCGGGTGGGGGAGCCGGGCTTGAGGGGAGCGGCTTCGATGCCGACCGGGTTGGCGACGATGGGCCAGCCGGTCTCGGTCTGCCACCAGTGGTCGATCACCGGGACGCCCAGCAGGGCGCTCGCCCAGTGATAGGTCTCGGGGTCGAGGCGCTCACCGGCGAGGAAGAGATAGCGCAGGTGGGAGAGGTCGTAGCCGGCGGTGAGTGTCCCCTTCGGGTCCTCCTTCCTGATCGCCCGGAAGGCGGTGGGCGCCGTGAACATGGTCTTGACCCGGTACTCGGCGGCGACGCGCCAGAACTGGCCCGCGTCCGGGGTGCCGACCGGCTTGCCCTCATACAGGACCGTCGTCGCGCCGGCCAGCAGGGGCGCGTAGACGATGTACGAGTGTCCCACGACCCAGCCGACGTCGGAGCCGGTGAACATCGTCTCGCCCGGGCCCACGTCGTAGACGGCTCCCATCGACCAGTGCAGGGCGACCGCGTAGCCGCCGCAGTCACGCACGACTCCCTTGGGCTTTCCGGTCGTTCCGGACGTGTAGAGGATGTACAGGGGATCGGTGGCGGCGACGGGAACGCAGTCGGCCGGCGGCGCGGCGGCGACCAGCTCGCCCCAGTCGAGATCGTCGGGCCCCAACTCGGCGCGTTCCTGCGGGCGTTGCAGGATCACACTCTTTTCCGGCTTGTGGACCGCGAGTTCGATGGCCTGGTCGAGCAGGGGCTTGTACGGGATGACCCGCTTGCCCTCGATGCCGCAGGAGGCGGAGACGACCACCTTGGGGGCGGCGTCATCGATGCGGAGGGCGAGCTCGGGCGGGGCGAACCCGCCGAAGACGACCGAGTGGACCGCGCCGATGCGTGCGCAGGCCAGCATCGCGATGGCGGCCTCGGGGACCATAGGCATGTAGATGACCACGCGGTCGCCGTGTCCCACGCCGAGCTGTGCGAGTGCTCCGGCGAAGGCCGCCACCTCGTCCCTCAGCTGCGCGTAGGTGTAGGTGCGGCGGGTGTCGGTCACGGGGGAGTCGTAGACGAGCGCGGGTTGTTCGCCTCGGCCGGCTTCGATGTGCCGGTCGAGCGCGTTGAAGCAGACGTTGAGCCGCCCGTCGGGAAACCAGCGGTAGAAGGGGGCGCCCGAGGAGTCCAGGGCGCGTTGCGGAGCGACATCCCAGTCGATGCCCTCTGCCGCCTTCAGCCAGAAGCTCTCCGGGTCCTCGGTACTGGAGCGGAAGACTTCCTCGTACGTTCCCATCGCGCACTCCTTTGTGGCTTCGAGGGACGGTGGTGGGGCTGTGTGCGGAACGGTGTCGGACACAAGTACCGCATGCCGGCCGGCATGGTCGAGCAGGATGCCGGAGACCGGCGGACCGGTCGCCGGCATGGCGGTGGTGCGACGGCCTGGCCGACAGCCCCCGCCGTCAGGTACAGCTTCTGCTCACGCGCCGAGGTGCTCACGCGCCGAGGTGCTTGCGCAGCCACTGGCCCATCTGCTGGATCGCCTGGTCCACCTCGGGTACGCGCCCGGCGCCCAGGACGAACGAGTGCTGCCCTTCGGGCAGCGGGTGGACCTCGGAGGTGACCTTGAAGTCCGCGAGGCGGCGGCCGAGCTGGGCGCCGTCATCGGCGAGGGTCTCGTACTCGCCGTAGTGGACGGCCGTGGGCGGCAGGCCGGTCAGATCGGCGTTCGCGATGCTGATCGCGGGGTCGGTGAAGTCCACCGCGGGGTCCTGGAGCCAGGCTCCTCGGAAGAGCTCGAGGACGTTCCTGCTGAGCATCTTGTCGTTGTCTTCGTTCTCGTCCACCGACGCGTTCTGGATGGTGAGGTCGGTCCACGGTGAGACGCTGACGATCGCGCCCGGCGTCGCCTCGCCCTTCGCGAGCAGGCGCAGCGGGAGCATCACCGCGAGCGTGCCGCCGATCGAGTGGCCGGTGCTGCCGATGTTGCGCGGCTCGTAGCCCTGCGAGAGCAGCCAGCGGTAGGCGGTCTCGGCGTCGTCGAGCTGCGCGGGGTAGGGATGTTCGGGTGCCAGGCGGAAGTCCACGACGAGCGAGCGGGCGCCGGCGGCCTTGGCGATGTGGCCGGCTGACTTGCGGTCGGAGTGCATGGAGGCGGTGACGGATCCGCCGAAGTGGAAGTGGAGCAGCGCCTTGTCGGGGTCGGCGCCCTCGGGGATGGCCCACAGGGCGGGGACGCCGTTCGCGTCGACTTCGGCGTAGGTGACGCCTTCCGGCTCGGTCGACGCCTTGTGGTTGGAGTCGACGATGTCGCGGATGACGGCCAGGTCGAGGCCGCGTGTCGCCGACTTCGCGCTCACGCTCGCCAGGAACTCCGCGAACTCGTGTGCCTCTGGGCTTGTTCCCATGGTTGTACTCCTTCTCGTACGGGTGCGGTGCGGAAGTTCCCCCGCGGAAGCCGGGTCGATGTGCTGGTCATGACGCTACTGGCTGAGTATATGAAAGTAAACTTAGGTGGGCGGAGTGCCCCATGGACGCGCGGAGGCCCTTTACGGGGCGTTGGGCATGGACTCTTCAGGGCGGCTGTCGGTCCGGTCGCAACTTGTGGACCGGACCGCCGGGGGTGCGAGCGGGACGAGTGCGTGCAACACGCCTATGGGCGGTGTCCGCGTCGGCAATCCGGGGATTCTGTCGACGCGTCCGGGCTTGGCTTCGGTGCAGTCGCGTGGCGGTGGGTGCGAGCGCGACAGCCGGGCGTCAGTGCGCCCTGCCCGAATGCGCGGGTTCGTCCCCTCGGCCGGCCGCACCGGCCGGCCTGCCGGATTATCGAGCAGCTGGTCAAGTCAACGAGTTCGGCGACGATCCGGCTGCCGGACTGTCTTCCGTTCATGACTGCGGAGGCGTACAGGACTCCATGGACGGGAAGGCGTGCCTGTCGCGGTCCGGGGATCCGATGGGCTGGACCGTCATCGCGAACCAGGCATCTGTGACTGTGCGAGTGCTACTCGTCGAGGAACTGAAGGGCGTGCTTCAGGAACCGCTCGGGGTACTGGAACTGCGCTCCATGCCCGGCATCGGGGTAGATCAGCAGTTGAGCGTTCGGGATGTTCTGGGCGAGGTGCCAGGAATTGATCGAGGCGATCATCACGTCGTTCTCGCCGTTGAGGACCAGCGTCGGCTGGGTGATCGCGTTCAGGTAGGCATAGGGATTCTCGCCCGGCAGCGGTTCCGCATAGGCGATGGTCGCTTCGATCTGCGCCTGTGCGACTGCGGGCGAGCTCGGTGTGTCCTGGTCGGCCACTGGTGACGCCGCTCCCAGAAGACCCGGCCCGCTTCGATCGCGGCTTCCGAGCGGCCGAAGAACAGGAAGAGGAAGTCCTCCAGGGTGGGGACCGGGTTCAGCGCGTAGTCAGGCACCTGGGGGTCACTCGTCGGGTCCCCGCCTGGAGGCCGGTGCCGAGGGATCGCCGACGGCGTCGTCTCTCCTCCGGTGACCGTGCCGGACGGAGGGTCTGCGGCCGGACGGTTCTCAGTCGTTGTCGGGCACCATCGAGACCACGACCTTGCCGGCCTTGGTGCGGCCCTGTT
>NZ_NTGE01000206.1 GCF_002291145.1 Streptomyces sp. SA15
ACCAGGCGGCCAGTCCCGCGACGACGGCCAGGCACAGCAGCACGGCGAGCGCGCCGGTCAGCGTGCGCAGGCGGCGGGACGCCCGGGCCGCGGCCCGCCGACCCTGCTCGTACGCCGCCACACTCGTGGTCAGGAAGTCGCGTTCGAGCCGGTTCAACTCGCCCACCGGCGCGCCCGTTTGGCCTCCGTCGCCGAAGGTCTCGCGCGCCTCGGTCAGCCGTGTCCCCCGGTACAGCGCGCCCGCGTCCCGGTCCAACTCGGCCCAGGTGAGGGCCGCTTCGGTGAGCCGACGGTGCAGGCGCAGCCGCTCGCGGTCCTCGTCCAGCCAGCCGCGCAGCCGCGGCCAGGCGCCTATCAGCGCCTCGTGGGCGAGGTCGACCGTATCGCCGTCGACCGTCAGCAGCCGACTGTCTACAAGCCGCTCCAGAACGTATGCGGTCGTCTCGTCGGCGTCGACTTCCGCACGGTCGACGGGACGCCGGGTGTCCTCGGTACCGTCGCCGGGATTCACCAGGCGCAGCAGCAGGGCCCGCAGCACGGCGGCCTCGGCGGGTGTGCACCGGGTGTAGGCAGTCTCCGCGGTGTGGGCGACAGCACCCCGGACGCCGCCGACGGCCTCGTACGCGGCGAGGGTCAGCGCCTTGCCCGTACGGCGCCGCCAGACCTCGCGCAGGGCATGGGCCATCAGCGGCAGACCGCCCGGTTCGCCGGCCACGTCCGCGACGATCCGTGCGGTCAGGGCGCGTTCCACGACGAGGCGTCGTGCGGTGGCCGGCCGCACCACGGCCTGGCGCAGGGCATGCGGCGACATCGGTCCGACGAGGAGGGCGGAGTCGCGCAGCGCCTCGGCGAGCGGCCCGTGCTCGGCGAGGCGGCCGTAGAAGTCGGCGCGCACGGCGATCAGCACGCGCAGCCGGGACGCCGGATCGCCAGCTGCGAGCAACTGCCCGAGGAATCCGGCCCGTTCGGCCGGGTCCGCACAGAGGGTGAAGACCTCCTCGAACTGGTCGACGACGAGCAGCGTGTCGCCCGGCGCCTCGTGCGGGGTGAAGAGTGCCGCGTGGGTGCGTGCCGGATGAGGGCCGGGGGAGAGCAGGCGGATGGTGGCGAGGCGTAGGCCGGGGTCGGTCGCCTCGCGCAGCGCCGGGATCAGACCCGCCCGCAGCAGCGACGACTTTCCGCTGCCCGAGGCGCCGACGATCGCCGCGAACCTCGTGCGGGCGGTGAGCCGGAGCAGGTCGGCGGTCAGGTCGTCCCGGCCGTGGAAGTGCTCCCCGTCGCCGGTCTCGAACCGGGCGAGTCCCGGGTAGGGGCTGTCCTCGCCGTCCGGGTCGTCCCCCGCGTCGGCCGACTCGGCGACGGCCTCCCGCCATCGGCGTTCCCACTCCCCGGTGTCACCGCCGCACGCGGTGACGTAGGCCAGGAGGACCGGCAGGGAGGGCAGCCGTTCGCCGGCCGCCGCGGCGGACAGCGTGGGCGCCGAGTAGCCCGCGCCGAGCGCCATCGCGCGGTAGGTCGGGGTGCCCGCCTCGTCGCGCAGCTTGCGCAGTTCGTACGCGAAGCGCTGTACCGCACCCGCCCCCGGATCCAGCGGTTTCTCCCGGCGTCCCATGCGTGCCTCCCCATCGGTCACGGCCGTCCCACAAGCTAACAACCGGCCCCGCGAATTGATGGGCACGCCGAACGGGGGCTGCCCATCAATCCTTCGGCGTCTGAACTCGTCGGTGCACGCCTCCTCGCGGTCGCTCCCGCGTTCCCGCGCCTGGACCCACGCACCGGAGTCAGTCATCGCCACCACACACTTTCCTGGACCTCTTCTGCGGCCCGCCCGGTTGCCCTCCGCAGCCGTCGTTCGACGCCGAGGCGCGCCCTGGCACGCCCTCGTGCCTGCCGCCCTCTCCCTCGCCCTCGGCCTGTGGGGCGTCCGGCGGGGCGGCAGCATGTGGCGGGACGAGGCGGTGACGTACGACATGGCATGGCGCTCGCCTGGAGAGCTGTGGCAGACGCTGGAACAGATCGACGCCGTGCACGGGCTGTACTACCTGCTGCTGCACGGGCTTTTCCGGATCTCCGGCGAGGTGGATCCACTACTGGTGTTACGGCTGCCGTCGGTGCTGGCGACCGCCGCGGCGGCCGGAACGGTGGCGCTGCTGGGGAGCCGCCTGGCCGGCCCGCGCGCGGGGCTGTCGGCCGGGGTCGTCTTCGCGCTGCTGCCGCCGGTCCAGCGGTATGCACAAGAAGGTAGATCGTATGCACTCGTGTGCGCCCTGGTCGTGTGGGCGTCGTATCTGCTGATACGGGCCGTGGAGCGGCCGACCCCGCGCGCTTGGACCGGTTACGCGGCGGTCATGCTGACGGCCTGCCTGCTGCACGAGTTCGCCGTGCTGGCCCTGGCCGCGCATCTCGTGGCGTTGCCGCGAGCCGTCCGCCGCGCCTGGGTTCTGGCGGCGCTCGCGGTCTGCGCGGGTCTCGCCCCACTGGTGGTGCTGAGCACGCGTCAGTCGGCCCAGGTGGCGGGGATCGGCGGCCTCGGGGCCGACGCGGTGGCCGGTTTCGTCGGCGTGACCGTGCTCGGGGTGGCCTGTGCGGCACTGCTCAGGGGTGTCCGCAGGAGCCGGAGCCGCGTGGGGCTCACGGCACTGGCTCTGCCCCTGCTCGCCCTGCCCGCGTTCCTGCTCATCGCGCTCACTCCGCTGAAGCCGCTGTACGTGGACCGTTACGTCCTGTACGGCCACGCGGGCACCGCCCTGCTGGTCGGCGCCACCCTCGAGCGGCTCGTGCGCGCCGGCGGACGGATCCGGACCGTCGCCGTCATCGCCGTCGGGGCGGCCGTGCTCGCGCTGCTGCCGGTCACCTTGCAGCTGCGCACGCCGCCGAGCCGTACCGACGACGTCGCCGCCGTCGCCGAGGCCGTCCGTGCGGAGGGAGGTGACGCCGACGGTGTCCTCTACATGCCGTCGCGACGCCGCGTGTGGTCGTTGCCGGAACCGGGCTCCGTTCGCGGACTGCGCGACCTCGCCCTCGACCGCGGCCCGGCCGCCTCGCACACGCTGTACGGCACGGAGGTGGCCGCCCCCGTCATCCGTTCCCGCATGCTGGCGACCACTCGCATCGTCGCCTTGCGCGATCCCGCCGGGCAGCCGGTCGACCAGAACGACCGGGAGGCGGCCAAACGGCGGGTGCTCGCCGCGTACTTCGTGGAGTGCCGGACCCGGCACGTCCTGGGCGCGCGGATCACCGTCTACGCCCGACGGGGCCTGTGCTGAATCCCGTATACCGTCGTCAGCCGATCCGCACGGCGGTGTATACCGTATGCGCCGCCAGGACGAAGACATCCGGGCGGCGGTGCACGCTCGCCTCGTCGTCGGGGGCGAGGAGTCGGTCGAGGGTGACGCGGTCGTCGGCGTCGAGATGGTCGCCGAGGCCGTCGCGGAGGCGGGACAGGGAGGCGGCGACGTAGGCGCGGGCCCGGTCGGTGGTCGGTGCGGGCAGGTCGAGCAGGAAGCTGCGCGTACCGGTGGGCCTGAGGCCGACGGCGGCCATCAGCGCGGGCCAGTCCTCGGTCTCGGCGACAGCGCCGGGCAGGTCCGCGCGCATCCGGGCGAACCAGTCCTCCTGCAACGCGTCCAGCCGGGCCTGCAGTCCGGGCCGCCCGATGCCGATGTCGCGGGGCAGGAACCGGGCGGGCAGTCCGCCCTCCAGGAGCGCGAGCGTGCCGCCGGTGGCGAGTCGCGCGGCGAAGGCGGCGAGCGCGGCGCGCTGGTCACCGAGGTGGTGCAGGCTCCGGGCGGCCCACAGCAGGTCGGCGGGGTAGTCCAAGTCGTCGAGGACACCGGGCAGCTCGCCGACGAGGGTGCCGAAGCGGTCGGCGACGCCGAGCCGGCCGGCCCGGGCACGGGCCCGCTCCAGCAGCGGCTCGGCGCCGTCGACGGCGACCACCCGGGCGCCGGGGAAGGCCTCGGCGAGCAGACAGGAGACGACGCCGGGTCCGCTGCCCGCGTCGACGATCAGCCCCGGCTCGGTCTGTTTGTGGCCGAGCCAGGCCAGAGCCCGTTCGTACAGGGGCGTGAACAGCTCCGCCTGCGTCTCCAGCAGCGGGCCCATCTCGGTCCAGTCGATGTCGGTGTGGTCGTGGTGGTGGCCGGCGTGGGCGTGGTGGTCGTCGTGGTGGTCGTGCGCCATGATGGTCAGCCTCTCGTCGCGATGCGGCCAGCGTGCGCCGACGCACCGCGACGGGGCCACCGCCCTTGCCGCAACGGCAAAAACGGCGGCATGCGGACTGGAGGCGGCTTCCTGTCGATCCGCCGGGGCCCGCCCTGAAGGGCACAGACCCCGGCCGATCACCCGGGTGCTACAGCGCCGGGTAGGCGTTCTTCATGAGCTCCTGGAACTGTGCCGAGAACCAGTGCCCGGACAGCGGGGAGTTCGGCAGCGCGCCGGACATGTTGTTGCCGTTGCGCGGGTTGCCCGTGTAGGTCGGGTCGCACATCCGGTCGAAGCCCTTGCCCTCGTCGTTCTCGATGAACTGGCTCGAGCCGTCGGACTCCCCCGGGGGCTTCATCCACACATAGGCGTCGATCCCGGCGGCCGGGTTGGCCTGCGGGCGCTCGCCGAGGCCGGCGCCGGACTGGTTGCACCAGTTGCCGACGTGGATGCGGCGGTCGTAGCGGCCGCCGTCGACATATGTGTCTACAGTCGTCTGCGGACCAGGACCGGCCGGCCGAGCGGTGCCGCCCCAGCCGTTGCGGGAGGTGTCGATCAGCATGCCGATGCCGGAGGGGAAGCCGACCGAGACCAGCTGGTTGCGGAAGGCCTGGGCGAACGACAGCTCGTCGACGTACCGGTTCCAGTCGACCCACTTCGACTCACGGACCGACTTGCCGCCCGCGGAGTCGTTGATGGTGAAGTTGTTCTCCTTCAGGGCGCTGTAGTTGGCCGTGTTGGTGATGAAGCCGTGGACGTCGTTGACCGTGGCGCCCTCGGCGGTCGCCGCCTCCTTGAAGGTGTTGGCCGAGGCGCCGAAGTTGTCGTCCCAGCCGATCCAGCCGTGGTGTCCGGCGTCGACGTAGTTGTAGACGTTCGGCACGTCGCCGAGCTTGTTCAGCGCGTATCCGACGCCCTTGACGTAGTTGCCGTTGGCCTTCATCACGTCGCACTGCGGGGTGGCCGTCGGGCGGCTGCCGGTGTTGGTGACGAGGTTCGGCAGCGAGTCGATCTCGACGGTGGTCACGATCCGCAGCGAGGCGTACTTGGAGTCGGCGAGGATGGCCTTGATCGGGTCGATGTACTGCGTCTTGTACTTGTCGATCTCGTCGGGCTTGAGTTCGCCGTTGGAGGCGAGGGCAGCGCAGTCACGGCCGGGCAGGTTGTAGATGACGAGCTGGACGACGAGTTCGTCGGAGCCCTTCTGCCGCAGCGCCTCGTCGAGATGGGCACGCAGCCCCATACCGCCGTTGACGCCGTTGATCGCGGCGATCCGGTCCAGCCAGACACCGGTCGGCTGGTTGGCGATCCGGCTGCCGCCCGGCTCGGCGGCGGCCTTCGCCCGCCACTCCGGGTTCACATACACCTTGGCGCCGTTGTAGGGGTTGTCGACCCGGTTGGCGGGGCCGCCGGGGCCGGGATTGCCGGGCCCGGTACTGCCGTCGTCGACGTTGCAGGTCACGCCGTCGAGGGTGAAGGTGGCCGGGACGGCGTTGGTGCCGCTGTAGCTGCCCTGGAAGCCGAAGCTGACCGAGCCGCCGGTCGCGAGCTGGGCGTTGTAGCTCTCGTTGGCCGCGGTGACGGCGGCACCACTCTGGCTGAGCTTGGCGTTCCAGCCGCTGGTGATCTTCTGGTTTCCGGCGTACGACCACTTCACCGACCAACTCGACTTGGCCGCGCTGTTGTTGGTGACGGTGACGTTGGCGGTGAAGCCGGTGTCCCACTGGTTCTGCACCTTGTAGTCGACGGTGCAGGGGACGGCGGCGGCGCCGACGTCGCCGGGGACGACGGCCAGTGCCGTCCCGGAGGCCCCGGCGACCAGCGCCAGGGCAGCGAGTATCGCGGTTCTGGTACGACTCATGAGTGCGGGTTCCTTCTCGGTTGCGGGTCACTCGATTGCGGGTTGACTCGGTTGCGGGTGACTCGGTTGCGGGAGTTGTCAGCCGTTCAGGGCGCGCAGGTGATCGCGCAACCCGATGCCGTACGCCGTGGGCGTACCGTCGTAACTGGTGATCAGTGCGGGACCGGTGTTGCAGTTCCAGGTGTTCCAGGTCCAGCCCAGGTAGGACAGGCCGCGGTCGTCGAACCACTTCATGACCTGGTCGACGAATCCGTGCGAGCAGGTGTTCTCACCGATCTCCCCGGCCACGAGCGGCACTTGGGCGGCGACCGGGGCGAGCGTGGAGTTGAAGCAGCTCTCGTTCGAGCAGGAGTTGAAGTTGTACACGTGCCAGGCCGCGGCGAGATTCCCGGCCGGGTCCGTGGGCTTGTACGTGAGCCACTGGCTCAGGTCGTTCGCATACGCGAGACCGCCGACCAGGATCAGGTTTCTGGCGCCGGTGTCCCGGATGCTGTCGACCAGATCCTGCATACCGGCGACCTCGTACCCGATGCCGGAGCAGGTGCCGCCGTCCCGCCAGCACTGCCACGCCTGGGTGGTCGTGGCCGTCGCGCGGTCCGGGTAGGGCTCGTTGAACAGGTCGAAGACGACGGTCGGGTCGTCCTTGAAGGTGCTCGCCACCGAGGCCCAGAAGGACGGCGTGTACCGCATGTTGGGCATCGGCTTCTGGCAGCTGGCGTGCACGTCCGAGCAACCGGAGGAGTTGCCGGTGTACTGGCCGTGGGACCAGTGCAGTTCGAGCATCGGCGTCATGCCGTGGGCCTTGACCTTGGCGACCAGGTCCTTGACGGCGTCGACGTAGTTGGCGCCACGGTATTCAGGTGCGATGTTCGAAAGACCCAGCCAGCACTCCTCGTTGAGCGGGATGCGCACGGTGTTGGCGTTCCAGTCGGCGATCGCCTCGACGGAGGCGTCGTCGACGGGACCGTCCCAGATGCCGCGGCCCTGCACACACATGAACTCGCCGCCGGACCGGTTCACGCCGAGCAGGCGACGCGTCCCGCCCTCGGCGTCCACCAGCTTGTTGCCCAAGACGCGCAGGGCCGGCGCCAAGCCGTCACCGGGATCCGGCGGATCGGTCGGATCCGGCGTGGGCGACGGTTCGGCGTCGACGTTGCAGGTGGTGCCGTTGAGCTGGAACGACGTCGGTACGGCGGTGCTCCCCGACCAGGAGGCGAGGAACCCGGCGCTGATACTCGCGCCGGTGGCCAGCGAGCCGTTGTAGCTCTCGTTGACCGCGGTCACCGTCGTACCGGACTGGGACCACTTGGCGTTCCAGCCCTGGTTGACCTTCTGGCCGTCGGCGAGATCGAAGGTGAGTCGCCAACTGCTCACCGCGGTCGTGTTGTTGGTGATCCGCACAGCGCCCTGGAAGCCGGTGTCCCACTGGCTGGTGACGGAGTACTCCACCGTGCAGGCGGGTGCGGCCCCGGACGCCGTGACCGCCGGCACCGTCACGGACCCGACAAGGGCGCTCGCGCCGGCGACGGCTAAAAGTACTGAACGCGGGGGGTGTCGCATGAGCGACTCCTTGCAGTTCGGGCACGTCGTGACGGACGCGTCGACTGATGGAATCGCTCCCACTGGTGTCAACGAAGCTAGCGCCAAGTGTCGGTAAAGAACAGAGGAGTAACTGACTTTTCCTCAACGTCTACCGTCGAATCTTTTCGACTCTTCAAGCACCTTGACCCCTCTCACCCCCGTCCCCACTATGGGAGCGCTCCCACTGGTTCAAGCCTTGACTTCTCCGAGCCGCAAGGAGGAACCAGCACATGCCCCCCAGGAAAAGACGCCGGGCCGCCCGGCGTTTGTGGACCGCTGTCGTGGCGGCCCTGGCCCTTCCGTTCACCATGGTGAGTACGGGTTCGACTCCCGCTCAGGCTGCGGCACTTCAGTGCAGCGTCGACTACAAGACGAACGACTGGGGCGCCGGTTTCACCGCGGACCTGACGGTCACCAACCGCGGCACGGACGCCATCAACGGCTGGACCCTGACCTACAGTTACTCCGGCAACCAGAAGCTGTCGAACGGCTGGAACGGCTCCTGGTCGCAGTCCGGCCAGGCGATCACGGTCAAGAACGCCTCGTACAACGCCACGATCGCCGCCGGCGCCGCCGTCTCCACCGGCGCGCAGTTCACCTACAGCGGCACCAACGCCGCCCCCGCGAACTTCGCGGTCAACGGCACCAGTTGCACCGGCGCGCACCAGCCACCCATCACCGTGCTGACCAGCCCGGCCGCGGGCGCCGTCTACACACAGGGTGACGCGGTCCCGCTCGCGGCGACCGCCGCGGCCGCCGACGGCGCGACGATCAGCAAGGTGGAGTTCTACGACGACACCACGCTGCTGGGCACGGACACGAGCGCGCCCTACACGTTCTCCGCTTCTGGTTTGACCGTGGGCAGTCATTCGCTCCTCGCGAAGGCGTACGACAGCCTGGGCGCGTCCGCGGAGTCCACGCCTGTCGGCATCACGGTCGCCTCCGGGCCCACGGTGGTGGCCTCGACCAACCAGCTGGCCGTCCAGCAGGGCAAGACGGCAACGTACGACGTGAAGCTGTCGACCCAGCCGTCGGGCAACGTGACCGTGACGACCGCCCGCACGGGCGGCAACTCCGGCCTCACGGTGACCGGCGGGGCGTCGCTCACCTTCACCCCGTCGAACTGGAACACCGCCCAGAAGGTGACCATCACGGCCGACTCCTCCGGCACGGGTGCGGCGACCTTCGAGTCGACGGCCACCGGTCACGGCAAGGCCTCGGTGACGGTCACCCAGATCGCGGCGACGAAGGCGTACGACGCCCGGTTCCTGGAGCTGTACGGCAAGATCACC
Organism: Streptomyces sp. SA15; assembly: GCF_002291145.1. Lineage (GTDB taxonomy): Bacteria > Actinomycetota > Actinomycetes > Streptomycetales > Streptomycetaceae > Streptomyces. Next base: position 8,938 of record NZ_NTGE01000206.1, read on the forward strand.
AACCCGGCGAACGGCTACTTCTCGCCCGAGGGCATCCCCTACCACTCGGTCGAGACACTGATCGTCGAGGCTCCCGACCACGGTCACGAGACCACGTCGGAGGCGTACAGCTACCTTCTCTGGCTGCAGGCCATGTACGGCAAGGTCACCGGTGACTGGTCCAAGTTCAACGGCGCCTGGGACATCATGGAGAAGTACATGATCCCCACCCACGCCGACCAGCCCACCAACTCCTTCTACAACGCCTCGAAGCCGGCGACGTACGCGCCCGAGCTGGACACACCCAACGAGTACCCGGCGAAGCTGGACGCTGGGGTCTCGGTCGGCTCGGATCCGATCGCCGGTGAACTGAAGACCGCATACGGTACGGACGACGTCTACGGTATGCACTGGCTGCAGGACGTCGACAACATCTACGGCTACGGCAACTCGCCAGGCAAGTGCGAGGCGGGCCCGACGGACACCGGGCCGTCGTACATCAACACCTTCCAGCGCGGCGCGCAGGAGTCGGTGTGGGAGACGGTGCCGCAGCCGACCTGCGACGCCTTCAAGTACGGCGGGAAGAACGGCTACCTGGACCTGTTCACGGGTGACGCGTCCTACGCCAAGCAGTGGAAGTTCACCAACGCCCCGGACGCCGACGCCCGTGCGGTGCAGGCCGCGTACTGGGCCGACAAGTGGGCCGAGGAACAGGGCAAGGGCAGTGACGTTTCCGCGACCGTCGGCAAGGCCGCGAAGATGGGCGACTACCTGCGGTATGCGATGTACGACAAGTACTTCAAGAAGGTCGGCAACTGTGTCGGTCCCTCCTCCTGCCCGGCCGGCACCGGCAAGGACGCCTCGCACTACCTGATGTCCTGGTACTACGCCTGGGGCGGGGCCACCGACACCTCTGCGGGCTGGGCCTGGCGGATCGGCTCCAGCCACGCGCACGGCGGCTACCAGAACCCCCTCGCGGCGTACGCGCTGAGCAGTTACGCCGACCTGAAGCCCAAGTCGGCGACGGGGCAGGCGGACTGGGCCAAGTCGCTCGACCGGCAGCTGGAGTTCTACCGCTGGCTGCAGTCGAACGAGGGTGCCATCGCGGGCGGTGCGACCAACAGCTGGGCGGGCCGGTACGCGACGCCGCCGGCCGGGAAGTCTACGTTCTACGGCATGTACTACGACCAGCAGCCCGTCTACCACGACCCACCGTCCAACCAGTGGTTCGGCTTCCAGGCGTGGTCGATGGAGCGGGTGGCCGAGTACTACCAGCAGACGGGTGACGCGGACGCCAAGGTCGTCCTCGACAAGTGGGTCGACTGGGCGCTGTCCAAGACCACGATCAATCCGGACGGCACCTACCTGATCCCGTCGACGCTCCAGTGGTCGGGCCAGCCCGACACCTGGAACGCCGCCAACCCAGGCGCCAACAGTGGCCTGCACGTCACCGTCGCCGACTACACCAACGACGTCGGTGTGGCCGCCGCGTACGCCAAGACCCTGACGTACTACGCGGACCGTTCCGGTGACACACAGGCGGCGTCCACCGCGAAGGCGCTCCTCGACGGCATGTGGAACAACCACCAGGACAGCCTGGGCATCGCCGTCCCGGAGACCCGCGCCGACTACAACCGCTTCGACGACGGCATCTACATCCCCTCCGGCTGGACCGGCACGATGCCGAACGGCGACGCGATCAACTCCTCGTCCACCTTCGACTCCATCCGCTCCTTCTACGAGGACGACCCGGCCTGGTCGAAGATCGAGGCCTACCTGGCGGGCGGAGCCGCGCCCTCCTTCACGTACCACCGGTTCTGGGCCCAGGCGGACATCGCCCTGGCCATGGGCTCGTACGCGGAGCTCCTCGAATAGTCCCCGCTGACGCTCCGCGTGCAGGCCCTGTCACCTGACGACAGGGCCACGACCGGGCGGCCCCCACCCGCACGGGGGGCCGCCCGGTCCTCGCACGCTCCCCTCCTGAAAGGCCCCCTCAAAGGCGCCTTTTGGAAAGGCCCTCCTGAAAGGAAGGACCCCCACCGTGCGAAGAACCCGCGTCCTCACAGCCGTACTCGCCCTCGCGGCCGGCCTGCTCGCAGGCACCCCTCCCGCGCTGGCCGCCGACACCCCGAAGGCGGTCGTCGCCGCCGACACCTACACCTGGAAGAACGCCCGCATCGACGGCGGCGGCTTCGTCCCAGGCATCGTCTTCAACCGCACCGAGAAGAACCTGGCCTACGCCCGTACGGACATCGGCGGTGCCTACCGCTGGCAGGAGTCGACGAAGACCTGGACCCCGCTGCTGGACTCGGTCGGCTGGGACGACTGGGGGCACACGGGCGTGGTCAGCCTGGCCTCCGACTCCGTGGATCCGAACAAGGTGTACGCGGCCGTCGGCACGTACACCAACAGCTGGGATCCGAAGAACGGCGCGATCATGCGCTCCTCGAACCGGGGCGCGACCTGGCAGAAGGCGGACCTGCCGTTCAAGCTGGGCGGCAACATGCCGGGCCGGGGCATGGGCGAACGCCTGGCCGTCGACCCGAACAGGAACAGCGTGCTGTATCTGGGCGCGCCCAGCGGCAAGGGCCTGTGGCGGTCGACCGACTCGGGTGTCACCTGGTCGCAGGTGACGAACTTCCCCAACGTCGGCAACTACGTGGCGGACCCGAGCGACACCTCCGGCTACTCCAGCGACAACCAGGGCATCGTCTGGGTCACCTTCGACGAGTCCACCGGCACGTCGGGCAGCGCGACGAAGACGATCTACGTCGGGGTGGCCGACAAGGACAACGCGGTGTACCGCTCGACGGACGCGGGTGCGACCTGGCAGCGGGTCGCCGGGCAGCCGACCGGATATCTTCCGCACAAGGGCGTACTGGATACCGAAAACGGCTACCTGTACATCGCATACAGCGACAAGGGTGGCCCATACGACGGCGGCAAGGGTCAGCTGTGGCGGTACGCGACTGCGACCGGCACTTGGACGAACATCAGCCCGGTCGCCGAGGCCGACACCTACTATGGTTTCAGCGGCCTGACCGTCGACCGGCTGAAGCCCGGCACGGTCATGGCGACGGCGTACAGCTCTTGGTATCCGGACACTCAGATCTTCCGCTCCACGGACAGCGGCGCGACCTGGACGAAGGCGTGGGACTACACGTCGTACCCCAACCGCGAGAACCGCTACACGATGGACGTCTCGTCCTCACCGTGGCTGACCTGGGGCGCCAACCCGTCCCCGCCCGAGCAGACCCCGAAACTCGGCTGGATGACCGAGGCGTTGGAGATCGACCCCTTCAACTCGGGCCGCATGATGTACGGGACGGGCGCGACGATCTACGGCACGGAGAATCTCACGAACTGGGACAGCGGCAGCAAGTTCACCATCAAGCCGATGGTGCAGGGCTTGGAGGAGACGGCGGTCCTCGACCTGGCCTCTCCTCCGTCGGGCGCCCCGCTGCTCAGCGCGCTCGGTGACATCGGCGGCTTCCGGCACACGGACCTCACCAAGGTCCCGTCGATGATGTACACCCAGCCGAACTTCGCCACCACCACGAGCCTGGACTTCGCCGAGTCGAACCCGAACACGGTGGTACGCGTCGGCAACCTGGACTCGGGGCCGCACGTCGCATTCTCCACGGACAACGGCGCCAACTGGTTCGCGGGGACCGACCCTTCGGGCGTCAGCGGCGGCGGCACGGTGGCCGCGGCGGCCGACGGCAGCCGGTTCCTGTGGAGCCCTGTCGGTACGGGCGTGCAGTACACGACCGGGTTCGGGAACTCGTGGTCGGCGTCGAGCGGGATCCCTGCGGGCGCGATCGTCGAGTCCGACCGGGTCGACCCGAAGGTCTTCTACGGCTTCAAGTCCGGGAAGTTCTACGTCAGTACGGACGGCGGCGCGACCTTCACCGCCTCCTCGGCCGGTGGTCTGCCCAGCGGCGACAAAGTGCGCTTCAAGGCGCTGCCCGGCGCGAAGGGCGACATCTGGCTGGCGGGCGGGGCCACGGACGGGGCGTACGGCCTGTGGCACTCCACCGACGGCGGTGCCACCTTCACCAAGCTGTCGAACGTCGAGCAGGCCGACACCATCGGCTTCGGCAAGGCGGCGGCCGGTGCCTCGTACCAGACCTTGTACACCAGCGCGAAGATCGGCGGGGTGCGCGGCATCTTCCGCTCCACCGACAAGGGCGCGACCTGGACCCGTATCAACGACGACGCCCACCAGTGGGGTTCGACGGGCGAGGCGATCACCGGTGACCCGAGGGTGTACGGGCGGGTGTACATCGCGACGAACGGCCGCGGCGTCATCTACGGCGACGCCTCCGACACCGGCGGCGGTACGGAACCCACACCGACGCCGACGGGGACCTGCACGGTGACGTACAAGATCACCAACCAGTGGTCGGGTGGCTTCCAGGCCGATGTGCAGCTGGCCAACACCGGCTCGAATGCCTGGAGCGGCTGGTCACTTGGCTGGACCTTCGCCGACGGCCAGAAGGTCACGCAGGTGTGGAACGCCGAGTACACGCAGTCGGGCGCGGCGGTGACCGCCAAGAACGTCGGCTGGAACGCCAACGTGGCGGCGGGCTCGTCCGTCAGCTTCGGGTTCACCGGCAGCTCGTCGGCGACGAACTCGAAACCGACGTCGTTCAAGCTGGGCGACCAGACCTGCAAGGTCGCCTGACCCGGGCCTCGAGGGCGCGTGCCGCACCGGCACGCGCCCTCTTGGTCGTCTGATGCGTGTATGCCGTGTACTACGGCGTGTATACCGTCGGCCGCGGAGCCGTCGACATCCCGTTGCCGATGAAGAAGCTGGGGTGCGGCGGTTGATTGTATGCAGTGTTCTGCCAGGCCAGTGCCGTGCGGTACTGCGTGTCATGCAGCAGCGTCGTGATCTTGGTGCTGGTCTCGATCGGCGTGGAGTAGACGCGCAGGGCCGTGTTGTTCGAGGTCGGCCAGACGACCTCCTCACGCCAGTCTCCGAGGATGTCCCCGGACAGGGACGGCGTGGCCTTGGTGCCGTTGTTGGAATGGACGCCGGACCCGGTCAGCAGGCGGGTGTCGCCGGAGGTGCCGTACTTGTCGATACGGGTTCCGTCGAGGAGTTCGCGGACGGTGTCGCCGTCCCACCAGTTGACGAAGTTGATGCTGGAGGGCTCCCGGCCGAGGGAGGAGCCCGTCGCGGAACGCAGGGTGGTGTCCGCGGCGGACCAGGCCTCGGCGCCCGCACTGCCGGCGTAGATGTCGGCGGCGACCCCTCGGCCGTTGTCGGAGCCGGAGGCCGTCTGCCACAGGATCGAGCCGGTACGCGCGTCGGCCATCCAGGAGCCGGGCTTGCTGCTGTCCTCGGAGACCTTGAAGTACTCGAGACCCGCCCGCGAGGGATTGAGGTCACCGACGTGACCCGCGTCGCCGTGCCCCAGCTTCGTCGTCCACAGCCCGCCACCGTTGTCGTCCACGGTCATCGCGCCGTACACGATCTCGTCCTTGCCGTCGCCGTCGACGTCCGCGACGGACAGGCTGTGGTTGCCCTGGCCGTCGTAGCCCTTGCCGCTGTTGGTGGAGGAGTTGGTGTCGAAGGTCCACCGGCGTGTGAAGCTGCCGCCCCGCCAGTCCCAGGCGGCGATGACCGTGCGGGTGTAGTAGCCGCGGGCCATGATCAGGGAGGGACGCGAGCCGTCCAGGTAGGCGGTGCCGGCGAGGAAGCGGTCGACGCGGTTGCCGTAGGAGTCACCCCAGGACGAGACCGCGCCGCGGGCCGGGACGTAGTCGACGGTCTGCATCGCCTTGCCGGTCTGGCCGTTGAACATCGTCAGGTACTCGGGGCCCGACAGCACGTAACCGCTGGAGTTGCGGTGGTCGGCCGACGAGCTGCCGATCACCGCGCCGGTGCCGTCCCTCGTGCCGTCGGCGGTCTTCATGGCGATCTCGGCCTTGCCGTCGCCGTCGTAGTCGTACGCCTGGAACTGCGTGTAGTGGGCGCCGGAACGGATGTTGCGGCCCAGGTCGATGCGCCACAGGCGCGTGCCGTCCAGCTTGATGCCGTCGACGATCGTGTTGCCGGTGTAGCCGGACTGCGAGTTGTCCTTGGCGTTGGTGGGATACCACTTCAGCACGAAGTCCAGCTGTCCGTCGCCGTCGAGGTCGGCGACGGAGGCGTCGTTGGCCTCGTAGGTGTAGGCGACGCCGTCGGGGGTGGTGCCACCGGCGGGCGCGCTGATGGGCACGTCCTTGTAGCCGGTGCGGAGTTGGACCGCGTGGACGGAGTCGGCCTGCTCCACACCGCCGACAACGGCGCGGACCGTGTAGTCGGCCTGGGCGGGGGCGCCGGAGTGGAAGTAGTTCGTGGAGCCGGTGACGGGCGTGGAGTTGACCTTCGTGCCGGCCCGGTAGACGTTGAAGGAGACGTCGTTCGCGTCGGTGCCGAGCCAGCGCCAGCTGATCAGATTGCCGCTGTCGGTGTGCACGCTGACCACACCGCGGTCCAGCTTCTCGACCTGGCGGGCGGTGGCGGCCTCGGCGCTGTCGGTGGCGAGGGTGGTGAGTCCGGCGCCGACGAGGGCCGCGGCGGCGGTGGCCGCCGCGAAGACGGCTCGGCGTCTGCGGTGCTTGCGCTTGTGCGGGTGCGGGTTCTGCACGGGGGCCTCCTGGGAGGACGGGCGGATTCCGTTCCTCCTCAGTCGCCGCCGCGCGCCTGGGGGTTGCCGTATCTTTCGGCCAACTCGGCGACCGTCCGGGCGAGTTTGGCGCGCAACTCGGGTGGGGCGAGCACCTCGATGTCGGTGCCCAGGCGCAGGAACTCGGCGTGGGCGTGGTCGACGGACTCGATGGGGACGGTGACCAGGGTCCAGCCGTCGTCGTCCGTACGTCCGTCGGCCTTCGCCGGCCTGCTGAGCGTCGCGCCGGGCGCGAGACGCACCAGCGCCTCGCCCTGGTGCAGCCGCTCGTGGAAGTCGCGCTGGTACGCCGTCCAGTAGGCGGCCAGGTCGAAGTCGTGGGGGCGGGTGAACTCCTCGTCGGAGGTGGCGAGTTCGAGGATCTGGTCGACGCGGTAGGTGCGCGGGCCCGGGGCCGCGACGACGTACCAGCGGCCGGCCTTGAGGACCAGTCCGTACGGCTCCAGGCGGCGCTCCACGTCGGTGGGTGTACGCCAACGACGGTATACGATATGCAGGATACGGTTGTTCCATACCGCGTCGGCGACCGCCGACAGGTACGGCGTCTCGTCCGCGTCCGCGTACCAACCCGGGGCGTCGAGGTGAAAGCGGCCGCTGATCCGGTCGGCGTGGGCGCGCAGCTGTGGCGGCAGGGCGGCTCGGACCTTCAGCTGGGCGGCGGCCAGGACGGAGCCGAGGCCGAGATCCGCGGCGGGTCCGGGGACGCCGGCGAGGAAGAGGGCCTCCGCCTCGCCGGCGGTCAGGCCGGTCAAGCGGGTGCGGTAGCCGTCGAGGAGACGGTATCCGCCGGCGTGGCCCGCGTCGCCGTACAGCGGGACGCCTGCGGCGGCGAGCGCCTCCATGTCGCGGTAGACCGTGCGGACGGAGACCTCCAGTTCCTCGGCGAGCTGGGCGGCGGTCATCCGGCCGCGGGTCTGGAGCAGCAGGAGGATGGACACCAGTCGACTGGACCTCACTGACACAGGATGGCAGTGAAGCGGTTCTACCGTCCCGTCCATGGCCCCGCAGAAGAGATTCAGCGAGAAACTGCTGACCGCGCCGCCGCCGATCGAGGTGGCGGGGCGGCACATCAAGCGCTACCACGTCACCACGGACCCGGCGGGCATCGCGCCCGACGTCCAGGATGCGGCGTACGCGATCCTGCCGAAGCTGCTCCCGGATCCGGACGGCACACCGCCCGCGACGTTCGTCGTGCTGCACCGGGGCGGTGACGACGGCACGTACCTCAACGCGTACAGCTGGGTGTGGGACAACGTTCTGCACTTCAAGGGCGCCGCGGCGGGCCAGCCGGTGCTCGGCTGCCCGGACCGCGACCCCACGCATTTCATCACGCCGGAGCTCCCCTGGATCGGCTGCGTCTGGGAACTGCCGCCGATCCTGCACGAACGGGACGCCTGGGTACGGCACCTGCTCGCGCCCGAAGTCCCGGACCTGGACGCTTACTTGGCCGATTCCCTGCCCGCCGGAACCACTGGAGACCGCTCATGAGCAGCCCGTACGACTTCGACTTCTTCCACGGCGAGTGGGAGGCCCACCATCGCCGGCGCACCGACTTCCTCGACCCGGACAGCGGGTGGGAGGAGTTCGGGGCGACGAGCCGCTGCTGGAGCCTGTTCGACGGGGCCGCGAACGTCGATGAGCTGGACGTGCCGAGCCAGGGGTGGAAGGGGCTGACCCTGCGCCTCTTCGACAGGGAGACCGAACAGTGGTCGCTGAACTGGTCCTCCAGCCGCACCGGAAAGCTGTTCCCGCCGGTCGTCGGCCGCTTCGACGGCGACCGCGGCGAGTTCTACGGCGATGACACGCACGAAGGCAAGGACGTGCGGGTGCGGTTCGTGTGGTCGGGGACCTCCGACACCGCTGCCCGCTGGGAACAGGCCTTCTCAGTGGACGGCGGGTACACCTGGGTGACCAACTGGGTCATGGACTTCGGTCGGCCTTCCGGAACGCCAGCACCGTGAACACGGGGTCGGCGCGCGACCGGTCCTGGTCGGGGAGGGTCTCCAGCCGCGCGGCGAACCGTTCGGTGAGCGGGTCGCCGGGCGGCAGCCGGGTGAACCAGCCGCGCCGCAGGTCCGCGATCGTGCTGCGGGGGCTGCGGCCCTGACCGCGACCGGGAAAGCAGGCCTGCCCGGCCGGGGCGAGTCCGTGCACGGCGGCGTACAACGTGACGGCCTCGGCGGCGTCCTGAGCGGGCCGGCGCGGGCGCGGGGCGAGTACGGCGTCGATGTCGCTGCCGACGTCGTGCGCGGCGGCCTTGTCGACGGTCGTGACATACATACCGCCGGGCCGCAGCACCCGAGCGCACTCGGCGATGACGGCCCGGACGTCGTCGCCGGTGTCGAGCAGGTGCAGCAGCCACACACTGGTGACGGCGTCGAACGCCCGGTCGGGGAACGGCAGCCGACGGCTGTCCGCGAGGACGATCGCATCCGGCAGCCGAACGGCCGCCATCCGGGCCATCCCGAACGTCAGGTCCGCGCCCGTCACCCGCAGGGCGCGCCGGGCCGCCGCGAGCCGCCGGGTCACGATGCCGGTTCCGCAGGCGACGTCGAGGAGCCGGCGGGCGCCGGCCGGGACCAGACCGAGGACGGCGTCCGCGGCCGCGGCGGCTCTGGGCTCGCCGCCGCGGGTGGCGTCGTAGGCGTCGGCTTCCTTGTCGTAGTCGAGCACGTGCGTCAGCGGGCTCCGTGGCCCGGTGCCAGGTCCTCGACCCTGCGCGCGAGCTTGAAGTCCAGCTCGGTCACGGCCCCGCCCACGCTGTGTGTGTTCACGGTCAGGGACACCGTGTTGTAGCCGAGGGTGAGGTCGGAGTGATGGTCGAGTTCCTCCTGGACCTGGGCGATGTGGACGACCATCGCCGTGGCGGCGAAGTGGTTGCCGAGCCGGTAGGAGCGGGTCAGGCGGTCACCGTCGAGCGACCAGCCGGGCAACTCCGCGAGCCGGTCCTCGATCTCCTTCTGCGACAGCGGTTCGACGGGCATGACCTCGCTCCTTCCTGGATGCCGGGTACCTCTTCAGCCTGCCACAAGCGTGCTGCTTCGGGCCTGGTCAGGCGGGTTCCCGGGGATCAGCCGCGGGAACATTCGGCCGCCAGGTCGTCGGCGAGCGCGGCGATCCGGTCACGGCCCTCGACCCGCTCGACCCACGCGTGCGGCAGACCGACGTCGCCGTGCAGGGCGCCGAGCAGGTTGCCGCAGATGGAGCCGGTGGAGTCGCTGTCGCCGGAGTGGTTGACGGACAGCAGCAGGGCTTCCTCGACACCGGGCTCGGCGAGCGCGCAGTAGACGCCGATGGCGAGAGCCTCCTCGGCGACCCAGCCGGCGCCGAGGGTCTCGACCTTCTCCGCCGTCGGCGATCCCGCCGCGGCCAGATCGACGGCCCGGCGCAACGCGTTCGAGGTCTCCTCGTGGCCGGGATGGCGCTCCAGCACCCGCAGCGCGCGCAGCACCGAGCCCTCCAGGGAGTCCCCGGCCACCACGTTCGCCACGATCGCCGCCAGCGCGCCCGCCGCGTAGTAGCCGGTGGGGTGGCCGTGGGTGATCTGGGCGCCGCGGGCGGCCATGGCGAAGGCCCCGTCGGCGGGGTTGCACAGGCCGAAGGGGGCCGAGCGCATCACCGTGCCGCAGCCCTTGGAGTCGGGGTTGACCTGCCCGGGCTTGCCGTCGAGTTCCAGCCACGGGTCGGGGGCGTACATCTGGGCGACCCCTGACAGGCAGGCGTTGCCGGGGGCGCGGCGGGAGTACAGCCAGGCCTCGGTGATCAGACCGCCCGACGGGGCGCCGCTCTCCGGCGGCGCGGCCTGCTCCGGGCCCGGCTTCGTCTGGGTCTCCAGCCACCGCTCGTACGCCCAGCGCAGCAGCAGGGCCCAGCCGCCGCCGATGCCCTTCTCCCGTTCCCGTGCGTGGGCCTGGACAAGGGCCTCGACGGTGAACAGGGTCATCTGCGTGTCATCGCTGATCCGGCCCACCACGCCCCCGCCGCCGGGCACGAACCCCGTCACCCCGCGGTCGCCGTGGGTCGCGCGTATCCGGTCCAGGGAGGAGAACTCGATGGGGTAGCCGAGGGCGTCACCGATCGCCCCGCCGAGGAGGCAGCCGCGCACTCTGGCGCGGTACACCGCCGTGGTCTCCAAGGTCGGCTTCGACGGCAGGATCATCCAGGCTCCTCGATTTCAGTCGCTCGTTCTTCGGATACGGTCGCCGGCTCCTTGCATACGGTCGCCCGCCTCCTCGGATCCGGCCGCCCGCCTTTCGCATACGGTCGCCCGCTCCTCGGATGCGGTCGCCCGCTTTTCGCATACGGTCGCCCGCTCCTCGGACACGGTCGCCCGTCCTCGCATCGGTCGCCCGTCCACCGGACACAATCGCCCGCTCCTCGACTACGGTCGTCCGTATGACCATTGTCGCGTCCGGTTCCGCCGCACCCGCCACCACCCCCGCCGACAAGGGTGTCGGCCCGCTGCTGCGAGCCTGGCGGGAGCAACGGCGGGTCAGTCAGCTGGAGTTGGCGCTGCGCGCGGACTCCTCGGCCCGGCACATCAGCTTCATCGAGACGGGCCGTTCCCGGCCGAGCGAGGAGATGGTTCTGCGGCTGGCCGAGCACCTCGACGTCCCGGTCCGTGAGCGCAACGCGCTGCTGCTGGCCGCCGGTTACGCGCCCCGCTACCCACAGACCCCGCTGGACGACCCGGCGCTGGACTCCCTGCGCGAGGGCGTGGAGCGGCTGATCCAGGGCTACGAGCCCTACCCGGCACTCGTGCTCGACGCGATGTACAACGTCCTCGCGGCCAACCGGGGCATCCTGATGCTGCTCGACGACATTCCGGAGTCGCTGGTCGCGCCCCCGCTGAACGTGATGCGGCTGACTCTCCACCCGGAGGGCCTGGCGCCACGTATCCGCAACCTCCGTGAGTGGCGCGGGCATCTGCTCGCCCAGATGGAACGGCAGATCGCCCTGCGCCGCTCCGAGCCGCTGCGGGCGCTGTACGAGGAAGTGGCGGCATACCCGGTCCCGGAGGCGGACGACGACCAACCGGCCCAGTCCGTCCCGTACTTCGCACTGCCGATGCGGATCGAGCACGAGGGGCGGACGCTGTCCTTCATCTCCTCCATCTCCACCTTCAACACGCCCATGGACGTGACCGTCGCCGAGCTGGCCATCGAGACGCTGCTTCCGGCCGACCCCGCGACGGTCAAGTATCTTCACTCACTGCTTCCCTGACCCTGACGCGCCCTCAGGGCCGCGTACTGCAGCAGGGCGAATCCGGCGACGGTAAGCGCCTGCAGCACCGTCCACACGGCGCCGGCCGTGGTCGGTGACAGCCACAGCGCCAGGGCGACGAAACTGAGCGCCGCCCACGCGAGGTTGGCCTCGACCACGGCCCGTACCGGCAGCGCGGCCGGCCTGGTACGGGCGGCGAGCAGGCCGACGGCCGCCGCGTACACCGCGAGGAACGCGCCGAGTGCGAGCAGCAGACCGGAGTCGGCCCCGAGGAAGCGGCCGAGCGGGCCGGAAGCGGCGAGGTAGGCGAGGCCGTTCGCCCCGGTCACCACCGCGTCCAAGGCGAGGAAGCGCCGCAGCATGGTGTGCGGGTCGGAGGTCCGAGCGAGCGCGGTGAGCTGGGTCGCGGACATGGCGAATCACCCTCCGTTGAGGTCGGATTGCGGCAACTGGATCCCGGATCCTGCATCCCGTATGCCAGATGGATCCGGGATCCCAGATCCAGAACCCAGGACCAGGACCAGGACCAGAATCCCGGATGAGGGATATCGGATCCTTGATGCAGGATCCGAGCTGCCGGATCCCGGACCGGAGTGCGCCGGCCCGGAACCCGGTGCCACCACCATCCCGTCCTCCGCCGCCACCGTCGATTACCTCCGAGGTAATGCCCCCAGCGCTCCACAAAGACCGGTGTGAGACCAGTGAGACTCGGAGTGGAACATGACACACTGCACGCAAGCTTCGACGCGTAGGGGAGGCGTGGCGTGAGTGAGCGGCGTCCTGCGCCCACCGTGGGCCAGGTGGTGCTCGGCAAGCGCCTGCAGGAACTGCGAGAGGCGGCCGGCCTCAAACGCGAGGAAGCCGCGCAGGTGCTGCGGGTGGCCCCGGCGACCGTACGGCGGATGGAGATGGCCGAGGTCGCACTGAAGATTCCGTATGTGCAGGTGCTGCTGGAGACGTACGGTGTCGGCGCGGACGAGACGGCCGTGTTCGTCGCGCTCGCCGAGGAGGCGAACCAGCCGGGCTGGTGGCAGCGGTTCCACGACGTGCTGCCGGACTGGTTCAGCCTGTACGTGAGTCTGGAGGGCGCCGCCCGGATCATCCGGTCGTACGAGCCGCACTTCGTGCCCGGGCTGCTGCAGACCGAGGCGTACGCGCGTGCCGTCATGGAGGCGGGGACGGTCGGGCAGACGGGCCCGGAGGCGATCGCGCGGCATGTGTCCCTGCGCATGACCCGCCAGCAGTTGTTGGAGCGCGCGGACCCGCCCCACCTGTGGGTGATCATGGACGAGACGGTGCTGCGGCGTCCGGTGAGTATCGACGGCGCGGTCATGCGCGGCCAGTTGGACAAGCTGCTGGAGTTCGCCGAGCGGGACCGCATCACGCTCCAGGTCGCCGAGTTCTCGGAGGGACCGCATCCGGGGACGTACGCGCCGTTCTCGCTGTTCCGGTTCGCGGAAGCGGAGTTGCCCGACCTGGTCTTCACCGAGTACCTGACCGGTGCCCTCTACCTCGACTCGCGCAAGGAGGTCGCCGCGCATCTGGAGGTCCTGGACCACATGTCGGCGCGCGCCGCGTCGGCCGAGCGCACGAAGAAACTGCTGCGGGAGCGCCGCGCGGACTTCTGACGCAAGTACTTCTCAACGCACGCCACCCTCACCGCACGCACCCCCGACGCACGCACCCCTGACACGTGCGTCGAGCCCTTCCAGACCGAGGAGAAGACACCGTATGACCGGATCCGAAGCCGCACCCCCGGCCATCGACACCAGCCGACCGCATCCGGCCCGGGTGTACGACTGGTGGCTGGGCGGCAAGGACAACTATCCGGTGGACGAGGCGCTGGCCCGCAGGATCCTCGCTGTGGACGGCACGGTGGTACGCGGGGCGCGCGCCAACCGGCGCTTCATGCACCGGGCCGTGCGCGCCGCCGCCGAGGCCGGATTACGCCAGTTCCTGGACATCGGTACGGGCATCCCCACCGAACCCAATCTTCACCAAGTCGCGCAGGGCATCGCCCCGGAGTCGAAGATCGTGTACGCGGACAACGATCCGATCGTCCTGCGGCATGCCGAGGCGCTGCTGCACAGCACCGCCGAGGGATCCACGACCTATGTGCACGCCGACGTCCGCGACCCCGACACCATCCTGCGTCTGGCCTCCGAGACCCTGGACTTCACGCGGCCCGTGGCCCTGTCCCTGGTCGCGCTCACCCACTACCTGAGCGACGAGCCGGACCGCGACGACGCGTACGGCCTGCTCAAGCGCTACGTCTCGAAGCTCGCCGCCGGCAGCTTCCTGATCCTCTCGCAGGTCACCCCCGATCTGAGCCCCGAGGCCGTCGAGCGGGCCGCCGACCAGTTCCGGCGGAGCGGCACCCCGTTCTTTCCCCGCTCACTCGCCGACTTCTCCCGCTTCTTCGACGGCCTGGAGTTCCTCGGGCCCGGCGTGATCCCGGTGTCCGGGTGGCGGCCGGAGCCCGAGGACGTCGCGGCGCAGGCGGAGGGCATCGTGCCCGTCTACGCGGGAGTCGCCCGCAAGCCGTGACCCTTACGGGTTCCGGCGCCCAGCGGCGTCACGCCGCGCTTGGGGACCTCAGCTGTCCTGAGGGCCGTCCGCGCCTTCGCCACCGCCCAGGAGTCCGTCCGTGCCGCTCTCCTGCTGGCCGTGCGTGCCGCTCTCCTGGAAGCCCTCTGTGCTGTTGCTCTCCTCCTGTCCGGCCGGGGCCGCAGCGGTAGTCTGCGGGTCCACGTTGCCGTCCGACGCGTACGCGCTCCCCTGCGCCGCCGCGCCCGCCAGGAGCGCTCCCGCCGCGAGAGCCGCCGCGCGTGCAAGCCACGTCGTCCTGTTCCTACCCATGTCGTACTCCCTCTGGTGAGGTCAATTCCGCTGACTCCAGCAGGTTTAGCCTCACCAGAGGCCCGTGCATGCCAAATCCTTCCACCTTCACCCAAACGGCATGAATAGGGGCAAAGCGGCGATTTCAGGCGGCTCCGCCCTTCGAATCCTTCTCGTCGTCGACGATCTCCGCGTCCACCACGCCCTCCTCGTCCGGCGCACTCTGCTGGTCGGAGGCATGGCCGGAGGCGCCCTGCGCTTCGGTCGCGCCGCCGGCGGCGGACGCGGACGCGTACATCGCCTGGCCCATCTTCTGGCTGACGGTGGCGAGTTTCTCGACGCCCGTGCGCAGGGCGGCCGTCTCGGCGTTCTGGTCCAGGAGCTGCTTCAGTTCGGTGGCCGCCGACTCCACTTCCGTCTTGGTGTCGGCCGGGATCTTCTCGTCGTTGTCGCGGACGAACTTCTCGGTCTGGTAGACGAGTTGCTCGGCCTGGTTGCGGGTCTCCGCCGCCTCCCGGCGTTTGCGGTCCTCCTCGGCGTACTGCTCGGCCTCCCGCATCATGCGGTCGATGTCCTCCTTGGGAAGGGCGGAGCCGCCGGTCACGGTCATCTTCTGCTCGCGCCCCGTCGCCAGGTCCTTGGCGGAGACATGCATGATGCCGTTCGCGTCGATGTCGAAGGCCACCTCGATCTGCGGCACTCCGCGAGGCGCGGGCGGCAGGCCGGTGAGGTCGAACACGCCGAGCTTCTTGTTGTAGGCGGCGATCTCGCGTTCGCCCTGGTAGACCTGGATGCCGACCGAGGGCTGGTTGTCGGTGGCGGTGCTGAAGATCTCCGAACGGCGGGTGGGGATCGTGGTGTTGCGTTCGATGAGCTTGGTCATGATGCCGCCCTTGGTCTCGATGCCCAGGGACAGCGGGGTGACGTCGAGCAGGAGGACGTCCTTGACGTCGCCGCGGATGACGCCCGCCTGGAGGGCCGCGCCGACGGCCACGACCTCATCGGGGTTGACGCCCTTGTGCGGGTCCTTGCCGGTGAGTTCCTTGACCAGGTCGGTGACGGCGGGCATCCGGGTGGAGCCGCCGACGAGGATGACGTGGTCGATCACGGAGAGCTTGATGCCGGCGTCCTTGACCGCCTGGTGGAAGGGGGTCTTGCAGCGGTCGAGGAGGTCGGCGGTGAGTTCCTGGAGCTGGGCGCGGGTCAGCTTCTCGTCGAGGTGGAGAGGGCCCTCGGCGGAGGCGGTGATGTAGGGAAGGTTGATCGTCGTCTCCGACGAGCTGGACAGCTCGATCTTGGCCTTCTCGGCGCCCTCGCGCAGCCGCTGCACGGCCATCTTGTCGTTGCCGAGATCGATGCCGTACTGGCCCTTGAACTTCTTGATCAGATGCTCGACGATCCGCTGGTCCCAGTCGTCGCCGCCGAGGTGGGTGTCGCCGTTGGTGGCCTTGACCTCGATGACCCCTTCGCCGATTTCCAGCAGCGACACGTCGAAGGTGCCGCCGCCGAGGTCGAAGACGAGGACGGTCTGCTCCTCGCCCCGGTCGAGGCCGTAGGCGAGGGCGGCCGCGGTCGGCTCGTTGATGATCCTGAGGACCTTCAGGCCGGCGATCTCCCCGGCCTCCTTCGTCGCCTGCCGCTGGGCGTCGTCGAAGTACGCGGGGACGGTGATCACGGCGTCCGTGACGTCCTCGCCGAGGTAGGACTCCGCGTCCCGCTTCAGCTTCTGCAGCACCCGAGCGGACAGCTCCTGCGCCCGGTAGCGGGTGCCGTCGATCGAGCCCTGATCGGGGAAACGCCAGTTCCCGTCCCCCATGTGCCGCTTCACGGAGCGGGCGGTGCGCTCGATGTTCGTCACGGCCTGCCGTTTGGCGACCTCGCCGACGAGCACCTCGCCGTTCTTGGCGAAGGCCACGACCGACGGTGTGGTCCTGGCCCCCTCCGCGTTCGCGACGACGGTGGGTTCGCCGCCCTCCAGGACGGCCACCACCGAGTTCGTCGTCCCCAGATCGATTCCGACCGCGCGTCCCATCGCTCTGTCCCCTTCCTCCGCCGAGTTCCTCCGCCAGGAAGCCTCCCGTGGTCTCCCGCACTCCAGCCCAAAACTTGAGTGGCCTCTTGTCAAGAGGATTGCCAGCGGGTGGCTTCTTTCTCAGTGGCCGACTCTCATCAAGGAGACGGGTACCCCAGTGGGCGCTCGTCGTGCCGCCCGCCCCGCAGGGCGACGGCCCGCCGGGGACGGTCGGTGATCAGCACGTCCACCCGGGGGTCGGCGAGGAACACCTGCATCGGGAGGTCGTCGTTGACCGTCCACACCATGCTGAACAGGCCCTGCCGGGCGGCCTCCCGCAGCACGCCCGCGCGAGCCAGCCGGTGGTGCACGGCGACCCCGCTCGCACCGCAGGCACGCACCCGCCGCATGGGCAGCAGCTCGCTCAGCCGGGTGCCCGCCAGGCGTGCAGCGCCGATCTCCTTGCGGTCGCGGCCCAGGGACAGGGCGGTGCGCACGAGGGGGTACGCCTGGCTGATCGCGGCGACGGAACGGTCCTCCAGGGTCGTGGCGACGAAACCGTCCAACCCGAGCAGGGTGATCGCCCGGTCGATCACGTCGCGCTCGTAGCCCACTTCCTTCAGGTCGAGGTGCCCCACCAGCTTCCCGGCGATCAGGGCCATGACCTCGTCGACGACGGGCACGGCGTATCCGGCGCGCTCGCTCAGCTCGGCGTGGGTGAGCCGGGACAGCGGCGGGCCGGTGTGCGCCACCCGGGGGTCGTGGTAGACGACGAGGACGCCGTCGGCGGTGCGCCGGATGTCGAACTCGACGTACTCCGCGCCGGACAGGATGGCGTCCTCGTACGCCTCCCAGGTGGCGGCGCCGGCTCGCTCGGATCCTCCGCGGTGGGCGGAGACGGCGGGTCGTCGCGGCATCGTCGGGTCACCTCCCGGAGGGGGATCGGGGCGCGGGCACCGGAAGGGGGTGGCCGTCGGGCTGCGACAGGAGGCTGCCGGAGCGTCTGCTGACCCGCCTGAGCAGGACGTATCCGATCACGACGAGGACCACGAAGGGAAGCCAGGCCAGCGCGTACGCCGTGCCGTACTCCCGCAGGTCGAGGATGGAGCGGTCGGCGTGGACGTTCGTGCCGTTGATCCCGAAGAACGTGAGCAGCAGGGTGGGCGGCAGGGCGATCAGGGTGGCGGCGGCGACGAGGGCTGAGACGGTGCGGTCGCGGCGGTCGTCGCGTTCGGCGAGTTCGGCGTCCAGGGCGGCGGAGCGGGCGTTGATGACGGAGGTCAGCCGCTCGACCATGCGGGCGGAGTTCTCGAGGCTGTCGCGGATGCCGAGGGCGTCGCGCAGGGAGGACTGGAAACGCTCCATGAGCATCTCCGGGATCAGCAGGCTGTCCACGTAGGCCTCGACGCCGAAGGCCAGGTCGAGTTGGAGTTCGTTCACTCCGGCGGAGAGCCGGGAGATGAGGGAGCGGACCTCGTACGGAGAGTCCGTCATGGCCCGTTCGTTGGCCCGCATGGTCTCGAAGGCGGCCAGCCGGGTGCGCTGCAGGACGGCGAGGGCGGAGATCATGCCGATGGCGACCAGGGCGAGGCCGTTCTCCACGTGCGGGGCCCAGCCTGCCTGGACGGAGACACCGCGGCCGTGGGCGGAGAGGGTGACGCCGTGGTTCCTGAGGTTGGGCGGCATGGCGTCGTCGAGGTCCGCCGTGTCGCTCACCGGCATCCGGCCGCGGTAGACGATCTCGTTCAGCAGGGCGGGCCTGCGGGCCGCGTCGTCGATGCCGGTGCTCATCAGGTCGCGCCTCAACTGTCCGCCGGGGAAGACGAGTTGGTGCACGTTCTGGCCGAAGGCGAGAGGAGCCGGCCGGGCGAGCCGTTCGTTCAGCACGTCCAGCAGCGGCCGGCCGCGGAGGGTGATCCGCCCGCGGTCGAAGCAGGTGTCCGCCAGCCAGGAGGCGAGGGCGCCGGGTGCGGTCTCCGCGGCGAAGAAGCAGTCCACGAGGAGCGTGACGTCGCCGCGCGGGGTGGCGAGGACCATCACCTCGGCCGAGGCGAGGGCGAGACCGTGGTCGCCGCGCGGGAGCCCGATCTCCCGAGGCGTCAGGCGCTCGGCGAGGACCGGCACGGGGAGCACCGCTTCGCTGGACCTCAGGTGCGGCTCGAAACGGCCGAAGTCGAGCCGGTCGACGAGACCGCCCAGCGGGGAGCCTTCCGGACGCAGCCGCCCGTCGAGACTGAACAGCATGAGTACACGGGTGAGTTCACGAGTGGCGGAGTCAAGCACCGTCGCACCACCGGCCGTTGCCGTCACCATCGAAGTCCTTCCGACACCGTCCTGTTCCTACCCTGCCCCACGGCCCTGAACCGATGTCGTGCAGGCCGCCCGTACCGGGGCGGCCTGCACGATGTCTTGTCCGAAGATGTCTTGTCGGGTCAGGCCAGCTTCGCCGACAGCGTGATCGGTACGGCCTTCAGGGCCTGGCTGACCGGGCAGTTGACCTTGGCCTCCTCGGCGGCGGCGACGAAGCCGTCCTCGTCGAGGCCGGGGACCGTGCCCTCCACGGTCAGGTGGATGCCGGTGATGCCCTCACCGGGCTGGAAGGTGACGTCGGCGGAGGCGACCAGCTTGGTGGGCGGGGTGCCGGCGCCGGCGAGGGCGTGCGAGAACGCCATGGAGAAGCAGCTGGAGTGGGCGGCCGCGATCAGTTCCTCGGGGCTGGTCTTGCCGCTCGGCTCCTGGCTGCGGGCAGCCCACGTCACCGGCTGCTCGTCGATGGCGCCGGAGGAGTCGAAGGTGACGACACCGTTGCCCTCGAGCAGGTTGCCTTCCCAAACGGTGTGTGCGGAGCGCGTGGTAGCCACGGTCATTCCTTTCGTGTGATCCCCGTTTTTCCGGGTTACGGACCCCATCCGATCACACTCCGGCTCAGCTCACCCGGAAGACCGGCCCACGTGCGGTGAACGGAAGGTGAGCACCCTGGGGAATCAAGTAGGCATGCTCGCGCCGCACCCGCAAAACGTCGCACCAGCCGTCGGTGATCACCAGGATCGGCGCACCGGGCGGGAAGTCGTCCGCGCGGTGCAGCAGGTCGATGCCGGGCTGCAGGACGGTGCCGCCGCGGCCGTGCACCCTTACCCGGCCGGCGATGTCCGTGACCGGCAGATACCCGGCGTCGTGCGGGGCCGCGTCGCAGAAGACGACGCGGGCGGCCGGTACGTCACGGGCCTCGGCGTAGGAGGCGATGGCGCCGAGTGCCTTGCCGAGCAGGACCCGGTTCATGGAGCCGGAGGTGTCGAGGACGACGCCGAAGGTGCAGCGGGCGATCTCCTCGGGCGGGAAGTACCGGCCCGCGCGCGGGATGTCGGGCGTCGACGACTGGCGGCGCGAGGGACGGGCGTAGGACCGGACCGGCTCGGGGCGGGGCACGAACTCGTCGAACCAGCGGGCGAGTCGGGCGTCCCAGGGCAGGGGCGGGTGGCTGAGGGCGCGGATCTCCTCGATCAGACCGCCGGGCAGGAAGCCGCGCTCCTGCTGCTGATGCAGGTCCAGGCCCCGGGCGAGGCCCCGGCGGTAGAACTCGTCGAGGTCGACGTAGTCGCGGGACGAGCCGAGCGGACCGCCGAGGATGTCACCGACACCCTTGCCGCGCGGGGTGGACAGGCGGCGCTTGCGGCGCAGGTCGCCGGCGATGCGGTCGTAGACCTCCTCGGCGGACAGGCCCTTCAGCTCCGGGTCGTACAGCAGTCCGTCGGGCATCGTGCCGACCTGCATCTCGCACAGCCAGCCGTTGATGACGTAGTCGGCGGCGATGTTGAACAGGTACGGGTCGCGGGTGCCGCAGCGGTCGCCGTGGCGCAGGGCGGCGTGCAGCATCTCGTGGGCCAGGATGAACCGCCACTCCTCGTCCTCGAAGTCGCGGAGGGGGTTGATGTAGATCTCGCCGGCCTCCGTGTCCACGGCGGCGATGTCGATGCCGTGGGCGCGGTTGAGTTCGGGGTCGGCGACGAGTTTCATGCCCGCCGCGATGCCGCCGAGCAGGGGGTAGGAGGAGATGAACCAGCTCAGCGCCCGTTCCCACGGCCGTTTGCGGACCGGGTCGTCGTCCAGGGAGTCCCGGCGACCGCCCGCCATGTCCATCGCGGCGGACATGGTGCCGGTGAGGGCACGCGCGAACGCGAGCTGCCAGTCCGGGGGCTGTCCGGCCCATTTCGGCCAGGTCAGGAGCAGTTGGTCGGGCTCTGAGCCGGCCGTGCCGCAGCGCTCGTACGCCGCGGGCAGCCCGTCGCGGCGCCAGCGGGCGGCGAGCTGTTCCTCGTCGCCGTCCGGGTAGGTGGTGGGCAGATGCTCGGGGGTCAGGCCGATGGGGAAGGTGAGCAGGAAGCGGTTGACGACGACGCAGCGGGCGGCGAGGTCGAACCGGTCGGGCTGCTCGCGCACTCCCGTGGCCGCCGGGACGTGTCCGAAGCCGACGTGGAGGGCGGCGTGGGCGATGGCCCAGGCCCAGGCTCCGGGGTCGGCGAGCCGGTCGGGGTGTGCGTGCACCTCCCCCTCGGAGTCGACGCGGACGAGGCCGTCGCGGGGCGCCAGGTCGCATTTCTCGTCGCGGCAGCTGCTCAACCCCAGGGAGCGCAGCGCCGGGTTGGCCCGCACCAGCGCCAGCCCCGCCTCGAAGGCCTCGCCTGCCAGGTCCCGTTTCTTCCGCCCCTTCGTGCGGGTACGGCTCATCGGCGTGCCTCCACCAGGCGTGGCATGTCCCGCGCCGCCTCCACCAGGAACCAGGCGGGCAGCACCGGGTTGCCGTCGGCGTCGGAGGCGATGACGCTCTGGGCGACCTCCACGGAGATCTCGGCGAGCTGCACGAGCAGTGACTTGGCGCGGTACGCGGTCTGACGGCCGTTCGCCGACATGTGGTCCTTGCTCACGGGCAGTTCCTTGATCAGGCGGCCGCGGAAGGAGTCGGCGAGGTAGTAGAGCAGGTCGCGGTCCTGGATGCGGGCCGGCCAGCGGGCGTCGCCCTTGAGGATCGCCTCGATGCCGTACTGGCTGCGGACGATCTTGACGTAGCCGCAGAAGGCGATGGCGTGCGCGGGCGTCAGCGTGCCGTGCGCGAGGATCTTCAGGGTCTCCTCGTCGAGGCCCTGGCCGAAGGAGTGCAGGGCGTCGGAGAGCATGTGCCAGGAGCGGGGCGTGGAGAACGGCTCCTCGGTCTTGGGCGGCTTGGACCACAGCTGGTCGGGCCGGTCGGTGAGGTGGTCCAGGATCCAGGGGTGGATGCCGTTGTTGGCCGCCCAGGTCAGCCAGTCCTTCGCGGAGGCCTCCAGGTGCACGTGGGTGAGGCGGTTGACCAGTGCGGAGGCGATCGGGCGGGCGAGGGCGTTGTCGGTGGCGCGGTTGCCGGCGCCGATCACGATGGAGCCCGCGGGGAGTTCGTAGTTTCCGATACGGCGGTCCAGGATCAGCGAGTAGAACGCCTTCTGCACGTCCGGTGTGGCCGCGTTCAGCTCGTCCAGGAACAGGCAGTACGGCTCGTCGCGGGCGATGGTCTGAGGCGGGCAGAACACCGAGCGTCCGTCACGGATCTGGGGCACGCCGATGAGGTCCTCGGGGGCGAGCTGGGTGCCCAGCAGGCTCACGCACTCCAGCCCGAGCGACGCGGCGAACTCCCGTACCAGAGAGGACTTGCCGATGCCGGGGGCACCCCAGACGAAGACCGGCCGCACGGTGGCGAGGCCGAGCAGCAGTTCGGGGATACGGGAGGGCGTGACGGTGACAGCTGCCTGCACGCAGCGAACCTCCTTTGCGCCTAAACCGGCGCCGCTCTCGCGGATGTGGTTGCTCGCCGTTGAGGTTCTCAATTGATGGTTGCGGTCGTCATCCGAATATTCGCGGAACGGCCGCCGTAGCCGTACCACCTGAGCCACCCAGCGGAAGGCGTGGTTCAGGCGGCGCGTCGCTCCTCGCGCGCCGCCAGTGGAACCTGAGGGCCGTCCGACTCGCGCAGCCAGCGGCGCAGCACCCGGTGTATGTGCTCTGCGCCGGCGAGTTCCTTGCCGTCCTCGACGGGTGCGGAGAAGGCGAGCGGCGACAGCAGGAACGGCTTGGTCTGGGCGCCGCCGAGGCCGCCGTGCGAGCCGATCTGCTCCTCGAAGGCGAGGACTTCGCCCTCGGCGGGGTCGTACCAGGAGTTGACCATGATGTCGGCGGTGTGCGGGAAGGAGTGCGTGCGGCGGACGACGTCGGCGGCGCCCGGCCCGAAGTCGGCGAGTGGGCCGGGGTTGTCGTCGAGTTCGTCCAGCGGGATCTCCGTGCCGAACGGACCGAGGACGACCCCGCCGTGTTCCTCGCTGCGCACGAGCAGGAAGCCGATGCCGGGGTGGTTGGCGAGGGTCGTGAGCAGGGCGGGGTGGCGGGCGTCCATCTCCTCCTTGCTCATGCGGTGCGGGACGTCCGGGAAGGAGACCAGGCCGAGGTTGCCGGAGGCCAGCACGATCGGCTCCGAGCGGCGGTGCGAGGGCCGGCGCTGCTCGCCGCCCGCGGGCTGCTCGGCCGGCGCAGCTGGAGCCGGGGCCCGGCCGTGATCACGCAGATCCTGGCGCTGCCGGTGGCCTACAACCTGCTCCAGGCCGACAGCATGGCGATTCCGGC
>NZ_NTGE01000008.1 GCF_002291145.1 Streptomyces sp. SA15
CTCCAGCAGGGCGGTCCCGCCGCCGACCGGCTCACTGCCGGAGCGGCCCGCCGCCGCGGCGAGCACGGCGGACAGCTCGGGCAGCACCGGCAGCCCGTCCTCGGGAAGCGGCGGCCCGAACCGGACGGGGCCGTGGCCTTCCGGATCCGTCCGCCGCATGTGCACCTCCGTGTCGGGGGCTTGATGTTCTGTGCCGTCGGGTCCGTCGGGTACGTCGGGTCCGTGGGTCGTACGGGGCGGGTCGTGCCCTCGGGCTCTGAGTACCCAGGGTGGCGCCGGACCATGGGCCTCCGAGCGGGTTGCTCCAGTCACCCGGACGGGGGGCGGCGGTCCGGGGCAGCCCTCCTCAGCGGTTCGAGTCAGCTCTCCTTGGCGGGCTTCTTGCGGCGCAGCCGGTACACGGCGGCTCCGGATGCCCCCGCGATCAGCAGGCCGCCAGTGACCAGGGCGGGCACGGAGTCGGTGAAGGAACCGCCCTCGCCCGCGCGCACTCCGCGCGGAATGACCCCGCCGTCGCAGGAGTCGCCGTGCGACTCGGTGCAGGGGTGGCTGGTGTCACAGGACTTGCCGTGTGCCTCGGTACACGGCCGGCTGGTGGCGCAGGAGTCGCCGTGTGAACCGGTGTCGTGTGACTCGGTGTCGTGCGCCCCGGCGTCCTTCGACCCTGTGTCGTGCGCCCCAGTGTCGTGCGACCCGGCGTCCTTCGACCCTGTGTCGTGCGCCCCGGCGTCCTTCGACCCGGTGTCGTGCGCGTGCCCGCCGACCGGGTCGCAGGAGACCGAGACGGTGACGCCGCCGCCCGGGGTGACGCCGCTGGGCCTCACCTCGGCGGCCGGCTCCGCGAAGGCGGTCGGTGCGGCGAAGGACAGGGCGGCACCGGCCAGGACGGCGACGGACAGGGTACGGGCGGTGCGGCGCATGGAGGGGGCTCCTTCGGCCGAGGACAGGGCCGGGGACACGGCACACGTGCCCCCGCAGCCATCACAGCCCGCCCACCACCGGGCCGCGCGCGGCCGGACACCATTCGCGGGACGGGGACGGCCGAGCGGGTGACACGGCGGCGAGGCCCGGATTCCCTGCGGCCCTGGCTGCCGCCGTCAGTTCAGCAGCGACTCCAGCTCCTTCTCCAGCCCTCTGCCCCGCCGCTCCACGACGGCCGAGGCGACGTCCGCCAGTTTGCGGTTCGCGCCCTGTGAGATGCGCCGCAGCACGCCGAAGGCGGTCTCGGCGTCGCAGCCCAGGACGTGCATGACGATGCCGCAGGCCTGGTCGACGACCGGGCGGGAGCGCAGGGCGGTGCCGAGCTGGTCGAGCTCGGTGAGCGCGGCGCGGTAGGAGCGGTCGCGGACCAGGCAGGTCGCGGCGAGGTCGCCGAGTGCCCGGGCGGGCCCGTGCGGGGCGTCGGACAGGGCACCGGGCCGGAAGCTGTAGAGGCTGAGGGCCACCGTCAGCCCGGAGCGCCGGAAGGGGATCGTCACACTGGAGCGCACCCCCGAGTCGAGCGCCAGGGCGCGGTACTCCGGCCAGCGCTCCTCGCGCAGGAGGTCCGCGCAGTCCACGGTCTTCCCGCGGTCGAGCGAAGCCGGGATGGGCCCGTCACCGGAGTGGAGCTGCACCGCGACGAGCGCGGCGAGGTCGGGGTGGGTGACCGCGGCCGGCGGTTCGCCGGCGCCCTCGCTCACCATGCCGCTGGCACCGCAGCAGTCGGCGCTGCAGCGAACTGCCTGCTCGACCAGTTCCGACAGTCGCCGCCCGGGAAGGGCGGACTCGGCAGACTCCGTGCCCCAGGAGCCGGGGCGTCCGGTGTCCGGCATGCTGCTCGCCTCCTCTTGTGCGCACCTTCCCGGTGCCCCGGACGGAGAACGCCAACCACGGTTTGTGACCACCGCCGGTCGGGGCCGAGCCCGTCACGCTAGGTTCGTCGTATGACGCAGACGGACGAATTCGGTGAAGAGCTCGCGGATTTCGTACGCCGCGTCGCGGAGCTCAAAGCGGCCCGGTCCGCCTCGGGCGGGGACCTGCCGACGGTATTGGACGCGGCGATCTTCGAACTCGACCACGTCGCCGACCGGCTGTGGCCCTGGTACGAGCGGCTGTCCGCCACCGGCTCGTCCCGCGCTCCCTCCGGCGAACGTGTCGACCGTCAGGAGCAGCAGTTGCTGCGCACGGTGTTCCAGCGCTTCCCGCAGCCGGTCGCGCTGGTGGACCGCGAGACGGTCGTACGACGGCTCAACTTCGCGGCGACCGCCTTCACCGGCGTCCGCGCCGGATACGCGACGGGCCGCCCCCTGACGGGGTTCCTCGCGCACGCCGACCGGGCCGCGTTCCGTTCCCAGGCCGCGGCGGTGGCGCGCGGCGAGGGCGACCGCGGCCTGACCGTCCACCTCCAGCAGCGCCCGTCGGTTCCGGTCCACGCGACCCTCACGGCCGTACACCCGCGCGGCGAGCCGCGCACCACGGTCCTGGTGGTGCTGCAGCCGGGCGGCTCCACGGTGCCCGCCACCCCGGCCCCGGCCGAGGGCGCGGCCGGCCGGGTCCCCGACCTCACCGAGGCCACCCGGCACGCGGTCCTGATGGAGCTTCTGGACACCATGACCACGACCCTGCTGACCACCCAGGCCCGCTTATCCCGTACGACGGTCCTGGAGCGGGCGGCACGCGTGCTGCACGGCCGCTTCGCCGACTGGGTGATCGCCGACACCGGCGCCGCCCGCCTGTCCCGTACGACGGTCCTGGCGCCCTCGGAGAAGGAGGCGGCCGCCCTGTCGGCGCAGGACCCGGCCGGCTGCCCCTTGGTCGTGGAGGCGGCCCGGGGCGGATCCACGGCCCTCCAGATCCGCCCGGAGGACCCGTACGCCTTCGGCCACGACGAGAACGGCACACCGGTCCTGGCCCGGGCGAACGTCACGTCACTGCTGTGCGTGCCGCTGAGAGTGGAGGGCGCGGTCCGGGGCGTCCTCACCCTGTTCCGCTGCGGCCCCCGCCTCGCCTTCTCGATGGCGGAGGCCCAGGCCATGGACACCATGTCCCGCCACATCGCGCTGGCGATGACGGGAACGCCCTAGATGGTGTTTTGAAAGTCCCGCACAGCACCCACGGCGCCCGGCACGCACCCTCGCCGCACCGGCCAAAGACCCAAGTAGCTCCGCTACGAGGGCCTTCGTCCGGCACGCCGAGGGCACGCACCGAACACCGCGGGCACCGCACAGGACTTTCAAAGCACCCCCTAGGCGGCGTCCCTCAGCACCTGCTCACGAACTCGCCCGCAACACCGGCTGATCAGCCGGGACACGTGCATCTGCGAGATCCCCAGCTGCTCGGCGATCCGGCTCTGCGTCATGTCTGAGAAGAACCGCATGTAGAGGATCGCCCGCTCTCGCTCCGGTAGCGCGGCCAGCCGAGGCTTCACCGCCTCCCGGTCCACGACCGTGTCCAGCGCCGGGTCCGCCGACCCCAGCGCGTCACTCAGCGAGTAGCCGTCCTCACTGCCGGGCAGCTCCGCGTCCAGCGACAGGGCCGTGAAGCTCTCCAGGGCCTCCAGGCCCACCAGGACGTCCTCTTCGCTCATGTTCGCGTGCTGGGCGATCTCCGCGACCGTGGGCCTGCGCCCCGAGATGGTCTGTGACAGGTCCTGGCAGGCGAAGCGGACGCGGTTGCGCAGGTCCTGGACTCGGCGGGGTACGTGCAGGGTCCACATGTGGTCGCGGAAGTGCCGCTTGATCTCGCCGGTGATGGTGGGCACGGCGTAGCTCTCGAACGCGTTGCCGCGCGACGGGTCGTACCGGTCGACGGCCTTGACCAGGCCGAGGGCCGCGACCTGGCGCAGGTCCTCGAAGCTCTCGCCGCGGCTGCGGAACCGTCCCGCGAGCCGTTCGGCCATGGGCAGCCATGCTTCGACGACCTGCTCACGGAGCGTGTCGCGCTCGTGGCCCGGGGGGAGTTCGGCGAGCCTGCGGAACGCCTGTGCCGTGTCGGGGGCGTCGTCGTGCGGGTGGTGCTTCGCGCTCACTTGATGAGTGGGCATGATGCGTCGCAACTCCCTTGGTTGTGCTCTGGGTTGGACGGTCACCGTGGGAGCGCGTCTGCGGTTCGGACAGACGCGCCCGGGGCGGCGTCCCGCCGCTCCCACGGACGTGCCTCCGGTCCGAAGCACTGTGAGTGCGCCTGCCCCCGGGCTCCGGCCGCAAACACCGGGCAGGTTTTCCGGGGGCGCGCGGGGTGACTCGTAGGGCTGCTGCCTGTGTCCCCCATGTCCGGGAGGTCCGTCCATGAGCACCAAGGTCTCCGACCACGTCCTCGAGCGGCTGCGCGAGTGGGGTGTGGAGCACGTCTTCGGCTATCCCGGCGACGGCATCAACGGCCTGCTCGCCGCCTGGGGGCGAGCCGAGAACCGGCCCCGTTTCGTCCAGTCCCGTCACGAGGAGATGTCCGCGTTCGAGGCGGTCGGCTACGCCAAGTTCAGCGGTCGTCTCGGAGTGTGCGCGGCGACCTCCGGTCCGGGCGCGATCCACCTGCTCAACGGGCTGTACGACGCCAAGCTGGACCATGTGCCGGTGCTGGCGGTCGTCGGCCAGACACACCGCACCGCGATGGGCGGCTCGTATCAGCAGGAGGTGGACCTGCACACCCTGTTCAAGGACGTCGCCTCCGACTTCGTGGAGACGGTGACGGTCCCCGAGCAACTGCCGAACGTGCTGGACCGGGCGATCCGCACCGCCTACGCGCGGCGCTGTCCTACGGCGGTCATCATCCCGGGCGACGTGCAGGAGCTCGACTACTCGCCGCCCACGCACGAGTTCAAGATGGTTCCCTCCAGCCTGGACCGCAGTGCCTGGACGGCGGTTCCGTCCGAGGAGTCCCTGCGGCGGGCGGCGGAGATCCTCGACTCCGGTGACAAGGTGGCGATCCTGGTCGGCCAGGGCGCGGCCGGAGCGCGGGTCGAGGTGGAGCGGATCGCCGAACTGCTGGGCGCCGGTGTGGCCAAGGCGCTGCTCGGCAAGGACGCCCTGAGCGACGAACTGCCGTACGTCACCGGGTCGATCGGTCTGCTGGGCACCCGTCCGTCGTACGAGCTGATGCGGGACTGCGACACCCTGCTGACCATCGGGTCGTCCTTCCCGTACACGCAGTTCATGCCGGAGTTCGGCAAGGCGCGGGGCGTGCAGATCGACATCGATCCGCACATGGTCGGGATGCGTTATCCGTACGAGGTGAATCTCGTCGGCGACGCGAAGGCGACGCTTCAGCGGCTGATCCCGATGCTGCAGACGGACCGCGGCGGACGCGAGTGGTACGACACGGTGTGCGACAACGTACGGCGCTGGCGCGAGGTGATGGAGCGGCGGGCGCAGCTGTCGGTCGACCCGATCAACCCGGAGTACGTCGCCCACGCCCTGGATCCGCTGCTGCCGTCCGACGCCATCGTCTCCTCCGACTCGGGGTCGGCGGCGAACTGGTACGCGCGGCATCTGACGATGCGGCCCGGTATGCGCGGGTCGCTGTCCGGGACGCTGGCGACGATGGGATGCGGTGTGCCGTATGCGATCGGCGCGAAGTTCGCGCATCCGGACCGGCCGGCGATCGCGCTGGTCGGGGACGGCGCGATGCAGATGAACGGGATGGCGGAGCTGATCACCGCGGCGAAGTACCGCGACCTGTGGGAGGACCCGCGGCTGGTGGTCGGGGTGTGGAACAACCACGACCTGAACCAGGTCACATGGGAGATGCGGGCCATGGAGGGCGCCCCGTCCTTCCTGCCCTCGCAGGAGATCCCTGACGTGCAGTACGCCGCCTTCGCCCGTTCGCTCGGGCTGACCGGGGTGCGGGTGGAGAAGCCGGAGGACGTGGAGGCGGGCTGGCGCGCGGGGCTCGAGGCGGACGGGCCCGCGGTGATCGAGTTCCTCACCGATCCGGCCGTACCGCCGATCCCCCCGCACGCCACCTGGGATCAGATGGAGGCCACGGCCGCCTCGATCCTCAAGGGCGACGCGGACCGCGCGTCCATGGTCAAGCAGGGCCTGAAGGCCAAGGTGCAGGAGTTCCTGCCGGGCCGCGAGAAGAAGTGACGGGAGCCGACGGGGGTGGGGTGACGGCCGGGTCGTACCGGTCGGCTCCCTGCCCTGGGTCCTGCCCCGGGTCCTGCGACAGCAGCAGCTCCTCGTATCGGCCCAGTGCCAGCACCACGCCGAGCATGAGGAGCGGGATGATCACAGCGAGCACCGCCATGGCGCGTCCTTCCCCAGGGATGTGCGGGGGGGTGGGGGGCCGGGTCTCCCGGCATACGGCGTGCAAACCCCGTGTCGGCCTCCGGTCTTCGGGTACGCGGTGCCCACCCCGGAAGGTCTGGAGGGAGACATGCAGCGAGGCAGCGACCGGTTGAGCCGCCACCGTGACGACGAGATGAAGCACGAACTGCAGGGTCTGCTCCGCTCCGGGCACCCCACGCGGACCGAGGAGTGGCACGACCCCGAACCGACCGCCGACGACGATCCCGAGATCGCGGGCGGGCCGGTGGCACCGGGGAGCTCCGGAGCGTCGCTGGAGGTTGTCCGGCTGGAGCTGGCCCGGATGCTGGGCCGCAGCGCGTTCCCCGCGCCCGCCGCGGACCTGGCTCGCGCCCTGCGCCGCAAGAACGCGCCCGACGCCCTCGTGGAGGCGCTGGAGCGGCTGCCGCGCAAGGAGCGCTACGCCAACGTTCAGGAGCTGGCGCGGGCAGTGACCCGGAGGGAGGGCCCGCAGTAATGGCCGATTTCGTGAGGGAGGTCATGACGCCGGGTGTGGTCGCCGTCCGCCCGGACGCCTCGCTGGTCGAGGCCGCGCAGCTGATGCGCGCGCAGGACATCGGCGACGTCCTGGTGGCCGACGGGCAGCACGTCGTCGGTCTGCTCACCGACCGAGACATCACGGTGCGTGCCGTCGCCGACGGCACCGATCCGCTGACCGTGAGCGCCCAGGCGGTGTGCACGCCGGATCCGGTGGTGGTCGCCCCGGACGACCCGGTGTCGGCGGCGGTCACGCTGATGCGTGAGCACGCGGTGCGCCGGCTGCCGGTCGTCGAGGGCGGACTGCCGGTCGGCATGGTGAGCCTGGGGGACCTCGCGGAGGCGCAGGATCCCGATTCGGCGCTCGCCGACATCAGCCGGGCCCTGCCGGACGACGGGCAGGGCCGGGTATGAGCCGGGGCCGCGACCAGGCCGCCGAGATCGCCGCCACGGGGGTCACGGTGGACGTCGGCGACGCGACCACGCGCTACTTGCTGTACGGGCTGCTGCCCAGCTGGTTCGTGCCCGGCCTCGCCGACTGGGTGATGCACCGGCGCACCCGGATCGAGGACACGGCGGGGACGAAGGAGTCCCTGATCCATTCGCTGATGATGGCCGAGGTCGGCGTGCCGATCGCGCTGACCCTGCGCTACGAGGTCAACCCGCTGCTGTTGTCCGTGCAGGTGGGCGGGGCCGCGGTGCACGAGGCGACCGCGCTGTGGGACGTGCGCACGGCGGTGAAGAGCGAGCGCGAGGTCAAGCCGGTGGAGCAGCACATCCACAGCTTCCTGGAGTCGCTGCCGTTCGGCGCGCTGGCCTCGCTGATGTGCCTGCACGCCGATCAGGTCAAGTCACTGCTGCGCGGCGGCCGCGACGACCCGGACGCCTGGCGCCTCGTACCGCGCCGGCGTCCGCTGTCGCCCGGCTACCTCGCGGGCATCGCCGCCGCGATCGGCACCTGTGTGCTCCTGCCGTACGGCGAGGAGCTGCTGCGGTGCCGGCGGGCGGCCCGGACACGGAAGAAGCGCGCGTCGAGCGACGAGGCTCACTGGCGTGCGCCGCGCTCCAAGAAGCCGCTTTTGAAGAAAGGTCGTTGAACCATCATGCGCATCGCGTTTCTGACGGCACCCCAAGGCGTCGAGCAGATCGAGCTGACCGATCCGTGGCAGGCGGCGGTGGACGCGGGCCACGAGGCCGTGCTCGTGTCGACGAAGTCGGGGAAGATCCAGGCCTTCCACCACCTCGACAAGGCGGACACGTTCCCCGTGCAGGAGGTCGTGGGCGAGACGTCGGCCGACTCCTTCGACGGGCTGGTCCTGCCGGGCGGGGTGGCCAATCCGGACTTCCTGAGGATGGACGACAAGGCCGTGTCGTTCGTGAAGGACTTCTTCGAGCGGGGCCGTCCGGTGGCCGCGATCTGCCACGCCCCCTGGACGCTGGTCGAGGCGGACGTCGTACGCGGCCGGGAACTGACCTCCTGGCCGAGCCTCAGGACGGACATCCGCAACGCGGGCGGCACCTGGGTGGACGAGCAGGTGAAGATCTGCGACCACGGGAACAACAAGCTGATCACCAGCCGTAAGCCGGACGATCTGAAGGCGTTCTGCGAGGCGTTCCTCGACGTGTTCGCCGAGGAGGCCGCCTGATGACTTTCCCCAGCGACCGCAAGCAGGACCAGCGAGAGGCCTTCCGCGCGGACGACCCGGCGGCCGGTCCGCTCACCACCGACCAGGGTGTGGAGGTCGACCACACCGACGACTCACTGACCGTGGGCGAACGCGGGCCCACGCTGATGGAGGACTTCCACTTCCGGGAGAAGCTCACCCACTTCGACCACGAGCGGATCCCGGAGCGGGTGGTGCACGCACGGGGCGCGGGCGCGTACGGCTACTTCGAACCGTACGAGTCCTGCGCGGAGTTCACCCGTGCGGCCTTCCTCCAGGACCCCTCCGTGAAGACGCCGGTCTTCGTGCGGTTCTCGACGGTGCAGGGCCCCAAGGGCTCCGCGGACACCGTGCGGGACGTGCGCGGCTTCGCCACCAAGTTCTATACGTCGGAGGGCAATTACGACCTCGTCGCGAACAACTTCCCGGTCTTCTTCATCCAGGACGGCATCAAGTTCCCCGACTTCGTGCACGCGCTCAAGCCGGAGCCGCACAACGACATCCCCACCGGCGCCTCCGCGCACGACACCCTGTGGGACTTCGTGTCGCTCCAGCCCGAGACGCTGCACGCGATCATGTGGCTGATGTCGGACCGGGCGATCCCGCGCAGCTACCGCATGATGCAGGGCTTCGGCGTGCACACCTTCCGGTTCGTGAACGCCGCGGGGCGCGGCACGTTCGTGAAGTTCCACTGGAAGCCGAAGCTGGGCGTGCACTCGCTGGTGTGGGACGAGGCGCAGGAGTGCCAGGGCCGCGACCCGGACTTCAACCGGCGGGACCTGTGGAACGCGATCGAGGCCGGCGAGTATCCGGAGTACGAGCTCGGCGTCCAACTCGTTCCGGAGGAGGACGAGTTCGCCTTCGACTTCGATCTGCTCGACGCCACGAAGATCATCCCGGAGGAGCAGGTGCCGGTACGGCCGATCGGCCGGATGGTGCTGGACCGCAACCCGGAGAACTTCTTCGCCGAGACCGAACAGGTCGCCTTCCACACCGCCAACATCGTCCCGGGCATCGACTTCACCAACGACCCGCTGCTCCAGGCCCGCAACTTCTCCTACCTGGACACCCAGTTGATCCGTCTGGGCGGCCCCAACTTCTCACAGCTGCCGGTGAACCGGCCGGTGGCACCGGTACGGACGAACCAGCGCGACGGCTATCACCAGAGCGCCCTGCACGGGGGCACGAACTACTTCCCGAACTCGCTGGGCGGCGGCTGCCCGGCCCACGCGGGCGTGGACGGGCACGCGTTCACGCACCACGCGGAACGGGTGGACGGGCACAAGATCCGGCGGCGCAGTCCGAGCTTTCAGGACCACCACAGCCAGGCCGCGCTGTTCTGGAACAGCATGGCGGACTGGGAGAAGCAGCACATCGTCGAGGCCTTCCGGTTCGAGCTCGGCAAGGTCGGCGCGATGACGGTCCGGGCCCGCACGGTCGAGCAACTGGGCAAGGTGGACGGCGAGTTGGCGACGGCGGTGGCGCGCGGCATCGGGGTGCCGGAGCCGTCCGAGCAGGAGACCGCACACAAGCTGGCCTCTCCCGCGCTGAGCCTGGAGTCGCTGCGCGGCGACGGCACGATCCGCACCCGGCAGATCGCCGTCCTCGTCGCCGACGGGGTCGACGCCGAACAGGTGACGTCGGCGCGGGAGGCACTGGCCGCCGAGGGCGTGATCGTGGAGGCGCTGGCGGCTACGGACGGCACCGTGCAGGGTGCCGACGGTGAACGGTATACGGTCGACCGTGCACTGCCGACCGTCGCCTCCGTACTGTATGACGCCGTCCTGCTGCCCGGCGGCCCTGTGGGCACGCCGCCGAACGCCGCCGATCAGGACGCGATGCGCTTCGTCCGGGACGCTTACCGGCACGGGAAGCCGGTGGGCGCGCTCGGCTCGGGCGTGGGGATCCTTTCGTCGCTGGAACCGGAGGGGCTCAGGCTGTCCTCCGAGTTCCACCACGTGGTGACCGACCAGGGCGTGGTGACGGACACCTCGCCGGGCACCGCGAGTGAGGACTTCCTCCGGGCGTTCGTGGACGCCGTCGCGGCGCACCGCCACTGGGACCGGCCTCCGCTGCGTTGCTGAGCCCAGCGGCCGGCCCTTGGCCGGGAACGCGGTCAGCTGCGGGGAGTCGACTCCCCGCACTCGCGTTCCCGGGCGCCTTCACGGGTGCGGCCCGCGGCGACCGGGCGGCGCGGGTTGCGGCGCAGGTATTCGCCCTCCAACTGCGCCATGCGCTCGTTGTGGGCCCGCAGCGCGTCGTTCGAGCCGTACAGCAGGGTGTCGTGGCGCGTGCGGTGGATGGTCTCCAGCTCCTTCATGAGCTGCTGGTCGTCCAGCCGGCTGGGGTCGATACCGGTCATGGTGGTGCCCCGCTCGTCGTGTTCGTTCATGCGGTTCGGGTACCCGCCCGGCAAGCACTACCCCCAAGCGGCATCCGGGAGGGAGCCATGGATCTCGCCTTTCTGCATCCACTCTACGAACATCCGGGCCCCTGGGCCTCTGTGTACGTCGACACCTCCCGGCATACGGAGGACACACCCCACGAACGGCATCTGACGGCGGTGGCCCTGTCCGAGGAACTGTCCCGGCAGGGTGCCGACGAGGAGACCTGCCGGGCCGTACTGGAGGCGCTGGAGGAGTTGCGGCACTCCTCCGAACCGCACGGACGGGCCCTGTTCGCGCGGGCCGGCGCGGTGGTACTGGACCCGCCGCTGGCCAGGGCGCCGGACGGCGACAGCGCGCACTGGGCGCCCCTGCCGCACACCGCGCCACTGCTGGAGCTGGCCGGTGAGGACCCGGTGTGCATCGTGGCATACATCGACCGCAAGGGCGCCGACTTCGAGCTGCGCAGTGCACTCGGTCGACGGGATGCCGGCGCGGTCGCCGGTCGACAGTATCCCGTGCACCGTACGAGCTCGGCCGACTGGTCCGAGCGGCATTTCCAGCTGCGGGTGGAGAACACCTGGGAGCACAACGCGGCCGAGATCGCCGACGCGCTCGCCGTCTGCCAGGAGGAGA
The DNA here is from genome assembly GCF_002291145.1 of Streptomyces sp. SA15. Taxonomy (GTDB): domain Bacteria; phylum Actinomycetota; class Actinomycetes; order Streptomycetales; family Streptomycetaceae; genus Streptomyces. The sequence goes on from NZ_NTGE01000008.1 coordinate 11,446, forward strand.
CCCGGGCCGACCTGCTGATCCTGGTCGGTGAGCAGCGGGAGCGGCGGGCCGTGCACGAGCGGCTGCCCAAGCGGCTGCACGATCTCGTCGTCGAGGCCCCGCACGGCACCGGCAGCAGGTTGCTGGACGAGGACGTGGAACGGGCGCGCGCCGAACACGTGCGGCAGCGGGCGGAACGGGAGCTGGAGCGGTTCCTGGCGGCACGCGAGCCCGGGGACGACGGGCGCGCCGGTGCCGTGGAGGGCGTCCCCTCCCTGGTCGAGGCGGCGCGTGAGCACCGTATCGACGAGTTGCTGATCCGGCCGGACGGTCCCGACGCGCACCGCGAGGTGTGGATCGGCGAGGACCCCGACCAGCTGGCGGTGCGCCGTACGGACCTGAAGATCCTCGGCGAGCAGCACTCCTGGCCGGCCCGTGCGGACGATGCGCTGATCCGCTCGGCGGTCGCGACGGGCGCGCCGGCGATCTCGGTGACCTCGGCGGCGCCGGAGACCAGGACCGAGCAGGAGGCGCCGGTGGGCGGCTTGGGCGCGCTGCTGCGCTGGACGTGAGCGGACGCCGGTCGACAGCCGTCGGTCGACCGCTGGCCGCTGGCCGCTGGCCGCTGGCCGCTGGCCGCTGGCCGCCAGGCGACCGCCGCCAGTCGCCAGTCGCCAGCCGACAACCGACCGAGATCCGACAGCCGACCGTCGGCAGCCAACCGTCGACCGTCGACAGCCGTCCGTCGATCACGGACAGCCAGTCGACCGACGACGGCCGACCACCGACCACCGACCACCGACCACCGACCACCGACCACCGACAGTCAGCGAACCCGTTCCACCCGCCGTTCGTCCCACACCGGCTCCGCCGTCTCCCGCACCCGGCCGTCGCTCCCGAAGACCAGATAGCGGTCGAACGAGCGAGCGAACCAGCGGTCGTGGGTGACCGCGAGGACCGTGCCGTCGAAGGCCTCCAGGCCCTCCTGAAGGGCCTCGGCGGACTCCAGGTCCAGGTTGTCGGTCGGCTCGTCGAGCAGCAGAGCCGTGACGCCCTGGAGCTCCAGCAGAAGGATCTGGAAGCGGGCCTGCTGGCCGCCGGAGAGGCGGTCGAAGGTCTGTTCGGCCTGGCCCGTCAGCTCGTAGCGGCGTAGCCGGGACATCGCGGCGCCCCGGTCCTGGGCGTGCTCCTTCCACAGGATGTCCAGCAGCGTGCGTCCCTCCAGCTCGGGATGCGCGTGCGTCTGGGCGAAGTGCCCGGGCACCACGCGGGCACCGAGCTTCCACGCCCCCGTGTGCGCCACGTCGTCGCCGGCCAGCAGGCGCAGGAAGTGCGACTTGCCGGAGCCGTTGGAGCCGAGGACGGCGACGCGCTCTCCGTAGAAGACCTCCAGGTCGAAGGGCTTCATCAGCCCCGTCAGCTCGAGCCCCTCGCAGGTCACGGCCCGGACGCCGGTACGGCCGCCTTTGAGCCGCATCCTGATGTCCTGCTCACGCGGCGGCTCCGGCGGCGGTCCGGCCTCCTCGAACTTGCGCAGCCGGGTCTGGGCGGCCTGGTAGCGGGAGGCCAGCTCATGGCTGATCGAGGCGGCCTGACGCAAGTTCAGCACCAGCTTCTTCAGCTGCGCGTGCTTCTCGTCCCAGCGGCGGCGCAACTCCTCGAAGCGCGCGAAGCGTTCGCGCCGGGCCTCGTGGTAGGTGGCGAAGCCACCGCCGTGCACCCAGGCGTCGGCACCGGCCGGAGAAGGCTCCACCGACACGATCTTCTCGGCGACGCGGGCGAGGAGTTCGCGATCGTGGGAGACGAACAGGACCGTCTTGCGGGTCTCCTTCAGCCGCTCCTCGAGCCAGCGCTTGCCGGGCACGTCGAGGTAGTTGTCGGGCTCGTCGAGCAGCAGCACCTCGTCGGTGCCGCGCAGCAGCGCCTCCAGGACCAGCCGCTTCTGCTCACCGCCGGACAGGGTGCGCACCTGCCGCCACTGGGCGTTCTCGTACGGCACGCCGAGCGCGGCCGTGGTGCACATGTCCCACAGCGTCTCCGCCTCGTAGCCGCGGGCCTCGGCCCAGTCGGCGAGGGCCTGCGCGTACGCCAGCTGGGCGGCCTCGTCGTCGACGGTCATGATGGCGTGCTCGGCCTTGTCGACGGCCTCGGCGGCCTCGCGGATGCGGGTCGGTGCGACCGACACGAGCAGGTCCCGTACGGTCGTCTCGTCCCGTACGGAGCCCACGAACTGCCGCATCACGCCGAGGCCGCCGCTGACGGTGACGCTTCCGCCGTGCGGTTTCAGCTCGCCCGAGATCAGCCGCAGCAGGGTGGTCTTGCCGGCACCGTTGGGTCCGACCAGGGCCACGACGGCCCCTTCGCCGACCCGGAAGGACACATCGCCGAGCAGCGCCCTGCCGTCGGGGAGGTAGTACTCGAGGTGCGCGGCTTCCAGGTGTCCCATGAGGAGCCAGTGTGGGGTCACGCGACCCCGCCGACAAGCCGTTTTCCGACGGCCTGTTCCGGTGAAGGACCCGTGACCCGTATGGCGCCGTACAGGATCCGCGCGGGGCGGGGTACACGCATGGGCATGAGCCCAGACGTCGACCTCACCGTCCCGAAGCCCGGCCGTCATGCGCTGCGCGACTGGCTGCTGGCCCTCGACAACCGGCTGTTCGAGTTCGCCGCCGAGCGGCACTGGCCCGCCGCCGAACCGGTCCTGCCGCGGCTGAGCCGGAGCGCGAACCACGGCGTGCTGTGGTTCGCGACGGCCGCCGCCATGGCCGCGAGCCGCACCCCGCGGGGTCGCCGGGCGGCCGCGCGCGGTCTGGCCTCGCTCAGCCTGGCCTCCCTGACCATCAACACCCTCGGCAAGCGCTCGGTGCGCCGCACCCGGCCCGTGCTCGACCCGGTTCCGCTGGTCCGGCAGCTGAAGCGGCAGCCGATCACCACGTCGTTCCCGTCGGGTCACTCCGCGTCGGCGGCCGCGTTCGCGACCGGGGTCGCCCTGGAGTCGCCGAAGTGGGGCACGGTCGTGGCTCCGGTCGCCTTCTCGGTGGCGATGTCCCGCGTCTACACGGGTGTCCACTTCCCGAGCGACGTGCTGGCGGGTGCGGCCCTGGGGGCGGGCGCCGCGTTCGCCGTACGGGGCATGGTGCCGACCCGCGCCCAGCTCATGCCGCCCGCCCGGCCCCGCGCGGACGTCCCCGCGCTGCCGGACGGTGCGGGCCTGGTCGTGGTGGCGAACACCGCCTCGGGCAATGGCGACCGTGCCCGCGCGGTGCGGGCCGCCCTGCCCGCGGCCGAGGTGGTCGAGTCCGAACCGGCCGATGTGCCCGTCGAGTTGGAGAAGGCGGCGGCCCGCGCCCGGGCGCTGGGCGTGTGCGGCGGCGACGGCACGGTCAACGCCGGCGCGGAGGCCGCCCTGCGGCACGGTCTGCCCCTCGCGGTGCTGCCCGGCGGCACCCTGAACCACTTCGCCCACGACCTCGGCATCGAAGGGGTCCGCGATCTGAGCCGGGCCGTCCAGCGGGGCGAGGGGGTGTACGTGGACGCCGCCCGGTTCGTCTGCGGCGCGAAGCAGGGCATCTTCCTCAACACCTGCAGTCTGGGCGTGTATCCCGAGCTGGTGCGCGAGCGGGAGCGCTGGTCGCACCGGATCGGCGGCTGGCCGGCGGGGGTGCTCGCGGCGCTGCGCGTGGTGCGTGCCGACCGGCATCCGCTGGAGGCCGAGTTCCGCGGCGAGGCACGGCCGCTGTGGCTGCTCTTCGCCGGCAACGGCACGTACCACCGGATGGGCCTCACACCGGGCCGCCGACTCGACCTGGCGGACGGGCAGCTCGACGTACGCGTCGTGCACGGCGGCCGCCGACCCGCCCTGCGGCTGCTTTCGGCCGCCCTCGCGGGACCGCTGACCCGCTCCCCCGCGCACGCTGCGGTGCAGGTCGGCCGTCTGCATCTGGCGAGTGTCGCCCCGGGCACCCTGCTGGCCTACGACGGTGAGGTCACCGAGGTGGAGGGCGAGGTGACGCTGGAGAAGCTACCGGAGGCACTCACCGTCTACCGCCCGCTGCCGGGGAACTGATCACCCGTCAGACCACATATCAAGACGCATGGTCTCAACATTCGACATGCGGGAGTACGGTGATCCGTATCGCCGAAAGGGCCCGCGAGGCCCTCGTGCGCCGGTACGACGAGAGGGATCGCCATGGCGAAGCCGCAGGAGACCGCCGTCTACACGCACGGCCACCACGAGTCCGTGCTGCGCTCCCACACTTGGCGGACCGCCGCCAACTCGGCGGCCTATCTGCTCGGCTCGCTGAAACCCCACATGAAGATCCTGGACATCGGCTGCGGGCCGGGCACGATCACCGCCGACCTGGCGGCACGGGTCCCCGACGGGCACGTCACCGGCGTCGACCACGCGCCCGAGATCCTGGACCAGGCCCGGGCCACGGCCGCCGAACGGGGGCTGACCAACATCGACTTCGCGGTCGCCGACGTGCACGCGCTGGACTACCCGGACGACACGTTCTGCGTGGTCCACGCGCACCAGGTGCTCCAGCACGTCGGCGACCCGGTGCGGGCGCTGCGCGAGATGAGGCGGGTCACGGCTCCGGGCGGGTTCGTCGCCGTCCGTGACTCGGACTACCGGGCCATGACCTGGTTCCCGGAGTCACCGGGGATGGACGACTGGCTGGAGCTGTACCACCGGGTGGCCCGGGCCAACGGCGGCGAGCCGGACGCCGGCCGCCGGCTGAAGTCCTGGGCGCTGCGGGCGGGTCTCACGGACGTCACGGCCACCTCCAGCACCTGGACCTTCGCCACGGCCGAGGAACGGGCGTGGTGGAGCGGTCTGTGGGCGGACCGCACCCTGGCCTCGGCGTACGCGGAGCGGGCCACCGAGGGTGGGCACGCGACCCGCGAGCAGTTGCGGGCCGTGTCACGGGCCTGGCGGGAGTGGGGACAACGGGAAGACGGCTGGTTCAGCGTGCTGCACGGAGAAATCCTCTGCCGCAAGGAAGCCTGAATCGCGGCTTTCGGGAAACCCGGAAAGCAGGAGGTTCACATTATGGTTCCCATTCTGATCGTCCTGCTTCTGGCGCTGATTCTCTTCGGTGCCGGATTCGCGGTAAAGGTGCTTTGGTGGATTGCGCTGGCCGTCCTGGTGCTCTGGCTTCTGGGCTTCCTGATGCGGGGTACGACCGCGGCTGGAGGCAGGGGCCGCTGGTACAGGTGGTGAACTGGTACAGGTGAGGAATTGATCCGGGGTTTCGGTTCCTGGGAACCGGGTTTCAATTTTTGGAACCGGGTTTGAATTCCTGGGAACCGGGGTTTCAGTCCCTGGGAAGCAGAGGTCCGAGCGGCCCGAGGTCCAGATTGAGGTCCTCGGGCCGCAGTCCGTAGCGCTCGCGCAGCTCGGCCATCCGGTCGTCGAGCAGCATCAGCGTGAGCCCGATGCGTTCCTCCTGCTCCTCGCTCAGGTCGCCTTCGTCGAACCGGCGCAGCGCCTGGCGTTCCATGAGCTGACGCAGCAGTTCGACGACCGTCAGGACGAGTTTCAGCAGGTCGCGCTCGACGGTGTCGGGGTCCAGGTCCAGCCGGTTGTGGCGTTCGGTCGTCACGTCGGCTCCCCCCAGGGCGAGGGAACCTGGGCGTTCACCGAGCTGATCAGCGCGTTGAGGTCGATGCGCACGAGGTCGACGTCCGCGATGCGCAGCGTGATGTCCCCCGTGATGACGACCCCGCCGGCGAGCAGCCGGTCGAGGAGGTCCACGAGGGCGACCTCACGGCGCTCGATCACCGTCATCGGTCCTCCTCCCCTGCCGCATCCCCCTCCACGTTCCCTGACACCTCCCCAGACACATCCCCTGCGACATCGCCCGCCACATCCCCCGCGATGTCCCCCGCGAAGGAATAGGCTGCCCAGGGGCCGGTGAGTTCGACTCGCATTCCCGGTGCTTCGTCCTTCGTACGATCCACGAGTTCCACGAATTCCTCGGAATCGGCGCGCGACACCAGATAGGCGGCGTTGAGCACATTCCGTCCGGAGGCGCCGGAAAGGGCGGCATTCTGTGGGGCGTGCAGTCGGGAATCCTCGGCGTACGAGGACAGTGTTTCGTGCAGTCGGCTCGCGAACTCCTCCGCCCGCTGCCATCGGTCCTCGTGGGCCCGCGCCTGTTGCCGCCGCTGCCGCAGATAGTCCCGGCCCGACACCGCCTTATCCGTCGGCCCGCCGGTCTCCGGACGCTCCGGCGCCGGCTCCTGCTCGGGCTCCGTTTCGGCGTAGACCTTGACGCCCCATTCCACCCGGCCCTCCAGCCGGTCGAGAGCGCGCCTGAAGGCGTCCTCGCGCTCTTCGATCATCACGCGTACGCCGCTGTCGTCCCGGAAGACGGTGCCGAGCCGCAGTGGCAGCGGCGTGGTGACGACGGTGAGCGCGTCGATCACGCCCTGGTGGGCGCGGGCGGTCCGGGTGAGCCAGTCCAGGTCCTCCAGATGGGCGCGGAGCGGTTTCTCGGCGAAGTCCCGCTCCGGCACGTGACTGACCACGGCGATCAGGCCGTGGTGGTTGAGCAGCCTGGGCGGGTCGCCCGCGACGCCCGTCAGCTGGGATTGCAGGGCCGCGCCGAAGGGGCGGCAGACGGCGTAGACGTACCGCAGTCCGGTCATGGTGCCTCCTCCTGTGTACGGGCGGGCTCCAGTTGGGCGATCCGCTCACGCAACTCGGCGTTCTCCCGGGCCAGTTCGTCGCGGCGGGCGCGCGAGGACAGGGCCGGGTCGTCCTCCCACCAGTCGATGCCCATCTCCTTCGCCTTGTCGACGGAGGCGACGATGAGCCGCAGCTTGATGGTGAGGAGTTCGATGTCGAGCAGGTTGATGCGGATGTCGCCCGCGATGACGACACCCTTGTCGAGCACGCGCTCCAGGATGTCGGCGAGGTTGGCACCACTGCCCGGACCGTAGGGCTCGGGCAGCCGGCTGGGGGTGGTCATCGTCGGCTCCCGCCGTCGGCGTACTCGTACTCGGCCTCGTACGCGCCCTCGTCACGCGGCGTCTCTGCGTCCTCCGGCTCCTCTGCGTCCTCCGGCTCCTCTTCGTCGTACTCGCCCTTGTCCTCCTCATACGCCTTGTCCTGCTCGTACGCCCGGTCCTCCTCGGCGTACGGGCCTTCCTCCTCCTCTTCATCCTCGCTCTCGTAGGCCTCCTCGTCCTCCTCGGGAGCCTCCTCGGCCACGGCGTCCTCGTGGCGGAGGACGACCTCGCCGTCGCGGATCTCGCCGCGCCAGCCGTCGTCCGCCGCTCCCTTCAGCGTGATGAAGCGGGCGAAGTTCTTCAGGTCGAGGCGGGCCCGGCGGCCCTGGGCGCGCCAGAGGTTGCCGGTCTTCTCGAACAGGCCCTTGGGGTAGTACTCGATCACCAGCAGGACCCGGGTGAGGCTGTCGGCGAGCCGGTGGAAGGACACGACGCCCTTCGTGGTGCCCTTGGCTCCCTCCGAGGTCCAGGAGATCCGGTCGTCGGGGACCTGCTCGGTGGTGTGGGCCTTCCAGCCGCGGTTGGACCAGAAGACCTTCAGCTGCCAGTCGGAGTGGGTGTCGTCGGCGCGGTTCGCGCTCTTGACGCCCTTGGCGAAGTTGCTGAAGTCCTGGTACCGGGTCCACTGGTCGTAGGCCGTGCGCAGCGGCACGCCGACGTCGATGTGCTCGATGATGACGGTCGGCTTCCTGCCCGCCCCGCCCGTGCGCCTCCCCTTGCCGCCGCCGAGGTTCTTCAGCGCGCCGAGCACGTTGTCCTTGGCGCGGGAGGCGCCGATCTCCAGTGCGCCGCGCAGGGGCCCCTTGCCCTCGGCCAGCTTGCGGCCGCCGTCCAGGGCGAGCCGGGCGAAGCCCGGGCTGTTGCCCTCGGCGATGTCGTTGAGCTTGACCGTGGTCTCGCCGAGCCTGCGGCCGACGTCGGCCAGCAGGCGCTGGGCCTGGGCGGCGAGGTACTCCCGTACCTCCGCCTTGAGCCGGTCGGCGGCCTCGCTGCGGGCCACGTCGCTGAGCGGGTTGCCCTTGGCCTGGTCGGTGGCGTGCCGGGCCGTCCCGAGGGTCTCGGTCATCGTTCACCGCCTCCCCTCGGCAGCCGGGCGCGGGTGCCGCGGGAGGCGCTCTCGGCCGCGGTGGTCTTCTTCGCGGTGGTCTTCTTTGGGCTGGTCTTCTTCGCGGTGGTTGGGGTGGTCTTCTTCGAGGCGGTCTTCTTGGCCGTGGTCCTCTTGCTGGCGGTCTTCTTGGCCGTGGTCCTCTTGCCGGCGGTCTTCTTGGCCGGGGTCTTCGCCGGAGCCTTTCCGGCGGGCGCCTTCCCGACCGCCCTGGCCGCCTTCTTCGCGGGAGCCTTCTTCGCGGCCTTCTTCGCCGGAGGCGGTGCCGCCGTCTTCGCCGCCGCCTTCCGGCCCGGCGCCGGGGCTTCCTCGTCCGGCTCTTCCTCCGGCTCGTCGTACTCCCGCGCCCCCTCCTGATCCTCCCGGTCCTCCTCGAACTCCGGCTCCTCGGCTTCCTCGCGCTCCTCGTCGGAGCCCAGGTCCGAAACGTCCGGCACCACGCCCGCGAGCTGGTCGCGGACCTGTGCGGTACGGCCGTGCAGCCGGTCGGCGAGGGCGTCGATCTGCCGCTCGACCATGGCGCCCGAGGCCGCCTTGCCGACACCGCGCAGGTCCTCGCGCAGCTGGTCGCCGATCTCCTTGAACTGCGGGTTGTTCCGCAGTTGCCCGGACACCAGGTCCGCGAGCGCCCGCGGGCTCAGGTGCATCCGCTTGCCGGCCGCGAGCGTGCCGACGGCGAACGCCAGTTTCAGTTTCTTCGTACGTCCGAGGACGTATCCGGCCCCTACCGCGAGGCCCAGTCCCACTCGGTTCATCGTGCCGTCCCGTCACCCGTGCCCGCGCCACCGCGCAGGCCGATCTCCAGCCGGTCGAGGAGTTCGTCCTCCATGCGGTCGAACTCCTCGTCGTCGATCTCGCCCGCCTCGAGCCGCTGTTCCAACTGGGCGAGTTCGGCCCGGACCGTGGCCGGGTCGTAGTAGAGGCGTTCCGCTTCGTTCAGCACTTGTCTGATCACCCACGCGCTGCCGCGCACCGGGGCGAAGGGCAGCAGCAGTACCTCTCCGATCAGTCCCACGGCTGCTCACTCCTCCCCGCGGTCCGCGCCCAGCGTGGTGCCCGCGGGCTCGGCCGGGCCCGGCTCGACGAAGCTGTACGGCGGCAGCGGGCCGTTGACGCGTAGTTCGAGGTGCGGATGGCCCTTGCGGATCTGCTCCACCGCGGCGAGGAAGGCCGCGGCCGCGTCACGGTCCACCAGGAACGAGACGTTGGCGAGCCAGCCGGTGGACTCGGGGCCCACGCTGACCGCCTCGGCGGCCGGTTCCAGGGTGTGCTGCACATCGGTCGCGTCCTCGGCCTCGCGGGCCTTGACCGCGGCCACCACCATCTCGCCGAGCTGCAGCCGCTGCTCGTAACTTCCGCCGCCCGCCTGCCGGTTGGCCTCGGTCAGGGCGCGGATCTCCGGGTTCTCGGACATCACCCGGTGCAGTACGGCCTCTTCATTGTGGATGGCCTTGACGTTGTACTCGACCTTGCCGTCCAGGGCCCGCAGCCGCTCCTGGTAGTGCTCGGCGCGTTCGGCGAGCACGCCGGTGACCGCGCCGTCGTCCGGGGCGACGCTGCCGAACCGCATGGGCAGCACGCAGCCGGCCGCGCCCGCCTCGCTCAGCACGTTCTGGTGGGCGAGCAGGTCCCTGCGCTTGGGGCGCAGCCCCTCGGGCGCGTCGCTGACGACCGCCGCCAGGTCCCCCTCCTTCAGGATGCGCACGGGACGCGGCGGATCACCGACGCCCCCCATGCCCTCGGGCAGCGAAGGATGGGACGCGGCGGTGATGCCGTAGACGTACGTGCTCACTCCTGTTCCTCCTTCCTGCGCGACGTGGTGGACTTGCGGGCGCGCGGCCTGGACTCGGGCTCGCTCCGGCCCTCCTCACGTGCCTGCTTGAAGGCGCCGGAGATGGTGTCGGCGGCACCGGACAGCGCCCCCTTGGACTTGCCGCGCGAGCCGGACTCGGTGATCTCGCCGACCACGTCGGGCAGGCCGGGGCTCTTGTTCGGCCCGGACTCCAGGTCGAGCCGGTTGCACGCCTCGGCGAAGCGCAGGTAGGTGTCGACGCTGGCGACGACGACCCGTACGTCGATCTTCAGGATCTCGATGCCGACGAGGGAGACTCGTACGAACGCGTCGATGACGAGCCCCCTGTCGAGGACGAGCTCCAGAACGTCGTAGAGGCCGCTGGTGCCGCCTCCGCCGCTGGTCTGCTGTGCCGGGACAACGGTCATGCCGACCGTGCCTCCTTGTCTGTGGGCTGGTGAACGGGTGTGTGCGCGGGAGGGCGGCCTAGCGGCCGCCGGGCCTGTGTGCGTCGGCCCGCCCGCGTTCGTAACGGCGAACGCGCCGGTAGCCGGTGAGCTGCCCTTCCGGGTCGAGGTCGACCTGGTAGCCGGCCATCAGGCTCATCGTGTCGGGGACACGGGCCAGTTCGAGGACCTCGACCTCCAGCGACCAGCCGTCCTCCGTCTGTTCGAAGGACGAGACGGTCTCGGCGGCCATACCGGTCAGCTCCGCCAGCTGGGCGCGCGCCTGGCGCAGCACCTCCATGGGTGTGGGCCGCCGGGCGTCCTCCGTGCTGTTGTCCGTGCTGTTGTTCGCGCCGTCTCTGGTGTCGTTTTCTGTCCCTTTGGGGGAGTTTTGTGAACTCTGGGACTCTGATGTGTTCCTTGTGTTCGACATGGCCACCTCTAACTCCGGGTGGCCGCTCGCCCGTTGGCCAAACCTTCGGTCGGCAAACCGTCAGGAGGGCATCAACGCGTTGAGCCGGCGCCGCGCCGGGCCGAGGGCGCGGCCTTTGGTCAGTACGCCGGCCCAGGGGTTGGTGCGGGCCTGTTCGACGGCGTCGGCGATGCTCCAGCGGCGGGCGTCGAGGCCCGGGTCGTCCAGCTGGGTCCAGGCGAGCGGGGTGGCCACGGGCGCGCCGGGCTTGGCACGGACGGTGAAGGGCGCGACCGCGGTCTGCGCGTAGGCGTTGCGCTGCACGTCGAGGTAGAGGCGGTCGCCGCGGTTCTTCTTGCGGGCGGCGGTGGTCAGCCGGTCGGGGTGGCCGGCGGCCAGGGTGTCGGCGACATCGCGGGCGAACTCCCGCACCTCGTCGAAGTCGTGGTGTCCGTTGAGCGGCACGATCACGTGCAGGCCGCGGGAGCCGGTGGTCATCAGGGCGGAGGGCAGCTTCAGTTCGTCGAGCAGCTCGCCCAGCAGCCGGGCCGCGTCCCGCACCGCCGCGAAGGCGTCCCCGGAGCCGGAATCCCCGGAAGGGTCGAGGTCGAAGACCATCCGATCGGGGTGGTCGACCCGTCCGAGGCGGGACAGCCAGCGGTGCAGGGTGAGGGCGGCCTGGTCGGCGAGGTAGACCAGGGTGGCGGTGTCGTCGCACACGGTGTGGCGGACGGTGCCGTCCTCCTTGGCCACCTCGACGCGGGAGATCCACTCCGGGTAGTGCTCCGGGGTGTTCTTCTGCATGAACGTCTGGCCGTCGAGGCCGTCCGGGTGCCGCTCCAGCATCAGCGGACGACCGCGCAGGTGCGGCAGCATGAACGGGGCGACGGACCGGTAGTAGTCGACGAGGTCGCCCTTGGTGTACTCCTTCGCACCGCCGTCGCCGCCGGGGAAGAGCACCTTGCCCGGGCGGTGCACCTCCACCCTGCGTTTGCCCGCCCGGACGCTGCGCACGTCGTCGCCGCTCACGGCACGACCGCCTGTTCCACCAGCAGCCGTCCGGCCGCCGCGATCGACTCGGCGTCGATGCCCGCGGCGTGCAGCTGCTCGGCCGGGGACGCCGAGCCCGGCATCGTACGGACGGCGAGGCGCACCAGGCGCGGCATCGGGCGGCCGTCGAGGAACGCGTCGAGGACGGCGTCGCCGAGGCCGCCCTCCTGGTGGTGGTCCTCCACGGTCACCAGGCAGCCGGTGTCCTCGGCGGCCTGGCGCAGGGTGAACCGGTCGACGGGCTTGACGGAGTACAGGTCGATCACCCGTACCTGGATGCCCTCCTCGTCCAGGGCGTCGGCGGCGGCCAGCGCCTCGGGCACGGTGACGCCCGCCGCGACGAACGTCATCCGGTCCTGATCGCAGGAGCGCAGCACCTTGCTGCCGCCGACGGGGAACTCCTCGTCGGGCTCGTAGATCACCGAGCTCGCGCCGCGCGAGGTGCGCAGATAGCGGATGCCGTCCAGGCCCGCCATCTCGGCGACCAGGTGCGCGGTCTGGTTGGCGTCGCACGGGTACAGCACGGTCGAGCCGTGCACCGCCCGCATCATCGCCAGGTCCTCCAGGCCCATCTGGCTGGGCCCGTCCTGTCCGATGGCGACGCCCGCGTGGGAGCCGACCAGGTTGATGCCGGCGCCGCTGATGGACGCCATGCGCACGAAGTCGTACGCCCGCGTCAGGAAGGCGGCGAAGGTGGAGGCGTACGGCACCCAGCCGCGCGCCGCGAGCCCGACGGCGGCGGCGACCATCTGCTGCTCGGCGATGTAGCACTCGAAGAAGCGGTCGGGGTGTTCCTTGGCGAAGAACTCGGCGCGCGTGGAGTCGCTCACCTCGCCGTCGAGGGCGACGACGTCCCCGCGTGCGGTGCCGAGCGCGGCGAGCGCCTGCCCGTAGGCGTTGCGCGTGGCGATCTCGTCGCCCTTGTCGTAGCGGGGCAGTTCGAGGTGTCCCGTGCGTACGGCATGCAGTATGCGGGCGGCGGTCGGCTCGTGCACCTCGACGCGGAGGTCGCGAGGGCCGCCGAGTTCGGCGATCGCCTCGTCGGCGTTCTTCAGCGGCTTGCCGTGCAGCCCCTCCCGGTCCTCGACGTCGGTGACTCCCTTGCCCTTGAGGGTGCGGGCGAGGATCGCGGTGGGCTGGCCCTTGGTGGAGACGGCCTCGCCGTAGGCGCGGTCGATGGCGTCGACGTCGTGGCCGTCCACCTCGACGGTGTGCCAGCCGAAGGCCTGGAAGCGGCGGGCGTAGGCGTCGAGGTCGTGGCCGTGCCGGGTCGGGCCGCGCTGGCCGAGCCGGTTGATGTCGACGATCGCGGTGAGGTTGTCAAGGTGCTCGTACGCCGCGTGCTCGGCGGCCTCCCAGATGGCGCCCTCGGCGAGCTCGCTGTCGCCGCACAGCACCCACACGCGGTAGCCGGTGCGGTCCAGCCGCTTGCCGGCCAGCGCGATGCCGACGCCGACCGGCAGTCCCTGCCCGAGCGAGCCGGTCGCCGTCTCCACCCACGGCAGCCGCCGCGGCGTGGGGTGACCCTCGAGGCGGCTGCCCAGCTTGCGGAAGGTGAGCAGTTCCTCGTCGTCGATGGCGCCCGCCGCCTTGTAGGCGGAGTACAGCAGGGGCGAGGCGTGGCCCTTGGACAGCACGAAGCGGTCGTTGCCAGGGTGGGCGGGGCGGTCGAAGTCGTAGCGGAAGTGGTGCGCCAGGAGTACGGCCATCAGGTCGGCGGCCGACATCGAGGACGTCGGGTGCCCGGAGCCCGCGGCGGCCGCGGCGCGCACGCTGTCCACACGCAACTGCTGGGCGAGTTCGACGAGTTCACCGGTGTTCATGAGTCTCCTTCCGCGGGGGTGTCCGGGGTGTCCTCGGGGACGTCGTCGCGCTTGACGGGGCCGGGGGCCTTGTGGGGTTCGCCGCCGGGCCGGCTTTTGGCGGGCTCACCGCCCGGCTGGTCCTTCGCGGGCTCGTCTCCCGGCCGCTCGGAGTCCCCGGCGCCCGTGTCGGCGGCTGTCGCCGCCCCCGGCCCCGAGCAGGCCTGGGCCTCCTGTCGCCGCTCGGGTCCGCTCGGCACCCGCGCCAGCTCCGGCGACGCCGTGTCGAGCGGCACCGACCAGGACCGTACGAGTCCCAGCTGCACGGCCTGGCGCGGCAGTACGGTATCCAGCAGCCAGTCCGCGGCGACCCGGACGCGGTTGCCGGGCATCGCCGCCAGGTGGTAGCCGCGGGTGACCAGGCCGGCCGCCGGGCCGGACAGGGTCACGCCGAGCGGGTTGGCGGCGGCCTTGGCGCCGCCCAGGTCGACGACGAAGCCCAGGTCCTTGTGGCGGTAGGGCCGCCGCTCGCCGACGCCGAAGGAGGCGGCGATGTTGTGGGCCACGGTCTTGCCGTGCCGCCAGGCGTGCTGCGCGGTCATCGGGGTGAAGTTCCCCGGGTTGTTCAGGTCCGGTACGGCGGCTGCGTCCCCGCACGCGAACACCTCGGGCCGGCCGGGGAGTCGGAGGTACGGATCGACGACGATCCGTCCGCGCTCCAGCGGCTGCCCGGTGCTCTCGACGAGCGGATCCGGCCGTACGCCCACGCACCACACGAGCGTCCGAGTCTGAACGAACTCCCCGTCGGTCAGCAGCACCCCGTTCGGCGTGGCCTCCTTCACGGAGGTCCCCATGCGCACCTCCACGCCCCGCTCCCGCAGCGTGCGGTCGGCGGTGCGGGACAGGTGTTCGTCCAGCTCGGGCAGCACACGCGGCGCGATGTCGAGGAGCATCCAGCGCGGCCGCATGCCCTCCCGCAGGGGGTGTCCCCGCACCTGCGCGTCGGTGTACAGCTGCCCGTGCGCGGCGACCTCGGTGCCGGTGTAGCCGGCGCCGACCACCACGAAGGTGCAGCGGGCGGCGCAGCTCTTCGGGTCGTCCGCGGCCGCCGCGAGCTCCACCTGCCGGGTCACGTGGTCGCGCAGGTACAGGGCCTCGGGCAGCCCGCGGAAGCCGTGCGCGTGCTCGGCGACGCCGGGGATGGGGAGCAGCTTGTTCACGCTGCCGACGGCGAGCACGAGCCGGTCGTACGGCAGGACGCCCTCGCCGCCCTCCGGGTCGCTGTAGTGCACGGTCCGCCCGTCCAGGTCGATGCCGTCGGCCTCGCCGAGCACCAGGCGTACGTGCGGCAGGGTGCCCGAGAGGGAGACGGTGACCCGGCGTGGCTCCAGGATCCCGGCGGCGACCTGGGGCAGCAGGGGCAGGTACAGAAAGTAGTCGGTCGGGTTCAGCAGGGTGATGTCGGCCTTGCCCCGGGACACCCGGGACAGTTCTCGGGCCGTCCGGTACCCGGCGAAGCCGGCACCGACGATCACTGTGCGGGGTCGACTCACGGTTCGCCTCCGGGGCTGTCGCGTACCTCGGGAGCCTTCCGCGTCCCCCTGGCCAGGGCGGCCAAACGTCCGCCGGTTTTCCGTCCGGCCGCCGGGTACTCGTCACGGCGTCCCGACCCGCCCACGTCGTGGAGGCACACCCCCATGCCCGAGTACGGCTATTTCCTCTCGTGCGAGCAGTACGGTCCCGCGGAACTCATCGAGCAGGCGCGGATGGCCGAACAGGCCGGATTCCAGTCGCTGTGGATCTCCGACCACTACCACCCGTGGAACGACGAGCAGGGCCAGAGCCCGTTCGTGTGGTCGGTGATCGGCGCCCTGTCCGAGGCGGTGTCGCTGCCCGTCGAGACGGCGGTGACCTGCCCGACCGTGCGCATGCATCCGGCGGTGGTGGCGCAGGCCGCGGCGACCAGCGCGGTGATGACCGACGGCCGTTTCCGGCTCGGCGTCGGCTCGGGCGAGGCGCTCAACGAGCACATCCTCGGCGACGCCTGGCCGCCCGCGCACGTACGACTGGAGATGCTGGAGGAGGCCATCCAGGTGATGCGCCGGCTGTTCACCGGCAAGGAGGTCAATCACCACGGCCCGCACTACACGGTGGAGAACGCCCGCCTGTACACGGTCCCGGACGAGCCCGTCCCGGTCGACATCTCCGGCTTCGGGCCCGCGGCGACCCAGCTGGCGTCCCGGGTCGGCGACGGCTACATCACCATCCAGCCCGACGAGTCGATGGTGGAGCAGTACCGCAAGGGCGGGGGCGGCGCGCATCCGGTCAGCGGCGGCACCAAGGTCTGCTACGACCTCGACAAGGAAGCGGCGGTCCGTACGGTCCACCGGCTCTGGGCGAACGAGCAGCTGCCCGGCGAGCTGGGCCAGGTGCTGCCCTCGCCGAAGCACTTCGAGCAGGCGCAGACCCTGGTCACCGAGGACATGGTGCGCGAGACCCGGGTGTGCGGGGACGACGTGGACGAGCACGTCGCGGAACTGAAGCAGTTCGCCGACGCCGGCTTCGACATGGTGTACGTCAACCAGATCGGCCCCGACCTGCGCGGCTTCTTCGACTTCTACCGCACGAAGGTGCTGCCGCAGCTCCGGCAGGCCTCCTGACACCGGGTCGGGCCCGCGATGAAACTCCACCGCCCCGCCGTCTCCGTGTACACGGTGCCGACCGACGCACCCGAGGCGGACGGCACGCTGGCCTGGGACGCCACGACCGTGGTGATCTGCGAGGTGTCCACCGACGGCACGACCGGGACGGGCTGGACCTACGGCCCGGCGGCGGTCGGCGGCTTCCTGGACGCGTTCCTCGGTCCGCTCGTCGAGGGTCGCAGCGCCCTGGACATCCCCGCCGTGCACGACGCGATGTGCCGCTCTGTGCGCAACGCGGGCCGTCCGGGCATCGCGTCCTGCGCGATCTCGGCGCTCGACATCGCCCTGTGGGACCTCAAGGCCCGGCTGCTGGAACTCCCCCTGGCCCGGCTGCTGGGCACCGCCCGGGAGACGGTTCCGGTGTACGGCAGCGGCGGCTTCACGACGTACCACGACACACATCTGGCCGCGCAGCTCAACGGCTGGGTGCACGGGCAGCACATACCGCGCGTCAAGATCAAGATCGGTGAGGGCTGGGGCCGCGCGGTCACCCGGGACCTGGCCCGGGTCCATGCCGCCCGCCAGGTCATCGGCCCCGACGCGGAGTTGTACGTCGACGCCAACGGCGCCTACACCCGCAAGCAGGCGGTCCGGGTCGGGCACACGCTCGCCGAGCACGGCGTCGGCTGGTTCGAGGAGCCGGTGTCCTCGGACGATCTCACCGGCCTGCGCCTCGTCCGGGACGCCCTGGTGTGCGACGTCACGGTCGGAGAGTACGGCTACGACCTGCCCTACTTCGCCCGCATGATCGCCGCCGGTGCAGTGGACTGCCTGCAGATCGACGCGACGCGCTGCGGCGGCCTGACCGAGTTCCTGCGCGCGGCGGCGCTCGCCCACGCCCATGGCCTGGAGGTCTCGACCCACTGCGCCCCGCACGTCCACGCCGCCGCGGCCGCCACGATCCCCAACCTCCGCCACATCGAGTGGTTCCACGACCACGTCCGCATCGAGGACATGTTCTTCGACGGCGCCTTGGACCCCACGGGCGGAGTCGTACGCCCGCTCAGCGGGGTCGGCCACGGGCTGACGCTGCGGACGGAGGAGGTGGAGGAGTACCGGGTGGCCTAGGAATCGACGATGGCGCCGATGGGGTTCATGTCCTTGATGTGCGCCTTCATGTCCTTGAGATGTGCACCTTCATGTCCTTGATGTGCGCCGCAACTTCGACCAGCCCCCACGGCGCAGCCCGGCGGTCACCACCGCGCCCAGTCCTCCGGCGGCCAGTGCCCCCGCTCCCATCCGTCCCCGGTTCCGCGACACCCACTCCTGCGGGCTGTCCGACACGGCCTCGTCGTCGAAGCGGCCGTGCGCCCCGTAGTCCCGGCCGTGCGGCCCGTCGGCCGGGACCCACAGGTTTCCGGGGCCGCCGACGGGCTCCCCCTCGGCCCGTTGGTCCTGCTGCGAGTCGAACGCGGTCCGTGCGAGGTAGCGGTCGAGGAACCCCGGCGCCACCGCGTTGACGATCAGCGTGGCCGCCGTAGAACCTCCGACCCAGTACTCCCGCCGCCGTCCGTGTCCGGCCGCGTGCACGATCGCCCGCGCCGCCACCTCCGGCTGGTACACGGGCGCGACCGGCCTGGCCCGCCCCGGCATCCGGTTCAACACCCAGTCGAACTGGGGGGTGTTGACGCCGGGCAACTGCACCATCGTCGTACGGACGCCGCTGCCCGTGTGCAGCAGCTCGCAGCGCAGCGACTCGTTGAAACCCTGGATGGCGTGCTTGGCGCCGCAGTACGCCGACTGCAGCGGAATCCCGCGATAGGCGAGCGCGGAGCCGACCTGCACGATCGTGCCCCGGTCGCGCGGCAGCATGTGGTGCAGCGCGGCCCGGGTGCCGAACACATAGCCCAGGTACGTCACTTCGGTCACCCGCCGGAACTCGTCCGGGGTGATCTCGGTGAACGGTGCGAAGACCCCGGTGAAGGCGTTGTTGACCCAGACGTCGATCTGCCCGAAGGCGTCGACGACCTTCTGGGCCGCGTCGTCGACCGCCTTGGCGTCGGCCATGTCGACGGTGACGACGAGCGCCTCACCACCGGCCCGCTGCACCTCGTCCGCCGCCGCGGCGAGACCCTCGCGGCCCCGGGCCAGCAGGGCGACCCGGGCGCCCCGGGCGGCGAAGGCCACGGCCGTGGCCCGGCCCACGCCACC
>NZ_NTGE01000157.1 GCF_002291145.1 Streptomyces sp. SA15
GGCTGCGCTCCGCCGTCGGCGACGGGCTGCCGCCGGCAGGTTCCTCGCCGCTGCCCGCGCCGGTGCCGCCGTCCGCGGCGGCCGGAGTCGGGCTCCTGTCACCGGAGCCCGCGCCCGCCTCCGGGAACACCACGTCCGAGCACGAGTAGTACGTGTCCGGCGTGCTGCTGTTCTGCCAGACCGTGTACAGCACATGCCGCCCCGTCCGGTCCGACGGCAGCGTCGCCCTGAGCCGGTACGCCCCGTCCGTCAGCGCCGGGTCCTTCACCTCCGCGAACGGCCGCTCCGGCAGGTCGGCCCATGTCAACGGCTTCGCCGGGTCGTAGCCGGGCTCGGTGAGGTAGAGGCGGAACGTGCCGGTGTGCGGGATCGTCGAGACGTACCGCATGGTCAGCGTCGCGCCCGGGGTCAGGCGGGTCGACGGCCAGTCGGAGCGGGCGAGGTCGAGGCCCTGGTAGGCGGGCAGGCCGCCGCTGCACAGCTCGCCGTCGGGGACCGTCTGCCGGTCCCGGCCGTTCACGTTCGCGATCCGCAGGTTGTCCCAGGCCGTGAAGGGCGCTCCGTTGGCGGCGACGGCCGCCCGGCAGGCCGTGGACCCGGTCGCGTCCCCGTCGGGCGAGCAGGCGAACACCCGGCTGACGGGATCCGTCGGAGCACCGTGCGCCTGGGCGGGCGCCGCCGCCCACACGCCCAGAAGCAGGGCGCTCGCGGCGGCGAGAGCCAGGGCGGCGATGCGGTGTGCGGTCATCCGGGGCATCCGGAACGTCTCCTCGGCCGGAACGGGAAAGGTCAGCACCCATCCAGTACGGCACACCGGCCCGGCGCGTTCACCGGAACCCGATGCCTGCAAAGCGGATCAATCCCGGTCAACTCCCCGACATCGAGGGTGGGTTTCCGGCGGGATCGAGGGTTTCCCCTGTATCCGGACGACCTGCTCCTTGCCTATGGTTCGACCACAGCTGACCCACAGGTAACCCCGAACGGGTCGCACCGCGCACCAGGCCGGCCACCGTGCGCCGTTTCGCACCAATCGCCATGCGCGCCTTCGGTTGAGGGCGCCTCTGACGGATCTCCACGGCGTCGCGACGCCCGGCACGCATGCTCGCCGCACGCACCGGACGCCGCTCCTGTCTCCACGGAGATCCATCAGAACCGCCCTACCCCCCGCCGCTTCACCGACGAAGCGATTCGACCGCCGCTCCGCGCTGCCCGGAGCTCGGCCACGAAAGGCAAGCCCTTGCGTACCTCCCGTTCGCTCAGACGGAAGCTGATATCCGTCGCCGCCGTCTCCGCCGCCCTGCTGACGACCGGCACGGCCTCCGTGGCCGTCGCCCAGGAGACCGCACCCCAGGAAACGGCCGCCGTCCCGGCCGCGCTCACCGAGGCCGCCCCCGGCACCCCGGCCGAGCGCCTCATCGTCGGCTACAAGACCGGCGCCGCCGAGGCCAAGTCGAACACGGCCGCCGAGGCCGACGCGACGGCCAAGGGCAAGGACTCCGGCGAGGACCTCGACTTCCAGCGCCGCCTCGGTACCGGTGCCGCCCTGGTCGACCTGGGCGAGGACCTCACCAAGGCCGATGTCGCCGACGTCGTTGCCGAGTTCAAGGCCGACCCGCAGGTCGCCTACGTCGTACCGGACCGCCTGAACACGCGGAAGGCCGACCCGAACGACACCGAGTACGCCAAGCAGTGGGACCTGTTCGAGTCCACGGCCGGCATGAACGTGCCCGGTGCCTGGAACACCACGACCGGCACCGGCGTCACCGTCGCCGTCATCGACACCGGCTACGTCGCCCACACCGACCTCGCGGCGAACATCGTCGGCGGTTACGACTTCATCGCCGACACCGCGGTCTCCGTCGACGGCAACGGCCGCGACAGCAACCCGGCCGACCCGGGCGACTGGTACAACGCGAACGAGTGCGGCTCCGGCATCCCGGCCAGCAACTCCTCCTGGCACGGCACGCACGTCGCCGGCACCATCGCCGCCGCCACCAACAACAGCAAGGGCGTCGCGGGCATCGCGTACGGCGCGAAGATCTCCCCGGTGCGCGTGCTCGGCAAGTGCGGCGGCTACGACTCCGACATCATCGACGCCATCACCTGGGCGTCCGGCGGCACCGTCTCCGGTGTGCCCGCCAACTCCAACGTCGCCAAGGTCATCAACATGAGCCTGGGCGGCTCCGGCGCCTGCTCCTCGGCGACGCAGAGCGCGATCAACGGCGCCGTGAACCGGGGTACGACGGTCGTCGTGGCCGCGGGCAACGAGAGCGACAACGTCGCCAACCACAACCCGGGCAACTGCAACAACGTCATCTCGGTCGCCGCGACCAACCGCTCCGGCGCCAAGGCCTCGTACTCCAACTACGGCTCCCTGATCGACATCTCGGCGCCCGGCGGCCAGACCAGCACCGGCACCGCCAACGGCATCCTGTCCACGCTGAACTCCGGCACGAAGACGCCGTCCACGGAGTCGTACGCCTACTACCAGGGCACCAGCATGGCCACCCCGCACATCGCGGGCCTGGTCGCGCTGATGAAGTCGGCGAACTCCTCGCTGACCCCGGCGCAGATCGAGACCGCCATCAAGAACAACGCCCGTGCCCTGCCGGGCGCCTGCTCCGGCGGCTGCGGCGCGGGCCTCGCGGACGCGGCCAAGACGGTGGCGGCCGTGAGCGGCTCCGGCGGTTCGACCGGCGGCACCACCTTCTCCAGCACCACCGCCGTGTCCATCCCGGACAACGGCTCGGCCGTGGAGTCCTCCATCGCCGTCAGCGGCCGCAGCGGCAGCGCCCCCTCGGCCCTCCCGGTCGGTGTCGACATCACCCACACCTACCGCGGTGACCTGGTCATCGACCTGGTCGCTCCGGACGGTACGGCGTACCGCCTGAAGGCCGCGAGCAGCTCGGACTCCGCGGACAACGTCAGCACCACCTACACCGTGAACGCCTCCTCCGAGACGGCCAACGGCACCTGGAAGCTGCGCGTCCAGGACACGGCCGCCCAGGACACGGGCCGGATCAACGGCTGGACGCTCACCTTCTGAGCCGACCGGAGATGTGACACAGGCTCTGAGACAGACGGGCGGGCCGGCCGGTGCGGATGAGGCACCGGCCGGCCCGCCATACGTCATGCGCGGAACGCCGAGAGGTGGTCGCCGGCCCAGTCCCGGTAGGTCCGCGCCGGCCGGCCCAGCACCTCGCGGACCGTCGGATCCACGTGCGCCTTCGCCCCGTCCCGCCCGCGGGCGGCGCTCTCCACGAGGGCATGGGCCAGCGGCTCCGGATAGCGGGCCAGCAGCCCGGACAGCGCCTGGTCCTCAGTCAGCTCGACGAATTGCAGGGGGCGTGCCAGCAACTCCCCGAGGATCTCCGTCTGGTGTACGGCGCCGAGGGCGCCGGGCCCGGTGAGCGCATACGCCCGTCCCACGTGTTCCCCCGGATCCGCCAGGACCCGCGCCGCGACGTCGGCGATGTCCCGCGGATCGACGGTCGCGTTCCGTGCGGTGCCGTGGAGCGCCCGGACCACGTCCTCCTCCCGGACGGAACGGGCCCAGCTCAGGGTGTTGGACATGAAGGCACGCGGCCGCAGGAACGTCCACGGCAGGCCTGAAGCGCGCAGCAACTCCTCGTTGTCACGCTGCCACCGGGTGATCAGGTCGACGGCTCCGGGATCGGCCACCGCCTGGGCCGACAGCTTCACGACATGACGTACCCCCGCCGTACGGGCGGCCGTCACGAAGTTCTCGTCCTGGCCGGGCGCCAGCGGGTTCGCGGTGACGAGCAGCGCGGACCGTACGCCGGTCAGCGCCTCGCGCAGGCTGCCGGGGTCGTCGAAGTCCCCGCCCACGGCCTCGATTCCCGGGCCCGCGAGAGGGGCGCGGCGCGGGTCGCGGGTCAGCAGGCGGAGCGGCCCGGTGCCGGACAGACGCTCGGCCACCAGCCGCCCGACGGTACCGGTGGCCCCCGTCAGCAGAATCACGGCACGGGGACCGAGGTGAGGATACGGACGCCGCGGTCGGCTCTGCTGTCCAGGCCGAGCAACAGCCCCGGCACCGCGATGCTGGGCAGAATGTGGGACCACAGGACGGAGATCCGGTGCCCGAGATCCGCCCGGTCGGTCAGCGCCCGCGACATCAGCTGGATGCCCGCGAAGCCTCCCACCAGCAGCTCCACCGTGTCACGCGGCTTCACCGTGGGCAGCAACTCACCCTGGGCGCCCGCCTGTTCCATGAGCACCGTCAGCCGCTCCGCCCACTGCCGGAACGGTCCGGTGTGATCGACGCCGGGGGGCGTCGCCTGGTCCACCGTCAGTCGCACGCTGCCCCGCAGCAGGGGATCGGTCAGCAGCCGCTGCCCCACCACGAAGGTCATGTCGATGATCTCCTGCAGCTTGCAGGGCTGTTCCGGGACCGCGCCGAACGGCACCTGCTCGTCCAGCACCGCCTGGGCGAGCGACTCCTTGGAAGGGAAGTGGAAATACAGGGCGCCCTTGGTGACTTCGGCTCGCTCGAGGACCATGGCGATGGTCGTGGAGGTATAGCCGTGCTCGTCGAAGACCGCGCCCGCCGCTTCCAGGATCGCGCTGCGCGTCCTGATGGCGCGCTCCTGTTGTGCCATAAGAGCCCTCCGCTGCGCCGAGTTGGCCGGTTCCCGCACATCGTGTGCCGCGTGGCCCCGATCATATGGTGCTGCCGACCGATCTCATTGAAAACAAACCGGTCGGCTCGTACTCTAACGCTCACCGGAGTGGACGTTTCACCGTCTGCCACTGGCCTTCGGGGAACCGTAGGGAGAGACATGCCTCAACCGCGGCAACTTGCCGAAACCCCGTCCATGACGGCGACCGTTCCCCGCCAGCTCGTCCACCGCGCGGCGGTCGCGGAAACCTTCCTCACCGGCTGGAACCGGACCGCGGCCGACCGGTTCTCCGTGTCGGCCCAGTGGCCACGCGCGCACGGATTACACGTGTCGCCCGACCGGTCCGCCTACGACCCCCTGCTCGTGGTGGAGACCGTGCGGCAGAGCGGAACGCTGATCGCGCACACCGAGTACGACGTCCCCCTGGACCACCACTTCGTGCTCAAGGAGTTCGAAGTCGTGACATCTCCCCGGCACTTGGCCGTTGGCGCGGTCCCGGCGGAGCTGGTCGTCGAGGTCGCCTTCGTCGACGTCCAGTACCGGGGCCGCCGCCCGGTGGGCGCCCGCTACACGGCGGACGTGCTGCGCGGCGGGGAACGCGTGGCCACGGCGTCGAACGTCCTGTTCACGTGCACCGGCGAGCCCGTCTACCGTCGGCTGCGTGGCGGCCGTACCGCCGCCACCGTGTCCCCGCTGCCGCTGCCGCTGCCGCCCGCGCTGCCGGCCGACCTGGTGGGCCGCGCGCTGCCCGCCGACGTCGTCCTCGCTCCGGCCGACCGCCCCGACCGCTGGCAGCTGCGAGTAGATACCGCGCATCCCGTTTTCTTCGACCATCCGCTGGACCATGTCCCGGGCATGCTGCTCCTCGAAGCCGTCCGCCAGGCCGTACGGGCCCACACCTCCGGCACCCGGTCGCCCGTGGCGTTCCACATCACCTTCCACCGGTACGCCGAACTGGATATGCCCACGTGGATCGAGGTGAAGGACGGGAACGGCACCGACGTACAAGTCACCGGAAGGCAGGGAGAGTCGGCGGTCTTCGAGTGCGCCGTCGGCACCGCCCAGTGGTGAGCTATCGTTACAAGGAGTTGAAAACAAACGGCATGACCCGTTGCTTTTCCGTCCCAGGAGTGTCCCGTCGATGCCGAGGCAGCTACGCGCCGAACAGACCCGCGCGACGATCATCACGGCCGCCGCCGACCTGTTCGACCGGCACGGCTAC
This sequence comes from Streptomyces sp. SA15, assembly GCF_002291145.1. Classification (GTDB taxonomy): domain Bacteria; phylum Actinomycetota; class Actinomycetes; order Streptomycetales; family Streptomycetaceae; genus Streptomyces. The sequence goes on from NZ_NTGE01000157.1 coordinate 5,863, forward strand.
GAATCGACCAGTCTGAGCGACATCGTCGAACACGCCCAAGTCACCAAGGGCGCCCTGTACTTCCACTTCGCGGCCAAGGAGGACCTGGCCCACGCGATCCTGGAGCTGCAGTCCCGTGTCTCACGCCAGATGGCCAGCGAGACGGACGCCCGGGGGTACTCCTCGCTGGAGTGCCTGATGCGCATCACGTTCGGGATAGCCCGGCTGTCCGTCGAGGACCCGATTCCCCGGGCGGGCCTGCGGCTGGCCACCGGGGGAGTGGAGGTGCGCCCGCCGCTGCGGCACCCCTTCAACGAGTGGCTGGACCTGGCCTCCCGCAAGTTCCTCGGCGCGGTCAAGGAGTCCGACCTCCACCCGGACACCGACATCGATGCCGCCGCCCACTCCCTCGTCAGCTCCTTCGTCGGCACGCGGGTCGTGGGCCGCTCCCTCGAACCCATGGCACGCCAGCCGCGCAGGCTCGCCGAGATGTGGCACGTGATGATCCGGGGCCTGGTGCCGGTACCCCGGCGGGCCCGCTATCTGACGCTGGTGAGCCATCTGGAGCGGGAGATCAGGGCGCTGTGACGTACGGTGAGATCCATGCCCGAAACGCCGCCCGCACCCGTGATCCTCGGCAACGAACCCGGCTCCTTCCCCCACAGCGTGCTCGCCGAGCGGCACCCGGCCATCGTCCGGCAGGTGCGTGAGGCCTTCCCCTACGGCCCTTCGCAGCGCCGCGCCCTCGACGCGCTGCTCGCGAACTGCACCAAGGGCGTGATCGAACCCCTTCCCGCGGAGGCGCACGACCGGGACCGCTGGAAAGCCTGGGGCATGGACGCGTACACGGGCCGGTCCTGGTTCGACGTGCCGTGGCTGTGGTCCGAGAGCCACTTCTACCGCCGACTCCTCGACGCCGTCGGCTACTTCGCACCCGGCCCCTGGCAGGGCATCGACCCCTTCCGCCCCTTCAAGCTGGCCGAACTCGGCTCCTCCGAGACGGACGAGGAACTGGCCGCGCTCGACGCCCTGGCCGACCGGCCCGCCGACGAACAGGCCGAGGCCCTGCTGCACGGCTCACTGTGGGGCAACCGCGCCGACCTCGGCTTCCGCCTCTCCGACGCCGGCGCCGAAGGCCGGGCCGCCGCCCCGAGCCTTGTCGCCGACGACAGCGCCACCCTCTGGTCGCTCCTCACCGGCGCGGACACCCTCTGTCTGATCGCCGACAACGCGGGCCGCGAGCTGATCCCCGACCTGCTCCTCATCGCCCACCTCCTCGCCCACGGGCACATCGAGCGGGCCGTCCTGCACGTCAAGCCGTACCCCTACTACGTCTCCGACGCCACGACCGCCGACGTGGTCGACGCGCTGCGCCGACTGGCCGAGGCGCCGGGCCGGGCCGCCGCATACGGACGGCAGCTGTGGTCGGCGATGACCGACGGCCGCCTCACGGTCCGCGCCCACCCCTTCTCCTGCGCCCCGCTGCCGTACGCCGAGATGCCCGACGACCTCCGCGAGGAGTTCGCCGCGGCCACGCTGACGGTCGTGAAGGGCGACCTCAACTACCGCCGTCTCGTGGGCGACCGCATGTGGCCCCCGACCACGCCGTTCGCCGCCGTCACCGGCCATTTCCCCGGCCCGGTCGCCGCGCTGCGCACCCTGAAGTCCGACGTGATCATCGGCCTGGACACCGCCACGGAGGCCGCGCTGGTCGCCGCCGAGGGGCAGCGCTGGCGGACCGGCGGGACCCATGCGCTGATCCAGGTCCGGTCCTGAGCCTGCTCGCCTTTCTCCAAAGAGTGACGATTCGGCTTGCTTGTATGTGGTGATCATGTCAACCGGTCGTCATGATGCGCGCATGGCGTTACGTCCCTGGAATTCGGGAACAGGAAAGGCGGCCGCCGCCGCGATCGCCCTCACACTGGCGCTCGCAGGCTGCGGCGGCGACGGCGACGCCGCGTCCTCCGACGGCGGGCGGCAGACGATCAACGTGGCCGCGCTGCCTCTGAGCGACTGCGCCATGCTCTACATCGCACGGGACCGGGGCCTGTTCGAGAAGGAGGGTCTTGACGTCCGCATCCAGCCGATCCAGCAGAGCCTCCAGGCGCTGCCGGCGCTGGCGAAGGGGCAGCTCGACATGGTCGCGAGCGCGAACTACGTCACCTACTTCCAGGCACACGAGCAGGGCACCCTCGACATCCGCATCGTCGCCGAGGCGATCAGGGCCGCGCCGCGCATGATGGACGTCCTGGTGCCGAAGGACTCGGACATCAAGAGCGTCGCCGATCTCAAGGGCAGGAAGCTGGCGGTCAACGTCCTGAACAACGTCCAGTCGCTGACCATGAACGAGATCCTGGAGAAACGGGGAGCCGGCCGCCCCGTCTACCGGCAGATCGCCTTCCCGCAGATGGGCGCCGCCCTGGAGAAGGGACAGGTCGACGCCGTACACGCGGTCGAGCCCCACGACAGCGCCATTCAGGACGAGTTGGGGGCGAGGGTCCTCGTGGACGGGGCGTCCGCGCCCGTCGAGTCCATCCCCCTCAGTGGATACATCACCACGCGGCAGTACGCGGCGGAGAACGCCGAGCCCCTCGCCGCCTTCCAGCGGGCCATTAAGGCGGCCGTGAAGATCGCCGCCGAGGACCCGTCGGCAGTACGCGACACGCTGCCGACCTACACGAAGGTGACCAAGGACCAGGCCGAGTCGATCGACCTGCCCGTCTATCCACCGACCATGGACAGCGAGCAGCTCACCCGACTCGCCGATCTCATGCGGAAACAGAAGATGTTGAAGAAGCCGATCGACCCGGCGACGCTGCTGGTGAAGTGAGAGGCGTCAGCCGTGCGGGGTGTGAGGGTACGTCAGGAACCGGTGCTCGGCGTCCTCGGCGTGCTGCTCGCCTTCGGCGTGTGCGAGGCGGTGAGCCGGGGCGGGATCGTCCGCCGTGACTACCTCCCGCCCGCCTCCGAAGTCCTCGCCCGCGCAGTCGAGTTGGCGGGCGACCCGGTCTTTCTCGACGGGATCGGCGCCACCCTGCGCGCCTGGGCCCTGGGACTCTGCCTCGCCAGCGCGATCGCCGTCCCGCTCGGGCTGCTCCTGGGCAGCGTCCCGGTCGTCGACGCCGCCGTCCGCGCGATCGTCGAGTTCCTGCGCCCGCTGCCGTCCGTCGCCCTGATCCCCCTGGTGTCCCTGCTGCTCGGCTCCGGCACCGAGACCAAGGTCGCGCTGATCACGTACGCCTGCGTCTGGCCGATCCTCTTCAACACCGTCTACGGCATCGGCGAGACCGACCCGCTGGCCAAGGACACCCTGCGGGCCTTCGGCTTCGGCCGGCTCGCGGTGCTGCTGCGCGTGGAACTGCCCGGCACGGCCCCCTTCATCGCCGCAGGCATCCGCATCTCGGCAGCCGTCGCCCTCATCCTGGCCGTGGCCACGGAGATCCTCGCGGGCTTCGGCGAGGGCCTCGGCATCTTCATCGCCCAGGCGGGCCTGGCCACGAACGGCACCCGGGATGTGCTCGCCGGGGTGGTCTGGGCGGGGACGCTGGGGCTGGTCGTCAACGGCGTACTGGTGTGGGGGGAGCGGCGGCTGTTCGCGTGGACGCCGGAGCACCGCGAGGCCGCCGGGCAAGGGGCGCGGACGTGAACGGGGGAGGGGTGGCGGCCACGCGGGGAACCCCTTCGCCCCGCTTCCGCGTCGCGGCACACCACGCCCTGCTGCGCTGGTCGGTCCTCGTCGTCGCCGTGGGTGCCTGGGAGGTGGCCGCCCGAGCCCACGGCAGCGTCTACTTTCCGCCTCCCGGCCGCATCGCGGGCCACGCCCACGACCTGTGGTTCGACGGGACCGTCCGGCGCGCGTTCCTCACCGAGGCCGCCGTGCGCGACATCCTGCCCAGTCTCGGCCGGATGGCCGCGGGCTTCGCGATCGCCGCCGTCGCCGGGATCGTGCTGGGTCTCGCGGTCGGCCGCTCGCGCAGGGCGTACGCCCTGTGCAACCCCGCCCTGCAGTTCGCCCGGGCCGTCCCGCCGCCCGCCCTGGTCCCCGTCTTCGTCGTCGTCTTCGCCTTCGGTACGCCGATGCAGATCGCGTCGATCGCCTTCAGCGCCGTATGGCCGGTGCTGATCAACACGGCGGCGGGGGCGCGCAACACCGACCCGCTGCGGCTCGACGTCGCCGCCGTCCTGCGCCTGAACACCGTCGAGCGGCTCTGGTTCGTCGTACTGCCCTCCGCGCTGCCCCGCGTCTTCGCGGGGCTGCGGCTGAGCCTGTCGCTCTCCCTCATCCTCATGGTGTTCTCGGAACTGCTGCCGGGCACCGCGAACGGCATCGGCTTCACGCTCACCGAGGCCCAGACGCGCTCCGACCTGCTCACCGTATGGGCGGCGCTGGTCCTGCTCGGCGCCCTCGGGTATCTGCTCAACACCGGCCTGCTGGCGGTCGAGAAGCGGCTGATCGGCAGAGGGAAGGCCACATGAGCCACATGAAAGGGGGTGGGGGGACGGTCCTGGACGCGGTCGTCCGGCTGCTCCGCGACACGGGCATGACCACCGTCTTCGGCAATCCGGGCTCCACGGAACTGCGCATGTTCCGCGACTGGCCCGAGGACTTCACCTATGTGCTCGGCCTCCAGGAGTCCACGGCCGTCGCCATGGCCGCGGGACACGCCCTGGGCACCCGCCGCGCCGCGTTCGTCAGCCTGCACTCGGCCGGCGGAGTCGGCCACGCCCTGGGCGCCGTCTTCAACGCGTACCGCGACCGCGTCCCCCTGGTGATCGTCGCGGGCCAGCAGGCCCGCTCCCTGCTCCAGCTGCGCCCGTTCCTGGGCGCCGACGAACCGGCTCTGTTCCCGCGGCCGTACGTGAAGTTCAGCCGCCAGCCGGAGCGCGCCGCCGATATCCCCGCCGTCCTCGCCGAGGCCCACCGCATCGCGATGACCCACCCGCGCGGGCCGGTCTTCGTCTCCGTCCCCGAGGACGACTGGGACCAGCCGGCCGACCCCGTCCCGCCGCGCACCGTGCACGCCGCCTTCACCGCGGACCCGGACGCGCTCACCGCACTCGCCGCCCGCCTGAACTCCTGCGCGCGGCCCGCCCTGGTCGTCGGACCGGGAGTGGACGACGAGCAGGCCCTGCCGGAGGCCCTCGCCCTGGCCGAGCGGATCCGGGCGGCGGTATGGATCAGCCCCCTGTCCGGCCGCTCCGGCTTCCCCGAGTCCCACCCCCACTTCCAGGGCTTCCTGCCGCCGGTCGCGGGCCAGTTGGCCGCGCGCCTGGCACCGTACGACGTGGTGGTCGCGCTGGGGGCACCCCTGTTCACGTACCACGTGGCCGACGACAGCCCGCCCCTGCATGAGGGCACCGAACTCTTCCACCTGGACTGCGACCCGGCCCAGGCCGCCTGGCTGCCCACCGGCACCAGCCTCGTCACCACCATCAAACCGGCCCTCACGCATCTCCTGGCCCTGCGCAAGGAGCCCGACCGGGACCCGCCCCCGCCGCGCCCGGCCCCCGAGCCCGCCCCGCCCTCCCCGCACATCACCCCCGAACTGTTCTTCGACCTCCTGCGCACCCGCCTGCCCCGCGACCGCGTCCTCGTCGAGGAAGCCCCCAGCCACCGCGACGCGCTCCACGCGCGCGTGCCCGTCGACATGCCCGGCGGGTTCCTCACCACGGGCAGCGGCGCGCTCGGCTGGGGTCTGCCGCTCGCCGTCGGCCGCGCGCTCGCCGACCGGCGCCGGGTGGTGTGCGTGCTCGGCGACGGCTCGGCGCTGTACTCGGTCCAGGCCCTGTGGACCGCCGCCCGCCACGGCGCACCCGTCACCTACGTCGTCCTCGACAACGGCGGCTACGCGGCCGTCCAGGCCCTCGGCCGCCGCATCGGCATCGCTCCCGTCCCCGGCACGGACATCGGGGGCGTCGACTTCACCGCGCTGGCACAGTCCTTCGGCTGCCAGGCGTCGTACGCGGAACGCCCCGAGGACCTGCCCGCGGCGCTGGCCCGTGTCCTGTCCGCGGACGACGACTCGGGCCCCCACCTCCTCCACCTCCGCGTCGCCGCCACCGAGGGCGCGCTCTACGACCCCTGGGCCAGGTGACACCTCCGCATGCTCAGCATCGACGCAGTGGGCCAGCACTACGGCGACCACCAGGTTCTGCACGACATCACCCTCACCGTGCCCGACGGCCAACTCGTGTGCGTCGTCGGCCCGTCGGGCTGTGGCAAGTCCACGCTGCTGCGCACGATCGCCGGCCTGCTCCCCGCGCGCGAGGGCACGATCACCATCGACGGCACCCCGGTCACCGGCGTACCCGACCGTTTGGCCGTCGTCTTCCAGGACTACGGCCGCTCCCTCCTGCCCTGGCTCACGGTCCGCGACAACGTCGCGCTCCCCCTGCGCCGCCAAGGCCTGGGCCGGGCCGAACGACGTGCCGAGGCCGACCGCATCCTCGACCGCGTCGGCCTGTCCGGCACCGCCCGCCGCCACCCCTGGCAGCTGTCCGGCGGCATGCAGCAACGCGTGGCCATCGCCCGCGCCCTGGTCTGCCGCCCCACCCTCCTCCTCATGGACGAGCCCTTCGGCTCCCTGGACGCCCAGACCCGCGAGGACCTGGAGGACCTGCTCCTGGAGGTCCACCACACGGACGGCACGACCATCGTGTTCGTCACCCATGACATCGACGAGAGCGTCTACGTCGGCGACCGCGTGGTCGTCCTGTCCCCGGGCCCCGGTTCGAAGGTGGTCCTGGACCTGCCGGTCGAACTCCCCGGCGAACGGGACCAGATCGCCACCAGGGGCCTGCCGGAGTTCGTGGCGCTGCGGGCGCAGGTGGGGCGGGCGGTACGGACTCAGGTCACCTGAGGCGTATGTCCTGCCACACCAGCCGGTGGTCCGAGGTCGGCACCGTCGTGCCGTTCCCGACCAGCCGGTACAGCGGGTCGTCCGACGTCGGCCAGAAGACGCCGCCCGCGCCCGGTATCAGCCCCTTGGACGGGATGACGTGGTCGACACGCAGGTTGCCCGGAGCGGTGTCGCCGAAGTCGGACGTGTCGTACGCGGGGTTGCCCTGGTGGGAGGCGTTGGCGCCGCCCTGGAGCCGCGCCGCCTCCACGCCGCCCGCGCTCGCCGGAGGCGTGGCGGGCAGCCGCACCGCCGGGTGGTCCAGCAGCAGCCGTACGGCGTGGTCGTAGCTGTCGCCGTCGTACGGATCGGCGTTCAGGTCGCCCGCGATCACGAACCGCGCCCCCGGCCGCAGCCCGCCGCGCCTCCCCTTGTCGTCGTACAGATAGGCGCCGCGCCGACGGCCGCCGATGTAGTCGGCCCACAGGCGGATCTCGTCGTGGTTGCGCCGGCCGTTGCGGTCCTCGGGGCCGTCGAAGGTGGGCGGCGTCGGATGCGACACCAGGAAGTGCACTCTCTCGTGGCCGACGCACACCGGCACGTCCCAGTGGCTCTTGGAGGACAGCCGCAGGATCGACCGGGCCGTGTCGCTGTAATAGCCCTCGGGCATGACGTTGCCCGGCATGTCCTTCCACAGGAAGTGCTGGAAGGTGCGCACCGCGCGTGTGTCGATCGGGTACTTGGAGAGCACGAGCATGCCGTACTGCCCGGGGAACCAGCCGTACCCGAAGGCGTCCTGGCCGTACGCGTCCGAACCGGGCGTCGTCACCGCCCCATTGCGTCCATCGAGGTCCACACCGGACGCCACGCCCGTGTTCACCGGGCCGGTGAAGTGGTACGGGAAGCGGATCGGCTTGGCGCCGTTCTGCCCGAGGGCCAGGTAGTTGCGCAGGAACAGGCCTGCCGCCGTGCCGCGGTCGTCGTAGTCGAACTCGTTGACCAGCAGGACGTCCGGGTCGACGCGCTGGATGGTCTCGGCGACATTGCGCGCCTGGGCGTTGTCCGGGGTGGACAGGTCCGTGATCAGCGCGCCCTGGGTACCGCGGTTCAGGGACGCGTTGAACGTGGCGAACCGGATCGCGCGCCCGGGCCGGCCGGTCGCCGACGCGGGGAGCGCGGTCGCGCCGACCAGCGCCGTACCGGCGAGGGCGGCAAGTGCGGTGCGACGGGAGAGAGTTCTGCGGTGGCGGTCCTGCTGGTCCTGGTGGCTCATCGGGGCTCCGGGGAGGGAGGGGACACATGAACGGTTGAAGTCTGCGCGCGTAGAGGTGAACGTCACAAGGCCCGGTGAGAACTCCCGGATTCACCCGCGATTCACACGATGGTGTGATCATGTCCCGGCGCGCGGATGCCGCCCGAGGACCGTGGGTAGGGCCCCGGCCATGACGCAGCAGCCCTTCGAACTCCCGCACTTCTACATGCCGTATCCCGCGCGGCTGAACCCACATGTCGACGAGGCCCGCGCCCATTCGACCGCGTGGGCGCGCGAGATGGGCATGCTGGAGGGATCCGGGATCTGGGAGCAGTCCGACCTCGACGCCCACGACTACGGCCTGCTCTGTGCCTACACCCACCCCGACTGCGACGGCCCCGCCCTGTCGCTCATCACCGACTGGTACGTGTGGGTCTTCTTCTTCGACGACCACTTCCTCGAGACCTTCAAGCGCACCCAGGACCGCGCCGGCGGCAAGGCCTACTTGGACCGGCTGCCGCTGTTCATGCCGATGGACCTGTCGACCCCGATGCCCGAGCCGGAGAACCCGGTCGAGGCGGGCCTCGCCGACCTGTGGACGCGCACCGTGCCGTCGATGTCCACCGACTGGCGCCGCCGCTTCGCCGTCGCGACCGAGCACCTGCTCAACGAGTCCCTGTGGGAGCTGTCCAACATCAACGAGGGGCGGATCGCCAACCCCGTCGAGTACATCGAGATGCGCCGCAAGGTGGGCGGCGCGCCCTGGTCGTCCGGCCTGGTGGAGTACGCGACGGCCGAAGTGCCCGCGGCCGTCGCCGGGTCGAGGCCGCTGCGGGTGCTGATGGAGACCTTCTCCGACGCCGTCCACCTGCGCAACGACCTGTTCTCCTACCAGCGGGAGGTCGAGGACGAGGGCGAGCTCAGCAACGGCGTGCTCGTCCTGGAGACGTTCTTCGGCTGCACCACCCAGGAGGCCGCCGACACCGTCAACGACGTCCTCACCTCGCGCCTGCACCAGTTCGAGCACACCGCGTTCACCGAAGTGCCCGCGGTCGCCCTGGAGAACGGCCTCACCCCGGACGAGGTCGCCGCCGTCGCCAAGTACACGCAAGGGCTGCAGGACTGGCAGTCCGGCGGCCACGAATGGCACATGCGCTCCAGCCGGTACATGAACGCGCGGGCCGAGTCCACCAAGCCGTGGCAGGGCCTCACCGGACAGGGCACCTCCGCCTCCGACGTCGGCGCGCTGCTCGCGGCGGCCGGCGCCGAGCGCCTGCGCGCCTACACGCACGTGCCGTACCAGAAGGTCGGCCCGTCCCTGCTGCCCGACTTCCACATGCCCTTCGAGGTCGAACTCAGCCCGCACCTGGCCGCCTCCCGCCCCCGCCTCACCGCCTGGGCGCACCGCATGGGCATCCTCCAGGAGGGCGTCTGGGACGAGGACAAGCTGGCCGCGTACGACCTCCCGCTCTGCTCGGCGGGCCTCGACCCGGACGCGACCCCCGAGGCCCTGGACCTCAGCGCGCAGTGGCTCACCTGGGGCACGTACGGCGACGACTACTACCCGCTCGTCTTCGGCCACCGCCGGGACCTCGCCGCCGCGCGCGTGACCACGCGGCGCCTGTCGGACTGCATGCCCGTCGCCGGCGAGGAGGTCCCCGTCCCGGTCAACGGCATGGAGCGCGCGCTGATCGACCTGTGGGCGCGTACGACGGCGAAGATGACCCAAGAGGCGCGGCGCACCCTGAAGGACGCGGTGAACGTGATGACCGAGAGCTGGGTGTGGGAACTGTCCAACCAGCTCCAGAACCGCATCCCCGACCCGGTCGACTACCTGGAGATGCGGCGCGCGACCTTCGGTTCCGACCTCACCCTGAGCCTGTGCCGCATGGGCCACGGCCCCGCCGTCCCACCGGAGGTGTACCGCAGCGGACCCGTCCGCTCGCTGGAGAACGCCGCCGTGGACTACGCCTGCCTGCTCAACGACGTCTTCTCGTACCAGAAGGAGATCGAGTACGAGGGCGAGATCCACAACGCGATCCTCGTCGTGCAGAACTTCTTCGGCATCGACTACCCGACCGCGCTCGGCGTCGTGGCCGACCTGATGAACCAGCGGATGCAGCAGTTCGAACACGTCGCCGCGCACGAACTGCCCGTCGTGTACGACGACTTCGGGCTGAGTGACGAGGCACGCGAGATCATGGGCAACTATGTCGTCGACCTACAGAACTGGATGGCGGGCATCCTGCACTGGCACCGCACGGTCGACCGCTACAAGGCCGACTACCTCGCCCGCCGCGCCCACGGCTTCCTCCCGGACCGGCCTCCGGCACTGCCGGTCGGCTGAGGCCCCGCACCGGCGGCAGCCGCCATCGACAACGGGACTTCCCGCTCACCCGCGGTCGCCAGCCGGAACTGTCCGGCGACGGCTCGCGCCCGCACTCACTCGTTCGTGGGTCGTTCAGGCGGGGCAGGGAGTGCCGGGGGCGCAGGGCGACCAGTCCGCCTCGGCACACCCCCGCCCTTCCGCGACCCCGTCTCCGGCGCCCGCCGGCGCGACGCTCGGCCCGGAGGTGCAGCTGACGGTCGTTCCGGGCGTGGTCACCTGACCGTCCGGACGTGCTGGTGAGCCCGTCGGATACCGAAATCGGATCCCGAAAGACACGACAACCGGCTCGCGCGGCCCCCGCCGTCCGGGCAGGATGCTGCCCGTAGTCCCCTCACCCTCCCAGGGAGGCCCGGATGACCGGCAGCACGCGCGCGCCCTTCACCGCCGACGACTACCGGGCCCGTATGGAGCGCGCCGCGCGGGCGGCCGCCGACGTGGGGCTCGCCGGGCTCCTGGTGGCACCGGGACCGGACCTGGTGTGGCTGACCGGCTACTCGCCCACCGCGACCACCGAACGGCTCACCCTGCTCGTCCTCGCACCCGGACAGGAGCCCGTCCTCGTCGTCCCCACCCTGGAGGCCCCGGACGCCGCGCAGGCGGCCGGCGCGCCCGCGCTGACCCTGCGTGACTGGACCGACGGCAAGGACCCCTACGCCGCCACTGCCGCCCTTCTCGACGGCACTGGCCGCTTCGGCATCAGCGACAACGCCTGGGCCATGCACCTGCTGGGACTGCAGAAGGCCCTGCCCGGCACCTCCTACGCCTCCCTCACCGAGGCCCTGCCGATGCTCCGGGCCGTCAAGGACGCGGCGGAGCTCGAGCTGCTGGCGGCCGCGGGAGCGGCCGCGGACGCGACGTTCGAGGAGATCCGGAAGGTTCCCTTCGCCGGCCGCAGGGAGTCCGAGGTCGCCGCGGACCTGGCGCGATCGCTGCGCCGGCACGGACACTCCCAGGTCGACTTCACGATCGTCGCCTCCGGCCCGAACGGCGCCAACCCGCACCACGAGGCCGGCGACCGCGTGATCGAGCGCGGTGACATGGTGGTCCTGGACTTCGGCGGCCTCAAGGACGGCTACGGCTCCGACACCTCCCGTACGGTCCACGTCGGCGAGCCCACGCACGAGGAGCGCCGGGTGCACGATCTCGTGCGCGAGGCCCAGGAGGCGGGCTTCAGGGCGGTACGGCCCGGCGCCGCCTGCCAGGACGTCGACCGGGCCGCCCGCGCGGTCATCGCCGACGCCGGGTACGGCGAGTACTTCATCCACCGCACCGGTCACGGCATCGGCGTCACCACCCACGAGCCGCCGTACATGATCGAGGGCGAGCAGCAGCCCCTCGTGCCCGGAATGTGCTTCTCCGTGGAGCCCGGCGTCTATCTGCCCGGCCGTTTCGGGGTACGCATCGAGGACATCGTCACCGTCACCGAAGACGGTGGCCGCCGCCTCAACGACACGAGCCGCGACATGGTCATAGTGGACTGACGCACACCAGGAGTCCTCCACACGATCTCGAACGACAACGGCGCGATCATGACCCAGGCACCGACACCCACCGCGGACACCGTCCGCCGACTGGTCCGTTCCCTCCTCAAGGAGGGCGCGGCCGGTGCGGACGGCGGCGCCGGACCCGAGGTCCGGCCCGTCGCCGAGGGCGGCGAGCACTCCACGTGGTGGGTCGGCACCCGCCATGTGCTGCGCCTCGCCCCCGACCGCGAGACCTCCGTCCGCCGGCGCCGAGAGCTGCGTCTGCGCGACCTCGTACGCCCGCACCTGCCGGTCGCCGTGCCCACCAGCGTGGCGCACGGCGAGTGGGCGCCCGGGCTGGTGTACACGCTGGACACCACGGTGCCCGGCGGCTCGGGGGAGGAGCACGACGTGTCCGCCGTCGGCGAGGCCGACCTGGCCGGCCTGCTCACGGGGCTGCGCGAGGTGCCCGTCCGGCAGGCCGAGGCGCTCGGGGTGCCGCGCGCTGCCCCGCGCTCTCTCGAACGGCTGCGCCGGGAGGCCGTACGCGCCGCCGGACGCCTCGCCGCGGCCGACGAGTTCGACCGGGGCCGCCTCCATCAGTTCCCGATGCCGGCCGCGGTCCAGCTCTCCGCCCAGCCCGCCACTGCGGTCCTCGTCCACCACGGCCTCACGGGCGCACACCTCGTGGTCAGCGCCGACGGCCGGGTACGCGGCGTCCTGGACTGGAGCGAGGCGGTCATCGGTGACCCCGCCGAGGACATCGCCGGCCTCGCGCTCGCCGTCGGATCCCCGGCCGCCGTCCGCGCCGCCACCCTCGCCGGTTACGCCGCCCGCCCCTGCCTGCGCGGCCTCTGGCTCGCCCGCTGCGACGCCGTCATCCACCTCGCCGCCCGCCTGGACGGCCGCGACACCACCCCGCTGCCCCTCCTCAGAACGCGACTGCGACGCGCCTGGGAGGCGATCCTGCTGGAGCGGGTGACGGAGCTGCGGGACGACGACCCGGACGCCGCCGACGACGTCCTGTGAGGGATGGCTCGGCAGAGACGGCGTGTCACTCCTGCAGCAGCACCACGCACGACTCCCCGGGCACGTGCAGCACCCCGCCCGCGCCCGGTGCCTCGACGGGCTCCCACGCGGCGAGCACGCGCGCGGGGCGGGTGCCCAGGGGGATGGCCGCCGGTTCCTTGGCGAGGTTCACAGCGACCCGGACGTCTCCGCGCCGGAAGGCGAGCCAGCGTTCCCGCTCGTCGTAGGCCACCTTGGTGTCGGCGAGGTCGGGATCGGTGAGGTCCGGCTGTTCGTGGCGCAGGGCGACGAGCCGGCGGTACCAGGCCAGCACGCGCGCGTGCGGCTCGTTTTCGGGCTCGGTCCAGTCGAGGCAGGAGCGGTCACGGGTCGCCGGGTCCTGCGGGTCGGGGACGTCCTCCTCCGCCCAGCCGTGCGCGGCGAACTCGCGGCGCCTGCCCCGCCGTACCGCCTCCGCGAGCTCGGGATCGGTGTGGTCGGTGAAGAACTGCCACGGCGTGCCCGCCGCCCACTCCTCGCCCATGAACAGCATCGGCGTGAAGGGAGCCGTCAGGGTCAGCGTGGCCGCGCAGGCCAGCAGCCCCGGGGACACCAGGGCCGACAGACGGTCCCCCTGGGCGCGGTTGCCCACCTGGTCGTGGGTCTGGCTGTAGCCGAGCAGCCGGTGCGCCGCCACCCGCGCGCGGTCCAGGGGGCGCCCGTGGTGCCGGCCCCGGAAGCTGGAGTACGTGCCGTCGTGGAAGTAGCCGCCGGTGAGGGTCTTGGCGAGCGCGGCGAAGGGGGCGCGCGCGAAGTCCGCGTAGTAGCCCTTCGATTCGCCGGTCAGCGCGGTGTGCAGGGCATGGTGGAAGTCGTCGTTCCACTGCGCGTGCAGACCGAGGCCGCCCTCCGCGCGCGGGGTGACGAGGCGCGGGTCGTTCAGGTCCGACTCGGCGATCAGGAACAGCGGCCGGCCCAGATCGGCGGCCAGGGCGTCCACGGCCGTCGACAGCTCCTCCAGGAAGGTGTACGCGCGCGTGTCCGCCAGCGCGTGCACCGCGTCCAGGCGCAGCCCGTCGATCCGGTAGTCCCGCAACCACGCCAGCGCGCTGCCCAGCAGGAACGCGCGGACCTCGTCCGAACCGGGCGCGTCCAGGTTCACGGCGGAACCCCAGGGGGTGTGGTGCGTGTCCGTGAAGTACGGGCCGAACTGAGGGAGGTAGTTGCCGGAGGGGCCCAGGTGGTTGTGCACCACGTCCAGGACCACGCCCAGGCCTAGCTCATGGGCCCGGTCGACGAAGCGTTTCAGCGCCTCGGGCCCGCCGTACGGCTCGTGCACCGCCCACAGCGAGACCCCCTCGTAGCCCCAGCCGTGCCGCCCGGGGAAGGGGCACAGCGGCATCAACTGGACATGCGTGACACCCAGTTCGACAAGGTGCCCGAGCCGCTCGGCGGCCGCGTCCAAAGTGCCCTCGCGCGTGTACGTGCCCACATGGAGCTCGTACAGCACCGCACCCGGCAGTGGACGCCCCGCCCACTCGGTGCGCCACGCGTACCGGTCGTGCTCGACGACCGCGCTGAGCCCGTCCGGGCCGTCCGGCTGCCGGCGCGAGCGCGGGTCCGGGAGCACGGGCCCGTCGTCCAGCGCGAAGCCGTACCGCGTGCCGTCCCGCGCCTCGGCCTCTGTCCACCACCATCCCGCGCGTTCCGGATCGCGCTCCAACGCGCGCGTGGCGCCGTCGCACTGGAGCGTGACGCGATCGGCCTGCGGTGCCCACACCTCGAACTGCACGGACGGTTCCCCTTCATCTGCTCACCGTGATGTAGCCCGTCCATGGTGCTTCAAACGCGATCAATGCGCTTGAAGAATCCGCCCCATTGCGGCAGGTGTCGTCCGGTACGCGCGCGGGGCGGCCGTTTCCGCGTTTTCTGGACACCCGGCGTTCACTGCCCGACAATCACGAGCGTGACGTCGTCCTTCGAGTTCAACACGTACCCCGCGCGGCTGTCCGACGCGGAGCGCGACAAGGCGCTGAAGGTGCTCCGTGACGGCGTCGCCATGGGCCGCCTGTCGCACGACACGTTCGTCCGGCGCATGGAGCTGGCGCTCACCGCCCGCCGCCTGGACGAGCTCGCCGCGCTCACCGCCGACCTGCCCAAGGAGAGCCGCGTCTCGCGCCTGGTGTTCGGCACCGTAGAGGCCGTCTCCGGCTTCACCGTACGGCTGCGCAGGGCCTGGCAGGCCGAGCGGCTCCCCAAGCTGCTCCTGCCGCACCCCGCGGGCGGCCACACCCTGCACATAGGCCGCGACCCCGCCAACGGGCTCAGGCTGACCCACGAGACGGTGTCCCGGGTGCACGCCGAGCTCAGCCGCCAGGGCGGCATGTGGGTGCTGCGGGACCTCGGCTCGACCAACGGCACGACGGTGAACGGGCGACGGGTCATCGGCGCGGCGATCGTCCGCGAGGGCGACCAGGTCGGGTTCGGCCGGATGGCGTTCCGGCTCTCGGCGAACTGAGCCGGCGCTTGGTTCTGGCCCGGGCTTCAACCGCTGGTATCCGCGCTTCACCCGCTGGTATGGGCCAATCCCCTTTGCTCTTCGTGGTGTTGACGAAGCCGTCAAGTCGTGACTGACTGTGCGTACACCATGCACATCAGGTGAACCGACGGCACCACATGTGGAGGTGTGCCCTGCCGCCACTCCTCCGCTACCCGACCGTCGACGAGCTCGGCGCCCGGGCGGCCGCGCTCGTCGCGCGCCACCCCAGGGACGCCCGGCTGCGCCGGGTGGGCACCTCCCGCGCGGGCACGCCCCTGTGGCTGCTCTCCGTCGGCCACGGCAGCCACCAGGCCCTCGTCGTCGCAGGTCCGCACGCCAACGAGCCCGTGGGCGGCGCCACCGTCCTGCGGCTGGCCGAGCGGGCGCTCGCCGACCCCACGCTCACCTCCGGTGCCGACGCCACCTGGAACCTGCTGCTGTGCCTCGACCCCGACGGCCTGCGCCGCAACGAGCGCTGGCTGCGCGGCCCGTACACGCTCGGCCACTACTTCCGGAACTTCTTTCGGCCCGGCTTCCTGGAGCAGCCCGAGTGGCTGCCTGACGGCGCGGCCGGCGCCGTACTGCCGGAGACCCGCGCCCTGCTCGAACTCCAGGACGAACTGCGGCCCTTCTTCCAGTGCTCCCTGCACGGCGTCGACGTCGGCGGCGGCTTCGTCGAGCTCACCCGTGATCTGCCCGGCCTCGCCCACCGTGTCGCGCACACCGCGGCCCGGCTCGGCATACCGCGCGAACTCGGCCCGTACGACACCCTGTACTGGCCGAGCCTCGGGCCCGCCGTCTACCGAATACCGCCCCCGCGCCCGAGCGGCCTGGCCGCCGCCATCACCGAGGCCGCCGTCGAGTCGACGTGGTTCCACCCCCACCGGCACGGCACGGTGACCGCCGTCATAGAGGCGCCCATGTGGGGCGTCGCCGCGGTGGAGGACGGCGGCCCGCCCGCCGACGCCGCCGCGGTACTGCGCACCGTCAGCCACACCCTGCGCCACGACTCCCGGCTCCTGGAGCGCCTCCTCGCCCGGATCCGGCCCCATGTCTCGGCCACGCCGGACGCGGAGCGGCTGCTCGCCCCGGTCGAGGACTATTTACTGGTCTGCCCCGGCCTCGCCGACGCGTGGGACCCCGACATCGCCTCCGGCCCGCGCCCGCTTCCGCCCCTGAACACCGCCCACCTGACCGCTCTGCGCATAGCCGGGCGGCGGCTGGCTCTGCGTACGGCGGGACTGCTGCACCAGCTCGTGACCCGCGCCGGCACCGACCCGGCCGGTGTCCTGCCGGAACTGGACCGGCTGGTCGACGAGTGGTGTGCCGACTACCACGACGGCTGCCAGGCGCGCTGGATCCCGGTGGCGCGCCAGGTGGAGTACCAGTCACGGGTGGTCCTCGCCGCGTTCGGACTCGCCGGACGGTACGGGCCCGCGTGCTCCCGTTCGGGTGAGTCGGGGTGGGGTTCCCAGGCGGCTGTGCCGATGCATCGGGAATGACGTACACGACCTACACCACCGCAGCGACAGCGGTACGAGGCGGTCTGCTCGCCGCTGCCGCCGCCCTCCTCCTCGCCACCGCGGCCCCGGCGTGGGCGACGCCTCAAGGGCCCGTCGGGGGCAACTGGCTCTTCGTCACCGTCACCCGGGGCGAATCCCGCTCCGGCGACGCGCCCGGCACCCTGCTGTTGTGCGACCCGCCCCAGGGCCACGGACGCGCCGCCGAGGCATGCGCGCAACTCCAGGAGGCCCACGGCGACCTCCACGCCATCACGACGAAGGGCACCTACTGCCCGATGATCTACGCCCCGGTGACCGCCCACGCGCGCGGGCGGTGGAACGGACGGCCGGTCGACTACACGGAGACCTTCTCGAACGCGTGTGTGATGGAGGCACGGACCGGGGCGGTCTTCGCGCTGGACGGCTCTCACACAGCCCGCAAGGGCGGTGTCGCACGCGCGCGTGGGGCGTGAGCTCCGGGCGGCCGCTCACGCGCGCGTGGCGCTGGGCTTCGTACGACTGAATCCGTACGGCCGCTCATGCGCGCGGCAGCAGCTTTCGTATGGCCGCTCATGCGGGCGGCAGCAGCTTTCGTACGGCCGCTCATGTCGCCCGGTCGCGCGCGTGCAGCGCCGCCGCGACCACCGTGCGCGACTGATGCTCGACCTGGTGCTCCAGGGGCACCCAGCGGGCCCGGAAACGTTCCGCGAAGGCGTGGCTCCAGGCCGCCACGAGCCGTTCGAGACGCGGCGCCGCAGGGTCGTCGGTCTGCCGAAGGGCCCGCATCAGCATCGCCGCCGCCCGCAGCGGCAGCCGGCGTCCGAACGCGTCCACGCTGCCGACGTACGCCCTCGAGCCGTTGACGGGCGCGGTGTGCGTCCAGTCCGCGGCCAGTCCCGGTACCAGCTCCAGCCCCCATCGCGCGGCCCGCAGCAGGGGCCCGTCGGTGCCGTCGAGACGGGGCAGCGCGTCGGCGAGGACCCGCTCGACCTCCCGTGTGTCCCGCAGCAGCCGGTCCGCCAGCTGTCGCATCGCCGCGGCCGGGGCCGGGTGCGGCGCCGGATCGTCCACCAGGTCGCTCGCCCACATCGGCACCTCCACGACCGCGGTCAGGCCGCCGTACCGGTGGACGTGGTGCCAGGTGCTGCGCCGCGCGTCGTCCGGCATGCTCGGGTACGCCGCCCCCGCCCCCGGCGCGGGCATCACATGTACGCCGGGCCCGGAGGCGGGCCAGCCTGCGGCGTCCGAGGCGCCCGTCTCCACCGGTATGTTCAGCTCCGCCGCGGACTTGGCGAACGGCTCGGCGAGGCCCGGGACGTCCCTCGTCAGCTGCACCCAGCTGCCGCCCACATCGGTCCCGTGCAGGGTCACCTGGAGGTAGGGGCGCAGCTCGTCGATGATCCCGGTCAGGGCGCGCGTCTCGGGCGGGAGCCGGTCGGGCGGCAGCTCGGACGGCGACCACTCCGGCTGCTCCGGTCCCGGCGGCCGGTAGAACCCCAGGTGGTAGTCGAACAGGCTGCGCGGTGCCGGGGTGACATGCAGGCTCGCCCCGTCCGGATCCGCGCACAGCAGGAAGTGCCAGGAATTTCCGTCCCTCAACTCCCGGTCCTGTAACGCCCGTTCGGCGACCGAGAGGAGGGTGGCGCCGCCGGTCGGCTCGTTGGCGTGGGCCCCCGCGACGACCAGCACGGCGCGGCGGGCACGGCCCACGGACAGCAGGTGGAGCGGCCTGCCCGCCCGGGAGACGCCGATCTGTCTCAGAGTGCACTCGCCGGGCCGTTGAGCGGCCAACGCCCTCGCGGACACGACGAGTTCGGTCACGGTGGGGTAGCGCAGCTCCGGCAGGAGACTCACCCCCGTCACTTCCTCCCGGCTTCGCACTCCGCAGTACCCCACGCTCTCGTTGACGTGTCAAGGAGACGGTGGGGGAGGCTCCAGGGGGCGCCCAGATGCATTCGCCGACTGATGGCAGGGTGGCGGATGCCGGTGAGGTTGCGGACGCCGTATTCCGCGCTGATCCCGTCGCCGCTGAGCATCAGGACGAGGGCCGGACGGCCGACGCGAGGAGCATGCTGCGGTTCGTCACCACGCGCCGGGCGTCCGACCCGAGCCCGGGGAGTGCGCGCGGGCCCGAGCCGGGCGCCAGGACGAGTCCGCGGCGCGCGGTGAAGCGGTCCGCGCCCCTGAGGTCACTTCGCGGTGGCTTGCCTCGGGTGGGCCGCTGGAGCCGATCGCCGGGGAGTTCGCCGGTGGTGCGTACTTCCTGTGTGCCGAGGAGGACGGCCGCCGACCAGTAGTGTTCGCGAGTTCGGAAGGGGAGGGAGGCCTGATCGCCGATGACCTGGCGGACGCACTGGAGATCGTCACCGGGCTGGCATGGCAGGACTGCCTCGGGTTCTCCGGCGAAGGCGACGTGGAGGTCATGCAGGCCTCTGCCCAGCACCTCGAACGGTCCCTGGCCCGGGGCAATCCGGAGATCGCCAAGGAACGTGCCCACGTGGCCGCGGCCCTGTCGCTTCGTGTCGTGCCCGTCACCGGCCTCGTCATTCGACTGCGGGAAGCCGCCTCAAGGACCGAGCCTGCCTACGTACTGACCACCGAGGACCGGCAGACGTATGGCCCACTGTTCGGCGAGCACTCGGAGCCGCGCCACGGGGGCCGGCGCTGACAGGCGGTCCTGGCACAGAACGTCGCCCGCTGCCGGGCCACGAGGGACTGGATCGAGACCGCCGCCGAGACCGGCGAGGTCGACATGGACGAGGAACTCGCCCGCCCGTTGCGGGGAGAGTAACCGTGGCCAAGCGCTCCCCGACCGCGGAACGCCACGCCGACCTGATCCGCACCGCCCTGTTCGAGGTCGCGCCGCCGGCATCACGCTCGCGCGGCCAACGGGCTCCTGCGAGCTCAGCCGCCGGCAGACCAGACGGGGCCTGGCCACGCTGCGCGACCTACGCGCCGAACGCGGCTGGCTGCCCGTCGTTCGGACGCGCGTCGACGCTCACGGCACTCGCCGGCGACCGGGCTAGGCGCAGCCCGGCGGTTCCTCCTCGGTCGGTACGAATTGCATCGTGGGCATCCCGACGGCGTCGAAGTTGGCAGCGTCCGGGCCGATCAGAGTCATGTAGCCGGCGAGCTTCTGGCTGTACCGCGAGGGCGGCTCCCCCTTGACCTGCTCGACACCGGGGAACACGGAGTCCAGAACCCACCAACGGCCGCCGAACTTCACCCACTTGATCCCGCAGTGCGTATAGATGTCGTACGGATACGGCTGGTGCTGCTTGGGCTCCGCCGGCCCTTCTTGCCACTTGTCCTTCGCGACGGTGCGGGCGGGCAGGGTGGGGCCGGTGTACCCCTCGTCATCCGGGTTGTCGGACGAGGACGGGCAGCCGGAGAGCAACAGCCCGGCACTCAGGAGCAGGACAGTGGCTTGGCGCGACATCTTCATGTACCTCAGACGCTGCGGGTACGTGTTCCGTTCGACCCCTGCGGGCCTTTACGGCTACGGCGGCCCAACGTGGAGAGCCCCGCGCGCCGATGCGCATCCTCGGGTGGCGTTCCGCCGCGTGGTGAAGCCATCCGGACTGCCGGACTCCGAGCGCCCGCACGAGCCCACCACCCCGGGGTACGACACGATCTGCGCGAGGGCCTGGGACGCTCACCAGTGATTGGCAGATCTGTTCCACCGGCACGGTCACCTCACCTGGGGTTTTCCTTCGCGGGGGTGGAACAGATCTGCCAATCACCCTCGATCCCGGTCGTCGGCCTCGTGCTCGCCATCCGGAGTTCGCCAGTACAGGTCGCTACAGCCTTTCAGGGCTCCCGCGGGATGCGTTCGCGGAAGTGTCATGCTTCCGGGTGGAGTTGTGCGCGTGTCTGACTGCTCGGGGCGACGCGTTGTTCGAGTTGTGCGACGCGTTGTTGTGCGCGGACGGGCCAGTGGCGGACGCTGGTCGACCTGGGGCTCGCGCCGGGAACACCGCCGCGGGCACGAGGCCCTCTACGGCGGCCTCAACCAGGGCCGGATCGACGTGGCCCGGCTGCGTCGCGCGCTGGCTGGGCTGCCGGTGCCCAATGAGGAGACCTGGTCATCCACTCCACAGGCGTCTCCAGCTTCAATGCCAGAACCTGAACGCACCGATCCTTGCTCGCCGGTCGGACTGACATCGGCATCTCAACTGACGCCTACACGCAGGCGGCTTCCGGTCAATTCGTAGGCTTAAAACCGCCCCCCGCGTGCACACCTTCTTCACATGCCTCACACAGGTAACTCCTCGTATGACCACGACATTTGCGCGTGCCATGCCGTGAGGGGCCGTGCAAATGACCTTCCGTTCCGCGTCTGGGTGGCGAGGTCGGCCGTTGTCGTGCCCTGCTGACCGGTGAGTAAGGTGAACACCGCACGTCCACGTGAGGGGCCAAGACCCGGCCCTGCCGTGACGCGCGCGCATCATTAGACGGCCGGGGGGACAGTGCCGTCACGGGGGAGGGATTGGTTCGTCATGCCGCGATACCGGCTCATTGTGAACGCCCTCTTTGTCGCTGATGCCTGCTGCCCCCGCTCCCGCGCCGGAACAGCGGGCTGACCCGCGCGCATCGCCACCGTTCTCTTCGGGCGGTCACCCCGCCTGCCCTCGCTCGCTACGAAGGATGCCCCTTTGCGCCTCAGACCAGGGTTGTTACGACCCAGCTCACGAATATCCGCAACGTTCACCTCCGCTGTCACGTCCGTCGCCGCGTTGGCCGTCCTCGGTGGCGTGGCCGTCCAGCCCGGCCAGCTCGGCCGGGACGCCGCACAGCGCACGGCCGCGGCGAGCGACTCGTACGACGGTTACGACACCAAAGCGGCCGAGCAGTTGCGCGACGATCAGTGTGTGGCCGCCGATGCCCTGCGCACGGGCGGGCCCAACCTGTTCGCCCTCGCACAGAACGCCATCGGGCTGCCGCCCGATCAGCTCCACCAGAAGGTCAACCGGGACCTCTACGACACCACCACCCCGCTGCACGTGGCCTACAGCGCGGACAGCGCCAGCAGCGACCAGTGGGTCAAGAAGGTCAATGACCAGGAGCATGCGTTCTCCGCCGCCGTCAGCGGCTTGAGCTTCTACCCTGACGCCCCGCAGGGAGAGGACAAGATCTACGACCAGACCGGGCTGCTTCCGTGGCTGTGGCAGTCGTACAACAAGTCGATCGACTTGTTCTCCCCGTTCTACGATCCGTCGCCCACCGCCGACGACAAGACGAAGGCCGCCGCGCTCGCGATCGGCGACCCGCAGTACAGCACTGGGGGGACACCGCAGGAGCAGCAGGCGTGGAAGCTGTGGAAGAAGAACTCCGGGAAGATCGAACCCAACGAGTTGTTCGTTCCCCGGGTGTTCGCCGATGACGCCCGCATCTTCCTGGCTTCCGGTGGCTTCCCTCGCACCGCTCCGGCCCCGGGCACCGGGGAGTTCCGCATCGCGGTCGAGGACTTGAAGGCCCGCTTCGCGTCGTGTGCGTGGCACGACCCGATCGACCCGAACCGGGTACTGGGCAAGGCGGTGGCGCAGGCGTCGGCCGAGTGGCAGCAGGAGATCGCCGCGCAGGCCACGCAGCGGCAGCAGATCCTCGCTGCCAACGTCACCGCCACGAAGGCGTTGCGGGACGGCACGTTCATGCTGGGTCAGGTCCTTGGTCAGTCGTGGCTGGCGGACTACGCCACCCGCTGGCAGGACTACTACTCGGCCGGCGGGTTGGGCTGGATCGGCGACAGCTATGTGACGATCGAGGTGCCGGGCGCGAAGGGCAACTGCCTGGACGTTGCGGGCGGTGGCAAGACCAACGGCACGCCGGTGCAGATCTACACCTGCAACGGCGGCGCGTCCCAGCAGTGGACGCTCGAGGGCAGCGAGGACGACCTCCACCTCCGCGGTGTCGGCTCGCAGAAGTGCCTGGACGTGGCGGGGAACGCGTCGGCGAACGGCACGAAGATCCAGATCTCGGACTGCTACAAGTCCAAGGGGCAGTCGTGGAAGGGTGACGTCCGTGCCACCGCGCCCCTGAAGAGCGTCAGCACGGGTAAGTGCCTGGACCTGAGCGCGTTCACCAAGAGCACGGACGCGCGGCTGTGGGACTGCAAGGACGCCGGTTCGCAGAAGTTCCTGATCAAGCCGTCCGGTCACCAGGGCACGGACAGCCCCTTGTATCCGGACAAGGCGGAGTTCGACAAGGCGAAGAAGGTCGTCACCGACGCCCAGGCGGCGGCGAAGAAGCATCTGGCCGCGCTCAAGACCCAGCTGGAGAACGCCAAGAAGGCGGCCCCCGCGTCCGATGCGGCCGAGCAGGCGGCCTACGGCATCGCGGATGCCGCTGGTGCGCCGCGGGGTCGTGGGCTTCTGGTCGGTCAGCAGAAGGCGCAGGTCACCAAGGGTGCGGTGGCGGCGCTGACGGCGATGGTGAAGGCCGCTGAGACCGCCGAGGCCGCAACCCGCGCCTCCGCGGGAGACAGCCAGACCATCGCGCAGCGCGCGCTCGCGCAGGCCGCGCAGGTCAACGCCGAGTTCCGTAAGGAGGCCGCGCACGCGGCCGAGTTGCAGGCGAAGGCCGCGGCGGACGCGGCCAAGCTGCACCGGGACAACGCCAAGAAGGACAAGGAGACTGCGGAGGCGAAGCTGGCCGTCGCGCTGAAGGCGGAAGCGGACGCGAAGGCGGCAGCCGCCGACGCGCGCGCCGAGCGGCTCGCGGCCGAGGCCGAGGAGAAGACGGCCAAGGCGGAGAAGGACACCGCCGCCGCCAAGCAGGCCGAGGCGAATCAGCACAAGCAGACCGCGCAGGCCGAGGCGGCGAACGCGAAGGACGCCAAGGAGAAGGCCGAAGCCGCCGAGGCGACCGCGGTCGCGCGGAAGAACGACGCGGTCAAGAGCCGCGACAAGGCCCGAGATCTGCGGGACGACGCCTGGGACGCCGCGCAGAAGGCGGACGCGGCACGGGCCAAGGCGGACGCGAAGGAGGCGTTCGCCCAGGCGCACGAGTCCGACAGCAACGCCCAGGAGTCCAGGGCCGCAGCGGACGCGGCGTCCGCGCAC
>NZ_NTGE01000217.1 GCF_002291145.1 Streptomyces sp. SA15
GAATGCGTGGTGGGTCACGGCATCCAGCCGGCAATGCAGGGCATCTACGAGGGCATCGAGGAGACCCTGAGACACGAGCTGGCCCGCGTCACGCTCGAGAACGTACTCCGGGACGTACTCGCGGCACGTCGCTAGTGCTGTGACCGCGAAGGTTCACCGGGTTGGGTCGTACTGATGGCTCCCTGCACCAGTACAGTCGGCGCACTGAAGGAGCAGAGGAGTCCCGGTGCGCAAAGGAGACAGCAACGCTGATGGCCACGGTCAGCAAGCCGTGGCCATCAGGTGGATACAGGTCGTGCTGTTCGGAGTCGTTGTCCTGCTGGTCGGATTCCGTATCTGGGAGCGAGAGCATGGCGGTGGTTCGAGCTCGATCATGTTCGGGCTGATGGCGGCATCGGCACTGTCCATCGGCGTGCTGGAACGTTATCGGGCAAATGCTGCCAAACGATCTCGGTGATTCACGTTCCAGTTGGTTCAGGCCGCCGCTGACAGGGCCGACCACCCCAGCGGATGCCCCGGCGCACGATCTGCCGCAGCCGCTGCCCCTCCTGGTCGGTCAGTCGGCGCACACGGACAGGCTCAGCCACCGCACTCCAGCGGTCAGATCGGACGTCATCCCACATCCAACCGCCACGACCACCAACCCGGCGAACTTACGCGGTCACAGCACTAGCGACAGGTCGCCCGCGGGTCACACGTACGTGAGACGATCACCGCCATGCACACGTTCATGGTGGTGACGGCCGCGACACTTGCGTCGTTGCTGGTAGTTCTGGGTATCGCAGGCATCGCGTTCGACTGGGTCGTTCCGTGGGCTCGGAAGAAGGTCCTACGGCCACGCCTGAGCGGATATGGGATGCTCGTGGGCGGGGTGGGATTCGCTCTGTTCGACATCCTGGGTCCGCTCGACCGTGCTTTCGGCCCACTGTCCCTTGTTGGCTGGTTCATGTTCATGGCGGGGCTCTTCCTGAGCTGGATGTCCCAGCGCCCTGGCCGTGCGTCCTGACTCCCCTCCCGGAGAGCTTCTCGCCGCGGGCGCCGAGTTCGTCGAGGACGACACGGTGGAGCCTTGCCCAGACGGGGGCCCGGCTCCACTGAGCGAACCGTCGGTAGACCGTCTGCCAGCTCGGACCGAACACCGATGGGAGCTGCCGCCAGGTGCAGCCCGAGGTGGCCACGAAGATGATCGCGGCCAGGGCCTCGCGGTCACCGGTCCGCCGCCGGCCCCCACCCTGCGGACGTATCACCTCCGTTGGCGGCACCACCCGCCGAAACAGCACCCACAGCTCGTCCGGCACCAAACGCTCAACCAGATCCGTCATGCACCGTTCAACGAACGATCACGCCAAAAGAAACGATGCCTTAGCGGGCTGAGCCCGCGTTCCTTCAGGAAGCTGGTGACCGCGCTGCGCCGCGAAGGTGCGGATCCGGTCCGCAAGGGCCGGCCGTGGTCCCTTCCGCTGGAGGACCGGGTACTGCTCGTGTCGGCCTACTGGCGCACGAATTTGACGATGCGCCAACTCGCGCCCGCTCTTCGGCATCTCGAAGTCTGCGGCCGACCGGATCATCGACCACCTCGGTCCTGCGCTTGCCCTGCGGCCCCGCGCGCGGTTCGCCAAGGGCACCGTGCTCATCGTGGACGGCACCCTGGTCCCCACCCGGGATCACACCATCGCCGAGCGGTCGAAGAACTATCGGTACTCCACTAACCACCAGGTCGTCATCGACGCCGACACCCGCCTGGTCGTCGTGGTCGGCCGGCCGCTCGCCGGCAACCGCAACGACTGCAAGGCGTGGGAGGAGTCCGGTGCCAAGGCCGCTGTCGGCAAGACTCTCACGATCGCCGACGGCGGCTACCCGGGCACCGGACTCGTCATCCCGCACCGCCGCGAGCGTGGCCAGGCAGAACTCCCGGACTGGAAAGAGGAACACAACAAGTCCCACAAGCAGGTCCGCGCCCGCGTCGAGCACGTCTTCGCCCGCATTGCTCGGCATCGCCCGCCTGCATAACCTCACCATCACCGGATGGCGGAGGAAAAGACGCAGGTCGTCCATCGGACCAGAGAGCATTTAGGGGGCAGCCCTTAACGAGTGCCGTCCCGCGGGCCGAACTTCAAGGAAGAGATGTCCTGCTTGAAGTCCTTCTTGGCGCGGACGACCGCGACTGCCGAGCCCTCTCGGGCTTGTGGGGGGGTGATTGCCAGGTCAGGGACCAGAGCGATCCACTTGCAAGTGCACCGCATGGCGGCCTCGCATCTGACGACGGAGGCTGGCGGGACGATGGCGAAGACCGCCGGGAGCCCCCTCACTGCGCCTCGGGCAGTGCGTGAAGGTTCCTGGCCCGAGGGGCAGTTGTCGGAATGCGCAGGCTCGCCGTCGACTCATTTGGAGGATCCGCGCTGCAACCATGGCTAAACGTGCCAAGGGTCACGTCCGGTACCTGACTTACAGCCGGATTACCCCAGTTCACGGTCTTGAACAGAGCATGACGCCCCTCATAGACATTGGTCGGCGTGACAACCGACTACCGCCGCCCTGGCCCAGGGGGAACACGCATGGGCTCGGCGGCCAGAAGGGGAAGACAGACTTTGTCTGGTTTATCGAGAAGAAGACGTATTCTGTCCAAAATCTCTGTCGCCACGGCGGCCGTCATGCTCCTCGGGAGCGGCAGCATCGCCGCCGCCGACAGCAGCGACGAAACCCTCGCGTGGGAATACTCTCCGGCCTCCCGCCCTGCGGCAGGCCCAGAGACTCTGACCGCGGCCAACGACCACCGACCCGAGTCCGGGAACAACCTCAAGGCTGCACCAGGCACGAAGGACGCGAACGGGGTGTGGCAGGTCAACCGCACCATCCCTACCCTGTCCAACAACCGTCACCGACGGCGACGGCGACACCGCGAACCTGACCTTCCAGGTCTACACCACCGACGCCAACGGCAACCCCAAGGACCAAGTCCAGCTCACCGACCCCGACACGGGTAAGCCCGCCGCCTACGGCGTCGTGGTGTCCAACTACGTCACCTCCGGCGGCACCGCGAAGGTCACCCTGCACTACGGCGACCTGAAGACGAACACCACCTACGCCTTCCGCACCTCGGCCTACGACGGTGGCCTGTACGAGACCGACTGGTCGGCGTGGGCGAAGTTCAAAACCCGTGGCCGTGCCGTGGAC
Organism: Streptomyces sp. SA15; assembly: GCF_002291145.1. GTDB lineage: Bacteria > Actinomycetota > Actinomycetes > Streptomycetales > Streptomycetaceae > Streptomyces. Next base: position 3,175 of record NZ_NTGE01000217.1, read on the forward strand.
ATCAAGATTCCGGAGCCGAACAAGAGCGCACCGGCGGTGGACCTGGACAAGTACCAGGAGCCGCAGGTCGGGACCCGTAACCGGCCGGAGGTCACCCGCGCCGCGAAGGACGCCGGCAAGGGCAGCGAGACCTGCACCGACCACGGCCAGAAGATCACCTGCATCGAGGTCGGGAAACCGTCCGACTTGAGCGCCAAGGAGAAGCAGGACGTCGCGAACAAGCTCCGTGCGGGCAGTGGCGATCTGGTGCCGTGGTGCAACGACACGGGCGTCTCGGCGGGCAAGGACTACCTCAAGCGGGACAGCGCCTGCCTGAAGTGGGCCACGCCGATCGTGTTCAAGTACGAGGTCAAGGCGCCGGACGGGAACATCTACAATCCGGCGGACGCGCACTTCGCCTCGGCCATCGAGATCAAGCTCGATCCGGTGTCCCGGAAGTTCACCCAGCGGTTTGCGCTGGTGCCGATGGATCCGTTCATCGTGGAGCACGGCACCATCGGCATGCCGGGGCCGATCACCATGACCCCAACGTTCAAGTGCTCCCCGGAGTGCACCACCGCCGCCCCTGTGTGGGATGGCTCCAATACGTGGCAACCGAAGGCTGACATCCACGCCGCGTACGCCACCTTCAACCACGAGTGGACCGGCGGTACCGCCACCAAGATCACCAGCCTCCAGCTGGACTGGACCATCGCTGGGACCGTCAATGATGGTGCCGGGGAGATCGAGAACGACCCGCAGTGGCTGGGCAACTCCACCCCGGACTTCGATATCCGCTGCGACGTCGTCGCCTCCACCACCAGCCCCGGCTGCGTGTTCTCGGCCTATAAGCCGACCTGGGTGATGAACTTCGCCAAGACGCCGGCGGCCGTCGCGCACGCCTGGCTGATCCAGTCGAAGCTGTCCAGCCACCCCGGCTCCAAGGCAGCGGGCAAGCCGATCAAGTACCTGCCTGCGTCCGTGCGGGATTCGAACCTGAACCGGAAGGTCATCTGCCCGGATGGCTGGGCCAAGACCTACGGCAACCCCGACACCACCCCGATCGACACGAGCGACACCGCCAGCTGCGATGAGTTCGCCTACGCCGCCTCCTACAACTCGGGCGGTATGCCAGCCTCCCTGGGCGGCATGAACGAGGTCGACACCGGCAACGACTGCGTGCAGACCTACGCCTCCCGCATCGCGACGGGCAACTGGAGGCTGTACGACGACATCCGTACCGCTGCTCCGACGTGGAAGGAAGTCTGCGGACGCTCGTCGATGTCGAATTACCAGAACACCCAGTCGATGCAGCCGTTCTCCGGAACGTTCTCCTCGGCATCGAAGTACCGTCTGCTGGACAAGGACGAGTACTGGGTGGCCTTCCCTGAGTTCGCGCACTGCGACGCGTCCAAGGTGACTGTGTCGTGCACCGTTCCGAAGGCGTGACCGGCTGGTAGGACATCACACAGACTGGGGCGGGGCGGGCCGCGCCCTCCCGCCCCAGTCGCACCCCTAACACCAGGAGAAGACATTGAGCGACGGCATCACGTGGCTGGCCGACGCCTGGCGCGGAGACGCCCCCATCCTGTTCGTCACCTTCGCACGCGGCATCAGCCCAGGCGACCTCGTTGTCCGGCTCGGCGCCCGGCCCGGAGAAGTGCTCGACCCGATCACCTTCGCCGAGGCTGAGCGGCTGACGTTCAACGACCGCGAATCAGCCCGTGTGGCCCGCTTCGGTGAATGCGCGGGCTGGTCATATGCGGTGGAGCAGGGCTGGCCCTCCAAGGCTTGGTGGGCTCACCCCGACGTCTCTGCAGGCGGGGTCGAAGTCTTGCACCTGACCCCGAAGCCGGACGACTCGCCCAGAGAGTGCTGGTACTACCGCGACGGCCAAACGGTCGGTCGCTTCGACATCGGCGACACCCCAGACGAGGGCATGGCGTTCCTGCTCCCGGCGTTCGAAGAAGCTGGACTTCTCGACGATGACGTGAGTGAGGAGTTCGACTCGTTGCGCGCGACCCTGACCGCCTTGCAGCAGCACTTCGGGCTGTCACTGCCACGCCAGGAAATACTGAATGGCCGACTGCCCGCAGCGGTGACAGCGACCGTGCCGCCAGAGAACCTGGGGGACTAACTGTGGTATCTCGGGACGTTGGTTCCACCACGTCCCGATGGTGAGCTGCCGTGGGCGGCGAAGAACGCGACCAAGACATGTACGTCGCACGAGCAGCCGACTGTGAGCTGATGCCCCGCCTCAACACCTCGCTCCGCCCTGGCTGACCACAATCCGAACGGTGAAGAGTCCACAGCTCAGCCCTGAGATGCGGTGGCTGGCTAACCCGCATCGCGGACGCCACCGGGGGCCACCGCAAGACGGAGGCGCACGGGTCCTGGCTGTGCCTGCGTCCCGTCCGGCGCGAGCAGATCGTGTGCCCGTGGGAGGAGTACGACTACGAGCAGCTCCAGGGGGAGCGCCGCCTCGCCCACAAGATGCGCCTGCTCGACTGGGAAAAGATCAACCGGCGGCTGGTCGCATTGAGCCTGGAGCCGGTGAAGGCTGACCTCGGCGAGGTCACCGCCCTGTTCACCCGGGAGCAGATCACCGCCCTCCTGGACCGCGTGGAAGCGGCCGACCGCGGAACCGCCGAAGATGCCTGACGTGCCGTAGCACCGGCGCTGCCGCAGTTCGGGAGTCACAGACTCCGGGACTCCGGCAGCGCCGTCTCGGTGTCGTCGGCGAGGACGTCGAGCAGCCGGGCGAGACGCCCGAGGGGCGCGCCGCGCCGTCCGCATCGTGTCCTCCGCCCACGCCACGCGGGCCAAGTCCTCAGCGAACCGCAGCTCCGCCTCGTACGGCAGCCACTGCCCCGTGCCGTACGCCTCCCCAAGGGAGGCGCGCGCCTTGTGAAATCCCCGGACCCGCGTGCCGGTCGCCCGGCACGCTGCTCGCCCCACCTGGTCCGCGCGGGACCCGGAGCCGCTGACGTCCTCCCTGCCACCCAGCGCCCCAGGACCTCGTCAGGAGCGGCGGATCAGGAATAGTGCGAGCGCCAGGGCCGTGACGACGGCTGCGGTCGCCGGCGCGAGGTGCTGTACGAGGGTGAGTTCTGCGTACACGACAGCGGCGCCCACGGCGGCTACGAGGTCGCTGCGCCGGATACTGATCGTGATCCGGTCGCTGCCGGGGTCCGGCGGAAGGTGTGCCAGCATGGATATGGCCTTTCCTGTTCACTGGGCCGGTGTAACGGCCTTCGGAAAGGTTTTGTGAGATGCGGGGCCGCTCATTCCGGGCGGCCCCGTACTGCTTTCCCATCCTGCCACGTCGCCGGGCGCCCTGATGACTTGTAAACAGCCTCTGAGCTGCGGGTTCTTGGCACAACTACTACAGCGCAGGGAGGGGTCAGTTATGGTTGTGACACCTTCCACAAAAGGCAAATGGCGGCTGACCTGCTCGAATACGGAAGCGTCGATGAGATTCCGCCGGGCGTAAATCGGGGGCCCGTTTGAATTGTGGTCTCCGTCTCGCTTGTGGAGCGACGCGCGTTGGGCCGGGCGGTACCGGGAAGGGCGTCCGCGGCCCCCGGCGGTGCGGGCCTTCGCGGCCGCGCTCAAGAGAAGCTGAGGTCACACCGACTTCAACGATGCACCCGGCGCGACGGCACATCCCGGGAGTCCGTGACTCCGGGAGTCCGGGAGTCGCAGACTCTGTCACTCGGCCTGCCCGGAACCCCCAGCACTGGAGGGGCGTCTCGTACCGTGGCGCCATGCCGTCCGCCACGCCGCCCCCGTGACCTGCACGTTCGGGCTGAGCACGCCCTATTAGGAGAGCGCCGTTTCGATGGCGGCCTGGATGTCGTCGCTTTGGGCGTCCGAGCTGCCCGGGCCGAGGTTCACCATGACCGTGGCCTGCCTGCCGTCGACGGTGGCGCCGGCGGCCGTCTCGTAGCCGAGGAAGTCGCCGGTGTGCCCCCAGTAGCGGCCGCCCCCGGGCAGCGGCTTGCTCTCCAGGCCGAGGCCGTACGCCCGGCCCTCCGAGCTGCCGGTCGGGCGGGTCTTCATCATCTCCTTGTGCTGCGCTGGGGGCAGCAACTTGCCGCCCAGCAGCGCGCCCAGGAACCGGTTGACGTCGGTGCCACTGGAGATGATCCCGCCGGCCGTGCCGCCTACCGTGGGGTTGATCGCGGTGATGTCCAGGAGCGGCGCGTCCGCACCAGGCTGCACGTATCCGCGCGGGTGCGGTCCGGGGATCGCCGGGTCATCCCCCGGGAAGGACGTCCCCCGCAGATGCAACGGCTCGACGATCCGCCGCTGCAACTCCTCGCCGTATGAGCGGCCGGTCACCTTCTCGATGATCATGCCGGCCAGTACGTAGCCGGTGTTGGAGTACTTCCAGTCGGTGCCCGGCTTGAACGTCGGCGGGTGGGCGAGTGCCAGCTTCACCAGGTCATGGGGGTCGTGGTGGACCAGCGGGTCCTGGACGACATCCTGCGGTTTGAGGTAGGTGAGGAAGTCGGGCAGGCCGCTGGTGTGCTGGAGCATCTGCCGGACGGTGATCTTGCGCCCGTCGTTGCCGTGGCCGCGGACGACGCCGGGCAGGTAGCGCTCCACGGGTGCGTCGAGGTCGACGCGCCGCTCCCCCACGAGCTGCAGCATCATCGTCGCGGTGAACGTCTTGGTCATGCTGCCGATCCGGAACCTGCTGTTGCGGTGCACCGGCGCGTGGCTGTCGACGTCCGCGACACCGCTGGTCAGCACCGTGCTGCGGTGCCGGTCCCGCACCTCGGCGAGCGCCCCGGGGGCGCCGTCGACCGTGGTCAGCCGGTGCAGCAGGGCGCGCAGCCGCGCGTCGTCGGCGTGGTGCGCGAATTCCACGGTGGGGGATTCCGCAGCGGGGACCGTGGTGGCGGCGGCTGGCAGCACGCCCCCCACGAGACCCATCGCCACGGCCAGCGTGAGGGCGCCACCCAGCGCGCGCTTGTGCTTGAGCATGTGGTTTTCCTTGATCGTCCGGGCTTACGGTGTCATTCCACGATGCCCGCAGCGGGTGCGCCGGAGCGATGGGACGATCAACCGGATCGGTGGTGGGGTTAACCCCCTGTCGCGAGGAGGACGCCGAGTGGCGCCACCGCCAGTCACGTCAGGTGAATGCCCGGCAAGCGGCCCGCGGCGGCCGGCTCCCTGGTGACCTCGACGATGCCCCGGCGGACCACCACGGCGGCGTCGCGTGGCTCGTAGCGGTCCGTGGCAGTGCGTAAGGCGATGTAGCGCCGCAGCGCCGGGCCCACGATGCGACGCACACCGAGGCGGCGTGGGTCGCCGTGAACGGCGACCACCGAGCACGGCAGGATCGTGCAGGCCTCGCCGCTCTCCGCGATGCGGATCGTGCCAAGGGATTCCATGTCGCCGACGTTCACCGGCACCAAACCGTGGGCGGCGAATGCCCGGTCGCCAGACAGGCGCCCACCACCAGCACGAGCACGGCCTCACCCACCCACGCCAGACCCGTGACCTGCGCTTTCAGGATGAACACTGCCCATTGGTCTTCGGACGTCTCAACGCTCTGTACTGCATCAACTGCCGTGCTGATTGGGCAGGATGGGCGCATGACCTTCGATTGGAAGGCTCCGCCGTGGGAGCGGAATGAGGACTGTACACATATGGCGGTGACGCTCACGAGCGTGGGTGGTGGGCAGGTCGCCGTCAACACGGAGAGCGTGCGGGGTGACAATGCGACCGAGGCGCTCGCTGATCTGCTCATGGGCACCGGTGGCGCGGGTGGCGCGGTGCTGCTGCCCGGTCTCATAGGCGTGGTGGTCCGGCGTGGCATCGACGTGATGTGGCTGGCGCAGCCGCCCATCCAGGTGGCGTCATCCGGCGAGGGCGGGTGGGAGATCGCCGTCGAGGGAGCGAAGGAGGATGAGGTGACTGTGTTCCCCACGGAGGATGCCCGTGACCTGCTCGCTCGTCTGTAGGCTGCGTACGGTGCCGGGTAGGCCCTGGCGCGCCTGATGTGCCCTTGGGCCCGCGTACGCGAATCGCGTCCGCGGGCCCGTTTGTTTGGTTGTGTGCGCCGGGTGCGCCAGCTCGCGGTGAGCTGATCATCGCCCCGCAGTATGAGACAGGCAGCTCGTCGGGACAGCTGTCAGTTTCTCGTTCTTGCCGCTCTCGCCTGCCGCGTGGCGTTCGCCCTGCCCGTTCGAATCCGGCGGTGCGCTGCCAAACCGTTGCGCCGCGTGCGGAACATGTGGGTGACGCTCAGTTAGGTAGTTCGAGTAGCGCCGTCCACCCGTTCGAGATCTCCCGGACAGGCTCTGACCTCGGGAAACGGCCGGTTAGCCACGCTGTGGAGCAACCGCAGGCTCTCTACGCTGAGTTGCGGGGGCGCCGCTCCTGTGAAGAACTCTCGAAGCTGAGGAGCATGACTTGAGCGACCTCGTAGTGCTCGCGGGCGGATCGGTGACGATGACCCACCACGTCACCGGAACCTACTTCATGTGCAACGACTGGCACGACGGTGTCGGCAACCACACCCAGACCTGGGCACAGGACCCCTTCGCCAAGGACAACAACTCGCATCGGTGGTTCCTGCGGCAGAACGCCGATGGCACCGTGCGCATTGAGTCGTACGCCAACCACCGCTGCCTCACCGCAGGGGCCAACCCGCCCGACACCGTGACCCTTCGAGAACGCACGGACAGCCTCAGCCAGCACTGGCGGCTGGTCTCCCATGCAGAGCGAGGCAACGACTTCTACCTGGTCTCGGTCGTGCACCCTCGCTACGCCCTGGCCATCGCCGACCACCTCCAGGGCAACGACCGGCTGGTGGGCCTGACCCGCATGTGGGGCGGACCCAACCTCTCCCAGCTGTGGCGGATCTACCCCTCGTCCGAGGACCAGGGCTGACTCCGCACCAGCACGAACGCCGCTGTCGCGGGAGTTCTACCTGAAGCGTGCCGGTCCATCAGCGGGTGGCCGCCAAGCGTCAGCCGGGACGGCGATGCAACGGCGGTCACCCGCGGGCGGCGTCACCAGCAGTCGCAGCTGCTGACCGACGTCACGGCGAGGTGTAGTTCGCGCACGCCGCTTGTGCGCGGGTGCCGTTCGGCCAGTTCGTTGACGATGCTGCGGATTGCGGGCCGGTCGCGGACCTCGCCGGGGCTGGCCCGGCAGGCGTCGAGCAAAGCATGGGCGGTCTGCTCGGGGCGTTGCCATGCCCACCAGGCGCGTGCCATGTCGGTGCCCAGGCGGGCTTTCCGCTCGGCGGTGGGGAACTGGTCGGGGCGCAGGTTCTTCCCGGCGTCGAGGGCGGCGCCGGCGTCGCCGAGTGCCCAGTGCACGCCGACCGTGTAGAGGTCGACGGCTGCCGGGCTGATGGTGAACAGACGGCCTGGGGGAACGGTCTGGGGCAGTCGGCGTGCGGCGCGGCGGGCCTCTTCGGTCATGGCCAGGGCCTCGGTGCGGTGCCCGCCTCGGGCGGCGGTGTAGGCGAGGGTGCACAGCATCTGCGCGTACGCGGCCGCAGTGGCGTCGGTGCGCAGGCCGGTCGCCTCGAGGTCGGCGGCCGCCGAGGACATCAGGCGCTGGGCGGCGCCGTGGTGGTCCTGGTGGCGGAGCACGATCGCCAGCTCCCGTGCTGCGGCCGCCGCTGCGAGGGGGGAGCCGGAGACCTCGGCCCAGGTGCGGGCCCGGTCCGCGGTGAGCCGGGCGCGGTCGTAGGAGCCGAGCTTGAGGAGCACGGCGGAGGCGAGGCTGTACACGGCGGACAGCCGGGCCTGGTCGAGGCTTTGGCGGGAGGCGGCGGCGGAGTGCGCGTCTGCGATGAGGCCGGGCAGCCCGGCGAGGAGTGGCGCGTGCGCGCCCTTGTCATACAGCGCACGGGCGTCGGCCAGGCGGCTGTCGAGGGGCCCGGCGCCGGTCGGGGCGGGGGTGCTCGCCAGGGCGTCGTCCAGGCCCATCAGCAGGGCGGCCGGGCCGGCGGCCGCCGTGGCGGTGAGCAGCGTACGGCGGCGCATGGGGTCCTCCTCGGCGTCACGCGGACTGGCCGTCACTCTAGTGGCCGCCGGTACTGACGCGGGGTGTGGCGCCAGAGAAGTCGTCAGGATGTGTCGGGGCACGCCGACTTCGAGCGCGGCGCGGTGCACGAGGGCCAAGTCGACGATCCGCGTGCGGCGTTCCAGCCGGGAGATGGTGGCGGGTGAGCAGCCGATCCGGTCTCCGAGGACAGCGAGTGTCCACGCGCGGTGCTGGCGTCCGAGTCGGATGAGTGCGCCGGGGCGCCGCTGTGCGGCTAACTCCAGCGCTGTCGTGCTGTTCCAGAGCGGGTCAACGGGCACGAGTCCCTCCCACACCGCACAGACTGGGGGTCCTTCACGGTACGGAAGCTGGCCGAGCGCGTCGAGGCCGTCTGCATGACGTGCAAACGCCTTGCACCGCAGGAGAGTTGACCATCGTGTGGCCGGTTGGCGCGGTGTGCTGGGGTGCATCGCCCCGATCCGCGGGGCGCCGTCCAACGGAGGCACTCCATGGGAACCACCGCTGTTGCATCCCGCCCGGCCGCCGACCCGACGACCGCACCGGTCCGCTCCGCGCGGGAGGTCGTGCCGGCCGACCTGTGGGACAAGCAGGTCGGACTCCTGATGCGGGACTACCCGTACGACTCGGTCATGGCGGCCCGGGTCCTCGGCCAGGGGTACGCGTACCTGCTGACCGCGATGAAGCACCGGGGCGAGTCTCTCGGGCTCGCGCCCAGCAAGCTCGTCGACATCGGCGTCCACACGGTCATCCTGGACACCGTGGCGTACGCCGAGCTGTGCGCGGGGTACAACGACGGGGTGTTCCTGCACCACGTGCCCAAAGTCGACATGAAGAACGACGGGTCCGTGATGAAGACGGCGCACATGATCGCCGCCGACGGCTGGGAGGTCGACCTGTCGTTGTGGGCGGACGCCGCCGAGTGCGGGCCGTGCCACCCAGGCTACGACTCCCACTGACCGTGCCGTAGCGCGGGCACCCGGGGGCTCTGGCCGCACGACCGGGGCCCCTCCGCACGCCCGGGGTGACATTCCATCGAAGTAGCCCGCCAGCGGGGCGCGGCCGCCAGGATGGGGCGGGTGACCACCAGCACCGCAGACCTCTGGCACCACTACGGCCGCGCCCGCGCCACCAGCGACCGCGCCGTTCCGGACACCTTCTACTGGGCCTGGGGCCAGGACGCCGGGCCCGGTGCGGAGGTGCTGGGCGACCTGGTCGGCCGCTGCGTGGGCGACCTCGGCGCCGGGGCTGCGCGGCACGCCGCGCACCTGGCGGTTCAGCACCAGCCGGCCCGGGTCACCGCAGTCGACGCCTCGCCAGCCCAGTACGCCATGGCGACCGACCTATACGGGTATCTCGCGCCGCGCCTGCGCATCGTGCACTCCGACGTGGTGTCTCACCTGCACGCGATGCGCGGTACGTACGACGTGCTGTACAGCGTCTTCGGCGCCATCGACTTCACCGACCCGCGCGAGCTGCTGCCGGCGGCGGCCGCCGCGCTCCGGCCGGGCGGGCGGCTGGTGTTCGCGACGCTCGCCCACTACCTGAGCGGGGCGCCTGCCCAGCCCGATGTGGTCGCGGCCGAGGTGCCGGCCAAGGCGCCGGACGGCGAGGAGGCCACGATGCGCCGCTGGGTGCTGCAGGAGCACGTGTGGACCAAGCTGCTCGACGAGGCCGGGTTCACCGGGATCACCATCAACGTGCTCCCCGCCACGGTCGAAGGAGCACGCACCGCCGACACGCTGCTGGTGAGTGCACTCCGCCCGTCCTCATAAGACGGAGCGAAGCTACCGGCGGTGCCAGTAGCTGTGGACTTGCTGTACGTCAGCGTCGAGGACGTCACGTAAGTCGTCGTCATCCGAAGGCACGTCCAGGCCCAGTGCGGCTGCGACCTCGCGGTAGGACATCGTCATGTCGGGATCTCCCGCGGCAACCAGGCTGGAGAGCAGGCCTGGTCGGCGGGTGTGGCCTGGTCGACGAGGGTGAGGATCTGGACGCGGTGGGCGCGTGTCGTGCGGGGCAGCGCAGAGCCGAGCTGCCGTTCGAGTTGACCCCAGCTGGTGGTGGTCTGGGCCCGGGCGGCCTTTTTGAGGGCGCCGCGCACCGCCGAGGCCGCTGATTCCAGCACGTCGGGCTCAAGCTCCCAGTGGCGGCGGGGCTGTTGGGGGGCTTCTTCCGGCGCGCGAGGGTAGTCCTCGTGTGTCGGGGGCGGCTGCTTTTCGATCCAGACATTGGCCTTGCGCCGCTCGCTGCCCGAGAGGGATCTGGCAGCTGCGGTCAGCTGTGTGATCAGTCGGCTTTCCTCGGCGACGGATATGTCGGCTGCGCCGTTGAGGTGGAGGAGGATGCTTCGGACCTAACGCGAAGGTTGGGGCGGTGAGGAGTCGTTGAGGGGGAACTGTTGTCGGATGGCCGACGCGATTTTCGGTGTTCGGGCAGGGCGGAGACCAGCGCGGTGGTCTGGTTCTCCAGGGTCTTTCCGGTCGTAGGCCTTCAGTGTTTGCCGATCAGCTGGCCGGACGGTGTAGTGCGGCCATGCGATGGAAGGCCTTGACCTCCGATGTTGGACACACGAGACACTGGATCCTGAGGATCTGAGAACGGACATCTCGTGGTCATGAAGAACTATCCGCCGGACGCGGTCGCGCTGTACCAGTCGCGGCCCGGGGCAACGATCAGGTCGGTTGCCGCTGATCTGGGGATCAAGAACTGCTGCCGTTCGGCGGTCAGCCCGCCCCCTTGTGGATACCGCGTGCCTCCGGTGATACCGCGGCCGACGGCCAGCCGTCAGCCCCTACGACACCACGAGTTCAACCTCAGTAACTGTGGTATCTCGGGACGTTGGTTCCACCACGTCCCGATGGTGAGCTGCCGTGGACGGCGAAGAACGCGACCAAGACCTGTACGTCGAACGAGCAGCCGACTGTGAGCTGATGCCCCGCCTCACACCTCGCTCTGCCCTGGCTGACCACAATCCGAACGGTGAAGAGTCCACCGCTCAGCCCTGAGATGCGGCGGATACCAAGTTGCCGACGTAGAAGGCTTACCAGATTATGAGAGACAAGCCGCCTGGTCGATCAAGGTGGCGCTTCAACCTCGGGACTCGTAACAGCCTAATTCTTTGAGGGGCGATTATGGTGTTGCCTACACTCCAATGGAGTGATTTCTGTCAGTGGAAAGACGATCCGAACACCCCGAGCGGATATTTGCCTGTAGGTAATAACCCACCATGGCAAAATGACGAAATCGCCATCCATGTGCAGGACGATCCGACCCTTGCGCCGGGTCAAGGAAAAGTGGTCCTGGTGCCAGGAATCCATATTCCAGAATGGAAGGAGATAAAGGCACTTAATGGCGACGGTGGCACGGTGGCCTGGATCGAAACCAAGGATCAGCAAAACGTAGGCAACAGCATGACCCTAGACATCGGCTCCGGCCTCAAGAAAAAGAAAGCCACCAAGCTCGTCCTGAGTAAAGCCGGATTTCTGGGATGGCCAAAGGGAATGTATCAAATCACTGATCTAGGGCCACTAGTGGGAAAGCAGATAACTTTCTACTGGTACAGGGACGAGCAGTACGCGGGGCGTGCTGGCATCGTTACGCACAAGCCATCACCTCCGGGACTATCTGTAGAAGACTAGCGAGAAGGTCGCGTCAACAGGCGTCGGAATCCGTGCAGCCGCGCGAAACTCCGCTCGATCACGCAGCGGTGGGTGCCCAGGCCGGTACTGCCCCGTGTTCCGCGGCGGGCGATAGCGGGCAATGCCTCGGGCCCGGACCGCCCAGCTCAACACGCAGCCAGCCGCCCGCCTGGCCGCCGTCGAGGCGAGAGATCGGGCACCGCTTCCGCACGGACCTGTCCATGGCTGAGATCATCGTCGAGGCCGAGCGGTCGCCGCAGGTCGAGGCCGTTGCGTGCTGGCAGGGGTAGACGCACGCCAGTGATCATGCAATATCCGAGTCGGCCGGTCGGCTGAGCAGCGGCACGACCGGGCCACGCTCCGGAGGTGTAACCGCCGCACGGCCTCCTTCCAGGGGCAGGACCACGTTCAAGTCGTGGCCGGCGCTCCACCAGTGAAGGCCCTCGCCCACCCCCGGGCGGGGGCCTTCCGCATCGTCGAGACCCTGTACGGCCTCGGCATCCGCCTCCAGGGCTTCGGGATTCTCTCACCCAGTCGACACCTGTCGGGTCAACCCAGAAGACCCGCGAACGTGCCCACGCTTCCCGCAGGTGGTGTCCGAGCAGGCCTGCGGGCCGGCTGTCGTCGGACTAGCCTGTCTTCATGAACGACCCGGGTTTTATACGGAAAGTGTTCACTGCTAGGAGCCTCGTCGTGGGTGACGTTCTCAATGATCAGGATGGAGGGCTCGAGGTAATAGAAATCCTCAGGGAGGAAAGCCACGGGTTTCGGACGATCCTTTTTCGCAACCCCCGCACGGGGGAGGAGAGGAAATCCAAGATGTGGTGCTCCACTCCTCTTTTTCCGCTGAAGAGGCGGGGGCACGGTAGGCACACATCGGCGCCACGACAGAGCCCACCACGCGCCGCAGAACCGCGAACACGCCAATCCTTAGTATTCCAGCAGCGGTTCGTGTCCTGAGCTGGTGATTGTCGTTTCCCTGGTATGGAGGGGATGACTGAACCTCTTTCATCCTGCGTCGTGGGGATGAAATGGGCTGGTCAGGTGGGGTGACATGACGAAGCCCCTCGTCGTTGGTGTGGTGATCTCACTCAGCACCCCATCGGCCGGGGGGCTTCATTGGTTCCGTATCCTTCATGCTCGACGTCCCGTACGAGCTGGTTGAGCACGTCTCGTGGCTCATCTACGCCCGAAGGCATGAACTTCGCACGCGTTGGCGGAAGTTGGGGTGCTTCAAGCAAGCCCTGCTGATGCTGGCCCACCTGCGGAAGAACGAGACCCTCGCCCAGCTGGCCGCCGGCTTCGGAGTATCGGAAGCGACAGCCTGGCGCTACGTCGGCGAGACCGTGGAAGTGCTGGCCGCGTGGGCACCGGGCCTGCACGAAGCCCTCGTCGGTCTGGGAGAGGGCGACTACGTCATCGTCGACGGGACCTTTAATTCCCACCGACCGGATCGCGGCCGATGAGCCGTACTACTCGCAGAAACACAAGAAGCGCGGCATGAACATCCAGGTCACAAGCGATCCTCTCGGTCGGCGCCGACGAGTGGGCCGCGTTCGTGCGGATGGCCGCGCGCGGTTGATGTGAACCAGGTGCGGTCAGGCTCCCGACCGCACCTCACACACGTCCGGCCTCACTGGGGCAGCAGCTTCTTGACCAGGAAGGCGGTGCCGTCCTCGGTGTAACCGTGAGGAAGGACTCCGGCGATGTAGGAGAAGTGCGGGCACAGGGGGATCACGTAGCCGCAGTCCTTCAGGTTCTTGTCTGTGAAGTTGCAGACGAAGTCGCCCTTCTCGCAGTAGCTGCGAACGCGGTCCTGCATGTCGTTGTAGTAGGTCGAGGGTTCCTGACTACCGGCCACCGCGCGTATGACGCCATCAGCCTCATGTTCGCCCCGGGATACAGGGCCACTGGCCTTGAACAGAGGGTCACCGAAGAGTACGACCGCTGATATTCGGTCCTTGTACTCGGGATGCTGCCACAGGTATCTGGTGATCACCCACGCGCCCTGGGAATAACCGGCGAGGGCGATGCAGTTCCGCGGATCGCGGACAGCTTCTTCCATGTGCTCAGCTAGCCCGTCAACCCCCTTCCGGACGCTGGGAAACTGCTTCTTCCAAACGTATTCGTCCCACAGCGACGGACGACCCGGGAAATCCCATACCGCGGTTGCCGGGTAGTCCTCGCCGTCGAAGCCAACGGGCTCGACTTCTACGCCTGCGTAATTCGCATGTTGTACGAATTGCGCGAAGACGCCGCGGAAAATGAGATCGCCCATCTTGTGATCGAATTCATAGGCCTTCTCCCCCGAACCGCGCATGCCGATGAATACGATCTTTCTGCATTTCTGTGGCGGGGATTCGGAAGTAGCTCCCGCAACCTTGATCTTGATACTGCGAGAGTTGTTCGTCTCGTCAGTCTCGGCAACGTGATTGTCGACGTCGACCTCGAAGGTGATGGTGTAAGTGCCGGGCTGGGTGAAGGTCCAATCGAACTGACTATTGCCGTTCAGTACGGTCTTTCTCGCCGGTACACCTGCGTGGCTGCCGTAAGCGTCGACCTCTTCGCCGTTGACGAACCACTTGATATTGAATGCGGGTGTATCTTGATCCTCGAGATTTTTGATGCCGGAGTCAAAATGGACCTTGCGACCTACTTTCAAGTCGGCGCTGTCCAGCACGATATCCGTCGGGCTTAGGTCGGAGCCTGTAGTCGAGTGCGCGGGATGCAAGGGCAGAAGGATGGCTGCGGCTGTCATGACTGCGGCCAGGGCCACCGAGGATCGCGGCGAAATAATTCCTTCTGATCGCATCGAGATCACCCCTTGCGGTATGGGTCTGAGTCTCGCGCCATCAGGGGCCGCCCTGTTGGGACGCATGCGCACCGGCGATTCCAGCTAAACACGGACGGCTGAATGACGCATCTCGTTGACGCCGTCCATCTCCGGTCAGTGGGCCGCGTCAGGGGTGGCGTGAAGGAGGGGCGCCAGAAAGCCCCTCCTTCCTGCCCGTGTACGTCAGTGAACCTCTTTCATCCTGTGCCGTGGGGATGAAATGGGCAGGTCAGGTGGGGTGACGTGGCGAAGCCTCTCGTCGTTGGTGTGGTGATCTCACTCAACACGCCATCGGCCGGGGGGCTTCATTGGTTCCGTATCCTTCCACGCTCGACGTCCCGTACGAGCTGGTTGAGCACGTCTCGTGGCTCATCTACGCCCGAAGGCATGAACTTCGCACGCGTTGGCGGAAGTTGGGGTGCTTCAAGCAAGCCCTGCTGGCGCTGGCCCACCTGCGGAAGAATGAGAACTCCTCGCACAGGTGGCCGCCGGTTTCGGCGTGTCGGAAGCGACGGCCTGGCGCTACGTCGAAGAGACCGTGGAGGTGCTGGCCGCGTGGGCACCGGGCCTGCACGAAGCCCTCGTCGGTCTGGGCGAAGGCGACTTCGTCATCGTCGACGGGACGCTGATTCCCACCGACCGGATCGCGGCCGATGAGCCGTACTACTCGCAGAAACACAAGAAGCACGGCATGAACGTCCAGGTCATCACGCGTCCGGACGGCACGCCCCTGTGGTTTTCGCGGGCAACGCCGGGACGTACCCATGACCTGACCGCAGCCCGCGCTCACGGCATTGTCCAGGCCTGTCTCACCCGCCAGATCCTCGTCCTGGCCGATCGCGCCTACCAAGGCGCCGGCGCCACCGTCCGCACCCCTTACTACGGCCACCGCGAACTCCCGGAGCACTACTAGCAGTACAACCGCGACCACGCCCGTCTCCGCGCTCCAGGCGAACGCGCCTTCGCCCGCCTCAAGTCCTGGCGACTGCTACGACAAGCCCGATGCTCGACCAACCGCATCGGCAGAGTGGTCGCAGCAGTCCACACCCTCCTCACCTGCGAATACGCAGGATGAAAGAGGCTCACTGAGCCTTTTCAGCATGGCCGCCGGTCGGGTGACGCTGGTGGTACGCGCAACGCACGAGGCTCCCATGCCGTTGGGGGAGGTGTTCGAAGTCTCAACCCACAGGCACCGGAGCCGCGTTGGTTCCGTATTCTGCCGCGCTCGACCTGCCCCACGCCCTGGTCGAGTGGGTCACGATGCTCATGGTCACCCGCGAGGGTGACCGCCGCTGCAAGCTCCCACCGCACCAGCGCGCGCTGGTCGGCCTGGTGTACCTGCGGCGGCACGACACGCTCGCGCAGATCGCTGTCGGCTTCGGCATCTCGGTGGGCACCGCCCATGCCTACACCACCGCGGTGATTAGCCTGCTCGCAGAACGTGCACCGGGCCTGCTCAAGGCGCTGCGCGAGACCGATCCCGACTACGTCCTGCTCGACGGCACTCTCGCCGAGTCCGACCGGGTCGGCGACGGCCGCGCCGACTACTCCCACAAGCACCGCCAACACGGGGTGAACGTGCAGTTGGTGACCGATCCGGACGGTCGGCTGCTGTGGATCTCCCCCGCATTGCCCGGCCGTGCGCACGACCTGACCGCGGCCCGCACCCACCGGATCATCCGGATCTGCGAACGCCAGGGCATCCCCATCCTCGCCGACCGCGCCTACATGGGAGCCGGACCGTGGGTGACGACGCCCTCAGACGCCCGCCGGGCCGTGATCTCACTCCGACCCAGCAAATCGTCAACCGCGCGCTGTCCGCGGAGCACGGGCGCCGGTCGAGCGCGGCGTCGCACGACTGAAGTCATGGCGGATCTTCCGCAGGTCCCGGTGCAGCCCGAATCGAATGTCGTCAATCGACGCGGCCGTCCTCACCCTGGAGCGGCAACGCTGAGAGCGCCGTGATGGGGTCCCGCTGCAGTCGAGCCTCGGGTGCGTGGCGCACGGATCCAGGTCATCGCAGGTCCTCGTTGGTGCGGGTGCTCCAGACCGCCAGTGCGGCTGCCAGGGCGCAGGCGCCGCCGAGCCACAGAACGCCCTGGAGGGTGAGCGTGTCGACGATGACGCCGCCGGCCAGCGCGCCGAGGCCGATCGACAGGTTGAACACAGCCACCCACAGGGAGGAGGCCGCTTCCACCGCCTGCGGGGCCGCCTTGATCATCCAGGTCTGCAGGCCGACCGACACGCCGCCGTAGGCCAGACCCAAGACGATCAGCAAGATAGCGCCGCCGACCGTCGTCCGGCCCAGCAGCAGGAAGAGCGGCATCGCAACCCCGAGGGACACGGCGATGATCAGCACGCTCCGGTGCACCCTGCGCGCCAGCGCCGCGCCGGCGACAAAGTTGCCGATCACGCCTGCCATGCCGAACCCGAACAGCAGCGGGCCGACGAATCGTTCGTCGATGCCCGACAGCTTCTGAAGTGCCGGACTCACGAAGGTATAAGCCGCAAAGTGGCCGAACACAATGAGGACCGTCGCGATGATGCCGATGCGCACACCCGGGTTGCGGAATTGCTCAGTCAGGAGACGCGGCCGAATAGCCTGCGAGGCGGCCAGCGACGGCAGCACCGCCAGCAGGGCGATCAGCACGATGAGCGCCAAGGCGCTCATCGACGCGAAGGCGATGCGCCAGCCGGTGAGTTCACCGGTCAGAGTGCCGAGCGGCACGCCGAACACGTTCGCAGCTCCGACACCACCGAAGATGATCGCAGTGGCACGTGGCACGTTCTCGGTGGATACGAGCCGGACGGCCAGGCCGCTGGCGATGGCCCAGAAGCCACCGATCGCCACCCCGACGAGCACCCGGGAGGACACCAGGACCGCGAAGTTCGGCGCCATGGCCGATGCCACGTTGGCGAGGGTCATTCAACGCCATCAGCCCGAGCAGCAGGAGCCTGCGGTCCAGTGCGCCGACGAGTACCGGCACCACGGGTGCCGCAACCGCGGCGACCAGGCTGGGCACCGTCACCATGAGCCCAGCTGTTCCTTGGGAGACCGACAGTGCCGACCCCACGGAGGTCAGCAGGCCGATCGGCAGTTGCTCGGCGGTCACCAGCAGGAACGTTCCCAGGGCCACTGCGCTGACCGCCAACCAGTGATTTTTTGGCGATGTCTGCGGGTGTCAGCGGTCATGTAATTCCGTGACCGTCGACACTCAGGGCCGCACCGTTGGACGCGGACGCCGGCCTACGGCCGAGACCGGGCAGGCGGGCGTCCGTGCCCCTGCCCGGCCGCCCGGATGCTTTCCTCCAGTGCTGCCATCAAGTCCAGCGCCGGAGCGGGCTCCTCGGGCTCGGCGAGTTCACCACCGGTGATCTTTGTTTCCACGAGCTGCTCGAGGGCGTGGGCGTACTCGTCGTGCACCTCGCCGACGTCGATGCCGGTGAGTTCCCGGATCAGTACCTCGGCCAGTTCCAGTTCGCGTTCGGTGATCGGCGTGGAGGGCGCAAGGTCTCCGGGGTCGCGTAGTTCGTCCTGCCACAACAGCGTCTGAAGGATGAGCATGCCGTGGCGGGGGCGGAGCAGTGCGAGGCGCTCCCGGCTGCGCAGGGCGACCTTGGATACGGCGACGTATCCGGTGCGAGCGAGGGCCTCGACCATCAGGGCGTATGGTCTGTCGGCGCCTGGCCCGGGGCCCGCGTAGTACGGGCGCCCGTAGCTGATGGGGTCGATGTCCTCGAAAGGCACGAAACCGAGCACGTCGACGGTTCGCTTGGTGGGCAAGGGCAGCCGGGCCAGGTCCTCGTCGGTGAGCGGTACCGTGCGTCCGTCGCCCAGTTCGAAGCCCCTGCCGACTTCCTCGTACGGGATCTCCCGGCTCTCGGCCTTGCAGAAGCGGCGGTGCTCCACGCGGCTGCCGTCGGCGACGTGGATCTCGTGAAGGCGCACGGGATGCTCCTCCGTGGCCGCGTACAGCCTGATCGGCAGCGCGACCAGCCCGAACTGGATCGTCCCGGACCACGTGGCCTCCACGTATCCAGCGTCATCCGCCGGCCGCCGGCACGCATCCCGTGGGGGTGTAGCTCCACCGGTGGGCCGATGCCCGTGCCGGGCCGTAAGCCTGCAGATCAGCCCGCCCAGGCGATGTCGCGGACCTCGATCGCTCCAGCAGGTCGCGCGCATCGGGCCACGCCCGAGTGTCCATCTGCGGGACCTCCACGAGCGCCATCACCTTCTGTCGGCCCGGTCGTCCGGCAGCTGCGCCATAACCTCGACCGTAGGCTCCTCCACCAACCACGCCGTACCGCGTCCCGCACACGCCGTGAAAACGCCCCCGGCGCTTGCGGCCGAGGCCGGAGAGGCGGGAGTGGACGCCGCGGCGGCTGGGTTCTGTGTCCGGCCGATGCTGGCGCCGCCGGGCAGCACGGCCTGGTGTGGACATCGCCGCTGGTCCGGGGTTCTCCTGGACACAGGCCCCGTCTGCATCGCTGACTGGGGGCGCCGGGTACGACACGTTCTGGGTGGCAGTGCATCCGAGCGGGCCCGGCAGTTGCCGGGTGACCGTGGTCGGGGACCTCGACGTGATCAGCGCCCCGGTCGCGCGGGACACTCTCCGGGCCGCCGTGTCCGCTCACGACCGCGTCGACGTGGACTGCTGCCAGCTGGCCTTCATCGACTGCACCGGCCTGTCCGCGCTGCTGGCCGCCGCCCGCGCAGCCAAGGCCGGCGGGAGTGAACTGCGGCTGTGCGGGGTCCCGCACTCCCTGGCCCGGCTGCTGCGGCTCACCTATACCGGCAGCGCCTTCATATCGAGCAGTCATAGCCGGGCACGTGCTGTGCCTGGAGACTGGCCTTAGGGGGCATCGGTAGCGCGGCTATTCCTCTGCTGGAAGTACTGCTCCAGGAACCGGTCCTGTTCCGCGAGCCGCTGCGCGAGGTGTCCGGCCTCGTCTATCGCGATGCCGAGAGCTCTGGCGACCTCTGGCACGGTGGCACCCACCCGCAGGGCCTGGCGGACGCCGTCCCGCCGGGCGTCGTAGTAGAGAGCGGTGCTCAGCGCGAGCACGGCGAGTGCGTCGTTGACACCCGCGGTGTCTGCGCGCGGTTGATGCTCCAGGCGCCACGCATGGTGGTACAGCTTCTCGGCCTGCCACGACAGCGGGATGTCGCGGGACACCTGGGCGAAGGTCCGGACGTTGCGCCCCGTCCACTTCTCGTGCTGGTCGACCACGACTTCACCGTACGTCCCCGCGCCGGAGTCCTCAGGTCGAGCCGTGATCTTGAATCCTTCCCGGCCTGCGTCGGCCGTTCCGTGTCACGTGTGGGATCGGGCGACGCGGCCGCCGTCGCCCTCAGCATCAAGGTGTGCGACGACCTGACCGGAGCCAACGGCGCCGGCCCGGCGACGGCGAGAACCCGCCGTCAGTATGAGAGCGGACCCGGGCTCCATCGGATTCCCAGGGCCTCCAGAGCGGCCGTCTGTTCGTCGGTGAGGCGGCCATCGCGGTGTCGCGCGCGCTGGACGGAAAGCCAGGCGTCCAGACGGCGGCCGTTGACGACGGTCCCGGAGGCGGGCGACAGGTGGCCGTGGGCAGCGTGGAACTGGCGGGCGTCTTCGAGTCGTGCGTGCCATGCGGCCTCTGCCCGGACGTCTGCCAGGCCGCGGTTGGGTGTCCAGTCGATGCCGAGGTCCTCCAGGGCCGCGATCCGGTCAGGGGCGAGCTTTCCTTCTCGGTAGGCGGTCCGCTGACGGTTCACCCAGACATGGAGGTCGAGGCCGTCGATGGTGTCGCCGACGGAGGGCCGCAGGTGCCCGTGCTGGTTGCGGTAGCGGCGGGCGGCGTCCAGGCTCTTCTGCCAGCGGGACTCTGCAGGGGCCCAGTCCATGCCGAGTTCGTCCAGGGCCGCGATTTGCTCGTCGGTCAGCCGGCCAGTGGCGCGGGCCCGGCGCTGTTTGGTCAGCCAGGAGCTGAGTGCGCCTTCGGTGGCGGGCGGCAGGAGATGACCGTGCTGGTGGAAGTAGGCGCGGGCGGAGTCCAGCTGGGTGGTGAACGCGTCGGTCTCGGCAGCGGTGTCCTCGCGTGCCCGGGCGAGGCGGAGGCGGGTGCTCAGTGCGCTGGTGGTGAGGCCGAGTGCGCGGGCGAGGGATTTCTGTTCGACGCTGTGGTCGTCTACCAAGGCGAGCAGGGCCGCGTTCAGCGGGCCCCCGCGCTGCCGGGGCAGGGCGCGCAGCGCCGTGATTTCGGCCTGGGTGGGTGGGCGCCGGACGGGTTCGGTTCTCCAGATCATGCCGAGTTCGTCGAGTGCGGCGCGGCGCCAGGTGCCGGCAGGCCGGGGGATGCGTGCTGTGCGAGAGGTACCGCTCGTGGTTCGAGACCGTGCTGAAGGAGTCGGACGCACGCTGGCAGCGGATGCAGCAGCCACAGACGTATCCGTTCGCCGCGGGCCGGCAAGGCATCCATGAAACGTCCTGTTCCGTCGTCAAGCGGGAGATGCCGGAGCAGTACGCCCGCCCGGCGGGCGAGGCCTACGTGGCGGCGCTGAACGCCTTCAGCCACACCGTCGACCCACACAGCTACGGGGAGGACTTCGAAGGATCCGACGCCTACCCCCGCTTCGACGTCATGACCCCGGACGAAGCCCGGGCGTGGATCGCCGAACGGACCGGCCCGAAGGGCGGCCGCAACTACAAACGCTGCCAGCGGTGCGCCCCCACCGTGTGAGCGCCCCGCCGAGCCCGAGCCGTATGGTTTCCGCACCTCCCGTGGACTGGCAGCCGTCCTGAACGATGGGTCGCCTGTGCACTTGGAACGCCCCGACTGGTTTGAGCGAGGCGGCGAGTGGTGGGACCCCGTCGTAGGGGAAGACGTGGCCCGCCGTGTCCAGCCGGTCGGGGTCTCCTCCGACGGCCAGCTGTATGTGCTGCGTTCCAGCGCAGCCTGGTCCATCAACATGCGGCTCCGGCGCCTCGCATGATCGAACGTCTCAACGAGGCCCGCCCCGACGGCGTGCCGGAGGTGACGGGGATGGCGGTCTTGAATGCGCTCGGTGTCGTCCGCCATGACCCTGCACGCAAGATCTACGGCGGCATCCAGCGCCTCGTGGCTCGCCCGGCTGGCCAAGCCTCCGGCGTCAGGCGCTCAAGGAACCGCTCACGGCGACGTGTGGGGGCGTCGAGGGCTTCGCGCGCCTCGTCCCTCAGAGCGTTAAGCCGTCTTCCGCATTCCGTGTGCTTCGCCACCAGACCGTGCACAGCTCCCTCGGTCACGGGAGAGCTGCAGCAGCGGCTGAACGGCAGAGCACCGGTCACCGGATGTGCCGTGCGGGCTGCCCTTCCTCGTCGCTCTCCTCCAGTGGAGGCCGGCGTTGGCGCGGGCGTTGCTTGGCTGCGGCGATCGCGAGGCCAGCGCCAATGAGAGCCGCGCCCGCGAGGTGGAAACCGTGGATGTGCTCGCCGAGGAAGAAGAAGGCAAGGACAGCGCCGAAGACCGGCATCAGATGCAGGAACTGCCCAGCTCGGGCTGCGCCGAGCAACTCGGCGCCCCGGTTGTAGCAGAAGTAACACAGCAGGGAGGGGATCAGGGCGACATACACCACTGCGGCGAGGGAGCCGGCTGTCAGCGGCAGGGAGCGCCCGGAGGCTGCTTCGGCGGCGGCCAGGGGTGCCAGCATGAGGGCACCCAGGCCGAACGTGGCGGTCAGCAGGCTCAGCGGGTGTACCGGCGGACGCCGGCGCAGCAGTGTGGTGTAGAGCGCGTAGCTGATCACGCCCAGCAGGATCCATCCGTGACCTCCGCCCAGCGCGAGCGCGCCGGTGGCGAAGGGACTGCCTTCGGTCACCACCACCCACACACCGGCCAGGGACAGCGTGAGTCCGAGCAGCTGGAAAATCCGGGGACGCTCGCGGAAGAGGGCGAAGACGAACGCCAGGATGAGCACAGGCATGATCGACTGCATGAGCAGCGCGCTGATCGCCGTGGTGGTTTGCAGCCCCTCGTAGATCAGCGTGTTATAGGTGGCCACACCAGCGGCCGCCAGCAGCAGCACCGTTCCCTTGTGGTGGACCAGCACCGGCAGGTCGCGGCGGAGCCGGGGGATCCCGAAGGGGAGCAGCACGACGGTGGCGGTGAGCCAGCGGAAGAACGCCAGGCTCACCGGGGGGACGGTGCTGTGGATCAGCCGTCCGACCACGAAGTTGCCCGACCAGCCGGCTGCGGCCAAACACAGCAGCAGAACCGGAGAACGGTAGATCGAGGATAACGCCGAACGGACTCTCCGCACTGCCGCCCCTTCCCTCCCAAGTGCGTTACTGCTGATCCCCTGCGGTGTCTCCGGGGCGCCGACGAGGATCCGTTGCGAACACTGCCACGCTGTCCCAGACGCCACTGTAGCCAGCGAACGACAGGGCTGCCCGATCCGAAGGAGGATGGGGACCCGGAGCTCGGCCATGAAGCCTTCTGCGCCGAGTCTCCCGATCAGCCACCGAGCACTTCGGCCAGCTGGCCGGTACCAGGAACGATATGGGGACCTTCGTCCAGGCGGTCGGGGTGGCGCTGGGCCTGGGTGCGCTCCTGGAGCAGTCGGCGCTGTTGTTCAGCGTGATCAAGCTGATCGGTGCCGCGTACCTGGTGTATCTCGGGGTGAAGGCGTTCCGGCAGCGGCGCAGCCAGGTTGACTTCGGAGCGGCTGCAACTCCCGGCAGAGCGCTGCCTGCCGCGCGGGACGGGTTCGTCGTCGGGGTGACGAATCCGAAGAATGTGATCTTCTTCAGTTCGGCCCTGCCTCAGTTCGTGGACCGAACCAGCGGGCATGTGCCGCTACAGATGATCGTCTTTGGGTTCGTCTTCGCCGTCATCGCCGTGGTCTGCCACTCGGCCTGGAGCCTGATTTCCAGCAGCGCCCGCTCGTGGTTCGCCCGCTCGCCTCGTCGTCTCGAGGTGGTCGCGGCTACAGGAGGCGCGACCATGGCCGGGCTTGGGGTCTTCCTCGTGGCAACCACGACAACGTCGAACTGACGCGACCTACTCGGTGGGCCGGAGGGCTGCCAAGGTCAGACGTTCGCGTGCGGGCTCATGGGATGTTGGTCCACCAGGCGTTGAGCCGGTGAAAGTTCATCGCAGTGGCCGTGAGCTGGTGCTGGAGCTGGGCCTTGGCTAGGCCGCGATATCGGCATTGCCGCAGCCCGAAGGCTCGGACGCCTTGGGAGACGGCGCCTTCGACACCGGCTCGGTGGGCGTACTGCTCTTTCCACTCCCGGGCGTCTTCCCGGGCTCGGGCCTGCTGAATGACCTCTTAGTCCGGAAAAGTGCCGCGGTCACGGCCATGGCGCTGCACGCCGTCGTTGCTGGCGACGTCGAGGAGGCCGCCGCGTACGGGCTGGCCGACGCGGCGAAGGCGTTCGTCGACCGGGGCCTGGTCGTGCAGCTTGCCCACCGCGACATTGACCGGGACTTCGTCCATCGCTGACCGGCAGCCACGGCAGGTTGACCGGTGCCGCTCAGTCGACCTGGAGGACCTCGTTGCGCAGTGCGCGCAACAAGGTCAGGGCGTCCTGATTGTCGGCGTCGGTGAACGCGTGGATCGCCAGGAGGATGGACCCGGCGATCAGCTTCGCGGTGGCGGGGTCGTCGCCTGCGAGAGCGGCCTGATTGTGCAGGGCGTCGGTCAGGACGAAGACGATGCGGGCCGTCGGATCACTGTTGATCTCCGCGACCAGCCGGCCCGTTTCGCCGTAGTCCATGGTGGCGTCGACGCCGAATGCGGCGCTCAGGATGCGGTGGAGCGTGTGCTGACCGTAAGCAGCCAGCAGCGCCAGCAGCGCCGGCAGCGGCCGCTCGCCAGGAGCGCTCGCCAGGACCGCCAGGGCATCGTCGTCGTTTCCGACAGTGGCCTCCAGCGCAGCCAGCGCTCGCAGGTGCTCATCGTCAGTCAACTCGATGTCCATGGCACCGCAGGGTAGGCCAACGCCCGGAAGACACGGCGGTGTTCACCGCGAAACCACCCACCAGGGTCTGGCAACCGGCAACTACCAGTCACCCTGGCGGCGGGTCTGTTCGAGCCGATCACGCAGTTCCATGGCGTAGGAGCGCGCGGTGCACGGGCCGCCGACGACGACCAGGCCGCCGAGTTCGCTGTGCGCGACGCCAAGGTCAGCCGGATCGACTCGGACGACGAGACCGAGGAGCCGTTCGACCTGGTCGTCCGAAGCCGTGGCCGAACCACCGGGACCGACAGTTGGATCCAGTACGACGCGAACGCGCTCATGGTCCTCCCCAAGAGGAACGCCTGACTCAAGCCTCGGAGTAGGACGGCGCAGGCGTACTAGTACTCCAGCAGCGGTTCGTGTCCTGAGCTGGTGGTTGTCGTTGTTTTGGTATGGAGGGGATGGCTGAAGTCAGTTGCTGGGCCGCTGAGTTGGAGTCGGTGTTCGGGCGGGTGGCGGGCAGGTT
>NZ_NTGE01000063.1 GCF_002291145.1 Streptomyces sp. SA15
GTGGCGGCGGCGCGGCCGGCGCGATCGGCGGGCCCGGCGGGCTCGGCGGTGGCGGTGGGGGCGGCGGCACCATCACCGGATCCGGCGGTACCGGCGGCCGAGTATCACGGTGTCTGGGTATCCCCACCGCCGCGCTGGACGGCAATAACGGTAACGCGGGCGCCACAGGCAACTCCGGTACGGCCGGAGGCAGTGGCGCAAGTCAACAGAGCGGCACGGGTGGCGCCGGCGGTGCTGGTGGCGCCGGCGGCAACGGCGGCAGCGGCGGGACCGGTGGCGCCGGCATCACCGCCGACGGGTTCACCTTCGGCGCCGGTGGAGGCGGTGGCGGTGGTGGCATGGGTGGCGCCGGCGGTGCTGGTGGCGCCGGCGCGACCAGCGGCGGTGCTTCCGCGGCCAACGGATCTGCCGGTAGTGCCGGGGACAATGGCATGGCTGGAAACACCGGCGGAAACGGGGCCGTCGTCATCGACGTGACGCCAGTTCCCTGACCTGGAACCAGGTGGGGTTGTGAAGCCCTCGGACCCGCCGATCTCGGCTTGCGTGGAGTTGCTGCGCGATGTTGCCTGAAAGAGGGGTGCGAGGAGGCGCACGATGCCTACCACCCGTACCCAGCGGCGAGAGCTGCGCGAGTTGGCGGACAGTGTGCGCGGCCCCGTACTCGGCCCGGGGGACGGCGGTTACGACGAGGCCCGGCGGGTGTGGAACGGGGCCGTGGACCGGCGCCCGGCTGCCATCGCCCGCTGCACAGGTACCGCGGATGTCGTGGCCGCCGTCTCCTTCGCCCGCCGCGAGGGCCTGCTGACCGCCGTACGCGGCGGCGGACACAACGTCGCGGGCAACGCGGTGTGCGACGACGGCCTCGTCGTCGACCTTTCCCTCATGCGGGGCGTACGCGTCGACCCGGAGCAGCGGACCGCCCGCGCACAGGGCGGCACCACCTGGGGTGAATTCGACCGCGAGACACAGCTGTTCTCCCTGGCCACCACTGGGGGCATCGTCTCCACGACCGGTATCGCCGGCCTCACGCTCGGCGGCGGAATCGGCTGGCTCGGCCGGTCGTACGGCACCACCTGCGACAATCTTCTGTCGGCCGATGTCGTCACTGCGGACGGCGAGACCGTGCGGGCGAGCCGCGACGACAACCCGGACCTGTTCTGGGGACTGAGGGGCGGCGGCGGGAACTTCGGCGTGGTGACCTCGTTCGAGTACCGGCTCCACGAGGTGGGCCCCATGGTGCTCGCCGGGGCCGTCTTCCACCCGCTCTCCCGCGCTCGCGACGTCCTGGAGTTCTTCCGCGAGATCACCGAGACGGCACCGGAGCAGCTCTCCCTCGTTGTGTCCTTCCCGGCCGCGCCGACAGCGCCGTTCCTGCCACCCGAGGTCCACGGCACCCGCGTGGCGGCCCTGGGCGTCTGCCACTGCGGCAGCGTCGAGGACGCCGAAGCGGCGGTCTCACCGCTGCGCGCCTTCGGACCACCCCTCGCGGACGTCATCCAGCCGACGCCGTACACCGCCGTCCAGACCATGTTCGACGCGCGCTTCCCCCACGGCCGCCACAATTACTGGAAATCCAGCTACCTGCGTGAGCTGACCGACGAAGCGATCGACGTCCTGGTCGACCACGTGGCGCGGACCCCGTCCGCCGAGACGACCTCGTATGTCTGGCATCTCGGCGGCGCCTACACCCGTCCCCCGGAGAACACCGCCTTCGGCCACCGCGACGTCCTCTTCGACTTCGCGGCCCTGGCCGGCTGGCTGGAGCCCGACCGGGCGGACGAACACATCGGCTGGACCCGTGACTTCTGGTCCGCGATGCGACCACACGCGACGTCCGGCGTCTACGTCAACAACCTCGGCGCGGAGGGCGACGACCGTGCGCGTGCCGCGTACCAGCCCGAGATCTACAACCGCCTGGCCCGCCTCAAGCGCAAGTACGACCCGGACAACTTCTTCCGTCTGAACCAGAACATTCGCCCGCCGGCCTAGCCAATTCCGGCCACGTTCCCTGAGCGGCACAAGCGCGCTCCGGCGAGGCAGGCGGCCTACCGGCCCACCCCACGAAGGGTGGCCGCCCGGGGGCCGGGGCGGCAAAGATCAAGCTAGCCGCTCAACCGCCGGGCGATCTCTGCGAACTCCTCGACCCGCAGCACGCGTTCGCCGAACCCCGGCAACGGCACGTGCAGCGCAGCCGTCCACCGCTCCGGCACGGCGGAGATGCCGTACACCGCCCCGGCCAGCCCGCCGGTCACGGCGGCGACGGTGTCCGTATCGCCGCCGAGGTCGATGGCGGCGCGTACGGCGTCCTCGTACGAGGACGTGGTGCGCAGCGCCCAGACGGCGGAGCCGAGGCAGGGCCATACGGCGCCGTTGAATTCGGTTGCCTGGTCGGGGTGCCAGTCGGGGGCGAGGACGGCGGCGTAGCGCTCACGGTGGTCGGGATGTACGGAGTCAAGGGCGTCCTGGACGGCGTCGAGCGGATCATCGCTGTCCAGGGCGACCCGCACCAGCTCGTGGAAGACGGCCGTGCCTTCCCAAGCCGCCCGGTCCCCGTGCGTGAGCGCGGCGATACGGCGGGCGGCGTCCATGGTGGCCTCGCGGCCGTGGCGGGCGAAGTGGACGGCCGAGGTGGCGGCGCGCATCAACGCGCCGTTGCCCGCCGCTCGTTGGCTCACCTGGAAGTGCAGCGCGGCGGCCGTGTCCCAGGGGTCCCCGCTGCTCAGCACGGCTTCCGTCTGCAGGCCGATGTCCTTCGGCTCGGCCGCCGCCCACCGCTGGAACCGCCGGAAGACGTCCGGGAGTTCGAGCCCGCCGTACTCCAGCAACGACTCCCCGACGAGTACGGCCATCTGCGTGTCGTCGGTCGCCTCGCCGGGCTCCCAGCCGCCGCCCCCGCACATTTCGCCGCCGTGCCCCGGCTTCGGGAAGCGGGCCGAGAAGGCGCCTTCGGGCCCGAACTCGAAGGGCGCGCCCAGTGCGTCGCCCACGGCGGAGCCGATGACAGTGCCGAGGGCGCGGTTCGTTCGGGAGGGGGCGCTCATCCGGGCAGGGCGTTGCCGTTCTTGAGCGTGGCCAGGAGGGCGTGCACGGCGGTGCGGTTGGTGGTGAGGACGGTGGTGGGGGTGTCGCTTTCGCGGAGGTGTATGGAGGTGGGGGAGGTGGTGGGGTGGGCGAGTTCGACGCAACTGTCGCCTGTGCCGCCGCCCGAGAAGGACGACTTCTGCCAAGTGAGAGGTTTGGTCATGGTGGCACCTTTCAGAGTTCCTGGAGCATGTGGACGATGAGGTCCCGGGATGCGGCAGGGCTCAAGGCTGAGCCTGCCACCCTGTCGTACCGCTTGCGGTATTGCTTGAGCAGCGGCTCGGCATCGATGAAGACGCTGCCGTGACCGGTCTCGGTCTGCACGGTGTCCAACTGGGGAGCGGGGCCGTGCAGGTAGTCCATCGAGTGCCCGGCGCCGGCGAAGTCCTCGGCGGCGAACGGCAGGACGCGCAGGGTCACATGGTCCAGCTCCGAGCGTTCGAGGATGCGCTGCAACTGTGCGTGGGCTGTCTTGCGGCCGCCGACGAGAATGCGCAGGGCCGCCTCGTGGATGATCGCTTCGTACGGTGTCGCCGGTGAGTCCGTGATGATGATGTGCTGGCGGCGCAGACGGAACGTCACATACGCCTCCAGGTCCTGGGGCGTCAGCTCCGGCGATGCGTAACGGAACGCAGCTCGCATGTGATCCTCGGTCTGCAACAAGCCGGGAACGTGCACCATTTGAAAGGTCTGGATACGCACGGCGTGGTGCTCCAGCTCCGCCAGGTTGAGGCCGACAGGGACCACGATGCCGCGGTACTCCTCCCACCAGCCTTTGCCCCGCTCCAGGGCCATGCCCACCAGTGCGTCGACGTACGCGGAGTCGTCACAGGCGCAGTGCCTGGCCAGGCGCCGGATGCGGTCCTCGCTGATGCCGCTGCGGCCGTTCTCGACATGGCTTTGATACATGGGGCTTGAGCTGAGCAGCGCGGCTGCGGCTCGCGCGGTGACGCCTGCGCGTTCGCGCATCTTGCGCAGCTCGGCCCCCAAACGCTCCTGCCGATAGGTGGGGTTGCTCCTGAGCGGCATCTCTGACGTCCCCCTGGTCCTTCCAGCGTACGAGTGTGCCGGGCAAGCATGGCACGGGTCACTCGGCCGGTTGGCATTCTCGGCATATAGGTTGCGGTGCATATAGGTTGCAGCCTACTTTCAGTGATGCAGGCGGCACCCTCCGTTGTGTAGGGCACTCGCCTGCCTCAACTCACCCGCATCCTTGGCAACTTGGAGCTGATCCCCCATGCCCGAATACAGTCTCCGCATCCCATCCCACG
Source organism: Streptomyces sp. SA15 (assembly GCF_002291145.1). GTDB lineage: Bacteria > Actinomycetota > Actinomycetes > Streptomycetales > Streptomycetaceae > Streptomyces. The sequence goes on from NZ_NTGE01000063.1 coordinate 4,353, forward strand.
CCACCTCACCCCGCATCGCCCGCGACTTCGTCACCTCTGTGCTGCGGGCACAGCAACTCGGTGACCTCGTGGGTGACGCAACCCTCTGCGTCTCGGAGCTGATCACCAATTCCTGCCTCCATGCGGTGGCTGGGACCGGCGCCGGGCTCCGGCTGATCGCCAACCCGGCCGGCGTACACGCAACGGTCTACGACGAGGACGTGACGCTGCCCGTCATGAGGGAGGGGTACGACCCTGAAGGCGGGCGTGGGCTGTGGATCGTCGACTCGCTTACGGAGGGCCGCTGGGGAGCCGAGCCCGGCGGGTGGCGGACTGGGCGCAGAGGCGAGGGCGGGAAGGGCGTCTGGTTCGAACTCGGGGCACCCGGCCCGTCCGGACCCGGTCGATGACCGTCCGGTCGTGCTCGGGCACGGCTACTTGGCGGGTGATGAGTACGGGCCTGCTGGGCCGGACCGGCGGAAGAGAGGGGAACGAGGGATGAGCGCACAGCCGGTGCATCATGACGGCCGATCATCCTGATGCCCCCATTGACCGGGGAAGTTGCGCGACAGCGTGTGACCTGGCTCGGATGAATTCGAGGCGCCGCCGGGCGGGCGTCGGCGGCGGCTCGAGATCAGTGAAGGCCGGCGAGGCCGATCAGTCCCGCGCCGCCTCCGGATGCAGCCGAACCCACCCCTCCCATGCCGACGTGATCATGTCCTGGACGTCGTGTTTGGCCGTCCAGCCCAGTTCCGTGGCGGCGCGGTCGGCGGAGGCGACTACGCGGGGTGGGTCGCCGGGGCGGCGTGGGGTGACCGTGGGGGGTCGGTCGTAGCCGGTGAGGGCGTTGATGTGGTCGATCATTTCGCGGACCGAGACGCCTTCCCCGCGGCCGATGTTGAGGGTGAGGTCGCGGCCGGGGGAGGCCCGGAGGGCGCGGGCCGTGGCCACGTGGGCCTCCGCCAGGTCGACCACATGGATGTAGTCGCGGATGCACGTGCCGTCGGGGGTCGGGTAGTCGTCGCCGAAGATGCGCGGGGGCGCGTTCTCCGTGAGTTTCTCGAAGACCATGGGGATGAGGTTGAAGACGCCGACGTCGGCGAGCCCCGGGGTGGCCGCGCCCGCCACGTTGAAGTAGCGGAGTGATGCCGTGGAGAGACCCGTGGCGCGGCCCGTCGCCCTCACCAGCCACTCGCCCGCCAGCTTCGTCTCGCCGTACGGCGACATCGGCACGCACGGCGTCTCCTCCGTCACCAGATCCACGTCCGGCATGCCGTACACCGCCGCCGAGGAGGAGAAGACGAAGGACGGTACGTTCGCCGCTGTCACCGCTTCCAGGAGGGTGCGCAGGCCCTCGACGTTCTCCCGGTAGTAGTGCAGGGGGAGGTCGACCGACTCGCCGACCTGCTTCTTCGCCGCGAGGTGGACGACACCGGTGATGCGGTGGGCCGCGATGGCGCGGGCGACGCGCTCGCCGTCCAGGGTCGAGCCGACGACCAGCGGGACCCCGTCGGGCACGCGCTCGGTGATGCCGGTGGACAGGTCGTCGTACACCACCGCCCGCTCGCCCGTCTCGGTCATCGCCCGTACGACATGCGCCCCGATGTAGCCGGCGCCTCCGGTGATCAGCCAGGTCATGTGCAGCGGTCCCCTCGTCGGTCAAGACGTCGGTCAAAAGGTCGGTCAAAAGTGAGGTTCCGGTCATCAGTGAAGCAGGCGACGGAGTCTGCCGCGGGCAACCGCGACAACTCCGCGTGAACCGGTGGCGACGCGCAGTGCCAGTGCGCCGGAGTGCGTGGCGTACGGCTGCACCAGCACCACGCCGTGACGGGCGCTCAGCACGGCCCGACGGCGCAGCAGACCGGCGCCCGTGAGCGCGTGCGCCGTGACCTCGCGATGCGCGCCGTCGCGGAAGCCGATGCGCAGGCGCAGGTCCCAGGTGCCCGCGCCGAGCGCGGTGGCGTCGACCGTCGTCTCGGCCGACCAGCCGCCGTCGGGGGTGGGGGCGGGGGCGAGTGCGGTCGTACGGCTGTGACCCGTGCGGTCGTCCTTGCGCCTCCGCCACTCCACCGCAACCGTCTCGGGATCCGCCTCGGCCAGCCGCCCGTACAGGTCGTGCAGGCGCAGCCGCAGGTGCAGGCGGCTGGCACGCGCGCGTGGGCGCAGTTCCGCGTCGACGGCGAGGGGGAGGAGGCGGACGGGGCGGGTGAGGAGGCGTTCCAGGGTGATCTGGGGGAGGTCGGCCGACCAGACGGGGGTGCCGTCGGGGGCGTGCGCGTAGGGAGGGAGGAGGCGTGCGGGGCGGGCCGCGAGTTCCCGGAGGCGGGGCAGGTCACGCGGCTCGGGGGAGGCGAGGATCACGCGGGCGACGATGCTGCCGGGCGCGGTGGGGTCGCGGGCCCAGTCGGCCGCGTCGTACTCCGCGAGGTGCGCCCGCGTGTGTGCCCACCACGCACGCCGGTAGTGCGCGTCGTGCAGTCCCAGTTCGTGCACGTACATGCGCAGCTCATGGTCGAGGAACTTCGCGCGTGCCGCCCGTGCGAGCGCCTTCTCTCCGGCGGCGAGGAGGATCTCGTACGCCAGTCGGCACGCGTGCGTGCGCGCCTGCCAGTTCTCGACGCCGGCGCGGTCCAGGGAGATCGACAGTCGCACGGCGGACCGGCGCACGTGCCAGACGTACACCGTGTCCGGGACGAGGGCGAGGCGTGGGCCGGCGGCCAGCACGCGCGCGGTGAAGACGAAGTCCTCGTAGGGGAAGCGGCCCTCGGGGAAGCGGATGCCGTGCGTGCTCAGGAAGTCGGTGCGGTAGAGCTTGTTGACGCAGAGGGTGTCGTGGACCAGGCGTGGGCGCCGTGCGGGGTGCTCGATCACGGCGTGCGCCGCGAAAAGGGGCGCCTGCCAGGGCGCCTCACGCCCTTCGGGCAGTTCGCGGCGCACGCACAGGCCGCTCGCCACCTCCGCGCGCGCCTCCTTCGCCGCCGTGAGCAGCGCGTCGACCGCGCCGGGCGGCAGGATGTCGTCGCTGTCCAAGAACATCACGTACGGCGCGGTCACCGCGTCGAGCCCGGTGTTGCGGGGGGTGCCGCAGCCGCCGCTGTTGGCCGGGCGCCGGATGACCCGTACGCGCCGTTCCGTCGCGGCCAGTGCGGCGAGCAGATCCGCGCTGCCGTCCGTCGAGCCGTCGTCGACGGCGACGACCTCAGCGACGGCGGGGCCCTGCGCGAGTGCCGAGCGGACGGCGTCCGTCACGTGGGAGGCGTCGTTGTGGCCGATGACGACGACGGCGACGATGGCGACTGGGGGGTTCGGCACGGCGTTCATCACAGTGGAGCTTAAGCCGGATGAATGGCATGTAATGGCTGATATGCCGCCAATCGTTGCTGATGGCTTACCAGCCACACAAAATCCCGATCGTGATGAGCGGGGAGCCGAGCAGGGTCGGCCGAGTCGGCGCGGACGTGGTCGCCGTGGCGGTGCCCACGACCGTGATGTTCGCGATCGGGCTGTGGGGGCTCGATCGCGGCGGCATATGGGGCGACGAAAGCGTCACGTTCGCGGTCGGGCGGCGGACGGTGCCGCAGATCTGGCAGCTGCTGCACGAGATGGACGCCGTGCACGGCCTGTACTACCTGTTCATGCACGCCGTCCTCGCCGTCCACCCCGGCGAGGTCGTCCTGCGCCTGCCGTCCGTGTGCGCGGCCGCCGCGACAGCCGGCCTGGTCGCGGCCCTCGGCGTACGGCTGGCCCGGCCGCGGGTCGGGCTGTGGGCGGGTCTGCTCTACGCGGTCACGCCGATGACCGGCCACTACGCGCAGGAGGGCCGGTCGTACGCGCTCGTCGCGGCGGGTGCGGCGGGTGCGACGCTGCTGCTGGTGCGTGCGGTGGACGAGCGGTCGGACCGGCCGGGGCGGCCCTGGTGGCCGTACGCGGGTGTCGTCGCCGTGACCTGCCTGCTGCACGAGCTGGCCGTACTGGTGCTCTGCGCGCACGCGACGACGCTGGCGCTGGCGCGGGTGCCGAGCCGGGTGTGGTTCGGCTGGGGACGTGCGGCGGGGGCGGCGGGCGTGGTCCTGCTGCCGCTGGTCTGGGCGTCCCAGCGGCAGGCGGGGCAGGTGGCGTGGCTGGTGGCGCCGGGGTGGGAGCGGGTCGAGGGGCTGGCGCGGAGTGCCGCGGTCGGCCCGACGGGGGTGGTGTTCTGGGCGTCCGTCCTGCTGGCGGCGGTGGGTCTGGGGCCTGGGTCGGAAGTGGCGTCGTCCGCCCGGCAGGCGCCACCTCCGACCCAGGCCCCAGGGGCGGGGCGAGTGGCGGTGGTCGCCCTTCCCCTGCTGGTGGTGCCGCCGGGGATCCTGATGGCCGTGTCGCAGTTCCAGCCCCTCTACCACGACCGGTATGTGCTGTACGCGCTGGCGGGGGCGCCGTTGCTGGTGGCGGCGGGCGCCGACCGGGTGGCCGGGGCCGTGGGTCACCTGCGGCTCGGTGGTCACCGGCTGTCGTGCGGCCGTCCCGTCGTCCTCACCGGAGTCCTGGCCATCGCCCTCGCCTTCCTCCACTGCCTCCCGCTCCACCGCCACGACCGGTCTCCGGCCCACCGGCCCGAGAACCTCGCCGCCGTCTCCGCTCTCGCCGCTCACCGGATCCGTCCCGGCGAGCCGGTGCTGTTCCTGCCGTCGGCCTGGCGCCTTACGGCGTTGGCTTACCCCAACGGGTTCCGGGGGGCCAGGGACGTCGCGCTACGGGATTCCGGGCCCCGGTCGGGAACGCTGAGCGGCCGCGAAACCACCCCCCGGGAGCTGCGGCACAGCCTCGTCTCGGCGGACCGCGTCTGGGTCGTCGCCCAGTCGGACCTCCTGCGCTCGCGCCGACCGCCGGACGACCCGACCGAGCGCGCCAAACTCGCGGTCCTCGCGGGGCGGTTCATCCCCCGTGAGGAGTACGTCCACGGCCGCGTGACCCTCCGCCTCTACGTCCGCCGCCCGCCTACGAGTCGCCCGCCTACGAGTTCCCCGCCTACGAGTCGCCCGCCCGCGAGTCCCCCGCCTACGAGTCGCCCGCTCGCGAGTCCCCCGACGTCCCAGACAGGCAGGACGCGTCCAGTGCGGTGGTGAGCCGGTCGAGGCGAGCGCGCAGGTCGCGGATCTCGTCGAGGTCGAAACCGGTCGCGGCGGCGATGCGGCGCGGCACCTGGAGCGCGCGTTCGCGCAGCGCCACACCCTCCTCGGTCAGCCGTACGTCCACGGAGCGTTCGTCGCGGGCGCTGCGCTCCCGGCGTACCAGCCCGGCCGCCTCCAGCCGCTTCAGCAGCGGCGACAGCGTGCCGGAGTCCAGGCGCAGGTGTTCACCCAGCTTCTTCACGGGCAGGTCGCCGTGCTCCCACAGCACCAGCATCACCAGGTACTGCGGGTACGTCAGCCCGAGGTCCTTGAGGACCACCCGGTAGACGCCGCCGAAGGCGCGCGAGGCCGCGTTCAGGGAGAAGCAGATCTGCTGGTCGAGGCGGAGCCAGTCCGCTGTGGGCGTGGTCATGCCCCCAGGATAGCTCTTGTCCGTCATTTAATTGTGTGCAATTGAATTGTGTGCTCTACTTCTGGGGTGAGGCGGCCCGACCGGGCCGCCGCAACATGACTCGAGAGGGATGGTCTTCCATGGACGCGCTCTACACCGCCGTCGCCACCGCCACCCACGGCCGCGAAGGCCGCGCCGTCTCCTCCGACGGCAAGATCGACCTCGCGCTCGGCATACCGGTGGAGATGGGTGGCAACGGGCAGGGCACCAACCCGGAGCAGCTGTTCGCCGCCGGTTACGCCGCCTGCTTCGGCAGCGCCCTCGGTCTCGTCGGCCGCCAGGCCAAGATCGACGTCAGCGACGCCGCCGTCACCGCCGAGGTCGGCATAGGCAAGCAGGGCGAGGGCTTCGGCCTCAAGGTCACCCTCCGCGTCGAGCTGCCCGACACCGTGGACCAGGCGACCGGCCGCAAGCTGGTCGAGCAGGCCCACCAGGTCTGCCCCTACTCCAACGCCACCCGCGGCAACATCGAGGTCGACCTCGTCATCGAGTAACCGGAGGTCCCACCCGCGCCAGCACCTCCCCCGTCCGCCGGCTCCACGCCACCACCACCGCCTCCTCGGGCACCGGGTGGTCCCGTGTCAGCAGCAGCCACCGCACGTGGTAGCGGCGGGCGACGGCGGTGCGCTCGGCGCGGGTCGAGCCCGGGTTGAGGTAGGCGCGGACGTCGGTGAGCCGGCGTCTGCGCTCCCGCTCGTCCAGGGCGGGGTCGGGCCAGATGGGCGCGGCGAGGTTCGGCCCGTACCCGGCGATGAGGCGACTGGCGGTGAACCCGTCGGTGATCACCACTTCGCCGGGCCCGATGTGCCGCGCCGCCCACCCGTACGTCGGCCAGCGCGGCGGCTGCTCGAAACCCACCGGATCCAGCGAGCGCGGCACGACCGCCCCGGCCTGCACCGTGCAGAACCCGACGCACGCACCGACGACCGCCGCCCAGCCCAGCACCTTCCGCCGCCACCCCCAGGGCCGCGGCGCCGCCAGCTCCACCGCCAGTGCGAACTGCAGTGCCACCAGCACCGACCACAGAGCCCTGGCGAACGTGTAGTGCCCGCTCACCCACCCGTACGCCACCACCAGGCTCTGCAACACGAACATCAGCACCAACGGGTCGCGCGCCGATCGCCGGGCGCGCCACCACAGCGCGGGCGCCCCGAGCAGCGCCAGCCAGGAGTTTTTGGCCATCCCCTCGTACAGCCGTCGATGCATCCGGTCCATGCCGGTGTCACCGGTCAGCGACAGGACGTCGTAGTACGGCCAGGACGCGGCGAACGCCACGGCGGCGGCTCCCGCGACGGCCCACCGGGCCACGACACGACCCCGCCACGCGCGCTGCCGCGCCGCCACGATCGCCATCGCCCCGGTCGCCGCCGAGACGGCCGTGACCGGATGCACGAGCAGGACCAGGCCGTACAGGACACCGATCCCCACGTACCCCCACCAGCCGCCGAGCCCGCGCGGACCGATGGGCCGGACGGCCGCCTCGTTCTCCGACGCGCGTGAGCTCGTCAGCGCCCACGCCCAGAACGACAGCCCGATGGCGAACGCCGACGGATAGCTGAGGTTCGTCGTCATCGACATCAGCCCGAGATAGCCGCTCCACAGGACCCGCTCGGTGCCCCACAACAGCGTCATGAAGAGCACCGCGAGCACGGGCGCCCACGGGCGGGGTGTGAGGGTCCGTACGAAACGGCCGACCCCCGTCAGCAGGACGATCAGGTGCACCGGCCCGGCGAGCCTGAGAACCTCCCACCCCGACAGCCCCGTCAGCCGCGCGAGGGCGCCCTGGGCGACGGCGTACGGACCGTAGTACGGGCTGCCCGCGCCCGGCAGGTCCGCCATCGAGTGGGCGGGGTGCAGCAGGCTCGCCTTGAGCCGCTCGACGACCGCCGCGTGCTGCCCGGCGTCGCAGCACAGCGGGATCCGCCAGAACGCCAGCGTCATCACCAGCCAGAACAGAGCGCCGAAGACCTGGTACGGAGTGGGGCGCCAGGTACGGCCGCGCAGTGCCGTCGCGCCGCGCACGGTCCGCCGGCCGAGGACTCCGGCGCTCACTGGACGGTCGGGAGAGGGAGTCTGGGGCATGGGCCGAATGTTTCCGCCCGCCCGTCCGGCCGCCGGGCATGGCATGAGCGGGTGTCACTTCATCGAGTGAGGCACTTGCGCCAACGTGGAGGCCCCCCGTCTGCTCCCAGGAGCTTCTAGGGGCCTGCCTGCCCGGGCCGTCACTCCCCGCAGAGCTCGCGTTCCGCGGCCGGGGGCCGGCGGGGAAACCGGAACTGGGTGCGCTCGAAGGCACCCGTCAGGTTCCGCCAGAAGCGCTCGGCGGTGAGGGGCGCCCGTACCGACTCCCGCAGTTCGGCGAGCCGGCCACAGTCCAGGGCGGCACGGGCCGCCGCGACCTGCTCCGGTGTGGTCCCCGCGCGAAGCAGGTCGGCAGGGGAGGGGTGCCGCACCGCCCATTCCGCGAAGACCCAGTGGTTGCGCAGGAACTTCTCGTGACCGGGCCAGCTGTAGCGCTCCAGCGCCAGATGCGCACCGATGGGGCTGGCCAGCCCCCAGGCGTCGTTGACGTAGGTGTCCAGCGGCGCCGCGGCCCCCGTGACACCGAGATGACGTCCCACGATCACCACGTTGTACGGGGAGTCCGCACGCATCGGCGCGGCATGCAGACGGCGCCTGGTGTCGAAGTACAGCAACGTGGGCCGTGGCGCGGCCACCGCCTGTGCCAGCATGCCGCGCCCCTCGGGAAGGGCCGGCCAGTTGTCCACCCAGCTGGCGCTGCGCACCGGATTGTGGTCGCCGACACCCTCCACGTCGGAACTGCGCACGTTGAAGGTGGTCGGCGTGGACCGCACGTCGAACGGTGTCCTGAGAGGGCTGACCGCCGCGCACAACCACACCGCCAGCAGCCCGCTCGCGACCGCGGTCGACCGATCGGCGGGTACGACCAGCACCGGAAGGAGCAACAGCAGGAGGGCGGGCAGGATCATGCGGGCGTGCATGTAGTCACCGCCGACGCGTACCACGTAGCCGGCCAGCAGCAGCCCCGCGCCGATCGGGGCCAGCAGCACGGCGAACGAGACCCGCGCGCAGTCCCCGGCCCGCCGCTGCCGACGCGTGCGCACCAGCAGCAGCACGAGCACGGCGACGAGCACGGGGATCACGGGCCACAGCCAGTACGGGCCGAGCGTCTCCTGCACATAGCCGGCACCCCGGCGCCAATGGCTGGCGCCCGCCTCCTTGGCGATGCCGGGCAGCGGCACAAGGACCCCGTAGTAGCCCGCTCGGAAGATCTCGTACGCGAGGGGGAGCACTCCCGCCACGGCGAGCATCCCCGCGCCGCGCCGCACGGAAGGCCGCAGCACGTACCCGAGGGCGGCCAGGAAGCAGACCGTGACGATCATCAGGTCGGGGCGGACCAGCGGACCCAGTCCGAGGACGAAGGCCGCGGCGTATGCCGTGCGGGCACTGAGGCCACGTCGGGTGCGCGTCAGCAGCCACCACGACAAGCCCGTCCAGAACGTGCCGAGGCCGCTCTCCAGGCCCGAGGTCATGTACGACCAGAACGGCGGCACGGCCAGCAGAACGACCACGCCCGCCGGGAGCAGCGGCCTCGCGTTCCGGTGCAGGCGGCACGTGGCGTGCAGGGCGAGCGCGAACCCGGCGGTGCTCAGCAGCAGCCCGAGGCCGACCGCGAGGAACGCGGGATCGTCATCGGTGACCCAGGTGACGAGCGCGAGCAGCCACTGCCACAGCGTTCCCGTCGAACTCTCCGCCCGTTCCCCCACGTTGAACACAGGTCCGTTGCCGGCCAGGATCTGCCGCACCGGGCGCAGGTAGATGAGACCGTCGTCGCAGATCCAGCGACGCCGGTAGCCCAGCAGGCACAGCACCGCCGTGGGCAGAGCGACCAGCGCCGTGGACCACCACCACCGCACAGGCCGTCGCAGCACAGGCCGCGGGGTGGCCGGTAGCCGCGTCCACGGGACCCGCCGGCCGGGCACGGAGGGAGCGGTCTCGGGGGCGGCGGGTGTCGTCATCGCTCGATCAGCGCCTTGGGCTCCGCGGGGACGGCAGGGGTCCTGCGGGCCGCGGGAAGCGGCGCGTCGCCCGGCTCCCCCAGCGTGAGGAGGCGTACGACCCGCTCGGCGGCGCGTCCGTCGTCGTACTCGCAGAACCGGTCCCTGAAGGCCGCCCGCAGCCGCGCCGACTCCTCGTCCCGCCAGGTCCGGGAGGCGAACAGCCATGCCAGCTCCCGGTAGGAGCGCGAGACATGTCCCGGTGCCTCGGCGGTGATGTCGAAGTAGGTGCCCCGGCTCGCCGCGTACGCGCCCCAGTCGTCGGCGTGGACGACGATCGGCCGGTCGAGGAGGGCGTAGTCGAACATCAGGGCCGAGTAGTCGGTGACCAGGACGTCGGAGGCGAGCAGGACGTCCTCGACGTGCGGTTCGTCGGTGGCGTCGACCAGGATGCCGCGCCGGTGCAACTCGGCGAGGCCCATCCCGCGCGCGGGGCCGGTGGCGAGAGACGGATGCAGGCGGACCACGAGGGTGTGGCCGGCGCCGAGGTCCTCTGCGAACCGGGCCAGGTCGACGCGGTCGACGTGACCGCCCCGGCGGTAGTCGCGGCGTGTCGGCGCGTACAGCACGACCGTGTGGTCGGCGGGGATGCCCAGCCGGGCACGCACGGCCTCGGCGTCCCCCGGCCGGGCGTTGACCAGCACGTCGTTGCGCGGGCTGCCCGTCCGCAGCGAGGTGAAGTGGCACGGATACGCCCGCTCCCACACCAGCTCGGAGTGGCGGTTGGCGACCAGGCTGTAGTCCCAGCGGTCGGCGCGGCGCAGCATCTGCGGCACGTCCAAGCCGTGCCGGGCGCCCGGCTTGGCCAGCAGGTCGGCGCCCATGTACTTCAGCGGGGTGCCCTGATGGGTGTGGATGTGGACGCTGCCGGGTCGCTTGGGCAGGGCGCCGGGCCAGTTGACGTTGTTGACGAAGTACATGGCCCGGGCGGTGATACGGCGATAGCGCGGGGAGTCGAGGAGGACGTGCTCGACGTCCGGCGGGAGCAGCGCGGCCTGCTGCTCGTCCTGGACCACCCACACCCCGCGCAGGTGCGGGGCGATCTCCCGCGCCTTGCGGTAGATCGCGGCCGGGTCGCCGAGGACGCCCCGGTGCGAGAAGGCCGAGTAGACGACGAGGTTCGGGTCGAGGGAGCGGCGTGCGGACAGCGCGGACCGGCCGCGTGCCATCCGTACGGCCGCCGCCCGCCGCACCTGCTGTGCGCGCCGCCCGACCTCCCGCCCGGCCCGCCCGGCCTGACGCTTGACGGCGTACATCGCGTAGCTGCCTTCCAGCACGCGCAGTTCGGGGGCGATGGAGATGCCTGGCGGCTTGTGCTCGCGGAACATCTCGGCCGTACGGCGGAAGAACTCGCCCTTGCCGGACGGGGGCAGCCGGTCCGGCTTGGAGAGGATGTCCAGGCAGTGCTCGCCCATCTTGGCGTGCAGATACGGCCGCCAACTCGCCAGCCGCGGCCGGGAGTCGACGTAGGCGAAGACCCGCTCGTACTGGTCGTGGATGTCGAAGTGCTTGCGGCTGGTGGTGGACAGGATGTTGCCCTGGCGGCGCTGGCGGTAGTTCAGGCAGATCCGGTCAAGGGTGGCGATCCGCTCGGCGCTGAGCAGGACCGGGAAGGTCCAGGGTGTGTCCTCGTAGTAGCCGGGCGGGAAGACGAAGCCCTCGCGCTCGACGAAGTCGCGGCGGTAGACCTTGTTCCACACCACCATCAACAGGTCGAGGATCTCCGGGCGTTCGGCCACCGTGAAACACCCACCGCCGGCCTCCGCGAGCACATGCGCGAGCACGTTCCGGCGCGTCCCGCCCCACCAGTACGTGCGCGCGTAGTCGAAGATCAGCACATCCGGATCGGAGGTCTCCGCCAACCGGTCGGCCATCGCGCGCAGCGCCCCCGGCGTGAGGGTGTCGTCGCTGTCGAGGAAGAACAGGAAGTCGCCGGTGGCGTGCGGCATCCCGGCGTTGCGGGCGCGGCCGAGACCGACGTTCTCCGGCAGGTGCAGCACACGGACGCGCGCGTCGCGGGCCGCGTACTCGTCGAGGATCGCGCCGCAGCCGTCCGGCGAGCAGTCGTTCACGGCGATGACCTCGATGTCCCGGTAGGACTGCTCCAGGACCGAGTCGAGGCACTCGCGCAGGAAGCCCTGCACCTTGAAGCACGGGATGATCACGCTGAAGCGGGGCACTGCGGGGTCAGCTCCTTACGAGGGTGGCGGCGGGGGCCGGGACGCGCTCCGCGAGCGGGATCACCGGTGGGATCGCCTCCGGCGGCTCGCCCAGGAACACCCGGCGTACGACGCGTTCGGCGGCGCGTCCGTCGTCGAACTGGCAGAAGCGCTCACGGAAGCGGGCCCGCCCCGCGGCCGACCGGGAATCCGCGTACGAGCCGTCGCGGAAGACCCGTGCCAGGTCCTGAGGCGTCCGGGCCACCGGGCCCGGCGGGGCCACCATGAGGTCGAAGTAGACGCCGCGCGTCTCCCGGTAGACCTCCCAGTCGTCGGCGTACACGACGATCGGCCGGTCCAGGTTGGCGTAGTCGAACATGATCGACGAGTAGTCGGTGACGAGGGCGTCGGCGGCCAGGCAGACGTCCTCGGAAGAGCGGTGGGCGGTCACGTCGATGATCCGGCCGCTGCTCTTCTTCCCGGCCCGGTCGTAGAAGTAGTGGGCGCGCAGCAGCACGACCACGTCCTCACCGGCCTCCTCGCAGAAGGCCTCCAGATCCAGGCCGGTCTCGAATCCGGTGTGGTGGTCGCGGTGGGTGGGGGCGTAGAGCACGGCCGTCTTGCCCTCGGGGACGCCCAGCTCCCGGCGGATCCGGGCCACGTCGTCCGCGGTCGCCGTGTAGTAGACGTCGTTGCGCGGATAGCCGTACTCCAGGTGCTCGTACGAGCCCGGGAAGGCGCGCTCCCACATCTGAGTGGAATGGCGGTTGGACGAGAGGTTGTAGTCCCAGCGGTCCACCCGGCCCAGCAGCTTGGCGAAGCTGCCGGTCGCGGCGGCCACCACCGGGTACGTCGACTGGTCGACGCCCATCGTCTTCAGCGGGGTGCCGTGCTGCGTCTGGACGTGCACGCTGCCGGGGCGCTTGACCACGCCCTCCGCGAAGTTGGCGTTGTTGATCAGGTACTTGGCGCGGGCCAGCACCTCCCAGTAGCGGTGGCTGCCGATGACGGCGTAGTCGATACCGTCCGGCATGGCGTGCGCGTGGTCGGGCTCCACCAGGAACACCGAGCGGATGTGCGGGGCGAGTTCGCGGGCCTTGGCGTGGATCGCGGCTGGGTTGCAGGCGTATCCGCGGCCCCAATAGGCGCAGTACACGGCGAGGTGGGGATCGAGGGGGCGGCGTAGGTGATGTTGGTAGAGCAGGCGGGTGCGCAGCATGTGGGGGCGCGGGAGGTGCTCGAGCGTCCTGGAGGCTTGCTGGTTGGCGCCGCGCAGGGCGCGGAAGGCCGCGTACGAGCCGCTCGCCAGCAGCCGGTGCTGCACGCCCAGGCTGCCGCCCGGCGCCCGGAACCCGGCGGGGCGGTGGTGCCGGTACAGCCTGCTCGCCCGGCGGAAGTAGGCGCGGCGCTGGGAGGGCAGCCGTCGGGGGTGGGCGGCGGTCTTCAGGACGGCGGCGAAGAGGTGCTCGAACAGGGCGTGCAGCCGCTCGCCGGACAGGCCCTGCTCGGTGGCGCGGGTGAGCACCAGGTCGGCCTGGTCGAGCAGTTCGAAGTGGTGCTCGCCCGGCAGGTTGAGACGGTTGCCCTGCCGGCGCACCAGATGCCGTACGACGACCGAGCACTCCACCGCGACCCGCTCCGCCTTCAGCGCGGCCAGACCACCGAAGCCGATGTCGGTGAAATGACCGCCGGGGAAGTGGAGTTGGTGATCGGTGACGAAGGCACGGCGGTAGGCAGCGCTCCACGCCGGGAGCTGCACGCCGGTCAGCTGCGGGGCCCGGTCGGGGGAGAAGACGCCGGGCGGTGCCGTCGCGAGCACCGGTGCCGCCGGGTTGCTGGGCTCGCCCTCCCACCACGGCGTGCGCTCGTGCTCGAAGTGCAGCACGTCGATGTCGCCGGTCTCCGTCAGGCGTGCGTCCAGCGCGGCCAGCGCGCCCGGGACGAGGACGTCGTCGCCGTCGAGAAACAGCAGATACGCGCCGGTCGCCGCCCGCATCCCGGTGTTGCGCGCCCCGGCCAGGCCCGCCGACGGCGGCGAGTGCACCGGGGCCACCCGGGAGTCCCGACGCGCGTGCCCGGCGGCGACGTCCGCGGCGGGGGAGTCGGGCCCGTCGCAGACCGGGATCAGCTCGAAGTCACCGGAGGACTGGGCGAGGACCGAGTCCAGCGCCTGGGCCAGCCGGCCCGCTACCCCATGGGACGGAACGATGATGCTGAAGCGGGGCATTCTGCTCTTTCTGTGGGTGTTCTCAAGGTTCTCGGGGAGCCATGGCGCCTCACGCGGCGCTGGGCCCTGTCGTCACATTCCCGCCTGCCCCGCGACGCCATGCACGCTCCCCCACTGCCTTAAGGGCGTGGGAGGTGCCCCCACTCGCCGCACCGGGCACAGGCCCACGTACAACCAGTACGAGGGCCTGCGCCCGGCACGCCGAGAGCACGCACCTGACGCCGCGGGGCCCGCCCTTCGGGCGGACGACGGGAATGTGACGACAGGGCCCAGGGCGGCCGGGGTGGCCGGGGCGGCCGGGCCGTCCGGACGGACGCCAGGTGGACGGCCGGCTCGGGGTGGGCCGCGAAGGGCTGGAGGGCATACGAACTCCCCGCAGTGGGAACGGCGTTCAGGTGCGGTCGGTGACGGTCAGGGGGCCGGCCGGATGCGGCACGATGGCGATCGGGCTGCTCGCGAGCGCCTCGGCCGCGGACGGCACGGGGTGGCGCTCGGCGAGCGGTACGACCGGGGGCCGGCCCGTCTCCCCCAGCACCACATGCCGTACGACCCGCTCGGCCGCGCGTCCGTCGTCGTACGGGCAGAACCGCGCGCGGAACGCGGAGCGCAGCTGGGCGGAGCGTGAGCCGCGCCAGTGGCCGGTGGCGAAGATGTCGATCAGCTCGTCCTCGCTGCGCGCCACCGCGCCCGGCGCACAGGAGCGCAGGTCGAAGTAGGTGCCGCGGGCCGCCTCGTACGCCTCCCAGTCGTCGGCGTGGATCACGATCGGCCGGTCCAGGTTGGCGTAGTCGAACATGATCGAGGAGTAGTCGGTGACCAGGGCGTCCGAGGCGAGGCACAGCTGCTCGACGCTTCTGTGGTCGGTGACGTCGATGACCCGGCTGGAACCGGTGACGAGGGGGCCGCCGCAGGTGTGGTGGGCGCGGGCCAGGATGACGAAGCCGGGGCCGAGGCGGTCCAGGACGCGTTGCAGATCGAGGGTCGTGCGCTGGGTGCGGCGGTAGTCGCGGTAGGTGGGGGCGTACAGGATCGCGATCGTGCCCTCGGGGATGCCGAGGGACTCGCGCAGGCGGGTCACCTCCGTCGACGTCGTCTTCTGGAAGACGTCGTTGCGGGGCTGGCCGTATTCGAGCGTGGTGTAGCCGCCGGGGTGGACGCGTTCCCAGACGAGGGAGGAGTGGCGGTTGGCGGACACGACGTAGTCCCACTGGTCGACGCCCCGCAGCTGCTCGGCGAAGTCCGTGTCGGCGGCGGCCGCCGGGTGTTCCTGGAGGTCGAGGCCCATGTGCTTGAGCGGGGTGCCGTGCCGGGTCTGGACGAGGATCTGGCCGGGGCGCTTGACCAGACCGGGGTCGAAGTCGATGTTGTCGATCAGGTACTTGGAGCGGGCGAGCGCCGTCCAGTAGGCGGCCGTGCCGGGGCTGAGGCGTCGGGTGGCGGCCGGGACCGTGTGGTGGTGCTCGGGGTGGGCGACCCACGCCGTGCGGATGTGCGGCGCGTGGGTGCGGAACGCGGCCTCCAGCGCGCCCGGGTTGCAGCCGTGGCCGCGGCCCCCGTACGCGGAGAAGACGGCACGGTCGGCGCGCAGCGGGAGGCGCCGCTGGATCCGGTAGTGCAGCCGCAGGGCGGCGGACCGGGTCGCGCGCAGGAGTTTGGCGGTGAGCCTGACGGTACGGCGGCGCAGGGCCGACGCGACCTGCAGGGCGCGGAAGGTGCGGTGCAGGCCCAGGTGGACCAGGGTGTGCCGCAGCCGCGTGTGCAGGGGGACGCCCGGGACGCGGTGGCGGCGGCAGTGGGCGCGGGCGGTGCGCAGGAACTCCGCCCGCACCTCGCGCGGCAGCCGGTCGCGCCGGACGAACACGGTCGCCAGGTGGTCGACCATGCGGCGGAACAACACCGGGCGCCAGCGGTCGAGTTCGGGGTGCTGCTCGACATACGCGAAGACACGGTCGTACTGCTCGAAGACATCGAAGTGGCGGCGGCTGGTGGTGCCGAGGATGCTGCCCTGCCGGCGCTGCCGGTAGTGCACGCACACCCGGTCGAGCGTCGCGATCGACTCGGCGGTCATCAGGACCGGGTAGGTCCAGGGGGTGTCCTCGTAGTAGCCCGGCGGGAAGGTGAAGCCCGCGCGCTCGACGAACTCCCGGCGGTACGCCTTGTTCCACGCGACCATGAGCTGGTGCAGCAGGCCCGGGCGGTCCTCCAGGCGGAAGGGCGCCGGGCCCCGCTCGGCGAGATGGACGGCGGCCTGGTTGCGGACGGTCCGGCCCGACCAGTAGGTGCGCGCGTAGTCGTGGACCAGGACGTCCGGCTCGCCGGTCTCCAGCAGCCGGTCGGCGATCGCCCGCAGCGCGTGCGGGGTGAGGGTGTCGTCGCCGTCCAGGAAGAGCAGGTAGTCGCCGCTCGCCTCGCGCATCCCGGCGTTGCGGGCGGGGCCCAGCCCCTGGTTCTGCGGCAGATGCACCGGCCGGACGCGCGGATCGCGGGCCGCGAACTCGTCGATGATCGCGCCGCAGGCGTCCGGCGAGCCGTCGTCGACCGCGATCAGTTCCACATCCGGATACGACTGGGAGAGCACCGATTCCAGGCATTCGTGCAAATACGCCTGAACCTTGTACGCGGGGACAATGACACTGAACCTGGGCAAGGGACATCCATGGGTCGGCGCGGACGACAGGGCCTTGCCCGGGAACGGCCGATGGAGCCGGTTGGTTACGTTGTGTGCTGCATACGGGGGATTCTGGATGAATTTCGAGGGGCGGACCCGTGTCGGTCCGCCCCTCGCGAAGTGTCCTGGTGCCGTGGCTACTTGACCGCGCCGGCCATCACGCCGGACACGAACTGCCGCTGGAACGCGAAGAACACGGCCAGCGGGATCACCATGGAGATGAACGCGCCGGGCGCCAGGACATCGATGTTGTTGCCGAACTGGCGTACCTGCGTCTGCAGGGCGACCGTGATCGGCTGGCTGCCGGAGTCGGTGAACACCAGCGCGATCAGCATGTCGTTCCACACCCACAGGAACTGGAAGATGCCCAGGCTCGCGATCGCCGGCCCGCCCAGCGGCATCACGACCCGTGCGAACAGGCGCAGTTCACCGGCGCCGTCGAGCCGGGCCGCCTCCAGCAGCTCCCTCGGGATCTCCGCGAAGAAGTTCCGCAGCAGGAACACCGCGAAGGGCAGACCGAAGCCGGTGTGGAAGAGGATCACACCCAGCATCGAGCCGAACAGGCCGATCTTTCCGAAGAGTTCGGCGATCGGGATCAGCGCCACCTGCACCGGCACCACCAACAGGCCGACCACGGCCAGGAACCACCAGTCGCGGCCCGGGAACTCCATCCACGCGAACGCGTAACCCGCGAGCGCGCCGATGACGACGACGAGGACCGTCGCCGGGACCGTGATCAGCACGGTGTTGACGAGCGAGTCGGTGATGTCGCTGTTCTGCAGGAGCTTGTCGTAGCTCTCGAAGGTGAGTTGGGACGGTTTGCTGAGGACCTCCCACCAGCCGCTGGCCGCCATGTCCTGCGGGGTGCGCAGCGAGGACAGCAGCAGACCGATCGTCGGGACCAGCCAGAACAGGCCGACCAGGATGAGGAAGACACGGACCAGACCACCGCTGACGCGTTCCGCGAGGCGGGAGCCGAGGGACTGCTTGGCCTTGGGGATCGTGACGGGCGGGGGTGCCGCCTTGCTGATGCTGCCGGCGTCCGCCGTCATCGCCGTACCTCCCGCCTGAGCCTGCGAACGTTGAACCACATCACAGGGATGACGAGGAGCAGCAGGAACACCGAGATGGCGCTCGCGATGCCCGGCTGGTCCTCGGAGAAGCCCTTGCGGTACAGCTCCAGCGCGAGGACGTTCGCGTCGTCCTGCGAGGAGCCCGGGGCGATGATGAAGACCAGGTCGAAGATCTTCAGGACGTTGATCATCAGGGTGACGGCGACGACCGCGAGGACCGGCGCGAGCAGGGGGACCGTGACCCTGCGGAACACCTGCCACTCGCTCGCGCCGTCGACACGGGCGGCCTCCAGGAGTTCACGGGGGATCCCGGCCAGCCCGGCCGCGATCAGCACCATCGCGAAGCCCGCCCACATCCAGATGTACGACCCGATGATGGCCGGCGTGACCAGCGACGGGCCGAGCCAGTCCACGCCGTTGTACGCCTCCTTGAAGTTGCTTGCCGGAAGGCGTAGTTGGGCTCCATCGGCCTTGGACGACAGGGTGAAGGTGCCGTCGTCGGCGGCCTTCGTCGACTCGACGACCTTGCCGTCCTTGACCGCCTCGATCTTCATGCCGGGGTAGCCGAACTCGGACGCGTCGGGCGCGCCGAGCTTGCCCACGCCCTTGCCGCGTGTGAAGTCCTGCCAGGTCGTGCCGGAGATCTTCCCCGGGTCGGCCTGCGGGGCCACGGCCCGCTTCGCGTCGTCGGGCATCTGGTCCGGGGCGACGCCCACGAGGGGGAGGGTGACGGTGTCCCCGGTGCGGACCGTCGCCTTGGTGATGAAGGCGCCCCCTTGCGCCACGAGCGGCGACTCGCGGCCCGGGTGGGCCTTCGGGAACGCGGACGCCTCGGCGAAGGTGTCGTGGATGCCGACCCATACGGCGTTCGCGACGCCCTTGTCGGGGTCCTGGTCGTAGACGAGGCGGAAGATGATGCCCGCCGCCAGCATCGAGATCGCCATCGGCATGAAGACGACCAGCTTGAACGCCGTTCCCCAGCGCACCCGTTCGGTCAGCACCGCGAAGATCAGGCCGAGCGCGGTGGCGACCGTCGGGGCGAAGACCACCCAGATGATGTTGTTCTTCAGGGCGGTGCGGATGCCGTCGTCGGTGAACAGGGCCTGGTAGTTGTCGAATCCGGCGAAGCCGTCGCCCGACTGGTCATAGAAGCTGCGGACGACCGAGTATCCGATCGGGTAGACCACGAGCGCGCCCAGCAGCACCAGTGCGGGCAGCAGGAACAGGGCTGCCACGGTCTTGCGGGTGCCGGTCACGCTCTTGCGCGACTTGGGTGCGGCAGGGGTCGGTGGGACCCCTGCCGCCGAAGCCGACGTCATCGCGTCAGCCTCCGTAGGCGGCGGCCGCGTCGGCTTCCAGCTTCCGCTGCGCTCCCGCGACGTCCTTCGGGTTCTTCAGGAAGTCCTGGAGGGCCTTCCACTCGCCCTTGCCGGGGGTGCCGCCGAAGGCCTGCGGGGCCTGGTCCGACATGTCGAAGCGGAAGTCGTCACCGGCCGCGATGAGCGCCTTGGCCATCTTCTGCTGCACCGCGTTCGGGTACGCCGAGTCCGCCACGTTCTTGTTCGGCGAGAGGTAGCCGCCCAGCTTCGCCTGGATGGTCGCCGCGTCCGGGGAGGCCAGGAACGTGGCCAGCGCCTGCGCCGCCTTGGAGTCCTTGAGGATCACGGCCGCGTCGCCGCCGGTGACCACGGGCGCGGCGCTGCCCACGGCCGGGAACGGGAACACCTTCGCGTCCGTGCCGATCTTCGCCTCGGTCTCGCCGATGTTGACCTGCACGAAGTCGGCCTCGAACACCATGCCCGCCTTGGGCTGGTCACCGCCGGTGAAGGTCTGCGTCACGGACGCCGGGAACTCCGTCTGCAGCGCGCCGTCCGCGCCGCCCGCGACGAAGTCCTGCTTGCCCCAGATCTGGGCGAGAGTGGTGAGGGCGTCCTTCACGGACGGGTCCGTCCACTTGATCTCGTGCTGGGCGAGCTGGTCGTACTTCTCCGGGCCCGCCTGCGAGAGGTAGACGTTCTCGAACCAGTCCGTGAGGGTCCAGCCGTCGGCGCCGGCCACCGAGAACGGGGTGACACCGGAGTCGTAGACGGTCTGCGCGGTGGTGAGGAGCTCGTCCCAGGTCTTGGGCTCACTCGCGCCCGCGTTCTCGAAGACCTGGGCGTTGTACCAGATCAGGGACTTGTTCGCGGCCTTGTAGTACACGCCGTACTGCTTGCCGTCGACCTTGCCGATGTCCTGCCAGCCCTGGGAGTAGTTCTCCTGCAGTTCCTTGGTGGCGTCGGCGCCCAGCGGCTTGGCCCATTTCTTGTCCACGGCCTGCTTTATGGCGCCCGGCTGCGGAAGCATCGCGATGTCCGGCGGCTGCCCGCCCGCGATCTTCGAGCCGAGGAAGTTGATGATCGGATCCTGCGCGGGGACGAAGGTCACCTTGGCGCCGGTGCGCTTCTCGAACTCCGCGAGGACCTTCTTGAAGTTCTCCTGCTCGGCGCCGGTCCAGACGGCGGCGACCTCCAGGCTCTGCCCGTCCAGCTTGGGGAGGGTGACGGTGGTGCCGGTCTCCGTGCCACCGGTGGCGCCGCTGTCGCTGCTCTTGTCGTCGTCTCCGCCGCAGGCGGTGAGCGAGAGCGCGAGGGCTCCCGCGATAAGGGCGGCCGCGGTTTTCGCGGACCTGTGCTTCCGGTGCTGTCGGATGGTGCTGCTCGTCCTGCGCATCACTGCCCCGTTCATCGTTCCTCGTCGAACGTCCGAACGCTGTCCCGTGCGCTCTGGTCTACGCCCTGGGGTGGGGGGCGGCAAGAGCGCGTCCGCTGTCAAGTAGGGGATCGTGACCCCCCTGTGACCAGGCACCCGGCGTCGGTGGCGCCCACGGCGCGGAGTTGCGGGACCGGTGCTGCGAGGAACAGCCCGCATCAGCATCCCGCACTACAGCAGGGACGGCACCTCGGCCGACGCGACCTCCCGCGCCGCCCTCTCCAACGCACTGGCCAGCAACGCCAGGTCCGTCGGCCCATTGCCCAGCTCCCGCACGGGACGTCGGGCCGGTGGGTCCCCCATTCGCTCCCACTCCAATGGCACGACCGTCGGCCGAAGCGTCGCCGTGCGCGGAATCCGCCCCGTGACCCGGCCGCCCTGAAAGGGCGTCACCCGTCCATCCGGTCGGACCAGACGCCCGCGCCCCGGGGCCGGTTCGTCCGGGCCGGCTGCCTGCTCGTCGAGGGTGACGCGCAGGGTGGCCCGGCGGGCCGGTTCCGACTGGGCCGTACGGCCGCCGACGCCGGACGCGGCCACCAGGTGCACCCCGAGCCGCTCACCGTCCCGGGCCACGGCCTCCAGCGCGCGTATGACCGAGCCGGCCGCGGGTCTGCCCGGTGAGCCCAGCCCGGGGGAGACCAGCGCGTCCAGGTCGTCGACGACCACGACCAGCCGGGGCAGCGGCGGGGCGGCCTCCGTCCGGCGGCGCGCCGCCGCCGGTCGCAGGCGGAGGGTCGAGCTGGGCGGGGTGTCGAGATCTCCGGTGGCCTCCCCGGTCCCGGTCACCACGGTCCCGGACGCCCCGCGTGCCGTCGCCGTCCGCTGGGCGACCATACGGCCCGACACCACACGCCCGGTGTGCCATTCGGCGAAGTCGGACCGCCCGAGCAGCTCCGCGCGCCGCTTCAGCTCGGCGCTCAGGGACTGGGCGAACTCCCGCATCCGCACCGGGTCGTTGGCGGAGAGGTGGGTGGTGACGTGCGGGACGTCCGTACAGACGCGCAGTCCTTCTCCGTGTCCGCCGCCGCTGGTGCCCACGTTGTCGCGGCCGTCCATCAGGACCACGCTCAGCCGGTCGGGGCGCTCGGCGGCGGCGAGGGACGCGACCACGGCTCGCAGCAGCTCCGTACGGCCGCTGCCCGGCGGTCCCTCGATCAGCAGGTGCGGGCCCTCGGCCACGAGGTCCGCGCCGACCGGCCCGCGCGGACCGGCCCCGAGCACCGCCCAGGCCCGCCCGCCGAGCGACTCCTTGTCGTCGGCCGCGTCCGCCCAACGCGCCATCAGCGACGCCGGCGTGGCCCTCGCCAGCCCCAACTCGTCCAGCAGTCGCGCCGCCTGAGGCAACGGCATGGACACGCGCGCGTGCCGCTCACCGGCCGTCGCCTCCGCCCGCAGCGGCGCCAGCGCCCGCGCGAACCGCTCGGCCCAGGCGAGCGACACGGCGTCCACCGCGGCCACGGTGCCGTGCCCCACGGGGCCGCTGGGCAGCGCCTCCCCGGTACGGGGGGACTGTGACAGCGTGCCCGCGGGCGCCGCCGTCCCGGTCCGCGCCACGCGCATCAGCCGCAGCGCCGTCGCCACGTCGCCGCTGAGCAGGGTGACCGCACCGCACTCACGGAACGTCGGCGACACCGCGCAGGCCGCCTCGTACGTCTCCGTCACCGGCGAGGCGGGCGACGCGGGCGCCGTCTCGGCGAGGCACACGACGTGTATGCCGGCCCGCGGGCCCTCCAGGGCCAGCCGCGCCACCGCTTCGCGCACGGCGGCCCCCGGGGGGTCGCCGTCGACGACGACCACGGTGTACGGCCCTGGGAAGCAGGCCCCTTCCTCCTCCGCCCGGTCGTCGTCCCTGGCCCAGGACGGGCGCCGCGTCGCACCGCTGTCGGGAACGCCGACGGCAGGCGGTGCGGCGTCGAGGGGGGTGGGTCCCGCCTCCGCCAGGTGGTCCTCCAAGCGGCGGAGGAGTTCGTCCGTGCGGGCCGTGGCCTGTTCGCGGTCGTAGGCGAGGAGGAGACGGCAGTCCTGGCCGTGGCCCGGGCGCAGATGAGGCAGCCAGCCCAGCCAGGACCACTCGGCGGTGCGCTCCTGCAGAGGGCGGGAGCGGTCCGCGCTGATCAGGACGATTTCCAGGGCGTCGGGGGAGTGCAGCGCGGCGAGCTGGGCGACGACCGCGCGGGCCACCCCCGCCAGCCGCGCGCGCGGACCGGCCAGCCCCAACGCCCCGACCTCGCGCAGATCGGCGGTCACCGGCACCGCGGGCAGCAGCCCAGAGCCGTCCGGTGCCGCACGGTCGGCCGTGCCCAGCCGCACCGTGAGCGCCTCCGGATGGCCCGGTCCGCGCTCCCACAGGCGCGGGCCGGGGCCCAGCGCCGTCAGGAGCAGCGCCGCCGGGTCCGGCCAGGCCTCGGGAGCCTGGGAGACGGTGGCCGGGGGTGCCTCCGTCGTGTCCGAGGCGGCGTCCCCCGTCTCGTCGTACGTCCCGTGCCCGGTCGCCCCCTGTTCGCCGCGTCCGCCGGTCAGCCGCCGCGCCCACGCCGTGAGCCCGCCGCGCCGGCGCACTCCCTGCGGCACGTCCGTCCCCCGGAGGGGGGTTCCCTTACGGCGGCTGGTTCCGGAGGTGTCCGGATCGGTGCCGGTGGCGATGTCGGTGGCGTCGTCCCGAGCCGTCGTACGGGCCGACGCGTCGGGGGAACCGTCGATGCCGGCCGGCCCGGCGAGTTCCGCGATGCCGGAGCGGCCGGCGTGGGTGTCCCCGGCAACGGGAGCCGGGTCGGCCGCGCTGCCCCGGACGGGCACGCTCCGGGAGCCGTCGTGGCTCTCGATGCGCGGTGCCCCGCCCTGGCCCGGCACGACGGGCGGTTCGACCCGCCCGTGCACCTGGGCGCCCGGGGT
>NZ_NTGE01000139.1 GCF_002291145.1 Streptomyces sp. SA15
ATCGCGCTCGCGGCGGCCGGCGAGCTGCGGCGGGCCGGGACGCCGGCGCGTGTGGTCGCCGTACTGCGGCAGCGGCGGGCGGTGGCCGACCAGTCGGGGCTCAACTCCCGGCAGCGGCTGGCGAATCTCGCGGGTGGGCTGGTGGTGGCGCCCGGTGGCGGTCGGCTGCTCTCGGGCGGACGGGTCGTGCTCGTCGACGACCTGATGACGACGGGCGCGTCCCTGACGGAGGCGGCGCGTGCGGTGCGGGCGGCGATGGCGGAGGAGGCAGCGTACGGGGAGAGGGCGACAACGGCGGTGTACGGGGCACCAACTCGGGAATGCAGAGGGGAACGGATGGCGGGAGTGACGGAGGAGGAGACCGGTCGGGCGGCCGTCCCCGCGGGACCGGCGGACGCCGACGGTGCCCGTGACGTGGTCTGTGCGGCCGTGGTCGCGGCTTCGCCGGATTCGTTCGAAATGAACCGGAACTGACTGCGAAGACGCATCGTTGCAGGTAATAAGAGGGCCAATTCACCTGAACGGAGGTACGCCGCGGTAGAGGGTGACGACATCCGTCCAGGCGAGATATGTTCGGTTGTGAGAGAAAGGCGCAGGCCAGCCCTCTCGTATCCGAATGCCGTGCTGCGGGATTTTCACATCACCCGCACCGGTGGAGTGGAGATCTCGTCCGCGGGGGAGGAGGTGGGAGTCACCGAGTCCGAGGTTCCGGGGCTCACCGGAGCCTGGTGCAAAAGGGAGATGCTCCGCAGCGAGGCGGAGCGATCCGGGAACGGAGTTCTGCGTGGACATCGTCGTCAAGGGCCGCAAGACCGAGGTGCCCGAGCGGTTCCGCAAGCACGTGGCCGAGAAGCTGAAGCTGGAGAAGATCCAGAAGCTCGATGGCAAGGTGATCAGCCTCGACGTCGAGGTGTCCAAGGAGCCCAACCCCCGACAGGCCGACCGCAGTGACCGAGTGGAGATCACGCTCCGCTCCCGCGGTCCGGTGATCCGGGCGGAGGCGGCAGCCAGCGACCCGTACGCGGCACTCGACCTGGCGGCGGAAAAGCTGGAAGCCCGGCTGCGCAGGCAGCACGACAAGCGCTTCTCACGCCGAGGCGCACGACGGCTCACGGCAGCCGAGGTCCCCGACCACGTTCCGGGCGCGGCGACGCTCAACGGCAACGGCCACGCCGTCCGGGAGGAAGAGCCGGACGCAGTGCCCACCAAGAAGATCGGCTCGCTGGAGGTCAAGGGGGAAGGTCCCCTCGTCGTTCGTGAGAAGACCCACGTCGCCTCCCCGATGACCCTCGACCAGGCCCTCTACGAGATGGAGCTGGTCGGGCACGACTTCTACCTGTTCATCGACTCCGAGACCAAGGAGCCGAGTGTTGTCTACCGGCGGCACGCCTATGACTACGGCGTCATCCACCTCAGCACGGACCCGATGGTCGCCCAGGCGCAACCCCCCGCGGCGGGTGGCACGCTGGGCGGCTGATCACCCGGCCGACGGCTGAGCCGGTGCCCCTGGTGCGCGTGTGCGCCCCCAGGGGCACCGGTGTGCGACCACTTCGCGCCCCGCCCGTCACCGCAGTGTCGTCCGGGCATGAAATCATGGCCGCACCGGCCCAACCGCTGGGCCGTTGCCTTGGGTTGGCGATGGCACAGAACCACAGGCCACAGCCTTCAGGGGGAGGAACGATGGCGGACAGCTTCGGACCGATGCAGGACGAGGACGCCGGGGACGGCCCGGCCGGCATGGGCCCGGACGCGGGCTCACCACGCAAGGAGCCGATCCGTGTCCTGGTCGTGGACGACCATGCCCTGTTCCGTCGTGGCCTGGAGATCGTGCTCGCGGCCGAGGAGGACATCCAGGTCATCGGGGAGGCGGGCGACGGCGCGGAGGCCGTGGACAAGGCCGCCGACCTGCTGCCGGACATCGTTCTGATGGACGTACGGATGCCCAAGCGGGGCGGGATCGAGGCGTGCACCTCCATCAAGGAGGTCGCCCCCAGCGCCAAGATCATCATGCTGACGATCAGCGATGAGGAGGCCGACCTCTACGACGCGATCAAGGCGGGCGCGACCGGTTATCTCCTGAAGGAGATCTCGACGGACGAGGTGGCCACCGCCATTCGCGCCGTGGCCGACGGGCAATCGCAGATCAGCCCTTCCATGGCGTCGAAACTGCTCACCGAGTTCAAATCGATGATCCAGCGGACCGACGAGCGCCGTCTTGTGCCGGCACCGCGGCTCACCGACCGTGAGCTGGAAGTGCTCAAACTCGTCGCCACCGGGATGAACAACCGGGACATCGCCAAGGAATTGTTCATCTCGGAGAACACCGTGAAGAACCACGTGCGCAACATCCTGGAGAAGCTGCAGCTGCACTCCAGGATGGAGGCCGTGGTCTACGCGATGCGGGAGAAGATCCTCGAGATCCGGTAGAGCCGGCAGATCCCACGAAGGCGTGAGGGTCAGGTGAGGGCGCGGGCGAGCTCCGTCATGAGGGGCTCGCGCAGATCCGGCGCGTCCACCCGTTCCACACGTACGTCCGTGCAGTCCACCCAGCTCGCCGCCTCGACCAGCGCCTGAGCCACCGCCGGGACCGCCTTGGGGCCGTCCAGGCTGACCTGCTTGGCGACCAGGGTGCGGCCCTCGCGAGCCGGGTCCACGCGGCCGACGAGGAGGCCGCCGGCCAGCACGGGCATCGCGAAGTAGCCGTACACCCGCTTCTGCCTGGGGACGTAGGCCTCCAGGCGGTGGGTGAAGCCGAAGATCCGCTCCGTGCGCGCGCGTTCCCAGATGAGGGAGTCGAAGGGGGACAGCAGCGTGGTGCGGTGGCGGCCGCGCGGGGGCGTCTCCAGGGCGGCCGGGTCGGCCCAGGCCGGCTTGCCCCAGCCCTCGACCGTGACCGGGACCAGGCCCGAGTCTGCGATCACCGCCTCGACCTGTTCGCCCTTGAGACGGTGGTAGTCGGCGATGTCCGCGCGGGTGCCGACGCCCAGGGACTGGCCGGCGAGGCGGACCAGGCGACGCAGGCACTCGGTGTCGTCCAGGTCGTCGTGCAGCAGCGCTTCCGGGACGGCGCGTTCGGCCAGGTCGTACACGCGCTTCCAGCCGCGGCGCTCGACGCACACCACCTCGCCGTACATGAGGGCGCGCTCGACGGCCACCTTCGAGCCCGACCAGTCCCACCACTCACTGGTCCTCTTCGCGCCGCCCAATTCCGTGGCGGTGAGGGGGCCCTCGGCGCGGAGCTGCTTGATGACCTGGTCGTAGGTGCCGTCGGGGAGTTCGTGGTTCCAGTGCGGGCGGTTGCGGTAGGCGCGGCGGCGGAAGGCGAAGTGGGGCCACTCCTCGATGGGGAGTACGCAGGCGGCGTGGGACCAGTATTCGAAGGCGTGAGTGTCCCTCCAGTACGCGCTCTCGATCGTCTTGCGGCCCACGGCTCCCAGGCGGGCGTACGGGATGAGTTCGTGGGAGCGGGCGAGGACCGAGATCGTGTCCAGTTGGACCGCGCCCAGGTGGCGAAGGAGGCCGCGGACGCCCGCTTTGCGGAGGGGGGCGCCGAGGAAACCCTGCGCGCGAAGGGCGATGCGGCGGGCCTCGTCTGCGGAGAGTTCGGCGAGGGGGCGCGAGGTCGTCATGGGTCCGCACGATAGGGGGTGGGTCTGACAACGGGCGCTGAGCTGGGGATTCGCTGCGGTGCGCGCTGCGGAGTTCAGGAGCGGGCCGGCAGATAGGGCGCCGTCGACGGCAGGCCCAGGTCCGAGGGCAGGAGCGAACCCATCCAGCAGTCCCGGCGTACGCCCTGGTGAATGAGCGCGGAGCGCAGGACGCCCTCGAGGGTGAAACCGGCGCGTTCCGCCACCGCGCGGGAGGGCTTGTTGCCGATTTCGGCGCGCCATTCCACTCGGTCCACCGACAGGTGGGTGAAGGCCCAGTGGGAGGTGGCGCGGGCGGCCTCGGTGATGTAGCCGTTGCCGCGGTGGTCCTTGGCGCACCAGAAGCCCACCTCGACCGTGCCCCGGGAGCGCAGGCCGAGGCTGAGCATGCCCGCCAGGGCCTGCCCTTCGGAGAGGATTTCGGAGAGGAAGATGCCCCAGGTGAGCGTCGAACCGTTCGCCCAGCCGTCGGGGACGAGTTGTTCCGTGAAGCTCCGGGCGTGTTCGAGGAGGTAGGGCGAGGGGATCGAGGTCCAGCGCTGGATGTCGGGGTCCTGGGCGGCCGCGTACACGGCGTCGGTGTCCTGCGGGCCGACCGTGCGCAGCAGCAGGCGGTCGGTGGTGAGCGTGACGGGGTCCATCGGCCGATTCTGCTCAGGGCTTCGGCGAAGGCGCCATCTTTTTGCTCTGCGTGAGCGGGTGATCACAATTCGCGCAATTCGTCGGAGCCACGCGGCACCATCCGCGGGCCCCGGACGTTGTCCCCATTGAAGAGATGTGAAGCAGTGGACGGTCGCCGTCCCGGCAGGCCTCCCGGCGTGGCGGGGTCCTCGCATACGATGGCCGTTGCTCAGTAAGCCAAATGGAAACCGACCGTCCCAGGCCCGACCGGCAAGGAGACCAACCCCCGTGTCCGTCCTCTCGAAGATCATGCGTGCAGGCGAAGGCAAGATCCTGCGCAAGCTGCACCGCATCGCGGACCAGGTCAACTCCATCGAAGAGGACTTCGTCGACCTCTCCGACGCCGAGCTGCGGGCCCTCACCGATGAGTACAAGCAGCGGTACGCAGACGGTGAGAGCCTGGACGACCTGCTTCCCGAGGCATTCGCCACGGTGCGAGAGGCCGCCAAGCGCGTCCTCGGCCAGCGGCACTACGACGTCCAGATGATGGGCGGTGCCGCCCTGCACCTCGGCTATGTGGCCGAGATGAAGACCGGTGAGGGCAAGACCCTCGTCGGCACCCTGCCCGCGTACCTGAACGCCCTCTCCGGAGACGGCGTCCACATCATCACGGTCAACGACTACCTGGCCGAGCGCGACTCCGAGATGATGGGCCGCATCCACAGGTTCCTGGGCCTGGAAGTCGGTTGCATCCTCGCCAACATGACGCCGGCCCAGCGCCGTGAGCAGTACGCGTGCGACATCACGTACGGCACGAACAACGAGTTCGGCTTCGACTACCTGCGCGACAACATGGCGTGGTCCAAGGACGAACTCGTCCAGCGCGGCCACAACTTCGCCATCGTCGACGAGGTCGACTCCATCCTCATCGACGAGGCCCGTACGCCGCTGATCATCTCCGGCCCGGCCGACCAGGCCACCAAGTGGTACGGCGACTTCGCCAAGCTGGTCACGCGCCTCAAGCGCGGCGAGGCGGGCAACCCCCTCAAGGGCCTCGAGGAGACCGGCGACTACGACGTCGACGAGAAGAAGCGCACGGTCGCCATCCACGAGGCCGGTGTCAGCAAGGTCGAGGACTGGCTGGGCATCGACAACCTCTACGAGTCGGTGAACACGCCGCTGGTGGGCTACCTGAACAACGCCATCAAGGCCAAGGAGCTCTTCAAGAAGGACAAGGACTACGTCGTCATCGACGGCGAAGTCATGATCGTCGACGAGCACACCGGCCGTATCCTCGCCGGCCGCCGCTACAACGAGGGCATGCACCAGGCGATCGAGGCGAAGGAAGGGGTGGACATCAAGGACGAGAACCAGACCCTCGCCACGATCACCCTGCAGAACTTCTTCCGCCTCTACGACAAGCTCTCCGGCATGACCGGTACGGCGTTGACCGAGGCCGCCGAGTTCCACCAGATCTACAAGCTGGGCGTGGTCCCGATCCCGACCAACCGGCCGATGGTCCGCAAGGACCAGTCGGACCTGATCTACCGCACCGAGGTCGCGAAGTTCGAGGCGGTCGTCGACGACATCGCCGAGAAGCACGAGAAGGGCCAGCCGATCCTCGTCGGTACGACGTCGGTCGAGAAGTCCGAGTACCTGTCGCAGCAGCTGAGCAAGCGCGGTATCCAGCACGAGGTGCTGAACGCCAAGCAGCACGACCGTGAGGCGACGATCGTCGCCCAGGCCGGCCGCAAGGGAGCCGTGACCGTCGCCACCAACATGGCCGGTCGTGGTACGGACATCAAGCTGGGCGGCAACCCCGACGACCTCGCCGAGGCGGAGCTGCGCCAGCGCGGCCTCGACCCCGAGGAGCACATCGAGGAGTGGGCCGCGGCGCTGCCCGCCGCCCTCGAGAGGGCCGAGAAGGCCGTGCAGGCCGAGTTCGAAGAGGTCAAGGACCTCGGTGGGCTCTACGTCCTCGGTACGGAGCGGCACGAGTCGCGGCGTATCGACAACCAGCTGCGCGGTCGTTCCGGCCGTCAGGGCGACCCCGGCGAGTCCCGCTTCTACCTCTCCCTCGGCGACGACCTGATGCGCCTGTTCAAGGCCCAGATGGTCGAGCGCGTGATGTCGATGGCGAACGTCCCGGACGACGTGCCGATCGAGAACAAGATGGTCACGCGCGCGATCGCGTCCGCCCAGTCGCAGGTCGAGCAGCAGAACTTCGAAACCCGTAAGAACGTCCTGAAGTACGACGAGGTCCTCAACCGCCAGCGCGAGGTCATCTACGGCGAGCGGCGCCGCGTCCTGGAGGGCGAGGACCTGCACGAGCAGGTCCAGCACTTCATGGACGACACGATCGACGCGTACGTCGGCGCGGAGACCGCCGAGGGCTTCCCGGAGGACTGGGACCTGGACCGGCTGTGGGGCGCGTTCAAGCAGCTCTACCCGGTGAAGGTCACCGTCGAGGAACTGGAGGAGGCGGCGGGCGACCGGGCCGGGCTGACCGCCGAGTTCATCTCCGACTCCATCAAGGACGACATCCACGAGCAGTACGAGGCGCGTGAGGCGCAGCTCGGCTCCGAGATCATGCGGGAGCTGGAGCGCCGGGTCGTGCTGTCGGTCCTGGACCGCAAGTGGCGCGAGCACCTCTACGAGATGGACTATCTCCAGGAGGGCATCGGCCTGCGCGCGATGGCGCAGAAGGACCCGCTGGTCGAGTACCAGCGCGAGGGCTTCGACATGTTCACCGCCATGATGGAGGGCATCAAGGAGGAGTCCGTCGGCTACCTGTTCAACCTGGAGGTCCAGGTCGAGCAGCAGGTCGAGGAGGTCCCGGTCGAGGACGCCAAGCCGTCGCTCGACAAGCAGGACGCGGTGCCGGCGCAGGCGGGCTCGCGTCCCGAGATCCGCGCCAAGGGACTCGACGTCCCGCAGCGGCGTGATCTGCACTTCTCCGCGCCCACAGTGGACGGTGAGGGCGGCGTCATCGAAGGCGAGTTCGCCGAGGACGAGCCCGTGCGTTCCGAGGCGGACGGCCTCACGCGCGCGGAGCGGCGCAAGCAGGCCCGGGGCGGGCGGCGCCGTAAGAAGTGACGGTGCCTGCGGCGTCGTAGCGGCTTGCAGGCCGAGTGGTTTGAAGGGCCGAGTGGTTTGAAGGGCCGGGTCACCCGAGGGTGCCCGGCCCTTCGGCGTTCCGCCGGGTCAGTCGTCGTACGGGTGGGGCGGGCGTGGGCCGCCCAGTTCCACCGCGGTGCAGCGCCAGCGCAGGTCCCGGCCCTGTTCCAGACGGAAGGCCATGGCGCGCAGTTGGTCGCCGGCGCCGATGCGGGCGAAGGCCTCGATGGCGCCGGGGCGGGGGAACTCGTAGCCGATGTCGCGGACGACAGGGAGGGTGCCGCGGGTGGTGCGCAGGGGGCTGCGTTCGGCGAGCCAGGCCAGTTCGTCGTAGGCGCGGCCCGCGGTGTGCCGGAGCATCCAGTGGACGGGGCGTTGGCCGCTCAGGACGGCGAGGAGGCGGTCGGCGAAGACGTCGGTGGGGCGGGGGCGGGGGAGCGGCCTGTGGGGGGTCTGGGCGGGGGCTGTGGGGATGGCTGGGGTCGCCGGGGTGGTAGCGGGGGCAGTGGCCCTGGCCGGCGTCATGGGCGTGGCTGGGGTCCTGGCTGTGGTCGTAGCGGGGGTCCTGGCTGTGGTGGTAGCTAGGGTCCTGGCTGTGGTCGTGGTCCTGGGCGTGTTGGAGGCGGTCGGTGGGCGGGTGTCGGTGGGCCTGGTGCGGGCGGACGTACCTCCGGCGCTAGGGGAGCCCGGTGGACGGCCGCCGGGGGTCGTGGTGCGGGTCGTGCCCCCGCCCGGCGTGCGGGGTGGTGTGCCGCCGGGGCGGCGGGAGTCGCGGCGGCTCGGTGGGCGGGTGCCGGAGTGGTGGTTGGCCCTGGTCATGACCTTGTGCATGGTGTCCCCGCTCGATCGGTCCGGGTGATACCGGACGGTAACTTCGTGGTTGGGGATCTTGTACGGGGTTGCGGGCCGCAGCGGCAAGGAGGGAAGGGGGTGGGTCGGGGTGGCCCGGGAGTTCACCTATCCGGGTGATCGGAGGAGGCGAAATCCTGTCGGGGCGGGGGCGTGCCGGGTGAATTCCGGGACGTGGGTGGACGCTTCCGGGGGTGTGGGCAGGGACTCGAAAGGGGACGCGGCGCACGTATCCTGAAGGCCCTCCGGGAGGTGCCGTAGGCCCCTTTCGAGAGGGACCAGAGCCAGCCTCCGACCACGAAAGCGGCCAGCCATGCGCGTCTACGTCCCCCTGACCCTTCCCGGTCTCGCCGAGGCGTACAAGACGGGAGAGCTGGGAAGCGGGCCGTTCGTCGCGTACGCCGTCACGCCCGCGTTGCGCGAGTGGTACCTCTCCGACGACATCGAGGAGCTGGAGTACGCGGCGCTCAACCGGGCCGCGCTGGCCTCACTGCGGTTGCTTGCGGCGGACCCCGGTGCGGCGCGGCGCCGGGTTGTGGTCGCCGTCGATGTGCCCGACGGGGCGGCGACCGCCGATCCCGACCGGGCGCTCGATCCTGCGGCGCTCGGTCAGGTGCGGGTCGAGGGGAGCGTGGCGCTGGCCAAGGCGGCATCCGTGCATGTCGACTCGGGCGACGCGGAGGTGGACGTGGCCGCGGCGGCTGAGGCCCTGGCGGCGGCTGACGGTGGGGACGACGACGCGCAGTTCGTCGTGGACGGGGCCGAGGATCACGAGCTGCTGTGGTTCGCGACGCAGGAGATCCCGAATCTGGTGGGGCTCGGGGGCTGAGCGTTCACCGTGCCTTCGGCGGATCATCGTTCCCTCAGTGGATCACGGTTCCCTCAGCGGTTCACGGTTCCTTCAGCGCTGCTTTGACCTGCGGGTCTCATGATTGTCAGCGGCGGCGGGTACGTTTTGGGGCATGGGGAAGCAGACAGGCGCGCACATTGTGTGGGACTGGAACGGGACGCTGTTCCACGACAATGACGCGATCATCGGGGCGACGAACGCGGCCTTCGCCGAGCTGGGGCTGGAGCCGATCACGATGGAGCAGTACCGGGCGCTGTACTGCGTGCCGGTGCCGAAGTTCTACGAGCGGTTGATGGGGCGGCTGCCGACGGAGGCCGAGTGGGAGATCATGGACGAGACCTTCCATCGGTACTACGCCGAGCACCGGGTGCGGTGCGGTCTTACGGAGGGTGTGGCGGAGCTGCTCGTGGAGTGGCGGTCCGCGGGGCGCAGCCAGTCTCTGCTCAGCATGTACGTCCATGAGGAACTCGTCCCGCTGGTGCGGGGATTCGGGATCGAGCCGCACTTCCTCCGTGTCGACGGGCGGGTCGGGCCGTCCGGGGGGAGCAAGGCCGAGCACATGGTGCGGCATCTTGGTGCGCTCGCGGGGGTGGATCCGGCTCGTACGGTGGTGATCGGGGACGCCGCTGATGATGCGGTGGCGGCGCTGCATGTGGGGGCGCGGGCTGTGCTGTACACCGGGGGGTCGCACGGCCGGGCGAGTCTGGAGGAGGTGGGGGTGCCTGTGGTGGATACGTTGGCGGAGGCGGTTGTGGAGGCGGAGCGGTTGGCGGCGTGAGTTCTTGTCACACCGCCGGGGCCTTTGCGCGCAGCACCGTGAGGAACTCGCGCATCCAGCGGGAGTGGTCCGGCCAGGCGCGGGCGGAGACCAGGGTGCCGTCGACCACCGTCTCGGCGTCCTGGAAGGTGGCGCCGGCGGCCTGCATGTCCGGTTCCAGGGCGGGATACGCCGTGACGCGGCGGCCGCGGAGGGTGTCGATCGCGGCGGTGAGGAGGGGGCCGTGGCAGATCTGGGCGACGGGTTTGTCGGCGTCGAAGAAGGACTTCAGGATCTTGCGGAGTTCGGGGTCGTTGCGGAGGTATTCGGGGGCGCGGCCGCCGGGGATGACCAGGGCGGCGTACTGGCCGGGGTCGACATCGGCGAAGGCCAGGTCTGCGGGCCAGGTGTAGCCGGGCTTTTCGGTGTAGGTGTCGAAGCCGGGTTCGAAGTCGTGGACGACGAAGCGGAGGGTTTTGCGGGTGGGGGCCGCGATGTGGACGTCGTAGCCCTCTTCGCGGAGGCGCTGGTAGGGGTACAGGACCTCCAGTGACTCTGCTGCGTCGCCGGTGACGATGAGGATTTTCGCGGTCATGGTGGGGGCTCCTCTCGGGCGGGCGTGGGCCGTTGTATGGGCAATGTGCGTCATGGGGGTGGGATCGCCAAGGGGGGCGGTCGGCCGGGGGTCGTGGGCTGGTGCCGGGTCGGGTTTTCTCGCCCCCGCCGCCCCTACCCGTCCCATCCCCAGGGGCTCCGCCCCTTCAACCCCGCCGGGGACTGCGTCCCCTGGACCCCTGGCGGGGCTCTGCCCCAGCACCCCCCTGGGGGCTACCGCCCCCAGACCCCCGCTTCGGCCTGAACGGCCTCGTCCTCAAACGCCGGACGGGCTGAGTACAGCTGGCCGGTGCTGAGAGGTGTGGCTGCTTGGGTGGGTGGGGGATCGGGGTGGGCGGCCTCGTTCTCAAACGCCGAACGGGCCCCCCGGACCCGGCTGGCCCGGCTGGGTGGTGTTCGTCCGTGTGTTCCGGGTCGGCTGGTGTGGCTGGGTGGCGTTCGCCCGCGTCCCCCGGTCGGATGGCGCCGCCCCCGCATGCCCAGCAGCACCCGTCCTTGTGCAGAGTGTCAAAGTTCCACCCCCAGTTTTGTACACATACGGCTCATGACGGGGGCCCTGTAAGGAGCGATAGCCTGGTGGCGTGATCAGCGCGATAGTTCGCGGGGGCCTTGTTGTCCCTGCCCTGCGCCCGGGGAGCACGGACTACATCCGTGACCGGGTGGCGGTCGCTGGTCTTCGCGGGTGGGATGGGGGCCTAGGGGCCCCTAGGACGCAGAGAGCAGCGTCACACCCCTCGGGCGTGTCGAGAATGGCTGATATCCCCCCGCTCATCTCACCTCGCGGCATAGCGTCGAAGCAGACCGGACACCCCGCGTCGCGGCGTTACGTCGGAGGGGAAGAGACCGTACTTCCTTCTACGTCACGCAACGGCGCGCGACAGGAGCCAGAGGACAATGCAGACCAAGCTGGACGAAGCCAAGGCCGAGCTGCTCGAGAGGGCCGCCCGGGTCGCTGAGAACAGCCCGGTCGGGGGGCATCTACCGACTGGGACGACGGGCGAGGGCGCCCCGGAGACCCCGGAAGCCCTGAGCGCCCCTGACCACGACTCCGTGCTCTCGTTCCTCCAGCGCTACTACCTGCACACCGCCCCGGAGGACCTCTCCGACCGCGACCCGGTCGACATCTTCGGAGCCGCGCTCTCGCACTACCGGCTGGCCGAGAACCGCCCGCAGGGCACGGCCAACGTGCGGGTCCACACGCCCACTGTGGAAGAGAACGGGTGGACGTGCAGCCACTCCGTGGTGGAAGTCGTCACCGACGACATGCCCTTCCTCGTCGACTCCGTGACGAACGAGCTCACGCGGCAGGGGCGGGGAATCCACGTCGTCATCCATCCGCAGATCGTCGTCCGGCGCGATGTCACCGGCAAGCTGGTCGAGCTGCTCACCACCCCGCCCACCGGCGAGCTGCCGCACGACGGCCACATCGAGTCCTGGATCCACGTCGAGATCGACCGCGAGACCGACCGCGGCGACCTGAAGCAGATCACCACCGACCTGCTGCGCGTCCTGTCCGACGTCCGTGAGGCCGTCGAGGACTGGGAGAAGATGCGGGACGCGGCGCTGCGCATGGCCGACGAACTGCCCAAGGAGCCCATCGCCTCCGACCTGCGTGAGATGGAGATCGAAGAGGCCCGCGAGCTGCTGCGCTGGCTGGCCGCAGATCACTTCACCTTCCTCGGGTATCGGGAGTACCAGCTCAGGGAGGACGACTCCCTGACGGCGGTGCCGGGCACCGGGCTGGGCATTCTGCGCTCCGACCCGCATCACTCCAGCGAGGAGAGCCACCCCGTCAGCCCGTCCTTCGAACGGCTGCCCGCCGACGCCCGCGCCAAGGCCCGCGAGCACAAGCTGCTCGTGTTGACCAAGGCCAACAGCCGGTCCACCGTGCACCGGCCGTCGTACCTGGACTACATCGGCGTCAAGAAGTTCGACGCGGACGGGAATGTCATCGGTGAGCGGCGCTTCCTAGGGCTGTTCTCGTCCGCCGCCTACACCGAGTCCGTGCGTCGCGTGCCCGTCATCCGGCGCAAGGTCGAGGACGTGCTGGAGCGCGCCGGGTTCTCCCCCAACAGCCACGACGGGCGGGATCTGCTGCAGATCCTCGAGACCTATCCGCGGGACGAGCTCTTCCAGACCCCGGTCGACGAGCTGCAGTCCATCGTCACGTCCGTTCTTTACCTGCAGGAGCGGCGGCGGCTGCGGCTCTACCTGCGGCAGGACGAGTACGGGCGGTACTACTCCGCTCTCGTGTATCTGCCCCGTGACCGGTACACCACCGGCGTACGGCTGCGGATCATCGACATCCTGAAGGAGGAACTCGGGGGCACCAGCGTCGACTTCACCGCCTGGAACACCGAGTCGATCCTCTCCCGGCTGCACTTCGTCGTCCGCGTCCCGCAGGGCACCGAGCTGCCCCAGCTCAGCGACAGCGACAAGGAGCGCATCGAGGCCCGGCTCGTCGAGGCCGCGCGGTCGTGGGCCGACGGGTTCGCGGAGGCGCTGAACGCCGAGTTCGGCGAGGAGCGGGCCGCGGAGCTGCTGCGCCGCTACGGCAACGCCTTCCCCGAGGGCTACAAGGCCGACCACTCCTCGCGCTCCGCGGTCGCCGACCTCGCGCACGTGGAACAGCTCACCGAGGAGAAGAACTTCGCGCTGAGCCTGTACGAGCCCGTGGGCGCGGCGCCCGAGGAGCGCCGGTTCAAGATCTACCGCAAGGGTGCCTCCATCTCCCTGTCGGCCGTACTGCCGGTCCTCAATCGCCTCGGCGTCGAGGTGATGGACGAGCGGCCGTACGAACTGCGCTGCTCGGACCGCAGCGTCGCCTGGATCTACGACTTCGGTCTGCGCATGCCCAAGCCGAAGGGCGGCAGCGGCGACTACCTCGGCGACGACGGGCGCGAGCGGTTCCAGGACGCCTTCTCCGCCACCTGGACCGGCCAGGCGGAGAACGACGGCTTCAACGCCCTGGTGCTGAGCGCGGGGTTGAGCTGGCGCCAGGCGATGGTGCTGCGGGCGTACGCGAAGTACCTGCGGCAGGCGGGCTCGACGTTCAGCCAGGACTACATGGAGGACACCCTCCGCAACAACGTCCACACCACCCGGCTGCTCGTATCGCTGTTCGAGGCGCGGATGTCGCCGGACCGGCAGCGCGCCGGCACCGAGCTGACCGACGCCCTGCTGGAGGAGCTCGACGCCGCCCTCGATCAGGTCGCCTCTCTCGACGAGGACCGGATTCTGCGGTCCTTCCTGACCGTCATCAAGGCGACCCTCCGGACGAACTTCTTCCAGGAGGCGGCGGGCGCCAGGCCGCACGAGTACGTCTCCATGAAGTTCGACCCGCAGATGATCCCGGACCTGCCGGCGCCGCGTCCGGCGTACGAGATCTGGGTGTACTCGCCGCGGGTGGAAGGCGTGCATCTGCGGTTCGGGAAGGTCGCGCGCGGTGGGCTGCGCTGGTCCGACCGGCGTGAGGACTTCCGGACCGAGATCCTCGGACTGGTCAAGGCGCAGATGGTGAAGAACACCGTCATCGTGCCGGTCGGCGCCAAGGGCGGCTTCGTCGCCAAGCAGCTGCCCGACCCGGCCGTCGACCGGGACGCCTGGCTGGCGGAGGGCATCCGCAGCTACAAGACCTTCATCTCCGCGCTGCTCGACATCACCGACAACATGGTCACCGGAGAGGTGGTCCCCCCGGCCGAGGTCGTCAGGCACGACGGGGACGACACCTACCTGGTCGTCGCCGCCGACAAGGGCACCGCGACCTTCTCGGACATCGCCAACGAGGTCGCCGAGACCTACAACTTCTGGCTCGGCGACGCCTTCGCCTCCGGCGGCAGCGCGGGCTACGACCACAAGGGCATGGGCATCACCGCCCGCGGCGCCTGGGAGTCCGTGAAGAGGCACTTCCGCGAGCTGGGCGTGAACACGCAGGCCGAGGACTTCACGGTCGTCGGCATCGGCGACATGTCCGGCGACGTGTTCGGCAACGGCATGCTGCTCAGCGAGCACATCCGCCTGGTCGCCGCCTTCGACCACCGGCACATCTTCATCGACCCGAAGCCCGACGCGGCCACCTCCTACGCCGAGCGCCGCCGCGTCTTCGAGCTGCCGCGCTCCAGCTGGGCCGACTACGACACCGAGCTCATCTCCACGGGCGGCGGAGTCTTCCCCCGTACCGCCAAGGCGATCCCGGTCAACGCGCACATCCGCCAGGCCCTCGGCATCGAGGGCAAGGTCGCCAAGATGACCCCGGCCGAGCTGATGAAGGCCATCCTCAAGGCGCCGGTGGACCTGCTGTGGAACGGCGGCATCGGTACGTACGTCAAGGCCTCGACGGAAACCCACGCGGACGTCGGCGACAAGGCCAACGACGCGATCCGCGTCGACGGCGCGGACCTGCGGGTCAAGGTCGTCGGCGAGGGCGGCAACCTGGGGCTGACCCAGCTCGGCCGGATCGAGTTCGCGCTGCACGGCGGCAAGATCAACACGGACGCCATCGACAACAGCGCCGGCGTGGACACCTCCGACCACGAGGTGAACATCAAGATTCTGCTCAACGGCCTGGTCGCGGACGGTGACATGACCGTCAAGCAGCGCAACAAGCTGCTCGCCGAGATGACCGACGAGGTCGGCCACCTGGTCCTGCGCAACAACTACGCGCAGAACGTGGCGATCGCCAACGCGCTCGCCCAGTCCAAGGACATGCTCCACGCCCAGCAGCGCTACATGCGCCACCTGGTCCGCGCGGGCCACCTCGACCGGGCCCTGGAGTTCCTGCCCACCGACCGCCAGATCCGCGAACGTCTCGGCGCCGCACAGGGCCTGACCGGCCCGGAGACGGCCGTCCTGCTGGCGTACACGAAGATCACGGTCGCCGAGGAGCTGCTGCACACCTCGCTGCCGGACGATCCCTACCTGCGCGGTCTGCTGCACGCGTACTTCCCGAGCGCCCTGCGCGAGCAGTTCGCCGAGCGGATCGACGCCCACCCGCTGCACCGCGAGATCACCACGACCGTCCTGGTCAACGACACGGTCAACACGGGCGGTACGACCTACCTGCACCGTCTGCGCGAGGAGACCGGCGCCTCGCTGGAGGAGATCGTCCGGGCGCAGACCGCGGCCCGCGCCATCTTCCGCTCCGGCGTCGTGTGGGACGGGGTCGAGGGGCTCGACAACCAGGTCGAGGCCGCCGTACTGACCCGGATCCGGCTGCACTCGCGCCGCCTGGTGGAACGCGGCACGCGCTGGCTGCTCAACAACCGGCCGCAGCCGCTCCAGCTCGCCGAGACCGTCGACTTCTTCGGCGAGCGGGTCGAGCAGGTGTGGGCGCAGCTGCCGAAGCTGCTCAAGGGCGCGGACCTGGAGTGGTACCAGAAGATCTACGACGAGCTGACCGGCGCCGGCGTCCCGGACGAGCTGGCCACCCGCGTGTCCGGGTTTTCCTCCGCCTTCCCGACGCTCGACATCGTCTCGGTCGCCGACCGCATGGGCCGGGAGCCGCTGGACGTCGCCGAGGTCTACTACGACCTTGCCGACCGCCTGCGCATCACCCAGCTGATGGACCGCATCATCGAGCTGCCCCGCGCCGACCGCTGGCAGTCCATGGCCCGCGCCTCCATCCGCGAGGACCTGTACGCGGCCCACTCGGCGCTCACGGCCGACGTCCTGGCGGTGGGCAACGGCACATCGACTCCCGAGCAGCGCTTCAAGGCGTGGGAGGAGAAGAACGCGCCGATCCTGGGGCGGGCGCGGACGACTCTGGACGAGATCAGGGGATCGGAGACGTTCGACCTGGCGATTCTGTCGGTGGCGATGCGGACGATGCGGACGCTGTTGCGGACTCATTCGTAGGCGGATGCGTTCGTAGACGAACTCATTCGTAGACGAACTCATTCGTAGGCTGACGCATTCGTAGGCTGACGGATCGGCTGTACGAGCATCAGGGCGCCCCGGGCCGGAATGGCTCGGGGCGCCCTTTCTTGGCGTGCCTTAGGCGGGTTTTGGGCGGGCTTTAGGGCGAATCGAGTGGAGGACTTACCGTTTCGGGCTAAGGCTTATGAGGTGACTGTGAACATCTCCGAGGAGCGAGTTGCCGCTCCCGTCGCTCGTGTCCGGCCGGTGAAGCGGGTCCTCCGTGAAGTGGTGAACTTCGGGATCGTCGGCGGAAGCGGCGTCGCGGTGAACTTCGTTGTCTTCAATGTGCTGCTGCACGGCCTCGGGTGGCGGGCCATGGTCGCGACCGTGCTGGCCAGCGTCGTCGCCATGGGCACCAATTACCTGGGCTTCCGCTATTTCGCCTA
The DNA here is from genome assembly GCF_002291145.1 of Streptomyces sp. SA15. Taxonomy (GTDB): domain Bacteria; phylum Actinomycetota; class Actinomycetes; order Streptomycetales; family Streptomycetaceae; genus Streptomyces. Next base: position 16,759 of record NZ_NTGE01000139.1, read on the forward strand.
TCGCGACCGGGCGGCACGTACGCGACGCCAGATCGGGTTGTTCTTCGGCTTCAGCGGGCTCGGTGTGGTCATGGAAAGCGGGCTGTTCTACGTCGGCTATCACGGACTCGGGCTGAGCGGGCCGCTGGAGTCGAACGCGGTGAAGGCCCTGTCGATCGTGCTCGCCTCCGCCTTCCGTTTCCTCGTGTACCGCACCTGGGTGTTCCGGCACGATGCGCGCCGCGGTTAGAACCTCGCCCCTGGTGGTCGCCGCGCTGGTGCTGTTTCTGCTGCTCCTGGTGATCGTGCGGCTGCCGTGGGCCGGTGACCTCGGGATGCACGCGGCGACGATCCAGCGGTTGCGGCACAGTCTGGTGCACCCCGGGAATCCGCTCGTGGACGCGGACACGCCGAGTCCGTACTACTCGCCGTGGATGCTGCTGCTCGGGTGCCTCGCACGGGTGACGGGGTTTTCGGTCTTCGTGGTGCTGCGGATCGCGGCCGTAGTGGGGCTGGGGCTGCTGGTGACGGGCGTGTGGCGGTACGTCCGCACGCTGAGCGCGCGCCGGGCTGCGCCGGCGTTGGCGTTGCTGTGTCTGCTGTTTCTGTGGGGGCCGGTGCTGTTCGCGTGGAGCGGGTTTCTGGGGCTCAACTCGTTGGCATTGACGGTGTCGTATCCGAGTGTGTTCGCGTTGGGGCTCGCGTTTCATTTCTGGGCGTGGCTGGCGGGGGCGCTGCGCGGGGCGGGCGGGTGGGGGACGTGGCTCGGGCTCGGGGTGCTGTGGGGGGTGATTCTGCTCTGCCATCAGTTCTCGGGGGTTGTGGCATCGCTGGGCGCGCTCGCCACGGTGGTCGCCGCGCGACCGGACAGGGCCGTGTGGGGGCGGCTCGGGGGTGGGCTGGTGGTGGGGGTGGTGGTGCTGTGGTTGTGGCCGTACTACGACTTCTTCGCGTTGTTCGGGGCCGGTGGGGGTCTGGAGTCGGTGCATCGGGGGCTGTACCGGGATCTGGGCGGGCGGTTCGGGCTGGTGCTGGTGGGGGCGGTGGCGCTGGTGGTGCGGTGGTGGCGGGATCGGTGGGACCCGTTGGTGTTGTTCTTTGGGCTGGGGGTGGTGGTGTTCGTGTGGGGCGGGGTCAGCGGGGACTACTCGTGGGGGCGGGTGCTGCCGGCCGCGTTGATTCCGGCGCAGATCGCTGCGGCGGTGGAGGTGGGGGCGGCTCGGCGGGGGGTTGTGCGGGTGGGGTGGGGGTGGGTGGTTGCCGGGGCGTTGGCCGTGGGGGCTTGGACGCAGGTGGGAACTGTGGGGTACGTGGTGGAACGGGGGCTGTTGCCGGAGGCGGTGGCGGCCAAGTACCGGGAGCCTTGGGTGGGGTACCACTGGATCACTCCGTGGGTGAAGTACGGGGATGTGGTGATGGCTCGTACCTTTCCGGCTCGGCAGATTCCGGCGTATGGGGCTTACACCGTGGCGCCTGGGTATCCCGACTTCTTTCTGGCGGATGAGGGGCGGCGGGGGGCTGCTGTGCGGCGGTACTTCGCGGTGGGGACGTCGGGGGGTGAGCGGCGGGAGATTGTGCGGGCGTATGGGGTGCGGTGGGTGGTGGATCGGGAGGCGGGGTTGCGGGGGGTTGGCGGGTTGCGGGCGGTGGCTGGGGGGCCGGGTGGGCAGGTGCTGTATGCGGTGGTGCGGTGAGGGGTTGGTCGCCCCCTCCGCCCCTTCCCGTCCCGTCCCTAGGGGCTGCCCCGCCCCCAGACCCCCGCTGTCGGCCCTGAACGGGCCTCGTCCTCAAACGCCGGACGGGCTGGATGATGCCGACCGGCGTTGAAGTGCCTCACCTCAGCGCGCTCCTCACCAGCCGCGCCGCTCTCCTCACCTTCGGTCGCGCCACCCGTCGTACCACCGGACGTACGACCCTCGCCGTCACCCCCACTGGTTCCCAGCGCACCTGGAGGCGGCCGGGGCCGCGGCCCTCCGGTTCCACCGTGACTCGGTGCGGGGTTGCGCCGGCGTGGTAGTCGACGTGGGTGGTGCGGGGCGGGAAGGTCAGGGGGGCCAGGAGGAGGGCCCTGTGGGTCAGGTTCTGATGGGTGAGGCGGAGCAGGGGGTGGCGTGTGCCGGCGAAGCCCTGGAGGGGGAGGCGGGCCGTGGTCAGGTCCAGGTGGACTTGGCCCTCGAAGACGCCCGGGTGGAGGGGGGAGAGGCGGAAGGGGATCGTGAGGCGATGGCGGCCGGGGGTCAGGAGGAGGCTTGCGCGTATCGGGCCTACGGGGAGGCGGAGGCCGGGGTCGTATGTGCGGATGGTGAGGTCGAGGGAGGCGGCGGGGCCGTGCGTGAGCTCCGTGATCTCGTGGCGGAACTGGGCGCTCGGGAAGGGGCGTGTGTCCAGGTCCAGGTCGGTGACCTCCAGTTCGCGGCGGGAGGTTTCCGAGGGGGGGATGTGGTCGCCCCAGTACGTTCTGCCGTGCTCGTCCGTCGTCACCTGCCTCGGTGCGACTGCGTGGCCCAGACCGCGGGCCGCCAGCTGGGCATCTCGCAGGCGGCGGTCGCGGACCAGTTGCAGGACCACGCGTTCGGTGCGCGGGAGGCGGGCGTACGCGGAGGGCGTCAGCGTCGCCAGGTAGGGGTTGACCAGGTCCGCGAAGGACGCCAGCCATGACTCGTCGCGGTACGGCAGGTCACCGGCGTACATGCGGAAGTCGTGCTTGAGGAACTTGTAGTCCTTGTCCTCGCGCAGCGACTCGTGTCCGGACGCGGCCAGGAAGTCGTCGATCAGGAGCTGCACATGGACGCGGTCGCGGACGTTGGTGAGCTTGTGGCGCTGGTTGGAGATCGACGCCGCCTGCGGTGCCGCTTGCGGGGCTACGTACCAGCGGTAGACCAGGTCGGGGATGACGGTGAACGACTTCGCCAGGCAGTACGCCTGGGCTGTGAACAACTGGTCCTCGTAGTGGATGCCCCCGGGGAAGCGCAGGCCATGGCGGTCCAGGAAGGCGCGGGCGTACATCTTGCTCGTCGCCAAGTGCTCGAAGAGGAGACGGGGGTCCATCTCGATGCCGTCGAGGGTGCGGCGCTCGGTCACCAGGTGCCGCATCCATGTCGAGCGGCGGCCGGTGTCCGCCATGATCCGCAGCACCGCGCCCATCGCGAAGTCGATCTCCTGCTCGCGGTGGGCGGCGAGCAGCAACTCGACCGCGTTCTCGGTCAGTTCGTCGTCGCTGTCCAGGAACATCAGGTACGGCGCCCGGGCGATCTCCAGCGCCCGGTTGCGCGGGGCGCTGCAGCCGCCGCTGTTCTCCGGCAGACGGAGGAGCCGGATACGGGGGTCCTGGGCCGCCAGCTCCCTTGCCACCTGCGGGGTTTCGTCCGTCGAGTGGTCGTCGCTGATGATGATCTCGATGGTGGGGTGGGTCTGGCGGCAAACCGAGGCGACCGCGCGGGGGAGGCGTTCGGCGTCGTTGTGGACGATGACCGTGACGGTGACGTCCGGGATCATGAGGCCTCCTCGGGGGTCGGCGCCGGCGTGCGCTCCTCGACCGGGATCACCGGCGGCAGCGACTCCTCGCTCTCGACGAGGAAGACACGGCGTACGACCCGTTCGGCGGCGCGTCCGTCGTCGTACTCGCAGAACCGGCGCCGGAAGGCGGCCCGGGTCTTCGCCGCGCTCTCGTCGCGCCAGGCGTCCGTGGTGAGGATGTCCGTCAGTTCCTCCTGCGTGCGCGACACCTGGCCCGGTGGCTCGGCCATCAGGTCGAAGTAGACGCCGCGTGTGGTGCGGTACGTCTCCCAGTCGTCGGCGTGGATGACGATCGGGCGGTCGAGGTTGGCGTAGTCGAACATGATCGACGAGTAGTCCGTGACCAGCGCGTCGGCGGCCAGGCAGAGTTCCTCCACGGGGTCGTAGGAGGAGACGTCGACGATCCGGCTGCTCCTGCCCGTGCGGCGCGGGCGCGTCAGGGGGGACGCCGAGCCGCCGTAGAAGTAGTGGCCGCGGACCAGCAGGACCGTTTCCTCGCCGAGGCGGTCGGCCAGGGCGGCGAGGTCGAGGCGGGGGGTCCAGCCGGCCTCGTAGTCGCGGTGGGTGGGGGCGTAGAGGATCGCGCGGTGGCCCGGGGGGATGCCCAGGCGGGCGCGGATCGTACGGATGTCGGCGGCCGTGGCCGTGTAGTAGACGTCGTTGCGCGGATAGCCGTGGTCGAGGGAGACGAAACGGGAGGGGTACGCCCGCTCCCACATGCGGGTCGTGTGGCTGTTCGCGGAGACGCTGTAGTCCCACTTGTCGATACGGGCCAGAAGCGCCGCGAAGTTCAGGCCCTTCGCGGCGGCCGGGAAGTCCATCTGGTCCAGGCCCATGTGCTTGAGGGGGGTGCCGTGGTGGGTCTGGAGGTGGATGGCGTCCGGGCGTTTGACCACGGCGTTCGGGAAGTTCACGTTGTTGACCAGGTACTTCGCGCTCGCCAGTGTCTCCCAGTAGCGGCGGGTGCCGGGCGTGACGTGGTCCGTGCCGGGCGGGAGGAGGGGGACGTTCCGAGGGGTCACCACCCATACCGGGTGGATCTGCGGGGCGAGTTCGGCCAGCTTGGCGGCGATCGCCGCCGGGTTGCAGACGACACCGCGGTACCAATAGGCCGCGAAGACAGCGAGGTCGGGGTTCACGGGGCGGCTCAGCGCCTTGCGGTACTGGTGGTCGCGGAGCTTGGCCACGGCGTAGCTCTTGCGGCCCCGGAGGGTCGACTTCACCGCGCGGCGCGCCCGGTTGGCGGTCTGGAAGGCGCGGTACTTGGTGTACGCGCCCTCTTCGAGGAGGGCGTGGCGTACGCCCTCGGGGCCGGCGGGGCGCCGGTGGTTCTCGGGGCGGTGGCGTACGGCCGCCTGTGACGCCCGGCGGAAGAACTCCCGCGCCACCGGATCCGGCAGGTCGGCGCGGGCGAAGGTGCGCAGGCAGTCGTGGACCATGACGCCGTAGAGGACGGCGTGGGGGGCGGGGCGGTCCTCGGTGCGGGCGAGGAGTCGTTCGTAGCGGTCGACGAGGGCGTAGTACTGGTGCGCGGTGCGGGGCGGGAGGCTCTCGGGGCGCAGGCGGCGGTCCTCGTACGCGACTTGGTTCAGGCAGGCGATCCGGTCCGCGAGGAGGAGGGCGGTGTACGCCGTGAACTGCTCGTCCTCTGCGGTGAGTTGGTCCTCGTACGTCCGCCAGAAGTCCGTGCGCATCGCGCGGTTGCCCAGCATTGGGGTCAGGCGGAGGAGTCTAGCGGCGTCGTCGAGGGGGAGGTCGGTACGGCCCGCGCTGGCGAGGAGGCGGCCGTCCCAGCTGGGCAGCGCGGGCGTGTGCCAGGCGCTGTGGACGTGGTCGAAGAGGAGGACGTCCACCTCGTCCGGCAGCTCCGCGGCACGCTCGGCGACCATGCGCGGGGCGCCCGGGGGCAGGCCGTCCTTGGCGTGCACGAAGTGCAGCCAGCGGCCGGACGCCCGCGCGGCGCCCGCCGCCCGGGCCGCTGCGTCGTCCGTCCCGTCCGGCAGAGGCAGCACCAGCGTCTCGGGAGTCGCGTGCGCCTGGGCCGTGTCCCGGGCCCAGTCGCCGACCGCGGCCACGATCACCTCGACGCCCGGAAGCGGCACGGCGGCCAGGGAGTCGAGGAGTCCGGCCAGGTGTCCCTGCGTGTTCGGCCCGTGGACTATGACGCTGAGCTCGGGCATCGCAGGGACTCCTTCACTTCGGCTTCGCTCCCGGTGCACCCTCTTCGGTCATATTGGCATCAATGTGAGGAAAGGGGTGGCTGTGGTTGCGCCTCGCGAGGGAATCGCGGATGCGAGAAGGCTTCGTGATGGCCTCGTGAGGGGCTCAGGAAGGGCTCAGGAAGGGCTCATGGGGGCCTAGGAAGGAAGCGGCACCTTGGGGTTCGGCTTGGGCTTGGGCGTGGCCTTCGCGGCCTTGTCCGGGCCGCCCGTGAACGCCTCGTACGCCTCCAGTACCTCCTCCGTCGGCCCGTCCATGCGCAGCTCGCCGCGCTCCAGCCACAGCACCCGGTCGCAGGTGTCGCGGATCGACTTGTTGCTGTGGCTGACCAGGAAGACCGTGCCCGCGTGCTTGCGCAGCTCGCGGATGCGGGCCTCGGAACGCTTCTGGAAGGAACGGTCGCCCGTCGCCAGCGCCTCGTCGATGAGGAGGACGTCGTGGTCCTTGGCGGCGGCGATCGAGAAGCGCAGACGGGCGGCCATGCCGGAGGAGTACGTCCGCATCGGGAGGGTGATGAAGTCGCCCTTCTCGTTGATGCCGGAGAAGTCGACGATCTCCTGGTAGCGCTCCTTGACCTGCTCGCGTGACATGCCCATGGCGAGGCCGCCGAGGTGGACGTTGCGCTCGCCGGTGAGGTCGTTCATCAGGGCCGCGTTGACGCCGAGGAGGGAGGGCTGGCCGTCGGTGTAGATGCGGCCGTTCTCCACCGGGAGCAGGCCCGCGACCGCCTTGAGCAGGGTCGACTTGCCGGAGCCGTTGGTGCCGATCAGGCCGATCGCCTCGCCCTTGTACGCGACGAACGACACGTTCTTGACGGCGTGCACCTTGCGTACGCCCGCCGCCTGCTCGGTCTTCTTGCGGCGCAGCATGCGGTTGAGAGCGGCGGTCGCGGAGCCGCGTCCGGCGCCGGTGCCGTTGACCCGGTAGACGATGTCGACGCCGTCGGCGATGACGGTGGGGATCTTGTCGCCGTCGTAGATGTTCTCGGTGATGTTCTCGGTGTTGTCAGCCACGGCCGTACGTCTCCTCAGCCTTCCAGAAGTAGATGAAGCCGCCGACTCCGGCGAGCAGGGCCCAGCCGGCCGCGATCAGCCACACGTGGTTCGGCAGCTGGCCGGCGTGGAAGCTGTCGATCAGGGCGAAGCGCATCAGGTCGATGTAGACGGCGGCCGGGTTGGCCTGGAGGGCGGGCGCGACCCAGGACGGCAGGTCGTTGTGCTTGCTGAGCAGGTGGTCGATGCTCCACATCACGCCCGAGACGTACATCCACGTGCGCAGGATGAACGGCATCAGCTGTGCGATGTCCGGCGTCTTCGCGCCCAGCCGGGCCATGATCATTGAGACGCCGGCGTTGAAGGTGAACTGCAGCACCAGGGCCGGAATCGCCAGCACCCAGGACGCGGAGACCGGCACGCCGAAGCAGAGCAGGATCACCACCAGGGCGCCCATCGAGAACAGCAGCTGCTGGAGCTGTTGCAGACAGAAGGAGATCGGCAGTGCGGCCCGCGGGAAGTGCAGGGCCCTCACGAGACCGAGGTTGCCGGAGATGGCGCGGGTGCCCGCCAGGATCGAGCTCTGTGTGAACGTCCAGATGAACACGCCTGTCACCAGGAACGGGATGTAGTCCGGCACGCCCTTCTTGGTGCCCAGCAGCACACCGAAGATGAAGAAGTACACCGCCGCGTTCAGCAGGGGGTTCATCACCTGCCAGACCTGGCCCAGCTTCGCCTGGCTGTACTGCGCGGTCAGCTTGGCGGTCGAGAACGCCGCGATGAAGTGGCGCCGCGCCCACAGCTGGCGGACGTACTCGGGCAGGGAGGGGCGGGCACCGCTGACGGAGAGGCCGTGGCGGGCGGCGAGGGCCGCGAGGTCGTCGTCGGCGGAGGGTGGGGTCGCCGTCGTCGGGGGCGGTGTGGTTAGGACCTGGCTCACATCCGCTGCTTTCGCTCGGGGGGTGGGGTGGTGCGTGGTGCTCGTGCGGCCGTTGTGTTGGTCGCCCGGCGTTTCCTTACGTTTCGCTTCACGTTTTCTTACGTCGGGACGGGACCGTATCGTCGCAACGTGAGCGTAGGCCGAGTTGACGTCGGAACGCAACCGTTTCGTCGCGACGGATTGCGTCGGGACGGCACTGTTTCGTCGTGACGGATGCGCCGCGACGAAGCGGGCTCGTCGTAACGGGCGCGCCGCGACGAAGCGGGCTCGTCGTGACGGACGCGCCGCGACGACGCCGGCTCGTCGTAACGCTTTGCGTCGGGACGGGACCGTTTCGTCGCAACGCCCTATGCTGGTCCGCATGACGACCAACGCCGACGAGCCGCAGACGCGTCCGCGCCGCCGGGCCCCCGCCGGAGCCGCCGTGCTCCGGGAGGATGTGACGGAGGCCATCCGAGCGGCCGTCTTCGAGGAGCTCGCGGCCGTCGGCTATGCGCGGATGTCCATCGAGGGCATCGCGCGCCGCGCGGGTGTCGGCAAGACCGCGGTGTACCGCCGCTGGCGGTCCAAGCTGCACCTCGTCCTCGACGTCGTCTCGGCGATCGCGGTGCAGGGCCTGCCCGCCCCGGACACCGGATCCCTGGAGGGCGACCTCCGGCTGCTGTACGAGGTGACGTCCCGCGCCCTGCGCCACCCCGTGGCCTCGCAGATCATCCCCGACCTCCAGGCCGAGGCGGCCCGCAACCCGGAGATCGCCGAGGCCGTGCAGAAGGCCCTGCGGCAAGGCCAGGAGGGCGTCGCCAGCAAGATCGTGGTGGCGGCGGAGCAGCGCGGCGAGATCCGCATGGGCTTCGACGACGAACTGGCCTTGGACCTGATCTCGGGCCCCCTGTACTGGCGCTCGGTGGTGATCCGCAGCCCGAAGCTGCCCAAGGGGTACCTGGCGGCGTTGGCGCGGGCGACCGCGGAGGCGCTCAAGGCGTTGTGAGCCACCAAGCGTTGAGCCACTGGGCAACGGGTGCCATAGCCGCTCAGCCGCTCAGCCGCTCAGCCGCCGGGCACGCTCGGCCAGGGAGCCACGGCACTCCTGCCTCACGATCTTGTCCCCCTGGGCCCTGTCGTCAAGCTCCGCCTGCCGCGCGACCCTCAGGGGCCCCACCCGTGCGGCGGTGGCTGAATCGCACTCCCTCCTCTGCTCCTCTCCGCCCCCCTTTCGCGGCATTGGCGTCACGTTTCGGCCGGGCACACATTCCAATGGCCGGGTTTTGAGGGGCGCCGACGCCCGTCACGTGCGCTCTCGGCCACAACGCGTACGAGTCAGGGGAGGCACATCATGGTGCGGGCTTTGATGAACCGGCAGAAGCACGCGAGCCTGGGAAGACGGGTCGGCGTGGGCGTGGCAGCGCTGGTGGGCGGACTGCTCCCGCCGATGGTGTGCGCTGACAGCGCGGCTGCGCAGCCGAACCAACAGGAGATCTTCATGGATCCTGGCGTGCACACCTTCACGATTCCCGGCAGCCCCACTGACCTGAAGATCCTGACCATCAGGGTATGGGGCGCCGGGGCCGGCGGGGGCGGCGGAGCCGGTGGCGGCGGTGGTGGTGGCGGCGGGGGCGGCGGCAACGCCCTTCTCGCCCGGGGCGGGGGAGGCGGTGGCGGCGGCGGTGGTGGTGGCGGCGGAGCCGGTGGTGGTGGCGGCGGCTCCGGCAGCTTCGTGGAGTGCACCGAGGCGCTTGCCGGCGGCGTGACCTTGACGATCGTGGTGGGAGCGGGGGGAAGCACCGGCGGCGCGGGGACCGGCGGAAATGGCGGCGCCGGTGGCAGCGGCGGCGGTCCCTTCGGCGGCGGTCCCGGCAGCGCAGGCAGCTCCGGCTCCCTCGGTGGAGCCGGTCAGGAC
>NZ_NTGE01000014.1 GCF_002291145.1 Streptomyces sp. SA15
CGTACGAAGCCCTCGTCGCCGTACAGCGGGAACGGCAGGGTGCGGGTGAAGAACCCGGCCGGGTCGGGCATCAGGAGCCCGGAAGCGGCGGACGCGGCCACCGGCACCAGGACCAGCGCCGCCGGCGCCCGCCACCGACGCGCGAACAGGAACAGCAGCGCGAGGGGCGCGAGCAGGGGCTTCAGCGCGACCGCCGCGCCGACGACCGCGCCCGCCGCCACCCACCGGCCCCGGCTCGCCGGCAGCAGGGCGAGCAGCGGCGCCAGGGCCGCCGTGGCCGTCCAGTCGGCGAGCAGAGCCAGATGCGCGAAGGCCGCGAAGTCGGCCGCCAGGCCGGCCAGACACAGAGCGGCGAGATGGAGGAAGTGCGGATCGTCATACGGCGAGCCACCGGCCGGCCAGGTGCGCGCGGCCCACATGACGACCCCGTTGTCCATCCCTCCGTCCGAGGTCAGCCGTGCTGCGCGTGCCGCCGTCGCCCCCAGAACGCCCCCCAGCACCACCCACAGATGCCGGCTCGCCCTTCGTACCAACCACCCGGAGATGTCGCTTTTGCGCTCACTCATCGACCGAACGCTAGGGGTTCCAGAGCTTCTTGAGGCGGACCGGCACACCCCTTGCCCCGTCTAAGATGCGCCCCATGAGCTTTGGGCAGCAGGGGGGACCCCAGTCCCAGTGGGATCCCTGGAAACCGCATTCCCAGCAGCCGTGGTCCAGCGGGGCCGGGGACACCCCGGACTGGGCCGCGCTCGCCGAGGCGTCCGAGACGCGCAACAAGCGCCGCCGGCTGCTGTTCATCGGCGGCGGCGCACTCGCCACGGTCGCGATCGGTACGGCCGTGGCGATGGCCGTGGTGTCGGCGAACAGCAGCGACGAGGCGTCGAACAAACCGTCCTCCGTGCCCGCAGGCGGGGACATCCCGAGCCCCACCGCGACCGGGGCGCCGTCCTTCGCGCCGACCAGCGCCCCGCCCCCGCTGGACCCGAAGGACTTCGTCTCCAGCAAGAGCAAGGACAAGGCCCCGCTCGCCCCGGGCATCCTCTTCCCGGGCACGCAGCTGACCATGGGCTCGACGGTGTACAAGAAGGGCCCGACGGCCGACACGAAGAGCTGCGCGGCGGGCGCGAAGGGCACTCTCCCGAAGGTCCTCACCGACAACGACTGCACCCGTCTGATGCGCGTCACCTACACCAAGGACGGCATCGCGGTCACGGTGGGCGTGGCGGTCTTCGACACCGCGGCGCAGGCCACCAAGGCCAAGACGAGCGCCGACGACAAGAGCATCGTCGCGGCGCTGTCCGGGGACGGCGTCAAGGCCTTCTGCAACTCCGCGGTCTGCCGCACGACGACCAACTCCTACGGCCGCTACGCCTACTTCACCATCGCCGGCCTCACCAACGGCAAGGACGTGACGACGAAGGACACCGCCGTCTTCACCACCGGCGACGACCTGGCCGAGTTCGCCTTCCGCCAGATCCGCCGCCGGGGCGAGGCACAGGCCTCGGCAGCGGCGAACGAGTAGCACGCGGCCGGGGGCCGGTTCAGCAGCACCCGGCTGCTCGACCGGCCCCGGGCAGCGACCGCTTGTTCCGCGCCTCCTTGTTCCGCGCGGCCAGCAACTCGTCCGCCGGGTACCCGACCTCCTCCAGCGTCAGCCCGTGCGGCCGTACGACATGCACGGCCGAATCCCGTACGCCGGCCGCGAGCACCTTGCCCGGCCAGTCCGGCCCGCGATGCCCGTCCCCCACGAACAGCAGCGCCCCGATGAGCGAGCGCACCATGTTGTGGCAGAAGGCGTCGGCCTGGACGGTGGCGGTGATGATCCCGTCGGCGCCCTTACGGAGACTCAGCTCCTGGAGCGTACGAATGGTGGTCGCGCCCTCCCGCCGCTTGCAGTAGGCGGCGAAGTCGTGCTCGCCCAGGAGCCTTTGAGCCGCCTCGTTCATGGCGTCGACGTCCAGGGGCCAGTCGTGCCAGAGGACGTGATTCCGCAGCAGCGGGTCCACTCCCCCGGGGTTGTCGGTGACGCGGTAGGCATAACGCCGCCAGACGGCCGAGAAACGGGCGTTGAAGCCACTGGGCGCCTCCCTGAGGGCCCACACCCGTACGTCCCTGGGCAGGCGCCCGGCGAGCCGCTTGAGCAGCTTCCCGTGGTGCTCGGCCCAGACCTCGCGCGGCAGATCCACATGGGCGACCTGCCCCCGGGCGTGCACACCGGCGTCGGTACGCCCGGCCACGGTCAGCTCGTAGGTCTCCCTGGACCGCGTGACCGTACGCAGAGCGTCCTCGATCTCCCCCTGTACGGTCCGCCGCCCCCCGGCCTGCTTGGCCCACCCGGAGAACTCGGTCCCGTCGTACGAGAGGTCCAACCGCACCCGCACGAACCCGGGCTGTACTTCGTCACTCACCCCTAGATCCTCTCAGCAACGCAGAAGCGGGCCCGCCCCGCAGGGGCGGACCCGCTCAACGCAGGGCGTCAGCCTCAGGCGTCCTTCGACTCCTCGGCCGGAGCCTCGGCCTCAGCCTCGTCGGCCTTGGTCACGTCGACCTTGGTCTCCTCGGCCTTCGCCTCGTCGGCCTTCGCCTCGTCGGCTTCCTTGACCGCACGCTTGGTGGCGGCCTCGGCCTCACCGGTCGCCTGCTGCGCGACCGTCAGCGCCTCGACCAGCTCGATGACGGCCATGGGCGCGTTGTCGCCACGGCGGTTACCGATCTTGGTGATGCGGGTGTAGCCACCCGGGCGGTTCTCGTAGCGCGGGCCGATCTCGGTGAAGAGCGTGTGGACGACGCTCTTGTCCGTGATCACCTGGAGCACCTGACGGCGGTTGTGAAGGTCGCCCTTCTTCGCCTTGGTGACCAGACGCTCGGCGTACGGCCGCAGGCGGCGGGCCTTCGCCTCGGTGGTGGTGATACGGCCGTGCTCGAACAGCGCCTTCGCGAGGTTCGCGAGCAGCAGCTTCTCGTGCGCGGCGCCGCCGCCCAGACGGGCACCCTTGGCGGGCTTCGGCATGATGTTTCTCCTAGGTGTCTGCCCCGGCCGTATCAGGTACCGGGGTCAGTATCCGAGCAGGCGGTCGCCTGTCGGAGATCCGGGGGCCTCTGCGAGACCCCCGGAAGTGGTACCGATCAGTACTGCTCGGTCTCCACGAAACCCGCATCCGCGTCGTCGTCCGCGCCGAACGCGTCCGCCGCAGCCGTGGGGTCGAATCCAGGCGGGCTGTCCTTGAGCGCCAGGCCCATACCCGCCAGCTTCGCCTTGACCTCGTCGATGGACTTCGCACCGAAGTTACGGATGTCCAGCAGGTCCGCCTCGGAACGAGCCACGAGCTCACCCACGGAGTGGATGCCCTCACGCTTGAGGCAGTTGTACGACCGAACGGTGAGCTCCAGCTCCTCGATCGGCAGCGCCAGATCGGCGGCCAGGGCGGCGTCCGTCGGGGACGGACCCATGTCGATGCCCTCGGCGTCGATGTTGAGCTCACGGGCCAGCCCGAACAGCTCGACCAGGGTCTTACCGGCAGACGCCATCGCGTCGCGCGGACGCATCGCCTGCTTGGTCTCGACGTCGACGATCAGCTTGTCGAAGTCGGTGCGCTGCTCGACACGGGTCGCCTCGACCTTGTACGTGACCTTCAGAACCGGCGAGTAGATCGAGTCGACCGGGATACGACCGATCTCCTGACCGACCTGCTTGTTCTGCACGGCGGAGACGTACCCACGGCCACGCTCGACCGTCAGCTCCATCTCCAGCTTGCCCTTGCCGTTGAGCGTGGCGAGGACGAGGTCGGGGTTGTGCACCTCGACACCGGCCGGGGGCGCGATGTCGGCGGCGGTGACGAGACCCGGGCCCTGCTTGCGCAGGTACATCACGACCGGCTCGTCGTGCTCCGAGGAGACGACCAGCTGCTTGATGTTGAGGATCAGGTCGGTGACGTCCTCCTTGACGCCCGGCACGGTGGTGAACTCGTGCAGGACACCGTCGATCCGGATGCTGGTGACAGCCGCACCGGGGATCGACGACAGGAGGGTCCGACGCAGGGAGTTGCCGAGGGTGTAGCCGAAGCCCGGCTCCAGCGGCTCGATCACGAACCGGGAGCGGAATTCGTCGACGACCTCTTCGGTCAACGAGGGACGCTGAGCGATCAGCATGTGTGGATCAGATCCTTCTTTCGTGGACGCCCGCTATTTGACGTCCGACGGAAACCGCACCCGTGAAAAGTGCGGGTACTGCAAGGGTACGGGCGGCACCGCTCCGAAGAGCCGTACCGCCCGAACCCTCAAGACAACCGAGCCTCAGACGCGGCGGCGCTTGGGCGGACGGCAGCCGTTGTGCGGGGTCGGGGTGACGTCCTGGATGGAGCCGACCTCGAGACCGGTCGCCTGAAGCGAACGGATGGCCGTCTCACGACCCGAACCCGGGCCCTTCACGAAGACGTCGACCTTGCGCATGCCGTGCTCCTGCGCGCGGCGGGCGGCCGACTCGGCGGCCATCTGCGCGGCGAAGGGGGTGGACTTGCGCGAGCCCTTGAAGCCGACGTGGCCGGCGGAGGCCCAGGAGATCACGTTGCCCGAGGGGTCGGTGATCGAGACGATGGTGTTGTTGAACGTGCTCTTGATGTGCGCGTGCCCGTGAGCGACGTTCTTCTTTTCCTTGCGGCGCACCTTCTTGGCAGCGCCCTGACGACCCTTGGGGGGCATCTATAACTCCTACGGGAGGTGGTCGGTCCTACAGCGAAGACCGCTGGACGGCGAAGTCCGCTGAGGACTACTTCTTGCCCGGCTTCTTCTTACCGGCGATGGCGCGACGCGGGCCCTTGCGGGTGCGGGCGTTGGTGCTGGTGCGCTGACCGCGGACGGGCAGACCGCGGCGGTGACGCAGACCCTGGTAGCAGCCGATCTCGACCTTGCGGCGGATGTCGGCCTGGATCTCGCGACGGAGGTCACCCTCGGTCTTGATGTTGTTGTCGACGTACTCGCGGATCGCGACGAGCTGCTCCTCGGAGAGGTCGCGAACACGGGTGTTCGGGTCCACGCCGGTCTCAGCCAGCGTCTGCTGCGAGAGGGTCCGGCCGATGCCGAACACGTAGGTGAGCGCGACTTCCACGCGCTTTTCGCGCGGGATGTCAACACCGGAAACGCGTGCCATTCAATGGCTCCAGTTGATCTTCGGAGGTCTTCCACAGAACCGACTCCCAGCCGCCGTACGAGGTACGAATGGGTCCCCGGCCTCCGAACCGGGGGTATCAGGCGCCTGAGCGCGCCCGGGTCCTGCGTATGAACATATTCAGCTCGCGTCGCGCGAAGTTCTGCGAATAGCAGAGGGTGGGTCGTGCGTCAGCCCTGGCGCTGCTTGTGGCGCGGGTTCTCGCAGATGACCATGACCCGGCCGTGACGGCGGATCACCCTGCACTTGTCGCAGATCTTCTTGACGCTCGGCTTGACCTTCATGGGGTGAGGTTCTCCGGGTCAGTTGCCGGCGGCCCCGCTCGCGCGGGACGTGGGCAAGATCTACTTGTACCGGTAGACGATCCGGCCACGCGTCAGGTCGTACGGAGACAGCTCCACCACGACCCGGTCGTCAGGGAGGATGCGGATGTAGTGCATACGCATCTTGCCGCTGATGTGTGCCAGGACCTGGTGGCCGTTCTGGAGCTCCACCTTGAACATGGCGTTCGGGAGAGACTCGACGACAGTGCCTTCGATCTCGATGGCACCTTGCTTCTTGGCCACGCTTCGCCCTTCGAATCGACTACCTTGATCGACTCGTGTGTCCCACTTGCACATCCCCTGCGGGGACATGCGGACATGCGGGTGCACGAGAGCCGACGAGTCAGTCTACGTCAGGCCTCTCGGAAAGACGAATCGAGAGAGTCTGCCCCACGCTGGAGATCATTAAGCGAGAGGATCCGGCGCGGCCACAACCCCGTGCTCCGCCAGCTTCGCCCTGCCCCCGTCCGGCGCCGTCAGCACCAGCGGTCCCTCCTCCGTCAGCGCGACCGAGTGCTCCCAGTGCGAGGACCACGTGCCGTCCGTCGTGATGACCGTCCAGTCATCCGAGAGGACCTCGGTCTTCGGGGTACCCAGGGAGACCATCGGCTCGATGGCGAGGCAGAAGCCGGGGACCAGCTTGGGACCCTTGCCGCGGCGGCGGTCTACGTAGTTCAGCAGGTGCGGGTCCATGTGCATCTCGGTGCCGATGCCGTGGCCGCCGTAGTCCTCGATGATGCCGTAGCGACCGCCGCCGGGCTTCGGCTGGCGGCGGATGTACGTCTCGATGGCCCGGGAGACATCGACCAGCCGGTTGCCCTGCTTCATGGCCGCGATACCGGCCCACATCGACTCCTCGGTGACCCGGGAGAGCTCGACCAGCTCCGGGGCGTGACCGGAGCCGACGAAGGCCGTGTAGGCCGCGTCGCCGTGCCAGCCGTCGATGATCGCGCCGCAGTCGATGGAGATGATGTCCCCGTCCCTGAGGACGACCTCGTCGGACGGGATTCCGTGCACGACGACCTCGTTCACCGAGGTGCAGATGGTCGCGGGGAAGCCGCCGTAGCCCAGGAAGTTCGGCTTGGCGTCGTGCTCCGCGAGCACCTTGCGCGCCACCTGGTCCAGATCCTTGGTCGTGGCCCCGGGCACCGCGGCCTCACGCGTCGCCGCGTGAATGGCGGCGACGACCAGCCCCGCCTCACGCATCTTGGCGATCTGCTCGGGGGTCTTGATCTCCACCATGAAAGGTTGCGCCTCCTGGCCCTGGTATCGCGGCACTCCAGGATACGCGTACGCACAGACGTGCGCCGAAGCGGCGGAGGCGTCACGTTGAACGCGACAACACACGGGAAGAGCCTGTGAAGAAGCCCCCGTCGTCCGGGTGGACGAGGGGGCTTCTTCACAGGCTCTCAGAGAGCGTGCGATGTGGCCGCTGCGATCTGGGCCGTGCGGGGGTGCTGCGGAGGCCTGCTCAATCCTCCAGCTGGGGCAGAGCCTCCATGGCCCGCCGCGTGACCTCTTCCACCTTGCCCAGCGCGGAGATGGTCACGACCAGCCCCTGCGCCTTGTAGTAGTCGATGATCGGCTCGGTCTGCGTGTGGTAGACCTCCAGCCGCTTGCGCACGGTCTCTTCGGAGTCGTCGTCCCGCTGGTACAGCTCCCCGCCGCAGACGTCACAGACGCCTTCCTTCGCCGCTGGCTTGTACGACACGTGGAACACGTGCGCCGAGTCGTTACGGCAGATGCGGCGGCCGGCGATCCGCTTGACGACCTCTTCCTCGGGGACCTCCAGGTCCAGCACCGCGTCCAGCTTCATGCTCTCGGACTGCAGCATCTCGTCCAGCGCCTCGGCCTGCGAGACATTGCGCGGGAAGCCGTCGAGGAGAAAGCCGTTCTCAGCGTCCGGCTTCTCCATGCGGTCCTTGGCCATGGCGATCGTGACCTCGTCCGGCACCAGGTTTCCCGCGTCCATGTAGGACTTCGCCAGTTTGCCGAGCTCCGTCTGCTGGCTGATGTTCGCGCGGAACAGGTCGCCCGTGGAGATGTGCGGGATCGACAGGTTGTTGGCGAGGTACGCGGCCTGCGTGCCCTTGCCCGCACCCGGCGGTCCGACGAGGACGATTCGCATCAGCGGAGGAACCCTTCGTAATTGCGCTGCTGAAGCTGGCTCTCGATCTGCTTCACCGTTTCGAGGCCGACACCCACGATGATCAGGATGCTGGTCCCGCCGAACGGGAAGTTCTGGTTCGCATCGAAACCAGCCAACGCCATTGTCGGGACGAGAGCGATCAGACCCAGATACAGCGAACCCGGCCAGGTGATCCGATTGAGTACGTAGCTCAGATACTCAGCGGTTGGCCGGCCAGCCCGGATGCCCGGGATGAAGCCACCATACTTCTTCATGTTGTCGGCGACTTCCTCGGGGTTGAACGAGATCGCCACGTAGAAGAAGGCAAAGAAGATGATCAGGAAGAAGTAGAGGATGATGTGCGGCGTAGCGTCCGGCCTCGCGAGGTTCTGTTCGATCCAGGTCTTCCAGCCGGAACTTCCACCGGTGAACTGCGCGATCAATGCCGGGATGTAGAGCAGCGACGAGGCAAAGATCACAGGGATGATGCCCGCCTGGTTGACCTTCAGCGGAATGTACGTCGACGTGCCGCCGTAGGACCGGCGGCCGATCATGCGCTTCGCGTACTGGACCGGAATACGGCGCTGAGCCTGCTCGACGAAGACCACCAGGCCGATCATGACGAGGCCGACGGCGATCACGATGCCGAACTCGATCCAGCCGTCCGCGAGGTTGCCCTGCGACTTGATGGCCCACAGCGCGGACGGGAAAGTGGCGGCGATCGAGATGAACATCAGGATCGACATGCCGTTGCCGATGCCGCGGTCGGTGATGAGCTCACCGAGCCACATGACGACGGCCGTACCGGCCGTCATGCTGATGACCATCGTGATGGTGACGAAGATCGACTGGTCGGGCACGATCTCACTGGCGACCGGGCAGCCCTGGAACAGCGCGCCGCTGCGGGCGGTGGCCACGAGGCCGGTGCCCTGGAGGATGGCCAGGGCCACCGTCAGGTAACGGGTGTACTGCGTGATCTTCGCCGTACCGGCCTGGCCCTCCTTCTTGAGGGCTTCGAGGCGCGGGATCACCACGGTCAGCAGCTGCAGGATGATGCTCGCCGTGATGTACGGCATGATGCCCAGCGCGAACACCGTGATCTGGAGCAGCGCGCCGCCGCTCAACATGTTGATCAGGCCGAACACGCCCTGGTTCGCCTGGGCCGCATCGACACAGGTCTGAACGTTCCGGTAGTCGACGCCCGGGATCGGTACATGCGTGCCTACTCGGTAGACCACGATGATGCCGAGCGTGAAGAGCAGCTTCTTGCGCAGGTCGGGCGTCTTGAACGCCCGGGCGAACGCGGTGAGCACGGTGCCTCCTGCGACCCCCGCGCTACTGCGTCAAGGGTGACGGTCTTGAGGTTCGACGAATACGTAACGGTCAACTGCCGCTTCGAGTGCCCCGTTAAGAGCCCCCTGTGAAAGTTGGCAGTGCAGGCCACCTTACCCGCGAGACTGCCACCCTTGGAACGACCAACCGGGGATACCCCATTTGTGGGGCATCCCCGGTGGGATCATTCAAGTCATCGACACGCCTGTGGTTTTCAGACGAGCTCGGTGACA
Organism: Streptomyces sp. SA15; assembly: GCF_002291145.1. Lineage (GTDB taxonomy): Bacteria > Actinomycetota > Actinomycetes > Streptomycetales > Streptomycetaceae > Streptomyces. The sequence continues at coordinate 9,181 of NZ_NTGE01000014.1, forward strand.
GTACCGCCGGCAGCGGTGATCTTCTCCTTGGCGGAGCCGGAGACGGCATCGACCGTCACCTGCAGCGCCACGGAGATCTCGCCCTGGCCGAGGACCTTGACGAGGCTGTTCTTGCGAACGGCACCCTTGGCCACCAGCGACTCGACGGTGACCTCGCCACCCTCGGGGTAGAGCGCGGCCAGCTTGTCGAGGTTCACGACCTGGTACTCGGTCTTGAACGGGTTCTTGAAGCCCTTCAGCTTCGGGAGGCGCATGTGCAGCGGCATCTGGCCACCCTCGAAGCGCTCCGGAACCTGGTAGCGGGCCTTGGTGCCCTTGGTACCACGACCGGCCGTCTTACCCTTCGACGCCTCACCACGACCGACACGGGTCTTGGCGGTCTTGGCGCCCGGGGCGGGACGGAGGTTGTGGATCTTGAGCGGGTTCTGCTCCGCCATGATCAGTCGACCTCCTCGACCGTCACGAGGTGGCGGACGGTGTGCACCATGCCGCGGAACTCGGGGCGGTCCTCCTTGACGACCACGGTGTTGATCCCCTTGAGACCAAGCGACCGCAGGGTGTCACGGTGGTTCTGCTTGCTGCCGATGTACGACTTCGTCTGCGTGATCTTGAGCTGAGCCATTACGCAGCACCAGCCCCGGCACGCGCACGCAGCAGAGCCGCGGGAGCGACGTCCTCGAGCGGCAGACCACGGCGAGCCGCGATCTCCTCGGGACGCTGCAGACCCTTCAGGGCCTCCACGGTCGCGTGCACGATGTTGATCGCGTTGGACGAGCCGAGCGACTTCGACAGCACGTCGTGAATACCGGCGCACTCGAGCACGGCGCGCACCGGACCACCGGCGATAACACCGGTACCCGGGGACGCGGGCTTGAGCAGCACGACGCCGGCAGCCTTCTCACCCGTGATCGGGTGCGGGATGGTGCCCTGGATCCGGGGGACCTTGAAGAAGTGCTTCTTGGCCTCCTCAACGCCCTTGGCGATGGCGGCCGGCACCTCCTTGGCCTTGCCGTATCCGACACCCACGGTGCCGTCACCGTCGCCCACCACGACCAGCGCGGTGAAGCTGAAGCGACGACCACCCTTCACAACCTTGGCGACACGGTTGATCGCGACAACGCGCTCAACGTAAGCGGTCTTCTCGGCGGCAGCTGCGCCGCCGTCACGGCCCTTCCGGTCCCGCCGCTCGCCGCCACCGGCACCGCCACCGCGGCGCTGGGGTCCAGCCATTGGAATTACCTCTCTCTGTTTCCGCTAGCTCCGGAACCGACTCAGAACTTCAGGCCGGCTTCGCGGGCGGCGTCCGCCAGGGCAGCGATGCGCCCGGCGTACTGGTTGCCACCACGGTCGAATACGACAGCCTCGACGCCGGCGGCCTTGGCGCGCTCGGCGACCAGGGCGCCGACCTGCTTGGCCTGCGCCGACTTGTCGCCCTCGGCACCGCGGATCGAGGTGTCCAGGGTGGACGCGGACGCAAGGGTGTGACCCTTGAGGTCGTCGATCACCTGGGCCACGATGTGGCGGTTCGAGCGGGTAACGACCAGACGGGGACGCTCCGCCGTACCGTTGATCCGCTTGCGGATCCGGATGTGACGGCGCTTGATCGCGGCGCGCTTGTAGGCGTCGCCCTTGAGGATCTTCTGTCCGTATGCCATGGCTTACTTACCCGCCTTTCCGACCTTGCGGCGGATGACTTCGCCCTCGTACTTGACGCCCTTGGCCTTGTACGGGTCGGGCTTGCGCAGCTTGCGGATGTTGGCCGCAACCTCGCCGACCTTCTGCTTGTCGATGCCCTCGACCTGGAAGCGGGTCGGGGTCTCCACCTTGAAGGTGATTCCCTCGGGCGCCTCGACGGTGATCGGGTGGCTGTAGCCGAGCGCGAACTCAAGGTTCGAACCCTTGGCCTGCACGCGGTAACCGACACCGCTGATCTCGAGCTTCTTCACGTAACCCTGGGTCACGCCGGTGATCATGTTCGCCACCAGCGTGCGGGACAGGCCGTGCAGGGCCTTGTTCTGACGCTCGTCGTTGGGCCGGGTGACGTTCAGGACGCCGTCCTCGGCCTTGACGATCTCGATCGGCGCGGCGACGGTGTGGGTCAGCGAGCCCTTGGGGCCCTTGACCGAGACCGTACGGCCGTCGATGGTGACGTCCACGCCGGCGGGAACCGTGATGGGGAGCTTGCCAATGCGCGACATAGCTGTTTCCTCCGTTCCCTTCCGCTACCAGACGTAGGCGAGGACTTCCCCACCCACGCCCTTCTTGCCGGCCTGCTTGTCGGTGAGGAGCCCGTGCGACGTGGAGATGATCGCCACGCCCAGGCCGCCGAGCACCTTCGGCAGGTTGGTGGACTTCGCGTACACCCGGAGACCGGGCTTGGAGATCCGCTTGATGCCCGCGATGGAGCGCTCACGGTTGGGGCCGAACTTCAGCTCCAGGACGAGGTTCTTGCCGACCTCGGCGTCCTCGACCTTCCAGCCCGTGATGAAGCCCTCCTGCTGGAGGATCTCCGCGATGTGAGACTTGATCTTCGAGTGCGGCATCGCCACGGTGTCGTGGTACGCCGAGTTCGCGTTCCGCAGACGCGTAAGCATGTCTGCGATCGGATCAGTCATGGTCATGAATTGGCCTTCGGCCTCTCTCGCCGGGGTTTCCTGGTGCGCCATCCCTCTCCCCGATCCGAGACGGGACGGGTGCGGCGCGGTGGACCTACGGCGTAGTAAGTCGTATGGGCGTCAGGCGCCCAACCCCCCAAGCCTAAGCCATGGAAGGGTGGGCACCTGACCGAGCCCTTTACTTACCGAGAGCCTCTGGAATCCCTGATTGGGGGGATTACCAGGAGCTCTTGGTCACGCCCGGCAGCTCGCCACGGTGAGCCATCTCACGAAGGCACACGCGGCACAGGCCGAACTTGCGGTAGACGGAGTGCGGACGACCGCAGCGCTGGCAGCGGGTGTACGCACGCACACCGAACTTGGGCTTACGAGCAGCCTTGGCAATGAGAGCCTTCTTCGCCATCTCGCTTACGCCTCCTTGAAGGGGAAGCCGAGGTGACGCAGAAGGGCACGGCCCTCTTCGTCGTTGGTCGCCGTGGTGACCACGGTGATGTCCATACCCCGGACGCGGTCGATCTTGTCCTGGTCGATCTCGTGGAACATGACCTGCTCCGTGAGACCGAAGGTGTAGTTGCCACGGCCGTCGAACTGCTTGGGGGACAGGCCGCGGAAGTCGCGGATGCGCGGCAGCGCGAGCGACAGGGTGCGGTCCAGGAACTCCCACATGCGGTCGCCACGGAGCGTGACGTGGGCACCGATCGGCTGACCCTCACGCAGCTTGAACTGCGCGATGGACTTGCGGGCCTTGGTGACGGCCGGCTTCTGACCGGTGATCGTGGTGAGGTCGCGGATGGCGCCCTCGATCAGCTTGGAGTCGCGGGCGGCGTCGCCCACACCCATGTTGACCACGATCTTGACGAGGCCGGGAACCTGCATGACGTTCTCGTAGGAGAACTGCTCACGCAGCTTGCCCGCGATCTCCTCGCGGTACTTCGTCTTCAGACGCGGAGTGGTGGTGGTCGTCATCAGATGTCCTCACCCGTCCGCTTGGCAACGCGGATCTTGTTGCCCTCTTCGTCGAAGCGGTAACCGACGCGGGTCACGACCTTGTTGCCGTCCTTCTCCACCACGAGCTGAACGTTGCTCACGTGGATGGGGGCCTCGGTGGTGATGATGCCGCCGGCCTGCGAACCGCGAGCCGTGGGACCGGCCTTGGTGTGCTTCTTGACCCGGTTGACACCCTCGACCAGGACGCGCTCCTCGCGCGGGAAAGCGGCAATGACCTTGCCCTGCTTGCCCTTGTCCTTGCCGGTGATGACCTGGACCAGGTCGCCCTTCTTGATCTTCATGCTTACAGCACCTCCGGCGCGAGCGAGATGATCTTCATGAACTTCTTCTCGCGCAGCTCACGGCCGACGGGGCCGAAGATACGGGTGCCGCGAGGGTCGCCGTCGTTCTTCAGAATGACGGCGGCGTTCTCGTCGAAGCGGATGTACGAGCCGTCCGGACGGCGGCGCTCCTTGACGGTGCGAACGATGACCGCCTTGACGACGTCACCCTTCTTCACGTTGCCACCGGGGATCGCGTCCTTGACGGTGGCGACGATGACGTCACCGATGCCCGCGTAGCGGCGACCGGAGCCACCGAGCACACGGATGCAAAGGATCTCCTTCGCCCCCGTGTTGTCGGCGACGCGCAGTCGCGACTCCTGCTGGATCACGTCTATCTCCTGTTTGTCTGCCGGTTCCCTCCGGGGGTTGGGCCGGAGAGCCTGGCGGAACCGCCCTGCGAGTTACTCCCGCAGGAATTACTTAAGCCTCAACAGGCGGAAACCCCTCGCCGCCGGGGGCGTGCACCGCCCTGGGCCGAAGGGCCCGGGGCGGCGGGGGTCAGCGGGGGCGAACCCCCGCTTGATTACTTCGCCTTCTCGAGGATCTCGACGACGCGCCAGCGCTTCGTCGCGGACAGCGGCCGGGTCTCCATGAGGAGGACGCGGTCGCCGACGCCCGCGGCGTTCTGCTCGTCGTGCGCCTTGAGCTTGTTCGTACGGCGGATGACCTTGCCGTACAGCGCGTGCTTGACGCGGTCCTCGACGGCGACGACGACGGTCTTGTCCATCTTGTCGCTGACGACCAGACCCTCACGGGTCTTGCGGAAACCGCGGTCCGTCTTGGTCTCTTCAGTCACGTTGTTCTCGCTCATCAGGCGCTCTCCACCGTCTCGATGCCCAGCTCGCGCTCACGCATCAGGGTGTAGATCCGCGCGATGTCCTTGCGGACGGCCTTCAGCCGACCGTGGTTCTCGAGCTGACCGGTCGCCGCCTGGAAGCGGAGGTTGAACAGCTCTTCCTTGGCCTCGCGGAGCTTCGCAAGAAGCTCCTCGTTGCCCAGCTCGCGCAGCTCGGACGCCTTGGTACCGGCCGACATCACGCTTCACCTGCCTCGCGCTTGACGATCCGGCACTTCATCGGCAGCTTGTGGGCCGCACGAGTCAGCGCCTCACGGGCGATCTTCTCGTTGGGGTACGACAGCTCGAACATCACGCGTCCGGGCTTGACGTTCGCGATCCACCACTCCGGAGAACCCTTACCGGAACCCATGCGGGTCTCGGCGGGCTTCTTGGTGAGCGGACGGTCCGGGTAGATGTTGATCCAGACCTTGCCGCCACGCTTGATGTGGCGGGTCATGGCGATACGCGCGGCCTCGATCTGACGGTTCGTCACGTACGCCGGGGTCAGCGCCTGGATGCCGTACTCGCCGAACGCGACCTCAGTACCACCCTTGGCCATACCACTGCGCTTGGGGTGGTGCTGCTTGCGGTGCTTGACCCTACGGGGGATCAGCATGTCGGTCAGGCCTCCGTTCCGGTGCTCTCAGCCGGAGCGGACGCGGGAGCCTCGGCCTTGGGGGCCTCGGCGCCGGCAGCCTGCTGCGGCTTGCGACCGCGCCGCTCGCCACCACGGCCACCACGGGCCGGGCGGTCGGCACCGCCACCGCGGGCCGGGCGGTTACCCGCACGGGCGGCAGCGTTCTCGGCGCGGACCTCGGCGATGTTCTTGACGTCGCCCTTGTAGATCCAGACCTTCACGCCGATGCGGCCGAAGGTCGTCTTGGCCTCGAAGAAGCCGTAGTCCACGTTCGCGCGGAGCGTGTGCAGGGGCACGCGGCCCTCGCGGTAGAACTCCGAGCGGGACATCTCGGCGCCGCCGAGGCGGCCACCGCACTGGATCTTGATGCCCTTGGCGCCGGCCTTCATGGCGGACTGCATGCTCTTACGCATGGCCCGACGGAAGGAGACGCGGGAGGAGAGCTGCTCGGCGACGGCCTGGGCAACCAGCTGAGCGTCGGTCTCGGGGTTCTTCACCTCGAGGATGTTCAGCTGGACCTGCTTGCCCGTGAGCTTCTCGAGGTCACCGCGGATGCGGTCGGCCTCGGCGCCACGGCGGCCGATGACGATGCCCGGACGCGCGGTGTGGATGTCCACACGCACACGGTCACGGGTGCGCTCGATCTCGACCTTGGAGATGCCGGCGCGCTCCATGCCGGACGTCATCATCCGACGGATGGCGACGTCTTCCTTGACGTAGTCCTTGTACAGCTTGTCGGCGTACCAACGCGACTTGAAGTCGGTCGTGACACCGAGCCGGAACCCATGCGGGTTAACCTTCTGGCCCATTACCGGGTTCCTTCCTTGCTGCTGACGACCACGGTGATGTGGCTGGTCCGCTTGCGGATCCGGTAGGCACGGCCCTGGGCACGCGGACGGAACCGCTTCAGGGTCGGGCCCTCGTCGACGTAGGCCTCGGCAATGTAGAGGCTGTCGACATCGGTGTGGTCGTAGTTGTGCGCGGCGTTGGCAATGGCGCTGTCCAGCACCTTGCCGACCGGCACGCTCGCGGCCTGCGGGGCGAAACGCAGGACCGCCTGAGCCTCCGTGGCGTCCATGCCACGGATAAGGTCCACCACGCGGCGGGCCTTCATGGGCGTGACGCGGATGTACCGCGCCTGGGCCCTGGCTTCCATGGTTGTCCTTCCAGTGTCTGTCATGGTCATTCCACCCCGCTGCTAGCGGCGCTTCGACTTCCGGTCTTCCTTGACGTGGCCCCGGAAGGTGCGCGTCGGCGAGAACTCGCCGAGCTTGTGGCCGACCATCGACTCGGTGACAAACACCGGGATGTGGGTCTTGCCGTTGTGCACCGCGATCGTGTGGCCGAGCATGGCCGGGACGATCATCGAGCGGCGGGACCAGGTCTTGATGACGTTCTTGGAACCGGCTTCGTTCTGGGCGTCCACCTTCTTGATCAGGTGGTCGTCGACGAAGGGCCCCTTCTTGAGACTGCGCGGCATCTAAACCCGCTCCTAGCGCTTCTTGTTCGTCTTGCGGCGGCGGACGATGTACTTGTTGCTCGCCTTCTTGGGAGCTCGAGTACGACCTTCCTTCTGACCCCACGGTGAGACCGGGTGGCGACCACCGGAGGTCTTGCCCTCACCACCACCGTGCGGGTGGTCAACCGGGTTCATCGCCACACCGCGAACGGTCGGGCGAACGCCCAGCCAGCGCTTGCGGCCGGCCTTACCCCAGTTGATGTTGCTCTGCTCGGCGTTGCCGACCTCGCCGACGGTGGCGCGGCAGCGCACGTCGACCAGGCGGATCTCACCGGAGGGCATGCGGAGGTGGGCCATCTGGCCCTCCTTCGCGAGCAGCTGCACGGAGGCACCGGCGGAGCGGGCGAACTTGGCACCGCCGCCCGGGCGGAGCTCGATCGCGTGGATCGTGGTACCGACCGGGATGTTGCGCAGCGCGAGGTTGTTGCCCGGCTTGATGTCGGCCCCGGGACCGTTCTCCACGCGGTCACCCTGCTGCAGGTTGCGCGGGGCGAGGATGTAGCGCTTCTCGCCGTCGGCGTAGTGCAGCAGCGCGATGCGCGCGGTGCGGTTGGGGTCGTACTCGATGTGCGCGACCTTCGCCGGCACGCCGTCCTTGTCGTGACGACGGAAGTCGATCACTCGGTAGGCGCGCTTGTGGCCACCGCCCTGGTGGCGGACGGTCACACGACCGGAATTGTTACGGCCGCCCTTGCTGTGCAGCGGGCGGACCAGCGACTTCTCCGGCGTGGACCGCGTGACCTCGACGAAGTCGGCGACGGAGGAGCCACGGCGGCCCGGCGTCGTCGGCTTGTACTTGCGGATTCCCATTTCTCAGTCCTCGTCCGATATCGGACGATCCGGACCACCCTTAGGCGGTCGGACCGCCGAAGATGTCGATACGGTCGCCCTCGGCAAGGGTCACGATCGCGCGCTTGCTGTCGGCACGCTTGCCGAAGCCCGTGCGGGTCCGCTTGCGCTTGCCCTGGCGGTTGATCGTGTTGACCCCGGTGACCTTGACCGAGAAGACCGCCTGGACGGCCTGCTTGATCTGGGTCTTGTTGGCACGCGGGTCGACGACGAACGTGTACTTGCCCTCGTCGAGAAGCGCGTAGCTCTTCTCGGAGACGACCGGCTTGAGCAGCACGTCACGGGGGTCCGTGAAGGACTTGCTCAGCGGCGTCTCGACGGTGTTCTTGCCCTCGGCCTCGTGGCGGCGCGCCTTGGCGACGCGCGCGGCCTTGGCCGCCTTGGCGGCCTTCGAGGCGATGCTCGGGTGACGCGTAGCCATCAGGCCTCGCTCCCTTCGGTGTCAGCGGCCTTGGGGCCAGACACGAAGGACTCGAACGCGGCCTGGGTGAAGACCACGTCGTCCGAGACGAGAACGTCGTACGTGTTCAGCTGGCCCGGCTCCAGGATGTGGACCTGGGGCAGGTTGCGGGCGGACAGCCACGCGGCCTCGTCGGCGCGGTCGACGACCAGGAGCAGGTTCTTGCGCTCCGAGATCTTGCCGAACAGCGACTTGGCGGCCTTCGTGGAGGGGGTCTCGCCCTCGATCACGCCGGAGACGACGTGGATGCGGTTGTGGCGGGCCCGGTCGGTGAGGGCGTGGCGCAGGGCCGCGGCCTTCATCTTCTTCGGGGTCCGCTGCGAGTAGTCACGCGGCACGGGGCCGTGGACGACGCCACCGCCGGCGAACTGCGGGGCGCGGGTCGAACCCTGACGGGCGCGGCCGGTGCCCTTCTGGCGGTACGGCTTCTTGCCACCGCCGCGGACTTCACCGCGGGTCTTGGTCTTGTGGGTGCCCTGGCGGGCAGCGGCCAGCTGTGCGACGACGACCTGGTGGATCAGCGGAATGCTGACCTTCTCCACGTCGAAGATCTCCGCGGGGAGCTCGACGGTACCGGCCTTGTCGCCCGCCGGCGAAAGGATGTCAACAGTGCTCATTACCTCAGGCCCCCTTGGCCGCGGTGCGGACCAGGACGAGGCCGCCGTTCGGACCGGGAACCGCGCCCTTGATGAGCAGCAGACCCTTCTCCGCGTCAACGGCGTGGACGGTCAGGTTCTGGGTGGTGACCCGCTCGTTGCCCATACGACCCGCCATGCGGAGGCCCTTGAACACACGGCCCGGGGTGGCGCAGCCACCGATGGAGCCGGGAGAGCGGTGCTTGCGCTGGGTGCCGTGACCGGCGCCGAGGCCCTTGAAGTTGTGACGCTTCATGACACCGGCGAAGCCCTTGCCCTTGCTCTTGCCGGTCACGTCGACCTTGATGCCGGCCTCGAACACCTCGGCGGTGATCTCCTGGCCGAGGGTGTACGCGCTGGCGTCAGCGGTACGGATCTCGACGAGGTGGCGGCGGGGAGTGACGTCGGCCTTGGCGAAGTGGCCCTTGAGGGGCTTGTTCACCTTGCGCGGGTCGATCTCGCCGAAGGCGATCTGGACCGACTCGTAGCCGTCGGAGTCGTTCGTACGGACCTGGGTCACGACGTTCGGGCCGGCCTTGACGACGGTGACGGGAACGACACGGTTGTTCTCGTCCCACACCTGCGTCATGCCGAGCTTCTCGCCCAGGATGCCCTTGATCTGCTTGGTCATCTTCAGATCACCGGCCTCAGAGCTTGATCTCGATGTCGACACCGGCCGGGAGGTCGAGTCGCATCAGAGAGTCAACGGTCTTGGGGGTCGGGTCGAGGATGTCGATCAGGCGCTTGTGCGTGCGCATCTCGAAGTGCTCGCGCGAGTCCTTGTACTTGTGCGGCGACTTGATGACGCAGTACACGTTCTTCTCAGTGGGCAGCGGCACCGGGCCCGCGACCGACGCACCAGTACGCGTCACCGTCTCGACGATCTTCTTCGCCGAGCTGTCGATGACCTCGTGGTCGTAGGCCTTGAGCCGGATGCGGATCTTCTGTCCCGCCATGGCTACTCAGTAGTCCTGTCTCTCGTAACGCTCTGGAACCCGGTGTTCTCTTCGTTTTCTCCGACCCACGCGGTCGGGCGTGTCGTACTTCCACTGACACAGATGCCCTACTTCGAACATCCCTCCAGGGAATGAACACGGCCCTTCCGGAACCGCAAGCCGAGACCGAAAGGCCACCGGGTGCCTGGCCGGTGCCGCACCGACACTTCCCGGAAGATTCCCGTACGTCCGCCCCAGTGCTGCCGTGTGGCAGTTAGGACGACGAGTACTGTGGGACTCGCTTCCGGTCCTCCCGGCGGGAGGCGCGCAGCATCAACACTCGACCGAGCAACTCGGACAGTCTGCCATATGGGGCAGGGGCCTGGCCAATCGAGCCGGAGAGAATACCCCGGGCGTGACGTAGGTCAAACACGGCTGCTGCACAGGGCCGCGTCGGCTGTCCCACTCAGGCGATTCCCTGCAATTTCGTCCTTCACTCACTCAAGACCGACTAGTTTGCCGTCTTGATCAGGGACACACAGGTCAGGAGGTTCCCTGCCATGGTCAAAGTGCGGCTCGAAACCAGCCGTGAGCACGTCGCTGAGCTGGCTCGGTTGCGGGATCCCGTGGGCGCTGTCGAGGAACTGGTCTGGAACGCTGTGGATGCCGATGCCGAACGCGTGGTCGTCACCCTGGAGCGCAACGACCTGGGCGGTGTGGACAGGGTCCGGGTCCAGGACGACGGCAATGGGATGTCGGTAGAGCACTGCGAGGAGTACTTCCCTCCCATCGGAGCCTCCTGGAAGAAGCGCGCGCAGGGGAGTCCCGTGAAGAAGCGCGCGCTGCACGGGAAGAACGGGCGGGGCCGGGTACGTGCCTTCGCGCTCGGCACCCTGGTGCGCTGGACCAGCGTCTACGACGCGTTGGGCGGTCGGCGACAACTGGTGATCGAGGCCGACCGACGTTCCATGGACGAGTTCGACATCGGCGATCCAGAGCCCACCGACGATCCCACTGGCACGCTCTTCGAGGCGTTCGGCGGTGACGAGCAGCTGGACCTGCTCGCCGACGAGCGCGCCAGGTCGTCGCTCACCACGGCTTTCGCCACATACCTGGAGAAGTACCCGGACGTCCGCATCGAGTACGACGGCCAAGATCTCGACCCGGCAGCGGAGCAGCTCCACGCACGCGACTACGTTCTGCCGTCACCTTCCGGCTGGAGCGGCGAACCCGCGCGTCTGAAGGTCGTGGAGTGGCGCAGGCCTGTCACCCGTGCGCTGTTCCTGTGTGACGGCCAGGGCATGTCCAGGGCTCACCTCAAGCCGGGGATCCAGGCTCCCGGCTTCGAGTTCACGGCGCATCTCACCTGGGACGGTTTTGACGACGTCGACGCCGAGGATCTCGCCCTCACCGAGTGGATGCCGGACGGCCCTCCAGCCGGCGTCCTCGCGGCGGCCCGCGACCAACTGAGAGCTCATTTCCGGGCCCGTGCGGACGAACGGCGGCGGGAACAAGTCGCGGAGTGGCGGCGGGAAGGCATCTACCCGTACGCGGGACAGCCCATCGATGCGCGGGAACGCACCGAACGCGAGACGTTCGACGCGGTGGCCACGACCATCTTCCGGCACCTTCCCAAGTCCACCGGTACGCGCAGGACCACCTTCGCCTTCCTCCGGTCCGTGCTCGCGCACGAGCCCTCGGACGTGCTGCGCATCACCGAGGAACTGTTCAGCCTCTCCAAGCAGGAACGTGAACAGCTCAACCGGCTTCTCGACCGCACCCCCCTGTCCGCTCTAGTCAAGGCGTCGACGGCGGCGACGAACCGGCTCGACTTCCTCGCGGCCCTGGAACACCTCGTCTTCGACCCCGAAGCCAGGGATCGCATGAAGGAACGCACCGAGCTCCACCGGATCCTGGAGAACGAGTGCTGGATCTTCGGCGAGGAGTACGGCCTGCATGTGAGCGATCGCAGCCTCAACGAAGTCCTGCGACAGCACTGCCACGTCCTCGGTCGCGAGGAGCCCACGGGCTCACCCGTGCTGCGCCCCGATGGGCGCCGCGGCATCGTCGACCTCATGCTGTCACGGGCGTCCCGGCACCGACGTGACGAACGGCACCACCTGGTAGTCGAACTCAAGCGCCCTCGGCTCGTCCTGGGGTCCGCCGAGTTCGAGCAGCTCAGCAGCTACGCGCAGGCGGTGCGGAAGGACGACAGATTCCGGGACACCCGCACGACCTGGGACTTCTGGCTCATCGGCAACGACATGACCGACACTCTCCGGGAACTGGCACACCAGCCCCAGAATCCGCCGGGCTGCGCCCTCAACCAGCCGACCTACAGGCTCTGGGTACGCACCTGGGGCGAGCTTCTGGAGGACTGCGAGGCCCGGCTTCGCTTCTACGGCGAACATCTGGAGTACCAGTCCACTACTGAGCACGCGATGGACTACCTGGTCCGCAACCACGGTGACGCCGTCGCGGAGCTGGTCGCCGACGGGACGATTCCCGCCCCGCGGAGCATGGGCACCGCCTCACACAGTGAGGTCCGAGCCTGATGACGGTGCCGAGTGCCAAGGCGGCTTCCACGGCCCGCGCGGGGTTGCCGAGCGGCTTGTGACCCCTTGTGTCAGTGGCCCGGTCTACTGTTCTTGGGCACCTCCATTCAAGGTGCTGTCTCCCGTCATAGCGCGCTGAGCAGAGAGCGAGCCTCCGTGTCCACCACCGTGCACGACGTCCTTCGGGTCATTCGCGAGAAGTCGACGACGAATCGCGAACTCGGTACCGCCTTCGAGCGGCTCATGGTGCGCTTTCTCAGTACGGACCCGCTGTGGAGCGAGCAGTTCAGCCGGGTGTGGATGTACGGCGAATGGCCTGGGGCAGCCAAAGACCAGCGGGATGTCGGGATCGATTTGGTGGCGCAGGAGCGCGACACCGGCGCTCTCTGGGCGATCCAGTGCAAGTTCTACGAACCTGATCACACAGTCCAGAAGGCCGACATCGACTCCTTCTTCACCGCCTCCGGAAAGGGCGGCTTCGCTCACCGTCTGATCATTTCGACCACGGACAGGTGGGGGCCGAACGCTGAGGCGGCTCTGGACGACCAGCAGATCCCTGTGCAGCGTCTCGGACTGTCGGACATCGCCGCAAGCCCGGTGGAGTGGCGACTGCCCGCGAGCGGCGACGCGAAGCGGGTGGAGCTGTCCCTGCGAGGCAAGAAGTCTCCTCGCCCCCACCAGCGCGAGGCCATCGACGCGGTGTTCCATGGCTTCGAGGAGCACGAACGCGGCAAGCTGATCATGGCCTGTGGCACCGGTAAGACGTTCACGGGCCTGAAGATCGTGGAGAGGCTGGCGGCCGAGCGGGCCGCGAGTGGGCAGGGCAAGCACACCCGGGTCCTCTTCCTCGTCCCGTCCATTGCGCTCTTGTCACAGACCCTGCGGGAATGGAGGTACGAGACCGGGACCCCGCTGCGCACGTTTGCGGTCTGCTCCGATGCCAAGGTCTCCCGTGGGCGGGTCGACGCCGACGACCTGGACATGGCCACGCATGACCTGGCGCTGCCTGCCACCACGGATCCGGCCCGTCTGCTCTCCCAGATCGAGGGCGACGGGGCCGAGCCGCCCGCTGGTCTGACGGTGGTCTTCTCCACGTACCAGTCGATCGGCACGATCGCCAAGGCGCAGGAGATGGGGCTCGACACCTTCGATCTGGTCCTGTGCGATGAGGCGCATCGCACCACGGGTGTGACTCTGGCCGGTCACGACGAGTCGAACTTTGTTCGCGTCCACGACAACGACGTGATCCGCGCAGCCCGTCGCCTCTACATGACAGCGACCCCACGTATCTACAACGAGGACACCAAGGCGGACGCCAAAGACGCCTCTGCCGTGCTGGCGTCGATGGACGATGAGAGCCTGTACGGCCCAGAGTTCCACCGCCTCGGTTTCGGGAAGGCCGTCGAACAGGGGCTGCTCACCGACTACCGGGTACTCATCCTCACCGTCGACCAAGACGTGGTTGCCAAGTCCTACCAGAAGGGCCTGGCGGCTGGCGGCCCCGAACTGAACCTCGACGACGCCGCCAAGATCATCGGCTGTTGGAACGGCCTGGCGAAGCGCACCGGCACCTTCGGCGACGGCACTCACTTCGAACCCGGGGAGGAACCGATGCGCCGGGCGGTCGCATTCGCCCGCTCCATCAAGGACTCCCAGGCCATCTCAGACCACTTCAACGAGATCGTCTCCTCATACGAGGATGCGGACGGCGACCTGCTGACCTGCGAGGTCGAGCACGTCGACGGCACGTTCAACACACTGCGCCGCAACGACCTGCTGGACTGGCTGAAGCAGGACCCGGGCCCGAACAACGCCCGCATCCTGTCCAACGCCCGCTGTCTGTCCGAGGGCGTAGACGTCCCGAACCTGGACGCGGTCCTCTTCCTCCAGCCGCGCAACTCCGTCGTCGACGTCGTGCAGTCCGTCGGCCGCGTGATGCGCCTGGCACCGGGCAAGCGCTACGGCTACATCATCTTGCCCGTCGCCGTCCCCGCCGGGATGTCCCCGGAGGAGGCCCTGGCGGACAACCGCCGGTTCAAGACCGTCTGGCAGGTCCTCCAGGCGCTGCGCGCTCACGACGACCGTTTCAACGCGTCCGTCAACCAGATCGAGCTCAACAAGAAGGCCCCGAACACCATCGGTATCGGCGCGATCGGTGCCGGGGACGAGTCGGTCGGCGACCAGGATGGCAGCAGCACGCAGGAGAGCGCGCAAGCGAAGAAGGACAAGGAGCAGCAGTCCGCCCAGTACATCCAGGACCGCTTGGAGTTCGACGAGGCGTGGCGCACGGCCATCTACGCGAGGATCGTCGACAAGGTTGGTGAGCGCACCTATTGGGAGCAGTGGGCCAAGGACATCGCACTGATCGCGGAGCGGCATGTCGCCCGTATCAAGGCGGGCCTGACGGTTCCCCACAAGGCTGCGGCTTTCAGCGAGTTCGTCGAGGAACTTCGTTCGAACATAAACCCTGGCGTCACCGACTCCAACGCAATCGACATGCTCGCCCAGCACCTGATCACCAAGCCGGTCTTCGACGCGCTGTTCCAGGACTACGCGTTCGCCGACCACAACCCTGTCTCCCAGGCGATGCAGCGGATGCTGGACGTCCTGGACGACGACACCATCTCGGCGGAGGCGAAGACCCTTCAGGGGTTCTACGAGTCCGTACGGGTACGGGCCGAGGGCATCACCGACCACGAGGGCCGCCAGCGGGTCATCACGGAGCTGTACGAGAAGTTCTTCAAGACGGCGCTGCCCAAGACCGCGAACGCCCTCGGCATCGTCTATACGCCGACCGAGGTCGTCGACTTCATCCTGCGGTCGGCCGATCAGGCGCTGGAGCGGCACTTCGGTCGGTCGTTGTCCGACGAGGACGTGCACGTACTCGATCCGTTCACGGGCACGGGCACGTTCGTGGTACGGCTTCTCCAATCCGGCCTGATCAAGCCGGCGGACCTGCTGCGCAAGTACGCGCGGGAGCTGCACGCCAACGAGATCGTGTTGCTGGCGTACTACATCGCGGCGGTCAACATCGAGGCGGCGTTTCATGATCTGTACGCGGAGGCGGGGGCTGACGCCGGGGACGCGTACGTACCGTTCGAGGGCATCGTGCTGACAGACACGTTCCAGCTTGCGGAGTCCGAGGAAGGGCGGCTGTTCGGGGACGTGTTGTCGGGGAACAGCGAGCGGGCGCGGAAGCAGATAGGGCAGGACATCCGGGTCGTGCTGGGGAATCCGCCGTATTCGGTGGGCCAGGACAGCCAGAACGACGACAACCAGAACCTCAAGTACGAAGCGCTTGACGGCCGGGTCCAGGCGACCTACGCGGCCAGGTCGACAGCGAAGAACAAGAACTCGCTGTACGACTCGTATCTGCGCGCCTTTCGCTGGGCTTCGGACCGCATCAAGGACGAAGGCGTCGTGGCATTCGTCTCCAACGGCGGGTACATAGACGGAAACACAGCCGATGGCGTCCGCAAGTGCCTGACGGACGAGTTCGACGCGGTCTACTGCTACAACCTGCGGGGCAACCAGCGCACGGCCGGGGAGCTGTCCCGAAAGGAAGGCGGCAAGATCTTCGGTTCCGGCAGCCGCAATACGGTGGCCGTGGTCGTCCTGGTCAAGGGCGGCCGTATGGACGCGCCACGCGGGCTGTTCTACCGGGACATCGGCGACTACCTCAGCCGTGAGGACAAGCTCGGCATCATCAGCGGGCAAAGCCTGGACTCGGTGGAGTGGCAGCGAATCACGCCGAACGCGGACGGGGACTGGATCAACCAGCGGGACGAGAGGTTCGGGACGTTCCAGCCGATCGGAGAGAAAGACAAGGCCGCGCGGGCGAGTGGGGTGTTCGCCCTGTACTCCAGCGGCCTCAAGAGCGGGCGGGACCCATGGGTCTACAACTTCTCCGAGCAACGGCTCAGGGAGAACGTCGAGTCGATGGTGGACTTCTACAACGAGCAGGTGGAAGGGTTCGCCAAGCATGCGAAGGCGGCGTCTCTCGGTTCACCGAGCGCGGCCGACACCGAAAGGTTCATCGACTACGACGCAAAGAAGTTCAGCTGGAACCGGGCTGACAAGACGAACGTGGCGAAGGGCGTGCGGTACACGTTCGACCGCGAGCGCCAGTTCATCGCTTCCTATCGCCCATTTGTCCAGCAGCACATCGTCTTTGACGCACGGCTGAATGACATGGTGTATCAGATGGGTCGGTTGTTCCCAACACCGCAGCACGAGAATTTCGGCTTTTACATCACAGGGCTGGGGTCCGACAAGCCATTCTCCGCCCATGCCGTAAAACACCTCCCTGACTTGGCGTACTGGGGTTCCAGCAATGGTCAGTTCTATCCCCGCTACACCTACCGCGAGCTCACCGTAGAAGGAGGCTTCGAGTTCGGCGACGACGAGGGCGCCGCCTACGAGCGCGTGGACAACGTCACCGACGCCACGCTCGCCGCCTACCGCAAAACGTACGCCGACACGGCGCCCACCCTCACCAAGGACGACATCTTCTTCTACGTCTACGGGCTACTGCACTCCCCCGCATACCGCGAGGCCTACGCCGCCGACCTCAAGAAGTCGCTGCCGCGCATCCCGAAGGTGCGCGGCTTCCTGGCGTTCACCGAGGCCGGCCGACAACTGTCCGAGCTGCACATCAACTACGAGTCCGCCAAGCCCTTCGGTGGCATCGTTACAGCGCTCAGCAACACCCGCCCGGACATGTCCCAGGACGAGCTCTTCCGGGTGGCCAAGATGAAGATCCCGAAGACGAAGGGCGTCCAGGATCGGACGCGAATCGTCTACAACAACCACGTCACGCTGGAGAACATCCCGGAGGAGGCCTACGAGTACCAGCTCGGCGCCCGTTCTGCGATCGAGTGGATCATCGACCGGTACCAGGTGAAGACCGACCCGAAGTCCGGCATCGTCAACGACCCCAACGACTGGTCCGACGACCCGCACTATGTCGTCAACCTGCTAAAGCGCATCGTGACGGTCAGCCTCGCGACGATGGAGATCGTCCGGCACCTACCGCCGCTCGACATCATCGAAGACGCCGCCTGACGCGCGCCGCCGCCAAGAACGGGTCCCGTACCCCCGACAACAGTCCGGTACGGGACGCCCGCTGGCTGAAAAGCAAGGTGTGCATCAACCGCGCGCGCTGGCCATAGCGGCAGCGCCGACGATCGTGCACGGGCACTGCGCTGGCTTTAGGAGAGCGCGGACCAGTTCGTCGACTTCGACGCCTTCGAAGAGCGGAAGCGGTCCGGCCTGTGCGCTATCTCGCCGACGCGTCCGCCGTCTGGCCGCTGCTACACGACCAGATCCCGGGCACCTAGCCCGCCTAACGTCGCGCGCGGCATGGTCGCCATCTGTCCGCCGGTCGAAGCTGAGCTGATGCCGGTCTCCGCGCGGACAGAGTCTACGAGCCGGTCTTCACCATGATCAGCTATGCCTTCGACTGGGTACCTGTGCCGGACATCCATGGCCAAGGATCATCGCAGTGCAACGGGAACGCATGCAGCTCGGCGAGCAGGATGCGGTGCCGCTCCTCGAAGACGCCGGCCTTGTGCCACGAGCTGAACCCCAGCTCCAGCGGCAGCAGTTGTCTCCTTACCGTCCCCGTCGTCGGACGTGCAGCTCCCCGTCCTCACCAGCAGTACGCAGAGAGCCGACGGCAGCCTTTCGCATTCTCACCATCCACGCATGTCCCGAGCCGCCGCCCCATCCCCCCAAGTACGCCTCACCCCATACTCGGCGCGCTCCCCGGCAACCTCTCGGCGCCAGCGCAATGCCGGATGTCCTGGGCAGCGTGTCGGGCGGTATCGGCGGCGAGGGCGGCCGCACTCGCGCGTACGGTGCGGTCCTTCACATCCGTGCCTTTGCCGCCCACAACGACCGAGATCTCCAGAAGCTCGTCACCGCCCGCACGGCCCGGGCAGTCGACGAACAGGTGAGTTCCTGGGCCGTCCAGATACCCTGTCGCGTCCCCGAACGTGAGCGGCGTGCTGCCGGACTGGTGGGCGTCGCGCTCAACGTCGTCGCGTGTGTACTCGCCTCCCTGCAGGAGTCGGTACTCGACCTCCACGGTCACCCCGCCCCCGGTCAACAGGCACTGCCCAAGCCCCCAGTCCCGCATGGCGTCCTGACTGTGTCCGGCAGTGGCGAAGTTGTAGGCGTTCCTCTCCTGGAACTTCGCGCCTCGCTCTGGCATGAGGGACTTAACGGCGTCGGCGGGCAGGGATCCGTGGCAGACCTTTGCGGGCACGGTCACGGCGGATTGCTGAAGAGGCCACCACCAGGACCCGAGGGCCACCAGAACGCCCGGCACCACTATGCCCAGACCGACGATGAGTGTCCGCCGACGGCCGCGCACTCCCGTGTGCGGCACTCGCTGTTCGCTCAGTCTCAATGGTCGATCACGGGAGGATCGCCCGGCAGCTGCCCGGCAGCCTCGCACTTCACGATGTCCTGTGCGGCCACCCTGAGCGTCTCACCTGCCAGCGCGGCGAACCCTTCGCGGATACCGGCATCTTCCTTCTCAGGGAAGCCCCGTCCCTCAACACTGATCACGAGCACCCCCTTGTCATCCGCTGATGGGCAGCTGAAGGTGATCCCGGCACTGTGGCTGCCGGAATAGCCACTCGCACCGCCGAGAGTCAAGGGGTCGAAACCGCTCTGCCCGGCCCGGAGTTCGAACTTCCTAGTCCATTGGCCCACGAGCCCGGAGCCGGCATCGACGAGCCGCATGTACCAGACAGTGACGCCTCTGCCTCCGGCGGAGAACCGGCACTCGGGGCCGCCCGGCTGAGGCGGTTCGAACCCGTTCTCCGTCTCCTCTTCGAATGCGGCTCCACGACTGGGCAGCACCTCGGCGGCAAGCGTCCCGGGCAGCTTGCCACCGCACACTCGCTCCGGCACCGCGACCGCAGGCTCGGTGTCTGCGGGCCACAGCCGCCAGGCCGCGAGCGCCGCGAGGGCGAGGACCACGATGCCGCCCGCGATGAAGATCTTCCGACTCTTGTGCACTAGCTTCCCGCCCGCTGTCGTCCCTGCCCATAGCTGTCCCGTACTTCACCACTAGCCGAGTTGGCCTGGCTGTCGGCGTTTGTGGGGTCGATGCCCGCCTCCCTCGCCGCGGTGTACGTCGCGTCATAGACAGCGTCCGCGGACCGGGACCGCTGCTGTTCAAGGAACTTGTCCCGTTCCTCGGCGGCTTCGCCGCTGGAGTCACGGGTGTAGTGCTCGACGACCGACGCCTGAATGTCGCCAATGATCATGCCTGCCGCGTCTCCTGCGACGGGGAACCTGCTGAGTCCCATATCTATGGCGCGCCCCACCCACTTGTCCGCGGTGGCGAGTCCTTCGTTGAACTCGGCATCGGAGGCGATCTTGTCGTCGTACACGGCCTGGGTTCGGGACTCGGCCAGGATTCCCGCGATCTCCGCGCCCGGGCGGACCTGGTTGTTCACCTCGGGCGACAGCTCGTGGAATTGTTCCCGGTTCTCGAACGTTCCGTTGATCAGCTCGGTGGTGACGGCCTGCTGGGCGTTGAGGATGGCTCCGTATCCGTCCGGGTCTTTGCCTACCGCTCCGATGAAGTTCTTGAGAGTGCCGTCCTCGTTCAGTCCGGCCAGATTCGCGTTGCTGCCGTACGTCTTGATATCGCTGCCGCTGTTCATCCCGTCCTGGATGTCGCGCATGTACTCGGCGGAGATGTGGCCGAAACTGTCGCTCATTGGGGAGTCGTCGAGCCGGTCGGGGTTTTTCCCGAACTCTCCGACGATCCTGTTGAAGAGTTCCGCACCGCCGGCCGAATGCTTCGGCGGTGTGGCGTCGGACTCGTACGGCACCCCGATCGTCGCCGACTCGAGCGCGTGCCCGAGCGCGTCATGCCCGAGCGCCTTTCCGTCCTCGCCCAGCGGCCACTCGCGCGCGTCGTCGCCCTTGGCCACCAGATAGTCCCAGTTGTCGAGCGTCTTCCCACCAGCCGTCGTCGAGTCGTTGAAGAACTCGAGGGATGCCTCGGGGTTGTGGCTGAGCCCCTCCATGAAGCCGGCGACGGGGTCGTTGGGCTCGTCGGTCGGCGGGTAGCTGAGGTTCGTGGTGTCCCGCCAGGCCACGCCAGGCTCGCCCGGGTACTCGCGCTCGTACTTCAGCACGGCGTCGCCGTAGTCGTGCAGGAAGTCGTCGTCGAACTTGCCCTTGCCCATCAGGCTGCTCATCACCTGGAAGCCGTTCGGGCCCATGGGCATGGCGGGGTCGACGGGGAAGATCTTGGTGCCGGACGCGATCACGTCCTTCTTCCAGTCCGCCATCTGCGGGCTGTCGCTGTGGGAGGCGTTGGCGAGGGCCATGCTCAGGTTGTCCTGCACGTGCCCCATCAGCTTGGCCCGGTCGCCCTCGACCGCGCCTCCGGGCGGGGCGGCGAGGTCGCGCCAGAACTGGAGAGTGCCGTCCGCTCCCAGGCCGGTGGCGAAGGCCTCCGTGAAGCCGGGGTTGTCGCGCTGGTTCTTGAGGGTTTCGTTGAAGCGGGCGAGTTTCTCCTCGCTCCACTCGTCGACGTTCCCCTTGGCAACCTCCTTGCGCCAGTAGTCGGCATCTGCCTTGCCCTGGTCGCGATCGGCGTCCTTCAGGCTGCTCGGGCCTTGGTCGGTGAAGTCGTACTTGTTCTTGGCGAGTTGGCGCAGCGCACGGGCCGCGATGCGATCGGTCTCGGTCGCCTCCCAGAGGATCTTGGTGATCCTGCTCTGGGCGGCGTCCAGTTCCTCGTCCGTGGGCTTGTGGATGTCGGCGTTACCGGCAGCCGCGCCGGAGGGTACCGAGGCTGCGACTTTCCCGTTCCCGTTGACGTAGATATTGCTCTTCGCCAGTTCATCGGTGGCCGCACGCAGGTCTTGCTTGTGCTTCGTGAAGGCGCTGTGCGCGTCGCGCAGAACCGCCAGCACGCTTTTGGCCTCGGCGGCCGCGTCCGCGAACTGCGCGGCGGTCTTCGTGACGAACTCCCGCGACACCGTGGCGTTGACGCCCTTCCAGTTCGCGGCGTTGGCCCTCTTCTCCAGGTCTGTCGCGCTGACCTCGCCGTCGCCGCCGGTGGCCAGCCGTTCCAGTCGGCCGACCATGGTCTTCCAGTCGGATACCGCGGTGTTCAGTGTGCCCAGGCGCAGATCCGTGAGTTCCTGCGCGGTCAGTGTGTCCGTCGCCATCTGCGTCAGCCCCGTTGCCGCTACTTGAGGTACTCGTTGATGCGCGAGACCGTCATCAGGTCGCCTGCCGCGTTCCGCATACCGGTCACGACGTGCGCCTCGTCCTTTGCGTGCTGGGCACGGGTGAAGTCCAGATGGTTGGAGATGTGGGCGCAGGCCTCGTACAGCGTCTGCTGCTGGGTGCTCCAGGCATCGTGCAGCTCGGTGAGTGCGGAGCCCATGTCCAGGCCGTCGTTGAAGAGGTCGATGGACGCTGTGAAGGTGCTCGGCCGCGCCAGGTCCGCATCCACGCGGAACCTCTCCAGCAGGTCGTACGCCATGTTGCCGAGCTTGCCCAATTCGTCATCGCGGACAATGAGATCGCCGCCCCCACCACTGCCGCCCCCGTCGGCAGGAAGCTGATTCAGCTGCATCTGCGTCGACTGCCTTTGCACGGCGTCGGCCTTTAGTTGGTCCCACTCTTCCCACGCCATCTGGCGCGCCCCTTCCCCCGTATGTGATTGCGATCAGTCGAGCGTCCTGCGACTCCCCATTACGCCATCGAACATTCCTAGCATGACGCCGTATGGCTGGAGTCACACAGTGCGCGTGCGCACCACGCCTTCACGGTTTCGGACCTTACGTCCACAACCCCGGCGAGGGACGCCGCGCGCCTGGAGCGGTTCGCCGGTGCTTCGGGTCAGGCGTGGTCTCCTGGGTTGGGCGGCCCGCCTCTGAACGGTCCGCCGGCAGGCGGGGTGGACGCCGTGCTGCCATAAGGCGATTGAGTCATAGGAGTGGGAGGCAGCGGGCTCAGCGCGGCGGCCGGCCGACGTCTGCGGGCGACCAGGAGGGCCGCCACGGCGCCACCGATCAGCACGGCCAAGCCGATTCCCAGTCCGATCCAGAGGGCACTGCTGCTGCCCGTGGAGGATGAGGTTGTGGCCGCAGGATTGTCGTCCGTCTCCTGAGACGTTGCGTCCGCCCTGGCTGGGGCGCTTGCGGACGGGGAGGTCGATGCCTCAGCCGCGGCTGCGAGGTCCGGGAGCGGGTACTCGTCGGCGGCACCCGGGTCGCCCGGATTCTGAAGCGCGATCCGAGGCCGGACGATGCCGTAGCCGATGGAGTCGTTGCGCTTTGCGCCATCCGTAGGGGCACCGATGGTGTTGAGCATGACGCGCAGGACCTGGTTGTTGGTCCACGTCGGGTGCTTGGACCAGATCAGGGCGGCGCTGGCGGAGGCGAGGGCGGTGGCGGCGCTGGTGCCGCTGGTCTTGCAGAGGCCCGTCTTGCCACCGCAGGCGTGGACCATGTCTGCGCCCGGAGCCGCGATGTCCACCTGCGGGCCGTATTCGGAGAAGGAAGCACGGCGGAGGTTCTTGCCCACCGCCGCAACCCCGACGGCACCGGGCGTGGCGGCCGGATACAAGACGGGGTTGCCTTTGTCGACGTCATTGCCCACCGCCGCGAAGACCAATGATCCTTGATCAAGGGCATACTTCACCGCAGCAGTGAGCTCCGAGGTACTGACAACCGAAGCCATGGAGATGTTGATGACCTTGGC
This sequence comes from Streptomyces sp. SA15, assembly GCF_002291145.1. GTDB lineage: Bacteria > Actinomycetota > Actinomycetes > Streptomycetales > Streptomycetaceae > Streptomyces. The sequence goes on from NZ_NTGE01000014.1 coordinate 32,304, forward strand.
ATCGGCATCTGCCGCATAACGGATTGCCTTGCTGAAATACGCGGGCCTCGCGAAGCCCATGGCGTCCTCGGTCTCCGCAGGCACACGGATGGGAAGAATCTTTGCGCCCGGTGCAAGGCCGAACGCGCCCTTTCCGCCTCCGTACGCTCCGGTACCAGCGATGAGTCCAGCCATCCCTGTGCCGTGGCCGTCATAGTCCGTGTGCTCGTCGCCGGCGCGGCTCGATGGCGCGAAGTCTTTCCCGTCGAGCACCCGCCCTTTCAAGTCGGGGTTGTCAGGCTCGACTCCGGTGTCGATCACGGCAACGGTGACCCCCTTGCCGGTGCTCGTCCGCCACATCTCCTCGGCGCGCATGGCATCCAGGTGCCACTGCTGAGAACGGGCGGAGTCGGCGTGCGCCTGAAGTGCCGTACCGCCCACCAGCAATAGGCCGATGGCCGCTGAGGCCACAGCCCGAAATCCCCTGTGCCAAGTGCTGCTGATGGGCATGTACGTCCTTCTCATATCCCTGGGTTCAGTCGGCGGTCGGCGGTTCGTTGCGGTGACCGGACTGCTGTCTTTGGTTTCCCTGCCGGACACCACTTGTCGGCCCAGCTGGACCGCCGCGAACGCTTCTCCGAGTGCTGCCCTCGCTGGGCGTACCACCGGAGATCCCTCCCCGCGTCGGTGCGGACGGCACCGGCGCACCGGGGCGAGCCGGGGCGCGGCCCGTCTGCTGCGGGGTGCCGCCGACGATGCCGCCGTGGGACGGCGTGGGCGCGAAACGACCGGAGGCAGGACTGGCAGGGTGAGCAACCGGCTGCCCTACCGGTCCTGTCGGCACGCGGCCGATCGAACCGCTGTTGCTTGCAGGCTCGCCACCGACAACTGTTCCGCCAGGCAGTCGGCCAGTCGGCCTGCCGGTGACAGGCGTCGTAGTGGGGCGCCCGCCGACAATTCCTGAATTGGCCGGAACACCGCGGCCGGATGCCGCGCCTTGACCCGGAGCGGTATTGCCGGAAGCCATACCGGGACCTGGGATGTTCCGGCCCTGAATCGGACCGGCTTCCGTGACTCCGCGGCCGGGTGCCGAGCCGGGAACCGCCTGCCCGGGCTGGGCAGGCATACGTCCGCCGAAAGCCGTCCTGCCCTGCCCGCTCGTGACTGAGGGGGGCATACGCGAAGCACCGCTGGAAAGCGGCGGGGTCGTGCCGCTCGTGAGCGGCGGCGCACCGGTGTCCGGACGACCGGTTACCTGGCCTCCTCCCGACGGCCCCGGGGACGGCTGGTGCACTTCGGGAAGTACGGACACCGAGTCGATATTGACCCGTGTTACAGGCTCGGTCACCGACGGCCGCACGTCCTCGGACGGCACCCGGCTGGCGGAGGGCCCTGTCTCGAGCCGCTGAGGCGTCACTCCTACGGTTCCGACACTGCCGGTACCGCCTCCGCTCGCCCCGCTGGAACTCCCAGTCCCCGGCCGCGCTAGGTCCTCCGACCTGACATCCTCCGGCGGCTTGATCGCAGCTGGCGGCGGCGGAAACTTAGGCCGCTCCAACCCCTCCATCTGCACGGCAGACCACGCATACGTCTGCCCCAGCTTCCGCATCTGCGCAGCCGCCTCCAGCCGGACCCTCTCCCGGTCCGCCGCCAAGGCCTCCAGCTCGCTCCGCGACTTGTCGCTCACAGCCGCCGCGTCCGGATCATTGCGCGCGGCGTTCGCCGCGTCCAGATTCGCCTGCGCGCCCTTCGTGTCACGCGGAATGGACGCCTGAGCCGTGGCGATCGCCCCGGAGGTCCGCCCCAGCCACTCGCCGGCTTCCTCGCTGAAGTCACCCAGGCGCAGGGTCGCGTTGGCCAGGTCCCCGCTCCAGGTGCGGAACGCGTCCGCGCCCTCGCCCTTCCACTCCACGTACTGCGGGCGAACCTTGAGTTCCTCGGCGATCTTCCGGATCTCCTTGGCCGCCGCGGTCAGCCGGTCGGCGGCGGCCTGCACCGTCCCGGCCTTCGCCTGGTCCAGCCACTGGAGCATCTGCTCGTGGCTCATGTCCTCGAACGACGTACCGCCGCCGCTCCCCTTGCTGGGCATCAGGACTCCCCCACGCTCGTCAGTCGCATCAGATGGTGCCGCCCGCGTCGTCGGCCGGCGTCGTCCCGCCACCGTCGGCAGTCCCGTCGCTCTGCTTCGGCAGGCCGGGGTCGTAGCTACCGCCGTAGTGCTTCGTCGTTTCCGCGCTGATCGCCGCCATACGGTCGCGGATGTCCAGGTCGATGTTCTGGTAGCCCTTGTGCGAGGCCAGCACGGCGATGTTCATGCCCTCCATCGAGTCGGACAACAACTTCGACAGCGTCTCCAACTCGGTGATCACCGTCTCGTACGCGCTGAACAGCCCGGCCGCCTCCGCCCACTCCGCGTCCCCGCCACCGAGCTGATGGCGTACGAGCTGTTCCTGGCCGATCTTCTCCGGCCCCGCCTGCGAACCCTTCAGATCGCGGATCAGGTCATCAACACGCTTCTGGAACTTCGTGAAAGAGGACAGCTCGGTAGCCACGTCCGCGGCAGCGCCCCGCGCCGCGTCGAACAAGCCGGAGACCCAGGACGCCCCCGCCGCCACGCCACCATCGCTCGGAAACACCAGGTCCTCCCCCGTACGCCATCAGCAGCAATGACCCACTAGTCACTGTAGCTACCAGCAGTGACAGCCTCCAACCGCTCCGGCTCCAGGAGCAGTTGATCCCAGCCAGCACCGGTGGGCAGGCCAGGTCGGCACGAGATCGGAGACCGACCTCAGCCAATCGCAGCTCAAAGGCCTGCACATGAGCGCTCGTACTCAGGTGGAGCGGCTTCCTGCCGCGTACGACCCGGAATCTGCTCTAGTCCCGGCATGAGCCGAACTGGGGCCGGCGATCCCAGGACACGTCGGGTGTGTGAACGTTGCGTGTGGGCGACGGTTCAGACGCGGAAAGCGCGCCGGGGGCGGGTCGCTCCTCGCTGTGTTCAGTCGTGATACTTAGCGCCATGTCTCAGTACGGACTTACCGAGACGTTCTCGTCGTTCTGTGAGCGGTGAGAGTGGGGTGTGCGCTCGCTGATCAACGAGGGCAACGCGTTCGCTGTCAAGGCCGACCTGTCGGCCGGCACCTACTACGAGACCGACCAGTACGTCGAAGGCACCTCAAGGTCGTCACCAACGCTGCCATCGGCAATCCGTACGCCTCCGACCGAGGTCACCGGGATGGGCTGGGGCGATATCGCCACCTCCGGCGTCTATGGCGGTGACGTCGACTACAGCAAGGAGTCCTTCGACCAGGCCATGACCAACAGCAGCCAGGGCTGGAAGGACGCCGGACGCGACCTGATGACCTCCCGCACCGTCGGGCCCCTGGGCCTGAACCCCGAGAACCTGCACGCGAATTTCGGGGTCTCCGACGCTGAGTACGACCAGATGCTCGACGACACCTTCGGGCCCTCACCCGAGGCTCGCGCCCAGGCTGCTCAGCAGCAGGGTGGGAGTGAGCAGTAATGGGCGTCTTGGTGACATCGGTGAGGGCATCAAGGACGGCATCAACACAGGCCTGAAAATCGGTGAGACGAATATGGCGAATTCATCCCTAACCCCAACTATAGACCCGAGGCGGAACGTGTCCGTTGAGAAAGAGGTCCTTTACGATAAAGAGATCTCCCTCGTCTCGCAGTCAGGCGAAAAACCCGGACAGCTCGTAGCCGAGCTTTCGCAGGACGACTACACCGTTCACATCACCAGCGGCTCACTCTCGTGGTCCGCCACCTCCTGGAATTTTTTCACAGCGCTTTCGAGCGTGCGGGAAGTCTTGGAAGACCACAGCCTGAAACCTGCCGTCGAGGGGGCATGCGTGGACGTCTATCCCAGCCGCATGGCTCTCGAGATGGGAGGCGGCCGACGGGCATACCGTTGGCCCGGCACCGGCTCTCCGATGACTGTGGATATCTTTGACGACGTACCACTGGCGGATCGGGCACGGCTCGCAAGCGTGGCAGAACAGCAGCGCGCGCATGAGCGGCGCAGGGGGCACGGAGATGGATGAACCTCGAGTAGCGGTACCTCCCGTCACCGACGCAGTGCGCGCACAGGCTGCCGAGAGCCCTGGCGGCTGGGTGTACGCGATCGATCCGCATTTCGACCCGGCCGGGAAGGTTCCCCCGTACGGGGTCATCGGTGCATGGAAGGTCGATTCGAGCGGTCGCCTCACAGAGGAATTCACACACAATCCGAACTACCGCCCGTCACCTCGTGCCCGCGGTTTCAGGTCTCCCACCGACCCGGTAGACGCTGCGATCCAGCTGGCCGCCACCCATTACGGCCCCGACACCGATGTTCGAAACGCCCTACTCGAATCCATCGCATATATGGCATCGGACATTGAAGAAGGCGCGGATCGGCCCTCTGGCGTCATGCCGGATAATTCCGTCGCGATCTATACGAGTCCCGAACATGCTCCAGATGTCAGTACCTCTACTACGCAGGCTTCCTCTTCGGCAACTAATCACACAACTACCTGCTCACGTGACGCTCACAGTGAATCCCAACAGCTCTCCGTCGGTAAAGATCCCTCTGACGGACCTGCAAGGAAATCACCAGTGAGCGGATCACCGGACCCCGCGCAACTTGCGGCCGCATGGCTCGACGAACTCTACGGCGGGCTCGTCACGCTAGCCACACCGCATCCTGTACGCGAGACGGACACGGCCTGGCTGATGGCCTGCCGACCCTCGCCTCAGCCCGGATATCCGCTCACGCCGATGCTCGCGGCCTCCGTCGTGGTGCCCAAACACGACGGTTCCCCGTTCCATCCGGCGCCGAGTGCACCGCTCGCCGACCTGGAGCCGGCCCCGCCTCACGAGGCTGCCCACCGGGTTGTCCACCAGGCCCGAAGGATCAACGCGCGCGTCTGCGTCACCGCCTTGCACTCCGCGATCAACGGATGGCCATCGGTCGCATTGCCCTGGCGCTCGGCCCACGAGGCCCCCGGCTGGTGGAGCCGGCTGCACCGCCGGTACTTCCCCGACTTCGAGCACGTATCCGTGGGTCACTGGGACGACGTCATCAAGGCCGTCCGGGAGCCAGGCCCAGACACGCGAGGCGTGGTCTGGGCCCGCCGCGAGATCGGCGGTCATGAAGCGACGGGCAACCTGATCTACGCGCACAACAACAAGGGTCAGGTCGTCCTTCTGGACGGCTCGACGTCGTCCCTCGCCAAGCTCGACACGACCCTCGTGCGCGCGCTGGTCCTCATCCGGATCCGGGCGGGCAGTTGAAGTAGCAGCCCTCGGGCGGACTTATCGCCCGGTGTGCGCAAGTGACGCTGCGGGACGCCCTCTTCTGAAGCTCACCGGCCATAGAGGCGGGCAGTGCCAGCACGAGACTGCCGAAGAAGCAGGCGTCCCCTACGGTCAGCGGCAAACACCGGACACGAAGTCCGCCCAAGACCTCGGCGTGAGCGCGAGCCGAGGGCCCTCAATCTGCTTGGAGTCACGGACGTGGACGGTGCCGGGGGTGGTGGCGAGTTCGACGCAGGACTCGCCATCGTTGCCGCCGCTGTAGCTGCTCTTGAACCACGCCAATTCGGAGGCGTCCCCGGCGGAGGCCTTGTGCATCATGTCTCTCCCAGCAGTTTCTCGATGAAGGCCAGCGACTCCCATGGTGGGAGGGCCTGCGCCCGAATGGTGCTATACCGCAGCTCAAGGATACGAAGCTGCCGCAGGTCGGAGACGGGGCGGCCGTTGAAGGCGCCGTCGGAGCGTCCAACCGCCGTGCCGTCCTCGAACTTCAGCAGCTCGATCCTGCCGTCCAGGCCGGAGTGAACCTCGCAGTGCATAGGCATCACCTGAAGGGTGACGTTACGCATCCGACCCACTTCAAGCAGACGTTCGAGCTGCTGTCGCCACGCCATTGTGCCTCCGAGAGGGCGTCGTAGCGGCGCCTCTTCCAGGACGAAACTGATAGAGGGAGCCGGGTCGCGTTCGAAGACCGACCGCCGGGCCAAGCGAGCGGCCACCATACATTCCACGTCGTCCGGCGAGTACGGAGGCTGCGCTGCCTCGATCACGGACCGCGCGTGCTCCGGGGTCTGCAACAGCCCGGCGATGATGTTGCACTCGTACACGCCGATCTCGACCGCCTTGGCCTCCAGCTTCCCCAGCTCCCGCACCTTCTTCGGGTACCGGACCTTCTTCACGTCCTCCCACGTCGCCGCGATGAGGCCACCCGCCTTCAACACCTTGTCGGCCTTGTCCAGGTACTCCTGCCGGGGAATCCGCTTCCCGCCCTCGATCTTGTAGACGAGGTCCTCCCCGTACCCGACCGCCTTCCCGAAGTCGGCGGCCCGCATCCCCACCGCCTCCCGCCGCAGCTTCAGCTGCCGTCCGACGGTGGCGATGACCGCGACTCCCCACTCGTCGTCCGGGTCCACCTCCCAACCCGGCTCGTCCGCCTCACTCTTGAGCCGCCCCGCGTCCGCCTCGACCGTCATGCCTTGCCCCTCCGTCGTACCGCTCTGGCGCAGCAGCGCCCTACCCGTACGGCCGGTCTCGACAGCCTGGACACGACCGGACAAGCTCCGGACAGTCACCGTACGCACCCGCTGAGTCACTTTTCACAGTAAGCATGCACCGCCACGCTGAGTGACGTGATCCACGAAATCGCCGCCCCCGAGGCCCGACTCGCCCACCCCATCCGCAACTTCAGCGTGCAGCTGTCCCCACACCACGCGGCGCCCGCCTCGCCCGCCTCCTCGCCACCGAACAACTCCGCTCCTGGGAACTCCCGTTGGACCCCGCACGCCAAGTCATCGCCGAACTCGCCGCCAACGCGGCCACCCACAGCCGCGTCCCCGGCCGGGACTTCCGGCTCACCCTCTACGTCGTCGGCGGCACCCTGCGCATCGAGGTGACCGACACCTGCGGCGACCGCCTGCCCCACGCCCAAGTCCGCACCGCCGACGCCGAGTCTGGCCGGGGGCTCGTCCTCGTCGAGGCCCTCGCCGACCGCTGGGGCGTCACCCAGGGGCCGCGCCCGCGCAAGACGGTCTGGGCGCAGCTGAACCTCACACCACCGGAGCACAGAAACGCGTGCTCCGGTGCAAGGGGCGCTCTTCCCCAAGAACCACGACGGTGAAAAGGACCCCCACCAAGCCCCACCCCACCCTCCCGCCGCCCAGCGCGCCGCTCACCCACGCGAGTGAACATGACCAACTCGACTGGATTCCTGGCCGGTTGCCTGTCCTACGCTCAGCGCAACACAACCGCAGACATGCGACGGCCCCCGCCGGGACGGCAATCCCAGTGCGAGGGCCTGACCACCGAGGAAGAAAGCCCCTTCCTGATGGATACGCAGAACCCTAGCGTGCCCCCGCACGCCCAGTCCCGCCCTGCCGCCAACAACCACCCGAACCGGCGGCACCCGCATCCCCGCCCCGGCGGCGGCCTCGACCACGACCACACCCGCCACACCACCCGCTTCACCCTGGTCGGCAACCACCTCGCCCAGCACCCCGAGCTCTCGCTCGTCGCGATCGGGCTGGCCCTCCACATCCAGTCGCTGCCCAAGGGCGCCCGCGTGGACATCAAAACCCTCGCCGCCCGCTTCCCCGAGGGCACCACCCGCATCGCCGCCGCCCTACGCGAACTGGAAGCCCACGGCTACCTCCGCCGCATCCGCGAACGCACCCCCGGCGGCCGCATCATCACCCGCACCATCTCCTGCAACCAGCCCGGCCACCACCGGCAGGCAGCCGATGCGCACAGCCCGGCACCACCGAAGAAGCCGAAGCAGCGCACACCCCGCAAACCCCTCCCCGCCGTACCGCAGCCAGCCTGCCCGTCCCCCACACTCCTCCAGACCGCGACCGACCTCCTCGCCGACCTCCACCGCCACGACCCCCACCTCCTCCTCTCCACCTGCGACACCACCCACCTCGCCCCCGGCGTCGCCGCCTGGCTCGAACGCGACCTCACCCCCACCGCCGTACGACAAGCCCTCACCACCGACCTCCCACCCGAAGGCCCACGACGCCCCGCCGCCCTCCTCGCCCACCGCCTCACCGCCCAGCTACCACCCCCACCCCCATTCCGCGCACCCGCCCCACCGCCAGCCGCCCGGCACCCGCTCCAGAACTGCGACGGCTGCGACCGCGCCTTCCGCGCCCCCGCACCCGGCCACTGCCACGACTGCCGATCCAGCCTCCCGGAGGCCGCCTAGCATGGATGTGACGATCCTTGCCCGCGGGCACAGACGACGAGGAGCGAGCGCCATGACCATCGCCCCGGACGACGCGCAGCATGGCGCCTCTCACCTGTACCGGACCATGCGGGACTTCGTTCAGTCGATGGACGACACCCTCCCCGGCAAATTCGAGATCACCAAGGAAGGAATCGTTCACGACATGATGTCGCCGGGAGGGCCCCACGAGGTGACAGCCGCGCACGTCAGCCGCCGGCTGGAGAAGGTCATGCCGGACGAGCTACTGGCCCACAATGGCACGCCCGATGTGGAGGACGAGCCAGAGGGGATCATGCGTCACCCCGATGTCATGGTGATCGCGTGGGACGACTTGAACGTCGAGGGCTCCATCGATCCCCGTACCCTCATCGCCGCCATTGAGGTGGTCTCACGCTCCAACCCCGAGAACGACTGGGTGGGCAAGATGCGCGACTACCCCCTGCTCGGCATCCCCATCTACGCGGTCTTCGACCCCCGCACCGGCACCGGTGCCGTCCTCACGGACATCCACTCCACGCCCGACGGCCCGCGCTATGCCACCCGCAAGGACTTCGTGTACGGGGAAGACGTCACCATCGGCGACTGGACGATCTCGACGACCGACCTCCCCCGGTACAGGGAGAAGGGCACCGAAGAGCCCACCCCCTGAACGCCCCGCAGGAGAGCCCGAAGGGTGAACACCGTCGAGTGCGCCACGACGGCCATCGCACCGCACCCCCCGCCCTCACGCCCCCTACCCCGCGTTCCGCAACCGCGCGAACGACGTATCCAGCCCCCGCTTCATGAGCCCCGCCACCGGCCGCTCCACAAACCGGTGAACCAGCCAGCTCAGCACCATGAAGCCGACGATCACGACCACGACCAGCAGCCGGGCGTCCATCGTGTCCCGCAACCTGTTGATCAGCGTCGTACCGGCCACGTAGTGCGTCAGATAGAGCGGATACGTCAGGGCGCCGGCCGTCACCAGCCACTTCCAGCGGATGCGGTCCGTGGCGCCCAGCGCGACGGCCACCATCACCAGCAGGAACACGGTGAAGATCACCACGCTGCCCCGCCACCCGGACACATGCTCGACCTCGTCGATCCGGCGCCCCAGCTCCAGCTGCCCCATCAGCCAGGCCATGCCGAGGATGCCCCACAGCAGCAGATCCTGGCCGAAGCGGTGCATCAGGTAGAGGGCGAGGCCCGCGATGAAGTACCAAGCGCCGTCCGGGTTGGCGATCAGCTCCAACAGATGGAAGTCGGCCACGGGCGCGAGCATCGCGGCCGCGCCCCACACACAGCAGAACACCACGACCTTGCGGTACGTCAGCCCCGTGGCGACGACGAGCAGGAAGAGCAGGTAGAAGCGCAGCTCGGACCAGAGGGTCCAGTACACGCCGTCGACGTTGGTCACGCCCGAACCGGACTGCAGCATCGTGAGGTTGAGCAGGATCTCGCGCAGCCGCAGGCGGTCCCACACGCCCGGGATCGCCACCAGGACGGCCGTGGTGAAGGCGATGGCGAACCAGTAGGCCGGGTAGAGCCGGATCACCCGCGAGACGAAGAACTGCCGCGGGGTACGGCCCCAGCACGACATGCAGATCACGAAGCCGCTGATCACGAAGAAGATCTCGACGCCGATCCAGCCGTAGGCGGCGAACCTGAACACCGTGGGCATGATGTCGGACACCGGCCGGTCCCAGATCGCGTTGTCCGGCTGGTTGACGCGGTTCGTGCCGGCGAAGTGGTGTACGGCCACCATCAGGGCGGCGAGCAGGCGGATGCCGTCGATGGCGTACAGCCGGCGGCCCACCCGCTCGGGCACGGCCGCGTGCTTCACCGTCCGGATCGTCCGAAGGGGCCGCGTCGGCATGTCGTCGGGCACGGTGAGCGGGGGAAGCGGCTGCTGCAGTCCGCCGACGACCTGTCGTGGTATCGACGTCCTGCTGTCCGCGCCGTACATCGGCACCTGTCCGTCCTCATGAAGTGATCCCGGGCCGGGGCGGCCACCGGACAGCTCACGCTACGGCCGCCCCAACCACCCCACAGCGAACAGACAAGAACATTCCGCGCGCGCAGGTGGGGAATTTGCCGCAACTCTCGCCGAGACGCCTCCCAGTGTTTGCCAACACTTCATTTGACGGGGAAGAGGGCGCCCGGACATGACGAAGGGACCCGCACGACCGAAGTCGTACGGGCCCCTTCAGGAGCTCGCAGTCGGAGCTACCAGGTCAGATCGACAAGCTCACTTGTTGATCTTGGTGACCTGGCCGGCGCCCACGGTCCGGCCACCCTCACGGATGGCGAACTTCAGGCCCTCTTCCATGGCGATGGGCTGGATGAGCTCCACCTTCATCTCGGTGTTGTCACCCGGCATGACCATCTCGGTGCCCTCGGGGAGGGTCACGACGCCGGTCACGTCCGTCGTACGGAAGTAGAACTGCGGGCGGTAGTTGTTGAAGAACGGCGTGTGGCGGCCACCCTCGTCCTTGGACAGGATGTAGGCCTGGGCCTCGAACTCGGTGTGCGGGGTCACCGTGTTCGGCTTGATGATGACCTGGCCGCGCTCGACGTCCTCGCGCTTGATACCGCGGAGAAGCAGACCGACGTTCTCACCGGCCTGACCCTCGTCCAGCAGCTTACGGAACATCTCGATGCCCGTAACCGTGGTCTTGGTCTTCTCTTCCTTGATACCGATGATCTCGACTTCCTCGTTCACCTTGAGGATGCCGCGCTCGATACGGCCGGTGACGACCGTACCGCGACCGGTGATCGTGAAGACGTCCTCGATCGGCATGAGGAACGGCTTGTCGACGTCACGCGCCGGCTCCGGAATGGCGGTGTCGACGGCGTTCATCAGGTCCAGGACGGACTGCGTCCACTCCTTGTCGCCCTCGAGCGCCTTCAGAGCGGAGACCTTCACGACCGGGAGGTCGTCGCCCGGGAACTCGTACTCGGAGAGGAGCTCACGGACCTCGAGCTCGACGAGCTCCATGATCTCCTCGTCGTCCACCATGTCGGCCTTGTTCAGGGCGACGACGATGTACGGCACGCCGACCTGGCGGGCCAGGAGCACGTGCTCCTTGGTCTGCGGCATCGGGCCGTCGGTGGCGGCCACCACCAGGATCGCGCCGTCCATCTGCGCGGCACCGGTGATCATGTTCTTGATGTAGTCCGCGTGACCCGGGCAGTCGACGTGGGCGTAGTGACGCGCCTCGGTCTGGTACTCGACGTGCGCGATGGAGATGGTGATGCCGCGCTGGCGCTCCTCGGGCGCCTTGTCGATGTTGTCGAACGGGGTGGCCTCGTTCAGGTCCGGGTACGCCTCGTGCAGCACCTTGGTAATAGCCGCCGTGAGGGTGGTCTTACCGTGGTCGATGTGACCGATGGTGCCGATGTTGACGTGCGGCTTAGTCCGCTCGAACTTCGCCTTCGCCACTGGGGTCCTCCTGTGGAGTGGTTCTGGTACGCCTTACTTCATCGGCGCCAGGTGATCTTTGCTGGAAAGCCCGGGCCCCGGGGCATTCTCACCATGATTGCGGTGGAATGCCCCACGAGGCTCCGGAGTCAAGCCTACGGCGTGCAGACGCGCTGCGTTACTCGCCCTTGGCCTTCGCGATGATCTCCTCGGCGACGTTCCGCGGAACCTCGGCGTAGGAGTCGAACTGCATCGAGTAGCTTGCGCGACCCGACGTCTTGCTGCGGAGGTCTCCGACGTAGCCGAACATCTCCGAGAGGGGCACGAGGCCCTTCACGACGCGGGCACCGGCCCGCTCCTCCATGGCCTGGATCTGGCCACGGCGGGAGTTGATGTCGCCGATGACGTCACCCATGTAGTCCTCGGGCGTGGTGACCTCGACGGCCATCATCGGCTCGAGCAGCACGGGGCTGGCCTTGCGCGCGGCCTCCTTGAAGGCCTGCGAGCCGGCGATCTTGAACGCGAGCTCGGAGGAGTCGACCTCGTGGTAGGCACCGTCGAGCAGCGTGACGCGGACACCGGTCATCTCGTAACCGGCGAGGATGCCGAACTGCATGGCCTCCTGCGCACCGGCGTCGACCGAAGGGATGTACTCCTTCGGGATACGACCACCGGTCACCTTGTTCACGAACTCGTACGACGTGTCGCCACCCTCGAGCGGCTCGATCGCGATCTGCACCTTGGCGAACTGGCCGGTACCACCAGTCTGCTTCTTGTGCGTGTAGTCGACGCGCTCGACGGCCTTGCGGATCGTCTCGCGGTAGGCGACCTGCGGCTTGCCGACGTTGGCCTCGACCTTGAACTCACGGCGCATACGGTCGACCAGCACCTCGAGGTGCAGCTCGCCCATGCCACCGATGATGGTCTGGCCGGTCTCCTCGTCCGAGTGGACCTGGAAGGACGGGTCCTCCTCGGCCAGGCGCTGGATCGCGACGCCCAGCTTCTCCTGGTCGCCCTTCGACTTGGGCTCGATGGCGACCTGGATGACCGGCGCCGGGAAGTCCATGGACTCCAGGATGACCGGGTTCTTGTCGTCGCTCAGCGTCTCACCGGTGGTGGTCTGCTTCAGGCCCATGACGGCGACGATGTCGCCGGCGCCCACCGAGGCGATCTCCTCACGCTTGTTCGCGTGCATGCGGTAGATCTTGCCGATGCGCTCCTTCTTGCCCTTGACGGAGTTCAGCACGGCGGTGCCGGACTCCAGGCGACCGGAGTAGATCCGGACGAAGGTGAGCTTGCCGAGGTGCGGGTCGCTCATGATCTTGAACGCGAGCGCGGACAGCGGCTCCTCGTCGGACGGCTTGCGCTTGATGACCTCCTCCGGGTCGTTGACGGCGCGGCCCTCGATGGCCTCGACGTCAAGCGGGGTGGGGAGGTAGCGCACGACCGCGTCGAGCAGGGGCTGGACGCCCTTGTTCTTGAACGCGGTGCCGCAGAACACCGGGGTGACCGTGGTGTCGCTGGACTTGCCGGACGCGATGGTGATGCGACGGATCGCGGCGTACAGCTGCTCCTCGGTGGGCTCCTCGCCCTCCAGGTACAGCTCCATGATCTCTTCGTCGTTCTCCGCGACGGCCTCGAGCAGCTTGCCGCGCCACTCCTCGGCGGCCTCGGTGTGCGTGGCCGGGATGTCGACGGTGTCGTACATCTCGCCCTTGGCCGCCTCGGCGGACCACACGAGCGCCTTCATGCGGACCAGGTCCACGACGCCCTTGAAGTCGGCCTCGGCACCGATCGGCAGCTGCATGACGAGCGGCTGGGCGCCCAGGCGGTCCGAGATCATGTCCACGCAGCGGTGGAACTCGGCGCCGGTACGGTCCAGCTTGTTGACGAAGCAGATACGCGGAACGCCGTAGCGGTCCGCCTGACGCCACACCGTCTCGGACTGGGGCTCGACGCCGGCAACGCCGTCGAACACCGTCACGGCACCGTCGAGCACGCGCAGGGAGCGCTCCACCTCGACGGTGAAGTCGACGTGCCCCGGGGTGTCGATGATGTTGATGGTGTGGTCGACGTCGTCCAGCGGCCAGTGGCAGGTGGTGGCAGCAGAGGTGATCGTGATGCCACGCTCCTGCTCCTGCTCCATCCAGTCCATGGTGGCGGCGCCGTCGTGGACCTCACCGATCTTGTACGAAACGCCGGTGTAGAACAGGATCCGCTCGGTGGTGGTCGTCTTGCCCGCGTCGATGTGGGCCATGATCCCGATGTTGCGGACCCTGGCCAGGTCAAGTGAAGTGGTAGCCATAAGGCTTCGGTCTTCTCTCGGTCTCGATGTGGGTAGCGACTACCAGCGGTAGTGCGCGAAGGCCTTGTTGGACTCGGCCATCTTGTGGGTGTCCTCGCGCTTCTTCACAGCGGCACCGAGGCCGTTGGACGCGTCGAGGAGCTCGTTGAGCAGACGCTCGGTCATGGTCTTCTCGCGACGGGCGCGGGAGTAACCGACCAGCCAGCGCAGCGCCAGGGTGTTGGCGCGGCCGGGCTTGACCTCGACCGGCACCTGGTAGGTGGCGCCACCGACGCGGCGGGACTTGACCTCGAGGGTCGGCTTGATGTTCTCGAGAGCGCGCTTGAGCGTGATGACCGGGTCGTTGCTGGTCTTCTCGCGCAGGCCCTCCATGGCGCCGTACACGATGCGCTCGGCGGTGGAGCGCTTGCCGTTCAGCAGCACCTTGTTGATGAGGGAGGTGACCAGAGGAGAACCGTAGACCGGGTCGATGATGACCGGGCGCTTCGGGGCGGGGCCCTTACGAGGCATTCTTACTTCTCCTTCTTGGCGCCGTAGCGGCTGCGGGCCTGCTTGCGGTTCTTGACACCCTGGGTGTCGAGCGAACCACGGATGATCTTGTAACGAACACCGGGCAGGTCCTTCACACGGCCGCCACGCACGAGCACGATGGAGTGCTCCTGCAGGTTGTGTCCCTCACCCGGAATGTAAGCGGTGACCTCGATCCCGCTGGTCAGACGCACACGCGCGACCTTACGCAGGGCCGAGTTCGGCTTCTTCGGGGTGGTCGTGAACACACGCGTGCAGACGCCACGACGCTGAGGGGAACCCTCGAGTGCGGGCGTCTTGTTCTTCTCGACCTTGTCCTGCCGGCCCTTGCGGACCAGCTGCTGGATCGTAGGCACTACTTCTCCGGTTTCTGTGTGCCGAATGGTGAAGCTAACCTGGAACGTCGCCGACCCACGCGGTCGGGTGTGTCGAACCCGCTGACTCCCGCCGCCAGGCAGAAAGAGGCGCAGATTACGGTGGCCGTTCTCGGCCCCCTATGCGGTGTGATGGCACGCACGAGAGCCAGGGCACACCCCAGGCACAAGGTCTGAGCGTACCTAGCTCAATCGCTGCGGTCAAAACAAATGGCCCGCGTTCGCATCACCGGACGGAACATGTCAAGCCCCGAGACGGTCCGCGATCTTCAAATCCACGCCACGGCGTGTGTGACCGACCTCTCAATGATCTACGACACACAGCTCCCGTCACCCCGACGCGAGCCCCACCATGAACGCCAGCGTCAGCATGAGCGCCCAGCCGGCGGTGGACAGCCACCCGAGCACGAGCCCGGTCAGGGCCAGCCCGTCACCGCCCTCTCCCGTGTTCCGGATCTCCGACCGCGCCGCATGCCCGAGGATCACCGCCGGAATGCCGGTGAGCCCGAAGGTCGGCAGACACAACAGCCCGCACACGGCGGACCCGACCGCCTTCCCGTTCGTCCGCGGCCGCGGCACGGGCAGGAACGTCCGCGGTACGGCCACGACGGGCGCAGGCTGCGGTACGGGGCCCGCGGGCAGGTCGGCGACCAGCAGAGCCAGCTCCCCCACCGTACGGGCCTTGTAGGCCCGCTCCACCCGCCTGTCGAACTCCCCCTTCTCCAGCCGCCCCTCACCGAAGCCGGCCCTGAGCACATCCACGGCCCGCTCGCGGTCGGCGTGCGAGGCGAGCATGGACGGCGCACTGTGCACCTGCCAGAGCTGAGGCTGGGGCTGGAGAGCACCCGCGTCCTGCCAGGGCTGCGGCTGACGCTGAGGGCCACCCGCGTCCTGCCAGGGCTGCGGCGCACCACCCGCGCCATGCCAGGGGCGCGGAGCACCCTGCCCCGACTGCGGAGCATCACGCCCCGACTGCGGAACATCACGCCCCGACTGCGGAGCATCACGCCCCGGCTGAGGCCCACCCTGCCCCGGCTCCCAGGGTTGCCACGACGGATTCGACACGGAGCACCTCCCCGAACCCCCGAGTCCCTCCATGATGCGCCGAACCGGCAATTCCGGCACAGACCGCGTCGCCGGACAGGCCGAAGGGCGGCCACCCCGAAAGGTGACCGCCCTTCAACTCAAGCGTACGCTCGCTTACTGGTTGTACGGACCGTAGTCGTAGTCCTCCAGCGGAACGGCCTGGCCGGAGCCCGTGCCGAACGGCGAGTAGTCGATGTCGTCGTAGCCGACGGCCGAGTACATCGCGGCCTTGGCCTCCTCGGTCGGCTCGACCCGGATGTTGCGGTAGCGGGACAGGCCCGTACCGGCCGGGATGAGCTTACCGATGATGACGTTCTCCTTGAGGCCGATCAGGGAGTCGGACTTGGCGTTGATCGCCGCGTCCGTGAGGACCCTGGTCGTCTCCTGGAAGGACGCCGCCGACAGCCAGGACTCCGTGGCCAGCGAGGCCTTGGTGATGCCCATGAGCTGCGGACGACCGGAGGCCGGGTGACCGCCCTCCTGGACCACACGACGGTTCTCGGTCTCGAACTTCGAGCGCTCGACCAGCTCGCCGGGCAGCAGCTCGGCGTCGCCGGACTCGATGATCGTCACGCGGCGCAGCATCTGCCGGATGATGATCTCGATGTGCTTGTCGTGGATCGACACACCCTGCGAGTTATAGACCTTCTGGACCTCGCCGACCAGGTGGACCTGGACGGCACGCTGACCCAGGATGCGCAGCACGTCGTGCGGGTTGGTGGCACCCACGGTGAGCTTCTGGCCCACCTCGACATGCTCGCCCTCGCTGACCAGGAGTCGGGCGCGCTTCGAGATCGGGAACGCCGTCTCGTCGCTGCCGTCGTCCGGCGTGATGACCAGCTTCTTGGTCTTCTCGGTCTCCTCGATCCGCACGCGGCCAGAGGCCTCGGAGATCGGGGCGACACCCTTCGGGGTACGGGCCTCGAAGAGCTCGACGACACGCGGCAGACCCTGGGTGATGTCGTCACCGGCCACACCACCGGTGTGGAAGGTACGCATCGTCAGCTGAGTACCGGGCTCACCGATGGACTGGGCGGCGATGATGCCGACCGCCTCACCGATGTCGACCAGCTTGCCGGTGGCCAGCGAGCGGCCGTAGCACATCGCGCAGGTGCCGACGGCGGACTCGCAGGTCAGGACCGAGCGGGTCTTGACCGTCTCGACGCCCGCGGCGACCAGCTGATCGATGAGGACGTCACCGAGGTCGACGCCCGCCGGGGCGAGCACCTTGCCGTCGACGACGATGTCCTCGGCGAGGCAGCGCGCGTACACGCTGGTCTCGGCGTTGTCCGCCTTGCGCAGGACGCCGTCGGCGCCACGCTCGGCGATGGCCAGCTTGAGGCCACGGTCGGTGCCGCAGTCCTCCTCGCGGATGATCACGTCCTGCGAGACGTCCACCAGACGACGGGTCAGGTAACCCGAGTCGGCGGTACGCAGAGCGGTGTCCGCCAGACCCTTACGGGCACCGTGCGTGGAGATGAAGTACTCCAGCACGGACAGACCCTCACGGAACGACGCCTTGATCGGACGCGGGATCGTCTCGTTCTTCGCGTTCGACACCAGACCACGCATACCGGCGATCTGACGCATCTGCATCATGTTGCCTCGTGCACCCGAGTTCACCATCATGAAGATCGGGTTGGTCTTCGGGAAGTTCTCGTTCATCGCCTCGGCGACCTCGTTGGTCGCCTTGGTCCAGATCGCGATGAGCTCCTGCGTGCGCTCGTCCTTGGTGATCAGACCGCGCTCGTACTGCTTCTGGACCTTCTCGTCCTGCGCCTCGTACCCGCGGACGATCGCCTTCTTCGCCTCGGGAACGACGACGTCGGAGATGGCCACGGTGACGCCGGAACGGGTCGCCCAGTAGAAGCCGGCCGCCTTCAGGTTGTCGAGCGTCGCCGCCACGATGACCTTCGGGTAGCGCTCGGCGAGGTCGTTGACGATCTCGGAGAGCTGCTTCTTGCCGACCTCGTAGTCGACGAACGGGTAGTCCTCGGGCAGCAGCTCGTTGAACAGCGCACGGCCCAGGGTCGTCCGCAGCCGGAACGAGTCACCCTGCTGCCACTCCGGCTCGCCCTCCTCCTGCGCCGGCGGCATCCAGCCGCGCGGCGGGATGGTGCCCACCGGGAAGCGGATGTCGATCTTCGACTGGAGCGAGAGCTCGCCCGCGTCGAACGCCATGATCGCCTCGGCGACGGACGAGAAGGAGCGTTCCTCACCCTTGACGTCCCGCATCTCACCGTCGGTGGTGAGGAAGAACAGACCGAGGACCATGTCCTGGGTCGGCATCGTCACCGGACGGCCGTCTGCGGGCTTGAGGATGTTGTTCGAGGACAGCATCAGGATGCGGGCCTCGGCCTGCGCCTCCGCGGACAGCGGCAGGTGCACGGCCATCTGGTCACCGTCGAAGTCCGCGTTGAACGCGGTGCAGACGAGCGGGTGGATCTGGATGGCCTTGCCCTCGACCAGCTGCGGCTCGAAGGCCTGGATGCCGAGTCGGTGCAGCGTGGGCGCACGGTTCAGCAGAACCGGGTGCTCCGCGATGACCTCTTCCAGTACGTCGTACACGACCGTGCGGCCGCGCTCGACCATTCGCTTCGCGCTCTTGATGTTCTGCGCGTGGTTCAGGTCGACCAGGCGCTTCATCACGAACGGCTTGAAGAGCTCCAGCGCCATCGCCTTGGGCAGACCGCACTGGTGCAGCTTCAGCTGCGGACCGACGACGATCACGGAACGCGCGGAGTAGTCCACACGCTTACCGAGCAGGTTCTGACGGAAGCGACCCTGCTTGCCCTTGAGCATGTCGGACAGCGACTTCAGCGGACGGTTGCCGGGGCCCGTCACCGGGCGACCACGACGGCCGTTGTCGAAGAGCGCGTCGACGGCCTCCTGAAGCATGCGCTTCTCGTTGTTGACGATGATCTCGGGCGCGCCGAGGTCGAGGAGCCGCTTCAGGCGGTTGTTGCGGTTGATCACACGGCGGTACAGGTCGTTCAGGTCGGAGGTCGCGAAGCGGCCACCGTCCAGCTGCACCATCGGACGCAGGTCCGGCGGGATGACCGGCACGCAGTCGAGCACCATGCCCTTGGGGCTGTTGGTGGTGCTCAGGAACGCCGAGACGACCTTGAGCCGCTTCAGGGCACGGGTCTTCTTCTGGCCCTTGCCGGTACGGATGATCTCGCGGAGGCGCTCGGCCTCTTCATCCAGGTCGAAGGACTCCAGGCGCTTCTGCAGCGCCGCGGCACCCATCGAACCGTCGAAGTAGGTACCGAAGCGGTCCCGCAGCTCGCGGTAGAGCAGCTCGTCGCCCTCGAGGTCCTGGACCTTGAGGTTCTTGAACCGGGTCCACACCTCGTCGAGCCGGTCGATCTCGCGCTGCGCACGGTCACGCAGCTGCTTCATCTCACGCTCGGCGCCCTCACGGACCTTCCGGCGTACGTCGGCCTTGGCGCCCTCGGCCTCCAGCTCGGCGAGGTCGGTCTCCAGCTTCTTGGCGCGGGCCTCGAGGTCGGCGTCCCGGCGGTTCTCGATCTGCTGCCGCTCGACGGAGACGTGCGCCTCCAGGGAGGGCAGGTCGCGGGTACGGCGCTCCTCGTCCACGTACGTGATCATGTACGCGGCGAAGTAGATGACCTTCTCCAGGTCCTTCGGGGCGAGGTCGAGCAGGTAGCCCAGCCGCGACGGAACGCCCTTGAAGTACCAGATGTGCGTGACGGGCGCGGCCAGCTCAATGTGGCCCATCCGCTCACGGCGCACCTTGGCGCGCGTGACCTCGACGCCGCAGCGCTCGCAGATGATGCCCTTGAAGCGGACACGCTTGTACTTGCCGCAGTAGCACTCCCAGTCCCGGGTCGGACCGAAGATCTTCTCGCAGAAGAGTCCGTCCTTTTCGGGCTTGAGGGTGCGGTAGTTGATGGTCTCGGGCTTCTTGACCTCGCCGTGGCTCCACTGACGGATGTCGTCAGCGGTTGCCAGACCGATCCGGAGCTCGTCGAAGAAGTTGACGTCGAGCACTATGCGTCAATCCCTCTCAGGGTTGTAAGTCATGGGGTCTGATACGGGGGTCCTGGGGCCGGAGGCCTTCATGACGAAGGCCTCCGAACTCCCGTCAGACCTCTTCGACGCTGCTCGGCTCACGCCGGGACAGGTCGATGCCAAGCTCCTCCGCAGCGCGGAAGACGTCCTCGTCGGTGTCGCGCATCTCGATGGACATGCCGTCCGAGGACAGCACCTCCACGTTGAGGCACAGGGACTGCATCTCCTTGATGAGCACCTTGAAGGACTCGGGGATGCCGGGCTCGGGGATGTTCTCGCCCTTGACGATGGCTTCGTAGACCTTCACGCGGCCGGTGACGTCGTCGGACTTGATGGTCAGCAGCTCCTGGAGGGCGTAAGCGGCGCCATAAGCCTCCAGCGCCCACACCTCCATCTCGCCGAACCGCTGGCCACCGAACTGGGCCTTACCACCCAGCGGCTGCTGGGTGATCATCGAGTACGGGCCGGTCGAACGGGCGTGCAGCTTGTCGTCGACCAGGTGGTGCAGCTTCAGGATGTACATGAAGCCGACCGAGATCGGCTCCGGGAACGGCTCGCCGGAGCGGCCGTCGAACAGGCGCGCCTTGCCGGAGGGGAGCACCATGCGCTCGCCGTCGCGGTTCGGGATGGTGTGCTGCAGCAGACCCGCCAGCTCGTCCTCACGCGCACCGTCGAAGACGGGGGTGGCGACGTTGGTGCCCGGGTCGACCCGGTCGGCCTCGATGGCCTGCAGGCGCTGAGCCCACTCATCGCCGAGCCCGGAGACGTCCCAGCCGCGGCTGGCGAGCCAGCCGAGGTGGATCTCCAGAACCTGTCCCGGGTTCATTCGGGACGGCACACCCAGCGGGTTGAGGATGATGTCGACCGGGGTGCCGTCCTCCAGGAACGGCATGTCCTCGATCGGCAGGATCTTCGAGATGACACCCTTGTTGCCGTGCCGGCCGGCCAGCTTGTCACCGTCGGTGATCTTGCGCTTCTGCGCCACGTACACGCGCACCAGCTGGTTCACACCGGGGGGAAGCTCGTCGCCCTCCTCGCGGTCGAAGACGCGCACGCCGATGACCTTGCCGGTCTCGCCGTGCGGCACCTTCAGCGAGGTGTCACGGACCTCACGGGCCTTCTCACCGAAGATCGCGCGCAGCAGACGCTCCTCGGGCGTCAGCTCGGTCTCACCCTTGGGCGTGACCTTGCCGACGAGGATGTCACCGGCGATGACCTCGGCACCGATACGGATGATGCCGCGCTCGTCGAGGTCGGCGAGGACCTCCTCGGAGACGTTCGGGATGTCCCGGGTGATCTCCTCGGGGCCCAGCTTGGTGTCACGGGCGTCGACCTCGTGCTCCTCGATGTGGATCGAGGAGAGGACGTCGTCCTGCACGAGGCGCTGCGACAGGATGATCGCGTCCTCGTAGTTGTGACCCTCCCACGGCATGAACGCCACGAGCAGGTTCTTGCCGAGCGCCATCTCGCCGTTCTGGGTGGCCGGGCCGTCGGCGAGGACCTGGCCCTCGACGATCCGGTCACCCTCCTGGACGATGACCTTCTGGTTGACCGAGGTGCCCTGGTTGGAACGGGCGAACTTGGCCAGGCGGTACGTGATGTACGTACCGTCGTCGTTGGCGGTGGTGATGTAGTCCGCGGAGACCTCCTGGACCACACCGGCCTTCTCGGCCTTGACGACGTCGCCGGCGTCGACGGCGGAGCGGTACTCCATGCCGGTGCCGACGAGCGGGGACTCCGCCTTGATGAGCGGAACGGCCTGGCGCATCATGTTCGCGCCCATGAGGGCACGGTTGGCGTCGTCGTGCTCGAGGAACGGGATCATGGCGGTCGCGACCGACACCATCTGGCGCGGCGAGACGTCCATGTAGTCCACGTCGTCACCGGCGACGTAGTCGACCTCGCCGCCACGGCGGCGGACCAGGACGCGGTTCTCGGCGAACCGCATGTCGTCGTTGAGCGTGGCGTTGGCCTGCGCGATGACGAACCGGTCCTCTTCGTCGGCCGTGAGGTAGTCGACCTCGTCGGTGACGACACCGCCGGTGACCTTGCGGTACGGCGTCTCCACGAAACCGAACGCGTTGACGCGGCCGTAGGAGGCGAGCGAGCCGATCAGACCGATGTTCGGGCCTTCAGGGGTCTCGATCGGGCACATACGGCCGTAGTGCGACGGGTGCACGTCACGGACCTCGAAGCCGGCCCGCTCTCGGGAGAGACCACCCGGACCAAGAGCCGACAGACGGCGCTTGTGGGTGAGACCCGACAGCGGGTTGTTCTGGTCCATGAACTGCGACAGCTGGCTGGTGCCGAAGAACTCCTTGATGGAGGCGACGACCGGCCGGATGTTGATCAGGGTCTGCGGCGTGATCGCCTCGACGTCCTGAGTCGTCATCCGCTCGCGGACGACACGCTCCATACGCGCCAGACCCGTACGGACCTGGTTCTGGATGAGCTCGCCGACGCTGCGCAGACGGCGGTTGCCGAAGTGGTCGATGTCGTCGGTCTCGACGACGATCGTCTGACCGCTGTCGCCGACCGTCTCGGTCTCGCCCGCGTGCAGCTTCACCAGGTACTTGATCGTCGAGATGATGTCCTCGACGGTCAGGATGCCCGCGTCCAGCGGAGCGTCCGCACCCAGCTTCTTGTTGACCTTGTAGCGGCCGACCTTGGCGAGGTCGTAGCGCTTGGGGTTGAAGTAGAGGTTCTCGAGCAGCGTCTGCGCGGCCTCACGGGTCGGGGGCTCACCCGGACGCAGCTTGCGGTAGATGTCCAGCAGTGCGTCGTCCTGGCCCTGGGTGTGGTCCTTCTCCAGGGTGGCGCGCATGGACTCGTACTCGCCGAACTCCTCCAGGATCTGCTCGGTGGTCCAGCCGAGAGCCTTGAGCAGGACGGTGACGGACTGCTTGCGCTTGCGGTCGATGCGCACACCGACCATGTCGCGCTTGTCGATCTCCATTTCCAGCCAGGCACCCCGGGACGGGATGATCTTGGCGGAGAAGATGTCCTTGTCGGACGTCTTGTCGATGGAGGAATCGAAGTAGACACCCGGCGAACGGACCAGCTGCGACACCACGACACGCTCGGTGCCGTTGATGACGAAGGTGCCCTTGTTCGTCATGAGCGGGAAGTCGCCCATGAAGACGGTCTGGGACTTGATCTCGCCGGTCTCGTTGTTGGTGAACTCAGCCGTGACGAAGAGCGGAGCGGCGTACGTGAAGTCGCGCTCCTTGCACTCGTCGATGCTGTTCTTCGGCGGCTCGAAACGGTGGTCGCGGAACGTCAGCGACATCGACCCGGAGAAATCCTCGATCGGAGAGATCTCCTCGAAGATCTCCTCCAGACCGGACTTGGTGGGGACGTCCTGACCGGACTCCAGAGCCGCCTCGACCCGACTCTGCCAGGCGGTGTTGCCGAGCAGCCAGTCGAAGCTCTCGGTCTGCAGCGCGAGCAGGTTCGGAACCTCGAGGGGCTCCTTGATCTTTGCAAAGGAGATGCGCAGCGGGGCGGTGCTGGCGCCGTTGTTCGTATTCGCGGTCGAGGCAGTGCGCGAGGCGGCCAAGAGGGGGTCCTTCCGAGGGCTCGGACTCACTACGCGCGTACCGGTCCCTCTCCCGCACACAGAGACAGACTCCCCATTTTCGGCTGTTTGGCCAGGTCGGGGGTATCTGATCGTCGGTGTCCAAGCGAGGGCATGCCCCTGGTGACGGGCAGGAGGCAGCTAACAGGCAGCGCAAAGGGTCAGTGTAGCCACTTGGCACACTGATGTCCAGTGCGGGTTTTTGAGACCCTCGTTGTTCTCAACACCTTCGGCAAGCCCACGCCCTCAACGCACGTTGATACTGCCCTCTTCGTCGTCGATCCATGCCTCGGATTCGGATCCTTGTGACGACGCGTCCTGAGAATTGCGCGCTGCGTGCGGTTCGTCAAGGCCCCCTTGCCCGAACAGGTTGCTGCGCTCGTCACTTGCGGCCTGCACCGGGGACACCCGGAGACACGACGAAGATCACCATACTCCGCACGTACCTCGGTGCAAGGCAGCCACCGCCGGACCCCCGGAACGCCGAAGAGCGACCACCCGGATGGATGATCGCTCTTCAGCGCTTGAGCGTTACAGGGTCTGTAGTACGACCCCACCGGGCCTGTAGTACGACCCGAAGGTGTTACTTGACCTCGACGGAGGCGCCGGCGCCCTTGAGGGCCTCGGCGGCCTTCTCGGCGGCGTCCTTGGCGACCTTCTCGAGAACGGGCTTCGGGGCGCCGTCCACGAGGTCCTTGGCCTCCTTCAGGCCCAGGGAGGTCAGCTCACGCACGACCTTGATGACCTGGATCTTCTTGTCACCGGCGCCGGTGAGGACGACGTCGAACTCGTCCTGCTCGGCCTCGGCCTCGACCGGGGCGGCCGGGCCGCCCTGGACGGCGACGGCGGCCGGGGCGGCGGCGGTGACGTCGAACTTCTCCTCGAACGCCTTCACGAACTCGGAGAGCTCGATGAGGGTCATCTCCTCGAACTGCGCGAGCAGGTCTTCCTGGCTGAGCTTCGCCATGATGGGCGATCCTTCCACTAATTCGGCAGGTGCCGGATGTACATGTCTGGCGGGCGTACGTTCGGCCCGCTACGACCGCTGCCTCAGGCGAGCTGCCGTGAGGCGGCGGTCATTTCGCGAGCCGAATTACTCGGCACCGCCCTGCTCGTCCTGCTTGGCGCGAAGAGCGTCCACAGTGCGGACCAGCTTCGACGGCAGCGCCTGGAAGACAGCGGCAGCCTGGGACTGCTTGCCCTTCATGGCACCGGCCAGCTTGGAGAGCAGAACCTCGCGGGACTCGAGGTCCGCAAGCTTCTTGATGTCGTCGGCGGACAGCGCCTTACCGTCAAGGACACCGCCCTTGATGACGAGGTTGGGGTTGTCCTTGGCGAAGTCACGAAGACCCTTCGCCGCCACGACCGGGTCACCGGTCACGAAGGCGACGGCCGACGAACCCGTGAAGAGGTCGTCGATCGCGGTGATCCCGGCCTCATTGGCCGCAATCTTGGTCAGCGTGTTCTTAGCCACGCGGTAGTGAGCGTTCTCACCGAGTGAACGACGCAGCTGTTGGAGCTGCGCGACGGTGAGACCGGTGTACGCGGTAACGACGGCGCCGTTGGAGTTGCGGAACTTGTCTCGCATCTCCACGACAGCATCGACCTTGTCAGGCCTCGCCATGAGCCTCAGCCTCCTTCCGGGTGATGACGACCGCTCGGAAGGGGCTGGGACAAACGAAACGCCCCGGCGCAGGCGCACGGGGCGTAGCTCGACCGGCATTCGCAGCGCGAGCAGCGAACCGACGGGAGCACTTCCACAGTCACCTGCGCGGGTCGTCCGCAGCATTCAGCGGATCCTTCGGCCACCGCGCCCTCTTACGAGCACACGGCAACGACCAGCGGTCTTTGGCTTCTGTAGGAGGGTACGCGACCGGATCGCTGTCAAGCAAATCCGGTCGTACGACGCTCAGCTCTGCGCTTCGTCCATCATCTCGGCGAGGTCCATCGTGTCCTTGGCGGGCGGGGCCGCGACCGTCACCGGCTCGTTGACGTCGAGGAACGTGATGGTCATGTCGAGCGGACCCTTGTCGCCGTCGCCCCGCATGCGGAACTGCTTGGTCTGGTGGTCGCCGTCGACCCACATGTCCATCGTGACCGCGTCGACGCCCAGCTTCGTGAACTGGTCGAAGCGCCGATCCCGGGTGGCGTCGTCCTCGCCCTTCAGGGACTCCTGGAGCTCCTTCATGGTGACCGTCCCCTTGTAGTGGGTGGTCTTCACTCCGTCGACGGTCTCGGTGCCGACGTCCTCCACATCTTTGGAGCCGGTGAGGAAGGTGGACTGATCGGCCGGGTTCTTGTCGGCCTGGCCCGCCCCCAGTGACGGATCATCGAGCCCCTCGGCGCCCAGCTCGGACAGGTCGAACTTGAGCCAGCTCTTGCCGTCCATCTCCTTGGCGGCCGCGGCACCCCCGCCGATGTACATGGCCTTGTCGACGAGCCGGATCTCCGCGGTGCCGTCCGCGCCCTGGTCGAGCGCCGTCATCTTCATGCTCATGGCCACGGTGGGCTTCATGCTCATCGCGGCCTCGGCCTTGACGCGACCCTGCTCCGGCACCTTGCCGGTCAACCGATACCGGAAGGACTTGATGTCCTCCGCGTTCTTGGCCGCCTTGGCGACGGCCGCCACCGGCGTCATCTTCGGCGAGTCCTCGCCCTTCCCACACGCAGCCGCGCCGGCGGCGAGGAGCAGCACGGCGAGCCCGGCACCCGTCGCTCTACGGCACATGGAACGACGTAAGGAAGAAGTCCCCATAGTTTCCCCCCAAGGAACACACGGATTGTTCACAGCGATGCTGCGAGCGTATCCCAGGAGTCAGGAGTAGACCCCTGAATTCCCTGGGCCTCACTACGCCTCAAGCGGCTCAAAAAGTCTCCCTCGCCTCAGTGACCTCAGGAGGTCGACCCGCCCTGCTTCTCCAGCAGCTCCCTGAAGTCCTCGGTGTCACCGGCCGGGGGCCGCTCGGCGGAGACCTTCACGCCGTAGTCGCTGTAGTGGGCCGTCTGGGTCAGCTCGCCGTTCGCCGTCCGGCCCTTCTCGACCTTCTTGACCAGCAGGTCCTGGTCGTTGACCCAGATGTCGACGGTCTCGGTGGTGACGCCGGCGTGCTGGAGCTGTTTCCTCAGCTCCGCGTCGGCGACATCCGCCACCGCCACCGTGCCGGAGTAGTGCGTGGTGGCCTGTCCGTCCACCGTCTCCTCGCCGACCTTCCGCACGTCCTCGGAGTCCAGCAGCAGCTTCACCGACTGGTTCGGCGTGGTGTTGCGCAGCTGGTCCGCGAGGTTGGCGCCGCCCCCGCCGAGGGCCTCGAGATCGTCGTACGCGTACTTGATCCAGTGCTTGCCGCCGGCCTTCTCGGCGAACGCGTCGCCCATCCGCGCGTAGTAGGCGTCGGACAGATAGCGGGCCTGCATCGAGGTGATGCCGAGTCGGCGCATCGCCTCGGCCGTGGTGCCGCCGGTGTACGTGATCGTCAGGGCGCCGGTGAGGCCGTCGCCCCAGCCGAGGGCACCGTCGGCCTCGATGGACAGCTCGGTGCCCATGACCGTCGTGGACCGTACCCGGGCCGATTCGGCGCGGTCGGTGGACCGCTCGGCGGAACGCAGGGCCGTACGGGAGACGGGGCTCGCCCCGCGGTCCCCGTCGGGCTCCTGGGAGGAGCCGGAGGAAGTACAGGAGGTACACCCCGCCAGCGTGGCCGCCACCGCGGCCGCGAGGGCGACGCGGCGCCCGCCCGTGCACTTCATACGTCCCCCTGTGCCATTGCCCTGTCCGCACGCTAACCCAGGCCACGGCACCCACGGGAACGGAACCCACACACGGGAACGGGCCCCGCACCTCGGAAGGTGCGGGGCCCGTCGCCGACTGGGCGAGCCGGCAGGCTCGGCCCGGTCAGACAGCTGCCGGGTCCTCCTCGACGAGGAGGTTGCGGGTGCGGTTCGGGTCGACGGGAATGCCGGGGCCGATCGTGGTGCTGATCGCGGCCTTCTTGATGTAGCGACCCTTGGCGGCGGACGGCTTCAGACGGAGGATCTCCTCCAGCGCCGCGCCGTAGTTCTCCACCAGCTTGGTGTCGTCGAAGGACGACTTGCCGATGATGAAGTGCAGGTTCGAGTGCTTGTCGACGCGGAACTCGATCTTGCCGCCCTTGATCTCGGTCACGGCCTTGGCCACGTCCGGGGTCACGGTGCCGGTCTTCGGGTTCGGCATCAGACCACGCGGGCCGAGGACGCGGCCGAGGCGGCCGACCTTGCCCATGAGGTCCGGGGTGGCGACAACGGCGTCGAAGTCCAGACGGCCCTTCGACACCTCGTCGATCAGCTCGTCGGCGCCGATGATGTCGGCGCCCGCGGCACGAGCGGCCTCGGCACGGTCACCGGTCGCGAAGACCAGGACCCGGGCGGTCTTACCGGTGCCGTGCGGGAGGTTCACGGTGCCACGGACCATCTGGTCGGCCTTGCGCGGGTCGACACCCAGACGGAAGGCGACCTCGACGGTGCCGTCGAACTTGGTCGTGGAGGTCTCCTTGGCGAGACGGACGGCCTCGAGCGGGGCGTACAGCTTCTCCCGGTCGATCTTGGCGTCCGCAGCGCGGAGAGCCTTGCTGCGCTTGCTCACAACTGCTCCTGTGTGTTCGATAAGGAGTCGTGGTACGGGCCGAGCAGGCCCTGCCACGTGCGGCCTCGCGAGCCGCATGGATCTACGAAGGTGGGGTTCAGCCCTCGACCGTGATGCCCATGGAACGCGCGGTACCGGCGATGATCTTCGCGGCGGCGTCCAGGTCGTTGGCGTTGAGGTCGGGCATCTTGGTGGTGGCGATCTCGCGGACCTGCGCCTGGGTGATCTTGGCGACCTTGGTCTTGTGCGGCTCGCCGGAGCCCTTCTCCACGCCCGCGGCCTTGAGGATCATCTTGGCGGCCGGCGGCGTCTTGGTGATGAAGGTGAAGGAGCGGTCCTCGTAGACCGTGATCTCCACCGGGATGACCCAACCGCGCTGCGACTCGGTCGCGGCGTTGTAGGCCTTGCAGAACTCCATGATGTTGACGCCGTGCTGACCCAGCGCCGGGCCGACCGGCGGGGCCGGGTTGGCGGCGCCGGCCTGGATCTGGAGCTTGATGAGCCCCGTGACCTTCTTCTTCTTGGGAGGCATTGCTCTCCGGGTCCTTTCGATTCGGGTCTACCCCCACCCGGGTCGCGTCCCGGCTGAAGGCATACCGCACAACGATAACGGGTATAGATGCGCGGCTAAAAACCGAGCAGGTCAGACGAGCTTTTGACAGCCCGTCTGACCTGGTCGGAAGCGGTACGTCCAGGAAGAACTAGTTCTTCTGGATCTGGTCGAAGGAGAGCTCGACCGGCGTCTCACGGCCGAAGATCTCCACGAGACCCTTGACCTTCTTCGAGTCGGCGTTGATCTCGTTGATGGTGGCCTGCAGCGTGGCGAACGGGCCGTCGGTGACGGTGACCGAGTCGCCCACCTCGAAGTCCAGCACCTGGACCTCGACCTTGCGCTGCGGAGCCGGCTTGCCCTCGGCCTCGGCGGCCTCGCGGGCGGCCTTCTCCTCGGCCTCCGGGGCGAGCATCTTGACGATCTCGTCCAGGGTCAGGGGGTAGGGGTCGTAGGCGTTGCCCACGAAGCCGGTGACGCCGGGGGTGTTGCGGACGACGCCCCAGGACTCGTTCGTCAGGTCCATGCGCACCAGCACGTAGCCGGGGAGCTTGTTCTGGCGGATGGTCTTGCGGTCGCCGTTCTTGATCTGGACGACCTCTTCCTGCGGCACCTCGGCCTGGAAGATGTAGTCCTCGACGTTCAGCGAGACGGCGCGCTGCTCGAGGTTGGTCTTCACGCGGTTCTCGTAACCGGCGTAGGTGTGGATGACGTACCACTCGCCGGGCAGGGTCCGCAGCTCCTCGCGCAGGGCGGCGACGGGGTCGACGGGCTCGGCCTCTTCTTCCTCGTCGGCCTCTGCCTCGTCCTCGACGTGTACGGCGGCTTCCTCGGCGGGCTCGCTCGCCTCGGCGTCGGCAGCCTCGACCTCGTCCAGGTCCTCGTCCGCACCTTCGACGATGTCGAGCTCGTCTTCCACGGACTCGACGTCCTGCCCGCGTGGCTCAACGGCGTCGTTCAGGTTCTGGTCAGACACGGTGGCTGCTTCTTCCTGGATACATAGGGGTGGAACATGCGAAAGGAGCGCCGGTAACCCGCGGCGCCCTTCGCTCTTTGCTCAGCCGAAGACGTACTTGGCGGCGTGGTCGAGTCCATAGTCAATCACGGTCACCAGGCCGATCATGATGATGACGAAGATGATCACCACGGTCGTGTATGTCGTCAGCTGGTTGCGCGTGGGCCAGACGACCTTGCGGAGCTCCGCGACGATCTGGCGGTAGAAGAGCGCGAGGCGCTTCAGCGGGCCCTTCTTGGCGCGCTTGCCACCCTTACGGGTCTTCTTCTTGGACTCCGGCGCCTCGTCCTGGGCATCAGGCATGTCGATGGAGCCCACGGCGTCCGTCACTCGTCCTCACCTGATTCCGGGTCGTGGCCGTGCCGCGCCCGGTCTGAGCCGCACGGCGGTGCATTGCTGTACGTACATGCGCACACACACATCCTGGCTGAGGAGTGTGTAGCAGGGCCGGAGGGACTTGAACCCCCAACCGCTGGTTTTGGAGACCAGTGCTCTACCAATTGAGCTACGACCCTTTGTGTGCCCCCCAACGTACCGCATCCAACCGGGTGCTCGGTGTGCACCGGTTGAGCGCGAGCTGTTGAAGGCCAACGAGGTGAGAGTGTACGTGTTCCGGGGCCGGTCGTCGAACAGAAAGTAGCCCGTAGGGGCTTCGCGGAGGGAAGAACGGCGGCGCAGCGGCGGAAGATCGGCCGAAGATCGCCCTGGCCGCGAGCGGGTTCCGGACGGGTGTTCTGGGGTTTGCCCGCACATGTTCAGTCTGTGAAACCCGCGTGCCGGGTGAGTTTCCGGTCTGAAACGATGGGCCCCATGAGCGCTGCAATCCCACCCACCGAGCGCCGGGTCTCCGCCCGAGTCGGCGCGATCTCCGAGTCCGCCACCCTCGCCGTGGACGCCAAGGCCAAGGCCCTCAAGGCCGCCGGGCGTCCGGTGATCGGCTTCGGCGCCGGCGAGCCCGACTTCCCGACCCCGGACTACATCGTCGAGGCCGCCATCGAGGCCTGCAAGAACCCGAAGTACCACCGCTACACGCCGGCCGGCGGCCTGCCCGAGCTGAAGGCCGCGCTCGCCGCGAAGACCCTGCGTGACTCCGGCTACGAGCCGGACGTCTCCCAGATCCTGGTCACCAACGGCGGCAAGCAGGCGATCTACGAGGCCTTCGCCGCGATCCTGGACCCGGGCGACGAGGTCATCGTCCCGGCCCCGTACTGGACGACCTACCCCGAGTCGATCCGCCTCGCGGGCGGCGTCCCGGTCGAGGTGGTCGCCGACGAGACGACCGGCTACCGCGTCTCGGTCGAGCAGCTGGAGGCGGCCCGTACGGACCGGACGAAGGTCGTCCTCTTCGTGTCGCCGTCCAACCCGACGGGCGCGGTCTACAGCGAGGCCGAGACCGAGGCGATCGGCCGCTGGGCCGTCGAGCACGGCCTCTGGGTGCTGACCGACGAGATCTACGAGCACCTGGTCTACGGCGACGCGGCGTCCGTCTCCCTGCCGGCCCTCCTGCCCGAGCTGCGCGACAAGTGCATCGTCGTCAACGGCGTGGCGAAGACGTACGCCATGACGGGCTGGCGCGTGGGCTGGATCATCGGCCCGAAGGACGTCGTCAAGGCGGCCACGAACCTGCAGTCGCACGCCACGTCGAACGTCTCGAACGTGGCCCAGGCCGCCGCCCTCGCCGCCGTCTCCGGCAACCTGGACGCGGTCGCGAAGATGCGCGAGGCTTTCGACCGGCGTCGCAAGACGATCGTGCGGATGCTGAACGAGATCGACGGCGTTCTCTGCCCCGAGCCCGAAGGCGCCTTCTACGCCTACCCCTCGGTGAAGGGCCTGCTGGGCAAGGAGATCCGCGGCAAGCGCCCGCAGGACACGGTCGAGCTGGCCGCGCTGATCCTGGAGGAGGCCGAGGTCGCGGTCGTCCCGGGCGAGGCCTTCGGCACGCCGGGCTACCTGCGGCTGTCGTACGCCCTGGGTGACGAGGACCTCGTCGAGGGTGTGAGCCGGATCCAGAAGCTGCTGGCGGAGGCCAGGGACTGAAGGTACTCACGGTGAGTAGGGTCACGGGCCGCCCCGAGGGGCGGCCCGTTTCTTCGTGCGAGCAAGACCACTTAAGGGGAAAGCGCTACCGGGACGGCAGCAACGTACGGCAGGATCCTGGAATGGAGCGTGTACGTGATGTCTCTGAGCTGCCGAAAGCCCATCTGCACCTGCACTTCACCGGGTCGATGCGGCCCACCACCCTGCTGGAGCTGGCCGACAAGTACGGCGTACGGCTGCCCGAGGCGCTGACCGATGCGTTGACCAGCGGGGAGCCGCCGAGACTGCGGGCGACGGACGAGCGGGGCTGGTTCCGCTTCCAGCGGCTGTACGACGCGGCGCGGTCGTGCCTCAGGGAGCCGGAGGACATCCAGCGGCTGGTCCGGGAGGCGGCGGAGGAGGATCTGAGGGACGGCTCGGGCTGGCTGGAGATCCAGGTGGACCCGACCTCGTACGCCCCGCGGCTGGGCGGTCTGATCCCGGCCATGGAGGTCATCCTGGACGCGGTGGACTCGGCGGTGCGGGAGACCGGCCTGGGGATGCGTGTCCTGGTGGCCGCGAACCGTATGAAGCACCCGCTGGACGCGCGGACGCTGGCCCGGCTGGCGGTGCGGTACGCGGACCGGGGCGTGGTCGGTTTCGGTCTGTCGAACGACGAACGCCGGGGCATGGCGCGGGACTTCGACCGGGCCTTCGCGATCGCCCGCGAGGGAGGCCTGCTGTCGGCGCCGCACGGAGGCGAGCTGACCGGCCCGTCGTCGGTCCGGGACTGCCTGGACGACCTGGACGCGCACCGGATCGGACACGGCGTGCGGGCGGCCGAGGATCCGCGGCTGCTGAAGCGCCTGGCCGACCGGGGCGTGACCTGCGAGGTGTGCCCGGCGTCGAACGTGGCCCTGGGCGTGTACGAGAAGCCGGAGGACGTGCCCCTGCGGACCCTCTTCGAGTCGGGCGTCCCGATGGCCCTGGGCGCGGACGACCCGCTCCTGTTCGGCTCCCGGCTGGCGGCCCAGTACGAGATCGCCCGCCACCACCATGACTTCACGGACGCGGAACTGGCGGAACTGGCCCGCCAGTCGGTACGGGCCTCGGCGGCGCCGGAGGAGATGAAGCGGAAGCTGCTGGCCGGCGTGGACGACTGGCTCGTCGGCTCTTCCTGAGCCGGCCGGTGTCTACAGGCTGACGCCGACCGTCACCGGCTCGTTGACCAGCGTGATCCCGAAGGCGTCGCGGACGCCGGCGACGACCTCGCGGGCCAGTGCGAGCAGGTCCTCGGTTCTCGCGCCGCCCCGGTTGGTGAGGGCGAGGGTGTGCTTGGTGGAGATCCGGGCCGGTCCGGTGCCGTAGCCCTTGGTGAAGCCCGCCTTGTCGATCAGCCAGGCGGCGGAGGTCTTGGTGTGCCCCTCCCCCGCCGCGTACGCCGGCGGCTGCACACCGTCGCCCAGCCGCTCCCGCACGCGCGCGTGGAACGCGGCGAACTCCTCGTCGGTGAGGATCGGGTTGGTGAAGAAGGACCCGGCCGACCAGGTGTCGTGGTCCTCGGGGTCCAGGACCATGCCCTTCCCGGAGCGCAGCTTCAGGACGGTCTCGCTGGCGTCGGCGAGCGGCACGCGGTCGCCCGGTTCCACGCCCAGCGCCCGGGCCGTCTCGGCGTACTTGAGCGGTCCGGACAGGCCGCCCGCGTCCTCCAGCTCGAAGCGGACGCGCAGGACGACGTACCGCTCGGGGTCGGCCTTGAAGCGGCTGTGGCGGTAGGTGAAGGCGCATTCCGCGTTCGTCAGTGTGACCGTTTCGCGCGCCCGGCGGTCGTAGGCGACGACCTCGGTGATCGTCGACGAGACCTCCTGGCCGTACGCCCCCACGTTCTGGATGGGGGTCGCGCCCGCCGAGCCCGGGAGGCCGGCGAGGCACTCGACGCCGGCGAGACCCGCCTCGACGGTCCGGGCGACTGCGTCGGTCCACACCTCGCCGGCGGCCAGCTCCAGCCGGGTGCCGTCGAGGGTGAAGCCCTTGGTGGCGATGACGAGCGCGGTGCCCGCGAAGCCCTCGTCGCCGATGACCAGGTTCGAGCCGCCGCCGATGAGCAGCAGCGGTGTCCCGCTGTCGTCGGCCTCGCGGACGACGGCGATGACCTCGGCGTCGGTCGTCGCGTGGACCAGCCGGGTCGCCGGTCCGCCCAGCCGGAAGGTGGTCAGGGGGGCGAGGGGGGCGTCGTGGAGTTCCAGCACGCGCCCAAGACTACGAGACGGCACTGACAGCCCCGTCACGGACGAACGGCCCGGCAGTCCGGCCGGGCCGTTCCCCGTGTGCGGCACTCAGGCCAGCCGTACGACGGCCCGCGACATCCCCAGCACCTTCTGCCCGGCGCTGGTCGCCGTGAGGTCCACGCGGACCTTGTTGTCGTCCAGTTTGGCCGCGACCTTGCCGGTGACATCGATCGTGGCGCCCTGGTCGTCGTTGGGGACGACGACGGGCCTGGTGAAGCGGACGCCGTATTCGACGACCGCGCCCGGGTCGCCGGTCCAGTCGGTGACGAGACGGATCGCCTCGGCCATGGTGAACATGCCGTGCGCGATGACGTCCGGCAGCCCGACCTCCTTGGCGAACTTCTCGTTCCAGTGGATCGGGTTGAAGTCCCCGGAGGCGCCCGCGTACCGGACGAGGGTGGCGCGGGTCACGGGAAAGGACTGCCCGGGCAGCTCGGTGCCGACCTCGACGTCGTCGTAGGAGATCTTCGCGGTCATGTCAGGCCTCCTCGGCCGCACGGGCGACCAGCTTCGTCCAGGCGGTCACGACGTGCTCGCCGGCCTCGTCGTGCACCTCGCCCCGGACGTCCAGGATGTCGTTGCCCGCCATGGACTTGATGGCCTCGATGGTCGTGGTGACGGTGAGCCGGTCGCCGGCGCGCACCGGGCGGACGTAGGCGAACTTCTGGTCGCCGTGCACCACGCGGCTGTAGTCCAGGCCGAGCTGCGGGTCCTCGACGACCTGTCCGGCCGCCTTGAAGGTGATCGAGAAGACGAACGTCGGCGGGGCGATCACATCCGGGTGGCCGTACGCCTTGGCGGCCTCCGGGTCCGTGTACGCCGGGTTGGGGTCCCCCACCGCTTCCGCGAACTCACGGATCTTCTCCCGGCCCACCTCGTAGGGGTCGGTGGGCGGATAGGTCCGCCCTACGAAGGACTGATCGAGCGCCATGGCTCGGTACCTCCTGGATGTGTGCTGAGGTTGACCTGTAGTCGACCGGAACCGGTCGGTAACCGGGTATGAAACGACGTGAGGCCGCCCCCCGACTGCGGGGGCGGCCTCATGTACGAGCCTGTTTTATCGCGTCTCGCGGTGCGCGGTGTGCGCGTTGCAACGCGGGCAGTGCTTCTTCATCTCAAGACGGTCCGGGTTGTTACGCCGGTTCTTCTTGGTGATGTAGTTCCGCTCCTTGCACTCCACGCAGGCCAGCGTGATCTTCGGGCGGACGTCGGTGGCAGCCACGTGAGTGCTCCTTGACGAACGGATGGGACATTAACGCAGGAAAGAGTAGCCGATCGAAGGACCGACCCCACAATCGGCTACTGTGAGTAGCGGTGACCGGACTTGAACCGGTGACACAGCGATTATGAGCCGCTTGCTCTACCGACTGAGCTACACCGCTGTGATGCGATCGGTCCCGCCTCGCGACGGGAACCTCTCACACCAGAGCCCCAATACGGAATCGAACCGTAGACCTTCTCCTTACCATGGAGACGCTCTGCCGACTGAGCTATTGGGGCGAGCGATGAAGACATTACACGCTCGGCCGCCGTTCACCCAAATCCGTTTCGCGGCCTCCACCGGGCCTTGCGGCCCGGTCCTCCCATGAGCCACGGAGGCCTCTCCGGCAGGACGGACCACACCGGTACGACTATTGCGCTCCTCCGCGTCGCGAGCGTGTCGTCACCCTAGGCTCGGACTCACTCTGCGTGATCTTCCGTCCCCTCACGCAGCCCCCGAGCCCCTGGAACGCGATGCCCGACAGTCAGCCGCCGCCGTCCCACTCCTCGTCCCCGTCCTCGTCGGGCCCGGCCGACCCGGCCTCGCTGCTGCTGTGCGGGGCGCGGCTCACCGACGGCCGGACCGTGGACGTACGGCTGGGCGGCGGGCGCATCGAGGCGGTCGGGACGGCCGGGAGCCTCGCGGCGGACAGCACGCGCGCGTGCGGTGCGCGCGTGGACCTCAGCGGCTATCTGCTCCTGCCGGCTCCGGCCGAGCCGCACGCCCACGCCGACACCGCGCTGTCGGGCGAGGGTGAGGGACCGGTTTCGTACGACGTCCAGGACGTCCAGCGCCGGGCCACCGAGGCCGCTCTGCTGCAAGTGGGGCACGGGGCGACCGCGCTGCGGGCACACGTGCGCGTGGGGGACGTCCAGGGGCTCGGCGCGCTGGCCGCCGTACTGCAGGCGCGGCGGGCGCTGCGCGGGCTCACCGAGCTGGCGACGGTGGCGATGCCGAGGGTGCTGACCGGGGTGGCCGGGGCCGACAGTCTCGCGATGCTGCGGGACGCGGTGAAGATGGGCGCCTCCGTGGTGGGCGGTTGTCCGGATCTCGACCCCGATCCGACGGGCTACGTCCAGGCGGTCCTGGAGGTCGCCTCCGAGCACGGCTGCCCCGTCGACCTGCACACCGACGCCACCGACCCGGCGCGTCTGTCCCGTCTCGCCGCGATGGCGGGCGGGCTGCGCCCCGGGGTGACGCTCGCCCCGTGCGGCGGCCTGAGCCGGCTGCCCGCCGAGACGGCCGGCCGCACCGCCGACCAGCTCGCGGCAGCCGGAGTGGCGGTGGTATGCCTGCCGCAGGGCGGCTGCGGGGGCGTCGAGCGCCGGGGCACGGCGCCGGTACGACTGCTGCGCGCGGCCGGGGTGCGGGTGACCGCGGGCAGCGGCGCCCTGCGTGACGTGTCGAACCCGGTGGGGCGCGGCGATCCGCTGGAGGCGGCCTATCTGCTGGCGTCCCGCCACGGGCTGCGCCCCGAGGACGCGTACGACGCCGTGAGCACGTCGGCGCGGGCGGTGCTGGGCCTGCCGGAGGTGCGGGTGGAGGCGGGATTCCCGGCCGAGTTGCTGGCGGTGCGCGGCGACCGGCTGGCGGGGGCGCTGTCGCTGGCGTACAGCCGGATCGTGGTGCACCGGGGGCGCGTGGTGGCGCGGACGAGTGCGGTGCGGGAGTACTGCAACTCGGCCGCTACGGCGGAGTCGGGGTTGCCTCGGCAGGGGCGGGGAGAGGTGTCGTAGGGGCGGATGGGGCGCGCGCGGCTTGTTGCACGCGTACGCCGAGGGCGCGCATCTATCTGGGGCTCGGGCGCCCCGCGTACGCCCCCAACGTCTGTGAGCGCATGTGTCCCTGGGGCGTGGCCGAAGTCGTGCGGCGGATGCGGCCGTCCGGGCGTACGGTCGAAGGCATGCGCATTGTCATCGCTGGTGGTCATGGTCAGATCGCGCTGCGGCTGGAGCGGCTGCTCGCCGCGCGCGGGGACGAGGTCGCGGGGATCATCCGCCGCGCCGAACAGGGCGAGGATCTGCGGGAGGCCGGCGCCGAACCGGTTCTGCTGGACCTGGAGTCGGCCTCGGTCGAGGAGGTCGCGGCGCGGCTGCGGGGCGCCGACGCGGCGGTCTTCGCGGCGGGCGCGGGCCCGGGCAGCGGGGTGGCCCGCAAGGACACGGTGGACAAGGGTGCGGCGGTGCTGTTCGCGGACGCGGCGGTCCAGGCGGGCGTACGGCGCTTCGTGGTCGTGTCGTCGATGGGTGCTGATCCGGCGCACGAGGGCAGCGAGGTCTTCGACGTCTACCTGCGCGCCAAGGGCGAGGCCGACGCGTACGTGACCGGCCTGGACGCCCTGGACTGGACGATCCTGCGCCCCGGCGCGCTGACGGACGACGCCGGCACCGGCCTCGTACGCCTGGAGGCACACACGGGCCGCGGCCCGATTCCGCGCGACGACGTGGCCGCCGTACTCGCGGAGTTGCTGGACACTCCGGCGACGGCCGGCCTGACCCTGGAGCTGGTCGCCGGGAAGACGCCGGTGTCGGTGGCGGTCAAGTCGGTGGCGGGGAACTGAGGATGGGCGCCGAGGGGGTCCCGGCCGCGCGGGAGGCGCTGCTGCGGCGGATGTACGAGGTCTTCTCCACCGACGAGCGGGACGCCTTCGTCCCGCACTGCCTGTCCCCGGAGGTGGACTGGCCGAACATGCTGGACGGGGTCCGGGCGCACGGCCGCGAGGCGGTACGCGCGTACTGGGCACGGCAGTTCGCGGCCGGGCATCCCCTCGTACGTCTGGAGGGGCTGCGGCTCGACGGGGACGGCGAGGCGGTGGTGGCGACCGTACGGACCGGGATGCGGGACGCGTCGGGCGAGCGGTGGGGGGAGGAGACCGTCGAGCACGTGTACCGGTTCGGCGGGGACGGGTTGGTGACGCGGATGGACGTAAGGCCTTAGGGGCTGGCTGGGGCGGCCTAGAACAGCGGCAACTGTCCGGGGAATTCGGGGACGACGTACCCGTCCAACGACGGCTGGGCCGCCCCGAGTTCCGCCAGTGTCCGGGATCCGGGGCACGAGACGAGTTGCCCGCTCTCGCGTGCGCCGGGCGGGTCGTGCCGCGCGAAGCGGCCGGCGACGACGGCGATCTCGCGACGGCATTCGGGGCAGTGTCTGCGGCGCGTGGACATGAGGTCAGTGTGCCCCGGCGGGCGCATGGCTCCCCTCACCTCCGGCTCTTCATGGGGCGGTCACAGAATCCGACCATACTTGCTTAAGTCAATCAACTGACAGACTGGGGGTGTCGCGCTGTCACCCACGCCCACACGGAGGCTCGACCCATGTCCCATGCTCTTCCCCGACCCGTCGACGACACAGAGGCGGCACCACGGCCCGGTGTCGTCGTGGCGGTACTGGCCTTCGGCGGGGGATGTGGCCGGGGAGCCGTTGCCGGTGGGTGCAGTTGGCGGGGGTGCGGTCGGTGTGGGTGCGGTGGGTGCGGTCGGTGTGGGTGCGGAGGGCCCGACGGTCGCGACCGCGCATGCGGACGCCGTCGCTGCGGAGCCGGAGCCGACGCGTCGGCTCGCACCCGCTCTCACCTCGCCGGTCAAGGACGACGGCGGCGTTGAGGGCGGCTCCGTCGCCGGCGGGATCCCGGTGAGCGGGCACGTCCTGGGCGCCGAGCGCGCCGCGGTGGCCGGCGCCGCGGTGACGTTGATCTCCCTGGGCGGGAGGCAACTGGGCCGGTCGGTCTCGGGCGGCGACGGCACATACGGCGTGGACGCGCCCGCTGCCGGTTCGTACGTCCTGATCGCCTCCGCCGACGGCTACCAGCCACAGGCCTCGACGATCGTCGTCGCCGGAGATGCGCCGGTGTCGTACGACGTCCTGCTGAGCGGCACCAGCGGCCTGGCCGGTGTGGTGCTGTCCGCCGACAGCGGGGCTCCGGTCGCGGAGGCCGTGGTCATCGTGACCGACGTCCGCGGGGACGTGCTGGCCACCGGAGGCACGGACGTCCTGGGCGAGTTCACCATCACCGACCTGGTGCCGGGGACGGTGACCCTGGCGGTCAACTCCCCCAAGCACCGGCCGCTGGCCCTGCCCGTCGTGATCCCGGGCACCGGGATCACGCGCAGCGAGGTCGAACTGCGGCCCGGCGCCCATATGCGGGGCACGGTCCGCGGAGCGGGCAGCCCGCTGGGAGACGCGCTGGTGACGCTGGTGGACGCCGCGGGCAACGTGGTCGCCACGACCACGACCGACCTCGACGGCGCGTACGCCTTCTCCGACCTGGACGGCGGCGCGTACACGGTCATCGCGACCGGCTACCCGCCCCAGGCGGCCACGGTGACCGTCTCCGGCAGCGGCCTGGACGACCACGACATCGAACTGGCTCACGTCGGCGAGTAGTTCGCGGCCGCACACATGAAGAAACCCCCTTCGCCCTGCGTTTCCGCAGATCGGAGGGGGTATCTCACAGAGTGGCGGCGCCAGGATTCGAACCTGGGAAGGCTGAGCCGGCAGATTTACAGTCCCCCGAGTAACGTACGGCTTCCCTGGCAGTGACCTGCATGTTTCATTACTCGGGACAGTCTGGGCCCAAGAGCCGTCCACACACCGTCCACGTGGCCGCAACCAGAGGCCCCCGCTGTGGTGTCACAACCGGTATGTCAACCCCTCGTAGACCCCGCCGACAGCGCTGGCCCATGTGTGACCACGGAAGAGAATTCTCGCTGCCCGCAAGCCACCGTAACAACTGCTCGGGCCGGGTCATTGAGCCATTCAACCAATGCTTGGCACACCTAACCGGCGACCAGCAAGACTCCTATTTTTCTCAACTGACTCCCGGAAGCTCCGTTGATCACCGGGGCACCGAATTCACACAGGACCTATTGACCCGCTTGCTGGATGCCTTGCGTGAATCAAGTGACGGCAACATTCGACTGGGTGAGTGCAACTTCGGTTGGGCAATTTTCCAGAGTCCCGCAAATTTTGACAATTGCACATTCAATGGGGTGACTCGCTTCCATTCGGCAACTTTCCACAAAGACGCCACATTCGAAGGTTCACGATTTAACTCTGAAGTCAATTTTTCTGAAGCCACGTTCTCGCTCGCTGCAATGTTCGAGGCAACGACGTTCAATGACGCAGGGGTTTTCTATTCAACTCAATTCGAAGGCGAAGCTCGATTTGCACGAGCGGTATTTTTCGGACCATGCAGTTTCACCAAGGCAAAACTCCTTGGAGATGCCGATCTCTCAGCCGCCTCATTCATGGGGCCATCCAGCTTCCTAGAAGCAGAATTCGCCAAAAAGGCACGCTTCATCTCGGCGACATTCGAGAGCGAGGCCAGCTTTGATAAATCATCCTTTCTGGAGGTTTGCAATTTCTCCAAATGTACTTTCAAGAGGAATACGCGATTCATTTCCGCCAGTTTCGATGACCGAGCCAACTTCTCAGGGTCACGTTTCGAATGGAACGCACTATTCCAGCGAACCAGGTTCTCAAAAGGCGCGAATTTTGGTACAGCAACATTCGAAGAAGAGGCAGACTTCTCGTCGGCCAAATTTACTCGTGCCGCCGCCTTCGGTTCAGCTAATTTTACGGGCACAGCAAGGTTCGACTCTACTATCTTCGATGGTGAGGCGTATTTCCCATCAGCTCATTTTGCCAACGATGCCCGATTTCCTTCGGCTTCCTTCCACCGGAAAGCCGTATTCCATAACGTCAGATTCTCTACTGTCGCACATTTCGGGCTAACGACCTTCCGAAAGGACGTGAATTTCGCCGGGGCAATCTTTGAACGCACAAGGCGACTGGGGCCTCTTGTATGTGATGAGCTGGTACTCACTGGTGCAGAATTCCACAGCCCAGCCACGTTGGAGTTCTCAGCGAAAAAGTCCTTCTTTCGTAGAACTCATTGGCGCAGTACGGCCGCGCTTAGGGTGAGATGCGCATCTGTTGATTTCACGGATGTAGTCTTCGAAGGCCCTGTAACGGTCACCCATGCCGAGCAACGCTTCGCATCACCAGACGGTACGTACCTAAACGAGAGCATCCTGGGTACAGTAACGGATGAAGTTCGAATTGTTTCCCTCCAAGGCGTCGACGTGGCGCATCTC
Organism: Streptomyces sp. SA15; assembly: GCF_002291145.1. GTDB lineage: Bacteria > Actinomycetota > Actinomycetes > Streptomycetales > Streptomycetaceae > Streptomyces. Next base: position 73,691 of record NZ_NTGE01000014.1, read on the forward strand.
CTGATTTCCAATATTGACCTCTCTGAGTGCATCTTCACAGGATCCATTCACCTGGATCAACTTCGCCTAGAGGGAACATGCAGATTCGCTGAAGTTCCGTCCGGCATTCGTCGTTCTAGCATGATCCCAATTGTGTGGACTCCGCGCCGCGTGCTCGCAGAGGAAAACCACTGGCGGGCCGCGAGGCACACAAACCCGGGAGGATGGACACCGGCTCCCGCTGGGATATCGCAATCGACCCCGGGTGCGATATCAGCAGTTTACCGACAGCTGCGTAAGTCGTTTGAGGACGGAAAAAATGAGCCAGACGCAGCGGACTTCTATTACGGCGAAATGGAAATGCGGCGCAATGACCGGCAACGCCCACGGGCTGAAAGAGGCATCCTGACCGCGTACTGGATCCTTTCTGGCTACGGTCTCAGGGCTGCCAGGGCTCTTACTTGGCTTTTCATCGCCATGGTCCTAACTTTGTTCTCCCTGATTCTTTGGGGGCTTCCTGCAACAGGCTTGGCACCCGTTTCAAGCGGAACCGTTCAGAACGAAAAAATTACATTCTCCACACGCACGCCTATTCCAGCCGGGCCACAAGGGTCATTGACTGATCGAATCACGTCTACACGACTCGAAAAAGGCATGAGAGTTGTTATGAATTCGGTAGTCTTCAGATCTTCCAATCAAACCTTGACAACCTCCGGATCCTATATTGAAATGGCGGCAAGAACTGTCGAACCGATATTGCTTGGTCTGGCAATACTGGCTATCCGCGGCCGAATCAAAAGGTAAGGACGCTCGGGTGCATGCTGACCACGCTGTGGGGGCATCACCTGCTGCGTACCATCGCCCGCTACGCTGGTACGCACCACGGCAGAACGGAGAGTGCTCCGCGGATGGGCCCGAAGACAACCAAGGTGTACGAGACGCTTCGCGAACGGCTCGCCTCAGGTGAGTACGCCCCTGGTGACAAGTTCCCTTCGGAACGCACCCTGACCGAGGAACTCGGCATTGGCCGGACAGCCCTTCGGCAGGTGCTTGCCCGACTCGTGTCCGAGGGGGCGCTGGAGGTCCGGGGGCGGAGTTCCTACCGCGTACCGCGCCCGGTGAGCGTGAGGACTCCCGAGGGTTTGGAGCCGTGGCGCATCCACGGTGAACGCGACCTCTACGACAACCAATGGGTCAAGCTCCAGCTCTGGGACGTCGAGCCGCCTGGTGTCGAGCGGTTCGAGCATCACGTGGTGCGGCTGCACCACGTCGCCATCACGGCAGTGCTGGACGATCAAGACCGCGTACTCATGATGTGGCGGTACCGCTTCGTCCCGCAGCAATTCGGCTGGGAGCTGCCCGGTGGCATCGTGGATGAAGGAGAGGACCCGGCGGACACGGCGCTTCGGGAGGTTGTGGAGGAGACGGGTTGGCGCCCGAAGTCGCTGGAACACGTCGTCACCTATCAGCCCATGGTCGGCATGGTCGACTCGCCTCACGAGATCTTCGTGGGCCACGGAGCCGAACAGGTTGGTTCGCCAACGGACCTGGAAGAGGCAGGACACATCGAGTGGGTGCCGCTGGCCGACATTCCCGGGCTGATGGCTCGCGGTGAGCTGATGGGCTCCGGCACCCTCGTGGCCCTGCTCCACATCCTGGCGAGCCGCGGCAAGCCGGGGCTTACAGCCGCGCACTGAGCAGGTCGACACGGCGGCGCTGCCGCACCGAACCGGTGCGGCTCGCCAACAGCCGCGCCTGCCTGAGGTGGGTGTTCGCATCGTCGTACTCGGCTCGCGCCAAGTGAGCCTGTACGAGGTCAGCGTGAAGTCCCGCCTGCGCTCGGACAAAGGATGGGTCCATCACGTCCAGGGCTTCGTACAGGCTGGTCACCGCCTCGTCGTCGCCCAGCAGAGCAAGGACGTTGCCGCGCCATCGAGCCAGGTGGGCTCCGTTGAGGAAGATGCTCAGCATGTCCGGGTCTCGGTCATCGGAGCCGGGTGGAATGGTCGCCATGGCCGCATCGAGCGCCCGTCGGCAGCCATCAGGCATTCCGGCATGGGCGCACAACTCAGCTTCAGCGGCGTATAGCCATGCTCGGAGACGCGGAGATCCGGCCTGGCCAAGGATGCGTTGCGCATCGCGAACCAGGTCGACGCCGAGAGACGGCCGGCCAGCCTCGCACAGTACGTACGCCTGCTCTGCCATCGCGTGCGCGAGGTACATCGGAGCCTCAGCGTCGCGCGCTGCCCGCTTCGCAAGTTCGTAATGCCGCCAGGCACGTTCGACCGCTCCCGAGTCGATTGCCTGCCACGCGGCAAGGGTCGACGCCCCCGCCAGGGCAAGCGCCACAGGGCGGCGCGTACCCGGCAACACCGCGAAGTTCAGCGCGTCTTCGAGGCGTGCGAGATGCCCTGTCATCTGGTCCACAAGACCCGAAGCGCCCAACTGCCGGTCCATGGTGCGCAGTAGCTCGGTCTGGTCATTGAACGTCTTCACCATGGATTCGCTGACGCTGCTGGCTGAATCGATCCTGTTCAACAGTTCGTCGTACCCGTCGGCCATCGACGGAGCAACCGCGAGCGGGCCGCCCCGCAACTCTGCGTCCGTGACGCCGAGAAGCTGCCGCAGGATTGCCGCGTAGCGGTCCGAGATCGTGCGCTTGCCGTTCTCCCACTCGGACACGTACACCCGCAAACTCGCGGTTGAAGCAACGTCGGTGACGTGCCGTCGGGCGTACTGCTCGATCTCGCGAACCAGTCGCTCCTGAGACCAGCCGCGCGCCGTTCGCGCACTCCGAAGTCCTGTGCTCACAGGCCACCGTCCGGCGATAGGTCCACACACTGACCTTCCCAGCATGCCTTACATAGCCGCAGGTCAACAGGGGTTAACAGGACGGGAGTTAAGTCCTGTTGGCTACCGGGTCCCCCCTCTCAACCGGTCTTCTGGAGATGCACCGAGGCGGGCAATCGCCACTCGAACCGGCGAAGAGCCTTGACTCTGGTGCGCACCAGATGCGACTCTTCTGGTGCGCACCAGATTACGGATCGCTTCCGATTCGCTGTGCGCAAAGCAGAGGGCGGGGACGCTGCAATCCCGCTAAAGGCCAGGGGACAGGGCTTCGGCCCGACTGGCGAGGTGGCCCGGTGACCGCGAGCAACGGCCGGAGGGTGGGGACACAGGTCCCCCTTGCAGCACCGTCCCGTTCCCTTCGACCGACAGGAGTTCCGATGCGTCAACGACCTTGTTGGGCACCGCCGTGACGGACCGGCCGGCGGTGTCAGTGCGGTTCTTCGGTCCGCCCCCTTCCTGGCATCGCAGCGAGTAGCGCTGCGGCCGGTTGCCTCCTCCGCCCGACCGTTCCGCGCACCGCGCGGAGCGTACGGGCGGGGTAGCAGGGAGCCGGATGTTCCGACTTCAACGGCGCGCGGCCCCGGGTGGCTAGGCCCGGGGCCGCTGTTCGGGCCGTTCCCCTGCGAAAGGAACCACGACCCAATGAGCCACATCGTCACTGTTCAGGACGCTGTTACCGCGTTCGCTGACTGGATCGAACCGACCGATGCAGAGCTGGACGCGATCGGGCAGGAGATGCCCGCCATTCTGGCGGAGGTCGACCTGTTGGACGCGCAGATCATGACCCTTGACCGCACGCCGACCGAGCTGGACGCCCGTCGCATTCGCCGGGCCCGCCGCCGGGTGCTCGCCGCCCGGCGGGACATGGTCAACCGCACGGCGGACACGAGCCTGCCGGGGGGCGCCGCATGAGCGCCACCGACCGGAACCTGACCGCCGCGCACGCCGAGGTCAAGGCGGAGATCACCCGGACCGACACCAAGACGGCGTTGCTGCTGGCGTTCGTCGGCGCGGTCCTCGCCGGATCGTGGACGGTCGCCCGTGACCTGCCGCTGAGCCTGCCCGCCTACATCGCGGGCGGCCTCGGTCTGGCCCTGCTGGTCGCTGCGGCCGGTCTGCTGCTGCGCTCAGTGCGGCCGAACCTGAGCGGCCGGCACGGCTTCCCGCTGTGGGCCACACTCACCCCGCAGGAGATCAACGAGGCTGTCTCCGGGGACCTGGCCGCCGATATCGCCGGACTCTCCCGGCTGGCCGTGGCCAAGTTCACCTGCCTGCGCCGCGCGGTCGACCTGACCTGCGCCGGCGGGGCGCTGCTCATCCTCGCCGCCCTGCTCACGGCGGGGGGTGCGGCATGACGGACGCCCTGACGCTGGACGAACTGGCCGTACCGCTGCGGGCACTGCGGCTGCTCGCTCTCGACTTCCCGCACCTGCCCGCGCCCCACGTACACCTGTCGACCGTCTTCGTCGAGCGGCTGGAGCTGTCGCTGCACGACGTTGCCCGCACGGGAGACAGCTTCGCCGCGTTCGAGGCATGGCGTGCCGCACTCGGCATCGCCCCGGACACGGTCACCTTCCACGTACAGGCCGACGGCCGCACGCAGGTGCTGCGCGCTGAATGCCGGTTCGGTGGAGCGGAAGTGGGGCTCATCGCCTACGCGACCGCCCCGCAGACGGCAGCCGACCGGACGGGAGGCACGGCATGAACGCCAAGACCGTTCTGCCCGCCGTCGCGATGACGGCCGTGTCCATGGTCCTCACCCTGGCCGTGGTCGTGATGTGGCTGGGCACGGCCGTGCCGTGGCCCGTCGCCGTGGTCGTCGGCCTCGGGATCGACGGCGGTTGGCTGGCCACCCTCGCATACGAACGCCGTCTGGCCGCGCAGGGCGACCACAACCGGACGGTGACCGGTGTGGGCTGGTTCTTCGGCCTGGTCGCAACCGGCGTCCTGGTCGCGCACGCGCTGACCGAGGAGTCCGCCGGTGCATGGCTGGCGGTGGCATGGCTGCCCCTGGCTGCTAAGGCTCTGTGGCTCGTGCACGGGCTGTGGGAGCGCACCGCGCTCACTGCGACGGCGCTCGGGGCGATCCGGGGTATCCAGCAAGAGGCCCGCGACGAGGCGGCCGTTGCCCGTGCCCGGCTGAGGGCCGAAGCCGCGACCGAGGAGACACGGCTGACGGCCGTGACGGAAGCCGGGGCCCGCGTCGCACGCGTCCAGGCCAAGACCGCCGCCACCCTCGCCGGAGCGTGGTCGACGCTGGAGACGGCACGGGGCGGCGAGGACACCGGACGCGCGCTGACCAGCGTGACGAATCGCGTCACGCCCGGCGTCACACCCCGCTGGGAGCTCCCCGTGTGGGGTCCCATCGAGCCGGTTGCCGCGCTGTCGCTGGAAGCCGGGCCCGCACTCACCGATGAGGCACTGGACGCGCTGGTCGACGAGATCCGGCACAGCCACGTACCGGCCCTGTCCTACCGGGAGATGGCCGCTCGCTTCCGTGCGGCCGGTCACTCCGCTTCTGAGGTCCGGTTGCGGGCCTCGTGGAAGCGCGTGGCGTGATGGCCACGCTGCCGGTGTTCCGGTGGCGCCTGGCCCCGGACGGATACGCCACCCGCCGCCAACTGCGGGCGCGCGACCTGCGCCCCGGCGGTCAGGACGTGGCCGCTCAACTCGAACGGCCGCGCCGCCGCCGTGGGCCGCTGGTCGCCTACCTCTACCGAATCGACCTCGCCAAACCGGTGCGCCCAATGACGCCCGGCATGTGGCGCGCGCACGAAGCGATGATGCGCGCCCGCCGCACCTGCCCCGAGTGCCGCACGGATGCCGGATACGTCATCCCGCCCTCGCTCGGCATGTGCGTGACCTGCGCCTACCCCGACCCGCACGCATCCGAAGGGAGCACCTGAGATGGGCAACCCCGACATCCGCCGTCTGGACCGCGCGATCAGGCAGACCACGAAGAAGCTGGAAGCCGTGCGACGGGGCGAGTGGTGGCCGCTGACCAGCCGTGAACGGCTCGCGATGACCCGTGCGATGGCCAGTGGCGCCCGCAGCGTCCACCGGGGCCGCAGCACGACCGGCGCCGAGGACCGGATGGACTCCATCGGCTCCGCCGCCGAGATGCGGCTGAACGCGGAGCTGACCGCCCTGCACGGCGAGCGTCAGCGCCTGATCACCGAGGCCGCGCGCGCCAAGGCCGAACGGAAGTCTTCCCGCTGGTTCTGACCAGCCGCAACACCCGGGGTGGCCGCCCCTGCCACGGACACGGCCACCCCGGCTCTCCCTCAACTCCCGCCCCGCAACCGCGGGGCCAGTCAGGAGACCTTCAGCATGACTGACAACGTCGTAAGCCTCCACAAGTCCACCGACGCTCCGGCGACCGAGACGGCCCCCACGGTGCTGACCGTGGTCCCCGACCCCTCACCCGCTCCGAACCCGCCGCTGTGGGTGCGCTCCGGGTGCGCGGTCAAGCACGCTGTCACCCACGACAGCACCAAGACCGTGGTTCGCGCGGCCGCCCGCCACGGCCTCTACACGGTCAACGGCGGGCGGATCGTGGCCCGCCGGACCTGGGACGGCCGTACCGGGTCCCGCTATGAGCGGATGATCCGGGCGGCCGAAGCGGCGGGGAACCTGGAAGCGGCAGAGGAGTGGGAGGAGCGGTTGCAGCGCTTCCGCGCCGCCCGCCATCACCGCCGCATGGACCTCTTGCACTCGCCCGTGGAGGCCGCCAAGGGCGTGGCCGTAGGCGCCGGGATGAGCGTCGGTGTCCTGGTCGCGCTCGGGGTCGTGATGGCCATCAATACGGGCCACGTCGGCGATGTCATCACCCCGCTGTCGGCGACCATCGACTTCATCGCCCTGCTGATCCGGATCGTGCAAATCGTGTGGGGCCCGGCGCTCACGATCGGCCCGTTCCTCGCCCTGCTCGCCCTGTGGTCCGTCGGCCGCAAGCAGCAGGCCGCCCCGGACTGGGCACTCCCGGCGAACGTCCGCAACGGCGAGGGTGAGCCGATCACGCCGTCCATCGTGGTCAAGGCCCTGCGCGACCTCGGAGTCCCCGCCCTGGCGCGAGCCATCAAGGAGATGGGCGACGCCGGCGCCTCCATGCTCGGACCGATCACCATCGCCGGATGCGGTGTCGAGGTCGACGTGACCCTTCCCTCCGGGGTGTCCACCAACGAGGTCCAGAACAAGCGCCGCAAGCTCGCCGAGAACCTGACCCGGCACGAGCACGAGGTGTTCATCACCATCCCGACCGCCGCGCGGACGGTGCGGCTGTGGATCGCGGACTCGGGTGCCCTGGACGAGCCGATCGGCCCGTCCCCGCTGGTCACCGACGACACGATGACCGCCGACTACACCAAGGGCAGGGCCCCCTGGGGTCAGGACCTGCGCGGGGACGCTGCCGCGCTGAGCCTGTACCAGCGCCACCTGCTCATCACGGGTCTGTCGAACCAGGGCAAGACCGTGGCCCTGCGCTCTTTGGCCCTGTGGCTGTCGCTGGACAAGTCGGTGCAGTTCCTCATGGGTGACCTCAAGGGCGTGGGCGACTGGGCCATGTTTGATGGGCTGGCCACGACCCTGATCCAGGGGCCGACGGATGAGCACGTGATCCAGGTGACCGAGATGGTTGAGGGCGCGGTGGACGAGATGAACCGCCGTATCCAGGCGCCGCCCGGCACCGTGTTCCCGCCGCTGATCGTGCTGGTCGACGAAGCGCAGGTGGCGTTCATGTGCCCGGCCAAGGATGAGGACAAGCGCCCCTATGGCGGTTCCAAGGCCAACTCCCGGTACTTCATGGCCGTCCGGAAGATCCACAACCAGGGGCGGGCCGTGAACGTGCTGATGTGGCAGGGCACCCAGGACCCGACCAACGAGAACCTTCCCAAGCTGGTCCGCGAGGGCGCCCACACCCGCGCATCCCTCGCCCTGGGCACCGAGTCGCAGGCCCGCATGGCCCTGGGAGACAAGGCCGTCGACGGGGGCGCCGCTCCGAACCTGCTGCGTCCGGGTCTGGACCGGGGAACCCTGGTCGTCGCCTCCGACGGCATCACCATCCCGGCCGGACAGTCGTCCATCACGGTTCGCACGCACTACATCGACGACGACGCCGCCGAGGCCATCACCGACCGGGCCAAGGCCCTGCGCGACGGCGTCACGACGCTGCACGCCATCGAGCGGGGCGAGGAACACGATCCGCTCGCCGACATCGCCGCCGTCGTCGGCGACGCGCCCCGCGTGCGGACGAAGGACGTGCTGGCGCGGCTCGCGACGCGGAACGCGGACGCCTACGGCGGCTGGTCGTTCATCGACCTCAAGCGCGTCCTGGACGACGCCGGAGCCGAGCCCTACAAGTCCGACGGCGTGATGGTCGTCGCCCGTGACCGGGTTGCCCGCGCCCTCGCCGACCGCAACCACGAGGGTTCCGCTTCCGCCGACGGATGACAGGGAGCGCGCCGCCGACGGGTCAGGGAGGCAGGGAGAACTCCCTGCCCCGCCTCCCTGGCTCTGACCTGCACAAATGATCGTTCAGGGAGTCAGGGAGGCACGCAGGTCAGACCCCTGAAACCCCCTCCACAACGCCCCCTCAAGGGGGTGTCTCCGCCTCCCTGACCAACGTTCGGAAGGGATTCCGCATGTACCCCGACCACCCGCACCAAGCCCCCGTACAGCGGGCCGTGGAGGTCCACCAGCCCACCCCGCTCCCGCCCGCCGTCACCCACCCGGCGCCGGTCGTACCGGTACAGCCGAACAGCGTTCCGGCGGTAGCGAGCATCGTCCTGCCCGACGGCCGCGTCGTCACCGGCTACGCCATCGAGCCCGCTCGCCCGGAACCGGTCGCGGTCAAACCGGCCGTCTCGCGCACGGCCGTGAACGTCGCCCTCGGGGGCGTCGGCTTCCTCGCCGTGTGCGGCGGGCTGCTGCTGCTCACCTCGTTCATCGCCGCGCTCACCGCGTTCATCACCCAGCTCATCATCCTGGCCGCCGTCATCTTCGGCGGATGGATCGCCGTGCAGATCTTCAGCGCGAGCGGCCACCAGGGCGGCACCACCGTGAACATCCGAAAGGCCACGTTCAAGCGCAACCACTTCCACAGCTGAGAAGGAGCCGATATGCCCACGCCCGCCGTCAGCAAGTTCGCCGAGACCGCCGCCTTGTACGCCGTCCTCTGCGAGGACGACACGGAGGCCCGCCGCATCGTGCTCGACATGTTCCCTGGCGAGCGCGCCAAGTTCGCCGAGCAGCTCGACACGCTCCGCGCGATGCTCACCGACCGCTTCGGCCACGACCTGTAGCTACGCCAAGGGCGGCCCCCACATCTCGCCAAAGACCCGGGGCCGCCCTTGCCAACCAGCGCCCTTCAAGGAACTGGAGACAACCAGCATGACCCATGACCCCCGTTCCGCGCTGCTCCATGCGGCACTGGACGCCGCCGAACGCGGATGGCACGTCTTCCCCCTGCGCCCCGGCACCAAGCGGCCCGCCCTGCACGGCGAGACCGCCTGCCCCCACACCGGCCCCTGCACGACTGGGCACCAGAAGTGGGAACAGCGCGCCACCACCGACCCCGACCGCATCCGCGCCGCCTGGTCCCACACGCCGTTCAACATCGGTATCGCCACCGGCCCCTCCGGGCTGGTCGTCATCGACCTCGACATGCCCAAGGACAAGGGCACTTCGGACGCGCCTAGCGGCGCGACGACCTTCAAGGCGCTCTGCGAGCGCGCCGGGCACGCCGTCCCCGACACCTACCGCACCCGGACCGCGAGCGGTGGTGAGCACCTGTACTTCACCGCCCCGGACGGCATCCGGCTGTCCAACACGGCAGGAACCATCGGGGAGTTGGTCGACACCCGCGCGTGGGGCGGCTACGTCGTCGCGGCGGGCAGCACCATCCCCACCGGACGGTACGAAGCCCTGTGCGGCTCTGTGGCGGCCCCTCTGCCCGGCTGGCTGCAAACCATCCTGCAACCCGCCCCCAAGCCCACACACGCCCGCTCCGTGCCCGTCAGCACCCATGCCCCGGCATACGCCGCCGCCGCACTGCGCAACGAGGTGAACAACGTCGCCACCGCCACCGACGGCACCCGCAACACGACCTTGCTGCGGGCCGCCCGCGCTCTGGGACGGCTGATCGCCTCTGGCGACCTCCACCGCACAGAGGTTGAGGATGCTCTTAGTAGGGCGGCAGCGGCCAACGCCACACAGTCGCAGCACTACTACGACGACGTGATCAGCCGTGGGCTGGGCTGGTCCATCGCCAACAACCGCGGGAAGGGGCGTGCGGCATGACCCCCCGCCCGCATCCCCCCACTAAGAGCATTCCCAGCACCTCGCCCGACCCGCGCGCCGCCGAACCAGCCGCGGCTCTGGCGGCCGTGGGCGAGCCGAAAGGCGCCGCCCGCAAGGGCGTCCATGCTGCTCTTCGTCCTGACCCGCAGGCCGGAGACGGCCGTTACCCCGTGGCGTGGCTGCACATCCGCGCTCCGTACGGCGCTACCCCCACGGCCACGTCGACGTGCCTGTGCGGCAGGGACCGCCGTGCATTCGGCGCGCGCCATGTCCTGGCCCTGATCGCCGATCACGCCGACCACCGCGACCGCTGTCCGCTCCGTGCTTCGCAGGAAGGGAGGACCGCAGCATGACGGACACCCACAGCGAGGAGCGCGAGGAACTGCCCCCGCCGTCCCACCCCATGGCCGTTGCCCGCCGGATCCTGCCGGACTGGCAGACCCAGGACGGGCGGCTTGCCTACCGCCGTTGGCGCGGCTCGTGGATGCGCTGGACCGGAACGCACTGGCGGGAGCTGGACGAAGCGCAGGTGCGCAAAGCCATGTACGAGCGCCTGGAACACGCCGTCTACCAGGCGCCCGGCAAGGATGGACAAACCGAGGAACGCGATTGGGCACCCACGAAGCCGAAGATCAGCAACCTGCTCGATGCTCTCGGCTCCATCACCCTGCTGCCCACCGACACCGACGCCCCTGCCTGGATCAACGGCACCAGCGCCGAAGAAGCGGACGGGGAGCCGATCGTGGCGTGTGAGAACGGGCTACTGAGGATCCGGGACCGCGCGCTGCTGCCGCACGGGCCCAACTTCTTCAATCTGGTCTCGGTCCCCTTCGCCTACGACTCGAACGCCACGGCACCTGAGTGGGAACGGTTCCTGGCGAAGATCTGGCCCGACGCCCCCGACGCCATCGCCGCACTTCAGGAATGGTTCGGCTACGTCCTGTCCGGCCGGACCGACCAACAGAAGATCCTGCTCATGGTCGGCCCGTCCCGCTCGGGTAAGGGCACCATCGCCCGCGTGCTGAAGGAACTGGTCGGCAAGAGGAACCTGGCCGGACCGACCCTCGCGGGCATGGGCACGAACTTTGGCCTTGCCACCCTGATCGGCAAGCCACTCGCGGTCATCTCCGACGCCCGCCTGTCCGGCAGCGACAACAGTCAGGTCGTCGAACGGCTGCTGACCATCTCCGGTGAAGACACCATCGACATCGACCGCAAGTACCGCGAGCAGTGGACGGGCAAGCTGCCCACGCGGCTGATGCTGCTGTCCAACGAGCTGCCGCACTTCGGTGACGCATCCGGCGTCATCGCTCGCCGGTTCATCGTGCTGAACATGACGGTGTCCTGGCTCGGCAAGGAAGACTCCACCCTCTTGGACCGGCTCGTTGCCGAGATGCCCGGCATCCTCAACTGGGCCCTTGACGGACTCGCCCGCCTCCAGCGCGCCGGCCGGATCACCCAACCGGCGTCCAGCCGGGAGGCGGTCACCACCATGCAGGACACCGCCTCACCCACCAGCGCGTTCGTCCGCGAACGTTGCACCACCGGACCCGCATGCAGCGTGCCCGTGGACGCGCTATGGACGGTCTGGCGGGAGTGGGCCGAAGACAACAACGTCCGCCCCGGCACTAAGCAGGTGTTCGGCCGCAACCTGCTGTCCGTCGTTCCCCAGCTCAACCGGACCCGGCCCCGCGCGCCGTCGGGCGAGCGGATCGCCACCTACCACGGGATCACCCTCAACGGTTGAGTCCGCAATCCGCCGGGTCGCGGCCCATCGCGACCCACCACACCTGACCTGCGACTTTCTCTCTGCCTCACCACAGCCCTCGCGGCCCAACCCCTATGCGGGTTGGGCCGCGATGGGCCGCACAGAGTCGCCGTAAAACCGCAGGTCACAGGCTTGGGCCGCGATGGGCCGCGACCCACAGCATTGTGCCGCCAACTACACCCCGGATCACCCTCTCCTCACCCCAAGGAGATCTCCGCATGAGTACGCCTACCCGCCGACGCCGCGCGCCCAAGGATGAGCTGGTTCCGCTGCCCGACGTGCTGGAAGAGATCGGCATCACCCGCGCCACCTGGTACCGCTGGCGCGACCGGGGCTTCACCCCGGACGCGCGGCGCACCCCGAGCGGCCGCATCTGTGTACGCCGAAGTGTCCTGGACGCCTTCAAAGAGGAACTGGATGCCGCGTGACCGAGTGGAGCTACACAGTCAAGATCTGGGCTATCCGCAAGCGCGACTATCGGAAGCCCTACCAGCTCCGCTGGAAGGTGGGCACCCGCCCACACTCGGAGTCGTTCCTGACCTCGGGCCTGGCGGAGAGTCGCCGGGCCCAACTCATTACGGCGGCCCGCGAGGGAGAGCCGTTCGACGTGGACAGCGGACTGCCCAAGTCCATGGTCATTAAAGAGCGGGACATCTCGTGGTACGAGCACGCTCGCAACTACATCAAGATGAAGTGGGACGACTCCCCCGGCTCCACACGTCGCACATTGGCCGAAGCCATGGCGACCGTGACGCCCACCTTCGTGAAGGACACCAAGGGCATGCCAGACGCCAGACTGGTCCGGCGTGCCCTCTACAGCTGGGCGTTCAACAAGAACCGCTGGGATGAGGAGATCCCCGCCGACGTGGTCAAGGTCCTGAACTGGTTCGAGCGCAAGTCGCTGCCCACGTCAGCGCTCTCTGACCGCCTGCTCGTACGGGCCGCTCTCAGCGCCCTCTCCAAGAAGCTGGACGGCAAGACCGCAGCGCCGGGAACGATCAGCCGAAAGCGTGCGATCTTCTACAACTCCCTTGAGTACGCGGTGGAGGCCGAACTTCTCACTGACAACCCGCTCACCCGCATCAAGTGGAAGGCACCGGAGCAGGTAGTAGAGGAGGTGGACCCTGCCTGTGTGCCGAACCCCGGGCAAGCGGCCAAGCTGCTCGTTGCCGTGCGGGACCAGAGTTCGCGTGGTCGCCGTCTCGTGGCGTTCTTCGGCTGCATGTACTACGCGGCCGCGCGGCCGGCGGAAGTCATTGGGCTACGACGCCAGGACTGCGACCTGCCCCGGCTCGGGTGGGGCCTGCTCCGTCTCAGGGAGACTCGCCCCCGCTCTGGCTCAGCCTGGACAGACAGCGGCGAGGCACACGACAAGCGGGGGCTGAAGCACCGTCCACGGAAGGCCGTCCGACACGTGCCGATACCTCCCGAACTGGTTGCCCTGCTGCGGTGGCACCTCATGGCTTACGGCACGGCTTCCGACGGCCGTCTGTTCCAGACGATGCGCGGTGGGCTGATCCAGGACACCGGCTATGGGGAAGTCTGGGCCGAAGCTCGCACACGGGCCTTGACCCCGACTGAGTTCGAGTCGGTGTTGGCCAAGCGTCCGTATGATCTTCGTCATGCTGCGGTGTCCACGTGGCTCAGCTCTGGCGTGGAACCTCAGCTCGTGGCGGAGCGCGCTGGCCACAGCGTGGCGGTGCTCTTCCGGGTGTACGCCAAGTTCCTCAAGGACGGCGACGACGCCGCGAACGCCAAGATCTCTGCTCGACTGGGACAGGGCGGGTGACGGGCCGAAAATCCCGTCCACGCCCCGTCCACACACAACGAGATAGGGCGTTCGAACGCGAGACAGAGTGAGACAGCCAGCTGATCACAGGGGTGCATGACGAAGGGCCCGTGACCTGCCAAAATGGCAGGTCACGGGCCCTTCGTCATCGTGTGGCGGCGCCAGGATTCGAACCTGGGAAGGCTGAGCCGGCAGATTTACAGTCTGCTCCCTTTGGCCGCTCGGGCACACCGCCGGGGTTGCTGCCCTTCGAACCGCTTTTTGGCGGTGCTCCGTGGCAACGACGTAAACAATACCCGATACGGAGGGGTGCTTCGCCACCCGATTGATCTGCGCTCGGAGGCCGGGGGATGGCTAGGCTTGTCCGGATGCGGCCCGGGACGACGCCGGGCTCGGCGGCCACCCCCACGTACGCCGATACGCACTCGTACGCACCCGACACGCACCCGATACAAGGAGCCACAGGACATGGCCGACTCCAGTTTCGACATCGTCTCGAAGGTCGAGCGGCAGGAGGTCGACAACGCCCTCAACCAGGCCGCCAAGGAGGTCTCGCAGCGCTATGACTTCAAGGGCGTGGGCGCCTCGATCTCGTGGTCCGGTGACCAGATCCTGATGGAGGCGAACTCCGAGGACCGGGTGAAGGCTGTCCTCGACGTCTTCCAGTCCAAGCTGATCAAGCGCGGGATCTCGCTGAAGGCGCTGGACGCGGGCGAGCCCCAGCTGTCCGGCAAGGACTACAAGATCTTCGCCTCGATCCAGGAGGGCATCTCCCAGGACAACGCCAAGAAGGTGGCGAAGATCATCCGCGACGAAGGCCCGAAAGGCGTGAAGGCCCAGGTGCAGGGGGACGAACTGCGGGTCAGTTCGAAGAGCCGCGACGACCTGCAGGCCGTCATCTCCCTGCTGAAGGGCAAGGACTTCGACTTCGCGATCCAGTTCGTGAACTACCGGTAGTTCGTGAGCTGCCGGTAGTCCGAGTACTCCGAGCGCATGGCGGCGGAGCATCGCGGCACTCGTGTACGAGGAAGGGTGGGCACCGCCGGTGCCCACCCTTCTCCTCTGCCGGCCGCGGTCCGGGGCTGTGCTCAGTCGCGCGAGTTGCCGAACAGGAGGCGGTAGGCGATCAGGAGGACCAGCGAGCCGCCGATCGCCGCCGCCCAGGTGGCGCCGTCGTAGAAGTCCTTGGTGATCGGGTGGTCCAGCCAGCGGGCCGATATCCAGCCGCCGATGAACGCGCCCGAGATGCCGATGAGGGTCGTGCCGATGAAGCCGCCCGGGTCACGGCCCGGTAGCAGGAACTTGGCGATGGCTCCGGCCAGCAGCCCCAGGATGATCCAACCAATGATGCCCATGCCGTGAACCTGCCCTTCCGTGCTGTGCCCGCACTGTCCCGGCGCTGTGATCTTCGTCGCGTCGGGCGGTTCTCGCGGGTCGTGCGCGGTGCGCGTGCCGCATGCGTCTGCCGCGTGAGCCACGCGCGTACTGCTTGCCGCGCGAGTGTTCGTGCCGTGTTGATGAAGAGGACGTCACCGCTGCACCCGGCGGTTGCAGCGATCAGTAGGGTGCGGCGCATGACACGTTCTGGCGCCGAGCTGCGGCGCACCCTGGGGATCGGGGACGCGGTCGTCATCGGACTGGGCTCGATGATCGGTGCCGGGATCTTCGCCGCGCTGGGCCCCGCGGCGCGTGCGGCCGGGTCCGGGCTGCTGCTCGGACTCGCGGTCGCCGCCGTCGTCGCCTACTGCAATGCCACCTCCTCCGCGCGGCTGGCCGCCCTGTACCCGGCGTCCGGTGGCACGTATGTGTACGGGCGCGAGCGGCTCGGTGCGTTCTGGGGTTATCTCGCGGGCTGGTCGTTCGTGGTGGGGAAGACGGCCTCCTGTGCGGCGATGGCGCTCACTGTGGGGGCGTACGTCTGGCCGGGGCAGGCGCACGCCGTGGCGGTCGGGGCCGTGGTGGCGCTGACCGCGGTGAACTACGGCGGCGTCCAGAAGTCGGCCTGGCTGACCCGGGCGATCGTGGCGGTGGTCCTGGCGGTCCTCGCTTCCGTGGTGGTCGTGTCTCTGGGGTCCGACGCCTCCGATGCCGGGCGGCTGGACATCGGGGCGTCGGGCGGTGCGGGCGGGGTACTTCAGGCGGCCGGCCTGCTGTTCTTCGCGTTCGCCGGGTACGCGCGGATCGCGACCCTCGGCGAGGAGGTACGGGATCCGGCGCGCACCATTCCCCGTGCGATCCCGCTGGCTCTGGGCATCACGCTGGCGGTGTATGCGTGTGTGGCGGTGGCTGTACTTTCCGTGCTGGGGGAGGGCGGTCTCGGACGGGCGGACGCGCCGCTGGCCGATGCGGTGCGCGCGGCCGGGGTGCCGGGGCTCGTGCCGGTCGTGCGGGTGGGAGCCGCGGTGGCCGCGCTGGGTTCGCTGCTCGCCCTGATCCTGGGCGTCTCGCGGACGACGCTGGCCATGGCCCGGGACCGGCATCTGCCCGGCGCGCTGGCCGCCGTACATCCGCGCTTCCATGTGCCGCACCGGGCCGAGCTGGCCGTGGGCGTGGTGGTCGCGGTTCTGGCCGCCACGATGGACGTACGAGGCGCGATCGGGTTCTCCTCCTTCGGTGTGCTGGCGTACTACGCGGTGGCCAACGCGTCGGCCTGGACGCTCGGTTCGGCTCCGGCGGCGCGGGTGGTGCCGGCGGTGGGGCTGCTCGGGTGCGTGGTGCTGGCGTTCGCGCTGCCGACGGTCTCGGTGGTCGTGGGGGCGGGTATGCTCGCCGTCGGTGCGATCGCGTACGGCGTGCGGCGGTGGGCGACGGCGCGGTAGTAGTCGAGGTGGAGTCGGGAAGGTGTCGCGACGCGTACGCACATCACCCATTGCCATCGGCTGATCGCTCTGAGTCATGCCTCCATCATGCGCGGCGCCACTGACAATCGGGCGGGGCTGTGGACAACCGCCGACCTGTGGAAAACCTGTGGTCAGGCGAGGCGGACCTCGACGCCCTTCCCCGTCAGGAAGGTGAGCAGTTCGTCGAAGGTCGAGGAGCGGTGGTCGACGTGCGGGGTGACGCCGAGGCAGGTGCGGGCGACGTGGGCGTCATGCCACACGAGGGTGAAGGGCGGGGCGGCGCCCCAGTGGCCTCGGAGGCAGTCGTTGAGGGCGTCGAGGCCCCAGCCGAAGTACCCGCCGGGTCCGTTCACCGCCTCGCCCAGGGCGCAGAAGAAGCCGGGGTTGTCGGTGATGTGACGGCCATCGAGGTGATACGTGATTCCGGAGACTTTGTCCGGTGATCCGTACTCGTGGTTGGCCAAGGCCGTGCGCAGCCAGAACTCACGACCTTCCGGACCGCACCTCGCCCACCGGTTGGGCTTCGCAGGCCGCCCGTCCCCCCACAGCTCCCACACCTCACGGGCCGCGAGAGGGGGCCGGTCTGACCACAGGTCGAGGGTGAGGTCGACCAGGCCCGGACCGTGGGCGGACGGGATCCAGGCCCGCAGCTCGCCCTCGGCGGCGGCCTGCACGGGCAGGCCGGACGAGTCGATGCGCAGGACCTTCGCATGACCGAGGTCCTCCTCGCCGGCATCCAGCGCGGCGCGCAGGGCTCCTCGCGGCGAACAGCCCAGCAGTCGCAGTGGGGGCTCCAAGGGCTCGTCCCCGACCTCTCGCACCTGAGCCAGGTCGCGACAGGTGCCGCACGGGTCGCCGTCCGTGCCCGACAGGCGGTAGCCCTGGGACAGCGGAGGGCACTGCGGATAGTCGTACGGGTTGTCGTCGGACTCTCGTCCCTCGACCGTGACGTCCCGGAGCGTCAGATCACGGGCGCAGGCGCGGTCACCCAGGACGCGTACGTCCTCCAGGTGCCACTCCCCCACCGCCGTACCGGACTTGGTAAGGATCTCCAGGGTGAGGGAGCCGAGCGGTGCCGGACCGTCGGTACGCGCGCGGGCGAGGGCTGTCCGCAGCTCGCCCTCGGGAGCGCAGCCGAGCAGTTCGTACGTCCCGCGGACGGGAGGCGGAGGGTCGGCGAACAGGTCGGCCGCGTCCTGACACAGCGCCCACGTCTCCTCGTAATTCTCCTGGCCCTCGAATTCGGCCTCTTGGTCGTACGACAGCAGGACGTACTTCGGCCTCCCCACCCCCTGGCCCGCCTGTCAGCGTGCCGCGAACGGCTGGTCCGTGCGCACGATGTCGCGTCCCAGTGGGAGCAGCGACACCGGGATCAGCTTGAAGTTGGCGATGCCGAACGGGATGCCGATGATCGTGATGCACAGGGCGATGCCGGTGACGATGTGGGCGAGGGCCAGCCACCAGCCGGCGAGGACCAGCCAGAGGACGTTGCCGATGCAGGAGGGCGCGCCGGCGTCTCGGCGCTCGACCGTCGTGTACCCGAAGGGCCACAGGGCGTATACGCCGATACGGAAGGCCGCGATGCCGAAGGGAATGCCGATGATGGTGATGCAGAGCAGCACGCCCGCGGCCAGGTAGCCGAGGAACAGCCAGAAGCCGCTCAGCACGAGCCATATGACGTTCAGGATGGTTTTCACTGTGGGGGACCTGCCATCTTCTCGAGCCGGGCGATGCGCTCCGCCATCGGCGGGTGTGTCGAGAACATCCTGGAGAGTCCCTGGCCAGGGCGGAAGGGGTTCGCGATCATCATGTGGCTCGCGGTCTCGATACGGGGCTCCGGTGGCAGGGGAAGCTGCTTGGTGCCGAGTTCCAGCTTGCGCAGCGCGCTGGCGAGGGCGAGGGGGTCGCCGGTGAGCTGGGATCCGGACGCGTCGGCCTCGTACTCCCTGGAGCGGCTGATGGCCAGCTGGATGAGGGTGGCCGCGAGCGGGCCCAGGATCATGATCAGCAGCATGCCGAGGAGTCCGGGGCCGTCGTCGTCGTCCGAGCGGCCGATCGGGATCAGCCAGGCGAAGTTGACCAGGAACATGATCACGGAGGCGAGGGCGCCGGCGACCGAGGAGATCAGGATGTCGCGGTTGTAGACGTGGCTGAGCTCGTGGCCGATGACACCGCGCAGTTCCCGCTCGTCCAGGAGGCGCAGGATCCCGTCGGTGCAGCACACGGCGGCGTTGCGCGGGTTGCGGCCGGTCGCGAAGGCGTTGGGTGCCTCGGTCGGGGAGATGTACAGGCGCGGCATGGGCTGGCGGGCCTGAGTGGAGAGTTCGCGGACCATGCGGTAGAGGGCCGGGGCCTCGAACTCGCTGACCGGGCGGGCCCGCATCGCGCGTAGAGCCAGTTTGTCGCTGTTCCAGTACGCATACGCGTTCGTTCCCAGGGCGATCAGGACCGCGACGACGAGCCCCATGCGGCCGAAGAAGCTGCCGATGACGATGATGAGTGCGGACAGTCCCCCGAGGAGTACTGCGGTCCTGAGCCCGTTGTGCCGGCGGTGCACGGTACGCCCTCCAAGTCGTGCAGCAGGGGAACCCTTTGCTTGCTGATCTCCGATGTCCGATTCCACTGGTGCGTGGTGTCACGTCCAGTGGACCCTCCCGTACTGGTCAACGCCAGGCGAGGGCCACTAGTTCCCTTGTGCGTGCGGTGCCGGGCGTGCGCCGTACGAGTGACAGCGGCGGTAGGCGCTCAGAAGAGCCCGGTGTCGGTGAAGCGCAGGATCAGCTGGGGTGCTCCGGACAGGGCGATGCCGAGGACGCCGGTCAGGGCCATCGTGGCGGTCACGGGGGCGGGGACGAGGTGCTTCACGGGCGCGCCCTCGGGGGCGCGGAACAGCAGGGTCGTCCACTGGAGGTAGTAGAAGAGCGCGATGACGACGTTGACGGCCATGACCACGGCGAGCCAGCCGAGGCCCGCGTCGACGGCCGCGGAGAAGACCGTGACCTTGGCGAAGAGGCCGACGATACCGGGCGGCAGTCCGGCGAGGCACAGCAGGAAGAAGGCAAGGAGGAGGGCGGCGAGGGGGTTCGACGCGTACAGGCCGCGGTAGTCGGAGACCCGGTTGAGGGACTTGGTACGGCCCACCAGTGCGGCGACCGCGAAGGCGCCGAGGTTCACGGCGGCGTACATGAGGGCGTAGGCGACGGTGGAGCCGATGGACCGCTCGGCGTGGTCGGAGTACGCGGCGGCGGCTATCGGGACGAGGAGATAGCCGGCCTGGCCGACGGAGGACCAGGCGAGCAGTCGTACCGCGCTGTACGCGCGCGTGGCCTGCTGCCGGAGGGCGCCGACGTTGCCGACGGTCATGGTGAGGGCGGCCAGCGCGGCGAGGGCCGGGCCCCAGACGTCGGCGTACGACGGGAGGGCGACGACCGTGACGAGGATCAGGCCGGAGAAGCCGACCGCCTTGCCGACGACCGATAGGTAGGCGGCGACCGGGAGGGGCGCCCCTACGTAGGTGTCCGGGACCCAGAAGTGGAAGGGGACGGCGGCCGTCTTGAAGGCGAATCCCACAAGGGTGAGGACCACGCCGGTCTGGGCGAGCGTGTGGAGCTGGCCGTCGACGCTCTGGATCCGGTCGGCGACCTGGGTGAGGTAGAGGGTGCCGGTGGAGGCGTACACGAAGCTGATGCCCATGAGGCTGACCGCGGTCGCGGTGACGGAGGACAGGAAGAACTTCAGGGCGGCTTCGGAGGACTTGCGGTCGCCGTGCCTCAGGCCGACGAGGGCGAAGGCGGGCAGGGAGGCCACTTCCAGGGCGACGATCAGGGTCGCGAGGTCGCGGGAGGCCGGCAGGAGGGCGGCGCCGGCCGCGGAGGAGAGCAGCAGGAACCAGAACTCCCCTTCGGGGAGTCCCTTGTTGGCGTCCTTCAGGGCGGTGACGGACAGGAGGGCCGCTAGGAGGGCTCCGCCGAGGACCAGGAGTTGGAGGACGAGGGTGAAGCGGTCGGCGGTGTAGCTGCACACGTCGGGTGCGCCGGTCAGACAGAAGGTGCTGCGGTCGCCGTCCAGGAGGGGCAGCAGCATGAGTGTGGAGGCGGCCAGTCCCGCGACCGAGAGCCAGCCCAGCAGCGCCTTCTTGTGCTCGCCGACGAACAGGTCGGCGATGAGGACGACGAGTCCGACGACCGCGGCGATGGTGGGCGGCGCGATGGCGAGCCAGTCGACGGACTGGACGAGGTTCGCGGCCGGCGGCTGGGCCAGGGAGCTCATCGGGTGCCTCCTGCGAGGAGCTGCTGCACGGCCGGGTCGGTCAGGCCGAGGAGGGCCTTCGGCCAGAGGCCGGCGGCGACGGTGAGGACGACGAGCGGGGTCCAGGCCGCGAACTCGTACGTGTGGACGTCGGCCAGCTTCGGGCCCTTGTCCGGTACGGCGCCCATGCAGACGCGGCGGACCACGATGAGCAGGTACGCGGCCGTCAGCAGGCTGCCGAACGCGCCGATCGCCATGAAGGTGAGGAAGGCGGGGCGGCTGAGGTCGTCGGCGGGCCTGAACGCGCCGAACAGCGCCAGCATCTCGCCCCAGAATCCGGCGAGGCCCGGCAGGCCGAGCGAGGCGACCGCGCCGAAGGCGAGCAGGCCGCCGAGGCGCGGGGCCTTGCCGTAGAGCGCGGCGCCGGTCTCCTTGGCGAGGGTGTCGAGGTCGGTGCTGCCCGTACGGTCCTTCAGCGCGCCGACCAGGAAGAACAGGAGGCCGGTGATGAGGCCGTGGGCGATGTTGGCGAACAGGGCGCCGTTCACGCCGGTCGGGGTCATGGTCGCGATGCCGAGCAGGACGAAGCCCATGTGGCCGACGGAGGAGTAGGCGATGAGGCGCTTGAGATCGCCCTTCGCGCCCTGCTTGGCCAGGGCCAGGCAGGCCAGGGATCCGTAGATGATCCCGACGACGGCGAAGGCGGCGAGGTAGGGCGCGAAGGTCCGGAAGCCGTCAGGCGCGACCGGCAGCAAAATCCGGACGAAACCGTACGTACCCATCTTCAGCAGTACGCCGGCCAGCAGAACCGAGCCGACGGTCGGCGCGGCGGTGTGGGCGTCGGGCAGCCAGCTGTGCAACGGCCACATCGGCGTCTTGACCGCGAGCCCGATTCCGATCGCCAGAACGGCGATGACCTGCACGGATGTGGTCAGCGACCGGCCGTTGTCAGTGGCGAGTGCCACCATGTCGAATGTGCCCGCCTTGATTCCGATCAGGAGCAGGCCGAGCAGCATGACCACGGAGCCGAGCAGCGTGTAGAGGATGAATCGCCAAGCTGCCTGGGTCCGTTGCTCACCGCCCCAGCGGGCGATGAGGAAGTACATCGGGATGAGGACCATCTCGAAGGCGAGGAAGAAGAGAAGCAGGTCGAGGACGGCGAAGGTCGCGAGGGTGCCGGACTCGAGGACGAGCAGCAGAGCGACGAAGGCCTTCGGGGTCGGGCCCGCGGGCATTTTGAAGTAGGAGTAGAGCGCGCAGAGGAAGGTCAGCAGCGCGGTCAGGACCAGAAGGGGGAGGGAGATGCCGTCGATGCCGAGGTGGATCCGCACGTCGAGGGCGGGGATCCAGCTGATGTCGGTCGTGGCCTGCATCTTCGACGGGTGGTCGTGGTCGAAGCCCAGCGCGAGGACGATCGCGGCGATAAGAATCGCGCCGGTGACCGTGACGCCGTGCCGCAGCACGGCCTGCTCGGGCGACTTCCCCTTCAGTCCGGGCGGGGCCGGCAGGAGAGCGGCGGCGGCACCGAGGAGCGGGCCGACCACGACGATTGCCAGAAGGAACTGCATCACTGACTCGTTGATATCGATCACGCCTGCTCACGCTCCCGTGGCGACGAGGACGGCGGCGACCACCAGGACGACGGTGCCGGCGAGCAGCGCGCTCACATAAGTCTGCAGATTGCCGGTCTGGGCACGTCGTACGGCGGCACCGAGCAGCCGGGGGAGGGCGCCCGCGCCGCGTACGTAGGTCTCGACGACCTCACGGTCGAGGAACCGGACGAGGGTGGCTCCGGCCTGGACCGGGCGGACGAAGAGGGCCGCGTACACGGTGTCGAGGTGGAAGCCGACGGCCGCGTGACGGTGCAGCGGGCCTAGCAGGAGCCGGCCCGGGTCGGCGGGGTCGGGTGCGTAGGCCACGCCTCCGTAGGCGGGTGCGTGGCTGGCGATGGCCTCGGCCTCCACCTGACCGGCGTCCCCCTCGGGATGGGCCGCGACCGCACCCAGCGGGACTCGGGCCGCGAGCGCGGTGGTGTGGCGCCAGGCCGCGTAGGTGACGATGCCGCCGACCAGGGCCACGCCCGTGCCGAGGACGGAAGTGGCGAGGGTCGGCGTCAGGTCACGGCCGTCGAACCAGTCAGGCAGCACCCGGTAGGCGAGTCCGCCGACGGCGAGGGACGGGACGGCGAGCACCCACAGCACGACGGTCATCGTCCGCGGCTGCCTGCCGTGGTCCGGGGCCTCGGTTCCCCGGCCGCGGAAGGCCAGTAGCCACAGGCGAGTCGCGTACGCGGCGGTGAGCAGAGCGGTGAGGAGGCCGGCGACGAGGACCGTCCAGCCCGCGGCGCCGGGAGCGTGCTCGGTGTGGCCGGTGGCGACGTGCTCGGCGGCGCCGAGGACGGACTCCTTGGAGAAGAAGCCGCTGAAGGGCGGGATCGCGGCGAGCGCGAGGAGCGCCACGGTCATCGTCCAGTAGGCGCTGGGGACGCGGTCACGCAGGTCCTTCATGCGGGACATGGCGGCCAGCGAGTTGGTGCCGGCGGCGTGGATGATCACGCCTGCGGCTAGGAACAGCAGGGCCTTGAAGGCGCCGTGCGAGAGGAGGTGGAAGACGGCGGCACCGCGGTCGCCGACGGCGAGGGCGCCGGTCATGTAGCCGAGCTGGCCGATCGTCGAGTAGGCGAGGACCCGCTTGATGTCGTCCTGGGCGAGCGCGGCGAGCGCCGAGCCGGCCATCGTGACGGCGGCCATGACGGCGAGGACGATCATCACGGCCTGGGAGGCCTCGAAGACCGGGAGGAGACGGGCGATGAAGTAGACACCGGCGGCGACCATCGTCGCGGCGTGGATCAGCGCGGAGACGGGGGTGGGGCCCGCCATCGCGTCGGGGAGCCAGGTGTGCAGCGGGAACTGCGCCGACTTGCCCGCCACGCCGGCCAGGAGCAGCAGGGCGATCAGTGTCGGGTGGTCGAGTCCGCCGGTCGCGACCGCATCGAGAACCGTCGTGATGCGGAAGGAACCGGCGTCGGTGGCCAGCGCGAACAGGCCGATCAGGAAGGGGACGTCACCCAGCTTGGTCACCAGGAAGGCCTTGAGAGAGGCGGCGCGGGCCTCCGGGGTCTCCCAGTAGTGGCCGACCAGGAAGTACGAGCAGATGCCCATGATCTCCCAGCCGACCAGCAGCACCATCAGGTCGCCGGAGTAGACGACGAGAAGCATCGCGGAGGTGAAGAGGGAGACGAGAGCGGCGTACGAGGGGTAGCGCGGGTCGTCGCGCAGGTAGCCCGTGGAGTAGATCTGCACGCAGGTGGCGACGACGCCGACCAGGACGGCGGTGAGGGCGGCGAAGCCGTCGATGTGCAGGGCGAGTTCGATCGGGATGGAGCCGGTGGGCGTGAGTTCGGTGGCGGCGTTCACCGCCTGGTCGCCGCCCTGGCGCACGGCGACCAGCGCGGCGAGCACGAGGGAGGCGAGCGTCGGCAGGACGGCGAGCGGGCGGACGAAGCCGGGGGCCGTGCGGCCCAGGAGCAGACCTGCGGCAGCGCCCAGGAAGGGAAGGAGAGGTACGAGGACGGCGAGGGTGGTCGTGGTCACGCGGTGGCCTCAGCCTTCCCGGCCCGGTCGGCCTGTTCGGCCGTGAGGGCGTCGCTGTCGGAGCCGTCGGCCGGGTGGCTCTCGTGGCCCTCGGCGGTGTCGCGGAGCTTGTCGATGTCCGCGGTGCCGCGGTTGCGGTGGACGGCGAGGACGATCGCCAGGCCGATGCCGATCTCGGCGGCGGCGATGGCGATGGTGAACAGGGTGAGGGCCTGGCCGGAGTGCAGGGTCTCCTCGGCGGTCTTGCTGAGCCAGACGTCGAAGGCGACGAGGTTGAGGTTGACGGCGTTGAGCATCAGCTCGACCGACATCAGGACCAGGATCGCGTTGCGGCGGGCGAGGACACCGTAGAGGCCCGTGCAGAAGAGGAGGGCGGAGAGTACGGCGGGATAGGCGAGGTGCATCAGCGGACACCACCCTTGTCGGCCCGGCCCGCCTCGTCGGCCCGGCCCGGCTCGTCGGCCCGGCCCGGCTCGTCGGCCCGGCCCGGCTCGTCGGCCCGACCCGGCTCGTCGGCCCGACCCGGCTCGTCGGCCCGGCCCGGCTTGTCGGCCTTCGCCTTGCGGGACAGGACGATCGCGCCGACGAGGGCGGCGAGGAGGAGGACGGAGAGGGCCTCGAAGGGGAGGACCCAGTTCTGGAAGAGGCTGGCTCCGGTGGCCTCGGTGGAGCCGGCGGCCGCCCCGTCCAGGTCGATCCACGTGGTGCGGAAGGCGTCGACGACGACCCAGACCAGGGCGCCCGCGGCGGCGACGGCCACGGTGAGCGCGGCCCAGCGGTTGCCGGAGTCGGCGTCCGGGGAGCGGCCGATGGGGGCCTTGGTGAGCATCAGACCGAACAGGAGGAGGACGACGACGGAACCGACGTAGATGAGGACCTGCACCCAGGCGATGAACTCGGCGGTGAGCAGGAGGTACTCGACGGCGAGGCCGCCGAGGGTCACCACCAGCCACAGGGCGGCGTGCACCAGCTGCTTGGTGGTGACGGTGACGATCGCGGCGCCGAAGGTGACCAAGCCGACGAGGAGGAAGGCGATCTCGACTCCGGTCGGGGAGAGGAAGCCGTGCTGTGCCTGAGCGAGGGTCACGACTCTCCTTCCTGGGGTTCGTTCGGTTCGTCCTGTGCCGCCGCCAGTTTCTCGGCGGTTTTGCGGGCGGCGGCGATCTCCTTCGGTTCCTCCGCGCCCGGGTCGAGGGCGGGCGGGGCCGGGACGGTCCACATCCACTCGCGGAGCTTGTCGCGTTCGTGGGTGAGGTCGCGGATGTCGGTCTCGGCGTACTCGAACTCCGGGGACCAGAACAGGGCGTCGAAAGGACAGACCTCGATGCAGATACCGCAGTACATGCACAGGGCGAAGTCGATGGCGAAGCGGTCGAGGACATTGCGGCTGCGTTCGCGGCCGCCGGGGGTCGCCGCCGGGACCGTCTCCTTGTGGGAGTCGATGTAGATGCACCAGTCCGGGCACTCACGGGCGCACAGCATGCAGACCGTGCAGTTCTCCTCGAAGAGGCCGATGACGCCGCGGGTGCGGGGCGGGAGGTCGGGCTGGGCGTCCGGGTACTGACCGGTGACGGTCTTCTTCGTCATCGTGCGCAGGGTGACGGCCAGACCCTTGGCGAGGCCGGAGCCGGGGATGGGGGCCATGGTTACTGGATCACCACCTTGACGATGCCGGTGAGGGCGATCTGGGCGAGGGAAAGAGGGACGAGGAGGGTCCAGGCGAGCTTCTGGAGCTGGTCCTCACGCAAGCGGGGATAGGTGACGCGGAGCCAGATCACGATGAAGGCGAGCACGGCCGTCTTCAACAGGGTCCAGACCCAGCCGAGGCCGTCGGCGCCCCACGGGCCGTGCCAGCCGCCCAGGAAGAGGACGGTGGTCAGGCCGCACAGGACGATGATCCCGGCGTACTCGGCGAGGAGGAACAGGGCGAAGCGGAGGCCGGTGTACTCGGTGTAGGCACCGAAGATGATCTCCGAGTCGGCGACGGGCATGTCGAAGGGGGGCCGCTGGAGCTCGGCCAGGCCCGCCACGAAGAAGACGATCGCGCCGACGATCTGCCAGGGCAGCCACCACCACTCGAAGGCGTCGAGGATGCCGGGGATCGACACCGTTCCGGCCGCCATCGCCACCGAGGCGGCGGTGAGGAGCATCGGGAGTTCGTAGGCGAGGAGTTGCGCGGCGGTGCGGAGGCCACCGAGGAGGGAGAACTTGTTGGCGGAGGCCCAGCCGGCCATGAGGGAACCGAGGACGCCTACGCCCATGACGGCCAGGACGAAGAAGACACCCGCGTCGATGACCTCACCGACGGCGCCCTCGCCGGGGCCGATGGGGATGGCCAGGAGGACCAGGAGGTACGGGAGGAGGGCCACGGCGGGCGCGAGCTGGAAGATACGGCGGTCCGCGCCGGCCGGAACGACGTCCTCCTTTTGCGCGAACTTAACGCCGTCGGCGATGAGTTGGGCCCAGCCGTGGAAGCCACCGGCGTACATCGGGCCGAGGCGGCCCTGCATGTGGGCCATGACCTTGTGTTCGGTCTGGCCGACGATCAAGGGGAAGGTGAGGAAGACGACGAAGACGATCAGGAGTCGCAGGGCGACGTCGAGAGCGTCGTTCACTGCGGGCCTCCTGCGGGGTCTTCGGGATTCGGGGTGGGGGGCGTGGTGGGCGCGGGGGACTGCTCGGTTTCGGCCGGCGACTCGGTGGGGGCTTCGTCCGCCGGTACGGTGCGGGGTTCGTCCGCCGGATCAGCCTGGGCCTCGGCTTCGGTGGCCCGGTCGGTCTGGGCTTCGGGGCCCTGCGCGGCCTGGACTTCAGCGCCCCGCGCGGCCTGGTCTTCGTGTGTGGGCGCGGCCTCGGCTTCGGTCGGCGGTTCGGCCTTGGTGTCGGATGCCGGCTGAGTTCCGGAACGCGGCTCGGTCCCAGGCCCGGGTGCCGACTGAGTTTCGGAGCGCGGCCCGTTCCCGGTTCCTGATGTCGGCTCGGCTCCGGGCACCGGCTCAGCCTCGGCTCCGGGCGATGGCTCGGCTCCGGGTGTGGGCTTGGCCTCGGGTGCCGGCTCGGCTCCAGGCGCCGCCTCGGCTCCAGGCGCCGCCTCGGCTCCAGGCGTGGGCTCGGCCTCGGAGGCCGACTCGACTGCCGCACGCTGTTCGGCTTCGGGCCCGTCAAAGGCCGGGCGGGCGTGATGCCACGGGGCGTCCGGGCTGCGTGGGGTGGACTCCGCAGTACCGGTCGGCGACCCCGCGCCGTCGGCCGCCCCACCCGACGAACCGGCCGGAGTCTCAGATCCCGCCCCCTGGCTCGCCGAGCCCTCCGCCGCAGTACGCGCACGGCGCGGACCCACCGGACTGCCCGGAGCCGTGGACGTCTCCGCCTGACTCACCGAGCCCTCCGCCGCAGTACGCGCGCGGCGTGGTGTCGCCGGGGCGTCAGCGGTCGGGGACGTCGGCGTCTGGCTCGCCGAGCCCTCGGAAGCCGTACGGGTGCGGCGTACTGGACGTTCGCCTGCGGCGCGGGCCGGACGTTCGCCCGCCGCGCGGGCCGTGCCGCGGGCCGGGCGGGCGGGGGCCGGGGGCAGCTGGCCCTTCAGCGGGCCCCATTCGTTCGGGTCGGGGACGCCGGGGGGGAGCATCTGGCGGCGCTTGGGGCCACCGTGTTCGGATTCGCCCGGTTCCTTGGCGCCGGGCCAGGCCTTGGCGACGCGGGCCGCGAGGACGAAATCCTTGCGGAGGGGGTGGCCTTCGAAGCCCTCCGGGAGGAGGAGGTGGTCCAGGGCCGGGTGGCCCTGGAAGACGACGCCGAACATTTCGTGGGTCTCGCGTTCGTGCCAGGCCGCGCCCGCGAACACGCCGATCGCGCTGGGCAGGGAGGGGGCCTCGTGCGGAACTGTCGTACGAAGGAGCAGGCGTCGTACCGGGGACAGCGCCGCGACGTGGGCAGTGACGCGGAAGCCCGTGCCCGGTTCGTCGACCGCGCTCAGCCAGTCGAAGTACGTGCAGCTCAGCCGGTCGCGGGCGGTCTCCAGCGCCGCGATCCAGGAGGCCGGCGGCACGTCCACCGTCAGGACCTCGTACGACTCCTCGGCCGTGGCCTCCGTACCGAACAGGTCTTCGGCGGGGGCGGGCAGCCAGCCGACGCCGGTCATCGGCCCTCCCCCGCGCCGGCGGTCGGCGGCTGCACCAAGCCGCTCTGCAGCGCGGCGGTCGACGGCCGGGCGACGGATCCGTACCGCTCCCCCAGCGACTCTCGCGCGATCTTCTCCTGGAGTTTCAGGATTCCCTGGAGCAGCGCCTCGGGCCGCGGCGGGCAGCCGGGAACGTACACGTCCACGGGGATGATCTGGTCGACACCCTTGGTCACGGAGTACGAGTCCCAGTAGGGGCCACCGCAGTTGGAGCAGGCCCCGAACGAGATCACGTACTTCGGCTCGGGCATCTGCTCGTACAGGCGCTTCACGGCCGGCGCCATCTTGTCCGTGACCGTGCCGGAGACCACCATCAGGTCGGCCTGGCGCGGCCCGGGCGCGAACGGGATGACGCCGAGGCGGATGAAGTCGTGGCGGGCCATCGACGCGGCGATGAACTCGATCGCGCAGCAGGCGAGGCCGAAGTTGAAGACCCAGAGCGAGTAGCGGCGGCCCCAGTTCAGGACGACCTTCATCGGCTCGGGGGCGAGGCGGGCGAGCGCGCCCAGCCGCTTCGGCTCCGGCAGGTACACAGGCTCGTGCGTCGCGGGCTCGTGGTTCGCGGGATCGCGGATCACAGCATCCGGGGTCACGTCCATGCCAGGACGCCCTTCTTGTACGCGTAGAGCAATCCTACGGCCAGGAAGCCGAGGAAGATGAACATCTCCACGAGGGTGGTCGCGCCGTAGCCGGGGGCGGCGAAGACCGTCGCCCAGGGGAACAGGAAGATCGAGTCGACGGCGAAGATCACGTACAGGAACGCGTAGACGTAGTAGCGGACCTGGGTGTGCGCCCACCCCTCGCCGACGGGGTCGACACCGCACTCGTACGTCAGGAGCTTCTCGGGGGTGGGGACCACGGGCCGCAGCAGGCGCCCGGCTCCGAAGGCGACGGCGACGAACAGGACGCCTACGACGGCGAGCAGCCCGACGACCGAATACGACTGGAAATAGTCCGCCGCAACGACGGTCGAATCGACGACGGTCGACTTGACGACGGTCGAATCGACGACGGTCGGTTCCGGCACGTCCGTCCCTCGCTCCCTGACCTCGGCCTCGTGAACTCGTGAGCCTCATGAACCCATGCGGCTCGCGAACGGTGTCGTACGACGATCTGTTACGCACGGGAGTCTAGGCCCTGCTAAAGAAAGGGTAAGCAGCCCGTCACGCCCTGAGGTTTACCGCAGGTTGTGAGGGTGGGGTTTTCCCCAGTGGATCCTGGCGGCCGACCTCATGGCGCGGCGGCGCACCGCGCGGCACGCTAAGCCGTATGACCGAACGCCTCGCGCCCACGGGCCGCGCCGGAGATGCCGGCAGAGCGGACAGCGACCGCCTGCCACCGGCCCGTTTCGCCTACGACCGGCACACCTGGAAGGAGATCGCCCACCTGCTGGCGAACTTTCCGGTGTCGCTGCTCGGATTCATCTACGTCGTGACGGTGCTGTCCACCGGCGCCTTCCTGACCGTGACGGTGATCGGGTTCCCGCTTCTCGCGGCGGGGCTGGTGGGCGCACGGCAGTTGGGCAAGCTGGAGCGGTCGCGGGCCAGGGGCCTGCTGGGGGTGCGGGTAGACGAGCCGAGTCCGCTGCCGCTGCGCGGCAGGGGCGGGTTCTTCCCACAGCTGTGGATGGGCCTGAAGGACCCGGTGGGCTGGCGCACGATGCTGTACGAGTTCATCCGGCTGCCCTGGGGCGTCCTCACCTTCGCCATCACGCTGACCTCGTTGTTCGTGCTGTGGCCGGTGCTGCCGTTCATAGCGCGGGGCCTGGCCAACGCCGACCGGGCGATGGTGCGCGGGCTGTTGTCGCCCTCCGACGAGTTGGAGCGGCGCATCGCCGAGCTGGAGTCGGACCGGGGGGTGGTGGTCGACACGGCCGCCGCCGACCTGCGGCGGATCGAGCGCGATCTGCATGACGGTGCGCAGGCCCGGCTGGTCAGCCTGGCCATGGGGCTGGGCCTGGCCAAGGAGAAGCTGCTGGAGGGCCAGGTCGACGAGAAGGTCGCGGCGGCGATGGTCGAGGAGGCGCACGGCGAGGTGAAGCTGGCACTCCAGGAGCTGCGGGATCTCGCCCGGGGCATCCACCCGGCGGTCCTCACCGACCGTGGTCTGGACGCCGCCCTCTCCTCGGTCGCCTCGCGCTGCACGGTGCCGGTGAAGGTGACGGCCGACCTGGACTCCAGACCGGTGGCGGCCATTGAGGGCATCGCCTACTTCACCGTCTCCGAGCTGCTGCAGAACGTCAGCAAGCACAGCGGGGCGAGGTCCGCCTCGGTCGACGTGTGGCGGTCGGACGACCGGCTGCTCATCCAGGTGCGGGACGACGGACGCGGTGGCGCGCGTCTGGATGCCGGTACGGGCATGCGGGGCCTCGCCGACCGGCTGGGCGCCGTCGACGGCCTGTTCGTCATCGACTCGCCGCCGGGCGGCCCGACCGTGGTCACGGCGGAGCTGCCGTGGCGGGACCGGACCGACGAGCAGGGCAAGAGCTCGGGCAAGAGGTAGGGAAAACCCCCCGTCCAAGACGCCGACGGACTCCATGGTCCGCGGACCTGCGACCGAGCAGGGTTGAGGTACGACAGCACAGCCGTACGGCGCGGCACGTCCCAGAGCACAAAACGGTCGCGGAACGCAGCACAGCCGCAGGGCACAGCACAGCCGTAGGACGAGGAGAAGGACGACGGCGATGGCCACGGAGTACGAAACGGCGTACGAAACGGAGTACGGGCGGGACCTGGGGTCCTACGGCGTTCCGGGTTCCCGCGGGGCGGGCGCGGGTGACGGCGGGCGGTGGCGTCGTCTGCCGGCTGGGTTGCGGGCGCCGTTCGAGGCGCGCAGCTGGCTCGAGCTGGCGTATGTGCTGCTGGGGCTGCCGATCGGCGTCCTGCTGTTCACGTACGCCGTCACGATGGTCGCGCTCGGCGCGGGTCTGCTGGTGACCTTCCTCGGGATTCCGGTGCTGGCGGCGGGGCTGGCGGGCTGCCGTGGGTTCGGGGCGCTGGAGCGGGCCCGGGCACGCGGGCTGCTGGGGCTGGAGGTGGGCGCCCCGGAGCCGCTGCGGATGAAGAAGCAGGGCGCGATGGCCTGGATGGGGGCCGTCCTCAAGAGCGGCACGTCGTGGCGGACGCTGCTGTACGCGCTGCTGTACCTGCCGTGGTCGGTGCTCTCGTTCGTCGTCGCCGTGAACTTCTGGGCGTTCGGGTGGACGCTGATGACGTATCCGCTGTGGTTCTGGGTCCTCCCGATGTACGGCGGGCAGGACGGGATCCAGCTGTACGGCGACGAGGGTCACCACATCTACCTCGACAACCCCTTCGAGATCACGGTGACGGCGCTGGTGGGGGTGCTGTTCACGCTGGCCACGCCGTGGATCGTGCGGGCGCTGACGATGGTGGACCGGCTGATGGTGCACGGGCTGCTCGGGCCGTCACGGCTGTCGGCGCGGGTGGTGGAGCTGGAGTCGGACCGGGGGGTCGTCGTCGACACCGCGGCGGCCGACCTGCGGCGGATCGAGCGGGATCTGCACGACGGGGCGCAGGCGCGGCTGGTGGCGCTGGCCATGGACCTGGGGCTGGCGAAGGAGAAGCTGACGGAGGATCCGCGGGCGGCCGCGCGGATGGTGGACGAGGCGCACGGCGAGGTGAAGACGGCGTTGCAGGAGCTGCGGGATCTGGCGCGCGGGATACATCCGGCGGTGCTGACGGACCGGGGGCTGGATGCGGCTCTGTCGGCGGTGGCGTCGCGGTGCACGGTGCCGGTGCAGGTGGAGGTGGATCTGGCGGCTCGGCCGGTGCCGGCGATCGAGGGGATCGCGTACTTCACCGTGTCGGAGTTGCTGCAGAACATCAGCAAGCATGCGCGGGCGACGTGGGCGGCGGTGGATGTGTGGCGGGTGGACGACCGGCTGATGCTGCAGGTCGTGGACAACGGGGTGGGGGGTGCGGATGTCTCCGCGGGGTCCGGGCTGGCGGGGCTGGCGGAGCGTCTGGACGCGGTGGACGGGATTCTGGTGGTGGATTCGCCGGTGGGTGGGCCTACTCGGGTGACTGCGGAGTTGCCGTGGCGGGGGGATCGGGGGGTGGGCCGAGGGGGGCTGGGCTGAGCGGTTTCCCGCCCCTGCCGCCCCTAGGGGGTGTTTTGGAAGTCCCGCACAGCACCCACGGCGCCCGGCACGCACCCTCGCCGCACCGGCCAAAGACCCAAGTAGCTCCTCCCCCACTCTCGGCTTCGCTCGAGCGGGGGGACCCCCATCGAGGGCCTTCGTCTGGCACGCCGAGGGCACGCACCGAACACCGCGGGCACCGCACAGGACTTTCAAAACACCCCCAACCGTCCCATCACCAGGGGCTCCGCACTTTCGATCCCACCAGGGGGCTCCGCTCCCTTGGACCCCCGGCCTATGCCCACCCACCGCCTGACTCGGTCGGCCGAAAAGCCGACCACAACCCCCGTGAGCGCCCACAACCCTCGTAAGCCCCCGCCGCCCTCACGGACCCCGCCCCGCCCGCCCGACAACCGGAACCCCATCCAAACACCCCACCCCCCAACCCCCTGACTTCCCCCCGATTCCCGCGCCCACCCGCGCCCGTCCCCCATTGCTGGAATGCTGGACCTGTCGTCCGGGTGGGCGTGGAGTCGGGGTTGTGGGGGGCCGTAGATCGTGGAGGACAAGGTGCGGGTGGTCATCGCCGAGGATTCGGTGCTGCTGAGGGAGGGACTGACCCGGCTGCTGACCGACCGTGGGCACGAGGTCGTCGCCGGTGTCGGTGACGGGGACGCGTTGATCAAGACCATCACCGAGTTGGACGCTCAGGGGGAGCTGCCCGATGTCGTCGTCGCGGACGTGCGGATGCCGCCGACGCACACAGACGAGGGGGTCCGGGCGGCCGTACAGCTGCGCAAGGCGCATCCGGGGCTGGGTGTGCTCGTGCTGTCGCAGTACGTGGAGGAGCGGTATGCCACCGAGCTGCTGGCCGGTTCCAGTCACGGAGTCGGCTATCTGCTCAAGGACCGGGTAGCCGAGGTCCGTGAGTTCGTGGACGCGGTGGTGCGGGTGGCCGAGGGGGGTACGGCCCTCGACCCGGAGGTCGTCGCGCAGCTGCTGGGGCGCAGCCGCAAGCAGGACGTGCTCGCGGGACTCACCCCCAGGGAGCGCGAGGTCCTGGGGCTGATGGCCGAAGGGCGGACCAATTCGGCGATCGCGCGGCAGCTGGTGGTCAGTGACGGCGCCGTCGAGAAGCACGTCAGCAACATCTTCCTCAAGCTGGGGCTGTCCCCGAGCGACGGAGACCACCGGCGCGTCCTCGCCGTCCTCACCTATCTGAACTCCTAGCCATCTGACAATTCTGTCAGATGACCACATGGAAGAACCACATAGAAGGACCGCGCAGAAGGACCACGAGCGCGAGAACCGCAGAAACAAAGGGAGCGTCTTCAAGGAAAGCGCCGGGGGGCGAGTAAATCGTGACAAGTCAGGGCGTCGAACCGTCTCAAAACCGTGTCCATCATGCGAATGGCCGCGGGAAGGCGACCCTTACGGTCGTAGGGTTGATATTGGGAGGGGCTGCGGTAAGGCCGCTCCCAGACAGCCGCCTCGAGGGAGGTCCAGTTCAGTGACCAGCCAGGTCAGTAGCCCAGCGGAGCAGGCCGACGGTACCGTCGTGGGAGAGCAGCGCAAAGCGGCAGGGGCGAAGGACGTCCGCCGCCTCGACCGGGTGATCATTCGTTTCGCGGGTGACTCGGGTGACGGTATGCAGCTCACCGGTGACCGCTTCACCTCCGAGACGGCGTCCTTCGGCAACGACCTGTCGACGCTGCCGAACTTCCCGGCCGAGATCCGTGCCCCCGCCGGCACCCTGCCGGGCGTCTCCTCCTTCCAGCTGCACTTCGCCGACCACGACATCCTCACCCCCGGCGACGCGCCCAACGTCCTGGTCGCGATGAACCCCGCCGCGCTCAAGGCCAACGTCGCCGACCTGCCGCGCGGCGCGGAGATCATCGTCAACACGGACGAGTTCACCAAGCGGGCGATGCAGAAAGTGGGGTATGCGGCCTCGCCGCTGGAGGACGGCTCCCTCGACGGTTACCAACTCCACCCGGTCCCGCTGACCACCCTGACCGTCGAGGCCCTCAAGGAATTCGACCTCACCCGCAAAGAGGCCGAGCGCAGCAAGAACATGTTCGCGCTGGGCCTTTTGTCATGGATGTACCACCGGCCCACGGAGGGCACGGAGAAGTTCCTGACCTCGAAGTTCGCGAAGAAGCCCGACATCGCGGCCGCCAATATCGCCGCCTTCCGCGCGGGCTGGAACTTCGGGGAGACCACCGAGGACTTCGCCGTCTCCTACGAGGTGGCCCCGGCCGCGACGGCGTTCCCGGTCGGCACGTACAGAAACATCTCCGGGAACCTGGCCCTGTCGTACGGCCTGGTCGCCGCATCCCGCCAGGCGGACCTGCCGCTGTTCCTGGGTTCGTACCCGATCACTCCGGCCTCGGACATCCTGCACGAGCTGAGCAAGCACAAGAACTTCGGCGTACGGACCTTCCAGGCCGAGGACGAGATCGCCGGCATCGGCGCCGCACTGGGCGCCGCCTTCGGCGGCTCCCTCGCCGTCACCACGACCAGCGGCCCCGGCCTGGCACTCAAGAGCGAGACGATCGGTCTCGCCGTCTCTCTCGAACTGCCGCTGCTGGTGATCGACATCCAGCGCGGCGGCCCGTCCACCGGCCTGCCGACCAAGACCGAGCAGGCGGACCTGCTCCAGGCGATGTTCGGCCGCAACGGCGAGGCGCCGGTCCCCATCGTGGCCCCCCGCACCCCGGCCGACTGCTTCGACGCCGCCCTGGAAGCCGCCCGCATCGCCCTGACCTATCGCACGCCGGTGATGCTGCTGAGCGACGGCTACCTGGCCAACGGCTCCGAGCCCTGGCGCATCCCGGAGCTGGAGGAGCTGCCCGACCTCACCGTCCAGTTCGCCCAGGGGCCCAACCACACCCTGGACGACGGGACGGAGGTCTTCTGGCCGTACAAGCGCGACCCGCAGAGCCTCGCCCGTCCCTGGGCGATCCCGGGCACGCCGGGCCTGGAGCACCGCATCGGTGGCATCGAGAAGCAGGACGGCACCGGCAACATCTCCTACGACCCCGCCAACCACGACTTCATGGTCCGCACCCGCCAGGCCAAGATCGACGGCATCGACGTCCCCGACGTCGAGGTCGACGACCCGGACCATGCACGGACCCTGGTCCTGGGCTGGGGCTCGACCTACGGACCCATCACCGCGGCAGTACGGCGGCTGCGCACGGCCGGCGAGTCCATCGCACAGGCCCACCTGCGCCACCTCAACCCCTTCCCAAGGAATCTCGGCGCGGTCCTGAAGCGTTACGACAAAGTGGTGATTCCCGAGATGAACCTCGGCCAGCTCGCCACGCTTGTCAGGGCGAAGTACCTGGTGGACGCCCACTCGTACAACCAGGTCAACGGAATGCCGTTCAAGGCCCAGCAGCTCGCCACGGCTCTGAAGGAGGCCATCGATGGCTGAGACGTCCACGGAAGGCACGGGCACGATCGAGGCGCTTTCGCTCGTTCCCAAGGCCGAGGCCAGGCAGTCCATGAAGGACTTCAAGTCCGACCAGGAAGTGCGCTGGTGCCCCGGCTGCGGTGACTACGCGATCCTCGCCGCGGTCCAGGGCTTCATGCCCGAGCTCGGCCTGGCCAAGGAGAACATCGTCTTCGTCTCCGGCATCGGCTGCTCCTCCCGCTTCCCGTACTACATGAACACGTACGGCATGCACTCCATCCACGGCCGCGCCCCCGCGATCGCGACCGGCCTGGCCTCCAGCAGGCGGGACCTGAGCGTGTGGGTGGTGACGGGCGACGGCGATGCCCTCTCCATCGGCGGCAACCACCTCATCCACGCCCTGCGCCGCAATGTGAACCTGAAGATCCTGCTCTTCAACAACCGGATCTACGGCCTCACCAAGGGCCAGTACTCCCCGACCTCCGAGGTCGGCAAGATCACCAAGTCGACGCCGATGGGCTCGCTGGACGCGCCCTTCAACCCGGTGTCGCTGGCGATCGGCGCGGAGGCGTCGTTCGTGGCGCGGACCATCGACTCCGACCGCAAGCACCTCACCGAGGTCCTGCGGCAGGCCGCCGCCCACCCGGGCACGGCCCTGATCGAGATCTACCAGAACTGCAACATCTTCAACGACGGCGCCTTCGAGGCCCTGAAAGACAAGCAGCAAGCCGAAGAGGCGGTGATCCGCCTCGAACACGGACAGCCGATCCGCTTCGGGGCAGACGGCACGCGCGGTGTCGTACGGGACCAGCAGACCGGCGACCTGACAGTCGTCACGGTGACACCCGAGAACGAGGACCGGATCCTGGTCCACGACGCCCACGCGACCTCCCCGACCACCGCCTTCGCCCTCTCCCGGCTGGCCGACCCGGACACCCTGCACCACACCCCCATCGGTGTCCTGCGATCCGTGGAACGCCCCGTCTACGACACTCAGATGGCCGACCAGCTCGACACGGCCATCGAGCAGAACGGCAAGGGTGACCTGGCGGCGCTGCTGGCGGGCGGCGACACCTGGACGGTCGTGGGCTGACCAGCCCCAATGATCCCCAAGTGATCCCCAGTGATTACGAGGCAGTGATTACGAGGCCCGGGCCTGCGACGCCCGGGCCTCGTCGTACGCCCGGCGCGCGCTCTCCACGTCGTCCATGCGCTTGTGCGTCCACATCGCCAGCGCGCGCACCTGCTCTGCGGACTCGCGGCCCAGCTCGGTGAGGGAGTAGTCCACGCGCGGCGGGATCACGGGCTTGGCGTCGCGATGAACCAGACCGTCCCGCTCCAGGGTCTGGAGCGTCTGTGTGAGCATCTTCTCGCTGACCCTGCCGATCGCCCGGCGCAGCTCGCTGAAACGGTGCGGACGCTCCAGGAGCTGGATCTGCACGAGGACGCCCCAGCGGCTGGTGACGTGCTCCAGAACCAAGCGGTGCGGGCACATTTCTTCGCTGTCACTGCCCCAGTCACTTACTGCCATACCAGTACCTTACCTCAAAGTGGGTACTTTCGCACAGTTAGCGCATCCCCTACGGTTAGTGGTCAGACGCACCCCACTAGGAGTTCTGATCATGAGCATCGTCGTCACCGGAGCCACCGGCCAGCTCGGCCGTCACGTCGTGGAGCAGCTGCTGGAGAAGGTTCCGGCCGACCAGATCACCGCGGTCGTCCGCAACGCGGAGAAGGCCGCCGACCTCGCGGACCGCGGCGTGAAGATCGCCCTCGCCGACTACAGCGCCCCCGCCTCCTTCGACGGCCTGTTCTCGGCCGGCGACAAGGTGCTGCTCATCTCCGGCAGCGAGATCGGCAACGACCGTGTCGGCCAGCACAAGGTCGTCATCAACGCCGCCAAGGCGGCCGGCGTGGCGCTCCTCGCCTACACCAGCGCCCTCGGCAGCCTCACCGCCGCCCTGGCCGACGAGCACCGGGGCACCGAGGAGGCGCTGCTCGCCTCCGGCCTGCCGTACGTGCTGCTGCGCAACGGCTGGTACCACGAGAACTACACCGAGAACCTCGCCCCCGTGCTGCAGTACAACGCCGTCACCCAGGCCGCCGGCGAGGGCCGGGTCTCCTCCGCCTCGCGCGCCGACTACGCCGCGGCCGCCGTCGCCGTACTGACCGGCGAGGGGCACGAGAACAAGACGTACGAGCTGGGCGGCGACGAGGCCTGGAGCTTCGCCGAGTACGCGGCCGAGCTCAGCAAGCAGACCGGCAAGGAGATCGCCTACAACCCGGTCTCCGTCGAGGCCTTCACCGGCATCCTGACCGGCGCCGGCCTGCCCGAGCCGCTGGCCGCGATCCTCGCGGGCGTGGACGCCTCCGTCGAGAAGGGCGAGCTGGTCGTCTCCACCGGCGACCTGTCCCGCCTGGCCGGGCGCCCGACGACCCCGATCGCCGACGCCATAGCGGTCGCGCTCAAGGGCTGAAACGCCCGCGCGTGAAGCGCGCGAACACCCGGGCCCGCGCCCGGGGCCGTACTCCCCCTCAGGGCCTCGGACGCACCATCCCCGCCTGTCATGACCGTATGTCGATACGGGCATGACAGGCGGGGGCGCTCGGCGTTACCTTCTTGCAGGCGAGCTCGACGTGAGAAGGAGGGGCCCGTGACCGGGACGTCGAAGGGCGAGCGGCACATAGGTCTGCTGAACGGCTTCGCCGCGTACGGGATGTGGGGCCTGGTCCCTCTCTTCTGGCCGCTGCTGAAGCCCGCCGGCGCGGCCGAGATCCTCGCCCACCGGATGGTCTGGTCCCTCGTCGTCGTCGCCGTCGCGCTCGTCGTCATCCGGCGCTGGGCCTGGGCCGGCGAGCTGCTGCGGCAGCCGCGCAAGCTCGGCCTCGTCGCCGTGGCCGCGGCCGTCATCACCGTGAACTGGGGCCTGTACATCTGGTCGGTGAACTCCGGTCACGTCGTCGAGGCCTCGCTCGGCTACTTCATCAACCCTCTGGTCACCATCGCGATGGGCGTCCTGCTCCTGAAGGAGCGGCTGCGGCCCGTGCAGTGGGCGGCGGTCGGGGTCGGCTTCACCGCCGTGCTCGTGCTGACCATCGGGTACGGGCAGCCGCCGTGGATCTCCCTCACCCTCGCCTTCTCCTTCGCCACCTACGGGCTGGTGAAGAAGAAGGTCAACCTCGGCGGCGTCGAGTCGCTGACCGCCGAGACCGCGATCCAGTTCCTGCCCGCGCTCGGCTATCTGCTGTGGCTGAGCGCGCAGGGCGAGTCCACCTTCACCGCCGAGGGGCCGGGGCACGCGGCCCTGCTCGCCGCGACCGGCGTCGTCACCGCGCTGCCCCTCGTCTGCTTCGGCGCGGCAGCGATCCGCGTGCCCCTGTCCACGCTGGGGCTGCTGCAGTACCTGGCCCCGGTGTTCCAGTTCCTGCTCGGCATCCTCTACTTCCACGAGGCCATGCCGCCCGAGCGCTGGGCCGGGTTCGCACTGGTCTGGCTGGCGCTGACCCTGCTCACCTGGGACGCCCTGCGCACCGCCCGGCGGGCCTCCCGCACACTCAGGGCCGAGATCAGCAGGCCCAGCACCACCATGACGACGGGCACGGTGAGCGCCGCACGGAAGGCGGAGAGCGTCGCCTCCGGTCCCGAGCCGCTGGACGCCAAGCCGTAGACGGCCGTCACCGCCGAGATCCCGATCGCCGAGCCGAACTGCGTGGCCGTGGTCAGCAGCCCGCTCGCCAGCCCCTGCTCGGACTCCTCCACCCCGTCCGTCGCGGCGATCGTCAGCGGCCCGTACGCCAGCGCGAAGGCCGTGCCCGAGATGAACAGCGTCGGGAACATCGCCAGGTACGGCCAGTCCATGCCGACCGGCAGGAACAGCGCGTACGCGACGACCGCCAGCGCGAAGCCGCCGACGATCACGCGGGCGTTGCCGTAGCGGGTGACCAGCTTCGGGGTGAGGGTGGGAGCCAGCACCACGTCGCAGCCCATGATCACCAGGGCGACCGCCGTCTGGAGGGACGACCAGCCGCGCAGCTCCTGCAAGTACAGGGTCACCACGAACTGGAACCCCATGAAGGCCCCGACGAACAGCAGCGCCCCCAGATCGGCGCGCACGACCGGACCCTTGCGCAGGATGCCGAGCCGGACCAGCGGGGCGGCCGTGCGCCGCTCGACCGCGACGAAGACGGCGGCCAGCAGCAGCGCCGCGAGGGCCGACGCCACGGTCAACCGCCACCCGTCCAGCCCGTGTTCCAGGCGTACGACGGCGTAGGCGGCCAGCAGCATGGCGCCGGCGGCGGTGAGCGCGCCGGGGACGTCGAACGTACGGTGAGCCGGCGCCGGTACCCCCTGCTGTCGCGGAATCAGCCGTACGGCCGCCAGGAGCAGCGCGCCCGCCATCAGTACCGGCGCGAAGAACACCCAGCGCCAGCCGAGCTCGGTGAGCAGGCCACCGACGACGAGCCCGAGCGAGAAACCGCCGGCCGCCGTACCGGCGAACACCAGCAGCGCCTTCTCGCGCTGCCGCCCCTCCTCGTACGACGTGGTGATCAGGGACAGCGCGGCCGGTGTCATGAACGCGGCGGACACCCCGGTCGCGAAACGGGCGACGACCAGCATCCAGCCCTCGGTCGCGAAGCCGCCGAGCCCCGAGAAGAGCAGGAAGACCGTCAGCCAGAGCAGGAACATCCGGCGGCGGCCGAGCAGGTCCGCGGCCCTGCCGCCCAGCAGGGTGAAACCGGCGTAACCGAGGACGTAGGCGCTCATCACCCAGGCCGCGGTGCCGGTCGTCAGCCCGAGATCGGATCGGATCGATGGGATCGCGACCGCCATCATCGCGACGTCGATGCCCTCCAGGAAGATCGTTCCGCAGAGGACGAGTAACAGCGCCCAAGCGCGCGTGCCCATGGCAGCACTCCACAGGTAGATATCGGGGCGGTTACGGGACTGAGGGTCGGTTCCCTCTTGTAACCACCCCCACCCTGCGGCAGCATCAACAGACTATGGAAGAAGGCACTTTGAAGTCACCGAGTAACTGCGCGGGCACCGGCACCGTGGACTACGGCGACGCCGACCCTTTCCAGTGGGACACCCGGGAGGACTGCCAGGTGCGGCAGATCCTCGACCGGGTGGCCGACAAGTGGTCGCTGCTCGTCATCGCGCTGCTGGAGAACCGGCGGCTGCGGTTCACGGAGCTGCGCCGGGAGATCGACGGCATCAGCCAGCGGATGCTGACCGTGACGCTGCGCTCGCTGGAACGGGACGGGCTGGTGAAGCGGACGGTGCATCCGGTGGTGCCGCCGCGGGTGGAGTACGAACTGACGCCGCTGGGCGGCACCTTGCACGCCACGATCCGGTCCCTGGTGACGTGGACCGAGGCGCACCAGGAGGAGATCGCGGCGGCGCGGTCGGCATACGACACGCGGGAGGCGGAGGCGAGCGCGGAGGCTAGCGCTCTTCGGTGACCTGACCTTTAGTGACCTGACCTTTAGTGACCTGGCCTTCAGTGACCTGTTCTTCAGTCGACCTGTTCTTCAGCGACCTGCCGCGACCGGAAGGCCCGCGCCTTCGCCCGGTTCCCGCAGTGCTCCATCGAGCACCAGCGGCGGCGGCCCGGGCGGGAGGTGTCGACGAAGAGCAGAGCGCAGTTGTGGCCACCGCACTCGCGGATGCGGTCGGCGTACGGGCCGGTGAAGAGGTCGATCGCGTCGCGGGCGACCGTCGACAGCAGCTGGGTGGCCGTGGCGCCCGAGGCCCAGGCGCGGGTGCCGTCGGGGGCGAGGCGGGCGACGAGCGGGGCCTCGGCGGCGGCCCCGTTGACGATGTCGAGGTGGCCCGGCTGAAGCGGACGGCCGTGGGCGCGGTCCGCGGCGAGCAGCAAGAGGGCGTTGCGCAGTTCCCGCGCCAGCCCCAGCTCCCTCTCGGTGACGGCTAGTTCAAGCCCGCTCGGTAGTCGGCTCCGCTCGGCCCACGCCACCAGATCCGCCGGCTCGTGCAGCACCTCCCACCGCGCGAAGGCACCCGGCCCGCCCGTCGTCACCAGCTCCAGACAGAGCGCGCCCGGGTCGAAGCGGAAGGAATGGCCGCCGTACGAAGTCAGGGTGAGGCCGGGCGGACGTCCCGGCGATTCCGTTGCACGCTCACTCACGTAACCAGTATAAGTAGTTACGTGACTGAGACCACACCCACACCCGTGCACTGGAAGCTGGTCATCGACGCCGGTGACCCGCACGCGCAGGCCGGCTTCTGGGCCGCCGCGCTGCACTACGAAGTCGAGGACAACAGCGCGCTGATCGAGAAACTGCTGGGCTTCGGCGCCGTACCGGCCGAGCTCACCGTCGAGTCGCACGGCCGCCGCGCCTGGCGGGACCTGATCGCCGTACGGCACCCGGAAGACCCGTACGACAAGGAGAGCGGGACCGGGCTGGGGCGGCGGCTGCTGTTCCAGCGCGTGCCGGAGGCGAAGACGGTGAAGAACCGGCTCCATCTGGACCTGCACCCGGGCGAGGGGCGGCGCGCGGCGGAGGTGGAGCGGCTGTCGAAGCTGGGCGCGAGCGTGCTGCGGGAGGTGAAGGAGGCCGGGGGCGAGTGGGTGGTGATGACGGACCCGGAGGGGAACGAGTTCTGCGTGCACTGAGCACCGGGCACTCCGCTATGCGAACAGCGCTGACCGGATTGCGTCCTTGACGGAACGTCAACCTCAGCTTCACCATCGGGCACCCATTTCCTCTGGAATTCGGAGCCCCCCACATGAAGCTCTCGGTTCCCGGACGCGCCACGGCCACCGCCGTCGTCGCGGCCGTCTCCCTCCTGGCCGGCGGATCCATAGCCGGCGCGGCCCCTGCCGCCGGGCCCGCCTTAGCCCCCGCGTCAAAGCCCGCGGTGGCCGCCGCGCCCGACATCCCCGTGGCCAACGTCAAGGCGCATCTGACGCAGTTGCAGTCCATCGCCACCGCCAACGGCGGCAACCGCGCGCACGGGCGTGCCGGTTACCGGGCCTCGCTCGACTATGTGAAGGCCAAGCTGGACGCCGCCGGATTCACCACCGCGATCCAGCAGTTCACGGCCTCCGGCCGCACCGGCTACAACCTGATCGCCGACTGGCCCGGCGGGGACGCGGGCCAGGTCGTCATGGCGGGCTCCCACCTCGACAGCGTCTCCTCCGGCGCCGGCATCAACGACAACGGGTCCGGCTCGGCGGCGGTCCTGGAGACCGCCCTGGCCGTGGCGCGCGCGAACCTCCAGCCCACCAAACACCTGCGGTTCGCCTGGTGGGGTGCGGAGGAGCTGGGCCTGGTGGGCTCCCGGTACTACGTCAACAGCCTCTCCTCCGCGAACCGTTCGCGGATCGCCGGCTATCTGAACTTCGACATGATCGGCTCACCGAACCCCGGCTACTTCGTCTACGACGACGACCCGGCCATCGAGAAGACCTTCAAGGACTACTTCACCGGCCTCGGCGTGGCCACGGAGATCGAGACGGAGGGCGACGGCCGCTCCGACCACGCGCCCTTCAAGAGCGCGGGCGTGCCGGTGGGCGGACTGTTCACCGGGGCGAGCCGTGCGAAGTCCGCGGCGCAGGCGGCCAAGTGGGGCGGTACGGCGGGGCAGGCCTTCGACCGCTGCTACCACTCGTCCTGCGACACGACCACCAACATCAACGACACCGCACTGGACCGGAACAGCGACGCGATCGCCCACGCGGTGTGGGAGCTGTCGGAGTAACGGCCGTTCAGCTGCTGGTGCGGCCGTTCAACTGCTGGTGCGGGCGCGTTCGGAGAGCCGGTCCATGCGGGCGCGGGCCGACTCCAGTTCCTCGATGTCGTCGGCGGCCGGGCCGTCCTCGCCGGTGAGCTCGGTCCACAGGCCGATCAGGGCGTGGCCGAGTTCCAGACCGTGCGCGGGGTCGCGCACGGCACGCCAGGCGGTGG
Organism: Streptomyces sp. SA15; assembly: GCF_002291145.1. Lineage (GTDB taxonomy): Bacteria > Actinomycetota > Actinomycetes > Streptomycetales > Streptomycetaceae > Streptomyces. The sequence goes on from NZ_NTGE01000014.1 coordinate 117,680, forward strand.
CCGCGCTCTGGATGTTGCCGTACGCCGCCTCCGCGTCCAGGGAGCGGCGGCAGGCGCGGGCGAGGTCGAGGGAGAGGTGGAAGGCGCGGACCGGATCGCCCGCCAAGTAGGCGACGTAGGCGGTGAGTTCACGCAGCCGGAGCACCTCGGGGTGCTCCGGCCCCAGCGTCCCCGAGGCCTCGGCCACGGTCCGCTCCGCCAACTCCGCCGCGGTGTCCGTCCGCCCGGCCCGGACGGCCTCGTTGATCCGCGTCATCGGCTCCGCGAGGAGGGCGGTGCCGTCCACCGGCGGCTCGTCCCCGAGTACGGCTTCGGCGACGGCGTCGAAGCCCCGGGGAGGGGTCGGCTTCGGCTCGGGGTCGAGCTCCTCCGCGACGGCGGCGGGCTCGGGCTTCGCGTCCATCACCGGCGGCGGCCCGAACTCCCCCGTCGGAGCGGCGACCGTACCGGGCGCCTGTCCCTGAGACGGCTCGGGCAACGCCCGCAGGACGAAGGTCGACGGCACGGAGTCGCCACCCGGCCCGGACTCGGACACGGCCCGCAGGGGGAAGGTGGGGACGGCGTCCCGTACGGGCTCCGACACGGGCCGCAGAAGATGCGTGGGCCGGTCGCGGGCGGGGGCCTGTGCCTGTGCCTCCGGCGGTTCTACGGCTGCGTCGGCGGGGGCGTCGGGGGGTGCGGGCCAGTAGGGCTCCTCCGGCGCGGACGATGTCGGTGTCGGTGCCTGCACGTCCGGCACCTCCGAAACACCCTCGGCGGCCTCCCCCGCATTCCCCGCCTCCCCCGCCTCCCCCGGCGGAGCCATCCGTACCGGATCCGCCGTGTAGTGGCTCGAGCCGTCCGGGTTGATCCGGAGGGGGACCACCCAGCCGATGCGCTCGTCGTGGATCGTGGCGTGGACGGCGTGACCGGTGGCGAGGGCGATGCGGTGGAGGTGGTTCAGGACGGTCTGCTGAAGCTCCTCGCCGGGGACGGCGACGACCGGTACACCGCCGACGGACGCGCCGCCCACCCACGGCCCGGCCACCGGTACGAGAACGTCTATCGGCGTCATCGCGGGGGCGGCCGCGCGCTGGTGGTCCGGCTTCTTGTCGCGGCTGAGTCGAGACATCGGTTCCCTCACTCGGATGCGTCGGGGAGTAGCCGGACAACGCGTTCGGGGTCCATGGTGCTCCCTCCCGCCGTCGGGCTCACGTCCCGCAGCGTCCACATCCGGTCGTACACGTACACACGTACTGCCGAGTCTCTCCGCTCGCCCACGGTTCTCACGTCACTGTGACGTCACAGACTTGTGCCAGGAATTCACCCCTCGTCACGGACCGTCCGGGATTCCGTGATCATCAGAGGCACATGACAGGAAGGAGCGCGGGCATGCGGACGGACGTGACCCGAGGACCCGAGATCTGGATCCGCGGACCGGTGGCCGTGTCGGACCCGGTACCGCCCGAGCCCGCCCACGCCTCCGCCACACCCCGGCGCTACTCCTTCGTCGGCACGCACGGCGGCGCCGGCACCTCCACCCTCGCCACGGTCTACGGCGGCCACGACTGCGGACGCGACTGGCCCGGCCCCGCCGCCCCGAGGTCGGTCCTGCTCGTCGCCCGTACCCACGCGACCGGGCTGCGGGCCGCTCTGCACGCGCTGGAGGTCTTCCGGCGCGGCGGGGCTCCGCCCGGGCTCGACCTCGACGCGGTCGTGCTGGTCGCGGACGCACCCGGCCGGCTGCCGCGTCCGCTCGCCCAGCAGATCAAGGTGATCGAGTCGGCGATCGACGTGTACCGCGTGCCCTGGGTGCAGGCCTGGCGGCTGGGCGATCTGAGCGGAACCCCGCCGCGCGAGACGCGGGCGCTCGCCCGCCTCACCGCATCACCCGGACGGTCCCGCTGAGCGACCGGCGGCAGCTCATGGGCGTTGCCGCCCTCTCCGCCGAGGAGACCGCCGCCGCCGTACGGTCACGCGCGCTGCGTGCCGTCGACGTGGTGGCGGCGGCGTTGGAGCGGATCGAGCGGGCCGAGCCGACCCTGTGCGCGTTCGTCGAGGTGTGGGGCGAGGCGGCGCTGCGGCAGGCCGGCGAGGTGGACGCGCGGATCACGGCGGACGAGTCGCTCCCGCTGGCCGGGGTTCCGATCGGGGTGAAGGGGCGGCACGGTTTGCGTACGGCGGCTCCGCTGCTGGCCGCCGGATGTGTGGCGGTGGGCGCCACGTCCGTCCCTGGGCCTGGAACGCCCTGGCAGACCTGGGGACTTGGCGCGCACGGCCGTACCGTCAACCCGTGGCGGGCCGACCGTACGCCGGGCGGCTCCTCGGCCGGGTCCGCGGCGGCCGTGGCGGCGGGGCTGGTGCCGCTCGCGACGGGGAGCGACGGGGCGGGGTCGGTGCGGATCCCGGCGGCGTGGTGCGGTGTGGTCGGGCTGAAGGTCACGAACGGTCGGCTGCCGACAGCTGACCGTACGGGCCTCACGGCACCCGGCGTCCTCACCCGCCACGCCTCGGACGCGGCGGCGTATTGGCGGGTGGTGTCGTCGGACGCGCCCGGTTCCGGGGACGCGCCGGGGTCCGGGGACGCGCCCGGTTCCGGGGACACGACCGGTTCCGGGGACACGACCGGTTCCGGGGACACGGCGGGGTCCGGGGACACCGCGGGGTCCGGGGACACCGCGGGAAGCGGCGGCCCGCTGCCCCCGACCGCCGTCTGGTCCGCAGACCTCGGCTTCGCCGACCCCGACTCGGAGGTCGTCGCGGTCGCCCATGCGGCGGCCGTGCGGCTCGCGGACGCCGGTGCCGTACGGCTCGTACGGCCACGCACCGCTCTCGGGCTCGAAGACCCTGCCCCCGCGTGGCTCGCTCTGCGTACGACCGGCACGGATCCCACGACCGCCCACCGCATCCGGGCCGCGAACGACCGGCGACTGTCCGCCCTCTTCGCCGAGGCCCAGCTGCTCCTGACGCCGACGACCCCCACCGCCCCGCATGGCCACGAGGGCCCGGGCGACCGCTACTCCACGGCCCTGACCTGGGCGTTCAACCTGAGCGGGCACCCGGCGATCAGCGTTCCGGCGGGGTTCGGGCCCGACGGCTGCCCGGTCGGGCTCCAGCTCGTGGCGCCGCACGGGCGGGAGGACCTGCTGCTCCGGACGGTCGACGGCACGTACGGGGCCGAATGAGCCCGGCTCAATGACTCAAGGGCTCAGGAGGAGACGTCCTTCGCCGTGAAGCGTGCCCACGCCGCCGAGCCGAACACCACCGCGTACAGGGCCTGGAGGCCGAGGTTCTTCACCAGGTCGTCCCAGTACACCGGTTCGCGCATGAGGTCGGCGAAGGACAGCCAGTAGTGGGAGAAGAAGTACGGGTGGATCGCGTGGAGTTGGGGGATCTGGTCGAGGATCTGAATCGTGATCAGCAGGCCGACCGTGGTCGCCATCGCCGCGATGCCGCTGTTGGTCAGGGTCGAGACGAACAGGCCGAGGGCCGCGACGCCGATCAGTGACGCGGCGACGACCAGGGCGATCAGGAAGGCGCGGCCCAGGCCCTCGGTGAAGCTGATCTGCGTGCCGGAGATCGTCGTCAGCTCGCCGAGTGGGAAGAGCAGCGCGCCGACCGTCAGGGCGGAGACCGCGACCACGAGGGTGGCCAGCAGGCAGAAGGCCAGTACGGTCGCGTACTTGGTGAGCAGCAGGCGGCTGCGGCCGGCGGGGGCGACCAGCAGGTAGCGCAGGGTGCCGGCGTTCGCCTCGCCGGCGATCGCGTCGCCCGCGATGACGCCGATCGCCATCGGCAGGAAGAAGGGGAGCGTCGCGGCGAGCGCGGTGAAGACCAGGAACAGGCCGTTGTTGGTGATCTGCGAGATGAACGCCGGGCCCCCGCCTCCCCCGCCGCCGGGCGACGAGCCGTCGCTGGTCTCGATCTTCACGGCGATCCCGACCAGGATCGGCACGGCCGCCAGCACGCCCAGCAGCGCGAGGGTGCGCCAGCGCCGGAAGGTGGTCAGCAGTTCGTTGCGGAGCAGGCCGAAGGTCCACACCAGCCGTGGATCACGGGCGGTTTCGGCCGGTACGACCCTCTCAGCCTGTACTGGCGTCTCAGCCTGCGACATCGAAGCCCTCCCCCGTCAGCGCCACGAACGCGTCCTCCAGGGAGGCCCGTTCGACCCCGAAGCCACGGACGCGGACGCCCGCCGTCACCAACGCGGCGTTCACGTCGGCGAGATCACGGTCGGGTGGCTCGGCGCTCACCCGGTCCTCGGTGATCACGACGTCCGACGCCCCCTGCTCCTTCAGTACGCGGGCCGCGTCCGCCGCGTCCGGGGTCGTCACGACCAGTCGGCCACGGGCGCCCGCCGCGAGGTCAGCCACCGCGCCCTGCGTGATCAGCCGCCCCTGGGCCATCACGGCCGCGTGCGTGCATACCTGCTCGATCTCGTCGAGGAGGTGGGAGGAGAGGAAGACGGTCGTGCCGTCGGAGGCCAACTCCCGGATGAGCGCGCGTATTTCGCGCATGCCCTGCGGGTCGAGGCCATTGGTCGGCTCGTCGAGGACGAGCAGCTTGCGCGGCTGCAGCAGCGCGGCGGCGAGCCCCAGGCGTTGCTTCATGCCCAGCGAGTACGCCTTCGCCTTCTTGCCGGCGGCGGCCGCGAGGCCCACCCGGTCCAGCGCCGCCGCGACGCGGGTGCGCCGGGTGCGTGGGTCGGCGGTCGGGTCGGCGGCGTCGTACCGGATCAGATTGTCGCGGCCGGAGAGGAAGCCGTACAGGGCGGGTCCCTCGATCAGCGCGCCCACATGCGGCAGCACGGCGCGCGCCGAGCGGGGCATGGGCCGGCCCAGCACGCGGGCCGAGCCGGAGGTGGGCTCGATGAGGCCCATCAGCATGCGGATGGTGGTGGTCTTGCCGGAGCCGTTCGGACCGAGGAAGCCGAAGACGCTGCCCGCCGGGACGGTCAGGTCGAGACCGTCGACGGCGAGCTGCCCGCCGCGGTAGCGCTTGGTGAGCGCGCGGGTGGCGATGACGCTGTCGTCATCCGGCCCGATGACGCCGTGGTCACGCGGCCCGATGACGCCGTGGTCACCCGGCCCGATGACGCCGTGGTCACCCGGCCCGGTGACGCCATGGTCACCTGGCCCGATGCCGCTGTCGTCATCCGTCCTTCCCGCGCCTCGCGGATCCGGCTCCGTGGCGGACGGTTCGCCCATCGGCTTCCTCTGGCTCGCTCGATTCGTCGCACGCGTACGGCATTCACCGTATGCGCGTCCGGTACTTACTGCCCAGCGTTACTTACTGCCCAGCGTTCGCCGCCTTCACGAGGGCGTCCTTGTCGACCGCGCCGACGTAGATCTTACCGTCGTCCGTCATCAGGGCGTTGATCAGGCGGGTCTTGAAGACCGTGCCCGAGCCGAACTTGCCGGTCACCTTGTCGCCGAGCGAGTCGAGGAAGCCTCCGAAGTCGCCGCCGGCCTCGGCGCCGGAGGGCATGCCCTGGCCGCCGGTGTCGAAGGTGGCGACGGAGTTCCAGCCCTCGCCTATGACCTTCAGGCCGTCGAGGCCCTTGCCGAGGTCCTCCTCGGACTTCTCGGGCGCCGCCCCGCCGTGTTCGACGTCCTCGCCCTCGGTGATCTTCGCGCCCTTGGGCGGCGTGAAGTCGAAGGTGGAGGCGGCCGGCTTGGCGAAGCTGACCTGGGTGAAGCCCGCGTCCACGACGGCGGCGCCGCCGCTCGACGGGGTCAGCGTGAACTTCAGCGGCATGCCGGTCTTGGAGTCCACCGCCACGGTGATCTGGCCGACCGTGGACCCGGAGTCCTTCGGCTTGATGACGAGCCGGTAGGCGTCCCGGCCCGCGACCTGCGCGGTGCCGTCGACGGTCACGGAGGTGGTGTCGTCGACCGCCTTCAGGGCCTCCTCGGCCATGTCCTTGGGCGTGGCCGGGACGTCTTCCCTTTCCTTCGCCTCCTTCGCCTGCTTGCCGGCGCTCTCGGACGAGGTCGCGTGGTAGACCTCGTTCGACTCGCTGTCGTAGCCCCAGACGTCCTTGCCGTTGTGGATCACGCTGTACTCGGAGGCGTTCTCCAGCAGCGACAGCTTCTGCTTGTCGGGGCCGTCGGCCGCGACGCGCACGGTGTGCGTGCCGGACGCGAGCTCGGTGAGCTTCGAGGACGGGTCTGCGGAGGAGCCGTCCGATCCCTGACCCGACTCCATGGCGCCGGAGGCGAAGCTGCTCTCCAGCCCGCCGAGGTCGGGCAGCCCCAGATCCGTGCTGATCTTCACCGTGCCGGACAGCTGCTGTACGTCCGACGCGGCGATCTTCTCGATGAGCTCCTGTGCGCTGACCTTCGGCAGATCCGGGTCGCCGGAGTCGGCGAGCGCGGGGACGAGCCCGATGGTCGCCGCGGCCACCCCCACCACCGCGACCGGGACGACGTACCGCGCGGCCTTGCGCCGACCCGCGTACCGGTCGTCGACCTCCTCCGCGGCGGTCGTGCTGTCTTCGGATTCGAACGGTGCCATGTGTGCCTTACCTCCGTCGTCGGCGGCGGCCTGTCAACTCCCGTGCGTCCACCCGTAGCCGCCATTCTCACCCGAATCGGTGAGGAGTGGTGTTTTCTGTGATGTCCATCTGACCAAATCCGCCGGGAAGATTCGTCAGACCCCGGGCTCAACTCCGTGTACACCTGCGGTATGACACAGACAGGCGGCGCCGCCCCCGACCCGTAGGGGTTGGGGAGGACGCCGCCTGATGTGAGGGTCACTCAGCGGTGACTCAGCTGCGTACGAACACGTAGTCCGCCTGGTAGGGCACGCCGACGATGGTGCCCGGCGAGCAGGAGCCGGCCGGGGCGACGCCGCCGACGGTGTTCAGCCGCAGAATCTCCGCGGTGCCGGCGAGCAGGCCGTGGTGCTTGCCGGACTGGGTGGCCTTGAGGTCCAGCTCGGGGATGTTCCCGTCCCCGTTGGGGGTCCTGGAGATGACCGCCCCGGTGACCGCGCTGCCGTCGGGCGCGATCCACTGCGGGGTACCGGAGTTGGGCTTGACGAAGGAGTGCGCGATACGGCCGTCGAGTACGGCGCTCACATCACGCTGGGCGAAGGCGTGGCCGCCGCCCTCGGTGGGCTTGCACTCGTAGATCTGCTTGCCCTTGACGACGGAGGCCTGGAAGTTGTCGAGCGCGTCGCGGAAGTCGAAGGAGGCGACGGTGACCTTGTGGAGCTGCCCGCGGACGGCTCCGCCCGGGAACTCGGCGGTGTGCAGGTTGGCGTAGAAGGAGTTGGGGTCGGTCTTGAGCGCGTCGAGCAGTGCCGCGTCCTTGACCTCGACGGTGCCGGTGACGCTGCGCCCCTTGCCCTTGCCGCCGAGCAGCTTGGTGAAGTCGATCTTGACGTCGCCGTTGGTGCCCTTGGCGCCCTGGTGGATGTGGAGGGCGGTCGGCTTGTCGGTGCCGCGCCACTGGACGGCGACGGACACCTTGTCGCCGTCGACCTTCACGAACTGGAGCGCGGCGCCGTCCCGGTCCCCGGCGGACACCTCGTTGGCACCCCTGAGGCCGGCGGCGAGGATGGTGCCGGTGTCTTCGGCGGCGGACGCGGGAATCGTGGTGGCGGCGAAGCCGCCGACGGTGGTCAGGACGCCGGCGGCGGTGATCAGGGTCTTACGGCGTGTCGAGAACGTCGTGTGCATGCCCATGATGATGTTTTCTTCCCGTAGGACAGCTGACAGCCCCTGCGTCAGCTTCTGGGCATGCATACGAGATGATCTTGGCTTGAATTCAATCCAGGTCTGTGATGTGCGTCACGCATGAGGGCTCGGGTGGGTCAGAGCCTGTGTCACATCTCCGGTCGGATCAGCGCGCGGCGTCTGGTGCGTGCGATCGCAAGGCGCCGGAGCGCCCTCGATGGGGGTGCCCCCGCGCGAGTCGGCGAAGCCGGTTCGAGCGTGGGGGAGGAGCCACGTGGGCGGTTCGGCAACGCGGCTGGGGGTCCCCCCACGCCTTTAAGGCAGTGGGGGCGTGCGTGCCAGGCGTCGCGTGCCCGACCGGGGATGTGACACAGGCTCTCAGCCCGCCCGATGCACCACCGCGTCACACAGCTCCATCAGCGCCACCTTCGCGTCACACTCCCGCAGTGGAGCCAACGCCGCCCGCGCGTCCTCCACGTACCGCACCGTGTCCCGCCGCGCCTGCTCCAGAGCGGGATGCGCCCGCAGCGCGGCCAGCGCCTCGGCATGCCGCGCGTCGTCGCTCAGGTCGGAGTCCAGCAGCTCGCACAGCGCGATGTCCTCGGCCAGCCCCAGCCGCGCCGCCCGCTCCCGCAGCCGTAGCACGGGAAGGGTCGGGATGCCCTCGCGCAGATCCGTCCCCGGCGTCTTCCCGGACTCCTGTGAGTCGGAGGCGATGTCCAGCACGTCGTCCGCCAGCTGGAAGGCGACGCCGAGCCGCTCGCCGTACTGCGTCAGCACATCGACGACCGTCTCATCGGCTCCGGACATCATCGCGCCGAACCGGCACGACACCGCCACCAGCGACCCCGTCTTGCCGCCCAGCACATCCAGGTAGTGCTCGACCGGATCGCGCCCGTCCGTCGGGCCCGCCGTCTCCAGGATCTGGCCGGTGACCAGCCGTTCGAACGCCTCCGCCTGGACCCGTACCGCCTCCGGCCCGAGGTCGGCCAGGATGTGTGAGGCCCGGGCGAACAGGAAGTCACCCGTGAGGACGGCGACCGAGTTGCCCCATCGGGCGTTCGCGCTGGGCACCCCGCGCCGCACCTCGGCCTCGTCCATCACGTCGTCGTGATACAGCGTCGCCAGATGGGTCAGCTCCACCACCACCGCCGACGGCACGATCCCGGGGGCATACGGATCCCCGAACTGGGCAGAGAGCATCACGAGCAGCGGCCGGAACCGCTTTCCACCCGCCCGCACCAGATGCTGGGCGGCCTCCGTGATGAAAGGGACCTCACTCTTGGTGGCTTCGAGCAATCCCTCCTCGACAGCCGCCAACCCGGCCTGGACATCGGCTTCCAGAGCCTGGTCCCGCACGCTCAGCCCGAACGGCCCGACGACGGTCACGAGGGGTCTCCTGTCTGCTGGTGTCTACTGGCGATTACACGGTTTGTCGATAGGTCGCTGCCATCACTCAAGTCAGCGTATCCGGTCATGTTTCGATCACCGATAGCGCCCGCCCGTCCAGTCCGGGCGGTATCGGATCACTCCCGGTATGTTTTTGATCACCCGATGAGAACTCATATATACCGACTTACACGGAAGCAGTAGGGCGTGTCCCGAATCGACGTCGACGCCACGCCCGACAATCGGCCTGAGCGCCCCGAGGACGCCCACGCCTTCTTCGGCCAGCCCAAGGGCCTGCTCACCCTCTCCGGTCTCGAGGTCTGGGAACGCTTCTCGTTCCTCGGTATGCAGGCCATCCTCGTCCTCTACTTCGCCGACACGGTCGCGCACGGCGGCCTGGGCATGTCGGCCGGAAGCGCCGCCTCCGTCTCCGCCGCCTACGGCACCCTCGTCTACCTCGTCTCCGTCGCCGGCGGCTGGCTCGCCGACCGCATCCTCGGCTCGTACCGCGCGGTGCTGTGGGGCGGCGTCCTGATCGCCTGCGGTCACTACTCGATGGCCGTGCCCACCGCCACCATGACCTGGACGGGCCTGGGACTCATCAGCGCCGGCACCGGACTGCTCAAACCCAACGTGGCCACCATGGTCGGCAAGCTCTACCGCACCGACGACGACCGTCGCGACGCCGGTTTCGCGCTCTACTACATGGCGATCAACATCGGCGCCTTCGCGGGCCCTCTGATCACCGGCTGGCTCGGCGACCACAGAGGCTGGCACTGGGGCTTCTCGGCGGCGGCGATCGGCATGACGCTCGGCCTGATCCAGTACGTCGCCGGCCGCCGTCACCTGGCCGGGCGCGGACGCGCCGCCGAATTCACCCTCGCGCCGGACTCCCCCACGCTCGAATGCTCCCCCACGCTCGGCTTCGCTCGAGCGGGCGGGACCCCCACCGCCGAGGGACCCCCACCGCGCCGCGCGATCCGCCTGATCGTCGCGGGAATCGCCGCCACGGCACTGATCGCGACGGGTCTCGCCGCCGCTGACCGGCTCACCATGGACCGCTTCGTGGACGTCCTCACCCTCGTCTCGGTGATCGCCCCGGTCGTCTACTTCGCGGTGATGTTCGCCAGCCCCCGCGTGAGCGCCGAGGAGCGCGGCAGGCTGCGGCCGTACGTCGTCCTCTTCCTCGCCTCGACCGTCTTCAACTTCATCCTCTTCCAGGCGTACTCGACGATGATGCTGCTGGCCGCGTCGAACGCCGAGACGACGATCCTCGGCTTCGACTTCCCCGCCGGCTGGTACGCCTCCGCGCTCGGCGCCTTCGAGGTCGGCCTCGCGCCCGTGGTCGCCGCGCTCTGGGTCCGCATGGGCCGCGGCCAGCCGCACGCCTCGAACAAGATCGCGATCGGGGTCGTTCTCGGCGGCCTGTCCTTCCTGCTGATGCCCCTGCCGACGAGCGGACACGACGGCGACACCTACCTCATGTCCGTCTGGTGGATCGTCGGCTCGTACCTCCTGCTCGGCCTCGGCGACATCCTGCTGGAGACCTCCGGCATGTCGGCCACGACCAAGCTGGCCCCGGCCGCCTTCGCCGGCCAGACCATGTCCCTGTGGTTCCTGTCCCTCGCCCTGGCGAACGGCATCCAGGCCCAGACGGTGAAGCTCTACGACGACGTCTCCCAGCCCGCCTACTTCGGCGTCAACGGCGCGATCGCGGTGGCGGCGGGCCTGGCGGTCATGGCCGCGGCACCGTGGCTGAGGCGCACCATGCACCCCGTCCACTGAGGTCATCGAGATGAGCCTGCACATCCGTACGTCCTTCCCCTACGAGACGACCCACGAGGACATCCGCATCCCCTTGCCGGACGGGACCCTCCTGTACGCGCGCGTGTGGCGCCCTGTGACGAACGAGCCCGTACCGGCGCTCCTCGAGTACCTCCCGTACCGCCTGACCGACTGGACCGCGCCCCGCGACTGGCAACGCCATCCCTGGTACGCGGGCCACGGTTACGCCTCCGTCCGGGTTGACGTGCGCGGGCACGGCAACAGCGAGGGGGTGCCGACGGACGAGTACTCGGCGACGGAGCTGGCCGACGGGGTCGAGGTGGTGAACTGGCTGGCGGCGCAGCCCTGGTGCGACGGCAAGGTCGGTATGTTCGGCATCTCCTGGGGCGGTTTCAACTCCCTCCAGATCGCGGCCCTCGCGCCCGAGCCGCTCAAGGCGATCGTCACGGTCTGCTCCACCGACGATCGCTATGACAACGACGTGCACTACATGGGAGGTTCCGTCCTCGCGGTGGACATGCACGCCTGGGCGGCCACCATGCTCGCCTTCGCGTCACGGCCGCCGGACCCCCACTACGTCGGCGAGGCCTGGCGGGAGATGTGGCTCGAGCGGCTGGAGGAGGTCGATCCCTTCGTCCACACCTGGCTGGACCACCAGACCCGCGACGCCTACTGGCGTCACGGCAGCGTCTGCGAGGACTACGGCGCGATCGACGCCGCCGTCCTGGCGGTGGGCGGCTGGCACGACCCGTACCGCGACACGGTGCTCCGGCTCGTCGAGCACCTCCCGGCCGACCGCGTCCGCGGCCTGATCGGCCCCTGGTCCCATCAGTACCCCGACCGCGGCCTGCCGCCGGGCCCGGCGATCGGCTTCCTCCAGGAGACCCTGCGCTGGTGGGACCACTGGCTGAAGGGCGTCGACTCCGGGGCGATGCGCGAGCCCTTGCTGCGCTCGTACGTCAGCGACTCGCACCCCCCGGCAACGGTGTACGCCACGCTGCCCGGCCGCTGGGTCGGCGAGCCGGCCTGGCCCTCTCCCAACGTCTCGACCGTGTCGTACGACCTCCAGGGCGCCCCTCGCCCGGTCCGCTCCCCGCAGCACACGGGCGTCGACGCCGGCCGTTTCTTCCCCTTCGGCAACGACGCCGATCTGCCGCCCGACCAGCGGGAGGAGGACGCGAGGTCGGTGTGCTTCGACTTCGAAGTGGGCCAGGAGATGTGGGTGTTGGGACGGCCGCGGGTGCGGCTGCGACTGACCTCCGAGGTGCCGCGCGGGCAGGTGATCGCCCGGGTCTGTGACGTGGCCCCGGACGGTTCGTCGACCCTGGTCACGCGGGGCGTGCTGAACCTGTCGGCGCGGCAGGGGCGGGACAGGGCCGTGCCGTGGACGCCGGGTGCCACGCAGGACGTGACCTTCGAGCTGAACGGCATCGCGTACGCCTTCCCGGCCGGCCACCGCGTCCGGCTCACCGTCTCCTCCGCGTACTGGCCGTGGATCTGGCCGCAGCACGGCTCGGCGGCGGGCTTCACGCTCGATCCGGCGGGGAGTGCGCTCGAACTCCCTGTGCGCACGAAGGAGCTGTCGTCGGACGTCGCCTTCGAGGAACCCGAGCAGTCCGAGCCCCTGGGCGTGACCCGCGGCGCAGCCGCTGATGGATGGAGCCCGGCCACGCTGGACGAGCCGCGCCCCGAGCGCCTGGTGGTGCGGGACGTGGCCAAGGGCGAGTGGCGGCTGGAGGTCGACCCGCGCTACGGCGGCACGCGCGTGTATCCCGACGGGCTGGAGTTCACCGAGGACGCGCTGGAGACGTACACGATCAATGAGACGGACCCCCTGTCCGCCCGTACCCGCTCGGACTGGTCGATCCGGCTGCACCGGCCGGAGCTCGGCTGGGAGGCGACGGTGCGTACGCGGTCGGAGGTCAGCTGCGACAAAACGGACTTCCTCACCTCCAACGAGGTGATCTGCACCGACGGCGGCGAGGTGGTCTTCCACCGCGCCTGGGAGAAGCGGATCCCACGGACGGCCGGTTGAAGATGAGTTGGGCTCATTGTCCGATTTACCACTCTTGTGGATGCCCGTGAGTTGGGTCACTCGCACCCGCACGCGCCCCCACCTCATCGCACCCGCGCTTCCCCTTGCATCACACACGAGTTGAGGCTTGGCAGCAGCAAACGATCAAGCGCCCCATGCGCCTCACACCAAGGTCAAGAGGTGTGGTGTGCGAGTCCGCCACTTGTTCCAGGCGTGTGCTCTCGCATACGTTCCCGGCCTGTCGGGCGGACGCCGAATCCTGCCGCCGCCCGGACCAAGACTCATCGACGAAGACACTCGCACGGCAGGAGCGGGGGACCCAGGTAAGTCGCCGGGCCGGACGACACATGTCGCACCGGAGCGGCTAGGGGTGAAGTCGCATCGCCGTAAGGCGGCGCGGCCGGGCAACTCCCGCCCGAACCCGACAGCTCACCTCGTAGGCGCCGGAGAGGAACAGCGCCATGGCCGCAGGTAAGCACCGCCGCCCCCGAACCAACCCGCTCACCCGAGGCGTCATCGCCGCCGGAACCGGAACCGCCGCCCTCGCCCTCCCGCTCCTGGGCGCGACCACCGCGAGCGCCGCACAGCCGGCCAAGGCCCCCGCCGCCGCGCAGGCAGCAGCGCAGGTCAAGTCCGTCACGTACACAGCAGTCAAGGGCGACACTCTGTACGGCATCGCGGAGAAGTACGACACACCGGGCGGCTGGCAACAGCTCTACAAGGACAACCGCAAGGCCGTCGGCGACAACCCCCGGCTGATCCACGAGGGCCTCGAGCTGACGGTCAAGACGGCGAAGAAGGCCGGCACGACGGCCGACAAGGCCTCCACGCCCGCCGAGGAGTCCGGCTCCGTCACCCGCGCCACCCAGGCCTCCGCCAAGACGTACCCGAACAACCTCGACGGCTGGATCCGCCAGGCGATGGACATCATGGCGCAGGAGGGAATCCCCGGCTCGTACGAGGGCATTCACCGCAACATCCTGCGCGAGTCGTCCGGCAACCCGATGGCCATCAACAACTGGGACTCCAACGCCGCGAAGGGCACCCCCTCCAAGGGGCTCCTGCAGACCATCGACCCGACGTTCAACGCGTACCACGTGGCCGGCACGTCCTTCGACCCGTACGACCCGGTCGCGAACATCGTCGCCGCCTGCAACTACGCGGCCGACCGGTACGGCTCGATCGACAACGTCTTCGGCGCCTACTAGACGTCGCCCAGGTCGGCGGTGCTGTTCGGCTGACCGAACAGCACCGTCGGCCTACCGACGGAAGAGCCTCTCCAGGACGACCGCGATGCCGTCGTCCTCGTTCGACAGCGTGATCTCGTCGGCCACGGACTTGAGTTCGGGGTGGGCGTTGGCCATGGCGACGCCGTGGGCGGCCCAGTCGAACATGGGGATGTCGTTGGGCATGTCCCCGAAGGCGATGGTCTGCCGGGGCCCCAGCCCGAGGTGTTCCGCGGCCAGGGCCAGCCCCGTCGCCTTGGTGATGCCGCATGGCTGGAGTTCGACGGTCCCGGGGCCCGACATGGTGACCGTGGCGAGGGAACCGACCACTCCGCGCGCCGTCGCCGCCAACTCGTCGTCGGACAGGTCGGGGTGGCGCAGCAGCACCTTGCTGATGGGCTCGCGCCACAGCTCGTCGCGCCGGTCGACCCGTACGGCGGGCAGGGTCGGGTGGGGCATCAGATAGCCCGGCTCGATGAGCGTGAGGCCGTCGACGCCGTCCTGGTCGACGGCCGCGTACACCTGCCCCACCTCGGCCTCGATCTTGCCGAGCGCGGTCTCGGCCAACTCCCGGTCCAGGGTGACCGACCACAGCAGACGGTCCGCGCCGGCGTCGTACACCTGCGCGCCCTGCCCGCACACCGCGAGCCCCTCGCTGCCCAGGTCGTCGAGGAGGGGCCGCACTCTGGGCGCGGGGCGGCCCGTGACGACGAGGTGCTGGGCGCCGGCCGCCGCCACCCGCGTGAGCGCGGCGAGCGACCGGTCGGAGAGCGTGTCGTCGCCTCGGAGCAGAGTTCCGTCCAGGTCGGTGGCGATGAGTGAATATGCGATGGGTGCGGCCATGATCAGAGAATACGGATGGAACGCCCCACCGACTCGACGTGAACCGGACGGCTGTTTCCTTCACATGCGTTGACGGCTGCTCCGGTTACCCGCTCATGCGGAGTCCCGCACCACCAGTTCCGTCGGCAGTATCACCCCGGCCGTGTCCTCGCCGGCGATCTGGGTGAGCAGCATGCGGACCATCTCGGCGCTGATGCGGTCGAAGGGCTGGCGCATGGTGGTGAGGGCCGGGGTGATGGCGGTGGCCGCGGGTGAGTCGTCGAAACCGCCGACAGCGATGTCATCGGGAACCGAACGTCCGGCCTGTTGAAGGGTGTTGACGACGCCCAGCGCCATCAGGTCGGAGGCGACGAACACGGCGTCCATGTCGGGAGCCTGCTCCAGCAGGCGGCGGGCGGCCCGCTCGCCGCCGGCGCGGCGGTAGTCACCCTCCACCACCAGCGCCGGGTCGTAGGGCATCCCCGCCTCGATGAGCACATCGCGGTAGCCCGCCAGGCGGTCGGTGCCGCCCGGCGTGTCCAGCGGACCGGTGACCATGCCGATGCGGCGGCGGCCGCCGGCGATCAGATGGCGGACCATCTCCTGGGCGCCGTCGCGGTCGGCGGCCGCCACGTAGCTGACCTTGGAACCGAGGCCGAGCGGCTTGCCGCAGGCCACCAACGGGATGCCGGCGTGCCGCAGTTCGGCGGCCACCGGGTCGCCGCTGTGGCTGGAGACCAGCAGCACGCCGTCGACATGACCCGAAGTGATGTAGCGGGTCAGCCGGCGCCGGTCGTCGTCGCTGGCCGCCAGCATCAGCAGCAGCGGGACGTCGTGCTGCGCGAGGTGCTCGGTGCAGCCGCGCAGCAGCACGTTGAAGTTGGGGTCCTCGAAGAACTTCTCCTGTGGCTCCGTCAACAAGAAGGCCACCGAGTCCGAACGTCCCGTACTCAGGCTGCGGGCGTGCCGGTTGACGACGTATCCCGTCTTCCTGATGGCGGCCTCCACGGCCCGGCGGGCGGCCGGCGAGACGTAGTGGCCGCCGTTCAGGAAGCGGGAGACGGTGCCCCGCGACACGCCCGCCTCCCGCGCCACGTCGTGGATGGTGGGCGGCTTGCGGCGTCCGTTCGCGCTGGTGGTCATGTTCCTCGTTCGGGGCGGGTGCTTTTCACATGAGGCCGTTCACATGAGGCCGTGCGCTCAGGACTTGATCGAGCCGCTCAGCAGATCCAGGGACCAGAAGCGCTGGATCACCAGGAAGAGCGCGATCAGCGGGACGATCGCCAGCAGACATCCGGTGATGACCAGGGTGTAGAGGGCGGGCTGCGAGGCGCCCTGCGCGAGCAGCGTGTAGAGCCCGAGGGTGAGCGGGAACTTGGTGTCGTCGGCCAGCATCACGTACGGCAGCAGGAAGTTGTTCCAGATGGCGACGAACTGGAACAGGAACACCGTGATCAGGCCCGGCATCATCATCGGCACCGCGATCCGGGAGAAGATCCGCCACTCGCTCGCGCCGTCCATGCGGGCGGCCTCCATGAGCTCGGCGGGCACCGAGGCGGCCGCGTAGATGCGGACCAGGTAGACGCCGTACGGGGAGAGGATGGACGGCAGCAGCATCGACCAGTACGAGTCGGCCATGCCCATCTTCGACAGCAGCAGGTACTGGGGGACGGCCAGCACGATGCTCGGCACCAGGACGCCGGCCAGGATCATCTTGAAGATGAACTCCCGCCCGCGGAAGGCGAACCGGCCCAGCGCGTAGCCGCCGGCGGCCGATACCGCGGCGGACAGGATGGCGCCGAGGCCCGCGTAGAAGGCGGAGTTGGCCATCCACTGCCAGTAGATGCCGTCCCGGTAGGAGGTCAGGTCGCTCAGGTTGCCGAAGAAGCCGGTGCCGGGGGCGAAGCTGAAGGTGGAGAACAGCTCGGACCGGTCCTTGGTCGCCGCGATGATCACCCAGGCGATGGGGACCAGGCAGTACAGCGCGCCGAGGATCAGCACGAGGGTGGGGACCCAGGCGGTGCGCCGGGCGCGGCCGGCCTTGCCGGTGGCGTCGGCGGTGAGGGTGAGGGGGGTCATGCCCGGTCCTCCCGGGTGTAGCGGTCGGAGATGCGCAGCAGGGTGAAGGAGAGGACGAACGTGGCCAGGGCCAGGACGACCGCGGTGGCGGAGGCGCCGTAGATGTCGGACTTCAGGAAGGCGCTGTCGTAGATGGCCATCAGCGGGCTCCACGTGCTCTGCAGGTTGTTCGTGAGCGGCTTCAGGGCCATGGGCTCGGTGAAGACCTGCAGGGTGGCGATCACCGAGAAGAAGAAGGTGAGCACCAGCGAGGGCGTGACGATCGGGATCTTGATCCGCAGGGCGATCTTGAGGTTGGACGCCCCGTCGATCCGGGCCGCCTCGTAGATCTCCTGCGGGATCGCCCTCAGCGCGGTGTAGATGACGATCATGTTGAAGCCGGTGCCGCCCCAGACCGCGATGTTCGCGAAGGAGAGGTAGAGGTTGCCGCCGTTGAAGAGGTCCGGCTGCGGGAGGCCGAACTTGTCCAGCAGGTAGTAGAAGGGGCTGACGGTCGGCAGGTAGAGGAAGCCCCACATCAGGGCGGCGATGATGCTCGGCACGGCATACGGCAGGAAGATCGCCAGCCGTGCGAAGGGCGCGCTGCGCGCCTTGGGGGTGTCCAGCATGAGCGCGAAGACCAGCGCCAGGCCCAGCATGGTCGGGATGACGATGAGGCCGTAGCCGAAGGCGCGCAGCACGCTGTGGCCGAACTCGGAGTCGTGGAGTACGGCGGTGTAGTTGCCGAAGCCGTTCCAGACCTCTTCTCGGGCGCCCTTGCCGAGTCCGATGCCCTTGACCTTGACCTTGTGCAGGCTGAGCCAGATCGCGTACCCGATGGGAATCAGGGTGAAGGCGGCGAACAGGACCAGGGTCGGCACCAGGAACCAGTACGGTGCGCTGCCGCCTCGGCGGCGGGCGCGGCTGGGGCGGACGGACTTGGCGGTGCCGGTGCCGTCCGCCAAGGGCCCGACCACGGTACGGTCGGCGCCCTTGAGCGGAGTGCTGGTCATGCCTCGGTCACCTCGAAGCCCTGCTTGTCCATGTCGTCGAAGGTCTTCGACTGCATGGTGCTGAGGGCGGAGAGGAACTGGGCCTCCTTCTTGGCCTTGGTGGCCTTGCCGAAGCCGTCCTGGAAGGCGGTGTAGGCGGTCTGGACGTTCGGACCCCAGGCGGAGGGGGCGGTGGTCTCGGCGATCTCGGCTGCCGTGGCGTAGAAGTCCTTCTGGTTGGAGAAGAACTCGGGCGTCGTCAGGATGTCGCCGGACTGGCCCTTCGTGGCGGCCGGGTAGACGGCCGGGTACTTCACCAGGGCGGCCAGCGCCTCCGGGTCGGTGTTGATCCAGCGGACGAACTTGGCGGCGGCCTCGGCGTGCTTGGAGTCGCTGGAGACACCTGTGGACGAACCGCCCCAGCTGCCGGTGACGTTGTCGCCCGACTTCCACTGCGGCAGCGGGGCCATGCGCCACTTGCCCTGGGTGTCGGGCGCGGAGGCGATCAGCACGCCCGGCGCCCAGACCGCGGAGACCCAGGCCAGGTGGGTGCCCTTGTTCAGGGCGTTGTTCCAAGCCGGGGTGTACATCGGCTGGTTGTCGATGACGCCCTCCTGCACCAGGCCGCCCCAGAACTCGGCGACCTGCTTGGTGCCGGCGTCGTCGATGCCCACGGTCCACTTGCCGCTGCCGTCGACGGTCCACCACTTGCCGCCGGCCTGCTGGGCGAGGCCCGCGAACAGGCCCGGGTCGTTGGAGGAGAAGGTGGTCAGGTAGGCGTCCGGGACGGCCTTCTTGGCGGCGCGGGCGACCTCCGCGAACTCCGTCCACGTCTTGGGGACGCTGAGTCCGTGCTCCTTGAACAGGTCCTCGCGGTAGTAGAACATCAGCGGCGCGGAGTCCTGCGGCACGCCGTAGACGGCGTCGGTGCCGAGCGTGACCATCTCCCACAGGCCTTCGGAGAACTCGGACTTGGCGTCGCCGACGTACTTCGAGATGTCCGCGAGGACGTCGTTGGAGACCAGGGTCGGCAGGGACTGGTACTCGACCTGGATGAGGTCGGGCGCGTTGCCGGCCTTCTTCGCGGTGATCAGCTTGGAGACGATCTCACCGCCGCTGGCCTGCTTCGAGACGGTGACCGTGATGTCCGGGTTCTTCTTGTTCCAGATCGCGGCGACCTTCTCCATGTTGGGCGCCCACGACCAGTAGGTCAGCTTGACCGGGCCGCTGCTCTCGCCGGAGTCGTCGTCGGAACCGCCGCAGGCGGCGAGGGTGCTGGTGAGGCCGAGGGCTGCGGCCCCGGCGAGAATGCTGCGCCTGCTGATCTGGCGGCGGTGGATCGACATCTTCATCTCCCCTGACTTGAACGAGCCGACCTCGTCAACGTCCCGCGTACGCGGCAACCGCCGTGGGGGGAGGTTCTGCGGACGTGACCGAGGGGCTGTGCGCGAGGGCCGCGCGGCTCTGTGATCGTGCACAGTAGAGAATTGTTTCGGCCCCTTGTCAATGGCGGGAGGCTGGGGTTACCTACTTGTTGCTCATGGATGTCGGCGGCATCCCGTACTGTGCACGATCACAGAAAGCGACGTCATCTTCGCCGTCATCTTCGCCGTCATCCTCGCCGTCATCCTCGCCGTCACCATTGCCATCCCCGGGAGCCACCGCATGCCCTCCGCCGCCCCGCCCGACCGCCTGCCACTCGCCTTCGGGGGCGACTACAACCCCGAGCAGTGGCCGCAGGAGGTGTGGGAGGAGGACGTACGGCTGATGCGCGAGGCCGGTGTGACGCTGGTCTCGCTCGGCATCTTCGCCTGGTCCCGGATCGAACCGCGGCCCGGCGAGTACGACTTCGAGTGGCTCGACCGGATCATCGGGATGCTCTACGAGGCCGGCATCAACGTCGACCTCGCGACCCCGACCGTCGTACCGCCCGCCTGGTTCTACCGGGCGCATCCCGAGGCGCTGCCGGTGACCCGGGAGGGCGTGCGGCTGGCGTTCGGCTCACGTGGGGCGATCTGCCACTCCAATCCGGACTACCGGGCGGCCGCGGCGGAGATCACTTCGCGGATCGCCTCGCGTTACGGCGGCCATCCGGCCGTGGTGCTGTGGCACGTCCACAACGAGTACGGCGCTCCGGTCCTCGGCTGCTACTGCGACACCTGCGCCGCCGCCTTCCGGATCTGGCTGCAGGACCGTTACGGCACGCTCGGGGCCCTCAACCAGGCCTGGGGCACCGCCTTCTGGGGCCAGCTCTACGGCGACTGGGAGGAGATCGGGGTGCCCCGGGCCACGCCGACGGTGGGCAACCCTGCCCAGCAGCTGGACTTTCAGCGGTTCGCGGACTCCCAGGCACGCGCCAACTTCGTCGCCGAGCGGGACATCCTGCACCGCCTCTCCCCCGGCGTGCCCGTGACCACCAACTTCATGGTCGCGCCGAGTCAGTGCTCCTCGGTCGACTACTGGGCGTGGGCCCGCGAGGTCGACCTCGTCACCAACGACCACTACCTGATCACCGACGGCCGCCGCACCCACGTCAACCTCGCCCTCGCCGCCGACCTCACCCGCTCGGTCGCGGGCGGCGCCCCCTGGCTGCTGCTCGAACACTCCACGTCCGGCATCAACTGGCAGCCGCGCAACCCGGCCAAGGCGCCGGGTCAGATGGCCCGCAACTCCCTCGGCCATGTCGCCCGCGGCTCCGAGGGCGCGATGTTCTTCCAGTGGCGGCAGTCCCAGCGGGGTGCGGAGAAGTTCCACTCGTCGATGCTGCCGCATGCGGGGATCCAGACCCGGGTCTGGCGGGAGGTCACCGATCTGGGCCGCCGCGTCGCCGACCTGGCGGACCTGCGCGGAACGCGCACACGCGCCGACGTCGCCATGGTCTGGTCCTGGGACTCCTGGTGGGCGCAGGGCCTTCAGTGGCGGCCGAGCGAGGATCTGGACGCGCGGGAGCGGCTCGACGCGTTCTACGAGGCGCTGTACGACCGGCACCTGACGGTCGACTTCGTGCCGCCGGCCGGGCTGTCGGGACTGGACCCCGCGCGCTACCCGCTGCTCGTCGTCCCCCAGTTGTACTCGGCGCCCGCCTCCATCACCGCCGACCTGGAGAGGTACGTCTCACGCGGCGGCACCCTGCTGGTCTCCTTCTTCTCCGGCATCGTCGACGAGCACGACGCCGTGCATCCCGGGGCGTACCCGGGCGCGCTGCGGGACGTGCTAGGGCTGACCGTCGAGGAGTTCGACCCGCTGCTGCCGGGCGAGACCGTCACCGTACGCATGGCAGAGGGCAGCCTGGCGCGCCTCTGTCCGGACGGCACGTCGGACGGCCGGGAACTTCGGGCCGATGTGTGGTCCGAGTACGTCGTCCCCGGCGACGGCTGCGAGACGGTCGCCGTGTTCGCCGACGGCCGTACGGCGGGACGGCCCGCGCTCACCCGGCGCGCGCTGGGCGACGGAGCGGCCTGGTACCTCGCGACCCGGCTGACCGGCGCCGATCTGGCGGCGGTGGTGGATCTCGCGCTCACGGATGCGGGCGTCACGCTTGCCGATCTTCCGCGCGACGTTGAACTCGTCGTACGGGAGGGCGAGTCGGGGGTCTTCCGGTTGGCCGTGAATCACACCGACGCCGAGGTGAAGGTGGTGCTGCCGGACGGGAGTCGGGCGGCGGTGCCGGCGGGGGCGGTCGAGGTGTTCCGCGAGCCGCGCTGAGCGTTCATCCAGCGGCGCCTTCCCCCTTTTTCACGCGTTTTGTTCTTCCTCTGTGGCTTTCACTGTGAAGGGACCCTGAAATGCGCAGACGTAGTGTTCTCACCGCTGCCGGAGCCGCCGCACTGGCGGTTCCCGTCCTGGGCGCGGCCCCGGCCATCGCGAGCACCCCCGCCCCGGCGGCGGGCAGTCGCCGTCGCCTGGAGATCCGCGGCATGGACATCTCCTCGCTGCCGAAGAACGAGGACAACGGTGCCGTGTACCGGCGCGCGGACGGCCGCCGCGACGACCCGATCCGCATCCTCGCGCACGCGGGCATCACCCACGCCCGCCTGAAGGTCTGGGTCGACCCGGTCGACGGCTACAACAACAAGAAGCGCATACTCCCGCTGGCCCGCCGCCTGAAGCGGGCCGGCATCGGCATCTGGATCGACTTCCACTACTCCGACCGGTGGGCCGACCCGGCGCACCAGACCAAGCCGGCCGCCTGGGCCGACCTGGACGTGGCGGGCCTGACCCGGGCCGTCTACGACCACACCGCCGACGTCCTCGGCGCACTCCGGCGTCAGGGCACCCCGGCCGACCTGGTGCAGATCGGCAACGAGCTCAACGGCGGCATGATCTGGCCCGAGGGCAACTGGGAGCACTGGGACAACCTCGCCGCCTTCCTCAAGGCAGGCCTGCGCGCGGCCCGCGACACCACCCCACGCATCCGCACGATCCTCCACCTGGCCAACGGCGGCGACAACGGGCTGTACCGGTGGTGGTTCGACAACGCGGTTTCCTACGGTGTCGACTTCGACATCATCGGCCTCTCCTACTACCCCTTCTGGCACGGCACGGTGGAGCAGGCCGCCGCCAACATGGCCGACATCACGGCCCGTTACGGCAAGCCGTGCGTGATCGCCGAGACCGCGTACCCGTTCACGCTGGAGAGCGAGGACGACATCAACGACATCATGAACAGCCCCTCGCAGCTCACGCCCGGCTATCCCGCCACACCCGAGGGCCAGGCGGCGTGGCTGCGCGCGGTGGCCGACCTCGCCGCCGCCGTGCCGGACGGCCAGGGCCTGGGCCACTGCTACTGGGAAGGCGTGTGGACCTACCGCACCGGCAGCGGCTGGGACCCGGCCGACCCGACGTCGGGCAACGCCTGGGAGAACCTCGCGCTGTTCGACTTCGAGGACAAGGCGCTGCCGGGGTTGAGGACGTTGGGCCGGTACCGGTCGTAGTACCTGGTCGCGCGGCTGGGAGCCGACGCCCCCTGGTGTAGCGGGCTACACCAGGGATGCGGCAGTCGGCTCCCTCGTGGGGCCGGGCGGGCGACGGGATCGTGGAGGCACAGACCTCAACGAAGGGACCATCCAGTGCCCAGCTACAGCGACGGTACCGACGGCGACAGCTGTGTCGAGACAGCAACCACCCCGGACACCATCCACATCCGCGACTCCAAGATCCCCGCGGGCCCCCGCTTCCACGTCACCCCTTCCACGTGGGCGCACTTCGTGTCGTACGCAACGGACAACGGGCGCCTGTCTTCCTGAGCAGCATGACTCGTCGCCGTGATGCGGCTCGGGAGGGGTCCCGCAGGGAGGGCCGTACGGTCGACGCTGTCCTTGTGGCGAGAGGACCGAACGGGACCGAACGGGACCAAAGGAGCTCATCATGGCTGAGGTTGAGCGGGGGATGACCTCCCAACAGGTCCTTGATCTCCTGGGCCCGCCCCTGAAGCGGATGACCATCGACGAAGTCCTGGGAGGCCGCCCTTGGGGAGGGATCACGAGCCGCGAGGGGCCCCTGGCCCGACTGCGTGCACGGCTCGGAGGACGACCACGCACAGGGCGAGGCATGCGCCTGCCCGACACGGAGTGGTGGTACTACAAGCACGTCCCAGAACAGGGCATGGACACCTCGATCGCCTTCGAGGGCGGGATGGTCATAGACGTGCAAACGCGAACACTTGAGCCGCCCGGCCCCGCGAGCGCACGCCATGGGTGGGCGCGGGAGTTGATCATCCGCCACCTCGACCGTGTGGTTAAGGACCAGCCCGGCCTCATGACGGGTGTCGCCTACCGTGAGATGACCAGCCCACCGGTGCTCGACTTCGTGCTCAACGCCGATGCCTACCCGTCGCCGGACGGGCAGATCACCTGCCGTACCCAGCAGTTCGGGCAGGTGGGCGTGCTCGTTACCCTGCTGGACCTCGTCGAGCCGGCCCGGATCCGGGAACTGATGCCCGGGGGCTACATGCCCCAACTCGACCGCCTGCTCCGTGCATCCGCCATCCGCCTCGGCGAGGTGGATGTGGCCCACTGGATTCTGTGCCGGGACCATGACGGCCGCTCGGTGGTGCACTTGGCCTATGTGCCCGCATCCCAGGGCATCACGGCCCTGATGCCCTGGGATCTGCTCTCCGCCGAAGAGCAAGGCCGCGGGTTCAAGACCAGTTAAGGCAGGCACCGTACAGGAAGCGTCTGGCCGCAATCCTGGGGGACGCCAAGGCCGAGCGGGGGCGGTGACGTCCTGTCCCCTGGCCGCCGAGATCGCCCACCTCCGCGCCACCGACGGCTGCCCCTGAGGCTCACGGCCGAAGACAGAGCCAGCGGAGGGAGATGAGCGCCCGGCGGTCACCCCCAGGTCGTCCCCGCCGGCTCCCTGATGGTGGTGTTGATGCGGTTGAACATGTTGGTGAGGGCGATAGTGAGGATGAGCGCCGACACTTCCTTCTCGTCGAAGTGGTCGGCGATCTCGTCCCACAGCGCGTCCGGTACGGACTCGTGCGAACGGTCCGCAAGGCGGGTGACCGACTCGGTCAGCTGCAGCGCGGCCCGCTCGGCGTCGGAGAAGTAGGGGGCCTCCCGCCAGGCGGCGACGGACGCGATGCGCTCCTCGCTCGCACCGGCCTTGCGCAGGTTCACGACGTGGCCGTGCACGCAGGCGCTGCATCCGTTGATCTGGCTGGTACGCAACCCGACGATCTCCGCCACCTCCTGCGACAGGCCTCCCTCGCCGATCCCCTGGATGAGGGTGCCGATGCCCTTCACGGCGCCGGGAAGGACGTACGCCGGGTTCTTCATCCGAGCCTGCATGGTGATGCCTCCTGTGTCAGTGCTGAGCAGGTGAGTGAGAAGCTGGCGCTTCGTTTTCGCTTTCACTTTCGCTTTCACTGCACTGACGGAGCGGGGGCAGCTGTTGTGACAGACCGGCCGGAAGAATCTCCGGGACTTCTTCAGGCGCATCTGCGGGAGGCCGCCGCCGGCATCCTGGAACGCTTCCCCGAGGCGTCGAGACCCGAGATCTACGCCCTCTCTTTCAACATCTGGCGCATCGATTACGACGACCGCCGCCCGTACGTCGCCATCGGTTACAACACCGAGAGCCAGTACGAGCGGGAGAGGTGCCCGGAGGACCCCGGCGAGGCCCGCTGGAACTACGCCTGCTGGCTCCTCGACGGTTTCGAGACCCTCGGCAACGTCCCCGAGGACCCGGTCGGCGGCCCGCTGTACGTCGAGGAGATCAAACGGCTCGGCCTCTGGTACGACGTCGAAGACGCGGAGGTGGGTGCGGAGGTGGGCGGTGCGGAGGTGGGGGCGGACGACGTGATCGACGCCCAGCGCGACCTCCTCAACCTCCACTTCGCCGACCACTGCGTCGGCCTCGCGCGCCATCTGCACGACAGCGGTCGTATCGAGAACCTCTTCGGCCGCCCCCTGCCGGTCGTGGTCTTCGACATGGACTGCCCCGGATGGGAGATCGAGGCCACCGAGGCGGCCAACCCGCCCGAACTGATCGAGGACTTCCTGACCTGGCAGCGGGCGGCCGAGGAGGCGTGAACGGACGTTCGCCGACGCGGACCCCCGCCGACTGCGTGCCCCGCGTCCGTCCCGCGGAACGCCCGGGCCGCACTCAGCCGTGCGCCGCCGGGGAACTCTGCCCAAGACAGGCAACTCAGCCGTAACGTGTGGCCCGACCACATGGAACGCACGGTATGCGCGAGAGTGAGGCAGCACCCATGCCCCCCTTCGATGTCCCCGAGGGCGACCCCTTCGGCCCGCACAACCTTCCGTACGGGGTCTTCTCCCTCCCCGGATCCACCGATCCCACCGGATCGGCCGGCTCCGGCGGTCCCGTCGAGCGGCGGGTCGGCGTCCGGCTCGGCGACCACGTCCTCGACGCGGGCGCGGCGGCGGCCGCCCTCGGCTCCCCGTACGTCTCCCTGCTCGCGCGACCCTCCCTGAACCCGCTCCTCGCCGCGGGCCGCACCGCCTGGTCCGACGTACGGCGCGCACTGACCGCATGGGTGACGGTCCCCTCCCACCGGCAGACCATCGAGCCCCTCTTCCACCCTCTCTCCGCCGTCACCCTGCACCTCCCCTTCGAGGTCGCGGACTACGTCGACTTCTACGCCTCCGAGAACCACGCCCGGAACGTCGGCCAGATCTTCCGCCCGGACGCGGCCGACTCCCTGACCCCCAACTGGAAGCACCTTCCGATCGGTTACCACGGCCGCTCCGGCACCGTGGTGGTCTCGGGCACGGACGTCGTACGGCCGTCGGGGCAGCGGAAGGCCGCTTCCGACCCGGCGCCCGTCTTCGGGCCTTCCGTCCGCCTGGACATCGAGGCCGAGGTCGGCTTCGTGGTCGGGACCCCCTCGGCGATGGGGAATCCGGTGCCACTCACCGACTTCCACGACCACGTCTTCGGCCTCTGCCTCCTCAACGACTGGTCCGCCCGCGACATCCAGGCCTGGGAGTACGTCCCCCTCGGCCCCTTCCTCGGCAAGTCCTTCGCCACGTCCGTCTCCGCGTGGATCACCCCGCTGGACGCCCTGGAGGAGGCGCGGGTGACTCCGCCGTCGCGGACGCATGAACTGCTGCCGTACCTGGACGACGCCGAGGAAGAACCCGGCGGCTACGACCTGCGCATCTCGGTGGCCATCAACGGCCATGTCGTGTCCGAGCCCCCCTTCTCCACCATGTACTGGACCGCCGCCCAGCAACTCGCCCACATGACCGTCAACGGCGCCTCCCTGCGCACCGGCGACCTGTACGGCTCCGGCACGGTGAGCGGCCCGACGGAACGGGAACGCGGTTCGCTCCTCGAACTGACCTGGAACGGCCGCGACCCACTCGAACTCCCCGACGGCAAGCGGACGTTCCTGGAGGACGGCGACGAGGTGACGCTGTCGGCCTGGGCCCCGGGGCCGGACGGGGCCCGAGTCGGGTTGGGCGAGGTCAGGGGGCGGGTGGTGGCGGGATGAGGTCGGGATGAGGGCTGGGGCCCACCGGGCTGAACAGCCGTTCACCCAGCCCCAGTCGAAGCACCGAAACTCTGGCCGGTACTAACACCCACGTCACCACGCACCACACTGGCCGGCTTCCGACACCTGCCGTGTGCCGCCCGCCGCCGTCATACTGGGGGCGGGCGGCACCGCGCGGTACGGCGACGGACCCGCCGCCCCGCACCACCCCACCTGTGCACGCCCGTGCACCCCTTGCACCCGTAGTCGCCCTTCTTCCGACCAGGATCCGGAGCCCGTGGCATGACTGTCTGCCTGCTCCTGCTGAGCGCCGTCGCCCTGACGGCCGCCGTGCCGGTCCCGCGCGCGCTGACCCGGGCCGCGTGGCCCGAACGGGATCCCGTGGTCGCGCTGTGGGTGTGGCAGTGCCTGGTCGCCACCGTCCTGCTGTGCTGTCTGACGGCCCTCGTGCTGGGCACCGCGGCCGTCTTCCACACCGTCCGCGACCACGTCTTTGCCCCGGCGCCGCCGGGCGTGACCGCCGCGTACGACCTCTCCGCCGCCCCGATCTGGGCCGCCGGCCTCACCCTGTTGCTGGCCTGCGGGGCCGCCTGGACGACCGCGATGCTCGCCCGTGAGCTCGTCGAGGCACGCCGACGCCGTGGCCAGGCCCGCGCCCACCTGCGCGAACGCGCCCCCGACCTGCCGGCCGGCCTGCCCGCCGCGCGCGGGCCCCTGCTGGTGCTGGAGGACGAGTACCCCGACGCCTGGTGGATGCCCGGCAACCCGCCGCAGCTGATCGTCACCACCGGCGCCCTGCACCGCCTCACCGACCACCAACTCGACGCGGTCCTCACCCATGAACGCGGCCACGCCCGCGCTCGCCACGACTGGCTGCTCCACCTCTCCACTGCCCTGGCCACCGGCTTCCCCCGTATCCCGCTCTTCGCCCATTTCTGCGACCAGACCCACCGCCTGGTCGAACTCGCCGCCGACGACACGGCCTCCCGCCGCTGCGGCCACCTGACCACGGCGTTGGCCCTGATCGAACTGAACCAACACCGAGGCGTCCTCTCCTGCGCCTCGACCCACCGCCTCCTGGGCGAACGCGTCGACCGCCTCCTGGAACCCCGCCCCCGCCTGGGCCGCAGGCACCGAGCCCTGACGACGACGGTGGCAGCGCTGATCCCGCTCCTGCCCCTACTGATCACCTTCGCACCGGGCCTCACGGCGCTGTCGTAACCACGACCGCCACGATCCGCGGCGGGCAGCCGACGCCGTGAGGCGGTGCGCATCGCCGCCGCCCGACCGTCAGGCGCGCCCGACCGTCAGGCGCGCCCGACCGTCAGGCGCGCCCGGCCGTCAGGCGGCGGGCCGACCGCTGCCCCGCCTAGCCGTGAAGCTGCGGGCAGCCGCACCAGCCCAGCCGTGAGGCCGCAGGCAGCCGCACCAGCCCAGCCGCAGGCAGTCGCACCGCCCACCTGGGACAAGTCGTACCTGCTCAGCCGCCCTGGCCAGCCGCGGGCACGCGCACGCGCCCAGCTGCGGCCAGCCGACGCCGTCAGGCTGCGGGCAGTCGTGCCTCCCCCAGTGCCTTAAGGGTTCCTTAAGGCACTGGGGGGACCTGCATGGGCGGCTCCCGACCCACAGAAGGCGGCACCCCGACAGCGCCGGGCCGCGCGACCCACCCCCGCCCAGCACCAGCACCAGCACCAGGCGCGCATCAGCCAATGGCACCTATATCCAGCCGTCGTCCGGCTCCGGCCCCGGCTCCGCATCCATCTCTGGCCAGTCGTCCGACCCGGTGCCGGGATCAGCCGAAACCGCACCCGACGACCCGCCCAGCCCGGCCAACACCCCGATCACGCCTTCACCGTAAGTCGCCAGCTTCTTCTCCCCCACCCCGCTGACACCGCCCAGTTGGGAAACCGACGTCGGCCAAACCGTCACGATCTCCCGCAGCGTCGCGTCATGGAAGATGACATACGCCGGTACCCCCTGCTCCCGCGCCTGCTCGGCCCGCCAGGCCCGCAACGCATCGAAGGCGGGAAGCAATGCCTCGGGCAGCTCGGCCACGGCCGTCTTGGCCTTGCGCTCACCCTTTCCGGAGGACCCGGCCGACCGCGAGGTCACCGCCTTCTTCGGCTCCTTCCGCAGCGGCACCTCCCGCTCCCGCCGCAGCACCGACCCACTCGCCTCCGTCAGCACCAACGTGCCGTACTCCCCCTCGACCGCGAGCAGTCCCTGCGCCAGCAACTGCCGTACGACACCACGCCACTCGCCCTCGGTCAGCTCCTCGCCAATACCGAACACGGACAACTGATCGTGATCGAACTGGATCACCTTGGCCGTCCGCTTCCCCAGCAGGATGTCGACGATCTGCACCGCACCGAACTTCTGCCCCCGCTCCCGCTGCAACCGCACCACCGTCGACAGCACCTTCTGCGCCGCGATCGTGCCGTCCCAGGTCTCCGGCGGGGTGAGACAGGTGTCGCAGTTGCCGCAGCCCGCCGGGGCGGGGTCCTGGCCGAAGTAGGCGAGGAGCTGCCCACGCCGGCACTGGGCCGTCTCGCACAGCGCCAGCATCGAATCCAGGTGAGCCGCGGCCCGCCTACGGAACGCCTCGTCGCCCTCGCCCAACTGGATCAGCTTGCGCTGCTGTATGACGTCGTTCAGCCCGTATGCCATCCATGCCGTCGACGGCAGTCCGTCCCGGCCGGCGCGGCCCGTCTCCTGGTAGTAGCCCTCCACCGACTTGGGCAGGTCGAGGTGGGCGACGAAGCGGACGTCCGGCTTGTCGATGCCCATGCCGAAGGCGATGGTCGCCACCACTACCAGACCGTCCTCCCGCAGGAACCGGGACTGGTGGGCCGCGCGGGTCCCCGCGTCCAGGCCGGCGTGGTACGGCACCGCCTCGATGCCGTTGCGCGAGAGGAACTCCGCCGTCGAGTCCACCGACTTGCGCGAGAGGCAGTACACGATGCCCGCGTCACCCGCGTGCTCCTCGCGCAGGAAGCCCAGCAGCTGCTTCTTCGGGTCGGCCTTCGGCACGATCCGGTACTGGATGTTGGGCCGGTCGAAGCTGGCCACGAAATGGCGGGCCTGAGGCATGTGCAGCCGCTGGGTGATCTCCTCGTGCGTCGCACGCGTGGCCGTCGCCGTCAGCGCGATCCGCGGCACGTCCGGCCAGCGCTCGCCGAGAAGCGACAGCGCCAGATAGTCGGGGCGGAAGTCGTGGCCCCACTGGGACACGCAGTGCGCCTCGTCGATGGCGAAGACCGCGATCTTGCCGCGCGAGAGGAGATCCAGCGTCGAGTCGAGCCGCAGCCGCTCCGGCGCCAGATAGAGCAGGTCCAGCTCGCCGGCCAGGTACTCGGCCTCCACCGTCCGACGTTCGTCGAAGTCCTGCGTGGAGTTCATGAACCCGGCGCGCACGCCGAGCGCCCGCAGGGCGTCCACCTGGTCCTGCATCAGGGCGATCAGCGGCGAGACCACGATCCCCGTACCGGGTCTGACCAGGGAGGGGATCTGGTAGCACAGCGACTTGCCCCCGCCGGTCGGCATGAGGACGACGGCGTCCCCGCCGGCCACCACATGCTCGATGACCTCTTCCTGCGCATCGCGGAAGGTCTCGTACCCGAAGACGCGGTGCAGTGTGGCCAGCGCCTCGCTCTCGATCGTCCCTGGCATCTCCCTGATACCGCCCATCCCACCCATCGTCATGTCCCCCGTACGTCGTCCCTCGACCACTGCCTCCACGATAGGGGCCAGGACCGACAGCCCCGGAGTTATCCACAGGCTGGTCGATGGCGTTCTGTGGTCATTCGATTAGTACTCCAGCAGCGGTTCGTGTCCTGAGCTGGTGGTTGTCGTTGTTTTGGTATGGAGGGGATGGCTGAAGTCAGTTGCTGGGCCGCTGAGTTGGAGTCGGTGTTCGGGCGGGTGGCGGGCAGGTT
>NZ_NTGE01000191.1 GCF_002291145.1 Streptomyces sp. SA15
ATGATCGCCGCCGCCGAGGCGGAGCCCCTCGACGACCGGCTGCGCGCACGGGCCGACCTGCTGCGCGGCCGCGCGGAGTACTTCCGCAGCGGCGGCGACGCGGCGGTGCGCCTCCTCGTACGGGCCGCTCAGCGCATCGCCCCGGTGGAACCGAGTACCGCCCGGGAGTACGTCCTCGACGCCCTCCAGGCCGCGCTCGTCAGCGGACAGGCCGGCCAGGGCATGGCGCTCGCCGTCGCCGCCGCCCGCTCGGCGCCCCCGGCTCCCCGGACGCCCACCACCACCGACGAGCTGCTGGACGCGCTGCTCGGCTGCCTGGACGGGAAACCGGACAGCGTGCCGGTACTGCGCCGGCTCCTCGAGCAGGCGGACGACGAGATGTGGACGAAGCGGCTGACGCTCGCCGCGATGCTGTCCGTCGTCCTGTGGGACATCGGCCTGGCGACCGGCGTCCTCACCCGCCGCCTCGAACAGGCCCGCAAGGAGGGCTCGTTGACCACCGTGACCGTGAGCCTGGCACTGCTGAGCGCCGGCGCGATCCACCACGGTGACATGGCGGCGGCCGTGTCGATGATGAGCGAGGAGGAGACCCTGACCGGCGTGACGGGTGCGGCGCCGCACCGGAACACCCGTCTGCACCTGGCCGCCCTGCGCGGCAGGAAGCAGGAGGCCACCGCACTGATCGAGGAGGCCCGCGCCGAGGCCCGCGACCGGGACAAGGGCCTGCTCACCGTGTTCGCCGACTGGGCGACGGCGATCCTGCACAACGGCCTCGCCGACTATCCCGCCGCGCTGGCCGCGGCCGAGCGGGCGAGCGCCCACGGAGATCTGCCGGTCGCCGGACTCGCCCTGCCGGAGCTGATCGAGGCGGCCGTCCGGTGCGGCGAGCCGGAGAGGGCGAAGGCGGCGTTCCGGACGCTCGACGACCGGACCACCGCCGCCGGAACGGACTTCGCCCTCGGCGTCAGGTCGTACGCCGCCGCGCTGCTGGAGGCGGACGGCGCCACGGCGGAGGCCCACTACCGCGCGGCCGTCGGCCACTTCACCGACTGCGGAATCGGTACGTTCCTGGCGCGGGCGCATCTGGTGTACGGCGAGTGGCTGCGCCGGGAGGGCCGTCGCCGGGAGGCACGGCAGGAGTTGGGGGTGGCCTTCGAGAAGCTGTCCGCCCTGGGGGCCGGGGCCTTCGCCGACCGGGCCCGCGCGGAGCTGCGCGCCACCGGGGAACGCGTGAGACGCGTCACCCCCGACTCGACGGACCGGCTCACCCCGCACGAACTCAACATCGCCCGACTGGCCGCCACCGGCACCACCTCCCGCGAGATCGCGGCCCGGCTGTTCCTGAGCCCGCGGACGATCGACGCCCACCTGCGCAACATCTTCAAGAAGCTGGGCATCACCTCCCGCCGCCAACTCGCCGACGCGCTCTCCGGCTAGCGGACGGCAGGGGCGACGGAGACGCTCCCCTGTGAGAATCGTTGTTGTTGCCACGTAACGGAAACGTCGTAACTACACTCGCGCCCCATGCGTAACGCGAGCCCACTCAAGCAGACGTCACATCGCTCACCGCGTTCCGGTGGCCTCGACGGGAGAAGAGTCAACTCGGCTGCGCGGCACGCCACTTGTGCCTCTCGTGGTGCCTCTCCCGGGAGGAGGGCCGACATCACATGAAGGGCCGGCACAAACAGTCCCGCGATCCGCGGGGTCACTGGCTGTTACTGATACTCGTCCTTCCCGCGATGTTCGCGGTCCTGCTCTTCGAGGGCTGGACCGACCACGAGGTCGACGCCGCGAAGACACGGTCGCCCTGCACCTCACCCGCACCGGACGCGGTGGCGGAGGGCAACGGCCCCGTCGTCGGGATCAACCGCAACGGCATACAGACCGGCTCCATGCCCGCCCGCACCGTCGCGCTCACCTTCGACGGCGGCCCCGACCCGGTGTGGACCCCACGCCTGCTCGACCTGCTGCGCCGCCACCAGGCGCGCGCCACCTTCTTCCTCTACGGCTCCCAGGCCGCCCGCCATCCGGAACTGGTCAGGCGGATCCGCGCCGAGGGCCACGAGATCGGCTCCCACACCTACACCGGCGCAGTCCTCGGTGAGGCGTCGCCGATCCGCTTCTCGACCGAACTCGACCTGACGCAGACGGCGTTGGCGGGCGCCGCGGACGTGCACACCACGCTGCTGCGGATGCCGCGGACCACCTCGCCGGACACACTGTGCGGCCGGGAGTGGAAGGCGGCGAGCCAGGCCGCCGCCCGTGGCTATGTGCTGGTCGCCGCCGACAAGGGCTCCCGGAAGCCGGCGCAGGGGCTGGTCCGCCAGTTCAGCCAGACGGACATCGCGTACCAGGAGACGAAGAAGCTGCTCGACAACCGGAGTGTCGAGCGCTTCACCACGGTGTCGGACGGACTCGACCTCACCCCGTACACACCCGTGTCGACCGTCGAGCGATGGCAGGGCACCGCTCTCCTCTGGACCACGAGCCTCGGGCGCACCTTCTCGAACACCATGACGTGGATCCTCGGCATCGCGGGCGGTCTCGGCGTACTGCGCCTCGGGCTGCTCGCCCTCTTCGCCCGCGCCCACGTCCGCCGGCTGGAGCGCTTCCGGCCGGGCGCGCCCTGGATGCGGCAGGTGACGGAACCGGTGACGGTGCTCGTCCCGGCGTACAACGAAGAGGCCGGCATCGAGTCCACCGTCCTGTCGCTGCTCGACTCCACGCACCCGGACCTGCAGATCGTCGTGATCGACGACGGGTCGACGGACCGTACGGCGGAGATCGCAGCGAGCATCTCAGACCCGCGGGTGGAGGTGATCCGTAAACCGAACGGGGGCAAGGCCGCCGCCCTCAACGCCGGGCTGGCCGTGGCGCGGCACGACATCGTGGTCATGGTCGACGCCGACACCGTCTTCGAACCGGACGCCGTCCATCAACTCGTCCAGCCGCTGGCGCATCCGGCGGTCGGCGCGGTCAGCGGCAACACCAAGGTCGGCAACCGGCGGGGGCTGCTCGCCAAGTGGCAGCACCTGGAGTACTGCTTCGGCTTCAACCTCGACCGCCGGATGTTCGAGGTCCTGGAGTGCATGACGACCGTTCCCGGAGCCATCGGGGCGTTCCGCAGGGACGCGTTGCTGGCGGTCGGCGGGGTCAGCGACGACACCCTCGCCGAGGACACCGACCTCACGATGGCCCTGTGGCGGGCCGGCTGGCGGGTGCTCTACGAGGAGTCCGCCGTCGCCTGGACCGAAGTGCCCACCAGCCTGCGCCAGTTGTGGCGACAGCGCTACCGCTGGTGCTACGGAACCATCCAGTCCATGTGGAAACACCGGCGTGCCGTCCTCGACACGGGCACGGCCGGGCGCTTCGGCCGACGGGGACTGACCTACATCGCGCTCTTCCAGGTCGTCCTTCCGCTGCTCGCGCCGGTCATCGACGTCTACGCCCTGTACGGGGTGCTGTTCCTCGATCCACTGACGTCGGCGGGGGTGTGGTTCGCCTTCCTCGGCCTCCAGATGGTCAGCGCCGGTTACGCGTTGAGGCTGGACGGCGAGCGGCGGTGGTCCCTGTGGTCGATGCCGTTCCAGATCATCGCCTACCGGCAGCTGATGTACCTGGTCGTCATCCAGTCCGTGGTCGCCCTGCTGCTCGGCAGCCGGCTGAAGTGGCAGCGCATGAAACGTTCCGGTACGGCCGCTGAACAGATCGGCGGCCCGGCGCCGTATAAGAGCGTGCCGACGAGGTGATCCCGATGCGCTGAGGTACTGACACGCCGATGGACGACTGGACCGACCGCCCGGCGGGCGACGACCGGAGCGAGGGCAGGGCAGAGCCGGCACGCGTCATCACGGGGCGGGGAATGCCCACGGCACCCCCGCCCTCGATACGCACCGCGCCGCTGCCCGGCATGGCCTCTCCCGCCCCGCCCGGCCGCACGGGCGAGGGCCACCCGGCCCGCGCACGCCGGGCCGGGGCCCCCGACCGGGGCAGCAGATCGCCCAGGCCCCGACCCACCCGGCGCCGCCGGATCGTGCGCCTGGGGATCCTCCTGCTGTGCACGCTGATCGCCCCTTGCGTCGGCACGTACGTCTGGGCCGACACCAGACTCGACCAGGAGGTGAACCTCGACACGCTCGCCGGCCGCGTGCCGCAGGGCAGGGGGACCAACTACCTCGTCGTGGGCTCCGACAGCCGCGAGGGACTGTCCCAGCAGGACAGGAAGGACCTGCGCACCGGTTCGGCCGAGGGCCGCCGCACGGACTCGATGATCCTGCTGCACACCGGTGCGGCCGGCACCACGATGATGAGCCTGCCGCGCGACTCCTGGGTGACCATCCCGCCGTACGTCGATCCCTACACCGGCAGGAGCTACCGCGCCGAGCCGGACAAACTGAACGCCGCGTTCTCCCTGGGCGGCCCCGAACTGCTCGTGGAGACCGTGGAGCGCAACACCGGACTGCACATCGACCACTACGCCGAGATCGGCTTCGCGGGCTTCGTCGGCGTGGTGGACGCGGTCGGCGGCGTGGACATGTGCCTGGACCGGCCCGTCAAGGACAAGGCGTCGGGGGCGAACCTGAGCAAGGGCTGCCAGACCCTCGACGGAGCCGAGGCGCTGGCGTTCGTCCGGCAGCGCAAGCAGGAGGCCGAGGGCGACCTGGGCCGAACCCGCAACCAGCAGAAGTTCCTGGCCGCGCTCGCCGGGAAGGCGGCCACACCGGGCACGCTCCTCAACCCGGCCAAGTCCGTCCCGACCGTTTCCGCGGGGCTCGACACGCTCGTCGTGGACGAGGACACCGGCCTGCCGCAGCTCATGTCGCTGTTCCAGGCCATGCGGAAGGTCACCTCCGGCGGCGGCAGACAGCTCAACGTGCCTGTCTCCGACCCGAATTTCTCCACCCCCAAGGGCAGCGCCGTGCGCTGGGACGCGGACCGGGCCCGGCAGCTCTTCGGTCAGCTGAGGGAGGACCGGCCGGTGACAGGCGAACAGCGGAAGTGACGGGCCTACAGGAAGGGCGTGCCCGGATCGAGCCCCGACAGGACCCGGCCGTACAACTCCAGATTGGTGGCGGGATTGACGAAGGAGTGCAGGCTCAGGGCGTGCAGATCGCGCACGGCCCGCTGGACGGGCACCTCCTGGCGCAGGGAGGACGCCCCGGAGGCGGACCCGATCAGATCGACGGCCTCCTTGCACAGCCGCGTCACATAGCCGCTCTGCGCCCGGATCTTCGCCCGCTCCTGAACCGTGTAGGGCTCGCCGGACTCGGCCCGGGACTCGATCAGGGCCACGAACTCGGTGGTCAGCAACTCGGCGCAGGAGATCTTCATCGCCGCCTCGGCCGCCTGCAGATGGGTGACGGCCGCCTCGTGCTGCCGCTCGTGGAAGGTATACGTGATGCCCCGGCGATGGATCCGCTCGGTGAACTCCGTCAGCGCCGCCGGCGCCAGGCCGAGCGCGTTCGGCGCCGTCCAGGCACAGAACAGCAGCAGGACGGGCATCCGGTAGAAGGGATCGTCCGCGTTGGCCTTCGACGGGAACTCCCCGCCCAGCAGGGGACCGACCGGCAGGACGCGGTGAGCGGGGACGACGACGTCACGGGCGACCACGCTGTTGCTGCCGCTGCCCGCCAGCCCCGAGACGTACCAGTCGTCGAGGATCTCCAGCTCTGCCATGGGCACGGCCGTCCACAGCACCTCTGGCGGGCCGTCGGCGGATTCGACCCGGGCGGTCAGCAGGTGCCAGTCGGCGTCATGGCAGCCGGTGGCGAAGGCCGAGGTGCCGCTCACGACGTAGCCGTAGTCCGTAGCGACGGCGGTGGCGTCCGGGATGAGGGTGCCGCCGACCCGTACGTCCGGGCTGGTGAAGATCTCGTCCTGCGCCTCGTCGGGAAAGAGTGCCGCGATGTAGGAACAGCCCGCCTGGATCACGGTCTTGAAGGCGGTGGAGCCGCAGCCGGCGGCGATCTCGGCCACCGCGTCGACCTGCGTCCGTAATCGGGACTGGTAGCCGCCGTACCGCCGGGGGACGTTCATCCGGTGGATCCCCGCGTCCGTCAGCGCCGCGGCCACCTCGCTCGTCACCCGCCTCTCCTGCTCGGCGCGCAGCGCGTGCTCGCGGATGAACGGACGGAGCGCCCGCAGGCGTTCGACGATGTCGGCATCGGAACGGGGCGCTGACGACGGAGCCATGGACGACCTCCGGGCACGACGGGCCCTCACCGTGACGCGGATCGCCCTTTCGTGTCAACGCCCCCTGCAACGACGCGAGTTACGGCCTCTCAGTGGCCGCCCAGCCGATCCGCCAGACAGGCGAGATAGAGCGCCAGGGCGGCTCGGTGGTCGCGCAGCGGACGGCCCGTGATCTGCTCGATCTTGTTCATCCGGTAGACGACGGTGTTGCGATGGATGTGCAGGGCCGCGGACGCCCGGACGAGATTGAACCCGCTCTCGCACCAGGCGATGACCGTGTCCCGCAGCGCCGGCCAGTCCGGCTGGGCGCGCAGGTCCGCGGTGGTCAGGTCGAGCAGGCGGTTGCGGGCGGACTGGTGCACCGCCGCCAGGACCTGGTGGACCCGCAGATCGGTGATCAGGTGGACGGGGGAGGCCCCCGCCGGGCGGCCGCCCAGGCGGAGGGCGTCGCAGGCGTCCTGGTACGAGTCGTGCAGTCCGCCGACGGAGTCCGCCGGTTCACCGATGCCGACGCGGGCGGCGAGAGAGTCCTGCGCCGCGATGACATCGGCGACCCGCCGGCAGTCGGCGACCACGGCTTCCATGGGACGCCGGGCCGGAAGCCGGTGCAGGACGCCGATCCATCCGGGAGCCGTGCCGGCCACGATGTCCTGGGGATCGGCGAAGACCTCGCGGACGGTGCGCAGCAGTTCCGAGCGAACCAGTGCCATGTCCTGGGTGGGAGCGCCCTGGCGCCGCGCCGCCGCGCCGGGCACGCTCACCTCGAACGCCACCGCGACCCGCCGCAGCCGCAGGTCGAAGCCGAGCTCGGCGGCCCGGAACACGAGGAAGTCGCCCTCGACGACCTGTGGATCGTACGAGGCGATGTCGGCGAGCAGCTTTTCGGCCGCCCGCTCCGAGAGCAGGCGGGAGCGCAGCATGACGGACTCCCTCAGCAGGATCTCCGTCTGGCGCTTCACCAGCAGTCCGAAGCGGCGTACCCGGGCGGGCGCGCCGGTGATCCCGACGGTGCCCACCGCCTGCCCGTCGGTGACCAGCGGCAGGGTGACCCCGGGGCGCACCCCGCGCAGTTGCCGGGCCTGTGACGTGCTGTGGGTGGCGGGTTCCTTGGTGCGGACGACCTCGACGGACGCCTCGTGGAAGGTACCGACCCGGCTGGTGTCGCCGCTGCCGATGACCATGCCCTCCGCATCGGTGATCAGCACGTTGAAGCCGATGACGGCGGAGGTGTCCCCGGCGATCTCCTGCGCGAGTGACGGGCTCAGCACGGTGTTCCTCCCGTCGCGGGTGGCCGGGTTGGACGCACCGTACAGGGGATCGAGCGATATCAGCCACAACTTGGTACGAAGTGAACGGTGACTGGCGACAGGCCGATCTCTAGCGTATGGCCCCAATCACATCCCCGCCGGGGGCACAGCGCGGTGAAACGGCGGGTACCTTCAGCGCCCTTACGGAAGGCCCGAGCCATGACCCGTGCGCGTTCCCTCATATCCGCTTTGTCGGCAATACTGCTGCTTTCCTCGGTCGCGGCCTGCGGTTCCGGCGGCGACGACGAACCGAAGAACGTCTCCGCGAAGACCGCCGCCCTGGGCACGCTCACGCCCGGTGTCATCAAGGTGGCCGTCCAGCCGTACGCGCCCTACACCAGCGTCCAGGGCGACAAGATCGTCGGACTGGACGGCGACATCCTCACCTATGTCGCCAAGAAGCTGGACCTCCAGATCAAGCCCCAGGTCACCGACTTCGCCGGCATGCTCGCCGGAGTGCAGTCCCGACGCGTGGACATCACCATCGGCGGTGTCGCCTGGTCCGCCGAGCGGCAGAAACAAGGGCTGTTCACCGACCCGCCGTACTACTCACCCCCGGCGATGGCCGTCCGCAGCGGCAAGACGTACAAGACGGTCGACGACCTCAAGGGCCTGAACCTGGGCACCGTCGAGGGCTACGTCTGGGTCAAGTCCATCCAGGCCGTCCCCGGCGCCGAACTCCACGCCTACCCGGACGCCACCGGAGTCTTCGACGACCTGGGCGCGGGCCGCGTCGACGTCGGCTTCCTCGATCCGCTGATCATCATCGCCGCGCAGAAGGAGCGCCCGGAGCTGAAGATCAGCACCCAGTACCTGACACCGCCCACCGCCGCCGAGGTCAAGGCGAAGCCCGACTACCAGTACTTCCAGCCGTACCAGACCGGCTTCTACCTCCCCAAGAAGGCCACCGAGCTGGAGAAGGCGATCTCCGCGCAGATCGACGCCATGTACAAAAACGGCGAGATGGCGAAGCTCGTCGAGAAGTACGGCGGTGACCCCGAGCAGTTCCTCGAGCCGTCCGCCGACGTCGCCACCGCGCGCCGCGGCGTGGACCGGCCGCAGGACTGGACTCCGCCGTCCGTCGGTCAGCTCGGCCAGTGAGGGGATGACATGTCCGGTCTCTTCCAAGTCCCCTGGGCCGACTACCGGTCCGACCTGATCGACGCGCTCTGGCGCACCGTCTCCTACACCGTCGTCAGCTTCGTCGGCGCGGTGCTCCTCGGCCTCGCGGTGGCGCTGCTCCGGCTGAGCAGGGCATGGCCCGCCCGGGCCGTCGCCGCCGTCTACACCGAGGTGTTCAAGAACGTCCCGCTGCTGGCCATCATCTTCCTGACCTACTTCGGTCTGGCCTCCGCCGGACTCCGGCTGGACGTGTTCACGGCCGGATGCCTCAGCCTGGTCGTCTTCTACGCCGCCTACCTGTCCGAGATCTTCCGCGCCGCGATCAGCGGAGTGCACGCCGGACAGACCGAGGCGGGCGAGGCGCTGGGCCTCGGCAGGGCGGCCATCTTCGCCCAGGTCGTCCTGCCGCAGGCCGTCCGGCAGGCCCTGCCCGGTACCAACACCATGCTGGTCGACCTGCTGAAGTCCACCTCGCTGCTCGTCACCGTCTCCGCCGCCGAGCTGATGTCGGAGGGCCGGCTCATCACCTCGGCCACCTTCCGGGCGCTGGAGGTGTACCTGGTCATCTCGGCCATCTACTTCGCCCTGTGCTACCCGCTCTCCCAACTCCTTCTGCTGCTGGAGAGGAAGGTACGGGCCGGCATTCCCCTGTCCCCGTGGCGACGGCGGCGGGTACGGGCAGCCAGGCAGCTGCTCGCCGCCGACCCCGGTGCGGACATCAAGCGGAAGGAGGCGGCGGTATGACCGAGCCCGTCACCACGGCGGAAGCCGTCACCGAGGCCCCCACCGACGCGGTCGTACGGATCGAAGGGCTGAGCAAGTCCTTCGACGGCCGGCTGGTGCTCGACGACGTGAACCTGGAGGTCGACCGCGGCCGCATCGTGAGCGTCATCGGGCAGAGCGGCGGCGGCAAGACGACCCTGATGCGCTGCGTCAACCTGCTCGAACGCCCCGACCGGGGCACGGTCGAGGTGGCCGGCGAGGTCGTGCACAGCGCCGGCCGCACGGTCTGCCGCGACCTGCCCCGGCTGCGCCGCACCGTCGGCATGGTCTTCCAGCGGTTCAACCTCTTCCCGCACCTCACGGCCGTGGAGAACGTCGTCCTGGCCCAGCGCAGGGCAGGCGTGCCGGAACAGGAGGCGCTGGAGCGGGCCGTCACGCTGCTGCGCCGGGTCGGCGTCGCACACCGCGGCCTCGCCCAGCCCGACCGGCTCTCCGGCGGAGAACAGCAGCGCGTCGCCATCGCCCGGGCACTCGCGCTCAAGCCGGAGGTGCTGCTCTTCGACGAGCCCACCTCCTCCCTCGACCCGGAGGCCACCCGCGAGGTTCTGGCCGTGATGCGGGAACTCGCCGCGGACGGAATGACGATGCTGCTGGTCACCCACGAACTGCCCTTCGCCCGCGAGGTGTCCGACCACGTCGTCTTCGTCGACGGCGGCCGGATCGTGGAGGAGGGACCCCCGCGGGACGTCCTCGACAACCCCGTCCAGGCTCGCACCCGGGAGTTCCTCGCCTCGTACGAGCCGGCGTCATGACCGCCCCCGTGGTGGTGGTCGGGGGCGGTGTCGTCGGACTGTGCACCGCGTACTACCTGGCCGAGGCGGGCCTCCCGGTGGAGGTCGTCGAACGGCGCGGCCTGGGCTCCGGCGCGTCCCGCGGCAACGCGGGCTGGGTCTGCCTCAGCCACTCGACGCCGGTCCCGGCTCCCGGCGTCGTTCGGTACGCGTTGCGTTCGCTGGGACGCCCCGACTCGCCCCTGTATCTACGGCCCCTGCCCGACCCGGCCTTCGTACGGTGGCTGTGGCGGTTCTGGCGCAGCAGCACCCCGGCCGCCTTCCGGCGCGGCTACGCGGCGATCGCCGAGCTGAACCACGCCACCTTCGACCTCTTCGACGGGCTGCGGGAGGCCGGAGTCGACACGACCCTGACCCGTCCCGGCATGGTGCACGCCTTCCTGTCACCGGCCGAGGCCCGCCACCACTTCGCCGTACAGCGGGAGATGGCGGACGGCCGCTACCCACTGCCCGACGACGTCGTCACCGGCGACGGGGCCCGTCTGCTGGACGACGCGCTGTCGTCCTCGGTGCGTGCGGCGTACCTCGTCGAGGGGGAGGGCGTGGTCGACCCGGAGGCGTTCGCCCTCGGGCTCGGCGAGAGGCTCGCATCCTCGGGGGTGAAGGTCCATGAGCACGTCGAGGCCATCGGGCTGCGCACCTCGGGGGGCCGTGTCACCGCGCTGCGCACCACGCAGGGCGAGATTCCCTGCGCGGCCGTCGTCATCGCGGCCGGTATGCGCTCCTCCCGCCTGCTGGGCTCGCTGGGACACGCCCTGCCGCTCCAGGCGGGCAAGGGCTACAGCTTCTCGGTGGATCTGGATCCGGCGCCCCGGCACACGCTGTACTTCGGCGAGCGCAGGGCCGTCGCCTCACCGATCGGCGGCACGACCCGCATCGGCGGCACGATGGAGCTCAGCGGCAACAACAACCGCCTCGACTGGCGCCGTGTCGTCGCCGTCGCCCTGGCCAGCCGGCACTACCTGGGCCGCTGGTTCGACGACCCGGACGACCTGGTCGGACTGATCCGCGATCCCTGGGTCGGCGGGCGCCCCTTCCTCCCCGACGGGCTCCCGGTCATCGACCGCGTTCCGGACCACGACAACGCCTTCGTGGCCACCGGACACGGCATGCTCGGCGTCACCCTGGGCCCGGTCACCGGCCACAAACTCACCGAGTACGTCCTCACCGGCCGCCGCCCCGAGGCCCTCGCGCCGTTCCGCTTCGACCGGCTGCGCCACTGAGCGGACGCCGCCGGGGAGCGGGACGCACGGACGTCCCGCTCCCCGGCGGACGGATCAGGCCTCCGCGCGGCCCCGGGTCACCAGCTTCTTCAGCAGCGGCCAGGCCAGCAGCACCACGATCACCGCGTAAACGGTCACCGCGAACGGCGTGTTCACCAGCCCGGTCACGCTGCCGTCGCTGATCTGCAGGGAGCGCCTGAGCTGCTGTTCGGCGTTCGGGCCGAGGATGACCCCGATGACGGCGGGCAGAACGGGCAGGCCGTAGCGCCGCATGCCGAACCCGATCAGGCCGATGACCAGGAGGATCACCAGGTCGATGACCTCGCCGCCGACCGCGTACGCGCCGACCGCCGCGAAGAACAGGATCCCGGCGTACAGATACGGCCGCGGGATGCGCAGCAGCTTCGCCCACACCGGCGCCAGCGGCAGGTTGAGCGCGAGCAGCAGCACCATGCCGACGAACAGGGAGGCGATCAGGCCCCACACCAGGTCGGGTTCGCGCTCGAACAAC
Organism: Streptomyces sp. SA15; assembly: GCF_002291145.1. Lineage (GTDB taxonomy): Bacteria > Actinomycetota > Actinomycetes > Streptomycetales > Streptomycetaceae > Streptomyces. The sequence continues at coordinate 11,930 of NZ_NTGE01000191.1, forward strand.
AAGGGCCCCGGCTGGATGCCGTACTGCTGGAAGGCGGCCAGCATGACCGCCGCGACCGCCGTGGTCGGCAGGCCGAGGGTCAGCATCGACACCAGCGTGCCCGCCGCCGAGGCCGAAGCAGCCGACTCCGGTCCCGCGACGCCCTCGATGGCGCCCTTGCCGAACTCGTCCTTGTGCTTCGACAGGCGCTTCTCGGTGACATACGACAGGAAGGTGGGGATCTCGGCGCCGCCCGCCGGAATCGCGCCGAACGGGAACCCGATGAACGGGCCGCGTAGCCACGACTTCCAGGTCCGGTTCACATCGGCGCGGCCCAGCCACGGCCGGCCCACCGGGATCGGCTCGCCCGGGCTGCGCCGCAGATGCGCCGCGACCCACAGGGCCTCGCCGATCGCGAACAGGCCGACGGCCACGATCACCACGTCGATACCGTCGGCGAGTTGCAGGGAACCGAAGGTCAGACGCTGCTGCCCGGTCATCTGGTCAAGGCCCACCAGGCCGATCGTCAGACCGATCAGCAGGGACGCAAGACCACGGATCCGCGACGAACCCAGCACCGACGTCACCGCGATGAACGCCAGCACCATGATGGCGAAGTAGTCCGGCGCACCGATGTCCACCGCCAGGTCGGCGACCGTCGGCGCCAGCGCGACCAGCAGGATCGTGCCGATCAGGCCGCCCGCGAAGTGCCCGATGGCGGCGGCCGCGAGCGCCTGTGCGCCGCGCCCCGCCTTGGCCATCGGGTTGCCCTCCATGGCCGCGACCACGGCCGCGCTCTCGCCGGGCGTGTTGAGCAGGATCGACGTCGTCGAGCCGCCGAACATGGCGCCGTAGTAGATGCCCGCGAACATGATGAACGCGGCGATCGGATCGAGCCCGTACGTCACCGGCAGCAGCAGCGCGACCGCCATCGCGGGGCCGATGCCGGGCAGCACGCCGATCGCGGTGCCGAGCAGCACACCGAGGGCGGCCCACAGCAGGTTGACCGGGGTCAGAGCCGTACCGAAGCCGTCCATGAGGGAGTTGAGGGCGTCCATGTCACAGCACTCCCATCAGCGGACCGCCGGGCAGCGGCACTCCGAGCAGGTTGTTGAAGACGACGTAGGTGACGAGGGAGAGGACGGCCGCGATCAGCGGGTCCCGGTCGACGCGGCGGCTGCCGAGCGCGAAGGCGGCTCCCCAGAACAGCAGGGCGCCCGCGATGGGGAAGCCGAGTGGCTCGATGAGGACGGCCGTGCCGAGGAAGACCCCGGCGAGCAGCAGCACCGTACGCCAGTCGGCCGGTTCCGACAGGTCGACGTCCTCGCCCGTCTCGGCCTGGCCGCGGCCGCCGCGCAGGACGTCGACGGCGAGCAGGGCGGCGATGACGAGCAGCCCGATGCCGACCACGATCGGCACGGTCTTCGGGCCGACCGGACCGCGCTGGGTGATGTCGACGTCCATGGTGAGCGCGTCGGTCAGGACGAGCACGCCGAGCGCCAGCAGCAGGACGCACACGCCGAGTTCGGAGTGCTCGCGCAGCCAGGAGCGGCGGTCGGCCGAAGGCGCGGGGGATATGTCGGTGGTCTGCGTCGTCACAGTCCCAGCTCCTTCAGCACCGAAACCACGCGCTTGTCCTGGGCGTCCAGGAACGCGCCGAACTTCTCGCCGGTCAGGAACGCGTCGTCCCAGCCGTTCTGCTTCAAGGACTGCTGCCACTCGGGCGAGTCGTGCAGCTCTTCGATCAGGGCGGTGAGCTTGTCCCGCTCGGCCTCCGACAGACCGGGCGGGGCCACGATGCCGCGCCAGTTGGTGAAGTCCACCTCGTAGCCGGACTCCATCAGCGTGGGCGCGTCGAGCTCGTCGACCCGCTCCGGGCCGGTGACCGCGAGCACCCGCAGCTCGCCCGCCTTGATCTGGTCCAGGTACTCACCGACGCCGGACACGCCGAAGGCGACCTTGCTGCCGAGGATGGAGGCGAGCAGCTCGCCGCCGCCGTCGAAGGGGATGTAGTTGACCTGCTTCGGGGCGATCCCGGCGGCCTGGGCCATCAGCATCGGCGCGAGGTGGTCCGGCCCGCCCGGGGAGGAGCCACCGCCGACCGGCAGCTTGCCGGGATCCTTCTTCCAGGCGTCGATCAGCTCGTCGATGGTCTTGTACGGGGAGTCCTTGGCGACCACGACGACGTCCTGCTCCTCGGTGAGCCGGGCGATCGGGGTGGTGTCCGCGAGGGTCTTCGGCGCGTCGTTGGAGCGGACGGCGCCCACGACGCCGAGGCCCATGGACATGGCGAGCTTGCCGTTGCCGTGCTCGCTCACCAGCCGGCTCAGGCCGACCGTGCCGCCGGCGCCGGGCAGGTTGAACACCTCGATGTTGTGGGTGAGTCCGGCGTCCTCGGCGTTCTTGGCGGCGGTGCGGGCCGTGATGTCGTAGCCGCCGCCGGGTGTGTTGGGGACCATGAAGCGTAGGCCGGGGATCTGTGTGCCGGTGTCGGCGCCGCTGCCGCTCGTGAGCAGCGGAGGTCCTACGAGCACGAGCACGGCGGCCCCGAACAGGGCGAGGGGGGTGCGCAGGCGCACGAGTGCCACCACCTGTCGGTACGTCGATGAAGGTACGGGGAGGCCCTGTGGGGGAGGGTGATGTGGGCCACATGTTGCCCGCACGTTAACGATGTGTCCCGCTTGCGGAAGCAACGGAGGTTGTGGTCTTTGTGACCACCGGACCGTCGGGTGGTTGTACGTCTCTTTCCCTGACCGCAGGTGGACGCCATGATGGCGGCCGTGACCGCCACTTTCCGTCGCCAGACCCTCGCCGGCGAGATGCTGCTGCTCCAGCTCGCCATCGTCGTCGTGGTGCTGGCGGCCGTCGCCGCGGTCTCCCTCGCCCAGTCGGAGGCGACCTTCAACCGTGTCGAGGGCCGCCGGGTCGCGGCCCTGGCCGAACAGCTGGCCGCCAACCCCCTGGTGCGCAGTCAGCTCACGCGACCCCTGCCGCGGGAGGCGCTGGCCCCGCTGGTGAACTCCATGCAGACGCAGTCCGGGGTCACCTCGGTGACGGTGGCCGACGCCGACGGCCGGATCGTCAGTTCCACGAACCCCACGGTGACCGGCGACCCGCTGCCTCTCGGCGAGGGCGCGGCCGAGGGCCGGGGCTGGTCCGGCTCGCTGCGGCTGGACGGAAGCCGCGAACTCGTGGCCCAGGTGCCCGTGCTCGGCGCGACGCAGGAGAACCTCGGAGAGCACCTGGGCACGGTGATGATCGGCGAGGCGGACCCGACGGTGTGGCAGCGCCTCAGCGGCGCCTCCTCGTACCTGCTCGCCTACCTGGGCATCGCCAGCGGACTCGGTGTGGCCGGCTCCTGGCTGCTGGCGCGGCGGGTCAAACGGCAGACCCTCGGCCTGGAACCGCGCGAGATCGCGGGACTGGCCGAGCACCGCGAGGCGATGCTGTACGGCATCGCCGAGGGCGTGATCGCCCTGGATCCGCAGCACCGGCTCACCCTGGCCAACGAGATGGGCCGGCGCCTGCTCGACCTGCCCGAGGACTGCGTGGGCCTGAGCCTCGCCGAACTCGGCATCGAGGGACGGCTGCGGGACGTGCTGGCCGGCGACCGGGAGGGCACGGCCGGCCGGCGCGACGAGGTCGTCGTCCGGCACGGCCGGGTGCTGGTGATGAACCGGATGACGGTCGCCAAGGACGGCCGCCCGCTCGGCAGCGTCACCACCCTGCGGGACCGCACCGAACTGGCCCGGCTGGAGCGGGAGATCGGCTCCTTCCGCAGCTCCACCGAACTGCTGCGCGCCCAGGCCCACGAGTTCGCCAACCAACTGCACACCATCTCCGGACTGATCCAGATCGGCGAGCAGGACGAGGTCGTGCGCTACATCCGCGCGCTCAACCAGCGCCGCCAGTCCCTGGACGTCTCCCTCAGCCGCCGCGTCCGCGACACGGCCGTCGCCGCCCTGCTGATGGCGAAGGCCTCCCTCGCGGCCGAACGCCGGGTCAGTCTGCGGATCTCCGACGACACCGCGCTCGACCGGCTCACCCCTCAGGACGCCGCCGACGTGGCGACCGTGGTCGGAAACCTGGTGGACAACGCCGTCGACGCCGCGGCGCACGACGGCGAACGGTGGGTCGAGGTCGAACTCCGCCAGGACGCCTCCAGCGTGGAGATCGTGGTCCGCGACTCCGGCCCCGGCGTCGCGCCGGAACTCGCCCGGGAGGTCTTCTCGCACGGCTTCACCACCAAGGCCGCGCAGGAGGGCGAGCGTGGCATCGGCCTGGCGCTGACGCGGCTGGTCTGCGAGCGTCACGGAGGTGAGATCTCGGTGACCAACACCCAGGACGGGGCCATGTTCACCGCACGCATGACCGTCAGCCACCTCACCGACGCGGTGGCGGAAGGAGCGCCACGATGACCGCTGTGTCCCGTACGTCGGGTGCTGCCGACGCGATCGACGTGCTCGTGGTCGACGACGACTTCATGGTGGCCAGAGTCCACCGCACCTTCGTCGAACGCGTCGAGCCGTTCCGGGTCGTCGGCGTCGCCCACACCGGCGAGCAGGCGGCCCACGCCGTCGACGCGCTGCGCCCCGACCTCGTCCTGCTCGACCTGTATCTGCCGGACGTCTTCGGCCTGGATGTCATCCCCCGGCTGCGCACCGCGGGCCACGACTGCGACGTCATGGTCATCAGCGCCGCCCGGGAGGCGGAGGCGGTGCGCGGCGCCGCCCGCCACGGCGTGGTCGACTACCTCCTGAAACCCTTCGACTTCGAGGACCTGCGCGCCCGCCTGGAGCGCTACGCCGTCCAGCGCGGCCGCCTGCTCACCGCCGTCGTCCGCAGCCAGGCCGACGTGGACCGGGTGCTGGCCGGAGCGGCCGTACCGGCATCGGCCGCCGGCACGCTGCCCAAGGGCATGAGCGTGGAGACCGCCGAGCTGATCGAACGCACGCTGCGCTCCGCGGAGGGCTCCCTGTCCGCCGCCGAGTGCGCGACCCTGGCCGGCGTCTCCCGCGTCAGCGCCCGCCGCTACCTGGAGCACTTCCACGCCATCGGCAGCGCCGACGTGTCCCTGCGCTACGGAATGGCGGGACGGCCCGAGCGCCGTTACCGGTTCCGCGGGGAGCCGACGGGGCTCCGGCCGGGTGGGGAAGCGCGGGCTTAGCGTCGCGTAGGTACGGCGCCGGGCGCCGCCCCTCGGAAGAACGCGACGTGCACGACCGTCACCAGCCGGCGCTCGTCCGGATCGGCGTGTTCCCCCTCCCTTGCCCAACGCCACGGACGACCGACCACATCACCCGATCGGCGGATACGGGGGTACACGATCCGCGTACAGACCGGCGCCGATTGGCCGAGTCGGGCGGTCCTCTCCTGTACTCAGGCTGTTAGCAGCCCGCCGCCGCTCGGCGAACGAAACTCAGGAAGGCAAGGCCGCATGTCCGCCAAGAACCTCACCGCCAACCGCGCCGCCCTCGGCCACCGCATCACCTACGCCGTACGCCACCCCGGCCGGGTACCGAGCCATCTGGCCCGCGCCGCCCGGGACATGTGGTTGCGTCACCGGCACACCGACCACATCGCCTACTACCGCGCCGTGATGCGCTCCGACACCCGCTCCGACCCGGACGCGGCGGTCGGCAGCCGCAACCGTGAGCGCTGGCTGGCCCTCGGGGCGATGCAGTTCGACTACCTGCTCGGGCACGGGCTGCGCCCCGAGCACCGCATGCTGGAGATCGGCTGCGGCAACCTGCGGGGAGGCTGGCGGTTCATCCGGCACCTGGAGCCGGGGCACTACTACGGCATCGACATCTCGCCCGACATCCTCTTCGCCGCGCAGGACACCCTCGTGGAGATGGACCTGCAACAGCGGCTCCCGACGCTGACCCCGGTGCGTGACCTGACGCTGCGATTCCTCCCCGAGGCCCGCTTCGACGTGGTCCACGCGCACAGCGTCTTCTCCCACTCGCCGCTGCCCGTCATCGAGGAGTGCCTGGCCAACGTGGGCCGGGTGCTCGCGCCGGGCGGCTGGTTCGACTTCACCTTCGACCGCACCGAGGGCGAGGAACACCACGTCCTGCGGGAGGACTTCTACTACCGCACCGAGACGCTCGTGGCCCTGGCCGAGCGGCACGGCCTGCGGGCCCGCTTCATGGACGACTGGGAGAAACTCCCCCACGGCCAGTCCAAGATCCGCGTCACGCACGGCGACGACGTCGGCGCCAACTGACGGCCGGCCCCCCGAGCCGTGGAGGTTCGGGGGAAGCCTTTCCTCTATCCCTGCTCGGGGGGTTGTCCTTACATTCGGTTGCCGCCTAGGGTCGCTCTCTGAGAGCAAGCGCTTTCTGCGTGTCCGAGCCGTCCCAGGAGAACCGCATGCCCCCGCTCCCAGCCCGTCGCCGGGTCGCCGTCGTCGGCACCGGCGCCATCGTCAGCGGCAGCCACCTGCCCGCCCTCAGAGCAAACGCCGACCGGGTGGCGCTCGTCGCCGCCGTCGACGTGGACCAGGACCGGCTCGACCAGTTCCGGGAACTCGCGGGCGAGGACGTCGCCGGGTACACGTCGATGGACGCCATGCTGGACGCCGTACGCCCCGACCTCGTCCTCATCGGCACGCCCCCGTCCCTGCACCGGGAGCAGACGGTGGCCGCGCTGAAGGCCGGCGCCTGGGTGCTGTGCGAGAAGCCGCTGACCCTGTCGCTCGCCGAGTACGACGAGATCGCGGCGGCCGAGGAGGCCTCGGGGGCCTACGCGTCCGTGGTCTTCCAGCACCGCTACGGCTCCGGCGCCGTCCACGCCCGCGACCTGATCGCGAGCGGTGAGCTGGGCGCCCCGCTGGTCGCGCACTGCCAGACCACCTGGCACCGGGACGCCGCCTACTACGCCGTGCCCTGGCGCGGAAAGTGGTCCACCGAGGGCGGCGGGCCGACGATGGGACACGGCATCCACCAGTACGACCTGCTGCTGCACCTGCTCGGCCCGTGGACGGAGGTGCGCGCCATGGCCGCGCGCCTGGTCCACGACACCGAGAGCGAGGACGTCTCCACGGCCCTCGTACGCTTCGAGAACGGCGCCCTCGCCACAGTGGTCAACAGCGTGCTCTCCCCGGACGAGGTCAGCCGCCTCCGCATCGACTGTGCCGACGCCACGGTCGAGCTCACCCACCTGTACGGGCACCGCAACGACGACTGGGTCTACACCCCGGCCCCGCACGTGGCCTCCGATCGCGCCGCCGCCTGGCGTGCCCCCGCCTCGGACGTGCCCAGCTCGCACACGGCACAACTCGGCGCCCTCCTGGACGCGTACGACAACGGTGTCAGGCCACCGAACAGCGGCCATGAGGCCCGCGCCACCCTCGAGTTCGCCGCCGCCCTCTACAAAGCGGCGTTCACCGGTGCCCCGGTGCACGCGGGCGAGATCGGACCCGGCGACCCCTTCTACCCGTCCATGCACGGCGAGCACCCCGACTGGGCCCCCAAGGAGAGCGCATGAGCACCATCCGCGTCCGTCACACGCACGGCGAGGACATCGCCGTGAGCGCCGCGGACGGCACCGAGATCCTCCGCTACGTCTACCGCCCCGACCCCGACGCCTTCGAGGCCCGCAAGCCCTACGCCCACCCGGTGCGCACCCTCGCCGGGCGCACGGTGACCGGCTACCGTCCGAACGACCACCGCTGGCACAAGGGTCTGCAGATGACGGCGAGTCATCTGTCCGGCCAGAACTTCTGGGGCGGCAACTGCTACGTCCACGGCGAGGGGTACCTGCGCCTGCCCGAGCGGGTCGGCTCGATGCGGCACGACGGCTTCTCCGCGTTCACGGTCGAGGACGACCGGCTGGCCTTCACCGAGAACCTCACCTGGGTGGAGAACGGCGGTCAGGAGTGGGCGCGGGAGGTACGGGACATCGCCGTCCACTCGGTCGACGAGGCGGCCGGCGCCTGGGCCCTGGACTGGTCGATCCGCCTCACCAACATCCGCGACGCACCACTGGCCTTCGGCTCCCCGACCACCGCGGGCCGCGAGATGGCCGGCTACACCGGACTCCAGTGGCGCGGGCCGCGCGACTTCACCGGTGGCACCGTCTTCGCCCCGGACACCGACGCCGAGAAGCTGATGGGCTCCCAGGGGCCCTGGCTGGCGTTCACCACCGAACACGACGAGGTCGACGGGCACTCCACGCTCGTCTTCTCGCACGCCCCCGAGAACCTCGACGAGCAGGCGGCCGTCCACGAGTCGCACTGGTTCGTGCGCTCCGAGCCGTTCCCGACGGTCGCGTTCTCCTGGGCGTTCTTCGAGGAGTTCGAGCTGCCCCCGGGCGAGTCCTTCGGCTACCGCTACCGGGTCGTCGTCGCCGACGGCGCCTGGGACCGCGACCGTGTCGGCACGTACCTGGAGGGCCTGCCGTGGTGAACGACCCCGCAGCCGTGAAGCCCACGCTCCCGCACCCGCTGCCCGGCGCCGTAGGCCTGTCCCACCTCAGCGCGTACGACTGGGAGGCCGCCGACGGCGTGTGCGGCGGCAGTCCGCATCTGCATCTGGTGTGCACGGAGGCGTACGTCGTCACCGGGGGCCGCGGCGCGGTGCAGACGCTGAGCCCCGACGGCTACCGGGACATCCCGCTGGAGGCGGGCTCGGTCGCCTGGTTCACGCCGGGGACCGTGCACCGCATGGTCCAGGGCGGCGATCTGCGCATCACCGTGCTGATGCAGAACAGCGGCCTGCCCGAGGCCGGGGACGCCATCTTCACCTTCCCGCCCGAGGTGCTCGCCGACCCCGAGAGGTACGCGGCGGCGGCGACGCTCCCGCCCGGCAGGGGAGAGGAGACGGCGGCGGCCGCCCGGCGCCGCAGGGACCTCGCCGTCGAGGGCTACCTGACCCTGCGCGAGGCCCTCGTCGCCGGTGACAACGGCCCGTACGCCGAGTTCCAGCGTGCCGCAGCCCGGCTGGTGCGTGCCAAGGTGCCGAACTGGCGCGAGCTGTGGCGGGCCGGAGCACTGGCCACCGCCGAACGCACCGGCGCCCAGCTCGACGCACTGGCGGACGGCGAGCCGGCGTATCTCGCCGAGGCGACCGCGTACGAGGCCGCGCCCACAAGGCTCGGCGGCTTCGGGATGTGCGGCCGACGGGACGAGTACAACCTGCCCGGGACGACGCTGCCGTACGGGGGCGACTAGCGGCGCGCCGAACAGGGGGCTGATCAAAGGGCGTTGAGGAGAATCGCCGGGGGAGATCAAGGCGAGATCAAGGGGAGCTCAGGGGGGCGTCAACAGAAAGTCCGAGGAGAGAAAGAGGTGACCTCGGCATGCCCGGACACAGGACAAAGGGGTTCTGCGCAACGGCCGCCGCACTAGCGCTCTGTGCGGTGCTGGCCGGTTGCGGGGGATCCGGGGATTCGGTGGGCGGCGGCAAGGTCGTGCTCAGTTACACGTGGTGGGGCAACCCCGACCGCGCGGAGCGCACCGAGCAGGCCGTCGCCCTGTTCGAGAAACAGCACCCGAACATATCCGTGCAGACGTCGTTCTCGGGGTACGACGCCTACAAACAGAAGCTGGCCACCCAGGCCGCGGGCGGCGACGCACCCGACGTGATGCAGCTCGACTACCGCCAGATCGACCAGTACGCCTCCGGGGGCGTCCTGCTCGATCTCGCCCAGCAGAAGGCCGTACTGCGTACGTCCGAGATCGACCCGGGCCTGCTCGACACCGGCCGGGTGGAGGGCACGCAGTACGCGATCCCGCAGGGCCGCGGCACCGAGACCGTCGTGTACGACGTCAAGACCTGGAAGGAATCGGGCGTACCACTCCCGCGCCAGGGCTGGACCTGGAGCGACTGGGCCGACGCCGTGCGTGCGCTGGCGAAGAAGACCGGCAATCCGGGCGCCACCGACCCCGGCCAGAGCGAGGACTCCTTCGAGGTCTGGCTGCGCGGCCAGGGCAAGGCCCTCTACACCGAGGATGGCGGACTCGGCTTCACCGCCGACGACCTGACCGAGTGGTGGACCTTCACCGACAGGCTCCGCCGCGAGGGCGCCGTCTCGACCGCCGAGCAGACCACCCAGATCGACGGCACCGTCGAGAACACCCCGCTCGGGCGCGGCACGGCCCTCTCCGACACCAACTGGGACGCCCCGGCCAGCGGTTACCTCGCCCTCATCCCGAGCGGTGTCGCGCTCGCGCCCATGCCGTCGGGCGAGGACGGCACGCCCGGCCAGTACTTCAAGCCGTCCATGTTCCTCGGCGTCTCCGCCAACACCGGCCACGCGAAGGAAGCGGCACAGCTCATCGACTTCCTCCTCAACGACAAGGACGCGGCGAAGATCCTCGGCGCCACCCGCGGCATCCCCGTCAACGAAACCATCCGCGAGGAGACGGCACCGCAGCTGAAGGACTTCGACAAGACCATCTCCGACTACCAGGCCTCCCTCGAAGGAAAACTGAAAGACCCGCCCCAGGCCCCGCCCTCGGGCGACAACGCCTTGCAGACCACCTTCCAGCGCGACTACGACCAGGTGTCGTACGAGCGCATGTCGCCCCGCGAGGCGGCCGAGAACTACGTCACCGAGGCGAAGGCGGAGCTGAGGTCATGACCACCACCGACATCCCCGCACCCACCGCACGACCGAAGCGCCCCGCCACCGTCCCGAAACGCCGCCCCAAGCGCGAACGCGAGGGCGCCGCCTGGGTGTTCCTGTCCCCGTGGGTCCTCGGCGCGGTCGTCCTCACGCTGCTGCCGATGGCCGTGTCGCTGTACCTGTCGTTCACCGACTACAACCTCTTCGACCCGCCCCACTGGGTGGGCCTGCGCAACTACACGCAGATGTTCACCGAGGACCCGCGCTACTGGCGGTCGGTCGTGACGACCGTGACGTACGTCGTCATCGCCGTCCCCCTGCAACTGGCCCTGGCCCTCGTCGTCGCGCTCGCCCTGAAGTCCATGAAGAGCGGCAAGGCCTTCTACCGGTCCGCGTTCTACGCGCCCTCGCTGCTCGGCGCCTCGATGTCCATCGCGCTCGTCTGGCGGGCGATCTTCAACGACGGCGGCACGGTGGACAACCTGCTCGGCACCGGCGGCTGGGTCAACAAGCCCGGCTGGGCGCTGCTGGCCGTGGCGCTGCTGACGGTGTGGCAGTTCGGCGCGCCGATGGTCATCTTCCTCGCCGGCCTCCAGCAGATACCCGCCGAGCTGTACGAGGCGGCGGCCGTGGACGGGGCGGGGAAGTGGCGGCAGTTCCTGTCCGTCACCGTGCCGATGCTGTCCCCGGTGCTCTTCTTCAACCTGGTGCTCCAGACCATCCAGGCCTTCCAGGTGTTCACACCCGCCTTCGCGGTCAGCGCCGGCAAGGGCGGCCCCGCCGACTCCACCCTCGTCTACACCATGTACCTCTACGACCGCGGCTTCGTCGCCTCCCACATGGGCTACGCCTCCGCCATGGCCTGGGTGCTGCTCCTCGTCATCGGCGTCGTCACGGCGGTGCTGTTCCGCACGTCGCGCTCCTGGGTCTTCTACGCGTCCGAGGGGGACCGATGACCACCACCACCGCCTCAACCGCCGCTGCCCGCAAGCCCGTCGCCTGGGGACGGATCGCCCTGCACCTCGGCTGCCTGGCCGCCCTGCTGGTCATGCTCTACCCGCTGGCCTGGCTGCTCGCCACCTCGCTCAAGCCGGCGAACGAGGTCATCGCGAGCCTCGACCTGCTGCCCAGCCACCTGGAGTGGTCGAACTACGAGACCGCCTTCGAGGGCGTGAACGAGGTCTCCATATGGCGGCTGCTGTCCAACTCGCTGCTGATCGCGGGCGGCGCGGTCCTCGGCAACGTCATCAGCTGCTCGCTCGCCGCCTACGCCTTCGCACGCCTCAGGTTCCGCTTCCGCGGCCCGCTGTTCGCCTTCATGATCGCCACGATCATGCTGCCGCACCACGCGATCCTGATCCCGCAGTACATCATCTTCAACCAGTTGGGCCTGGTGAACACCTACTGGCCGCTGATCCTGCCGAAGTTCCTCGCCACCGAGGCGTTCTTCGTCTTCCTCATCGTGCAGTTCATGCGCGGTCTGCCGCGCGAGCTGGAGGAGGCGGCCCGTATCGACGGCTGCGGCCCCTTCCGCAGCTTCTTCCAGGTGGTCCTGCCGCTCACCCGGCCCGCGCTGATCACCACGGCGATCTTCACCTTCATCTGGACCTGGAACGACTTCTTCACCCAGCTCATCTACCTCTTCGACCCGGACAAGTTCACGCTCACGCTCGCGCTGCGGTCGTTCGTGGACGCCTCCAGCCAGTCTTCGTTCGGCCCGATGTTCGCGATGTCGGTGATCGCGCTGCTGCCGATCGTGCTGTTCTTCCTCGCCTTCCAGCGCTTCCTGGTGGAGGGCATGGCCAGCTCCGGACTCAAGGGGTGAGGGACATGGCCGTACGGGAGCCGGGCGAGGTCTTCGGGCCCCGGATGACCCTGTTCGCCGACATGCTGAGCGTCGGCCTCGCCACGGCCGTGGCCTGTCTGCCCCTGGTGACCGTCCCGGCCGCGCTGTCGAGCGCGTGCGCGGTGCTGCGGGGCGCGGGGGAGGGGCAACCGGCCACCGCCGGACGGTACTTGGCGGTGCTGCGGCGACGGCTGCGGGCCGGCGACCTGGCGGCGGGGGCCGTCGCCCTGGCG
>NZ_NTGE01000078.1 GCF_002291145.1 Streptomyces sp. SA15
CGCGCCCAGCACGGCCCAGCGGCCCACCGGCTCCGCCTGGCCGACCGGCACCCAGGAAGGCAGGAGCAGCGCGTTCCCGGCGGCGTCCGGCGCCGGCGGGCGACCGGCGGGCCGCACCACCAGTGAATCCACCGTGGCCACCGGGCGGCCGGTGGCGTCGGCGAACAGCAGCGCCAGCGTGTCCGGGCCGGTCGGGGTCAGCCGTACCCGCAACCGAGCGGCACCCGCCGCGTGCAGGGACACCCCGCGCCACGCGAACGGCAGCCTGCCCTGCTGCTCCCGGCCGAACTCGCCCGGCACGAAGGCGGACGCGTGCAGCGCGGCGTCGGCAAGCGCCGGATGCAGCCCGAACTCCCCGGCGTCACCGGCGGACGCCTCGGGCAGCCGCACCTCGGCGTACACCTCCTCGCCGAGCCGCCACACCCCGCGCAGCCCCTGGAAGACCGGTCCGTAGTGGAAGCCGGCCGCCGCGAAATCCGCGTAGAGACCGGCGATGTCCACTTCCTCGGCGCCCGCGGGCGGCCAGGCCGCCAGATCCTCGCCCGGCAGGCCGCCGGCCGCGGTGAGGATGCCGTCGGCGTGCCGCGTCCACACGTCCTCGGCGGACCTCTCGGGCTGCGCGTACAGGCCGAACTCACGCTCGCCCGCCGCGTTCTCGGCACCCACCGTGAGCTGGACGCGCAGCCCGCCCTCGGCAGGCAGGACGAGCGGCACCTCCAGGGTGAGGTCCGCCACCCGGTCCAGCCCGAGATGCCCGCCCGCCCACAGCGCCAGCTCGGCCGCGGCCGTGCCGGGCAGCAGCACCGTGCCGTCGATCGCGTGGTCCGCCAGCCACGGATGGCTGTCGGCGGACAGCCGCCCCGTGAACAGTCGGCCGCCCTCGGCGGCCGGGACCACCGTGGCGCCCAGCAAGGGGTGCTCGGCGGGGACCAGGCCCGCCGCGGCCACGTCGCCCGCCCCGGGGATGCCCCGCAGCCAGTACCGCGATCCCTGGAAGGCGTACGTCGGCAGCGGCACCCGCCGCGTCGGACGGGAGGCGAAGAACGCCGCCCAGTCGATGCCCACGCCGGCCGTGTGCGCGTGCGCCAGCAGGGCCGTCAGCGTGCGGACCTCCGAGCGCTGCCGGCGCAGCGCTGGCACGGCGGCGGCGGCGGCCGTGCCCCCGGCGTCCGCCAGGGTCTCCTCCACCATGGAGGTGAGCGCGGCGTCGGCGCCCAGTTCGAGGAAGACGCTCACGCCCTCGGCGGCGAGGGCGCGCACCACGTCGTGGAAACGGACCGGCTCCCGCACCTGCCGCGCCCAGTAGGCCGGGTCCGCCCAGTCGGCCGGTTCGAGGAGCGTGCCCGTCACGCTGGAGACCACCGGGATGACCGGCTCGCCGAACGACAGCCGCCCGGCGACCTGCCGCAACTCCTCGACCACCGGATCCATCAGCGGGGAGTGGAACGCGTGGCTCACCGGCAGCCGCCGGGTCCGGCGCCCCAGCTCGGTGAAGTGCGCCGCGATCGACGAGATCACGCCCTCGTCGCCCGACACCACCACCGATCCCGGTCCGTTGACCGCCGCGATGCCCGCCACCGACTCGTGACCGGCCAGCAGGGGCAGCACCTCCTCCGGAGTCGCCGCCACCGACACCATCGCGCCGCCCTCGGGCAGCTCCTGCATCAACCGGCCTCGCGCGGTGACCAGTTCACAGGCGTCGGACAGGGACAACAGCCCCGACACATGGGCGGCGGTCAGCTCGCCCACCGAGTGCCCGGACAGCAGCCGCGGGCGCACGCCCCACTCCTGAAGCAGCCGGAACAGCGCCACCCCGAGCGCGAACGTCGCCGACTGGGTGTAGAGCGTCCGGTCCAGCAGCCGTGCCTCGGCGCTGTCCGGGGCGGCGAACAGCAGCGGACGCAACGGCCTGTCCAGCCTCGTGTCCAGCTCCTCGCACGCCGCGTCCAGGGCCCGCGCGAACGACGGGAACGCCTCGTACAACTCCTGCCCCATGCCCGGCCGCTGCGCGCCCTGCCCGGTGAACAGCAAGGCGCTGCGCACCTCGTCGGCGACCCCGCTCACCAGTCCGGCCGGGCTGCCGCCCGCCGCCAGCTCGGCCAGCCTGTCCAGCAGGTCGGCGCGGTCCTCGACCGACAGCACCGCGCGGTGCTCGAACGCGGTGCGTGTGGTCGCCAGCGCGCACGCCACCTCGTCCAGCCGCAGCTCGGGCCGGTCCAGCAGATGCGCGTGCAGCCGGGCGGCCTGCGCCGGCAGCGCCCCGGCGATGGCCGCCGACAGCAGCACCGGCACCACCGGCAGCGCGGCGACCGCGGCGCCGACCGTGTCCTCGTCCGGCGCCTGCTCCGGGGCGAGGTCGGCCGGTTCCGGTTCCTCCAGGATGACGTGCGCGTTGGTGCCGCTGATCCCGAACGAGGACACCCCGGCCCGCCGGGGGCGGTCGGTGCGCGGCCAGGGGCGGTTCTCGGTCAGCAGCTCCACCGCGCCCGCCGACCAGTCCACCTCGGGCGTGGGACAGTCGACGTGCAGCGTCCGGGGCAGCTGCTCGTGCCGCATCGCCAGGACCATCTTGATGATCCCGGCGGCGCCGGCGGCGGCCTGGGTGTGCCCGATGTTCGACTTCACCGAGCCGAGCCGCAGCGGGCGGTCGGCGGGGCGGTCCTGGCCGTAGGTGGCCAGCAGGGCCTGCGCCTCGATCGGGTCGCCCAGGGTCGTGCCCGTGCCGTGCGCCTCCACCACGTCGACGTCCGCGGAGCCGAGCCGGGCGGAGGCCAGGGCCTGCCGGATCACCCGCTGCTGGGAAGGGCCGTTGGGGGAGGTGAGACCGTTGGAGGCGCCGTCCTGGTTGACCGCGCTGCCCCGCACCACCGCCAGGACCTGGTGGCCTTTGCGGCGGGCGTCCGAGAGCCGTTCGACGACGAGCAGCGCGGAGCCCTCGCCCCAGCCGACGCCGTCGGCCGCGGCGGCGAACGACTTGCACCTGCCGTCGCGCGCGAGGCCGCGCTGCCGGGAGTTCTCCACGAACGTGGCGGGGGTGGACATGACGGTCGCACCGCCCGCCAGCGCCAGGTCGCACTCCTCGTCGCGCAGCGCCTGCATCGCGAGGTGCAAGGCGACCAGTGACGACGAGCAGGCGGTGTCGAGGGTGACGGCCGGCCCCTCCAGGCCGAGGAAGTACGAGATCCGCCCTGAGGCCACGCTGGCGGCCGTGCCCGTGCTCAGGTAGCCCTCGGCCTCGTCGGGCAGCGTGCCCGGACCGGTGGCGTAGTCGTGGTACATGAGTCCGGTGAACACGCCGGTGCGTGAGCCGGCCAGCGACCGCGGATCCAGCCCGGAGTTCTCCAGGGCCTCCCAGGCGGTCTCCAGCAGCAGCCGCTGCTGCGGGTCCATCGCGAGGGCTTCGCGCGGGGAGACACCGAAGAACTCGGCGTCGAACTCCGTGGCCCCGGCGACGAACCCGCCCTCCACGGCATAGGACGTGCCGGGGTGGTCGGGATCGGGGTCGTAGAGCGTGCCGAGGTCCCAGCCGCGGTCCCCCGGCATGCCGGTGATGGCGTCCTCGCCGCGCGCGACGAGATCCCAGAGCTCGTCGGGAGAGCCGACGCCGCCGGGCAGCCGGCAGGCCATTCCGACGATGGCGAGGGGCTCGGCGCCGTCTGCCTCAAGTTTCCTGATCCGCCGATGGGCCTGCCGCAGATCGGCTGCCATCTTCTTGAGGTAATCAACCAGCTGCGCTTCGTTCGTCACCTGAACCCGCCCGAGAGATTGGCATACCGCGCACTTCGGCGCCGAAGGTATGCACTGATCGCCCCTAACCGCGTCCCCGCAGCCACCCCAGAAGCCGCGCCATGGTGAATGGGGAGACGGTAGGGGTTGGCGATAGGGGTCTCCGCGTGATTAGCATGCAGCGAATTCCCGTGTGTCATCCAGAAGCCCATGTGTCATCCAGAATTGGAGTGGTCCCGCAATGAGTGTCTCCGAGCAGGAACCCGTGCCTTCCGGGGAGCAGGAATTCGTCAAGCCGTCGGCGCCGGAAAAGATGCACGACCTGGATTTCCTGCTCGGCGACTTCCGCGCGGAGTGGACGAACTTCACCGCCGACCCGGCCACCAAGGGACTCGCTTCCTGGAACACGGCACCGACCTTCTCCGGGCACGCCTACGAGATGACTCAGCGCGTGCCGGAGCACGATCTCACGGGCCGTTTCGTCGTCCAATGGGTCGAGTCGGAGTCGGCATTCTCGGGCTACTACTACGACGACTGGGGTAACCGTACGCTCCTCACCTCCGAGGGCTGGCAGGACGGCTATCTAGCTTTTGTCGGCGAATGCGTCGGATTCGGAAAGTCCTTCCTGCTCAAGGAACGGTATGAAATCGTCGACGAGAAGCACTACGTCAAACGCGGTTTCATCAAGTTCGAGGAAAGCGGCGACTGGATTCCCGCCGACGAAGTGCAGTGCTACCGCGACTAGGGCCTGACAATGCGGCGCACGGACCGACGCTCGGGCCGTGCGAATCCCGGGAAAGGCGAACCATGACCTCTCTGTCGGAAGCGGTTCGGGCGGGCGCGCCCCCGCAGGAACTCGAGCGCTTGGCGCTGCCCACGGAATACACCGCGGCGTATCTGCGCGCCGAGGACGCGGAGATGTTCCAGGGTGTGGCTGACAAGGACGTCCGCAAGTCACTGCGGATCGGGCAGGTGCCGATGCCCGAACTGGCGCCGGACGAGGTGCTGGTGGCCGTCATGGCCAGCGCCGTCAACTACAACACCGTGTGGTCGGCGATCTTCGAGCCGCTGCCCACCTTCCGCTTCCTGCAGCAGTTCGCCGCGCAGGGAGGCTGGGCGGCGCGGCACGACCGGCCGTACCACGTGCTGGGGTCGGACGGCGCCGGCGTGGTGGTGCGCACCGGGTCCGGGGTGCGGCACTGGAAGACCGGCGACCATGTGGTGGTCAGCTGCGTACAGGTCGACGACCAGGAAGCGGCCACGCAGGCCGACGGGATGCTCGGCGCCGAGCAGCGCATCTGGGGCTTCGAGACCAACTTCGGCGGCCTGGCCCACTACGCGGTGGTCCGGGCCAGCCAGCTGATCCCCAAGCCCGGCCACCTCACCTGGGAGGAGGCGGCCTGCAGTCCGCTGTGCGCGGGCACCGCGTACCGGATGCTGGTCGGCGACCGGGGCGCCCGGCTCAAGCAGGGCGACGTCGTGCTGGTCTGGGGTGCGGCCGGCGGCCTCGGCGCCTACGCGGTGCAACTGGTCAAGAACGGCGGCGGCATCCCGGTCGGCGTCGTCAGCTCACCCGCGAAGGCGGAGGCGGCGCGGCGGCTCGGCTGTGACGTGGTGATCGACCGTCAGGAGATCGGCCTCGACGACCGTACGGCGGACGACCCGGCGGCGGTGATCGAGACGGGCAAGCGGCTCGGCCGCATCATCCGCCGGGAGGTGGGAGAGGACCCGCACATCGTCTTCGAACACGTTGGCCGGGCCACCTTCCCGATCTCCGTGTTCGTGGTCCGCCGTGGCGGCACGGTGGTGACCTGCGGCTCCAGCACGGGCTATCAGCACGCGTACGACAACCGGTACCTGTGGATGAAACTGAAGCGAATAGTCGGCAGCCACGCCGCGAACCTTCAGGAACAGTGGGAGCTGAACCGGCTGTTGTCCCTCGGCCGGATCGTGCCGACCCTCTCCGCGGTCTACCCCCTCCCGGAGATCGCCGAGGCGGCCCGCTCCGTGCAGGCCAACCGCCACATCGGCAAGGTCGGTGTCCTCTGCCTGGCCGACAGCCCCGGCCAGGGCGTCACCGACCCCGCCTTGCGCACCCGCGTGGGCGAGGAGCGCCTCAACCTCCTGCGCGACCTCACCCCGACCCCCTGAACCACGACGGGTCCATACCTCCGCCCGGCCTCAAGCCGGTCCGACATTCCCGCCCGCCCGCGACGCCGGCAGGCATGTTCCCCCCGCTCGAGCCGAGCACGCGCGGGCCCCGGGTCGCCGCCGCGGGGGCCCGCCCTCCGGGCGGACGACGGGAGCCTGTCGGACAGGCCCCGGACGAGAGCCGGCCGTGCGGGGCCCGGCGGCCCCGGCCGGCGACCCCGGTCCCGCCGCGCGGCCCGCTGGACCTCGTACGGCCGGACTCCCGTCCCACCGGACCCTCCCGCCGGCGCCGTACCCCCGATTCCGGCTCCGCCGCCCTCCGTATGCCACCGAACACGGCCGAGCCAGGTCACCGGTCGCTCGGCGACGGAGCCGAGTGCTGTCCCGGCCGCCGGCCGGGCTCGGTCCGAAGGAGATGTGAGATGAGTACTGCGACGGCTGCATCTGTGACGCCCGTGGAGCCCGACCGGTCGGCAGAGCCCGCCCCGGCACAGGAGACCGCGGCGGCCCTGGCGATCCGGCGCGTCGGTGTGGTCGGGTGCGGGGTGATGGGCGCGGGGCTGGCCGAGGTGTGCGCCCGAGCCGGGCGTGACGTCCTGGTCGCCGCTTCCGGACCGGAGGGGCTCGCGCGGGGCCGCACCCGGCTGGAACGCTCCCTCGCCGCCGGCGTCCGCCGGGGCAAGGCCACCGAGGCCGACCGCGATGCCGCCTTGGCACGGGTCTCCTTCACCACCGACCTCGCCGATCTGCGCGACCGCCAGCTGGTGCTGGAGGCGGCCCCCGAGCACGAGCCCACCAAGCTGCGGCTCTTCCGCACGCTGGACGAGATCGTGGAGGATCCGGAGGCGATCCTGGCCTCCAACACCTCCGCCCTGTCGATCATGCGGCTGGCCCGCGCCACCGACCGCCCCGGTCAGGTCCTGGGCCTGCACTTCTTCAACCCCGCCCCGGTGCTGCCCCTGGTGGAGGTGGTCGGCTCGCTGCTCACCAGCGACCGCAGCCGCCGCATCGCCGCGGAGTTCGTGACCGCGGTACTCGGCAAGCAGGTCGTCCAGGCCGCCGACCGCTCCGGCTTCGTGGTGAACGCCCTGCTCATCCCGTACCTGCTGGCCGCCGTCAGGATGTACGAGTCGGGCTTCGCCACCGCCGAGGACATCGACAAGGCCATGACCCTGGGCTGCTCCCACCCCATGGGCCCGCTGGCGCTCGCGGACCTCATCGGCCTGGACACCGTCGCGGCCATCGGCACGGCCCTGTACGAGGAGTTCAAGGAGCCCACGCACGCCGTGCCGCCGCTGCTGTCCCGCATGGTCGACGGCGGCCTGCTGGGGCGCAAGTCCGGCCAGGGCTTCTATACATACGGAGCGCATGGTCCGTAATGTGGCCCCCGGCTCGACTCGCGCCCGGCGCGTATAGCACTCTTGCGACCACATGTCACCTTGTCGTGTCGTCCTGTGACCCGTCCGTGTGACGGTCGGCATCCTTCCGGGTAAAGACTGCATCAAATAGTTTGTGATACGGTTCACGAGAACCCCGGGAAGTATCGTGGGTGGCATCCGCTCAATCCGGCCACCCGGGTGAGGTATGCCTCGTCGCTCTCGGGATACTGTCGTCCATCGACGACCCACACCGTTCCGCCCAGACCTCGCCGGAGGAGCTGCCCCCATGCAGTCCAACGACGTCCGAACGCTCCTTCACTGCGCTCTGCCCACCGCTGCCGCCGGCGTGGTGGGAGTCGCAGTCAGTGCCGCCGTGGCCGGCGGCAAGGGTGCGCTCGGCGCCGCCTTCGGCGCTCTTCTCGTCGTGCTGTTCATGACCAGCGGCCTCGTCGTGCTGCAACGGACGGCACGCTCGCTTCCCCACCTCTTCCAGATGATGGGGCTGCTGGTCTACACCACGCAGATCCTGCTGCTGATGGTCGTCCTGACCACCCTGCGCGGTACGTCCGCCTTCAATCCGAAGTGCTTCGCCTTCACCCTGCTTGCCGCCACCCTGGTGTGGATCGCGGCGCAGGTGCGTTCGCACATGAAGGCCAAGGTCCTCTACGTGGAGCCGGACTCCGCCCGGACGCCGTCGTGATCCGTAGGGCTGGTGTAAAGGGGCTTCCGCTCATTTGCTATGGTCTCGCCACAACTGCGGCAGAGCTGGCGTGGGTGGCAGCCGTGTCTGTGACGCCTCACGACTCAGAGCCCAGTCGCCGCCCCCATATCCGCAAGTCCAGTCCAGTGCCGTTCCGCGGTCGCACACCGCGCCGACACATCGAGGTTGCCGTACCCATGCGCCACGCTGAAGGAGCTCGCGGTGAGTGACGCCAAGACGCTCGCCTTCGAGACTGATTGTCATATTTTCGATGGGTGCGGTTTCCCGACCCCCGGCCTGCACTCCTTTCTCTTCGAGCCGCTGTTCACCGTAGGCGGGATCGAGTTCAACAAGCCGATGCTGCTGACCGTGCTGAGCACGGTCCTCGTCATCGGGTTCTTCTGGGCCGCCTTCCGCAACCCCAAGCTGGTGCCGGGCAAGCTCCAGATGGTTGGTGAGGCCGGTTACGACTTCGTCCGCCGCGGCGTCGTCTACGAGACGATCGGCAAGCGCGAGGGCGAGAAGTACGTCCCGCTCATGGTCTCGCTGTTCTTCTTCATCTGGATCATGAACCTCTGGTCGATCGTCCCGATCGCCCAGTTCCCGGCCACCGCGATCATCGCTTTCCCGGCCGGCCTCGCCGCGATCGTCTACATCCTGTGGATGACCCTGACCTTCAAGCGGCACGGCTTCGTCGGCGGCTTCAAGAACCTCACCGCGTACGACCCGTCGCTCGGTCCGGTGTTCCCGATGGTCATGTTCTTCGAGTTCCTGTCGAACGTGTTCATCCGGCCCTTCACGCACGCGGTGCGGCTCTTCGCCAACATGTTCGCCGGGCACGTCCTGCTGCTGATCTTCACCATCGGCACCTGGTACCTGCTGAACGGCATCGGCATGGCCTACTCGGCCGTGTCGTTCGTGATGGTCCTCGTGATGACGGTCTTCGAGCTGTTCATCCAGGCGCTCCAGGCCTACGTCTTCATCCTCCTGTCCTGCAGCTACATCCAGGGCGCGCTCGCCGAGCACCACTGAGCCAGACAGAACCACCCCGCATACGCCCGGTGGCCAACCCCCACCGGCCCGTTGAACAAGAAGGAAGAAACGGCATGTCCGCTCTCCAGACCCTCGCTGCGACCAACATCCAGGGCAACTTCGCCGCGATCGGCTACGGCCTGGCCGCCATCGGCCCCGGCATCGGCGTGGGCGTCATCTTCGGTAACGGTACGCAGGCCCTCGCCCGGCAGCCCGAGGCCGCCGGTCTCATCCGTCAGAACCAGATCCTCGGCTTCGTGCTCTGTGAGGCGCTGGCCCTGATCGGTCTGGTCATGGGCTTCGTCTACCCGGTTCCTTCCTGATCCGGTCCTGGCCGACGAGAAACTTCGACGGAAGGAACTGATGTGATCTCGCCCCTGGTACAGCTGGCCGCCGAGGAAGAGGCCCAGAATCCTCTCATCCCGGAGATCCCTGAGCTCGTCATCGGCCTGATTGCCTTCGCAATCGTCTTCTACGTCCTGGGCAAGAAGCTCCTTCCGAACATCAACAAGGTTCTGGAAGAGCGTCGCGACGCCATCGAGGGCGGTATCGAGAAGGCCGAGGCCGCGCGGACAGAGGCTCAGAGCGTCCTGGAGCAGTACAAGGCCCAGCTCGCCGAGGCCCGGCACGAGGCCGCGCGCCTGCGTCAGGAGGCGCAGGAGCAGGGTGCCGCGCTCATCGCCGAGATGCGCGCGGAGGGCCAGCGGCAGCGTGAGGAGATCGTCGCCGCCGGTCACTCCCAGATCGAGGCCGACCGCAAGGCCGCTGCGTCCGTGCTCCGCCAGGACGTCGGCAAGCTGGCCACCGAGCTGGCCGGCAGGCTCGTCGGGGAGTCCCTCGAGGACCACGCCCGCCAGAGCCGTGTGATCGACCGTTTCCTTGACGAGCTCGAGGAGAAGGCCGAGGCCACCCGATGAACGGAGCGAGCCGCGAGGCCCTGGCAGCCGCACGTGAGCGTCTCGACGCGCTGACGGACAACACGTCCGTCGACGCGTCCAAGCTCGCCGACGAGCTGGCCGCCGTCACCGCGCTGCTCGACCGCGAGGTGTCGCTGCGTCGGGTCCTCACCGACCCGGCGCAGGCCGGGGAGGCGAAGGCCGAGCTGGCCCAGCGCCTGCTCGGCTCCCAGGTCAGCGGTCCCACCGCCGACCTGGTGGCCGGCATGGTGCGCTCCCGCTGGTCGCAGTCGCGTGACCTGGTGGACGCGCTGGAGGAGCTGGCGAGCCTCGCCGACCTCACCGCCGCCCAGCGGGCCGGTACGCTCGACAGCGTCGAGGACGAACTGTTCCGTTTCGGCCGGATCGTCTCTTCGAGCACCGAGCTGCGTGCCGCGTTGACCAACCGCAAGGCGGGTACCTCTGCCAAGAGCGAGCTGCTGCGCAGCCTGCTCGGAGGTCGGTCCGCCGCGACGACCGAGCGTCTGGTGAAGCGTCTTGTCGCCGCGCCGCGGGGACGTAGCCTGGAGGCGGGACTGGAGTCCCTGTCCAAGCTGGCCGCGGAGCGCCGGGACCGCATGGTGGCCGTCGTGACCTCGGCGGTTCCGCTGAGCGACCCGCAGAAGCGGCGCCTGGGTGCCGCCCTCGCGAAGCTCTACGGCCGCACGATGCACCTCAACCTGGACGTGGACCCCGAGGTCGTCGGCGGGATCCGGGTGCAGGTCGGTGACGAGGTCATCAACGGCTCGATCGCGGACCGCATCGAGGACGCCGGCCGCCGCATGGCGAGCTAGGCAGCAACTTCATAAAGCCAGGCAGCAACTTCATAAGCAGTATCAGTACGTGTACCTACGGCCCGGTTGGGCCGTGCAGAGGATTCACCTCTTTCAGGGGGGAGTCCGGGAGTTCAGGCACCCCCCCAAAGTGAAACTTCGGGCCCAACAAGGAGAGCAGGGAACCCAGATGGCGGAGCTCACGATCCGGCCGGAGGAGATCCGGGACGCGCTGGAGACGTTTGTCCAGTCGTACAAGCCGGACGCGGCCTCGCGCGAGGAGGTCGGTACGGTCACCCTTGCCGGCGACGGCATCGCGAAGGTCGAGGGTCTCCCCTCGGCCATGGCCAACGAACTGCTGAAGTTCGAGGACGGCACCCTCGGCCTCGCGCTCAACCTGGAAGAGCGCGAGATCGGCGCCATCGTCCTCGGTGAGTTCAGCGGCATCGAGGAGGGCCAGCCGGTCTCCCGTACCGGCGAGGTCCTGTCCGTTGCCGTCGGCGAGGGCTACCTCGGCCGCGTCGTCGACCCGCTCGGCGCCCCGATCGACGGCCTCGGCGAGATCGAGACCGAAGGCCGCCGCGCCCTCGAGCTGCAGGCCCCGGGCGTCATGGTCCGTAAGTCGGTGCACGAGCCGATGGAGACCGGCTACAAGGCCGTCGACACCATGACCCCGATCGGCCGCGGTCAGCGTCAGCTGATCATCGGCGACCGCCAGACCGGCAAGACCGCCCTGGCCGTCGACACGATCATCAACCAGCGCGACAACTGGCGCACCGGCGACCCGAACAAGCAGGTCCGCTGCATCTACGTCGCCATCGGCCAGAAGGGCTCCACCATCGCGTCCGTGCGCGGTGCGCTGGAGGAGGCCGGCGCCCTGGAGTACACGACCATCGTCGCCGCCCCGGCGTCCGACCCGGCCGGCTTCAAGTACCTCGCGCCGTACACCGGTTCGGCCATCGGCCAGCACTGGATGTACCAGGGCAAGCACGTCCTGATCATCTTCGACGACCTCTCCAAGCAGGCCGACGCCTACCGCGCCGTGTCCCTGCTGCTGCGCCGCCCGCCGGGCCGCGAGGCCTACCCGGGTGACGTCTTCTACCTGCACTCCCGGCTGCTGGAGCGCTGCGCCAAGCTGTCCGACGACATGGGCGCCGGCTCGATGACCGGTCTGCCGATCGTCGAGACGAAGGCCAACGACGTGTCGGCGTTCATCCCGACCAACGTCATCTCCATCACCGACGGCCAGTGCTTCCTGGAGTCCGACTTGTTCAACGCCGGTCAGCGTCCGGCCCTGAACGTCGGTATCTCGGTCTCCCGAGTCGGTGGCTCCGCCCAGCACAAGGCGATCCGCCAGGTCTCCGGCCGTCTGCGCGTGGACCTCGCCCAGTTCCGTGAGCTGGAGGCGTTCGCCGCCTTCGGTTCCGACCTGGACGCCGCGTCGAAGGCGCAGCTGGAGCGCGGTCAGCGCATGGTCGAGCTGCTGAAGCAGCCGCAGTACCAGCCGATGTCCACCGAGGACCAGGTCGTCTCCATCTGGGCCGGCACCACCGGCAAGATGGACGAGGTGCCGGTGGGCGACATCCGCCGCTTCGAGAAGGAGCTGCTGGAGTACCTGCACCGCAAGGAGCAGGGCCTGCTCACCTCCATCCGGGAGGGCGGCAAGATGTCCGACGACACGCTGCAGGCCATGGCCGACGCGGTCGCGGAGTTCAAGAAGCAGTTCGAGACCTCGGACGGCAAGCTGCTCGGCGAGGAATCGGCCGTCAGCGTCTCCAAGTGACGTAAGGAAGGGACCTGACTCATGGGAGCCCAGCTCCGGGTCTACAAGCGTCGCATCCGATCCGTCACCGCGACCAAGAAGATCACCAAGGCGATGGAGATGATCGCCGCCTCGCGCGTCGTCAAGGCGCAGCGCAAGGTGGCGGCGTCCACGCCGTACGCGCGGGAACTGACCCGCGCGGTCACGGCGGTCGGTACCGGCTCGAACACCAAGCACCCGCTGACCACCCAGGCCGACACGGTCACCCGGTCCGCGGTGCTGCTCCTGACGAGCGACCGTGGTCTCGCCGGTGCCTTCAACTCCAACGCCATCAAGGCGGCGGAGCAGCTGACCGAGCGCCTGGAGCGCGAGGGCAAGCAGGTCGACATCTACATCGTCGGCCGGCGCGGTGTCGCCCACTACAACTTCCGTGAGCGCAAGATCACGGAGTCGTGGACCGGGTTCACGGACCAGCCGTCGTACGCGGACGCCAAGAAGGTCGCGGCTCCGCTGATCGAGGCCATCGAGACGGATACGGAAGAGGGCGGCGTGGACGAGCTCCACATCGTCTACACCGAGTTCGTGTCGATGATGACGCAGACGGCGCTCGATGCGCGCCTGCTGCCGCTCAGCCTCGACGAGGTCGCGCAGGAGGCGCCGAAGGGCGAGATCCCCCCGCTGTACGACTTCGAGCCCTCGGCGGAGGACGTCCTGGACGCCCTGCTGCCGCGGTACGTGGAAAGCCGTATCTACAACGCGCTGCTCCAGTCGGCC
This sequence comes from Streptomyces sp. SA15, assembly GCF_002291145.1. Lineage (GTDB taxonomy): Bacteria > Actinomycetota > Actinomycetes > Streptomycetales > Streptomycetaceae > Streptomyces. Next base: position 13,233 of record NZ_NTGE01000078.1, read on the forward strand.
GCTTCGAAGCACGCCGCCACGCGGCGCGCGATGAAGTCGGCCACCGACAACGCCGGCGAGCTCATCGAGAACCTCACCCGGCTTGCCAACCAGGCCCGCCAGGCCGAAATCACCCAGGAAATCAGCGAGATCGTCGGAGGCGCGAGCGCCCTGGCCGACGCGACCGCGGGGAGTGACTACTAAATGACCACCACTGTTGAGACCGCGACGGCTACGGGCCGCGTCGCCCGGGTCATCGGCCCGGTCGTCGACGTGGAGTTCCCCGTCGACGCGATGCCGGAGATCTACAACGCCCTCCACGTCGAGGTCTCCGACCCGGCGAACGCCGGCGAGAAGAAGACGCTGACCCTCGAGGTCGCCCAGCACCTGGGCGACGGCCTGGTCCGCGCCATCTCCATGCAGCCCACCGACGGCCTGGTCCGTCAGGCCCCGGTGACCGACACCGGCTCGGGCATCACCGTCCCGGTCGGCGACTTCACCAAGGGCAAGGTGTTCAACACCCTCGGTGAGGTGCTGAACGCCGACGAGACCTACGACGGCGAGCGCTGGTCCATCCACCGCAAGGCTCCCGCCTTCGACCAGCTCGAGTCCAAGACCGAGATGTTCGAGACCGGCCTGAAGGTCGTCGACCTGCTGACCCCGTACGTCAAGGGCGGCAAGATCGGTCTGTTCGGTGGTGCCGGTGTCGGCAAGACCGTGCTGATCCAGGAAATGATCATGCGTGTCGCCAACCTCCACGAGGGCGTCTCCGTCTTCGCGGGCGTCGGCGAGCGCACCCGTGAGGGCAACGACCTCATCGCGGAGATGGAAGAGTCCGGCGTTCTGGACAAGACCGCCCTGGTCTTCGGTCAGATGGACGAGCCCCCGGGCACCCGTCTGCGCGTCGCCCTGGCCGGTCTGACCATGGCGGAGTACTTCCGCGATGTGCAGAAGCAGGACGTGCTGTTCTTCATCGACAACATCTTCCGCTTCACCCAGGCCGGTTCCGAGGTGTCCACCCTGCTCGGCCGTATGCCGTCCGCGGTGGGTTACCAGCCGAACCTGGCCGACGAGATGGGTCAGCTCCAGGAGCGGATCACCTCGACGCGTGGTCACTCGATCACCTCGATGCAGGCGATCTACGTCCCCGCGGACGACCTGACCGACCCGGCCCCGGCCACCACCTTCGCCCACCTCGACGCGACGACGGTTCTCTCCCGTCCGATCTCCGAGAAGGGCATCTACCCGGCCGTGGACCCGCTGGACTCCACGTCCCGCATCCTGGACCCGCGCTACATCGCGCAGGACCACTACGAGTGCGCCATGCGCGTCAAGGGGATCCTGCAGAAGTACAAGGACCTCCAGGACATCATCGCGATCCTCGGTATCGACGAGCTCAGCGAGGAGGACAAGCTGGTCGTCCAGCGTGCCCGCCGCGTGGAGCGCTTCCTGTCCCAGAACACCCACGCCGCCAAGCAGTTCACCGGCGTGGACGGCTCCGACGTGCCGCTGGACGAGTCGATCGCCGCGTTCAACGCGATCTGCGACGGCGAGTACGACCACTTCCCGGAGCAGGCGTTCTTCATGTGCGGTGGTCTCGAGGACCTGAAGAAGAACGCGAAGGAGCTGGGCGTCTCCTGAGCCTCGGCTCTCGATGAGGGGGCGGGGGTCGTCCCGCCCCCTCATCCACGCCTACTAGACTTGTAACCAACACCCGGCAGACCCGCCGGGTGGTGACCCGAGGAGCCACCTTGGCTGCTGAGCTGCACGTCGCGCTGGTCGCGGCCGACCGAGAGGTCTGGTCCGGCGAGGCCACACTGGTCGTCGCGCGCACCACGTCCGGCGACATCGGCGTCATGCCCGGTCACCAGCCGCTGCTCGGTGTGCTGGAGTCGGGCCCGGTGACCATCCGTACGAGTGATGGTGGGACGGTCGTCGCCGCGGTGCACGGCGGTTTCATCTCGTTCGCGGACAACAAGCTGTCGCTGCTGGCCGAGATCGCCGAGCTGTCGGACGAGATCGATGTCCAGCGCGCGGAGCGGGAGCTCGAGCGCGCGAAGGCGGAGGGCGATGCCTTCGCCGAGCGTCGCGCGGACGTACGACTGCGAGCGGCGGCGGCGCGCTGAAACAGCGCGTCGCACGATGACGTCACTCAGCCGCGGCTGGAACCGGAGCTCTCCGGTACCGGTCGCGGCTGAGGCAGATGTGGGCGATTTTTCCATTCCGTTACCGAGGAGACGAGGAGGTCGGTGTCGATGGTCCTCGCTCTGACTGTGTGCGGATTGGTCGTAGTCCTGGTGGCGCTGGGACTGTTCGTCTTCGGGCTGCGCCGCAGGCTCATCCAGCGCTCCGGTGGCACCTTCGACTCCAGCCTGCGCTGGGACGTGCCGGAGAAACCCGACACAAGTGGCAAAGGCTGGAGCTACGGCGTCTCCCGCTACAACGGCGACCGCATCGAGTGGTACCGCATCTTCTCCTACGCCCCTCGCCCGCGCCGCGTCCTGGAACGTGCGTCGATCGAGGTGGCCGGTCGCCGCGTCCCCGAGGGCGAGGAGGAGCTGGCGTTGCTGTCCGACCACGTGATCCTCGTCTGTCTGCACCGGGGCACGCGCCTGGAATTCGCGATGAGCGAAGACGCGCTGACCGGTTTCCTCGCGTGGCTGGAGGCAGCCCCGCCCGGTCAGCGCGTCAATGTGGCCTGACGGGCTTATCGCAGCCCGTTGTTGATGGCGCTCACCAGCTCTCCGTTGCTGGTGTCACCGCTGAACTCCCAGAAGAACGCCCCACCCAGGCCCTGGTTCTTGGCCCAGGTCATCTTCCCGGCGATCGTCGAGGGAGTGTCGTACGACCACCAGTTGCTGCCGCAGTGCGCGTACGCCGTGCCCGCGACGGTGCCGGTGGCCGGGCAGGAGCTCTTCAGCACCTTGTAGTCCTCGATGCCCGCCTCGTACGTGCCGGGTGCCGCGCCGGTCGCCGTGCCGCCGGGGGCGGACTGGGTGACGCCGGTCCAGCCGCGGCCGTAGAAGCCGATGCCGAGCAGCAGCTTGGCGGACGGCACGCCCTTCGCCTTCAGCTTGGCGATCGCGTCGGCGGAGTTGAAGCCCGCGGTCGGGATGCCGGGATACGAGGTGAGCGGTGAGTGCGGGGCGGTCGGGCCGGTGTTCGCCCAGGCGCCGAAGAAGTCGTACGTCATCACGTTGTACCAGTCGGCGTAGGCCGAGGCACCGCCGTAGTCGGCCGCGTCGATCTTGCCGCCGGAAGAGCCGTCGGCGGTGATGGCGGCGGTGACCAGGTAGTTCGAGCCGAACTCCGCACGCAGCGCCCGCATCAGGTTCCTGAAGGCCGCGGGGCCGGAGGTGTCGCAGGTCAGGCCGCAGGCGTTGGGGTACTCCCAGTCGATGTCGATGCCGTCGAAGACGTCGGCCCAGCGCGGGTCCTCGACCACGGCCTTGCAGGAGGCGGCGAAGGCGGCCGGGTTGGCGGCGGCCTGGCCGAAGCCGCCGGAGTAGGTCCAGCCGCCGAAGGAGTACAGCACCTTGATGTGCGGGTACTTGGCCTTCAGCTGGCGCAGCTGGTTGAAGTTGCCGCGCAGCGGCTGGTCCCAGGTGTCGGCGGTGCCGCTGACGGACTGGTCGGCGGTGTAGGCCTTGTCGTAGGCGGCGTAGGTGTCGTCGACGACGCACTTGCCGTCCTTGACATTGCCGAACGCGTAGTTGATGTGGGTGATCTTCTGCGCGGAGCCGGAGGTCACCAGGTTCTTGACGTGGTAGTTCCGGCCGTAGACGCCCCACTCGGTGAAGTAGCCGAGCTTGACCTTGGCGCCCGAGGGCGGGGGCTCCGTGGTGCCGGTGGTGCGCACCTTGACCGCGCCGCCGGCCGGGCCGGTCTGGTCGGCGGTGTCGCGGGCCTGGACGGTGTAGGAGTAGTCGGTGCCGGCGGTCAGGCCGGTGTCGGTGTACGACGTGGTCGTCACCGTGGCGACCTTGGCGCCGTCGCGCAGGACGTCGTAGTTCTTGATGCCCTTGTCGTCGGTGGCCGCGCTCCAGGCCAGCCTCACCGAGGTGTTGGTGACATGGGAGGCGGTCGGGGTGCCGGGCGCGGAGGGGGCCGCGTCGCCGGGGACCGTGCCGCCGTCACAACTGCCGCCGTTGAGCTTGCAGTTGGCGGGCGAGCCGGAGCCGGAGCCGTTGAAGCCGAAGGAGACGGAGGCGCCGGGGGCGAGGGTGCCGTTCCAGGACTTGTTCTTGGCGGTCCAGTGGGTGCCGGAGGAGGTGACGTCGGCGTCCCAGGCGGAGGTGACGGACGTGCCGGAGGGGAAGTCCCACTCGACGGTCCAGGAGGTGAGGGCCGTGGTGCCGGTGTTCTTCACCGTCCACTTGCCTTCGAAGCCGGAGCCCCAGTCCTGGGTCTTGGCGTAGGTGGCGGTCGCCGACGGGGCGGCGGAGGCGGGGCTCGCGAGCCCGACCAGTGCGGCGAACGGCAGCAGCAGGGTGGTGAGCCCTGCCACGGCTCTGTGTCCCAGTCGGTGCCTGATTCTGAGTCTGTGTCCGAGGCGCATCCGCGTCTCCTAGGGGAGTGTGATGAGGTGCGCAGGACAATAGAAAGGTCTGGACCATAGGTCAATAGGTCCAGACCAATAAGCAGTGCGGGGTAGTCAGTTGTTACAGGCCCAACTCCTGAGCCATGACCGCCGCCTGGACCCGGCTGCGCAGTTCCAGCTTCCCCAGGAGGCGGCTGACGTGGGTCTTCACGGTGGCCTCCGCCATGTCCAGACGTACTCCGATGTCCGCGTTGGACAGGCCCTCCCCGAGGCAGGACAGCACCTCCCGTTCCCGGCGCGTCAGCGAGTCGAGGACGGACGAGTCGGCCGACGGCCGGCGTACGGGCTTCGCGGCGAACTCGGCGATCAGACGGCGGGTGACCGCGGGCGCGAGCAGACCTTCGCCGCGCGCCACCGTACGGACCGCGTCGAGGAGCCCCCGCGCCTCGGTGTTCTTCAGCAGGAAGCCGGCCGCGCCCGCGCGCAGCGCGCCGAAGACGTACTCGTCGAGGTCGAACGTGGTCAGGACAAGTACGTCGGCGAGGTTCTCGGAGACGACCTGGCGGGTCGCGGAGACGCCGTCGAGGCGGGGCATCTGGACGTCCATCAGGACGAGATCCGGCCTCAGTTCACGGGCCAGCGCCACCGCCTGTTCGCCGTCCGCCGCTTCGCCCACCACCTCGATGTCGGGTGCGCTGCGCAGGATGAGGACGAGTCCGGCGCGGACGGCGGACTGGTCCTCGGCGACGAGGACGCGGATCATGCGGGGTCTCCTTGGGTGAGGTCGGTGACAGGGAGGGTCGCTCGTACGGCCCAGATCTTGCCGTCGGTCGAGTCTTCGGGGCCGGCCTCGAAGCTGCCGTCCAGCAGCGCGGCCCGTTCGCGCATGCCCACCAGTCCGGCGCCCGAGCCGGGGGCGCTCGGCCCGTCCCGGTCGCCGTACAAGCTGGTCACGGCGATGGTGACGGAGCCGTCCAGCTGGGCGAGCGCGACGGTGACGCGGCCGGGACCGGCGTGCTTGAGCGCGTTGGTGAGGGACTCCTGGACGATGCGGTAGGCGGCGAGCTCGACCGGGGCGGGCAGCGGGCCGTGGTCGGTCTCGAGGGTGACGTCCAGGCCGTTGGTGCGGGCGCCCTCGACGAGCGCGGGGAGTCCTTCGAGGGTCGGTGTCGCGGCCGGCTCGCTGTCGCCGTCGCGCAGGATCCCGATCAGCCGCCGCATCTCGGCGAGGCCCTCCACGCTGTTCTCGCGGATGACGGCGAGCGCCTCCTGGGAGGTCTTCGGGTCGTTCAGGGAGAGCGCGGCGGTGGAGTGGATGGCGATCGCGGAGAGGTGGTTGGCGACCATGTCGTGCAACTCCCGTGCCATGCGGGCACGTTCGGTGGTGACCGCCTGGGCGCGGTCCATCTCGGCGAGCAGCGTGGTCTGCTCGGCGCGCAGTCGGGCGGCCTCGGCGGCGTCGCGGTGGTTGCGGACGATCAGGCCGGTGGCGGCGGGCCCGAACAGCACGACGCCGACGGCCACGCCGATCAGCAGAGCCTGCGGCACCCGCCACGCCGCGAACGGCACCACGGCGGCGGCGACCGAGAGCAGCCCGGTGATCCGGGGGAGGCGGCGGGCCCAGGCAGGGGTCCCGTACAGGACGGCCGCGTACATGAGGTCGGTGTACATCAGGAGCGCGGCCAGGCTGCCCTGCGTCATGGTGTCGAAGGTCAGCGCGACCGTGCCGATCAGCAGGCCGGTGAGCGGCGCCGTCCGTCGCAGCACCTCGCAGCAGGCCATCACGACGAGCGGCAGCAGCAGCGGCCAGCGCCCAGGCCAGAGCACGATCGGCTCGTCGTACGGCCGGGTGGTCGCGCCGATGCCGCACAGTGCGAGCCCGCCCAGCAGGCCGGCCACAGCCACGTACACGTCGAAGCGGTGCGGTCGGGGGAGTCGTACGGCCATGCTGCCCATCCAACACGCCCCGTGCGCCGGACGCCTGATGCCCAGGAACGGTCCCGCACTGCATCTTTCGATGTACCGCGACTTCGTCACCGCCGACGACGATCGCGGGCGATCCCGACGGGAGCCTTGAGGAGTGACCGAAGGGAGTACGTCGTGATCGTCGCGTTGATCATCGCCTGCGAGGTCGGCTTCTGGGTGCTGCTGGCGCTGGGTCTGGCCGTCCGCTACCTGCTGAAGTGGCGCCGGACGAGCGTGGCCCTGCTGCTGTGCGAGCCCGTGCTGGAGCTGGTCCTGTTCGTCGTGACGGCGATCGACCTGAAGAACGGCGCCGAACCGAGCTGGGAGCACGGGCTGGCGGCGCTCTACATCGGCTTCACGGTCGCCTACGGCCACTACACGATCCGCTGGCTGGACGGCCACGCCGCGCACCGCCTGGGCGGAGCCCCGCCTCCGCCGAAGCCCCCGCGTTACGGCATGCCGCGCGCCCGGCACGAGGGCCGCCTGTGGCTCCGTACGGTCCTCGCGGCGGCCGTCGCCTGCGCGCTGCTCCAGGGTGCGGTCTGGTACGTCGGCGACGACGGCGACGTGTCGTCCCTGCGGTCCTTCCAGTGGGCGGCACTCAGGACCGCCGGCATCCATGGCCTGGTCGCGCTGGCCTACCTGATCTGGCCGAAGAAGGACCCGGGCGACGGCCTGCGCGCGGCTGAGGCCACGTCCTCGAAGGAGAGTGTCCGGCGATGAGCGCGGCGCGGAAGAACCTGCTGGAGGGCGTCGCCACCTTCGTGGCCGGCCTGGTGCTGTGGCTGTTCACCGGGGGAGTGGAGGTCCCGGTCTTCACCCTGACGAAGGTCGGTGTGGTGATGATGTCCGTCGGCGGCGTCCTCGTGGCGACGGGCCTGTACCAGGCGGCGCGCAGCTCACCCGGTGCCGGACGCCGCTAGCGCTCCCCGCCCGGCACCCACAGCACGTCCCCGACCTCCTTGTTCGCAGCCCGCGCCAGAATGAACAGCAGGTCGGAAAGGCGGTTGAGGTAGGTCGCGGTGAGCGGGTTCATGACCTCTCCGTGGACCTCCAGGGCCGCCCAGGTCGAGCGCTCGGCCCGGCGGACCACCGTGCACGCCTGATGGAGGAGGGCCGCGCCCGGGGTGCCGCCCGGCAGGATGAAGGAGCGCAGCTTCTCCAGCCCTTCGAGGAAGCGGTCGCAGTCCGCCTCCAGCTTGTCGACGTAGGACTGCTCGACCCTCAGGGGCGGGAACTCCGGCTTCTCCACCACCGGCGTCGACAGGTCCGCACCCACGTCGAACAGGTCGTTCTGGACGCGGGTGAGGACCTTGACGATCTCGTGGTCCAGGTGGCCCAGCGCGATCGCCGTGCCGATCACCGCGTTCGCCTCGTTGGCGTCCGCGTAGGCGGAGATCCGCAGGTCGGTCTTGGCGACCCTGCTCATGTCGCCGAGGGCGGTGGTGCCCTGGTCGCCGGTCCTGGTGTAGATGCGCGTCAGATTGACCATGTGGCCAGCCTAATTACGCTCCGGCCGTCCGGAAGACCCGTGTGCCCACTGTCACGGCCAGGGCCGCGAAGGCCACGGCCACCACGGCGCCGTACAGCATGGTGTCCGTGGCGTACGAGCCCACGTACGCGTCCCGCACCGCGTCCACCAGATAGCGGAACGGCATGAAGTGCGACAGGACGTCCAGCCAGGCCGGACCCAGGGTCATCGGGAGCATCAGGCCCGACAGGAGCATCGACGGCATGGTCAGCGGTAGTGGGTGGTCAGGAAGACGGTCGTGCCGTGCTCGTCGCGCAGACGGCGGACCAGGTCCCACCGGTCGGCGCGGCTCGCCTCCAGGAGGCGCCGCCGCTGCGCTCCCGCCTGTGGAGCCTCCAGCAGGAGGTCCAGGACCACTTGGAGGCGACCCTGCGCGAGGAGGCCGGTGCCGCCGACGACGATCCGCTGCCGAGCCTGATCGCCGGGCAGATCACCTGGATCCACAAGACCGTGTTCGAGCGCATCGGTCGCGAAATGGTCGCCGGACGAAATCCGGGCGAAGTGTCACGAGAGATGCTCGTTCTCCTCGACGGCATCGAGGAGCTGTTGAGTGAGAAGGTGCTCAACTACGCCGTACGAGCACCGGAATGACCCCTGCCGGTGTGATGTCCGTCAGTTGAGACGTGACGCGCATTACTTACCGCTCACGCCGCCCCTCACGAGCGCTAAGGTCCGCCGGAGAGGCAAACGTAAGCAGCGTGTAAGGCGTTTCAATGGGGAGTCGCACAGTGGCACGGAAGCTGGCCGTCATCGGCGCCGGACTCATGGGTTCCGGTATCGCCCAGGTCTCCGCGCAGGCGGGCTGGGACGTCGTCCTGCGCGACGTCACCGACGAGGCGCTCAGGCGTGGCACCGACGGCATCAAGGCCTCGTACGACAAGTTCGTCGGCAAGGGCAAGCTGGAGGCGCACGACGCCGACGCCGCCCTCGCCCGCATCACCGCGACCACCGACCTGGAAGCCGCCGCCGACGCGGACATCGTCGTCGAGGCCGTCTTCGAGAAGCTGGAAGTCAAGCACGAGATCTTCCGCGCCCTGGACAAGCTGGTGCGGGACGACGCCGTCCTCGCCTCCAACACATCCGCCATCCCGATCACCAAGATCGCGGCCGTGACGGAGCGCCCGGAGCGCGTCGTCGGCACGCACTTCTTCTCGCCGGTGCCGATGATGCAACTGTGCGAGCTGGTGCGCGGCTACAAGACGAGCGACGAAACCCTCGCCACCGCACGGGAGTTCGCCGAGTCCGTCGGCAAGACCTGCATCGTCGTCAACCGGGACGTGGCCGGCTTCGTGACCACCCGGCTCATCTCCGCGCTCGTCGTCGAGGCCGCCAAGCTGTACGAGTCGGGCGTGGCCACCGCCGAGGACATCGACCTCGCCTGCAAGCTGGGCTTCGGCCACGCCATGGGACCGCTCGCCACGGCGGACCTCACCGGCATCGACATCCTGCTGCACGCCACCAGCAACATCTACGCCGAGTCCCAGGACGAGAAGTTCGCCCCGCCGGAGCTGATGCGCCGGATGGTGGACGCCGGTGACATCGGGCGCAAGAGCGGGCAGGGCTTTTACAAGCACTGAGGCAAGCGCGGAAACCGCACACGCCCCTCGGGCATCACACCCTGGGGTGAATTCGGTATCGGTTCGCTTACAGACGGCAACCTCTGACAGCTCTTCACCGTCAGAGGTTGCATCACCGGACACACAGCAAGGCATCACACAACGCGGAGCACGGCACGCACGCACAGGGGAGCGCATATGCACATCAGGGGCGACCACGTCGAGCTGGTCGTCGGGGGCCGCCTCGACGTGCGCAGCGCGGCGGACGCCCGTACGGTCCTGCACTCGGCCGTCGACGACGGAGTCGGCGATCTGGTACTGGACCTGTCCGAGCTGGACTCCTGGGACGCCACCGGACTCGGGGTGATCATGGGGGCTCACCGGCGGGCCGGCCGCTGTGGCCGACGGCTGGTCCTGCGCGGCGTGCCGCCGCAGATGCAGCGCCTGCTCGTCGCGACGAGGCTGCACCGCATCCTCGCGATCGAGGGCGGCATCGGTGTGGAGTCCCTGCCTCGGGTGTGACATCAGGCCGAATGTGACAGTCCTACTGAATGTGACACAACGATCGGGTGTGACCCCGGCGACGGGGGAGACCCGGGCGCAGGGCGGCGAATCGTACGACGCGCCCAATCCTCATGAGACTGTGACGTCTCGGACGGCGCGGTACCCCGGGCTGTCGTAGATACTGTGCGAAGGTTTAGGGTTCGGTCGCCCGCCGCTGAAAACCCTCGAGCGGGCCCGGACCAGAAGCGACAGCGCGGTGTGCAACAGGCCGGGAGGGGCCGGATTGGGCACACGACGCTTTTGGGGGGCTTGAAACCTATGGACCCGAACAACCGGGAACCCGAGGAGTACGGCCACGAAGGTGACGGCCATGCGCCGGGCCGGCGTCCGCCCAGGGACTCCCTGACATCCGACTTCGGACAACACGCGCCGGCGCTCGCCCGCACGGTGCAGCTCGTCACGGGCGACTTCCTGCTCACCGTCAACCCGGTCGACGGCAGCGAGATCGAGGCCTGCCCACCGGGCGAGCGCCCCGGCCGGCCCGAGAAGCTGGGCGCGGCCGAACGCGCCGAGG
>NZ_NTGE01000141.1 GCF_002291145.1 Streptomyces sp. SA15
AGCAGGAACTGACCGAGTACCTCACCGAACTGTCCGGGGAGGCGGCCGCCTACATGCGGCCGAACTTCTTCGCCAACACCCCCGACATCCTGCACGCCTACCTCCAGCACGGCGGCCGGCCCGCCTTCGAGACACGCGCGGTCCTGGCCGCCACCCTCTCCCCCACCTGGGGCATCTACAGCGGCTACGAACTGTGCGAGAACACCCCGCTGCGTGAGGGCAGCGAGGAGTACCTCGACTCGGAGAAGTACCAGATCAAACACCGCGACTGGGAAACAGCCGAACGCGAAGGCCGCACCCTCACCCCCCTCATCACCCGGCTGAACACGATCAGGCGCGCGAACCCGGCCCTTCGACAGCTGCGCGACCTCCACTTCCACCACGCGGACCAGGAAGCGGTGATCGCGTATTCGAAGCGGCGGGGCTCGAACACGGTTCTGGTCGTCGTCAACCTCGACCCTCACCACACCCAGGAGGCCACGGTCTCGTTGGACATGCCGCAACTCGGCCTGGAATGGCACGAGTCGGTGCCGGTGCGCGACGAGCTCACCGGCGAGACCTATCACTGGGGCAGGAACAACTATGTGCGCCTCGAGCCGGGCCGTCGGCCCGCGCACGTCTTCAGGTTCCTGCGACCGTCCACCCCGCAGATCGGAGGGTCACCCACAACATGATCGTCAACGAGCCCGTCCAGGACACCTTCGAGGACACTCCCGCCAAGGACCGGGATCCGGAGTGGTTCAAACGCGCGGTCTTCTACGAGGTCCTCGTCCGCTCCTTCCAGGACAGCAACGGTGACGGCGTCGGGGACCTCAAGGGCCTGACCGCCAAACTGGACTACCTGCAGTGGCTGGGGGTCGACTGCCTGTGGCTGCCGCCCTTCTTCAAGTCACCCCTGAGGGACGGCGGTTACGACGTCTCCGACTACACCGCCGTACTGCCCGAATTCGGTGACCTCGCCGACTTCGTGGAATTCGTGGACGCCACCCACCAGCGCGGCATGCGTGTGATCATCGACTTCGTCATGAACCACACCAGCGACCAGCACCCGTGGTTCCAGGAGTCGAGGAACAATCCAGACGGGCCGTACGGCGACTACTACGTCTGGGCAGACGACGACAAGCAGTACCAGGACGCGCGGATCATCTTCGTCGACACCGAGGCCTCCAACTGGACCTTCGACCCGGTCCGCAAGCAGTACTACTGGCACCGCTTCTTCTCCCATCAGCCGGATCTGAACTACGAGAACCCGGCCGTGCAGGAGGAGATGATCTCCGCTCTCCGTTTCTGGCTGGACCTCGGCATCGACGGATTCCGGCTGGACGCGGTCCCGTACCTCTACCAGCAGGAGGGCACCAACTGCGAGAACCTCCCGGAGACCCACGAGTTCCTCAAGCGGGTCCGGAAGGAGATCGACGCCCACTACCCGGACACGGTGCTGCTGGCGGAGGCCAACCAGTGGCCGGAGGACGTCGTCGACTACTTCGGCGACTACGCGAGTGGCGGCGACGAATGCCACATGGCGTTCCATTTCCCGGTCATGCCGCGCATCTTCATGGCCGTGCGGCGGGAATCGCGCTATCCGGTCTCGGAAATCCTCGCCAAGACCCCGGCCATTCCGTCCGGCTGCCAGTGGGGCATCTTCCTGCGCAACCACGACGAGCTGACCCTGGAAATGGTCACCGACGAGGAACGCGACTACATGTGGGCGGAATACGCCAAGGACCCCCGCATGCGCGCCAACATCGGCATCCGCCGGCGGCTCGCCCCCCTGCTGGACAACGACCGCAACCAGATCGAACTGTTCACCGCCCTGCTGCTGTCCCTGCCGGGCTCGCCGATCCTCTACTACGGCGACGAGATCAGCATGGGCGACAACATCTGGCTCGGCGACCGGGACGCCGTACGCACCCCCATGCAGTGGACCCCGGACCGCAACGCGGGCTTCTCGTCGTGCGATCCCGGGCGCCTCTACCTCCCCACGATCATGGACCCGGTCTACGGCTACCAGGTGACGAACGTCGAGGCGTCGATGTCCTCGCCGTCCTCGCTGCTGCACTGGACCCGCCGCATGATCGAGATCCGCAAGCAGAATCTGGCCTTCGGCCTCGGGTCCTACCGGGAACTGCCGTCGTCCAACCCGGCCGTGATCGCGTTCCTGCGGGAGTACGAGGACGACCTCGTCCTGTGCGTCAACAACTTCTCCCGGTTCGCACAGCCCACCGAGCTGGACCTCAGCGCGTTCAACGGGCGGCATCCGGTCGAGCTGTTCGGCGGGGTCCGGTTCCCCGCGGTCGGTGACCTGCCGTATCTGCTGACCCTCGGCGGGCACGGCTTCTACTGGTTCCGGCTGCGCAAGGACGCCGTGTAGAGACCGGCAGAACCCCGGGCGGGGCCGGTTTCTCCCGCCCCGCCCGGGGCACGCATCAGTAACACCCCGACCACCCGGGGAAAGGACGCGACGCCATGTCGGAAGCCGTCACACGTATCGCCACGACAAGTCCCGGCAGCCCCGGCAGCCCCGGCCTCCTTGCGTCACTGGATCCCCTGTTGCGGGAGTGGCTGCCGCGGCAGCGCTGGTTCGCGGGCAAGGGGCGTCCGGTCACCGGGTTCTCCCTGGTCGCGGCCACCGAGCTGCTGCCGCCCACGGCGAAGCTGGGCCTCTACCACCTGCTGGTGCGCGCCCATCAGCCGCTCACGCTGGGCACCTCGACCCAGCCCGGCGACTGCTACCAGCTCCTGATAGGCGTGCGCGAGGCGCTGCCGCCCCGGCTGGCGCCCGCGCTGATCGGGCATCTCGACGAGGGGCCGCTGGCCGGACACACGGTGTACGAGGCCCTGTACGACACCCGGCCCGCCGAACTGCTCCTGGAGGCCGTGCGCACCCGCGCCCGCATCGGCGACCTGCGCTTCGAGCGGGACCCGCACCAGGAGATCCGGGACGGGCTGGTGCCCCGCGTGATGACCGCCGAGCAGTCCAACTCGTCGATCGTCTATGGAGATACGTTCATCCTGAAGCTGTTGCGCCGGATCGTGCCCGGCATCAATCCCGACCTGGAGCTGCCGCTGGCGCTGGCCCGCGAGGGCTGCCCCCGGGTGCCGGCGCCGACGGGGTGGCTGCGGGCGGAGCTGGCCGGTGAGCCGTATGTCCTGGGCGTGCTCCAGCCGTTCGTGCAGGGCGCGGCGGACGGCTGGGAGCTGGCGCTGCGGGAGCTGGCCAAGGGTGAGGAGTTCGGCGCGGAGGCGCGCTCGCTCGGGCGGGCCACCGCCGAGGTGCACACGGCACTCGCCCGGGCGCTGCCCACGGTGACCCTCGGCCACACCCAGCTGCACATACTGGCCGAGGGCATGATCCAGCGCCTGGAGGCGGCCGTGCAGGCGGTGCCGGCGCTCAGGCCGTACGCGCCCGGGCTGCACTCCGCGTTCACCGCGCTGGGCGACCTGGCCGCCGAGGGCCGTACCTGGACCGCGCAGCGCATCCACGGCGATCTGCACCTGGGGCAGTGCCTGCGCTCGCCCGCCGGGCAGTGGTGGCTGATCGACTTCGAGGGCGAGCCGTCGAAGCCGCTGGCCGAGCGGCGGATGCCGCAGCCGCCCGCCCGGGACATAGCGGGCATGCTCCGTTCCTTCGACTACGCGGCGCACTCGACCGAGGTGCCGGTGCCGGGCTGGGCCGAGGCCTGCCGGGCCGCGTACTGCTCCGGATACGCGGAGGTCAGCGGGGTGGATCCGCGGACCGACCCCGTGCTCCTACGGGCCTACGAGACGGACAAGGCGATCTACGAGGTCGTCTACGAGGCCCGGCACCGCCCCGACTGGCTCCCCGTACCGATGGCCGCCATCGAGCGTTACGTCACATCTTCTAGGAGGCTCCACCCGTGACCCCCCGCACCCCGTCCAGCGGTTCGGAACCGAGTTCGGAACCGAAGAAGACCGCTGCGAAAGCCGCGAAGAGCGTGAAGAAGGCCGCGGAGAAGGTGACCGCGCCCAAGAAAGCGGTGAAGAAGGCGGCTGCGAAGAAGACCACCGCCGAGAAGACGGTGACGAAGAAGGCCGCGGCCAAGAAGGCGGCGCCGGCTGCGAAGAAGGCGGCTCCGGCGGCCAAGAAGACGACGGCCGGGAAGACCACCGCAACAAAGGCCGCGACCAAGACCGCGGCGAAGAAGACGACGACGAAGACCACTGCGGCAAAGACAACGGCGGCGAAGACAACGGCGGCAAGGACCACCGCGAAAAAGACCACGGCCAAGAAGGTCACCGCGAAGAAGGTCACCGTACCGAACCCCGCTCGATCGCCGGAGTCCATCGTCTCCCCCGCCGTCGACGCCGGTGACCGCGAGCGTCTGCTCGCCGGCACCCACCACGAGCCGCACGCGGTGCTCGGCGCGCATCCCGTGCCCGGCGGGATCGCCTTCCGGGCCTTCCGGCCGTACGCGCGGTCCGTCACGGTCGTCGCCGGGGACGTCCGGGCGGAGCTGCACGACGACGGGAGCGGGTTCTTCTCGGGCCTGCTGCCGCTGCCGGAGGTCCCGGCGTACCGGCTCCTCGTGGCGTACGACGGGACGGTCCAGGACACCGAGGACGCCTACCGCTTCCTGCCCGCGCTGGGCGAGCTCGATCTGCATCTGATCGGTGAGGGCCGGCACGAGCAGCTGTGGACGGTGCTGGGCGCGGAGCCGATGACCCACCAGGGTGTGACCGGCACCCGCTTCACGGTGTGGGCGCCGAACGCGCGGGGCGTGCGGGTGGCCGGCACCTTCAACTTCTGGGACGGATCGGCGTTCCCCATGCGCTCGCTCGGCGGCACCGGCGTCTGGGAGCTGTTCGTGCCCGGCATCGGCGAGGGCGAGCTGTACAAGTTCGAGATCACCCGGCCCGACGGCTCGAAGACCCTGCGCGCCGATCCGCTGGCCCGTCGTACGGAGACCCCGCCCAACACCTCCTCCATCGTGCACGCCTCGCGCCACGAGTGGCACGACGAGGAGTGGCTGGCCCGGCGTGCGGAGGCACCCGCGCACGAGGCGCCGTTCTCGGTGTACGAGGTCCATCTGCCGTCCTGGCGGCCGGGCCTGACCTACCGTGAACTCGCCGAGCAGCTGCCGGCGTACGTCAAGGACCTGGGCTTCACCCACGTCGAGCTGATGCCGGTCGCCGAGCACCCCTTCGGGGGCTCCTGGGGCTACCAGGTCACCGGCTTCTACGCGCCCACGGCCCGTCTCGGCACCCCGGACGACTTCAAGTACCTCGTCGACGCGCTGCACCAGGCCGGGATCGGTGTGCTGATGGACTGGGTGCCGGCGCACTTCCCGCGGGACGACTGGGCGTTGGCCGAGTTCGACGGGCGTCCGCTGTACGAGCATGAGGACCCGCTGCGCGCCGCGCATCCCGACTGGGGGACGCTGGAGTTCGACTACGGGCGTCGTGAGGTGCGCAACTTCCTGGTGGCGAACGCCATCTACTGGTGCGAGGAGTTCCACATCGACGGGCTGCGGGTGGACGCGGTCGCCTCGATGCTCTACCTGGACTACTCGCGGGAGCCGGGTCAGTGGACGCCGAACGTGCACGGCGGCCGGGAGAACCTGGACGCGGTGGCCTTCCTCCAGGAGATGAACGCCACCGTGTACCGGAGGGTGCCGGGCGTGGTGACCATCGCGGAGGAGTCCACGGCCTGGGACGGGGTCACGCGCGCCACGCACCACATGGGTCCGGGCGGCTTCGGGGGCCTCGGCTTCGGCCTGAAGTGGAACATGGGCTGGATGCACGACTCGCTCGACTACGTCAGCCACGAGCCGGTCCACCGCAAGTACCACCACAACGAGATGACCTTCTCGATGGTGTACGCCTACAGCGAGAACTACGTCCTGCCCATCTCCCACGACGAGGTGGTCCACGGCAAGCGCTCACTGGTGTCGAAGATGCCGGGCGACTGGTGGCAGCAGCGCGCCAACCACCGCGCGTACCTGGGCTTCATGTGGGCCCACCCCGGCAAGCAACTCCTCTTCATGGGCCAGGAGTTCGCCCAGGGAGCGGAGTGGTCCGAGGCGCACGGCCCGGACTGGTGGCTGCTCGACCCCGCGTACGGGGCGGCGGCCGATCACCGGGGCGTCCTCGACCTGGTCCGCGACCTCAACACCGTCTACCGCGCGACCCCGGCCCTCTGGGAACGCGACATCGACCCGTCCGGCTTCCAGTGGGTGGTCGGCGACGCCGCCGAGGACAACGTCTTCGCGTTCCTGAGGTACGACGCGGAGGGCACCCCCCTCCTGGCGGTCTCCAACTTCTCCCCGGTCGTCCGCCACGACTACCGCCTCGGCGCCCCCGACGACATCCCCGCCTGGCACGAGACCCTCAACACCGACGCCGGGAGGTACGGCGGCAGCGACGTCACCAACCCGGACGTCATCAAGCCGGAGCCACAGGCGTGGCACGGCCGCCCGGCAAGCATCCGACTGACGCTGCCGCCGCTGGCCACGGTGTGGCTGCGGCCGGCCTAGACCGTGAGGTGACGGCCGCCGGTCACGGCTTGTTCAGCACTCCGCGCCAGGTCCATCCCGCGCCGAGGACCGCGTCCCGCAGGGGGTCCTTCATCTCCTGCGGGCCGACGCCGGTCCGCTCCACCATGCGCCGGCGCCCGTCGGGTCCCCGCTCGTACGTCCACGATCGGGAGGGCGTCGGCCCACGGCCGTCCTCGCGCTACACGACGAGCCCGGGCTGGTCTCCGACCCGCGTCACCTTCCATTGCTCGTCGAGGGCCCGCACCTCGTGCTTTGTCACCCGGCATGATCTTGCGATGCCGTGCGGCCTCCGAACATCAGTTTGCGCAGGGCCGCCAGCAGGCCCTTCGTCTGGCGGTCGGCGGAGTGCGACGGTGCCGTCGACGAACGCGTGGGACGGCGGTCGGTGAGGGCCGGGCCGGAGCCGGTCAGTTCGTAGCGCACCGGCAGCAGTCGCAGTCCGCGTACCACCGGGCCCGAGCGCCACGGCAACTGGTCGTGCGGGAGGGTCGGTTCGACCTTGGTGAAGTGGTCGAAGAAACGGCCCACCGCGCTGGTCACGATCAGGCCGCCCAGCTCACGCGCCGCGCTGGGGCACTGGTGCTGGCCGGCGCCCCAGCCCAGGTGGGCGCGGGTGCTGACGGCCGAGTCGACGAGGTGGGAGTGGCCGATGTCCAGCAGGTCCCGGTGGGCGGCTGCCGCGGAGGGCGAGACGACATCGCCCGCTCGCACCCAGACGTCGCCCAGCCGTACGTCCCGCGCCGCGAACCGGAAGCACATGTTGGCGACCGGGGGGTTGGCGAGCGCGGCCCGGTTGACCGTTTCGCCGAGTTGCCCGGCGGACAGGCTGCGGCGGACGGTGGCGTTGCCGCGCAGCACCTCCAGCAGGGTGTTGAGGACCATGTTGCCGGTGATGTCGTTCAGGTAGACGGCGTTCATGAACAGCTCCCGGCCGAGCTGTTCGTCGCTCAGTTCCGGGTCGGCGAGCAGCATGTACGAGGTGAAGTCGTCGCCGGGGCGGGCCCTGCGATGGGCGGCCAGCCGGGTGAACGCCGCCAGGGCGCGCCCGGTGGCGGGGCCCGCGTCCGGTCCGCCGTCCAGCATCCGCCACAGGTCCATGACCAGCTCGTCGCCGAACTCGACCGGGCAGCCGAAGAGTTTGGTGGTGACCATGAGGAGGAGGGGCCGGCTGTATTGCGCGCCCAGGTCGGCGAAGCCCGCCGAACCGGTCTCCGCCGCCAGCAGGGCGACCAGTTCGTCCGCGTAGCGGGAGACCGCGGCCCGCAGTTCCCAGCCCTCCGGGCTACGCGCGTTCTGGAAGGGGCCCAGCGCCGAGTGGTGCGTGCGGCGGGCCGCCCGGTGCTCCTCCTCGTCCATGAACATCATCTGCCGTACCTCATAGCCCGCGAGCAGTGGCCAGTCGGGCGGCAGCCGGCCCTCGGCCCGGGTCCGCCAGTACCGGATGTCCCTCCGCCACTGGCTCTCGTTCCTGAGGACCTCCATGACCTGGGGGTAGCCGAGCACCAGCCACACCGGTACGCCCATCAGGCCGACCGGTGCGACGGGGCCGTACGTGCGCCTGAGCCGCTGGTAGACCGCGCCCGGGTCGGCGTCGAACTCGGAGGTGAGGAGCGGTTCGACGGGCAGCGACCCCAGTGGGGGGCTGGCGGCCGGTGCGGTCGGGTGGGGATGGGCGGCGTCCATACCGCAACGCTTACCGTATCGGCCGTACACAAGCGGTGATCGTGTCACGAACTGTTACGGCTCCTATACGAATCCGTACTGCCGCCCCCACTTCCTACAAGAAGGCGTCCGCCAGCGTCTTCGGCAGCTCGCCGGTGTGCAGGACGCCGAGCCGCTGCGTGGCCCGGGTCAGTGCCACGTACAGGTCACTCGTGCCGTACCGGGCCGGCTCGACCACCAGCACCGAGTCGAACTCCAGGCCCTTCGCCTGGCGCGGGTCGAGGAGTACGACCGTCCGGGTCAGGTCGGGTTCCGCGCCCGCCGTCACACCGTCCAGGCGGGCGGCCAGCGAGCGGTGCAGATCGCGTGGGGCGATGACCGCCAACCGGCCCTCCGTCGGAGTGAGTTCCCCGACCGCCTTGGCCACCGCGCCGGGCAGGTCGTCGGTCGCGCGTGCCCAGGGGCGTACCCCCGTCGACCGCACCGAACTGGGCGGCTCGAAGCCGGGGTGCTCCGCGCGCACCACGGCCGCCGCCACGTCCATGATCTCGGCCGGGGTGCGGTAGTTGACGCCGAGGCGGGTGTGCTCCCAGCGGTCCTCGACGTACGGCTCGAGGATGCCCGACCACGAGCCGACGCCCGCCGCCTCCGCGGTCTGCGCCGGGTCGCCGACGAGGGTCATCGAGCGGGTCGGGCTGCGCCGCATCAGCAGCCGCCAGGCCATCGGCGACAGCTCCTGCGCCTCGTCGACGATGATGTGCCCGAACGCCCAGGTGCGGTCGGCCGCCGCGCGCTCGGCGGCGCTGCGGTGGTCGTCCTCCTCGTGGCGTTCGGCGAACCGTTCGGCGTCGATGATGTCGTGCGCGGACAGCACCTCGGAGGACTCGGGATCGCTGTCCTCCTTGTCCTCGAACTCGTAGGTGCGGGAGGCGTACGACACGTCGAGCACGCCCTGCGCGTAGGCGATCTGGTTCTCCCGCTCCCGCTCCGCGCGCGCCCGAGCCATCCGGTCGTCCTCGCCCAGCAGTTCGGCCGCCTCGTCGAGCAGCGGTACGTCCGCCACGGTCCACGCCCGGGTCACCGGGCGGCGGATCGCGGCCGCGTCCTCCTCGCCGACGTACCCCTCGGGTGCGGCGAGGAAGTCCGCGACCAGGCGCTGCGGGGTCAGCCGCGGCCACAGCTGGTCGATGGCGGACCAGACTTCGGGGTTCTCGGCGAGCTCGTCGCGGATCTGGGTGATGTCGCTCGCGTCCAGCATGTTGGACCCGTCGTAGGGGTCGGTGCCGACGCGCTCGGCGTACAGCTCGGTGAGCGCGTTGAGGATGTGCCCCTCGAAGTGCTCGCGGGCCGCGTTGTGCTGCAGCTTGGCGGCCCGGGTGCGTTCGCGGGCGACCCGCACCAGGCCGTCGTCGAGCATCAGGATCTCGCGGTCGTGCTCGATCGTGATCACCGGGTCGGGCAGTGCCTGACGGTCGCGTACGACGTCGGCGAGGACGTCGGCCATCTCGGCCCGGCCCTTCACCGCGGCCGCCTCGGGGGTGTCCGCCTTGGTGGCCTTCACGCCGGGGAACAGCTCCCCGACCGTCGCCAGCAGCACGCCCGTCTCGCCCAGCGAGGGCAGCACCTGGCCGATGTAGCCGAGGAAGGCGGGATTGGGGCCGACGATCAGGACGGCCCGCCGGGCGAGCAGCTCCCGGTGCTCGTAGAGGAGATAGGCGGCGCGGTGCAGGGCCACCGCCGTCTTGCCGGTGCCGGGGCCGCCCTCGACCACCAGGACGCCCCGGTGGGGGGCGCGGATGATCTCGTCCTGCTCGGCCTGGATGGTCCGCACGATGTCGCTCATCCGGCCGGTGCGCGCGGAGTTGAGCGCGGCGAGCAGTACGGCGTCGCCGGTCGGGTCCTCGTGCCCGGTCCTCTCCTGGTCCCCGAGGTCGAGGATCTCGTCGTGCAGGGCGGTGACCCGGCGGCCCTCGGTGGAGATGTGCCGGCGTCGGCGCAGGCCCATCGGGGTGTGGCCGGTGGCGAGGTAGAAGGGGCGGGCGACATCGGCCCGCCAGTCGATCAGGATCGGCGTGCGCTCGGCGTCGTCGGCGCGCAGGCCGATACGGCCGATGTGGTGGGTGACCCCGGAGTTCAGGTCGATCCGGCCGAAGCAGAGCGAACCGTCCACCGCGTTCAGCGCCGCCAGCAGCCCCGAGCGCTCGGCGACCAGGATGTCCCGCTCCAGCCGGGCCTGCATGGGGGTGTTGCCCTGGGCGAGCGCGTCCGTGACGGAGTCCTCGGTGTGGCCGCGCAGGGCGTCGACGCGGACGTACAGTCCGTCGATGAATTCCTGCTCGTGCCGCAATTCGGTGTCTTCACTGTTGGGAAAACCGGTGTTTGACAATTCCGCTCCCGCCCGGATATAGTGTGCTCACTGAACTTCTTTAGCGACTCAATCCCTTTGGAGTCGCGAACCATCGAATATACGCAAAGGAATCCCCCGAGCGCAATTGCTCGGGGGATTCCTTTTGTGTCAGGTTGTGCCAGGTCGTGTCGGACGTGCTCAGAGCACGTCGGACAGCTCCTCCAGCAGGCGCCGCTTGGGTCGGGCCCCCACCATCGACCTCACGGGCTCGCCGCCGCGGAACACCATGAAGGTCGGCATCGACAGCACCTTGTAGGCGTTCGTGGTCTCCGGGTTGGTGTCCACGTCCAGCTGGACCACCTTGAGCCGGTCGCCCTCCTCGACGGCCAGGGCGCTGAGCACCGGCTTCATCTGCCGGCACGGGGGACACCAGTCCGCGGTGAACTCCACCAGCACCGGCAGCTCCGAGCCGAGCACCTCCGCCTCGAAGTCCGTATCGGTCACCTCGGTCACGCCGTCCGCCTTGATCACAGTTCCCGCCCTCCCAGTTCGCACAGAGGCTCCGGACCACCCGGAACCGACGCCTCGGCGGCCAGCCCGTCCCGTGCGCGCTCGGCCTTCGCCAGCTGCGCGCCGACCGTCGCCCGCACGGCCTGCAACTCGCCGATCAGCGCGTCCAGCTCGTCCAGCTTGCGCCGGTAGACCGCCAGCGAGGCCGGGCACGAGTCGCCCTCGGGATGCCCGGCCCGCAGACACTCCACGAACGGCCGCGTCTCCTCCAGGTCGAACCCGAAGTCCTGCAGCGTCCTGATCTGCCTGAGCAGCTTCAGGTCCTTCTCGTCGTACGTCCGGTGTCCGTTGCCGTTCCGCCGTGCGGGCAGCAGTCCCCGTGATTCGTAGTACCGCAGCGTCCGGGTCGTGGTCCCGGTCCGTGCGGCCAGCTCGCCGATGCGCATGTGTACGAACGTAAGCCTTGACGCCGACGTCAAGGCAACAGCGGTTTCCGCTCCACCGGGGAGGTCAGCACGATCGAGGTCGTCGTGCGCCCCAGGGCCGAGACCTGTTCGAGGACTTCCTCCAGGTGGACGGTGTCCCGGACGGCGACCTTGAGGATCCAGCAGTCCTCGCCGACCACGTGATGGACCTCGGTGATCTCGGGGCGGTCGATCAGTTCCAGGGTCCTGGGGTGCTTCAGGGTGTAGCCGCCGTGCGGGTCGACGCGGATGAACGCCTGGATGCCGTAGCCGAGACGGGCCGGGACGACATGGGCGCCGTACCCGCTGATGACACCCGCGGCCTCCAGCCGCCGTACCCGCTCGGTGACGGCGGCCGGGCTGAGCCGGACCCGGCGGCCGAGCTCGCTGAGCTTGATCCGGCCGTCGGTCTGGAGGAGCTGGAGTATCTGCCGGTCCACCGCGTCGAAGGCCACCGATGTTTCGCCGGTGGTAGCGCGCAGATGCCGTGGTTCCTTCGGTGTGGTGGCCGGAACTCCCATGGTTCCCCCTTCAGTACGTTCGTGTACGCCAGGAGAATTATGGCCGTACGGTTCGCGGCAATTCGAGGGGGCGTCATGCGTGACGTATTGGTCATCGGCGGCAACCGGTATTTCGGCAAGCGGCTCATCGCACGGCTGCTCGAGGCCGGGAACCGGGTGACGGTACTGAATCGCGGATCGTCCGCACCACCGGCGGGCGCGTTTCACCTCGTCGCCGACCGGAATGACGAGGAGTCGCTGAAGGGCGCGCTCGGTGCGCGCACCTTCGACGTCGTCGTCGACCAGGTCTGCTACACCCCGCGCCAGGCGGCGAGTGCCCGCCGCGTCTTCGCCGGTCGCACGCGCCGCTATGTGATGACGTCGACCGTCGAGGTGTACGAGCACCAGGACTCGACCGCGCTCGTACGGGAGGAGGACGTGGATCCTCTGGGCGTGAACGTCGATCTCGAACTCCCCTGGGACGACCCGGAGTTCCTCGACACCCACTACGGCGAGGGCAAGCGGCAGGCCGAGGCGGTCCTCGCCGCCGACCCCGCGTTCCCGTACACGGCCGTACGCGTGGCCCATGTGCTCGGCGGGGACGACGACTTCACCGGCCGGCTGAGCCACTACGCCGACCGCATCCGCACCGGCGAGCCGATCACCGTCCCGGTCGTGAACCGGCCGGCCACCTACCTCCACGTCGAGGAGATAGCGGACTTCCTGGCCTGGGCGGTGGGCGAGGACTTCACCGGGCCGGTAAACGCCGCCTCGCACGGAGTGCTGAGCACGGAGGAACTGTGCGAGGCGATCGCCGCGCACCTTCCGCAGGGCAAGACCGTCTTCCACGCCGTCGAGGCCGGCGAGGTGTCCCCCTTCTCCTTCACCCGCTTCTACGGCATGGACAACGCGCGGGCCGTGCGGCTCGGTTTCCGCTTCGGGAACGTACGGCGGTGGCTGCCGCGGGCGGTGGCCGAGACGCTGGGAGAGGGCGGTGGCTGACATACGCGGGTGGAATCGGGCCGCGGTCCTCAGGCCGGCCGGCGGCAACGCGAGAGGCGGGCACGTCCGCCGCGGTCACCGTGGTGATCGCAGGGGGCGTGCCCGCCTCCGGTGCCACCGTGCCGGTGGCGGCGTTGAGCGAGGGGGAAGGGGTGACCCGGGCGGCTGAGCGACGGGGGAGCATCTCAGCCGCCCGGGGTCGATGGGACGGGCCCGGGTTCAGGCCGGGCCCGGCCCGGCTCTGTCAGGCCTTGGCCAGTTCCTTCTCGTTGCCCGGCTCGGGGACGGCGTCCTCGGCGTCGCCGTCGTCGAGGAGGGTCTTCTCGTCGAACGGGACATGGCCGGCGAGGACCTGGTCGACCCGCTCCCGGTCGATCTCCTTCGTCCAGGTGCCGATCAGGACCGTGGCGACGGCGTTGCCCGCGAAGTTGGTCAGGGCGCGCGCCTCGCTCATGAAGCGGTCGATGCCGACGATCAGGCCGATGCCGTCCACCAGGGCGGGCTTGTGCGACTGGAGGCCGCCCGCCAGGGTGGCCAGACCCGCACCGGTGACACCCGCCGCGCCCTTCGAGGCGACCAGCAGGAACAGCAGCAGCGGGATCTGCTCGCCGACCGACATCGGCGTGCCCATGGCGTCGGCGATGAACAGGGACGCCATGGTCATGTAGATCATGGTGCCGTCGAGGTTGAAGGAGTAGCCGGTCGGGACGGTGATGCCGACCACCGGCTTGCTGACGCCCAGGTGCTCCATCTTCGCGATCAGACGCGGCAGCGCCGACTCGGAGGAGGAGGTGGACAGGATCAGCAGGAACTCACGGCCGAGGTACTTGAAGAGCGTGAGGATGTTGAGGCCCGCGACCACCCGCAGCAGAACGCCGAGCACGATGAAGACGAACAGGAAGCAGGTGACGTAGAAGCCGAGCATCAGGACGGCGAGGCTCTTGAGCGCGTCGACGCCCGCGGAACCGGTGACGGCGGCGATCGCGCCGAAGGCGCCGATCGGGGCCGCCCACATCACCATGGCGAGGATACGGAAGACGAGCCGCTGGATGTGCTCGACACCGCGCAGGATCGGCTGTCCGGCCGAGCCCATGGCCTGCAGCGCGAAACCGGCGAGCAGCGCGATGAGCAGGGTCTGGAGGACCTCGCCCTCGGTGAAGGCGGAGACGAGCGTGGTGGGGATGATGCCGAGCAGGAACTCGGTGGTGTCCTTGGCCTCCGCGTCGACCTGCGCGTGACCGGCCTCCCTGACCGCGTCGGTCACCGCCAGGCTCGAGCCCGGCTCCAGGATGTTGCCGACGACCAGGCCGATGCCCAGCGCGACCAGCGACATGATCGTGAAGTACACCAGCGCGATACCGCCGACCGCACCGACCTTGGCGGCCTTCCGCACCGAGCCGATACCGAGGACGATGGTGCAGAAGATGATCGGCGAGATCATCATCTTGATCAGGTTCACGAAGCCGGTACCGATCGGCTTCAGCTCCACCGCGAAGTCCGGTGCGACCAGACCCACGGTGATACCGGCGGCGACCGCGATGATCACCGCGATGTACAGATAGTGGGTCCGGTCCCGCTTGGCTTTGGGTGCGGCAGGTGCCGTATCGGCTGCGCTGGTCACGGCGGCCCTCCTTGACGTCTTCGTCGGCCTTACCGGCGTGCGGCTCACGTCCGGGGGATTACGGGGGAATGTCGTGACTATCTCCTGCCGTGTGAGGGCGGTCACCCTTCCGTTCATTTAGTTCACAATCAGCCAAGGGGCAGACTGACGACATGCACGTCCGCGATGTCCGCGTCCCCCGCCCCCGCAGCCTGGCCGCCCAGCTCTTCGCCATGCAGGCCGTGCTGATAGCGGTCGTCGTCGCCGGGTACGCGTTGTTCACGTACGTCAGCGACCGCAGCCAGGCCGAGGACGCGGCCCGCAGGCAGGCCCTGGCGGTGGCCCGGTCGGTCGCGGACTCGCCCTCGGTGCGGGAGGCGATCGGCACCTCCGACCCGTCGGCCGAGCTCCAGCCGTACGCACTGCGGGTCATGCGCGACACCGAGGTCGACTTCATCACGATCATGAACCCGCAGGGCATCCGCTGGACCCACCCCAGCCCGGCCGAAATCGGCCAGCGCTTCCGCGGCCACATCGAGCCCGCCCTGAAGGGCGAGTTCTTCACGGAGACCTATACGGGCACGCTCGGCCCGTCCATGCGCGCGGTCACCCCCGTCGAGGACGAGAACAAACGGGTCATCGGTCTGGTCAGCGCCGGCATCAAGGTCGAGGAGATCACCAAGCGCGTGCAGGCCCAGCTGACGGCCCTGCTCGGCGTCGCGGCCGGCGCGCTCGCGCTCGGCGCGGTCGGCACGTACGTCGTCAACGCCCGGCTGCGCCGCCACACGCACGGCATGAACGCGGCCGAGCTGAGCCGGATGCACGACTACCATCAGGCCGCGCTGCACGCCGTACGCGAGGGGCTGCTGATGCTGGACGGGCAGTACAGGGTAGCGCTCATCAACGACGGCGGGCGGGAGCTGCTGGGTGTGGCCTCCGAGGAGGAAGTGATCGGCCGGTCCGTGGCCGAAATGGGACTGCCGGCGCCGCTGACGGGGGCGCTGCTGTCGTCGGAGCCGCGGGTGGACGAGGTGCATCTGACGGCGGACCGGGTGCTGGTGGTGAACACCTCACCGGTGTCGGGCGGTGAGCGCCGGGGCACGGTGGTAACCCTGCGCGATGTGACCGAACTCCAGTCCCTGATGGGCGAGTTGGACTCCGAGCGCGGCTTCACGCAGGCGCTGCGCTCGCAGGCGCACGAGGCGGCGAACCGGCTGCACACGGTGGTGTCGCTGATCGAGCTGGACCGGGCGGAGGAGGCGGTCGACTTCGCCACCGCCGAGCTGGAACTCGCCCAGGCGCTCACCGACCAGGTGGTGGCCGCGGTCAGCGAGCCGGTGCTGGCCGCCCTGCTGCTGGGCAAGACGGCGCAGGCGAACGAGCGGGGCGTGGAACTGGTGGTCTCGCAGGACAGCCGCCTGGACGACGGCCTGCTGCCGCCGTCGCTGCCCGCGCGGGACCTGGTGACCATCCTCGGCAACCTGATCGACAACGCGGTGGACGCGGCGCAGGGGAGCGTGCGGGCGCGGGTGACGGTGACGGCGTACACGGTGGAGGGCGAGCTGGTGCTCCGGGTGTCGGACACGGGAGCGGGCGTGGATCCGGCGCACGCGGAGGCCGTCTTTCAGCGCGGCTTCTCGACGAAGCCGGCGGGGCCGGGCGGGCGGGGGCTGGGCCTGGCGCTCGTACGGCAGGCGGCGACCCGGCACGGGGGGACGCTGTCGGTGGCGGTGGCCGACGGGGGCGGGGCGGAGTTCGAGGTGCGGTTGCCGTTGGGGAGCGCTGCTCGTGCTTCCGAAGGCGCTGTTACGGGCAGCGCGGTCTCTGGAGGCGACGCATGACGACGAACGAGCAGCAGCCCATCCGCGTCCTGGTCGTGGAGGACGACCCCGTCGCCGCCGACGCACACGTCATGTACGTCAACCGCGTCCCCGGCTTCACGGCCGTCGGCAAGGCGCACACGGGTGCGGAGGCGCGGCGTGCGCTGGAGCGTACGACGGTGGATCTGTTGTTGCTGGACCTGCATCTGCCGGATGTGCACGGGCTGCAGCTGGCGCGTTCGCTGCGGGCGGCCGGGTATCAGGCGGACGTGATAGCGGTGACGTCGGCACGGGACCTGACGGTCGTACGGGAGGGCGTCTCGCTGGGCGTCGTCCAGTACGTCCTGAAACCCTTCACCTTCGCGACCCTGCGCGACCGGCTCGTGCGGTACGCCGAGTTCCACGCGGCGGCGGGCGAGGCGAGCGGCCAGGACGAGGTCGACCGGGCGCTGGCCACGCTGCGGGCACCGGGGCCGGCGGCACTGCCGAAGGGGCTGAGCGGGCCGACGCTGGAGCGGGTGACGGGCGCGCTGCGGGAGGCGGAGGAGGGGCTGACCGCGGCGGGCATCGCCGAGGCGGTGGGTATCTCGCGGATCACGGCCCGGCGGTATCTGGAGCATCTGGTGGAGGCGGGGCGGGCCGAGCGGGCGCCTGTGTACGGGCAGGTGGGGCGGCCGGAGCTGGTGTATCGGTGGGTTCGGGGGGTGGTGGGGCGGGGGCGTTAGGGCCTGTCCGGCGGATCAGGTCGCAGGAAAGTTACGGCGACTGATCAGCGCAGGTGAGCGGGGCTTGGTGCGTCCAGCTGCAAGGCGGAGGAGGGAGTCGACGCGATGGGGGTCCCCCCGCGCGAGGTTGTTCGAGCGTGGGGGAGTCGGCGACCGACGACAACGCCGCAGATGGGCGTGCCAAGCCCCGCGTCTGCGGCATGATCCGCCGGACAGGCCCTAGGGGGAGGGGCGTCGAGGTTGTTCCTGGTCTGCGGTTGTGTCTCAGTTCGTTTACCGGCCCGACGACGCGCCACTGCGAGCGGTGCCGCAGTTGCTGCGCTGCAGAGCCGAGGTGCGGCCGGCGGTCAGCGGAATTCGTTCGCCACCCCCGGCGTCGCCAGCTTGGCGACGTAGTGATGGGGCGCATGGTCCTCCATGGAGTAGACGAAGGGCAGGCCGAGGAAGTAGTCGAGCGCGCGCAGCCGGTCGGTGCTACGGAGGTCACGGCCGTCAGCGGCCCCCGTGACGCGGGCGGCGAGGACGTCGACGGCGGTCGCGGCGCGGTTCCAGCCGGAGATGAAGGTGCGGCCGACCGGTGTTCTGCGGGCCGTGTAGTCCAGGAGAAACGGAAGGAGGGGGAACTCGACGATGTTGGCCTGGCCCGTGGGACGGGCGCCGGGGGTCCACTCCTCGCTCGGGCTCCGGGCGCCCGCGCGCGGGCGGTACAGCCACTCCTGCCCGAAGTGCTGGAACCGGCCCGTCTCCCTCGGCGGGACGTGGGGCACCACGTCGCGCAGGTGGATGTAGCGGATGAGGTTGCGGTCGAAGAATCCGTCCATGCGCCGGCACTGCTCGGCGAACCTCGGGCAGCCCACCATGGGCTGGCCGTACGTGTAGATCGCTCTGAGTTTGGAGGCGATCTCTCTCACCTCGGGATCCGGGTCCTGCTTCAGCATGACCGCCGTCAGCGTCCCGACGGCTCCGCCGAGGCTGTGCCCGGCGATGTAGAGGGCCTCCATCTTCTCGAGCCGGGCGCCCGCGTCGTACGACTGGTATTCCTCGTGCACCTCGGCCACGGGCTCCCCGCGCGAGGCGCGCTTCAGGGCGCCCACCACTTCGTCGTACGTGGCACGGGCGCCGCGGAAGAAGCCGCTGTGGACGTTGGCGCTGTTCTCCGTCCCCTGGAAGCGGAAGGTGTAGACCTCCGGCTCGACATCGAAGTCGCTCAGCCAGTCGACGAGATCGAAGAGCTCACTGCCCCGGTAGCAGAGGATCACGACCTTTCCATCGCGGCTCTGGATCACGAACGCCGTACTGTCCAGGTACATCGCGTCGATCGAGAGTTCGATGGCGAAGCAGCGGTTCGCGGGGAGGCCCATCCTCGCCATCATCGACGCGACCGTTGTGGTGTCGGCACGTCCGTCCGCGTGCGCGTAGGCGTATCCGGAGCAGGTGGCGAGCGCATACGCGATCTCGGGATGCGGGTGGTTCCGCGTCGCCACCATGCAGTCGGCGAGCTGTGGGTAGTGCTGCGGGTAACGGGGGCTGACGACACTCTGGCTGATGTACATGGCTCCTCCATCCGATGACTGAGCACGGGGCACCTGGGCAGGACGGTGAGGGGAGGTGAGGACCGGAGACCTAGAGGACCAGAGACCTAGACGGGTCCCCAGGTGAGGACGGGACGGGCGTAGGCGTCCCACAGCTTCCCGAAGACCATCGCTCCCATCCGGACCAGACCGGCGGCCCTGGTCAGCGGCTGCGAGCCCGAGACCCGGACGGTGGTCAGCTGACGGAGCAGGGCCACAGGCCCGAGGCGCAGCACCGCCTCGGCCACGTCACCGTCCGCGTCAGGCCGCTGCACGCCCCCACCCGGCCCTCGGGGGCCTTCCTCCGGCTCCCGCACGCCCCGATCCGTCTCTCGGCCGCCCGGTCCGTATACGACCCGGTCGTCGGCCGGTGTTCGGTGCCCGCGCACGACACGAGCATGGAGGACGGCGCTCTCGCTCCACATCCGCAGCGGGTCACCGCTCGCCATGCGCCTGCTTCCGATCAGGGTCAGCGGGGCCCGGCGCTCGTCGGTGAAGTACAGCCGGTACCGGATCTCCTTGCGGGCCGGGTCGCCGTCGTGGTCCACCAGCACCTGGAGGCTTCCGCCGGTGAGCGGACGGTCGCCGCCGAAGGCCGCAGAGTTCAGCCGGCCGCTCGCCGAAGCGGTGTGCTCCGGGTCGGTCAGGAAACGGTCGAGGTCGTCGACGCAAACGTCCAGGCGGAGGGAGAGCGGCACCCCGCGGGACGCAGGGCCGGGCGTACTCCCCGGCGCGCTGCCGGACATCCCGCCGCGTGCCCCGCGGCCGGCGGGCAGCGGGCCTGCCGTCCCGTCGCGGCCACCGGGTGGCGGGCCGACCGTTCCGGTCAGCCGCTCGCTGAACCGCAGCGTCACCGGCTGGGCGGGAGCGGGCCGCGGAATCGGTTCGGCCAGCGGGATCTTACGTTCCGCGCACCATGCGCGGGCTGCCAGAACCCCGCGGTTGACCGCCTCGTGCAGCCGGTCGGCGCCGAAGCCGATCAGGTAGTGCAGCGGTACCTCGGCTGCCAGGACGTTCAGCTCGATACGGCGGCCGAACTCCCCCGTACGCCCTGCGGCGATGTCCGCGTTGTTCCGCTCGATGCGGTCCAGCGCCCGGCGGAACGCGCCGTTCGCCGCCGCCTCGATGATCTGGAAGTACGCGGCGGTGAATCCGCGGTGCCATTCGCCCCGCTCGCTCACGGTCCAGATCACCCAGATTTCGTCGGCTCCCCGGTCGACTGCCTCCTCGAGGTTGGCGTCGGTGACGTAGACCGGGTCGATGTACGTCTCGCCGTCGATCCGCACCGGCGGGAACCACGTGGGAAGCGAGACGCAGGCCGCCAGGAAGTCCTCCGACATCCGCTCCGGCGGGAGCACCTCGAGCCGCTGGCGGGTGACGTTGTAGACGTTGAACGTCGCCTCCAGGTCGGACGAGCGGATGCGGTCCCAGTCCAGGCCCCAGCGGGGGAAGACGTTGCGCCGGTAGGCGTCCAGGGTGAACAGCGACTCCAGGTAGCCGGGCCGGGCGAACTGGCGCCAGTTCGGGGACACCCCGGAGACCGGAGAGGTCCGGCGCCAGGCGTCGGCGATCTCGGTGCCGGACATGCCCTGGCAGAGCATCGCCAGGTTGAAGGTGCCGCCGCTGGCTCCGTCGGCGTGATCGAAGCGCAGGCCGGCCTCGTCCAGCCACACCTGCAACACGCCTGCCTGGAAGGCCACCTTGATGCCGCCACCGGCCAGGATCAGTGACCGCTTCCGAGGCCGGAAGGATTCTCCGTGGTCTTTGGGCCCGGTGTGTTCGGGGGGTCGCGTGACGTGTTCCGGCCGTTCCGTCATCGGACGCCTCCTCGGTGGGCGGACGGCAGCGACAGGGGTACGGGCAGCTTGGGCCGTACGAAGACGTCCCAGAGCGAGCCGGCGAAGAACAGCCCGAAGCGCGCCAGTGCCCCGGCCTGCCACAGCGTGTTCGCCGTCTCCGTGATCCGTACGGTCGTCAGCTGCCGTGTGAAGTCCAGCGCGCCCAGCCGGAGGTCCCCGCTGAGCACCACCGGTGCGTCGGGTGTGCTGCCCCGGCGGACACGGGTGTGCAGCGTCGTGGTGGAGCCCCAGACGTCGAACCGGCCGTGGTCCCGTACGTCCTTCACCCCGTCCAGCAGATAGGGATGGCCGTCCTGCCCGAAGAACGGCAGCGTATAGATCATCTTCCGGGAGTCCCGGTCGTCGCCCGCGACCAGCAGGTTCACCGCACCGCCCGCCACCTGAGCGCCCTCGGCAGGGGTGATCCCCGGGACATGGACGATGCCGCCGGCGGTCATCGGGTGTGTGGCGTCGTCGAGGAAGTCCGCAAGGACGGGAGCGGTCACCGTCACCCGGAAGGAGGTTTCGGTTTCCGCCCGGTGATCGGGATCCTCGGGGCGGCGCAGCCTGCCGTGCATGGTCTCGGTGAACCGCAGCCCGGTGCCCGGCGCGGACGGGGCCGGGGTGCCGCCGACGGGGATGCGTACGGAATCCAGCGGGTCGGCCACCGGGACGGCGTGCTCCCGCTCCGGAGCGGTCCACCGCGGCTGCCCGGTGATCCGGCGGATCAGCGCCTCCACGTTCCGCTCCGCGACGGCGGCGATGGTGTGCGACGGGTTCACCCCGGTCGACGCCGGCAAGCAGCCGCCGTCCATGACGAACAGGCCGGGGTGGCCGAACATCTCGCCCCGGGCGTCGACCACTCCCCGTGACGGGCCGTCGGCCATGACGCAGCCGCCCAGGTTGTGTACCGAGACGGGGAGGCGCAGCGCCCGCCACAGCGGATTGGCCGCCGTCCGGCCGCCCAGCGCCTCGGCGATGTCGTTGCAGAACCGCTCCTCGCTCTCGTACAGGCCCAGGTTCCTGGTCAGGTTCCAGGTGACCCGCAGGTCATGGGTGACGGGCACGAGCGAGATCCGCCCGTCCGCGGTGTCGCGGCCCATGGCCAGGAACACCGCCGAGTGCTCGCCGTCCTTCTCCTCGCCGATCCGCCCGCGGGCCGCCTCCCTGATGCCCTTCAGCACCTCGTCCTGCGTCCGGTGCAGGCCGGTGAGACGGTCGTCGCCCTCGTCGATCAACTGCAGCAGCCCGGCGATCTCGCGGGGGAATCCGCCTTCCTGGAAGATGAACCAGCGCCGGGCGGCCCCGGTGCCGCGATCGTGGACGATCCCCGAGGTGATCGTGGGGCCGGACGACGGCTCCATCGGCAGGTCGGTGCCGAAGGCGAAACCGAGGTAGTCGCCGTTGCCCGAGTACCGGTGACCGAGCATGGAGGACATCCGCGGCAGCGTGCCGTACTGGTTCCGGCAGCGCAGCAACAGCTCCGTGGTGTTGACGGCGCCCGCGGCCAGCACCACGACCGGCGCGGTGGTCCGCCGCTCGGCCCCGCCCGCCTCGTGGTCGATGAACAGGACCTCGTACCCACCGTCGTGCGTCGGAGTGATCCGGGTGACCTCGCAACGGGTGCCGACCTGCGCCCCGTGCCGCTCCGCCACCGTGAGGTAGTTCAGGTCGAGGGTGTTCTTCGCCTGGAAGTTGCAGCCGATGTCGCACTCGCCGGTATGCCGGCAACCGTACTGCTGGGCACCGAACTTGTTGGCCCGCAGGGTGTACGGGTCGCCGAAGTCCACCGCCAGCGGGGTCAGCACGAACTGACCGCCGCGCCCCATCCGCCCGGCCGCCTCACGGGTCCGGGCGGTCTTGGCCGGTACGCCGAACGGCTGGTCGGCGCTGACAGTGTTCAGGTCGAGCATCCAGGCGACCAGGTCGTAGTACGGGTCGAGCGACGCCCTGTCATAGCCGCGGGGCCATCCGTCCGCGAAGGCATCCGGGGGCATCCGCAGATGCACATTGGCGTAGATGTGGGAGCCGCCGCCGTAGGCCGCGCCCTGCACGATCGTCATCTCGTTGACGGGACGCACATCGAACAGCCCCTGGTCGTGCTGGTACAGCCAGCCGTTGCGCGGGTTGCTCCAGTCACGCGGGAACGTGCCCAGCGCGTATCTGCGTCCCCGTTCCAGAATGCCGACGCGTTGGCCCGCCTGGGCCAGTCGGCAGGCGGCGACCGCCCCGCCGAACCCGCTTCCGATCACCAGGGCGTCATACCGGTCGCGCATGGGTTACCCACCTTCGCCAGTGTCTGCCAGGCTCGTCGGTCCTCGGCGAGCGACCGTTGGACACGGCTCCTCAAACCCGCCGATTGACATCGGGCATGCCGAAAAATGGCATAAACATGCCATTCCGGCGATGCCGACGCCATGCCTGTGGAGATGACTTCGGGGACGCCTGCCGCGGCAGCGCGCCAGGCCTGTCGTGCGACCGCACGCCACCTGAGCGCCGGGCGCGGCAATGGCCTGTTCGACCAGGCCTATTTCGACCATAAGCCACGTTCCCGGGTGTGTCGCTCGGAAGGCGCAAAGGCAGGTCCGGGGCCGGAAACTCCGTCCCGGCAGGCCCGCGCCACCGGCATCGGACCTCGTCCCGCGCGAGGGCGAGCAGCCGGTCCAGGACACGGGGTGCGCCGGTTCGTACGCCGTCGTGTTCCAACTCGTCGGTGACCCAGGTGCGCAGGCCGCGGATCGCCCTCGCCGTCCGGTGAGGCGCCGGCCGATCGGACTCGTCATCCTGCTGCCTGCCACCTGGCTGGCCACCTGGCTGGTGCTGACCGCCGGCCTGCCGGGCACCGTCGCCTCGGTCACCCTCGCCGGCGGCGGCATGCCCAGCATCCCGGGCCTGTTCCTGCTCGGCCTGGCGGTCGCCCGCCTCGGCGTCGCCCACCCCCTGGACCGCCGCACAGGCCAACTGGCCGTACTTTTCGCCTTGGCGGCCCCGGCGGCAGGATCCCCGCGGCCGGCAGCACGGCGTGAGCGACGGGAAGCCAGGCGCTACGACGCGATGACAGCGCCGCGCCGACAGCCGCGGCCGCGGGATTGGACCGACCGCCGCTCGCCGGCCGGAC
>NZ_NTGE01000091.1 GCF_002291145.1 Streptomyces sp. SA15
CCACCAGCACATCCACCCGCACACCCCACGAGGCGACCAGCTCGAACAGCGCCACCTCCAGCGCGAACAACGCCGGCTGCGCCCACTCCGTACGGTCCACAACCCCGTCGTCGCCGTCGAAGACGACGTCCCGCAGCGCCCCGGGAAGGAGCCCGTCGAACCCGGCGCACACCGCGTCGAAGGCGGCGGCGAACACCGGGAACGCCTCATACAGCTCACGGCCCATCCCCGCGCGCTGCGCTCCCTGGCCGGTGAACAGCAACGCCGTCCCGCCGTCACCGGCCACACCCCGCACCACGCCTGAGGCGCTCATGCCCTCGGCCAGAGCCTCCAACTGGGCCAGGAACTCCTCAGGTTCCCGCCCGGTCAGCACCGCCCGGTGCTCCAGCACCGCACGCGTCGCGGCCAGCGACCAGCCCACGTCCACCGGGCGCGGCTCACGCCGTCGCAGATGCTCGGCAAGCCGCCGCGCCTGCGCCCGCAGC
Organism: Streptomyces sp. SA15; assembly: GCF_002291145.1. Lineage (GTDB taxonomy): Bacteria > Actinomycetota > Actinomycetes > Streptomycetales > Streptomycetaceae > Streptomyces. The sequence goes on from NZ_NTGE01000091.1 coordinate 486, forward strand.
CCCTCCTCCGACCGCGCCGACACCACCCACGGCACCACGCCGGGAGCCCGGTCCGGGGCCGTGGAGGCGGCCGCCTCGACCGGCTCCGGCGCCTCCTCGATGATCACGTGGGCGTTGGTGCCGCTGATCCCGAACGCCGACACACCCGCACGCCGAGGCCGGCCGGTCTGAGGCCACTGACGCGTCTCGGTCAGCAACTCCACCGAGCCCGCCGACCAGTCCACCTCCCGCGACGGCGCATCCACATGCAACGTCTTCGGCAGCACCCCGTGCCGCAGCGCCAGCACCGACTTGATCACACCCGCCACACCCGCGGCCGCCTGCGTATGACCGATGTTCGACTTCACCGATCCCAGCAGCAGCGGCCGGTCGTCCGGGCGGTCCTGACCGTACGTCGCCAGCAGCGCCTGCGCCTCGATCGGATCGCCCAGGCTGGTTCCCGTGCCGTGCGCCTCCACCAGGTCCACATCGGCCGACGACAGCCCCGCCGACGCCAGCGCCTGCCGGATCACCCGCTGCTGCGACGGACCGTTCGGCGCCGTCAGACCGTTCGACGCGCCATCGGAGTTCACCGCCGAACCCCGCACCACCGCCAGCACGGTATGACCACGCCGACGCGCCTCCGACAGACGTGACAGCACCAGCAGACCCACGCCCTCGCCCCACCCGGTGCCATCCGCGCCATCCGCGAACGCCTTGCACCGCCCGTCGGGAGCCAGACCCCCCTGCCGCGCGAAGGCGTCGAAGGCGTTGGGGGTGGCCATCACGGCGACGCCTCCGGCGAGGGCGAGGTCGCACTCGCCGTTGCGCAGCGCCTGCGCCGCCAGATGCAGCGCAACCAGCGAGGACGAGCACGCCGTGTCCACCGTCAACGCCGGCCCCTCAAGCCCCAGCACATAGGCGATCCGGCCCGACATCACACTGCCGACGGCGCCGGTGAGGGCGTAGTCCTGGCCTCCGTCCAGGGACGCGACCATGGTGCTGTAGTCGTTCGAACCGGCGCCCACGAAGACGCCGGTGCGGCTGCCGCGCAGCGACAGCGCGTCCACTCCGGCCCGCTCCAGCGCCTCCCACGACGCCTCCAGCAGCAGCCGCTGCTGCGGGTCCATCGCCAGCGCCTCACGCGGCGAGATCCCGAAGAACGCCGCGTCGAACTCGGCCGCGTCCGCGAGGAAACCGCCTGTCTGGGAGAAGGCGGCGTCGGGAGCGACGTCCCAGCCCCGGTCGGTGGGGAAGCCTCCGATCCCGTCGTCGCCCGCCGCGAGCAGGTCCCAGAACTTCTCGGGTGTCGTCGTACCACCGGGGTAGCGGCAGGCCATCGCCACGATGACGACCGGGTCGTCGGCTGCCGGGTCCGCGGGCGCGGTGAGGGCGGGTGGGGCGGTCTCCGCCGACGTGTCCGCGCCGAACAGCAAGGTCCGCAGCGAGTCGGCCGCCGCGCGGGGCGTGGGGTGGTCGAAGACCAGGGTGGCGGGCAGCCGCAGCCCGGTGGCCGCGATGAGGCGGTTGCGCAGTTCGACGGCGGTCAGCGAGTCGAAGCCCAGTTCCTTGAACGGCTTCGACGGTGTGACGGAGTCGGCGCTCTTGTGCCCGAGGGCCAGCGCCGCGGCGGTCCTGACCATGTCCAGCAGTTCCCGGTCGCGCTCGCCGTCGGGCAGCTGCGACAGCCGCGCGGCCAGGTCGGCCACGTCGGCGACCGGTTCGGCCGGGGCGGCGGGGGCGGCCTCCGGAATGCCGTCGATCAGCGGGCGCGGGCGGGCCGCGGTGAAGGTCTGGGCGAAGCGCGCCCAGTCCATGTCGGTGACCGTCAGCGCGGTCTCGTCGTGGTCGAGCGCCTGCTGGAGTGCGGCGACCGCCCGGTCGGGGTCCATCGAGCGCACCCCGCCACGGGCCAGCTCGCGCGCGAGGTGGTCGTCGACCATGCCGCCGCCGGCCCAGCTGCCCCAGGCCACCGAGGTGGCGACGAGCCCGCGTCGGCGCCGGTCGGCCGCGAGCGCGTCCGCGTACGCGTTGGCCGCTGCGTATCCGCCTTGTCCCGCGCTGCCCCAGATCGCGGCTCCGGAGGAGAACAGCACGAACGCGTCGAGGTCGTGGCCGGCCAGCAGCTCGTCCAGGTGGCGGGCGCCGGCGGCCTTGGCGGCGACGACGTCCGCCAGCTCGGCGAGGGTGGTCTCGGCCAGCGGGGCGTCGCGGCTCACCCCCGCGGTGTGGATCACGGCGCTGACCGGGAACGCCTCGGGCACGGCCGCCAGCGTGTCGGCGAGCTGTGCCCGGTCGGCCACGTCGCAGGCGGCGACCGTCACCTCGGTGCCCAGGGCCCGAAGTTCCTCGGCGAGTTCGGCGGCGCCGTCGGCGGCCGGACCGCGCCGACTGGTCAGCAGCAGGTGTCCGGCGCCCGCGCGGGCGAGCCGGCGGGCCACCCGGGCGCCCAGCGCTCCGGTGCCGCCGGTGACCACGACGGTGCCGTCGGGCCGGGGGCGCCAGGAGCGCGGCACCGCCACGCCCGCCAGGGGTGCACGGACCAGTCGGCGTACGTACGGTCCGGCGGGCCGCAGTGCGTACTCCTGCTCGGTTCCGTCAGCGGCGAGCACGGCCCGCAGCAGGTCCGCGGTGCGCTCGTCGGGTTCGGCGGGCAGATCGACGAGTCCGCCCCAGGTCGCGGGGGTTTCCAGGCCGGCGACCCTGCCCAGTCCCCAGAGCTGGGCCTGCTGGGGCGCCGTGACCTGGTCGGCGCCGCCGGTACCGACGGCGCCGCTGGTCACGCACCACAGGGGTGCCTCGTTCCCGGCCTCCCGCAGCGCGGTCAGCAGGGCCACGGTGTCGGCCACCCCCGCCGGCAGGGCGGGGTGGTGCGGGTGCGGGCGGTCGGTGAGGCCCAGCAGCGACACGACGCCCGTCCACGCGGTGTCCTCCGGTGTGCGCGGCCGGGCGGGGACGTCGGCCGGCCGCACCACGGTGGCGACGCCCTCGCCGAGGGCCGCGCTCACCCATCGGGTGACCGCCGCGTCCGGGTCGTCGGTCACCAGCAGCCAGTCGCCGGTCAGGTTGGCCGGTGCGGACGGGGTCACCGGCGTCCAGATGACGCGGTAGCGCCAGGTGTCGAGCGTTGCCGAGTCCTTGCGGCGACGGCGCCAGTCGGACAGCGCGGGCACCAGGTCGCGCAGCGACTCGCCGTCCCGCAGGGACAGTTCGGCCGCCACGGCCTCCAGGTCGCCGTGCTCCACCGCCTGCCACAGCGGTGCGTCGTCCTCGGTAGCGCCGGTCGTGGTGGTCGGCGCCGGGACGGGCTCGGGCCAGAACCGGGTCCGCTGGAAGGGGTAGGTGGGCAGCTCGACCGGGCGGGCGCCGGTGCTGCCGAGCACCGCCGCCCAGTCCACGGGGGCGCCGCGGACGAAGGCCTCGGCCAGCGAGAGCAGGAACCGCTCCGGACCGCCGTCGTCCCGGCGCAGGCTGCCCACCGCCACGGCCGTCGCCGTGACCGCGTCGGCGGCGTCCTGCACGGCCGGCACGAGCACCGGGTGCGGGCTCATCTCCAGGAACACGTCGTGGCCCTGGGCGAGGAGGTCCTCGGTGACCGGACCGAACAGCACGGGCCTGCGGAGGTTGCGGTACCAGTACGCGGCGTCCAGGTCCACGGTGTCGAGCCGGGTGCCGGTCGTGGTGGAGTGGAAGGGGACCTCCGCGGAGCGCGGCGTGATCCCGGCCGCCAGCTCGGTCAGCTTCCGCTCGATCTGCTCCACCTGGGGTGAGTGGGAGGCGTAGTCGACGGGGATGCGGCGGGCCCGCACGCCGTCCGCCTCGCAGGCGGCGAGCAGTTCGGCCAGCGCTTCCGGCTCGCCGGCGACGACGGTTGAGTTGCGGCTGTTGTTGGCCGCGATGGAGATCCTGCCGTCCCAGCGGGCGATGCGGTCCGCCGTGTCGGTCGGGGACAGGGCCACCGACACCATGCCGCCGTGCCCGGACAGCTCCTCGCCGATGAGCCGGCTGCGCAGCGTCACGAGCGCGGCCGAGTCCTCCAGTGACAGGGCGCCCGCCACGTATGCCGCGGCGATCTCGCCCTGCGAGTGCCCGACCACGGCGGCCGGTTCGACCCCACAGGAACGCCAGAGTGCCGCCAGCGAGACGCTCACGGCCCAGGACGCCGGCTGGAGCACGTCCACGCGGTCCAGTCCGGGCGCGCGGTCCGCCTGGTGGATCACCTCGGCGAGGGACCAGTCGGTCAGGTCCGCGAGGACCTTGTCGCAGCGGTCCATCCACTGCGCGAACACCGGCGACGACTCCCACAGCCGGGCGGCCATGCCGGCCCACTGCGCGCCCTGGCCGGGGAAGACGAAGACGACCCGGCCACGGGTGTCGGTGGTGCCGCGCACCACCCGCGGATCGCCCTCGCCGCCGGCCAGCGCGGCGAGCGCGGAGGTGTACTCCTCCCGGCCGTCGGCGATCAGTACAGCGCGCTCCGCCCAGATCGTCCTGGTCGTCACGAGGGAGCGTGCGACGTCGGCCGGTGCCGCGGCACGCGTCGCCTCGCGCAGGTGGTCCGCCAGTGCGGTCAGCGCCTCTCCGGACCTGGCGGACAGCACCCACGGCTGGACGGAGCCGTCCAGCACGGGCCGCCGTACGGCCGGTGCCGGGTCGGGGTCGGCGGGCGAGGGCGCCTGCTCCAGGATCACGTGGGCGTTGGTGCCGCTGACGCCGAACGCGGAGACGCCCGCGCGTCGCGGCCGGTCGACGGCCGGCCAGGGCCGGCCCTCGGTGAGCAGGGCGACCGCGCCCTCGGACCAGTCGACCTCCGGGGTCGGCAGCGGGGCGTGCAGGGTCTTCGGGAGCTGCCCGTGCCGCAGTGCGAACAACATCTTCAGCACGCCGGCCAGGCCGGCGGCGGCCTGGGTGTGCCCGATGTTCGACTTGATCGAGCCGAGATACAGCGGCCGGTCGGCGGGGCGGTCCTGGCCGTAGGTGGCCAGCAGGGCCTGCGCCTCGATCGGGTCGCCCAGCCTCGTGCCCGTGCCGTGCGCCTCCACGGCGTCCACGTCGGACGGTGTGCAGCCGGCCTCGGCCAGCGCCTGGCGGATCACCCGCTGCTGCGACGGACCGTTCGGCGCGCTCAGCCCGTTGGAGGCGCCGTCCTGGTTGACCGCGGTGCCGCGCACCACACCCAGCACCTCGTGTCCCAGGCGGCGGGCGTCGGACAGCCGCTCCAGGACGACGGTGCCGACGCCCTCGGCCCAGCCGGTGCCGTCCGCGTCGGGGCCGAAGGCCTTGCAGCGTCCGTCGGCGGACAGGCCGCGCTGCCGGGAGAACTCCACGAAGATGTCCGGACCGGACATCACGGTCACACCGGCGGCGAGCGCGAGGTCGCACTCGCCCGCACCGAGCGCCTGCACGGCGAGGTGCAGGGCGACCAGCGCGGAGGAGCAGGCGGTGTCGACAGTCAGCGCGGGGCCTTCGAGCCCCAGGGTGTAGGCGATACGGCCGGAGAGCACGCTGGAGGCCGTACCGGTCAGCACATGCCCCTCGAGGTCGGAGGAACGCAGCAGGTTCGCGTAGTCCTGACCGTTGGAGCCGACGAAGACGCCGGTCCGGCTGCCGGCCAGGGAGCCCGGGACGATGCCGGCCCGCTCCAGCGCCTCCCACGAGGTCTCCAGCAGCAGCCGCTGCTGCGGATCCATCGCCAGCGCCTCACGCGGCGAGATCCCGAAGAACGCCGCGTCGAAGTCCGCCACGCCGGTGAGGAAGCCGCCCTCGCGGACGTAACTGGTGCCGGACGTGCCGGGGTCGGGGTCGTAGAGGCCGGCGAGGTCCCAGCCCCGGTCCGGCGGAAAGGGCCCGATCGCGTCGCCGCCGTCGACGACGAGCCGCCACAGGTCCTCCGGGGTCCGCACGCCGCCCGGGAACCGGCAGGCGGCGGACACGATCACGACGGGGTCGTCGTGGGTGCGTGCGGGGGCGGCCGGTCGCGCGCCGGCGGCCATGGGCCGGTCGTCGGCGCCCTCCAGCCCGGCGGCCAGGTGCTCGACGAGCCGGGCCGGCGTGGGGTGGTCGAAGATCAGGCTGGGCGGCAGCCGCCTGCCGAGTGCGGCGGCGAGCCGGTTGCGGAACTCGACGCCGATCAGCGAGTCGAAACCGAGCGACTTGAAGGTGCGGTCGGCCGGCGCCCGCCCGGTGGCCGGGAGCCCCAGGACGGCGGCGACCGCGGCGTTCACCATGTCGTCGAGCACCTGGCGCAGTTCGTCGCCCGCCAGTCCGGCGAGCCGGTCCACCGGCACGGCGGTGCCCGGGCCGGTCTCCTGCGGCCGGGCCTGCCGTACCTCGGGGATCCCGGTGAACAGCGGGTGCTGCCTGCCAGGGGCGAACCCGGCCGTGAACCGCTCCCAGTCGACGTCGGCGACCGTCACCGCGGTCTCACCGTCGGCGATGACCCGGTCGAGCGCGGCGAGGGCGGCGGCGGGGTCGAGGGGCACCAGGCCGGTGCGTGCCAGCCGGTCGCGGGCCGCCCGGGTGTCACCGGCCATGCCCGCGCCGGACCAGGAACCCCAGGCCACCGCGGTCGCCGGCAGGCCGAGCTGGGCCCGGTGCACGGCGAGCGCGTCCAGGTAGGCGTTGGCGGCAGCGTAGTTGCCCTGTCCGGCCAGGCCGACCGTGCCGGCGACGGACGAGAACAGCACGAACAGGGACAGGTCGAGGTCGCGGGTGAGGTCGTGCAGATGCCATGCGCCGGTCACCTTGGGTCCGGCGACCGCGGCGAACCGGTCGAGGGTGAGGGAGTCGAGCACCCCGTCGTCGAGGACACCGGCGGCGTGCACGACGCCGGTCAGCGGGCGGTCGGCGGGCAGTGCGGCGATCAGGTCCGCCAGGGCCTCCCGGTCGGCCACGTCGCAGGCGGCGACCGTCACCTCGGTTCCCGACTCGCGCAGTTCGTCCACGAGTTCGGTGACACCGTCGGCGCCCGGCCCGCGTCGGCTGGTGAGCAGCACGTGCCGCGCCCCGGCCCGGGCCAGCCAGCCGGCGATGTGTGCGCCGAGCGCCCCGGTACCGCCCGTCACCAGCACGGTGCCGTCGACACGAAGACGGCCCGCGTCGGCGGCGGGCGCACGGAGCGTGGTGCGGTGCAGTCGCCGTGCGTACAGCCCCGCCTCGCGTACGGCCACCTGGTCCTCGCCGGTGCCACCCGCCAGGACGGCGCACAGCCGGGCGCGGGCCCGGTCATCCAGTTCGGCAGGCAGATCGAGGAGACCACCCCAGCGCTCCGGGTACTCCAGTGCCGCGACCCGGCCCACCCCCCACACCTGCGCCTGCGCGGGCGCGCTCAGCTCGTCGGAGCGCCCCACCGACACCGCACCCCGCGTCATCGACCACAGCCGACCGCTGCCGCCGAGCCCGGTGAGGGCCTGCAACAGCACGGCGGTCCCGGCGGCGCCCGCGGAGGGTCCCCGGTCCACGGCGAGCAGCGACACCACGCCACCGCCTTCTTGCTCACCGAGCGCCGCTCTCAACGCGTCGGCGATCCCGGCCCGGTCGCCCACCGGGTCGACCTCGACCACCACGGGCCGCGCGCCGTGCTCCCGCAGCGCGGCCGTCACGTCCTCGTGCTCGTGCTCGACGCCCACGGGGACCACCACAGCCCACACTCCGCTCAGCGACGGCGCGGCACCGTCCGGCACGGCCGCCCACTCGGCGCGATACCGGATCGGATCCACCGCCACCGAGGCCGATGCGACGGGCTCCATCCAGTACCGCTCGTGCTGGAAGGCATACGTGGGCAGCTCGACCGTACGGGCCCCGGACGGGGCGAAGAAGGCCGACCAGTCCACATTCACGCCGGCGACGTGCAACCGCCCCAGGGCGGTGAGCAACGCACGGGCCTCGGGCTGCTCACCACGCAGCGCGGCCACGGCGACCACGTCCCGGTCGAGTCCCTGCTCGGCCAGGGTGTCCTGGGCCAGTGAGGTCAGGACCCCGTCAGGCCCGAGTTCGAGATACCGCCGGACACCTTGGCGGTGCGCGGCGGTCACACCGTCGGCGAAACGGACGGCCTCGCGGACTTGGCGGACCCAGTACTCGGGGGTGGCCATATCCGTGTCGGGGAGGTTCGGGATCAGCGGGATGCCCGGGGGGTGGAACTCCACCGAGGCCAGCACTTCGGCGAACTCGGCCAGCATCGGCTCCATCCGCGCCGAATGGAACGCGTGCGAGACCGTCAGCCGCTTGGTACGCCGCCCCTCCCCGGCCAGGCTCCCGGCCAGGGCCAGTACGGGCTCCTCGTCCCCGGAGAGCACCAGGGAGCCCGGCCCGTTGACCGCCGCCAGCGACACCCCCTCCGGCAGCTCACCCAGGTCGCCCTCGGCCGCCTCCACCGCGACCATCGCCCCACCGGCCGGCAGGGCCTGCATCAACCGGCCCCGCGCCGCCACGACCCGGCAGGCGTCCTCCAGCGACCACACCCCCGCCACATGAGCAGCGGCCAACTCACCGATGGAGTGCCCCACCAGCACATCCGCCCGCACACCCCACGCCTCCAGCAGCCGGAACAGCGCCACCTCGACCGCGAACAACGCCGGCTGCGCCCATCCTGTCCGCTCCAGCTCGGCCGGGTCGCCGCCGAAGACGACCTCCTTCAGCGGCCGCTCCAGCCCGGCATCCACCTGCGCGCACACCTCGTCGAACGCCGCCGCGAACACGGGGAACGCCTCATACAACTCCCGCCCCATGCCCAGGCGCTGCGCGCCCTGACCGGTGAACAGCATTGCCAGGCCGCCATCCGTGGCCACACCACCGGTCAACTCCCCCAGGCGCGAGAGCAGTTCATCCCGGTCCGCGCCCACGACCACCGCCCGGTGCTCCAGCACCGCGCGCGACCGGGCCAGCGACAACCCCACATCAACCGGATCCAGCCCAGGTTCCCTCTGCGCCCACTCCAGGAGCCGAGCCGCCTGCGCCCGCAAGGCGGCCTCACCGCGACCGGACACCACCCACGGAACCACCGGCAAGGGCACGGGCGCTGTCGTGTCCGCCTGTTCTGCGGCCGGAGCGGAGGGCTCCTCCAGGATGACGTGGGCGTTGGTGCCGCTGATCCCGAACGAGGAGACACCCGCACGCCGAGGCCGGCCGGTCTGAGGCCACTGACGCGTCTCGGTCAGCAACTCCACCGAGCCCGCCGACCAGTCCACCTCCCGCGACGGCGCATCCACATGCAACGTCTTCGGCAGCACCCCGTGCCGCAGCGCCAGCACCGACTTGATCACACCCGCCACACCCGCGGCCGCCTGCGTATGACCGATGTTCGACTTCACCGATCCCAGCAGCAGCGGCCGGTCGTCCGGGCGGTCCTGACCGTACGTCGCCAGCAGCGCCTGCGCCTCGATCGGATCGCCCAGGCTGGTTCCCGTGCCGTGCGCCTCCACCAGGTCCACATCGGCCGACGACAGCCCCGCCGACGCCAGCGCCTGCCGGATCACCCGCTGCTGAGACGGACCGTTCGGCGCCGTCAGACCGTTCGACGCGCCATCGGAGTTCACCGCCGAACCCCGCACCACCGCCAGCACGGTATGACCACGCCGACGCGCCTCCGACAGACGTGACAGCACCAGCAGACCCACGCCCTCGCCCCACCCGGTGCCATCCGCGCCATCCGCGAACGCCTTGCACCGCCCGTCGGGAGCCAGACCCCCCTGCCGCGCGAACTCCACGAACATGCCCGAGGTCGCCATCACGGCGACGCCTCCGGCGAGGGCGAGGTCGCACTCGCCGTTGCGCAGCGCCTGCGCCGCCAGATGCAGCGCCACCAGCGAGGACGAGCACGCCGTGTCCACCGTCAACGCCGGCCCCTCAAGCCCCAGCACATAGGCGATCCGGCCCGACATCACGCTGGGCGCCGTTCCGGTCAGCACATGTCCGTCGGCTTCCGAGGGCTCGTGGAGCCGGGGGCCGTACTCGGAGGGGCCCGCCCCGACGAAGACGCCGGTGCGGCTGCCGCGCAGCGACAGCGCGTCCACTCCGGCCCGCTCCAGCGCCTCCCACGACGCCTCCAGCAGCAGCCGCTGCTGCGGGTCCATCGCCAGCGCCTCACGCGGCGAGATCCCGAAGAACGCCGCGTCGAACTCGGCCGCGTCCGCGAGGAAACCGCCCTCGCCGGGGAAGTCTCCGGAGAGCGTCCAGCCCCGGTCCAGGGGCAGCGAAGAGATGGCGTCGCCGTCCGCCGACACGAACCGCCACAACTCCTCCGGCGTCCGGATCCCTCCGGGCAGCCGGCAGGCCATGCCCACGATCACGACGGGGTCGTCGGCGTGCGCCGCCGAGGGAGCCGTGGTGAGGGCCGCGGGCCGTTCGGCACCGTCCGACAGCCGGCGCGCGAGGGCGTCGGGCGTCGGGTGGTCGAAGAGCAGGGTGGTGGGCACCCGGCGCCCGGTCGCCTCGGTGAGCCGCTCGCCGAGTTCGGCCAGCATCAGGGAGCTGAACCCCAGCTCCTTGAACGGCGCGTGCACGGTGATGTCGTCCGGGGAGTCGTGCCCGAGCACCAGTGCCACGGCTGCCCGGACGGTCTCCAGCGTCGTACGGCCGCCGGGCGGTGTGCGCACCGGGAGTGCCGGCTCGCCGACTCCACGGGGCTGGTGTCCGGGGTCCCGACGGGGGGCGGATACGGGGGCCGGGTCGGCCGGGTCGGGCAGCCAGTGGCGCCTCCGCTGGAACGCGTACGTGGGCAGCGGCACCCGTCGGGCGCCCGCCTCGGTGGCCAGCTGCTCCCAGTGCATCGGCACGCCACGGACCTGGAGGGCGGCCAACGCGGCGAGCACGGCCTCCGGCTCCTCCCGGTCCCGGCCGCGCAGCAGGGGCACGGACACGGTGTCGGCGCCGAGCAGACAGTCACGGGCCAGGGAAGACAGCGTGCCGTCGGGGCCGAGTTCGAGCAGGGTGGTCGCGCCCTGCTCCTCCAACAGGCGCACTCCGTCCAGGAAGCGCACGGTGGTGCGGGCGTGCCGTACCCAGTACTCCGGCGAGCGGGCCTCGGCATCGGTGAGCATCGCGCCTGTCTCGTTCGACACGATCGGGATGCGGGGGGCCGCGAAGGTCAGTTGCCCGGCGATCCGGCCGAACTCCGTGAGCATGCCGTCCATGTGCGGCGAGTGGAAGGCGTGGCTGACCCGCAGCCGCTTGGTCTTGCGGCCCTGCGCCGCCCAGTGCGCTGCGACGGCCAGGACGGCGTCCTCGTCGCCCGCGATCACCGTGGAGGCCGGGCCGTTCAGCGCGGCCGACGCCACCGACTCGCCGAGGAACGGCGTGAGTTCCTCCTCAGTGGCCTGGATGGACACCATCGCCCCGGTCGTCGGCTGGGCCTGCATCAGCCGGCCGCGCGCGGCGACCAGGGTGCACGCGTCCGCGAGGGACAGGACACCGGCGACGTGCGCCGCGGCCAGTTCACCGACGGAGTGGCCGAGCAGCAGCCCGGGGGTGAGGCCGCACTGCTCGGCCAGCCGGAAGAGGGCGACCTCGACGGCGAACAGCGCGGGCTGGGTGAACTCGGTACGGTCCAACAGGGCCGCCTCGGCCGACCCTTCCGCGGCGAAGAGCACGTCCCGCAGAGGCAGTCGCAGATGGCGGTCCAGGTGCGCGCACACCTCGTCCAGGGCGGCGGCGTACTCCGGCGACGACCGGTACAGCGCGGCGGTCATGCCGGGGCGCTGGCTGCCCTGCCCGGTGAAGAGCAAGGCGAGAGTGCCGCGGGTCACGGTGGAGCGCACGAGGTCCGGGCCGGGCGTGCCGTCGGCGAGCCGGGCGAGGCCGTCGGCCATGTCCTGCGGCTCGCGGGCGAGCAGCACGGCGCGGTGTTCGAAGGCCGTGCGGCCGGCGGCCAGGGTGTGGCCGACGTCCTGGGGGCGCAGCGGGCCGTGCGCGTCGAGGTGCCGGCGCAGGTGGTGCGCCTGGTCGCGCAACGCCTGCTCGTCCCGGCCCGAGACGAGGAGGGGCACCGGTGTCCCGGCGGGCCGGATGCCGGGTGCCGCGCCCGGTGCGACGCCGTCCCATTCGGTGAGCACCACATGGCAGTTGGTGCCGCCCATGCCGAAGGAACTCACGCCCACAACCAGCGGCCCGGCCTGCCGCGGCCAGGGTTCGAGCGCCGTGTTCACCCGGATGCCCAGCTCCTCCAGGGCAATGGCGGGATTCGGGGTGGCGAAGTTGAGGCTGGCGGGGATCTCCCTGTGGCGTACGGCCAGCACGCCCTTGAGGAGTCCCGCGATGCCGGCGGCACCTTCGAGATGGCCGATGTTGGTCTTCACCGAGCCGACCAGCAGAGGCCGTTCGGCGGTCCGGCCCGTTCCGAGGACGGCGCCGGCGGCCGCGGCCTCGACGGGGTCGCCTGCGGGGGTTCCGGTCCCGTGCAGCTCCACGTATCCGACGGCGCTCGGAGCGATTCCGGCCTGCTCGTATGCGGCGGTCAGTACCTCCTGCTGTCCCTCGCGGTCGGGGACGGTGAGACCCTCACCGCCGCCGTCGTTGTTCACCGCGCTGCCCGCGAGCACGCACAGGATGTCGTCCCCGTCGGCGACGGCGTCGGAAAGCTGCTTGAGGACGACGACCCCGCCGCCTTCGCCGCGCACGTAACCGTTGGCCCGGGCATCGAAGGTGTAGCAGCGGCCGTCCGGGGAGAGCGCCCCAAATCGTTCCACGGCGGCCGTGCTGTCCTCGGCCAGGATCAGGTTCACGCCTCCGGCGAGGGCCAGGGAGCATTCGCCCCTGCGCAGGCTCTCGGCGGCCAGGTGTACGGCGACCAGGGACGACGACTGACCCGAGTCGACCGTGAAGCTCGGTCCGCGCAGGCCCAGCGTGTAGGAGACCCGGTTGGCGATCATGCCCCGACTGAGGCCGGTCGTCGTCTCCGGGGTGGTGGCGTCCGCTCCGACGGCCCGGGACAGCGCGGCGTAGTCGTCGGCGATGGCGCCCACGAAGACGCCGGCGTCGCCGCCGCCGAGGCGGGCGGGGACTGTACCCGCGTCCTCGAGGGCCTCCCAGCACAGTTCCAGCATCAGCCGCTGCTGCGGGTCCATGACCGCGGCCTCGCGCGGCGAGACACCGAAGAATCCGGCGTCGAAACGGTCCACCGATTCCAGGAACCCACCCCGCCGCGGGACGTACGGGCGATCCGGTGCGGCGGCGCCGACGGTTTCCGTACCGTTCCGGAGAACGGCGCGGAATTCGGCAGGGCCTGCCGCACCGGGCAGCCGGCACGCCATTCCCACCACCGCGATCGGCTGGACGGATCCCGCCTCGAATTCAGCGGCCTCTGACTCGGATCCACCCGCCATGCGTTTCCCTTACGTCGCTAGGAATCTACGAAGCGCGCTCACTGCGGCGCGACGGCCGCAGGTCACACCGAATATCCGATCGGACGGCCCCTAGCCTCAACCACTAGGCGACCCCTTAGCCCGGCACCACCGGGCGGATTCCACCCCTGTTGACCGGCCTCTTTTCCCGGTCGAGGGAGGGGTGGGGTGGGGTACTCGGGGCCGGGTCGGAGGGTGCCGCCGCACCGCTGTGCGGTGGCACCCCGGCGCGCGGCGCCACCGGCGCGGGGTGTCACCGCACAGCTGCCGGTTCACCACTCGACGGGCAGTTCCTAGGCCTGGGCGGCGAGGTTGGTCCCGGCGAGCAGATCGCCGAGGTCGGCCCGGTTGCGCACGCCGAGCTTCCGGTAGACCCGGGTGAGGTGCTGCTCGACGGTGCTCTTGGTGATGAACAGCTTGCGCCCGATCTCACGGTTGGAGTGGCCCAGGGCGGCCAGGGCGGTGACCCGCCGTTCCGCGGCCGTCAGGCTGGCCGAGCCGTGGTGGTCGCCCGTGAGTCCCACCGGTTCGTCCGCGCCGTCGGACGCCTCCTCCTTGAACAGCCTGCGGAACAGCGCGTCCCCTCCCCAGGTGTCGGCGACGGTCCTGGCATGACGGGCGGTCATCCGCGCCTTCGCGGGTGCGCCGAGCTGGTGCAGGGCGTCGGAGTGGTCGGCCAGGGAGCGCAGCAGCTCCACCCGGTCGCCGCACGTCTCCAGCAGGTTGACGGACTCGCGCAACAGAGGGGGGCGGCGGGCGAGTTCACTCGTGGCGGCGAGGAGGCGCAGCGACACGCCCCGGCATCTCAGGGTGCTGCCGCCGGGCCGCGCCAGCTGCTCCCGCACCAGCGTCCGCGCCTGGCCGCCGTTGCCCAGGGCCAGGTGCGCCTGTGCGGCCGAGGTACGCCAGGGGAGGAAGGTGGGCATGTCCATGCTCCACTCCTTGGCGAGCCGTCCGCAGGTCAGGAAGTCCTCCAGGGCGGCGGCCGGACGGTCCACCGCGAGGTGGTAGCGGCCGCGGGCATGCATGTAGAGCAGCCCGTGGCGGGTGCGGAACATGCCCTCGGGCACGTCCTGGTTCAGCCACGCCCCGGCCTCTCCGGTCCTGCCCGACACCGTCGTGGCCCGCACCAGGGTGGCCAGGGGAGAGCCGATGGCCACGCCCCAGCCGGGCAGGGAGATCGCCTCCAGGGCTCGGACCGCGTACTGCTCGGCGGCTTGCAACGCGCCTTGTCGCAGGGCCACTTCGGCGCGGATCCCGGAGAGGATCGCCACCCGCGTCCCCGTCGGCCGGTCGCCGGCCTGCCGCAGCAGCGCGTCGCACCAGAACAACGCCCGGTCGGGGCGTTCGCCGTAGAGAAGGACCAGCAGCGCCGCCTCCAGGGCCTCCACGGCCGTCTCCCCGAACCGGCAGCCGCACAGGATCTCCTCGGCCATGGCGACGGCGCGGTCGTCGGGCCCCTCGGTCAGTACCCTGCCGAGCATCTCCACCGCGTACGAGGCCGGGCTGAGCGGACGGGGCGGGGTGGTGGCCTGCGCGGTGGACGTGGTGGCGTCCGCGGCGCCGAGCTCCAGCGTGGGGCAGGTGTGCCGCAGCCACTGCCGGACGACGTGGAGTTCCGCCTGCTCCCTGGGTTCACCGCCGCTGCGCCCGGCCAGCGCGGACAGGCTGTCGGCCGCTTCCTGGAAGCGGTCCTGCCAGGCGAGGTGCTTGACGATCCAGGCGGCGTCCGCCCCGCCGACATGGCCCCGCCCGAGCGCGGTGCCGAGTTCGTCGAGCCACGGGCTCACCAGGCGGGGGTCGATCTCCCAGCCGATCCGTACCCGCGCCATGACGACGGCGGCGCGTTCCTCCTCGGTCGTCGCGTACTGACCGGCCAGCCGGAGACAGTCGAGGCTGAACTCCTCCTGCCTGTCGCGTACGGCCTGCTCCGCCGCGGCGATCAGGGTGCGGCCCGCCCAGGGCTCGGCCACAGGGGCCGCGAGCAGATGGTGCGCGACGTCGACCGGCGACGCACCGTCCCCATGGAGCAGCCAGGCGGCGCGCCGGTGCAGTTGCGCCCGTCTCTCCACGTCCACGTGCTCCAGCAGGGCCTTGCCGACGAGGGCGCTGCGGAAGGCCGTGCCGTCCAGCAGACCCGCCGTGTCCAGTGCCGTCATGACCCGGGCGACCGCGTCGGCTCCCCGGTCGACCAGGCAGGCCACCAGGGCAGGGGTGGCGTTCCTGCCGAGTACGGCGAAACCGCAGGCGACGTCGAAGAGCACGGGCTCGTTCCGGTACGCCCAGGCGAGGGCGGCGTGGGCGAAGGCCGTGCTGTCGGCGGGCTGGGCAGCCGCACCCTGGCCCTGCCGGTCGCCTCGCCCCGCGGTCCTGTGGTCCGCCAGGAGTCCCCGCAGCAGGAGGGGATTGCCGCCGCTGATGGCGTGGAATTCCGCGGCCAGCCGCGGGGCGTCGGCCGCGTCCACGTACGGCGCGATCATCCGGGTGACACCGTCCGAGGACAGTGGCAGCAGTCCGAGGCGCCGGCACCGCGGATGCCGCAGGAGTTCCGCCTGGAAGGCGGGCGGCAGCGCGTCCGGGCCGGTGGGTTCGGTGAGCACGATCAGAACCGGGGCGGTGCGCAGCCGACGTACGAGGTACAGCAGGAACCGCAGTGACGCGGCGTCGGCGAGCTGGACGTCGTCGACCGCCAGCACCACCGGTCCGCGCCGGATCTCCCGGCACAGTTCCTCGTGGAGCCGGTCGGCGTCGGGCGAGGGGACGCCGTCCCGGCCGCCGATCGCCCGTGCGAGCCGGAGTCCGGCGGCGAGCGGCCCGTCGGAGGGGAAGAGCTGCGTGACGACTCCGAGCTCGGCACCGGTCTCCGCGGACGACCCCGTGGCGGCGCACACCCGGGCCCCGCGGTCGGCGGCCTGCCGCAGGAATTCGTTGAACAGTGTGGTACGGCCGACTCCGGGCCCCGAATTGACCAGGATCACACCGCCTTCGCCCCGCTCGGTGTTCACCAGCGCATGCGCGAGCACCGACATTTCCTCGGCACGTTCGACGATTTCCGAAAAGCCACTGGAGTGTCCCAGTCCCACTCGCTCTCCCCATGTCCGACCGAAGCTGGTTTCGTTCGTCGCCGTTCAGGCGTATTCAGACTATCCAGCGCCGGACAAGGAGCCTACCCCTATATTCACACCCCCTATTTCAACCTCCCCTGCCGACCAGGCTCATTGACTCATGCTGAGTTCTCGAAGTCGTAAGCCCGGGAAGTGGCCAATAACTCTCCCCGTCCCCTTATCTTCAACTTCCGGTATACACGAGTAAGGTGTTGTTCAACCGTGCTCATGGTGATGTAAAGCCGCACCGAGATCTCACGGTTGGTGAATCCGCTGGCGGCCAGGCTCGCGACCCGGCGCTCCGACTCGCTGAGATGCCCCCAGTCGGTGGGCTGCCGTTCGGGCGCCGCAGCGAAGATGCGCTTCCCCGTCGCCGTGCCTTCGGGCGAACCGATCCGGTCGGGCGACGGCCGCATCCCGCAGCCCTTGGCCACCTGCCGCGCCTTGCGCAGCACCATCGCCGCCTGCCGGGCCTCGTGGGCCTGTCGGTGGGCGTCCACCAGGTCGAACAGGGCGCGTGCCAGTTCCAGCCGGTCGTCCGCCCGGTCCAGCTCCACGACGGCCTGGCCCAGCAGATCCAGCTGGGCGTCGGGTTCGGAGGCGAGCCCCTGCAGGCGCAGGGAGATGCCACGGATACGGGGAGCGTCGCCCTCCACCATGGCCAGCTGCTCGGTGGCCAGCCTCAGCGCCTGCTCCCGCTCCCCGAGGAACAGCAGCGTCTGCGCGGTGTCCGTGCGCCACGGCAGCAGGGCGGGCCGGTCGGCCCCCCACCGTTCGGCGATACGGCCCACCTCGTGGAAGTCCTGCAGTGCCGCGTGATGCTGCTGGGTGGCCAGGTAGTAGAGCCCACGGGCGCGCAGGTAGTCGAGCCAGTGGATGGTGCCCGACAGGGAGTCGGCCATGGGGCGACTCAGCTGCCGGGCGGCCTCCTTGCGTTTGCCCCGCGCCACCAGGACCCTCACCAGGTGCGAGACCGCGCTGGCCTCCAGGGGCGCCGGATGCCGCCCCGACAGCAGCGTCAGACAGCGGCGTGCGTCGCGCTCCACCTCGGCGAGTTTGCCGCCGTGCAGGGCTCCTTCGGCGCGTACGGCCGTGAAGGCCGCCTCCCACCCCGGCGCGCCGCGCGTCGCCGACTCCCGTACGAAGTGATCGCACCAGTACCGGGTCCGCTCCACCGCGCCGTGCGAGAGCAGCGTCCAGATGACGTCGAGCACCAGGTCGAAGGTGCCGTCGGTCAGCGGGGTCACCTCCAGCAGGCTGTCGGTGTCCGCGACGCGCTGGGCGAGCCGATCGTCACACGGGCCGCCGTCCGGTGTGCCCTCCAGCGGGCCGGCGGTCCGCGGGCCGGCCACCGCCGGGACGGCCTCGCTCTCGGCCGGCGGCAGACCCGGCCCGAGCAGGGCATGCGCCTGCTCCAGCCGGCCGTGGGCGCGCAGCGCGGCGCCGAGGCCACGTGCGTCCGCCAGGTCGAGCCGGCCGGCCCGCAGGTTCCGCAGGGCGTCATCGACATGGAGCTCGGCGTCGCCGACGCTGATCCGCCGGGTGGCCGTACCCAGCTTGATCTTGATCTCGGTGCGCGCCAGCGGGTCGGCGGCCGCGCCGTGGGCCAGTTCGAGGTAGGAGATGGCACGTCGTACCTCATCGGCCGCCAGCGCCTGGTCGGCGGCTTCCCTCAGCACCCCCACTGCCCAGGCGCCCTCCGCCCGGCCGGCCTGCCGCAGATGCTCGGCGGCCAGGGCCGCGGGCGCTCCGGAGGCGTGCAGCAGCTGCGCGGAGCGCCAGTGCAGGTCGAGACGGGAGGACGGCTCCAGGGAGGCCAGCACCGCCGCCTTGGCCTCCGGGTGCTGGAAGGCGTTGCCCGTGACGATGCCGGAGCCGCGCAGGGCTCCCAGGTTCTCGGCGAGTTCGACGAGCGAGACGTCCAGGAGCCGGGACAGCAGTTCGTCGGTGCACGCCTCGCCGAGGACCGCCAGTCCGGCGGCCACCTCGCTGGTGCGTTCGCCGCCGCGGTCCAGACAGGCGAGGACCGCCCTGCCGTAGGCCTGTCCCGGCCGGGGCCCGGTGTCCGAGGCGTCGGCGCCGTCGGGCTCGCCGCGCGTGTCTTCCAGCAGCGCCCCGAGCAGCAGCGGATTGCCGCCGCTGACCGCCAGATAGCGTTCCCCGGCGGCGGCGTCCAGGTGGCCCAGGATGTCGGCGACGTCCTTGAGGCGGAGCCTGGGCAGCTGGATGCGTTCGAGATTCGACTGTCTGAACATTTCGGCGCCGGCGGTCCGGTCGGCCGGGCCGCTGGCGGGCGAGCGCGTGAGCACCAGCAGCAGGGGGAGGTTGCGGCAGTGCCGGGCCAGATGGACCAGCTGCCGCAGTGAGTCGGGGTCCGCGTGGTGGAGGTCGTCGACGGCCACCACGACGGGCGCGCGCCGGGTCAGAGCCCGCACCTCGCCACAGAAGGTTCGCGTCAGGTCGTACCAGGCGGCGTCACGCCGCACCCGCCCCCGGCCCTCGGCCGAGATCTTCCGGATCGTGGCATCGCTCATGGCCTGAAACCGGCGCACCACGTCGTCCGGGAAGGGCGCGCCGTTGACGAGGTTCCGCAGGACGCTCAGCGGGGTACCCCGCTCCTCGGCGATCGCGGTGGCATGCAGCAGGCTCGGGCCGAGCGATTCGACGCGGCCCACGAACTCTTCCAGGAGTTCGCTCTTGCCGCACCCCGCGGCCGCTTCGACGACCACGACAGCGGATCTACGGGTGGTCCGGACCGAAGAATAGGCTGCGTGCAGTCGAGTTGTTTCCAGATGTCGCCCAATCAGCACCATGAATCGCTAAACACCCCGTATCGACCCAAGTCAAGCCGGGGCCGCAGCACGCAACGACCGGCGAAACGGGGACACTAAGCCCCTCATTCAACCACTCACCATGCCTTCGGCTAATACTTGCGAACCCCGAATCCCGTACGAGTAGAACACTTGCACGCAACATGTGTCAAGATCGAAAAGTTTGACAAGGAAAGGGTAAGAAACCGGCCAACGCCGGACAGCTCACAGGCGCCTGCTGCGAAAATCACAGCCAATCGGCCCGTGGGACGGGACCCTGCAAAGACCCTGGAATTCCGCACCGAATGACGTGCGGGCAAATAGAGAAATGCTGCCGCAGTTTCACAGCGGCACCCCCGCCGAGCCGCCCATTTTCTGGCCCCGGCGCGCCTCTACGCCGTGACGGTCGAACAGACGCGGGCAATCGCCTCGATCACGCGCGGCCCCTCGTCGTTGAGGTAGAAGTGCCCGCCCGCATGACGGTGAATCTCGAAGCGGCCGCTGGTGTGCTCCGCCCAGGCCTCGGCCTCCTCGCGGCTGACCCGCGGATCCTCCGTGCCGTAGTGCACATGGATCGGCGCGGCGAGCCGCATCCCACCGCTGTGCCGGTAGGTCTCGGCGGCCCGGTAGTCACCGCGGATGGCCGGCATCGCCATCCTCAGGATCTCCTCGTTGCCGAGCACCTCGGAGCTGGTCCCGCTCAGGGACTTCAGCTCCTGGATGATCTCGTCGTCGCCGAGCAGGTGCACTCGCTCGTCGCGGTACCGCGAGGGCGCCCGCCGGCCGGAGGCGAACAGTGCGAGGGGCACGATGTCCTTGCGCTCCAGCCGCAGGGCCACCTCGAAGGCGAGCGAGGCCCCCATGCTGTGCCCGAACAGCACCAGCGGCCGGTCGGCCCACGGCAGCAGTTCGGCGGTCACGGCGTCGGCCAGTTCTGCGATGTTGTCGACGCACTTCTCCTGGCGGCGGTCCTGGCGCCCCGGGTACTGGATGGCCAGCACGTCGACACTCGGGCTCAGAGCCTTCGAGACCGGGAGGTAGTACGGAGCGGATCCACCGGCGTGGGGGAAGCAGACGAGCCGGGTCGCCGCGGCCGGAGCCGGATGGAACTGACGTACCCACAGGTTTTCGTCAACGTGGGGGGTGCTCACGAATAGAACCTTTCATTCATGGCTCGCGGGCTGACGTATAAGGTCGTTGACTCGCACAACCATGCTTCGCCGCCCCCTTAAGACCCCACAACCCCTAACCGGAACCGCACCCCCCTACTCCACTTGCGCTCGGGGTGGCCGACACACGGGACGCCGGGACCGCACAGGCGGACCGGGCAGCGGCAGTGCCGGATTTCGACCAACCGCGCACCGCGGCACGGCTCAGTGCGGAAGTGACGGACGTCTCACTTCCGGTTATGGCCCACACCACAGCCGGGCCGGTGTTCCGCAAGCCCGACACACCACGCCGAGTCATGGGCACCCGTACCGGCCACCCCGATGCCCGGCGGAGCGGCGGGCCGGCCATGCCGGCATGCGGTTTAGGGGTTCCCGTCGGCCGGGCGGGCGGCTCAGGCTGTGAGCCGTGCGGTCGCCGCGGACGGCGGCCCCGTCCGTCACGGGGAGGTTGAGCAGTGAGCCGAGCCCACCACGTCGATGCCGCCGACGCCCCTGCTTCCCCCTCCCGTGACGGCCGGCCACCGACCGTCGGCGACCGGCGCGTGCGCTACGAGCACAACCGCGACGTCGTACGGAACCCGCGCCCCGCCAACCACGGACTGTGGACCGGTTCCGGTGACCCGGAGGAACTGCGCGGTGAGCGGAAGTACCACCATCCCTGCCCCGTACGGCACGGCATCCCCTGCCCCGTGCGGCACGGCATCCCCTGCCCCGTACGGCACGGCGCGGGGGCCCCACCGTCGTCGTCCCGCTCTTCCTGCTCCACGCCTACGGCTCCGGTCCCCCGGGCACCTTCTCCAGGGCCCACGCGCTGTGCCTGGCCGAGGAGACCGGCATGATGCGCGCCGCCGAGTGCCCGCTGTCCCCGCCCCGTACCCCACTCGCGAGGCCAGGTACCGGGCCGGGGCCGCCGAGACGCGCCCCCGGCTCGACGTGCCGCTGTCCCCGCATCCTCCTGAGCGAGGCCCCGCCCGCGCCTCCACCCCGCCGGAACCGGATCTGGAGCCGTGACCGAGCACGCATCGCCGCCCCACCCCCGGGCGCCCCGGCTCGCCAGGCCCCGTCCCCACCCCGTCGGCGCCCCGAGACACAAGGCACCCCCGAGCCCTCCGAAACGGCCACCGCGGCACCCCCTCACCGGGCCGTGGGCGACGCCATCGCCGCCCCCGCGCCCCCCCCCCCCGCGCTCCGCGCCCCGCTCCCCGAGGAGTGCGGCCTCTCCCGGGCGGCCGAGCGCATGCGGGGCAGTGGCGGCCCTCCCGTTGTGGTGAACCTTCAGGACGAGCCCTTCTCCCGGGACGGACTGCCCATTCGCCGGGTGGCCCCGAG
>NZ_NTGE01000195.1 GCF_002291145.1 Streptomyces sp. SA15
CTCGGGCCGCGCGGTGTCGGGCCATACCGTGGCCTCGGGCCGCGCGGTGTCGGGCCGTACCGTGGCCTCGGGCCGCGCGGCACGGGCGGTCTCGGGCGCGGGCTCTGTGGTGTGGGCGGGTCCCGGCGTGGGGTCGGTGGTGTGGGCGGGTCCCGGCGTGGGGTCGGTGGTGCGGACGTGCCCCGGCGTGGGGTCTGTGGTGTGGGCGGTCTCGGGCGTGGGGTCGGTGGTGCGGACGTGTCCCGGCGCAGGGTCGGTGGTGCGGACGTGCCCCGGCGCAGGGTCTGCGGTGCGGGCGGTCTCCGGCGTGGGGTCTGCGGCGTGGGCGTGCCTCGGCGCGGGGTCCGTGGCGCGGGCGGGTCCCTGCCCGACGTCCGTCGTGCGGGCGGGTCGCCCCGGCGCGGGCACCGCGACCGAGGAACGTCGCGTGGTCTCCCGCGGTGCGGGGTCGCGCTGCTGGGCGAGCAGTTGCGGGGGCAGCAGTACGACGACTCCGGTGCCGCCGCGCGACGACGGCCGGTAGTTGACGCTGATGCCGTACTTGACGGCCAGCCGCCCGACCACGGCCAGACCGAGCCGCGTGCCCTGCAACGAGGCGAGGTCCGTCATCCGCCCCGCCACCGCCTCCTCGGCGCGCCGCATGGCCGCGTCGGCCATCTTCAGGCCGCTGTCCTCGATCGTGACGACGATCCCGGCGCTGCGCTCCTCGACGTACACATGGACCTCGTCGATCGGCGGCGAGAAGTTCGCGGCGTTGTCCGTCAGCTCCGCGAGCAGGTGCATGACGCCTTCCGCGGCGAAGCCGGAGATCGCGGCGCTCGTCGAGCAGTGCAGCCGTACGCGCCGGTACGCGGCGATCCGGCCGACCGCGCCGCGCAGGATGCTCTCCATCACGATCGGCTTGTTCCACGCGCGGCTGGCCCGGCCGCCCATGAGCAGTGCCAGCCGGTCGGTCATGAGGCCCAGCTGCGAGGTGCTGTGATCCAGCCTCAGCAGGTCGCCGAAGACCTCCTCGCCGTGCCGCTCCTGCATCTCCCGCAGGTCGGCGAGCATGCTCACGGCCTTGGCCTGCACCCGGCTCAGCGCCTTCGCCGAGGCGGCCTGCGCGGCGGCGGCCCGTCGTTCGCTGTGGGCGAGTTCCCGCAAGAACGATTCGGCGGGGACACTCAGCAGAGGGGACCGCGGCCACTGAAGCTCCGCGAGCACGGTGTCGGCCGAGCTGCCCGCCCGCAGCCTCGAGACCGCGGCGGGCAGGGTCTCTCGCGTCAGACGCTCCAGCTCGGCGGCGCCTTCGGCCAGTTCGCGCTGGGCCTGCTGCCGTTCGGTGTCCAGGGCCGCGGCATACCGAACGTCCTGTTCCACCACGGAGGCGAAGGTGTCCGTGATCAGGCGCAGTTGCGGATCGGACGGCAACGGCACGCTCGTCAGGGCGTCACTCGCGCTCGCCCCGTCCCGCAGCCGCTTCGCGACCGAGGGCAGGGTCACGTTCCCCAGATGCGCGGACTCCGCGACCAACTGCGCCAACTGTGCCCTGAGTCGACCGACTTCGGTGTCGAGCGCCGCGGCGGACCGGCGGGAACGCCGCACCAGCAGGGCACTGAGGAGGACGGTGACCGCCACACAGAGCCAGGCGACCAGAACCGACGTCACCGTCCAGGTACGGGCGGCCGCGGGCGCCGCCGCGACCGCCGCGCCGGCGGCCATGGCGCTCACCACCAGCACGGCCAGGGGTACGGCCGACGAGGCGCGGAGCCCCCTCGCTGACCAGTGCTGGCTGGGTGGTGAAGGCACTGACATTCAGCGGTCCTCGGTCCTTCGGTACGGGAGCAATGGGTCGACCGACACGTCGCGGTGACAGTCAGGTCGCGGTCACAGTCAGGTCGCGGTCACAGTCAGGTCGCCGTCAGGCGGAGACCGCCGCGCGGACGGCGATCGTCCGGACCGGATCCCGGCTCATGCTAGTCATCCTGTCGCGCGCCGAAATCCGACTGACCGAACAGTCCGCTCAGGATTCGAGTTCGTCGTGAACCTGCCGTCGCGTCGGCGGGGCGTGGTAGCGGATTCGTCGCGTGTCGCACGTCCTTGACGACCGTGTATGTCCGTCGGCGGTCACTTGACGAGCCATCAACGCCCAAGGAAGTTCAGTCAGTTCCGCGTATTGACCACGGCGTTACGACTGCTTTCCGGCCAACCCGGCGGCCCGCGTGTGCCTGCGATGTGCGAGAGACGTGCATGCGATGTGCACGGCCACCGCGTGGGGCGGGAGAAAACCATGAGGCCCAAGCACATGCGGTGGGGTACGTTTCCTGCTGTTCGAAGGGGGACCAAGTGGCGAAGCTCAACCAGATCATCGCCGTGGAAAAGGGTGTCAAGAGCAAGTCGCTGCAGGACATCACCGCGGCTCACCACAAGGTGCAGAAGCCGGCTCTGCTGGCCGGTATCTCGCGTGCGTACCAGCCGAAGGACGAGGAGGGCGAGCAGTTGCCGCCCGAGTCCACGCGGGTGCAGATCAAGGCCGAGGAGGTGCTGCGCGAGATGTCCGCGTCACTGACCCGGTTGTTCGACGTGACCGCCACCAAGGACTGGGCCAACTGCTCCGCCCGCGCGGACGTCACCGTCGACGGGCGGACGATCGTCTCGGACGTTCCGGTCAGCTATCTGCTGTTCCTGGAGAAGCAGCTCACGGACCTGCATACCTTCGTGAAGAAGCTGCCCGTGCTCGACGCTGCCGAGTCCTGGACCCTCGACCCGTCGACGGACTGGTGGAAGACGGACCCGGTCCGCACGATCCGTACGAAGAAGGTCCCGCGCAACCACGTCAAGGCCGAGGCGACCGACAAGCACCCGGCGCAGGTCGAGGTGTACTACGAGGACGTGCCCATCGGGTACTGGACGACGGTCAAGTTCTCCGGAGCGCTTCCGGCGCGGCGGGTGAACGAGCTTGTGGAGCGGGTCGAGAAGCTCCAGCAGGCGGTGAAGTTCGCCCGCGAGGAGGCCAACGGCGCCGAGGTCACCGACCAGCGCGTCGGCGACGCGGTGTTCGGCTACCTGTTCGGCTGACGCCGGGCGCGGGTAGCATCCCAGATCGCCCCCGCGTGCGAGCGCGGGGGTGCGCAACAGGCTCGGACCGGATTGAGGACCGGTTCGTGCCGGAGCGCAAGCTGAAACTGAGGTTCAGCCTGAAGACGCGGTCACAGTGAAGGTTCGAGTCCTTCCCCCGGCTCCACACGCCGGGGTAGCCCAACCGGCAGAGGCAGCCGTGATCAAACTCAGACTCTCGCTCCAGCTTCAGCATCGCCGCCGATCGCCGGATCGACCGAGGACGGACGAGCGCCGTCGGATGCGAGTTCGACTCTCGCCTGCAGCTCTGTCGTGCTGCGGTAGTTCAAAGGAAGAACACGAGGGCCTGACGACTGATCCGTCCTCTTAAACGCCACCGGCGTGCGCAATTGGGTGGCATCCCCAGGGGCCCGGGAGCTGGATACGACTCCCGGGCTCCGCCATCAGCGATACCCACCGCGGAGGACCGGGCGCAGTGTCTCGATGACGCCGGGGTCGTCCACGCCATGCCCGTGCGGATCGCGGTGCGACGAGGCGTCGGCCCGCCGTCGGTCATCGCCGCGCGGGCATAGATCACGGCATCGGGGCGCTGAAACGGACATCCGGGAGACTGTCGCCTGGGTGTGGACCATGTGGTCGCCTCCCGGTTGTTCGATCGAGAGCGAGTCGGCTCCTCGCGGGGGCCGGCCGCCCAGTGGAAAGGAAGCCGTCCATGGACGAGCAGGGTGAGCGCTTCGACGTCGTCGTACTCGGCGCGGGGCCGGGGGGATACGTCGCCGCCATCCGGGCCGCGCAGCTCGGCAAGAGTGTCGCGGTCGTCGAGGAGAAGTACTGGGGCGGCGTCTGTCTGAACGTGGGCTGCATCCCCACCAAGGCCCTGCTGCGCAACGCCGAGCTCGCGCACATCTTCACGCGCGAGGCGAAGACCTTCGGCATCAAGGTCGACGGGCAGGTCTCCTTCGACTACGGGGAGGCCTTCCGCCGCAGCCGGAAGGTCGCCGACGGCCGGGTCAAGGGCGTCCACTACCTGATGAAGAAGAACAAGATCACGGAAATCAGCGGTCGCGGCACGTTCGTCGACGCGCACACGCTCCAGGTGGCCGACTACAACGGCAACACCCGCGCCATCGGCTTCGACCACTGCATCATCGCCACCGGAGCGACTCCCAAGCTGCTGCCCGGCACGCGTCGCACCTCCCGGGTGGTGACGTACGAGGAGCAGATCCTCGCCGAGGACCTGCCGCAGTCGATCGTGATCGCCGGGGCCGGGGCCATCGGCGTCGAGTTCGCGTACGTCCTGCACAACTACGGCGTGAAGGTCACCGTCGTCGAGTTCCTGGACCGCGTCGCCCCGCTGGAGGACGCCGAGGTCTCCGCCGAACTGGCCAAGCAGTACCGGAGGCTGGGCATCGACGTGCTCACCTCGACCCGCGTCGAGTCGATCGACGAGTCCGGCCCGCAGGTCCGCGTCACGGTCACCGGCAAGGACGGCACGCAGCGGGTCCTGGAGGCCGACAAGGTCCTGCAGGCGATCGGCTTCGCCCCCAACGTCACCGGCTACGGCCTGGAGAACACCGGAGTGCGCGTCACCGAGCGCGGCGCGATCGACGTCGACGGCCGTTGCCGTACCTCCGTCCCGCACATCTACGCCATCGGCGACGTCACCGCGAAGCTGATGCTCGCGCACGCCGCCGAGGCGATGGGCGTGGTCGCCGCCGAGACGCTCGCGGACGCGGAGACCATGGAGCTGGACTACGTGATGATCCCGCGCGCCACCTTCTGCCAGCCGCAGATCGCCAGCTTCGGCTACACCGAGGCGCAGGCGAAGGAGAAGGGCTACGACGTCCAGGTCGCCAAGTTCCCCTTCACCGCCAACGGCAAGGCACACGGTCTGGGAGACACCACCGGCTTCGTGAAGCTGATCAGCGACGCCAAGTACGGCGAGCTCCTCGGCGGCCATCTCATCGGCCCCGACGTCACCGAACTCCTCCCCGAGCTGACCCTGGCCCAGCAGTGGGACCTCACGGTCCACGAGGTCGCCCGCAACGTCCACGCCCACCCCACCCTGAGCGAAGCGGTCAAGGAAGCCGTCCACGGCCTCGCAGGCCACATGATCAACATGTAGCAGGGCGCTCGGCGCAGCGGCAACAGGACCCCCTGCCTCGCTCTCTAACTGTCGTACGGGTAGAAGCCGCGGCCGCTCTTGCGGCCGAGGTGGCCCGCTGCGACCAGGCGGCGCAGCAGGGCGGGGGGTGCGTACAGCGGCTCCTTGAACTCCTCGTACATCGACTCGGCGACCGCCTGGGCGGTGTCGAGGCCGATGAGGTCGAGCAGACGCAGCGGACCCATGGGGTGGGCGCAGCCGAGTTCCATGCCCCGGTCGATGTCGTCGGGCCGTGCGGCGCCGGACTCCACCATGCGTACGGCGCTGAGCAGGTAGGGCACGAGCAGGGCGTTGACCACGAAGCCGGAGCGGTCGGGCGCCTGAATGGCGTGCTTGCCCAGCTGCTGGGCGAAGCCGCGGGTGCGCTGGACGGTCTCCGGGCTGGTGGTGAGGGCGGGGATCAGCTCGACCAACTGCTGCACGGGCACGGGGTTGAAGAAGTGCATGCCGATGACCTGCGCGGGCCGCTCGGTGACGACGGCGAGATCGACGATGGGGATCGACGAGGTGTTGGTGGCCAGAATCGCCGCCGGGTCTTCGACCGCCTTGTCCAGGGC
This sequence comes from Streptomyces sp. SA15, assembly GCF_002291145.1. Lineage (GTDB taxonomy): Bacteria > Actinomycetota > Actinomycetes > Streptomycetales > Streptomycetaceae > Streptomyces. The sequence goes on from NZ_NTGE01000195.1 coordinate 5,782, forward strand.
GCGGAGGACGTCGGTCTTGATGTCGCGGTTCTCGGCGACGGCTTCGACGACGAACTGGCGGTCGGACAGGTCGCTGAGGTCGTGGGTGAAGGACAGCTTGGCGAGGGCCTGGTCCCGCTGCTCTTCGCTGAGCTTGCCCCGCCGGACGCCCCGGTCGAGGGAGTCGATGAGACGGCGGCGGCCGGTCTCGACGGCGTCATGGGTGGCTTCGGCGACGCGGACGTCGATGCCGCCCAGGGCGGCGACTTCGGCGATGCCGGAGCCCATGAGGCCGCAGCCGACGACGCCGAGACGGGTGACGGGATCCATCGGTTGTCCAATCCTTGGGTCAGACGTTGCGGCGGTACTGGCCGCCGACCTCGAAGAAGGCGTCGGTGATCTGCTGGAGCGAGCAGGCGCGGGCCGCGTCCATGAGGACGGCGAAGACGTTCTCGCCGCTCACCGCGGCGTCCTTGAGGGCGGTCAGGGCCGTGTGGGCCGGGTCGCGGTGGCGGGCCTGGAAGTCCCGTACACGCTTCAGCTGGGACTGCTTCTCCACTTCCGTGGCGCGGGCGAGCTCGATGACGCCGGGCTCGGCGGTGTCCGCGTGCGGATTCCGGAAGGTGTTGACGCCGATGATCGGCAGCGTGCCGTCGTGCTTGCGCTGCTCGTAGAGCATCGACTCGTCCTGGATACGGCCGCGCTGGTAGCCCGTCTCCATGGCACCGAGCACGCCACCTCGCTCGCTGATCCGCTCGAATTCCTTCAGGACCGCTTCTTCGACCAGGTCGGTGAGCTCGTCGATGATGAACGAGCCCTGGAGGGGGTTCTCGTTCATGGCCAGGCCCCACTCCCGGTTGATGATCAGCTGGATGGCCAGGGCCCGGCGTACGGAGTCCTCGGTGGGGGTGGTGACGGCCTCGTCGTAGGCGTTGGTGTGCAGGCTGTTGCAGTTGTCGTAGATGGCGATGAGTGCCTGCAGGGTGGTGCGGATGTCGTTGAAGTCCATCTCCTGGGCGTGCAGGGAGCGGCCCGAGGTCTGGACGTGGTACTTCAGCTTCTGCGAACGCTCGCCCGCGCCGTACTTCTCCTTCATCGCGACGGCCCAGATACGGCGGGCGACCCGGCCGAGGACGGAGTACTCGGGGTCCATGCCGTTGGAGAAGAAGAACGACAGGTTCGGCGCGAAGTCGTCGATGCGCATGCCCCGGGCGAGGTAGGCCTCGACGTAGGTGAAGCCGTTGGCCAGGGTGAAGGCGAGCTGGCTGATGGGGTTCGCGCCGGCTTCGGCGATGTGGTAGCCGGAGATGGACACCGAGTAGAAGTTGCGGATCTTGTTCGCGATGAACCACTCCTGGATGTCCGCCATCATCCGCAGGCTGAACTCCGTGGAGAACAGGCAGGTGTTCTGGCCCTGGTCCTCCTTCAGGATGTCGGCCTGCACCGTGCCGCGCACGTTCGCCAGCGCGTGCGCGCGCAGTTCGGCGGCCTCTTCGGGTGAGGGTTCGCGGCCCTCGGCGGTGCGGAACCTGGTGAGTTGCTGCTCGACCGCGGTGTTGAGGAAGAACGCCAGGATGGTCGGCGCGGGCCCGTTGATCGTCATGGAGACCGACGTCGTCGGCGCGACCAGGTCGAAGCCGTCGTAGAGCGCCTTCATGTCGTCCAGCGTGGCCACCGACACCCCGGAGGTGCCGACCTTGCCGTAGATGTCGGGGCGTTCGTCCGGGTCACGGCCGTAGAGGGTGACCGAGTCGAAGGCGGTGGACAGCCGGGTGGCCGGCTGGCCCTCGGAGAGCAGCTTGAAGCGGCGGTTGGTGCGGAACGGATCGCCCTCGCCGGCGAACATCCGCGCCGGGTCCTCGCCGTCACGTTTGAAGGGGAACACCCCGGCGGTGAAGGGGAAGTGGCCGGGCAGGTTCTCCCCGCGCCAGAACCGCACCAGCTCCCCGTGGTCGGTGAACCGGGGCAGGGCGACGCGGGGGATCTCGTTGCCCGAGAGGGACTCGCGGGTCAGCTTGGTGCGGATCTCCTTGTCCCGGACCTTCACGACCTGCTCGTCGCCGGAGTAGGAGGCGATGACGGCGGGCCACTTCGCGATCTGCTCGCCGATGTCGTGCGGGAGCTGCCTGCGGGCGTCCTCGAGCAGCGACTCCACGTTCCCGGATGCGGAGCCGGCGTCGACGAGCTCGCCTCTGACCGCCTCCAGGCGCTGTACCCGCCGGGCCGCCTCCGCCAGCCCCTCGGTCTCCGTGTGGTACGAGCGGATCGTGTCGGTGATCTCGGCGAGGTAGCGCACCCGGTCGGCGGGGACCACCTGACGTATGCCGGAGGAGTGGCGTACGTCGACCGGCGCCAATACGCCCTCGGACACCGGGAGTCCGTTCTCGACCAGAGCGGTCTTCAGGTGCTGGTGGAGCGCGGTGACCCCGTCGTCGTTGAACGTCGCCGCCGAGGTTCCGTACACCGGCATGTCCTCGGGCTTCATGCCGAACGCCTCGCGGTTGCGGACCAGTTGGCGGCCCACGTCGCGCAGCGCGTCCTTGGCGCCGCGCCGCTCGAACTTGTTGATGGCCACGACGTCGGCGAAGTCGAGCATGTCGATCTTCTCCAGCTGCGAGGCGGCGCCGAACTCCGGCGTCATCACGTACAGGGAGGTGTCGACGAACGGCACGATCGCCGCGTCGCCCTGGCCGATGCCCGGCGTCTCCACGATCACCAGGTCGAACCCGGCGGCCTTGACCACGTCGATCACGTCGGACAGGTGCTCGGGCAGCTCGCGGCTGCCGCGGGTGGCCAGGCTCCGGAAGAACACCCGGTTCCCGTCGAGGGAGTTCATCCGGATCCGGTCACCCAGCAGCGCACCGCCACCGCGGCGGCGCGTCGGGTCGACCGCGATCACCGCGATGCGCAGCTTGTCCTGCTGGTCCATGCGGAACCGGCGCACCAACTCGTCGGTCAGGGACGACTTTCCCGATCCGCCGGTGCCGGTGATGCCGAGCACCGGCCTGGCCCGTGTTCCCGCGGCCGCACGGATCTGCTCCAGGAAGTCCGCGGGCAGCTTGCCGAGTTCCGCACCGGTGATGGCTCGGGCGATCGCGAACCGGTCGCCTGCGAGTACGGCGGCCGGGTCGGCCGGTTTGCCGTCCCAGAGGTCGAAGTCGCAGTCCCGCACCACCGAGTTGACCATCCCGGCGAGGCCCATCCGCTGGCCGTCCTCCGGGGAGAAGATGGTCACCCCGCTGTCGCGCAGCCGGGTGATCTCCTCGGGCACGATCACGCCGCCCCCGCCGCCCACCACGCGGACGTGCTCCGCTCCCTGCCGGCGAAGCGACTCGACCAGGTACTCGAAGTACTCGACATGCCCGCCCTGGTACGACGAGACCGCCACGCCGTGTGCGTCCTCCTCCAACGCCGCGTCCACGACCTCCTGCACCGACCGGTTGTGTCCGAGGTGGACCACCTCGGCGCCCTGGGACTGGAAGATCCGCCGCATGATGTTGATCGACGCGTCGTGCCCGTCGAACAGGGCCGACGCGGTGACGAGACGGACGGGGTGCACGGGCCGGTGCAGATCGCTCATGGGGGCCTTCCCGGACAGGGCGGGGGAACGCTGGCAGAAGAGATACTAGGACGTCCTAGTAAATTGCTGGAGGTGATGGCGCTGTGACTAGAAGCACAAGGCCGGCGCTGCACTCGCAGCGGAGGGGTTCGTCGGTCACACCCGGCGGAAGAGCGCCGCCAAGGCCTGCCCGCCGCCGATGCACATCGTGACCACGCCCAGCTCCAGGTCGCGCCGTACGAGGTCCTTGGCGACCCGCAGGGTCAGGATCGCCCCCGTCGCCCCCACCGGGTGCCCCAGCGCGATCGCACCGCCGTAAGGGTTGGTCTTCTCCGCGTCCAGACCGGCGTCGCGGATCACCGCCACCGCCTGCGAGGCGAAGGCCTCGTTCAGCTCGACGGTGTCGAGGTCGCCGGGCGTGAGGCCGGTCCGCTCGAGCAGCTTCCGCAGGGCCAGGACCGGGGCGTAACCCATCAGATCCGGCTCCATCGCCGCGGTCGCCACCGCCTCCAGCGAGGCCAGGGCGGTCAGCCCCCGGGCGGCGGCCACCGACTCCCGCGCCAGCACCAGTGCCGCCCCGCCGTCGTTGATGCCCGAGGAGTTTCCGGCGGTCACCGTGCCGCCCGACTGGAACGCCGGACGCAGACCGGCCAGCGTCTGAACCGTCGTGTCCGGCCTGGGATGCTCGTCCACCTCCACGGTGTGCGGCTTCCGGCCACCCACCTCCACGGGCGTGATCTCCTCGGCGAAGGCGGCCCCGGCCGCCGCATCGGCGGCGCGCCGCTGCGACTCGGCTGCGAACTCGTCCTGCTCCTGGCGCGAGACGCCGTACTTCGCGGCCACGTTCTCCGCCGTGACGCCCATGTGGATGTCGTGGAAGGGGTCGGTGAGCATCATCACCGTGCCGTCGAAGAGAGTGCGGTCGCCCAGCTTGTAGCCGGAGCGGGCACCGAAGTCGTAGAACGGCATACGGGACATGTTCTCGTCCCCGCCGGCCAGCGCGATGTCCACCCCGCCCCAGCGCATCTGCATCGCCGCCGACCACACCGCCTGCAGTCCACTGCCGCACAGCCGGTTCACGGTGTACGCCGGCGCGCTCTTCGGCAGCCCGGCCGCCAGCGCCACGCGGCGAGCGTTGTAGGCGTCCGTGCCGACCTGGCCGATGCAGCCCATGACGACCTCGTCGACATCCTCCGGTGCCACCCCCGCCCGCGACAGGGCCGCTCGCGCGGCGGTGCCGCCGAGCTCGTGCGCCGGGACGTCCCGGAACGCGCCGCCGAAGCTGCCGATCGGGGTGCGCGCTCCCTCGACGATGAGGATTTTCTCCTGGGACCCCATGGACATTCCTTCCGCAGAATGCGCTCGGCACGAACTACCCGCCTGCTGCCGGCCGGTCACCGAGATACTAGGACGCCCTACTAATTACCCGCACTGTGACCCGGCCCACGTGCCGACCGGCGGTGATGGGTGCGTGCTTGAAATCCCTCGCCTGCACTCACGACGCCTGTACTCACGACGCCCGACTCACGACGCCCGACTCACGATGCCCGACTCACGACGCCCGCGAACGTCCGGGCGCGGCCGTACGGCCCACCGACGCCGCCAGCTTGCGCAGTCGGCGCCAGTCCAGGCGGGGCGGGGCGTCCGGCACGCCGGGGCGGTTTCGGGGAACGCGGACGCGCAGCGCGCCGGGGGCGATGCGGCAGTGGACCGGGGCGGGGAGGAGCGCGGCCTCACCGTCGAGGCCGACCTCGATCTCCGGGCTGTCGGCGTCCACGACCACTTCGCGGGCGGTGAGGACCGCGAGGCCCTCCGGCTCCGGGTCCAGCAGGAGTCCGGCCGCCTCGGCCGCGCTGTCCACCCTGATGCCCAGGACGCCGAGCTGTCCGGAGTCGAGTCGCTCACGGCGGCCGAGACCGGTCGGATCGGCCGTGAGGTACGGGTTGTTGCTCACGAGTACCGCTTGCGGGGCGGTGAGGGTCGTGTCCGCCGTGCGGGCGGTGAGCTCGGGTCCGCGCTGGCGGGTGAGCAGGTCGGGCAGCAGCTCCCAGGTGGTGCCGATCTTGTCGCCGCGGTAGGCGGGGTCCTGGACGACGGCCGCGTACGCGCCGAAGGACGCGTTGTTGACGAACGGGTGCTCCCCGGCGAAGCCGAGGTCCACCCGGAGTTCCACGCCGTCGGTGAGGGCGTCGAGGCAGGCGGCCGGGTCGGCGCGGTCCAGGCCGAGGTCCATGGCGAAGTGGTTGCGGGTGCCGGCGCTGATGACGAGGAACGGCACGTCGTGTTCGGCGGCGACGGCCGCGACCAGCGCCTGGGTACCGTCGCCGCCCGCGACGCCCAGCAGATCGGCGCCGTCCGCGACGGCCGACCGGGCCAGGGCGACGACGTCCTGGTGCTGCTCCGGATCCAGCAGGACGACGCGCGCACCGAGCCGCTCGGCCTTCTCCTTCAGCCCGAACGCCGCCACCTTGCCGCCGCCGGAACGCGGGTTCATGAGGATGAACGGGCGCCGGGGCGGGGACGTCCTGCGCTCCTTCATACGGGTGGAGGGCTTCCGGGTGCTGCGCAGGGCGTAGCGACCTGCCACGACGGCCACCGCCCACGACACCAGCGACAGCGGCAGGGCCCACAGGAGCGTGGTCGCGAGCAGCACGATGACGGCGGTGGGGGCGGCGACCGCGAGCAGCGCCGCCGCCCACCGGACGGGACCGCGGCGGGTCAGCGCCCACCACACGGCGGCCGCGGTGAGGGCCGCACCGGCGAGTACGGCCGCGAGCAGCAGGACGCCGCCCACACCGCCGTAGCCGAGGGGGAGCAGTACGGCGAGCGCCGCCGCGGCCAGTGCCGCGCGGGCAGCCCACTGCTGCGCGCGATGGTCCGCGGCGTACGAGTTCACAGCCATGGTCCCCTCCAGTCGTCGGCGCACATCGTAGAGAAGTGATCCGGAGATTCTGTGGGTGTCGGTGGGTGAGTGTGCGGGCCCGTCAACGCCCCGGCCGCTGCTGCCTGACACGCCGGGCGACCTCGCTGTTCTCGGTCTCCCACCACGGCCGTACGAGATCCGGGCCCTGCGCCGGTCCGGTCGCGGGCGTCGCCGGGACCAGCTCCGCCTCCAGGCGGCGGTCCAGGGCGACGGTCTCGGCGCGTTCGGTACGGGCCCACTGCACCAGGATCGCCAGCAGGAAGGGCAGCGCCACCAGTTCGGCGATGCTGATCATCGCGCCGCCGCCGAGCTGCTGGTCGTGGTGCACGTCCGGCGCCCAGGACGGGGCGTGGTGCAGATACCAGGCCCCGGCGATGAGCGTGCCGTGCGTCATCACCACGATGCCGGGTACGGCGTCGACGATGCCGTCGACGAACACCAGCGCCGCCCGGACCGGATGGCCGCACCACTTCGGCAGCGCGGCCTCGCGGGTGAGCACCGGCACCACGAACAGGCAGCCGGCGAGCAGCAGGTGCAGATACATCAGTTCGTGCAACCAGCCCTCGCGCAGGGCGGTTTCGAAGTACGGGGTGAAGTACACCGTCAGCTCGGTCGCGAGCACGAGCGCCGTGCTGACCAGCGGGAAGGTGAGCAGGCGCACCAGCCGCCCGGTCATCACCCGCCGCACACGGCCGGCGGCGCGCTCGGGCAGGGCACGGACGGCCAGTCGCAAGGGGTCGCCCAGGGCCAGCCCGAGCGGTGCGATCAGGTCCAACAGGACGTTCTGGACCGCGGCCGGCCAGAACAGCGCGTGGTCGTAGACGGCCAGGGCGGACATCGTGGCCACGACGAGCGCACCGAGCCCGAGCAGCGCGAAGGCGGCGAGCCGGGGCACGGGCCAGCGTTCGCCCCGGCGCCTGAGCCGCAGTACGCCCCAGCCGTACGGCACACCCAGCAGGGCGACGAGCAGCAGCGCGGGCACGTCGAGTTGCCATGAGGAGAGCAGCCGTCCCAGGGTGAGCTCCGGCGGACTCCCCATCGCGCTCTCCCTCCACGGCGTACCCCGAGGGACCTTACGCCGCGGCCACCGAGCAGGGTGCGGTGGGTCAGGGCACCAGGCGGAGGACTTCGTTCAGGCCGCGGTCGCCGGTGCGCTGTTCGGCCGGGAAGATGTAGGCGCGCAGGCCGCAGGCGGTGGCGCCGCCGTCGCGTACCGGGTTGTCGCCGACCATGAGCGTGGCGCGGGGGTCGGCTCCGAGGTCCGCGCAGGCCTTGAGGAACAGCTGGGGGTCGGGCTTCTCCCGGCCCACCTCACAGGAGATCACGCATACGTCGACGAGGTCCTCCAGCCCGTGATGGGCGAGGTGGGTCCGCAGGTCCCAGGCGAAGTCGCTCACGATCCCGATGCGCAGGCCGCGGTCGCGCAGTGCGCGCAGTGCGGGTTCGGTGTCGGGGTACGGGACCCAGGCGTCCGGCGCGGTGAGTTCCCGGTAGGCGGTCTCCTCGATGCCGCGCAGGAAGTCCACGTGCTCCCACCAGCCCCGCATGGCGCGGCGGTGCCGTTCGGGAGACAGGTCGCGGCCCTCCTGGAGAGCGACGACGGCGGGCAGCCGGAAAGCGTCGCGCAGCTGCCGCGCGATCCCGGCCACGGCGTCGTCGTCTTTCAGTACGGCGCTACGGTCACCGGCCTCGCCGACCCGGCGCAGCCACGACTCCAGGTCGATCATCTGGAAGATCGTGTTGCTGAAGTCGAAGAGGACGGCCTCGACCGGCGGGACGGGGGCCGCTCTCTCCGTGGTGGTGGGGCGGTAGGTGCTGGGGGTCTCGAACAGGGCCTGTATCACGGGGAAGCGTCTCCGGGGTCGACCGCCTCGACGGGGACACCGAGGTCGCGGATGGCCGCGATCTCCGCGTCGGGGGTGCTGGTGTCGGTGATGACCGCCTGGTAGTCGGCCACCGTGCCGTAGGCGTGGGTGGCGGTCTTGCCGAATTTCGAATGGTCCACGAGGAGCAGGGCCCGCTCGGCGGAGGCGAGCATGGCCAGCTTGACCTCGACGTACTCGCTCAGGGGATGGAAGAGCTGGCCCGAGAGGACGGCGGTGGCGGACATCAGGGCGAGGTCGGCGCGGATGCGGGAGAGGGCGCGGGTGACCTCGGGTCCGGTGCAGGAGTTGAAGTCGCCGTGGTAGCGCCCGCCGAGCAGGGTGACGTCCACGTTCCGGGCGGAGCCCAGATGCTGCGCCAGGCCCACCGAGTTGGTGACGACGGTGAGTCGGTCGAGCCGCGCGAGGGCGGGGGCCAGGGGGAAGAGGGTGGTGGAGTCGTCCATGAGCACCGTGCTGCCGGGCTTGATGCGGCTGAGCGCCGCGCGGCACACGGCGGCCTTCGCCGAGAGGGCGGTGCTCTCACGGAAGCGTGTCGCCGTTTCCATGGTGACCGCGGGGAAGGCGACGGCCCGGCCGCGTTCCTTGCGGAGCAGGGAGCGCTGGGCGAGGTCGTCGAGGTCGCGGTGCATCGTCATCAGGCTGACGCCGAAGTGGTCGGCGAGATCGTCGATGCGGGTCTCGCCGTGTTCGACGACGTGTCGCAGGACGGCCTGACGTCGTTCCTCCACAGCGGCCTGCGACGACCGTGTCCTGGCGGGCACTGCGGCTCTCCCTCGTCCTTCGTGTGCTGTGTCGGTCGCGCGGCTGCGTACAACGCCTCGGTCCGGGGGCGGCGGACGCAGGCTTCGACCTCGAAGTCTCGCACACGGGCCGGGAGGAGCCGGGAGCCGTCGTCCGCGCACGGCGCCCCGGCTCCACCCGTCACGAGCGTGCCCGGACAGCACGCCTACGGCGCCGCGTCCACGGTGACCAGCACCTTGACGTGCTCCGGGGAGAGAGACGCGGCGAAGGCCTTGGCCGCCTCCTCCAGCGGAAAGGTCGCGGTGACGATCTCGTCGACGTCCACGGTGCCGGAGGCGATCAGGGCGAGGGCGGTGCGGTAGTCGTCGGCCGTGTACATCAGCGTTCCCTCGATGCGGATCTCGCGGTCCTGCACCAGGTCGAGGCGGACGGGGGTGGCTCCGGCGGCCCCGACCCCGACGACGATGATCCGGCCGCCCTTGGTGACCAGGTCGGTGGCCTGGGCCATGGACTGTTCGCGCGCCACACAGTCGAAGACCACATCGGCCGGCCCGCCGAGCGCCTCCCTGGCCCGCTCGGCGAGGTCGGGGGCGTCGGCGGGCAGCGCGGCGTCGGCACCCAGGCGCAGGGCCCGGTCCCGCTTGCCCGGCAGCAGATCCGTTACGACGATCCTGGCGGCGCCCGCGTGCCGGGCGGCGGCGAGGACGAGCAGGCCGATGGGTCCGGCGCCGAGGACGGCGACGGTACGTCCGCTGAGGTCGCCGGCCTTGACCACGGCGTGCACCGGGGTCGCCAACGGTTCGACGAGTGCCGCCTCGACGTCGGTCATGCCGTCGGGGACGCGGTGGACACGGTCGGCGGCGATGGTGAACAGGTCCGTCATCGCGCCGGGGGTCTGGCAGCCGAAGACCTTCAACTCCTGGCAGATGTTGTAGCGCCCGTCACGGCACTGGGCGCACTGCCCGCACACCAGGTTCGGCTCGATGATCACCCGGTCACCTGGGCCGAACCCGCCGACGCCGGGCCCGACACCGGCGACGACACCGACCGCCTCGTGCCCGGGCCGGTAGGGCAGCGGCATGAACGGATGGTGACCGAGGGCGGCATGGGTGTCGGATCCGCAGACGCCCACCACGGTGGTACGGACGAGCAGTTCGCCTTCGCCGGCGGTCGGCGCGGGGACGTACTCGACGGTGATGTCATCGATCGACCGGACGAGGACACGGCGGATCTGCTGGGACATGGGGTGGTGCTCCGTTTCGGGTGCGGTCGGGAGTGCGTGTGGTGCCCCGATGGCCGGCCTCACTTCACCGCTCCCAGCGACAGCCCCCGCACCAGCTTGTCCTGGGCGGCGAAACCGGCGATGAGGACCGGCAGGGAGACCAGCGTGGCGGCGGCGCAGAGCCGGGCCAGGAACAGGCCCTCGTTGGTGATGAAGCCGACGAGGAAGACCGGTGCGGTCGACGCCTGCGTCGCGGTGAGGTTGACGGCGAACATGAACTCGTTCCAGCTGAAGATGAAGCAGATCAGCGAGGTGGCGGCGAGTCCGGGCATGGCGATCGGTGCGACGACCCGCCACAGCACGGTGAGCAGGTTCGCCCCGTCCATCTCGGCGGCTTCCAGGATCTCCTTGGGGACCTCGGCGAGGAAGGAGCGCATCATCCACACGGCGATCGGGAGGTTCATGGCGGTGTAGAGGACGATCAGCGTCCACACGTTGTCGAGCATCCCGATGTCCTTGACGATCAGGTACACCGGCAGCAGCGCCGCGATGGCCGGGAGGAACTTCGTGGACAGGAAGAAGAACATCACGTCCGTCCACTTCTCGACGGGCTTGATGGACAGCGCATAGGCCGTTGGCACCGCCAGGGCGAGCACCAGCAGTGTCGAAATGACGCTGGCCATGGCCGAGTTGAGGAGGAAGGGGGTGATGTCGCGGCTGAACAGCAGCTCGTACTGGCTGAGGGTGAAGGGGGCGAAGGGCGTCGGCGGGTTGGTCGCCGCGTCGGCCTCCTGGTGGAAGGAGGTGAGCACCATCCAGGCCACCGGCGCGAAGAACGCCAGGGTGGCGAGCCAGGCGACGAACGTCCACAGCGGTGAGAGCCGCGGCTCCTGCGCGGGGCTGTCGCCGCGTCGGCGGGTCCGGAGTCGTCGCACGAGCGTGCCGGTCGCTGCCTGTTTGCTCATCGGGACGCCTCCTCGCGGAACAGCGACGCGATGGTGCGCAGCGCGAAGGTCGCGATCACGATCGAGCCGAGTACGACGACGACTCCTGCGGCGGCGGCCTCGCCGTACTCGTACTTGCGGAACATGGTCAGGTAGATCTCGTACGGCAGGTTGGTCGTCCGGGAGCCGGGGCCGCCCTGGGTGATGGTGTAGACCGCGTCGAAGGTCTGCACGACGTAGATCGTGCCGAGCAGGATGCCCAGCTCGAGGTACTGGCGCAGGTGCGGCAGGGTGATGTGGCGGAAGGTCGCCATGGCCGACGCTCCGTCCACGCGGGCCGCCTCCAGCACGTCACCGGGCTGCGCCTGGAGGCCGGCCAGGAGGATCAGCATCATGAACGGGGTCCACTGCCAGACCAGGGAGACGACGACGGCGGGCATGGGGTACGAGGACACCCAGTCGACCGTCGGACCGTGGTCGGCGCCGAACAACCGGTAGACGGCGTTGAGGGTGCCGTTGAGCAGGCCGTAGTCGGGGTTGTAGATGGCGTGCTTCCACAGCAGCGATGCCGCGACCGGCATGACGAGGAACGGGGCGATGAGCAGGGTGCGCGCCAGCCCGCGGCCGACGAAGCGGCGGTCGAGCAGCATGGCCAGGCCGAGTCCGAGGACCACGCTGACGAGCACCACCGACGCGGTGAGGACGACGGTGTTGAGCACCGCCGCGCGCAGCCGCTCGTCGGTGAAGACGAACGCGTAGTTGGACAGGCCGGTGAAGTGCCGGTCGCCCGGCTTGAGGATGTTCCACTGGAAGGTGGAGATCACGATCGTGGCCACGAAGGGCAGCTGGGTGACGACGATGGTGAAGATCAGCGCGGGCAGGAGCGGGACGCGGCGCCGCCACTTGGTGACGGCCGAGCCGGTCCGAGGACGGATGGGCGGTGGTGCTGCCTTGGGGGGAGCGGTGAGCGTGGTCATGAAATTTTCTCCGCCGGATGGGGGCACATGGGGCACATCCCAGGCCCTGAGGCACTGGGGGGAGGCCGGGTAGGGAAGCGACGCCCGGCCGGCAGGCGCGCCGGCCGGGCGTGAAGGTCACTTCTGGTAGTTCTTGGCGACTTCCTCGGCCTGCTTCTGGCCGTCGTTCAGCGCCTTGTCCACGCTCGTCTTGCCGGCGATGGCGGCGGAGATCTCCTGGGTGACCTTGGTTCCCAGGTCCTGGAACTCGGGGATGGCCACGTACTGGATGCCCACCGTCGGCCTGGGCTGGACGCCGGGGTTGGACGGGTCGGCCTGCTCGATGGACTTCAGGGTGATGTCGCCGAACGACCCGGCGGCCTTCTGGTACTGCGGGATCTCATACGTGCTCGCCCGCTTGCCGGCCGGCACCCGTGACCAGCCCAGCTTCTCGCCGACCAGCTTCTCGTACTTCTTGCTGGAGGCCCACAGCATGAACCGCGAGGCGGCGTCGGCCTTCTTGGTGGTCTTGGGCATGGCCCACGCCCAACTCCACAGCCAGCCGCTGCTCTTCGTCTCGACGGTCGGTGCGTAGGCGTAGCCGACGTGCCCGGCGATCTTGCTGGAGCTGGGGTCCTCGAGCGATCCGGCCGCGCTGGTCGCGTCGTACCACATGGCGACCTTCTTCTGGCTCATGGCGTTCAGGCACTCGGTGAACCCGGCCTGCGCCGCTCCCGCCTCTCCGTGCTTCCTCACCAGATCGACGTAGAAGTTGGTGGCCTTCTTGAACGCCGGGCTGTTGACCTGCGCCTTCCAGTCCTTGGTGAACCAGGTGCCGCCGAAGGTGTTGACCACGGACGTCAGCGGGGCCCCGAGCTCGCCCCAGCCGGCCAGACCGCGCAGGCAGATGCCCCGCATGCCGGGCTCGGCCCCGTCGACCTTTGCCGCGATGTCGGCGATCTGCTGCCAGGTCGGCCGCTCGGGCACCGTGATGCCCTTCGCCTTCATGACGTCCTTGTTGTACATGAGGAAGGAGGACTCGCCGTAGAACGGCAGGGCGTAGAGCTTGCCGTCCGAGCCGGACAGCGACTGGACCATGGGCCCCAGCAGGTCGGCCTTGTCGAAGCTGGTGTCCTTGTCGGCGTACGAGCCCAGCTCCTGCAGCCAGCCGTTCTTCTCCCAGACGGGCACCTCGTAGGCGCCGATGGTGGCGACGTCGTACTGACCGGCCTTGGTGGCGATGTCCTGGGTGACTTTGTCGCGCAGTTCGTTCTCGGGAAGGATCGTGAAGTTCACCTTGATGCCGGTGTCCTTCGTGAACGTGCTCTTCGTCAGCTGCGCGATGTCCTCCATCTGCGGGTTGCCGACCATCAGCACGTTGATGCTCTTGTCCCCGCCGCTGGTCCCGCCTCCTCCGGCCCCGGCACATCCGCCGGCCAGGAGGGCGACGGCGACCGCCCCCACGATGAAGGTGCTTCTTGTCGATGGGGTCGATGGCATGGCTGAGGTCCTCTCACCGCGGGCGGGTGTTGCTGGTGGAGGGCATTGTTAGCAGAAGTTGTCGGCGTTGTTAACACATCTTGCGAGATATTTATCGCGATGGAAGTGCGATGGCAGTCCTTACGAGACCCTGACGCGGCAGTCGAAGCCCTTCACCTCACCAGCCTCATCAACCACTCTGGAGGGCATCGCCGCGGTGTAAGGAAAGCGGCCACCGCGGCCCGGCGCCCCGGACACTCGGTCCGGGGCGCTCGCGGGCCACCAGGAAGCAGGACCAGCTACAGGAGCCGGCTAGCCCAGCGAACGCTCCGTCACCCGGGCCAGATGCCCGGCGAAGACCTCGCGGGCGTCAGGGGTGAGCGTGCGCAGGGCCACCAGCGCTGTGATCACGACGTCGCACAGCTCGCCCTGGACGTCCTCCCAGGTGTGCGTGACGCCCTTGCGCGGGTTCTGTCCGGTCGCCCCGATCACCGCCTGGGCGACCTCGCCGACCTCCTCCGACAGCTTCAGCATGCGCAGCAGCACGCCTTCCCGGCCGCCGACCGGGCGGTTCGCCTCCAGCCAGGCCCAGAGGCCGTCGATGGAGTTCCAGAGGTCCGCGGTCGTCTCGGCAGGGGTGGCCTGATCCGTCATACGGGCAGCTTGGCACGCCGGGCCGTGCGCAGGACACGTGCCCGGAAATCCCCGAACGGCGCCTCCTACTCCCCGAACGGCGCCTCCTACTCGCCGAACAGCGCCTCCTGCTCCTCGAACTGGCCTGCGGCCTCCTCCTGTTCCTCCTTCTGCAGCCTCCTGTTCCGCGCCCCCACGACCACCGCGGTGACCGCCGCCGTCGCGGCGAACGCCGCGGGCACCATCCAGCCGCGGTCGAAGACATGGCCGAGCGCGTGGTCGAGGGAGAGCCGCCCGGAGCCCGCGACGGCGAGGCCGGTCGCGGCCAGGCCCAGTGTCGCCGCGTACTCGTAGCCACCGCTCTGGTTGAAGAAGCCGTTCGGCACGTGCACCGCGGAGGCGCCCGCCATCGCCCCGGCCGCCGCCGCACCGGCGGCCGGAGTCGCGAGACCCAGGGCCAGCAGCGTGCCGCCGCCGGTCTCGGCCAATCCGGCCGCCGTGGCGCTCGCCTTCCCGGGCACGTACCCGACGGACTCCATGAACTGGCCGGTGCCCTCCAGCCCGTGCCCGCCGAACCACCCGAACAGCTTCTGCGTGCCGTGCGCGGCCAGCACGCCGCCGGTACCCAGCCGGAGCAGCAGCAGGCCCAGATCACGTCGGTCGTAAGAGGTCACGATGTCTCCCGAAGCAGCCGTCAGAAACAGCCCGGAGCAGCCCCCTCCGCGTTTCCACCCTCGCACTCCTGACACCTCGCGGCCCCGCCCGCGGCGCCGTTCGGGTGGCGGACCCGGGCGGACCCGGGCGGACTCGGGCGGCCCGGGCAGCCTCGGGTGGCGGGCCCGGGGGAGCGGTGTGAGTCTGACTGGCATGACGATTCAGACCGCCAAACTCAGTGACCCGGCCGTCCGCGCCTTCGTCACCGCCGTCAACGCCCATGACCGCGAGGCCTTCCTGTCGCTCCTCGCACCCGGCGCGACCATGGCGGACGACGGGTCCGAGCGCGACCTCGACGACTGGATCGACCGGGAGATCTTCTCCTCCCACGGTCACATGGAGGTCGACAACGAGTCCCGGGGCGGCCGCGCCCTCATCGCCCGCTACAGCAACGACACCTGGGGCGAGATGCGCACCCGCTGGAACTTCACGATCGACGACGACGGCAGGATCACCCGCTTCGAGACCGGTCAGGCCTGAAAGATCCGTACGGAGGCCTTGCCTTCGTGTGCACTCCAACTCCTAGCGTGCTCCGGTATGGAGATCACACGGACACTGGGCCGTAGCGGTATCGAGGTCAGCGCGCTCGGCTTCGGCTGCTGGGCCATCGGCGGCGAATGGCAGGACCCCGACGGTCAGCCGCTCGGCTGGGGCAAGGTCGACGACGAGGAGTCCGTACGGGCCGTCCGGCGCGCCCTCGACCTGGGCGTCACCTTCTTCGACACGGCCGACACCTACGGCGCCGGACACAGCGAACGCGTCCTCGGCCGGGCCCTCGGCAAGCGCCGGGACGACGTCGTCCTCGCCACCAAGTGGGGCAACGTCTTCGACGAGGACACCCGCACCCTCACCGGCGGCGACGACACCCCGGCCTACGCCCGCCGCGCGCTGACGGCCTCCCTCACCCGCCTCGGCACCGACCACGTCGACCTCTACCAGCTGCACCTCTCCGACGCCGACCCCGAGCGCGCCGCCGAACTCCGCGACGTCTGCGAGGAGTTCGTGCGCGAGGGGCTGATCCGCGCGTACGCGTGGAGCACCGACGACCCGGCGCGCGCCGCCGTGTTCGCGGAGGGGAAGCACTGTACGGCGGTACAGCACGCGATCAATGTGCTGAATGACGCGCCCGCCATGATCGCCCTGTGCGAGGAGTCGAACCTCGCGAGCGTCAACCGGAGCCCGCTCGCCATGGGTCTGCTGGCCGGCAAGCGCCAAGAGCCCTTGCAGGCCGGGGACATTCGCAGCCGGCCCCCGGCGTGGCTTCAGGGGTTCGGTGAGGGCTCCGGCGCCGATCCCGAATGGACCGCTCGCGTCGACGCCCTCAAGGACGTCCTCACCAGCGGCGGCCGTACGCTCGCCCAGGGCGCCCTCGCCTGGCTGTGGGCCCGCAGCCCGCGCACGATCCCGATCCCCGGCTTCCGCTCGGTCGCCCAGGCCGAACAGAACGCGGGGGCCCTGGAGAAGGGACCGCTCACCGCCGAGCAACTGGCCGACGTCGACCGGATCCTCGGGCGATGAGCGTCAGGGCCTGATTCCCCGTCTTACGCGACAGCCGTTCCACGCACCGGTGCGTACCCCGCGGTCCCACGCGGGGTCCACCCCCACCCGGTCCCGTGGAACGGCTGCCGCCACCCCCCTCGGGTTGGCCTGCGGAAGACCAGTGCCTCAAGTGTGAAGCTCTGGTGCAGGAGATGTAGAGCATAAGCCTGCCACCGGCCACAATGCAGCGGACGGTTATATTCCGGTTGTGCAGGTTGTGATTCAGCCCCGGCCCACGTACGGCATCGTCGTCGCCAGCACCGTCGCGAACTGCACGTTCGCCTCCAGCGGCAGCTTCGCCATGTGCCGCACCGTGCGCGCCACATCGGCGACGTCCATCACCGGTTCGGGCGCGATCTCCCCGTTGGCCTGAAGGGCCCCGGCCTGCATCCGCGCGGTCATGTCGGTGGCCGCGTTGCCGATGTCGATCTGCCCGACCGCGATGCCGTACGGCCGCCCGTCGAGGGACAGCGACTTGGTCAGCCCCGTCAGCGCGTGCTTGGTCGCGGTGTAGGCGACCGAGTGCGGCCGGGGCGCATGGGCGGAAATGGAACCGTTGTTGATGATCCGGCCGCCCCGCGGGTCCTGCTCCTTCATCTGCCGGTACGCCGCCTGCGCGCACAGGAACGCCCCGTTGAGGTTGGTGTCCACCACGTGCCGCCAGGCGTCGTAGGGCAGTTCCTCGACCGGCACGCCGCCCGGTCCGAACGTCCCCGCGTTGTTGAACAGCAGGTCGACCCGTCCGAAGCGGTCGACGGTGGCGGCGAACAGCGCGGCCACGTCGTCCGGCCGCGACACGTCCGTCCGTACGGCGATGGAGGCCCCGTCGGGCACCAGGGCCGCCGTCTCCTCCAGCGTCTCGATCCGGCGCCCCGCCAGCGCCACCGACCACCCCGCGCGGAGCAGTTCCACGGCGACCGCGCGACCGATGCCGGAACCCGCCCCGGTCACCACCGCGATCCTCGAAATCTTCGCAGTTTGCTTGGCATTCATGGGCCCGCAGCGTAAGGGAGGGCCCGCCATGCGGAACTCATCCATCCGCCATTCGGCTGTTGTGTACGTGCCCATCACAGGTCGTCCCCGGCCACTCGAATGCCCCCTGGACCCATTCGTCAGGGGAGGACCGGATGACACCCGCAGCACGCCCGTCCCAGCACGCCCCCGAACTCCGCGCCGCCGCACGCCACCTGAACCGCCGCCGCTTCCTGACCGTCACCTCGGCGGCCGCCGCGCTCGCCTTCGCGACCAATCTGCCGTCGGCCGGCATCGCGGCCGCCGCCGAACTCGACGCCGCGAAGATCAACGAGAACCCGTTCACCCTCGGCGTCGCCTCCGGCGACCCGCTGCCCACCTCCGTGCTCCTGTGGACCCGGCTGGCCCCCGCGCCGTACCAGCCCGACAGCGGCCTGCCCGCCGAACGGGTCACCGTCCGCTGGGAGTTGGCCCACGACGACCGCTTCCGCCGGATCGTCAGAAGGGGCACCGTCACCGCGCACCCCGAGTTCCACCACGCCGTGCACGTCGAGGTGAGCCACCTCGACCCCGGACGCGTCTTCCACTACCGCTTCCGGGTGGGCGACTGGGTCAGCGAGACCGGCCGCACCCGCACCGCGCCCGCGCCCTGGGGCCAGGCCTCGGCCCTCACCCTCGCCGCCGTCTCCTGCCAGGCGTACCACGACGGCTACTACACCCCGTACGCCCATCTCGCCCAGGACGACGTCGACGTCGTCTTCCACCTCGGCGACTACCTGTACGAGTACGCGGTCGACGCGGTCGGCGGCCGGCGGAACTACACCGACCGCACGCTCCCCGCCCTCTTCAACCGGGAGACGGTCACGCTGGAGGACTACCGCCTGCGGTACGCCCTCTTCAAGTCCGACCCCGACCTGCGCGCCGCCCACGCCGCGCACCCCTTCGTCGTCACCTGGGACGACCACGAGACCGAGAACAACTACGCAGACGACATCCCGGAGAACAGCGTTCCTCCGGAGGAGTTCCTGCTCCGCCGCGCCGCCGCCTACCGTGCCTACTGGGAGAACCAGCCGCTGCGCCGCCCCCAGCAGCCCGCCGGCCCCGACATGCTGCTCTACCGTCGCCTCCAGTGGGGCCGACTCGCCCAGTTCGACGTCCTCGACACCCGCCAGTACCGCTCCAACCAGGCGTACGGCGATGTCGCGCACGCCCCCGGCCCCGAGTCCGACGACCCGGCGCGCACCATGACCGGCGAGACCCAGGAGCGGTGGCTGCTCGACGGGTGGCGCGCCTCGAGGGCGCTGTGGCACGTCGTCCCGCAGCAGGTCATGTTCTCCCAGCGGCACATCGACCTGACCACGCCGTCTCGGGTGTCGATGGATGCCTGGGACGGCTACCGGGCCTCACGTCGGCGCGTCCTCGACGGAGCGAAGGCGGCCGGTGTCGAGAACCTGATGGTGCTCAGCGGTGACGTCCACTCGGCGTACGCCTTCGACATCAAGGACGACTTCGACGACCAGGCCTCGCCGACCCTCGGCACGGAGATCGTGGCGACCTCGATCTCCAGCGGTCGGGACGGCGCCGACAAGCCCGCGACCTGGGACACCTACATGACCGCCAACCCGCACCTGAAGTTCTACAACGGGCGGCGCGGCTATGTGACCGTCGCCCTGGGTCAGGAACGGGCGCGGGCCGACTTCAAGACCGTGCCGTACGTGCTCACGCCGGGGGCGCCGATCGCGACGGCCGCGTCCTTCGTGACGGAGGTGGGGGAGCAGGGGCTCAAGCCGGCGTGAGTTCCGGCTCGCCCGTTTCCCGGGGGGATTCGCCGGGATAGCGGACGCCGACGCGGTCCCGTATCGCGTCGAGCGTCCGCATCACGGCGAGCGTGCCGTCGAGCGGGACGAGCGGGGACTCGGTCTCGCCGGCCCGCAGGGCCCGCATCACCTCGCGTGCCTCGTGCTTGAGGCTGCCCCGGGGACCGTCCGCCGGGCCGGCCGTGAACTCCTCGGGGTCGCGGCCGTCCCGGTGCAGCACGAAGCTGTCGGTGTGGAAGAAGCCGTACGGGATGTCGATACGGCCCTGCGAGCCGGTGACGGAGGCGGTGGTGGCCGTACCGCCGATGAGGGAGCAGTGCACCGAAGCCAGAGCGCCGCTCTCCCAGGAGAGCAGGGCTCCCGTCTGGAGATCGACGCCCTCGTCGGAGAGCACGGCCCGCGCGGCGATGTCCGCCGGCTCGCCGAGCAGCAGCTGCGCGAACGACACCGGATACACGCCCAGATCCAGCAGCGCGCCCCCGCCCTGCTCAGGGTCACGCAGCCGGTGCGAGGGCGGGAAGGGCCCGGCCAGCCCGAAGTCCGCCTGCACATTGCGCACTTCGCCGATCGCCCCGTCCAGCACCAGATCGGCGAGCCGCCGGATCACCGGGTTGCAGTACATCCACATGGCCTCCATCAGGAAGCTCCCGCGGGCCCGGGACAGCGCGACCAGTTCCTCGGCCTCCCGCGTGTTCAGCGTGAACGCCTTCTCGCACAGCACGTTCCGCCCGGCCTCCAGACACAGACCGGCGGCCGCCCGGTGCGCCGAGTGCGGGGTGGCGACGTACACGACATCGATGTCCTCGTCCCGCGCCAGCGCGTCCCAGTCGCCGTACGCCCGCGGTATCCCGAACCGCTCCGCGAACGCCGTCGCCGACGCCTCCGTCCGGGAGGCCACCGCCACGACCTCAGCGTCCGGCAGATCGACCAGATCCGCGGTGAACGCCGCCGCGATCCCACCCGTCGCCAGAATCCCCCAGCGCACGCTCTGCTCCGTCATTGCGGCCCCACCCTCGCTCACGTGACCCTCGGCACCCCTCGGCACTCCGTACGAGCTGAGAGCATAGGTGGCGGATCACTCGGAAAGGGAGGGGCACATGACCGAGCGCGACGCGCCGGCCGAGGCACCGCAGGAGGCGCCGTCCATATCGGATACATCAGACATCTCTGACATATCGCACCCGTCGCAGGCGGCCGTACCGAAACCGGAACCGGCCGCCCGTTCCTTGCGCCGCACCGGTCTGCTCGTCACCCTGATCCTCGGCGGCCTCACCGCCACGCCCCCGCTGGCGGTGGACATGTACCTCCCCGCCCTCCCGGAGGTCACCAAGTCCCTCAGCGCGCCCGCGGCCACCGTCCAGCTCACCCTCATGGCCTGCCTGGTCGGCATGGCGCTCGGGCAACTGGTGGTCGGCCCGATGAGCGACCGATGGGGCCGCAGACGCCCGCTGCTCATCGGCCTCGCGGTCTACATCGTCGCCACCGCCCTCTGCGCGCTCGCCCCCAACGTCCAGCTCCTGATCGCCTTCCGGCTGGCGCAGGGCCTCGCGGGCGCGTCCGCCATCGTCATCGCGCGAGCCGTCGTACGCGACCTCTACGACGGCATGGCCATGGCCCGCTTCTTCTCCACCCTCATGCTGATCTCCGGGGTCGCCCCGATCGTCGCGCCGCTCATCGGCGGACAGATCCTGCGGATCACCAACTGGCGGGGCGTCTTCGTCGTCCTCACGGTCCTCGGGGTGCTGCTGGCCGCGGTGGTCTGGGTCAAGCTCCCCGAGACCCTCGCACCCGCCGAACGCCACTCCGGAGGCGTCGGCGAGGCCCTGGGCGCGATGCGTGGCCTGCTCGCCGACGGCGCCTTCTCCGGCTACATGCTCACGGGCGGCTTCGCCTTCGCGGCCCTCTTCGCCTACATCTCGGCCTCGCCGTTCGTGATCCAGGAGATCTACGGCGCCTCGCCGCAGACGTTCAGCCTGCTGTTCGGGCTCAACTCGGTGGGCCTGGTGCTCGTCGGCCAGATCAACGGCAAGGTGCTGGTCGGGCGGGTGAGCCTGGACCGGGTGCTGGCGGTCGGACTCACGATCGTCACCACTGCCGCGACCGCGCTGCTGCTGATGTCGCTGGGCGTCTTCGGCGAGGTCGGCCTCGCCCCCGTCGCCGCCGCCCTCTTCGTCCTCATGTCGGCCATGGGCATCACCCTTCCCAACACCCAGGCGCTCGCCCTGATGCGCACCAAGCGGGCCGCCGGCTCCGCGTCCGCCCTGCTCGGTACGTCCTCCTTCCTCGTCGGAGCGATCGCCACCCCGCTCGTCGGCGTGGCCGGCGAGCACACCGCCGTCCCGATGGCCGTCGTCCAACTGGCCGCCGCACTGGTGGCACTGGCCTGCTTCGTGGGAATGTGCCGTCCCTGGAACAGACGTGCGAGTGTGGAGGGAGCAGAGAGCTGAGCGCACCGAGACTGCGCAGCGACACACCGGAGAAGGCAGGACTCGACCCCGGGCAACTCCGGCACCTCGTCCAGGAAGTCCAGAACCTCACCCGCGGCGAGCGCCCCTGGGCGGCGGGCGCCGTCGTGGTCGTCGGGCGCGGCCCCGTGATCGCCGTCGAGGAGGCGGCCGGCTGGGCCGTCCGGTACGCGTCCTACGACCCCCAAGCTGACGCCGGCGTGGAACTGCCGCCCGACGCCCGCATCCCGATGACCGTCGACACCCCTTTCGACCTGGCCTCCCTCACGAAACTCTTCACGTCGGTCGCCGCCGTGCAGCAGATCGAGCGGGGCACGCTCGGCATCGACGCGCGGGTGGGCGCGTACCTGCCGGACTTCCGCGGGGCCGCCGAGCACGGCATCACCGTACGGGATCTGCTCACCCACACCTCCGGCCTGCGGCCCGAACTCCCCCTCCACGACTGCGCCGACGACACCGAACGCCTGGCGATGCTCCGTGCGGAGCCACCGATCGGCGTCCCCGGCACGTACTGCTACTCGGACCTCAACCTGCTCCTCCTCCAACACGTCCTGGAACGCGTCACCGGCCGCACCCTCGATGTCCTCGTCCACGACGGCATCACCCGTCCCCTGGGCATGACGGCGACCCGCTTCGGCCCGTGCCCCGGCGCGGCGGCGACGGAGGACCAGCGGCGGCCCTGGGCCAAAGCGGACCGGGGGATGCTGCGGGGCGTGGTCCACGACGAGAACGCCTGGGCGCTCGGCGGGGTTGCCGGTCACGCGGGCCTGTTCTCGACGGGCCGGGACCTGGCGATCCTCTGCCGCGCGCTGCTGGCGGGCGGCGCGTACGGCCCGGCGCGCATCCTGGGCCCGGACTTCGTGGAACTGATGCTGACCGAGCCGGGACTGGGTTTCGCCCTGGACCAGCCGTGGTTCATGGGCGAGCTGGCGGGGCGGGGAGCGGCCGGGCACACGGGATTCACGGGGACGTCGCTGGTCCTGGACCCGGCGACGGACACGTTCTTGGTGCTGCTGGCGAACACGGTCCACCCACGCAGACGGGAACCGGACAGCAGGCCGCGGGCGGCGGCGGGGACGTGGGTGGCGCGGGCGGTTCGGGGGACGTAGGGGCCGGGGGATGGGGGCGGAGCCTCCGGGCGACGGTCGCCTCTCCACCGGCCGAGTCGGGCGGTGGGGGATAGGCCAGGGGCCTGGGGGCGGGGCGAAGCCCCCAGCGAGGCCGGCACCAACGCGGGCAAACATAGAATCGCCGGGTGAACGCCCCCGTACCCCCGGCGGACGCCCTCCGCCGCAGCCTCGCCACCCTCCTCGACGGCCTCCCGCCCCGCGAGGCCGCGCAAGCCGTGGACCGGCTGATCGCCAACTACCGGGGCACCACCCCCACCGACGCCCCGATTCTCCGGCACCGCGCCGACGTCGCCGCGTACGCCGCCTACCGGATGCCCGCGACCTACGAGGCGGTGCACTCGGCGCTGGAGGCGTTCGCCGAGGCCGTACCCGACTGGACCCCCCGCAGCCACGTCGACGTCGGCGGCGGCACCGGCGCCGCGACCTGGGCCGTCACCGCGACCTGGCACGGCACCCGCCCCGTCACCGTCCTCGACTGGTCCGAGCCGGCGCTCACCCTCGGCCAGGAGATCGCCACCGCCAACCCGGCACTGCACAACACGAGCTGGCAGCGCACTCGCATCGGAGCGGCACTCACCCTGGAGGCCACCGATCTCGTCACGGTCTCCTACGTCCTCAACGAACTGACCGCCGCCGACCGAGCCGCCCTCGTCGCCGCCGCCGCGGCAGCCGCGCAAGCCGTGGTGATCGTCGAGGCGGGCACCCCCGACGGCTACGCCCGCGTCATCGAGGCCCGTGACCGCCTGATGGCCGCCGGCTTCCACATCGCCGCCCCCTGCCCGCACAGCGCCGCCTGCCCCATCGTCCCCGGCGAGGACTGGTGCCACTTCTCGGCCCGGGTCAGCCGGTCCTCCCTGCACCGCCAGGTCAAGGGCGGCTCCCTCGCCTACGAGGACGAGAAGTTCGCGTACGTCGCCGCCACCCGCCTCCCCGTGACACCGGCCCCCTCCCGGGTGGTCCGGCGCCCGCAGATCCGCAAGGGCCAGGTGCTCCTCGACCTCTGCGAGACCGACGAGCACCTCAACCGCCGCACGGTCACCAAACGCCACGGCGACCTGTACAAGGCGGCCCGCGACGCGACCTGGGGCGACCCCTGGCCACCGGCGGACCGGCCCTGATCACGACGACTCGTCGCTCGTACGACCCTCCTTGCTCCCCTTGCTTGCCTTGCTCGCCTTACTCGTACGTTCTTCCTGCAGCTTGCGCAGCAGCTCCCGCTTCTGGGCCTGGCGGTCGACCCCGCCACCGAACCGGCCGTCCTGGGCGCCGCCCCGCAGGGCCTTGCGGCCGAGGTTCCTCCGCGTGCCGCCGACGCCCAGCGTGTTCTCTCCGCCTCGGGCCATAACAGCCTCCTCCTGATGTTCGCACAGTGGCGAGACGTAACGTCTCGCTCCGACCTGACCCACTGTCCAGCGAGACGCTCCGTCTTGTCAACCTGTTAAATTCGATCCATGACCCTGCAGAAGCCCGCTCCTGACACCACCCGCCGCAGCGAGAAGTCCCGTCGCGCGATCTACGACGCCGCCCTCGAACTCGTCGTCGAGCTCGGCTACCCCAAGACCACGATCGAGGGCATCGCCGCCCGCGCGGGTGTCGGCAAGCAGACGATCTACCGGTGGTGGTCGTCGAAGGCGGAGGTCCTGATGGAGGCCTTCCTCGACCTCGCCGAGCAGGCGTCACGGGAGGCAGGGCAGGAGTCGTACGCCATACCGGACACCGGCGACCTCGCCGCCGACCTCAAGGCCGTACTGCGGGCGACCGTCGACGAGCTGAAGGACCCCCGCTTCGAGGCACCGTCCCGCGCCCTGGCCGCCGAAGGCGTGGTCAACGAGGAACTCGGCCGGGAACTCGTGGCCAGGCTCCTCCAGCCCTCGCTCCAGCTGTACATGGACCGGCTGCGCGCCGCACAGGAGGCAGGGCAGGTGCGCCAGGACATCGACCCGCGCATCGCCCTCGAACTCTGGGTCTCCCCCCTCGCCCAGCGCTGGCTCCAGTACACCGGCCCGATCTCCTACGAGTACACCGACACCCTCGTCGACTACGCCCTCTACGGCCTCGTCCCCCGCTAGGGGCCTGCCCGGCGGATCATGTCGCAGACGCGGGGTCGCAGTGACACTAGCCGCTCCGCGGCGGGCGCCCATCTGCCGCGTTGTCGTCACTCGCCGACTCCCCCACGCTCGAACAACCTCGCGCGAGGGGACCCCCATCGCGTCGCCCGCCGCGGCAGCGGCTGATGTCACAGCCTCCTCCGCCTTGCAGCTGGACGCACCAGACCCCGCTCACCGGCGTTGACGGGTCGCCGCCGATTTCCTGCGACCTGATCCGCCGGACAGGCCCTGAACCCCCCGCACGGGATGCCGCGCCAGCCGCCCAGGCGCGTCCGTGATGATCCCGTCGCAGCCCAGCGACAGCGCCCGGTCCCGCTGGCCCGGGGTCAGTACGGTGTGCGCCCACACCCGCGGGATGCCCGAGCGCACCGCCCGGACAAGGTCCGCGTCCCGCGCCCGGTGATCGACGTCCAGCAGGTCGACGTAGGACCGCCAGCGCTCGGGCCGGTCCCGGCGCAGCTGCTCGGCCGAGCGCCACAACTGGGCGAGCAGGCCCATCCGGTGGGCGCGGCGGGCCACCTCGGGGTCGTTGGAGTTGACGAAGACCGAGCGGGTCAGCCCCCGGGCCCGGATCAGCGCGGCCAGCCGGCCCAGGCTGTGCGGGTCCTTCGCCTCCAGCATCAGCATGATCCGCCCGCCGAAACGGTCCAGCACCTCAGCCACCGTCGGCGGCCGCTCCGACCGCCAGCTCCCGGGCAACGAGTCCCTCGGCCGCAGCCGCACCGCCTGCCATTCGCGGCCGTCGAGCCCGCGCACCTCGCCGCCCAGGAACGTCGTCCGGTTCAGGGTCGGGTCGTGCATCACGACGAGCGTGCCGTCGCGCAGCATCCGTGTGTCGAAGTCCAGCACCTGCGCCGTACCGCGCTGGTAAGCGGCCATCAGGCCCGACATGCTGTTCTCGGGGACCTCTCGGGCGCCGCCGCGATGGGCGACGTACGTGACACGGGGCAGCGAGTCCACCGTCAGCGGCCCCGCGCCCCACTCCAGCGGGGTCGTCCCTCCGGCGAGGACCAGCGAGACCACGGAGGCCGCGGAGGCCAGGCCCGTCAGCGTGATCCATGTGACCATGCCGACCAAGGTAGGCACCTGAATCCCGCCGAAGTCAGCAATGACACTCGATGAGCGACCGGCATGACCGCGAGTCCCACCCTCACGACCGGAGATGTGACACAGGCTCTCACTCTCCGATGACGATGCCCGTCGCCTTGCCGTACTCGCGCAGCCCACCGCGTGCCGTGGCGAGGTCGTCCAGGGTCAGGCCGGGCATGACCGCGGCGACGTACTCGGCCATCGCCGCCTCGCGGTCGATGACGTCGAGCTCCTTCCAGTGCGAGGCGATGTCGCGGCGGTCGGGTTCGGCGGCGACGGAGAGGCCGAGGCGGTCGGCCGCCTGGCCGGCCAGTTCCGGTTCGGTGAGGTAGCGGTAGTCCAGGGAGCCGGGCTCGGGAGAGAGCACTTCGACGTCCAGGGAGGCGATGACCCCCTTCCCGGCATCGATCAGCCGCTGCATCGAGGCGATGTTGTCGGCCAGGAGTTCGGGGGTCATGCCCAGGTGACCGATGACGAAACCGACCTTGAGCAGCAGGCCGTGATCCCGAGCTGTCTGCATGGCCCGCACATTGTGGTCGAACATGAGTTCCGCTCGATGGGCGGGATCGTTGTCCTTGATCGGGCTCAAGGGCTTGTTCATCGCCATCAGGGAGACCGGCGCCCCGGCGTCCAGGCCCACCATGAGCTGCCGCACCCCGAGTTGGCGAAGCGTTTCTGCATGGCGGGGGTTGGACAGCCCGTCGGCACGCGCATAGCCCACCATGACCGGACGCTCGTTCTCCGGGGTCCGGGTCCACCACTGCGGGGCCTCGTCGAGCATGCCGCGCAGCAGGCCGCCGAAGGTCAAGGGGAGTTCGTCAGCGGTCAGATAGAGGTAGTCGTAGGCGTTGTGGCTCATGTGCTCGACGAGTTGCCAGGCCGCGTGCGGGTCGTGGACCGAGTTCTTCCACATTCCGCCGAACTGGATCGAGCAGAACGAACAGGCGTCGTTGCGGCGGAACTTGATACAGCCCCGGCCGATCTCCACGGGCATGCCGGCGTGCAGTTCCACGCCGAGCATCTTGCGTAACTGCGGGGCGACGCGTGTCTGGAAGTTGGCCTTGTAGGGCGTGGTGTGGTCGAAGACGGCGTCGACCAGGTCGTGGCGCAGAGCGGTGAAGACCGGTTCGGGCCGCTGCTGGACGGAGATGACCTGTCCGTCGCGCCAGACCGCGATACCCGGGTAGGCCGCCGGTTCCTGAAGTCGGCCGGCGTTCAGGTCCGCGATGAGCGCGCGGAAGGGGCCGACGACTTCGTTGCCACGAAAACCGAAGTCGATGCAGTCGTGATGGTTGGTCAGGCACTGCTCGGTCAGCGCGGAGAAGTGATCATTGCCCATGACCGTCCATATCCGCGGGCGTACCGCTTTGGCATGGGCGAGGATCGCGAGCGCGGCTTCATAGGTGGCGGTCAGCGCACTGGTGCACACCGCGAGAATGTCGCCGGCATGGGTGTCGATGTAGTCCAGCAGGGTGGGCCAGGGCACGACCGTGCCGTCGATGTACACCGGCGTCACATCGGGGATGTCCGCCAGCGCCGAGGCGAGGGTCAGCACGCCCAGGCTGGGAAAGTTGGACCAGTCGGTGTGGTCCTCCGGGCGCGTGACGGTGCAGGTGGCGCCGTCGAGAACGGTGTTGGAGTTGGGCGGGTTGACGATGAGCACCTGTGCCATACGTGCAGCTCCTCATACTGGCGGGCTCGTTCATGGCCCGCACGAGGCCGTCGAAAAAGGGCAACAGGCACAGACGGTAGGTACAGGAGTGATCGGATAGTGCTCGAATCGACCGGTCCGCCGTATTTCTGGTCAGAGATGGCCTGATATTGCGGGGATGTGGCTGACTTGTTGCCGATCCGTTCAGGCCGGTACCGGGGTGATCTCCGGCTGGAGGACGGCCATCACGAAGTGGAGTCGTTCGTCCGCCTGATTCCCGTAGCTGTGCTCGCGGTCGGCGGCGAACACGGCGGCATCCCCGTGGTGGAGAACGACCGACTGCCCTTCGACGTCGAGGGACAGCTGACCGCGCAGCACGTAGACGATCTCCCAGCTGCCGGCCGCGTGCTCCTCGCCGCTGTAGCGGTCGCCCGCGGCCAGGCGCCAGTCCCACATCTCTATGGCGTTGGGCAGCTCGGAGCCGACGAGGAGTCGGCCGCTGCTGCCGGGCAGCCCCTCCCACAGCCGGGCGGCCTCCCCGTCCCGCACGACGCGGACCGCGGTGTTCTCGGCGTCCCGCAGCAGCCGCGCCAGCGCTACACCGAGAGCGTCGGCCAGTCGGCACAGGGTCGCGATACTGGGGTTGGTGCGCGCCTTCTCGATCTGCAGGAGCACGCCCTTGCTCACACCCGCGCGGGTCGCGAGGGTCTGCAAGCTCCAGCCACGCTCGGCGCGCAGTGCCCGTACGTTGTATGCGATCGCCCGGTTCGCCGCCTCGGCAGCACTTGCCATTCTCGTTTCCGCCTTCCGCCGGTGCCGGTTCCGCGCGTGTTTGTCGTCCTGCCCGGACGGTACTGCAAACTAACCCGGTCGGGTCGGTTTACCGAACCATACGGCGACCGGGGCAGCACGCCACGGCGCGATACGTACGGAGGGGGAACTCAAGTGGCGCTTTTACTCGGGTTGGTGTCGAGCATGCTTTGGGGCGCGGCGGACTTCGCCGGGGGGCGGTTGTCGCGGCTGCGATCCGCGTACTCGGTGATCTTCGTGGCCCAGGTGGCGGCCCTGGTGAGCACGGCCGTGTACCTCGTCGCCGCGGCGGAACCGGCGTTGGACACCGCAGCGCTGGCCTGGGGGGTGGTGGCGGGGCTGGCGGGAGCGGTCGCCCTCGGCGCGTTCTATCGGGCCCTGGCCATCGGGCAGATGGGTCTGGTGGCCCCGGTGGCCTCCACATCCGTGGTTCTTCCCGTCGTCGTCGGTGTGGTCCAGGGGCAGACACCTCCGCCGCTGC
Source organism: Streptomyces sp. SA15 (assembly GCF_002291145.1). Lineage (GTDB taxonomy): Bacteria > Actinomycetota > Actinomycetes > Streptomycetales > Streptomycetaceae > Streptomyces. Next base: position 34,880 of record NZ_NTGE01000195.1, read on the forward strand.
AGTTCATCGGCCTGGCGACGGCGGGCCTGGGTGCCTGCCTGGCCGTGGCACCCGAGTTGAGGTCCGGCTCCGGTGCACGTGCGTCGTCCGGGCAGTCGATCGGCCTGGCGCTGCTGGCCGCCGCGGGCTTCGGGGTGGTCCTGATCGCCATAGCCGAGGGCAGCCGGTCGTCGGTCCCCCAGACCCTGTTCGGCCAGCGGGCCGCCTACGTCGTCGCCGTCGGTCTTGTCCTGCTGCTGCGCGCCGGCCGAGGTGAGCGTCAGCCGCGCTGGACCCGGTCCCAGCTGGGGGTCGCCGTGGCGGTCGGACTGGCCGACATGGCCGCCAATCTGATGTACGCCCACGCCACCCACACCGGCCTGTTGCCCGTGGTGTCGGTCCTCTCCTCGCTGTACCCCGTCGCCACCGTCCTCCTGGCACGCTGGCTCGACGACGAGCGTCTGCGCCCGCTCCAACTCGCCGGGATCTCCGCGACGTTCCTCGGCGTCACCCTCATCGGGGCCGGTTGATGCCCAACAAGCGGATGGGATGGGCGAGTTGTCGCCAGCTCGACGAAGGCCGGTTTCCGCGTGCGTGCGACGGTGGCGTAAGTACCCTTGCGTCCACGCTGATGTGCCTTTGCTGAACAATTTCTCGAAGTATGGACGTGTTCTTGCCAGGCACAGGAGTCCGTGATTTCGTCACACGCCGAGAGTGGCTGCGAGACACTCGCAGGGGGTTGCACGGGGGCTGCGTCGCATGTCCGTTCGTGCAGGGGGAGCAGGAAGGGCATCCATTGGGGGAGGGGCTCTACGCCGCGTTCCGGGTCACGGCCATGTCCGCCCCGCGTGCGTCGGCCGTGGTCGGTCACGACGGAATCACGTGGTCGTACGAGGAGTTGCTGGCGGCGGTGGACGCCGCGGCCGAGCGTCTGTCGGGGCGGTTCGAACCGGGTGACGTGCTGGGACTCGCCGCCGACGATCCGGGAACGTTTCTCGCGCTCTATCTCGCGGCCGCCAGGCTCGACATCGTCACCGTCCTGCTGGACAGCCGCCTGTCCGCGGCGGAGTTGGAACGCAGCGCGGCGAAGTTCGACCTGGCCTGGCTGGCGGTCGACCGGCGGCCGGACGACCCCTGTGCTGCGGGCGGGTTCGAGCTGGAGGCCGTCGACGGGGCGCGCACGCACCGCGGTCGGGCGCTCAGCCGATACGCCGCCGACGACTTCGTCGTGCACTGCACCTCCGGTTCGACCGGTGAGCCCAAGGGCATCGTCATGAGCCAGGCCGCCATCGAGGCGCGGGTCCGGCTGTGGAGCGGGGAGTTGGCGCTGGGCCCCGAGGACGTGGTGCTGTGCGCACTGCCGCTGGCGCACTGTCATGGCATCGATGTCCTGACCCTGCCGGCGCTGCTGAACGGGGCGACCGTGGTGTTCGCCAGGGCCGGGCGGCTCACCGGCCGGGGACTGGCACGGCAGATCGACCGGCACGGCGTGACACTGATGAGCGGACTGCCCGTCATGTACCAGATGCTCACCGCCGCCGGCGGGGCGCCGGCCACGTCGCTGAAGACGCTGCGCATGGCCATATCCGGCAGCGCGCCGCTGGCGACCAGTACGCAGGAGGAGTTCCTGCGCCGGTACGGCCTGCCGCTGCGTCAGGTGTACGGGCTGTCCGAGATCGGCGTGATCTGCTTCGACAAGCGGTACGTCGGTGGCGGCTCCATCGGGAAACCCATCGCCGGTGTCGAGTGGCGACTTGAGCCCGTCGCGGACGCGAACCCCGCGCAGGACGGTTCGGAGCCGGAGCCGCTCCATGAGCTGTACGTCCGTGGACCCGCTCTCGCCCGTGGCTACTACGACGAACCCGCCGCCACCGCGGAGATGTTCGAGGACGGCTGGCTCAGGACGCGGGACATCATCCGGGCGGATCCCGAGGGCTGGTACGTACGCGGCCGTCAGTCCGGCTTCATCAACGTCGCCGGGAACAAGGTCGGACCACTCGAGGTCGAGGCCGCGCTGCGCGAATGCCCCGGAGTGCTGGAGAGCGCCGTCGTCGGCATCCCCGACCCCGGGACCACCGAGCGGGTGGCAGCTCTGATCGTCACCGACGGCGCCTTCGAACTGGGCGCGGTCCAGCGGCGGCTCGCCGACCGGCTGCTGTCGTACCAGCTCCCGCAGCGGTACGAGACCGTTGCGACGCTCCCGCGCACTCCGCTCGGCAAGACCGACTACGCCGCCGTGAAGCGGCTGCTGCACACCCACGAGGGGGACGACACGTGACCGGTGGTGCGATCCAGGACGTGCCCGCCGTCGCCGACACCGAGGCGAGGCTCGACACCGTGGCGGGTGGACTGTTCGCCGCGCTCGCGGCCCGGCCGCCCGAGGCGTACGAACAGGACGCAAAGGCCGTGTTCGCCCTGCTCAAGGACACCCGCGCCACGACCTTGCTGATCCCCCGGGACTGCGGCGGGGCCGGGCACACGGCGGCCGACGCCGTACGGTTCCAGCTCGCCCTCGGCACCCTGGCGCCGTCGGCGGCCATCGCGACGACCATGCACCACTACAAGATCGCCGCCCTCGGCCGGGTCGCCACGGCCGGGGACGAGAACGCCCGGGTGATCCTCCGCGACATTGCGAGCGAGGCCAAGCTGATCGCCTCCGGCGGTGCCGAGTCCACTCCCGGCCGCGATCTGCGGAGCCTGGGGAGCTGGGCGGTCCGCGACGCCGACGACGCCGGCTACCGCGTCACCGGGCTGAAGCGGCCCTGCTCCCTGTCCACCAGCATGGACCTGATGTCCCTGATGGTGGAGCTGCGGGCGCCCGACGGCTCCCCCGAGGGGTACGCCCAGGCCTTCGTGGACGCCGGCGCCCCCGGACTGGAACGCGAGACGTTCTGGCGGAGCCCGGTCTTCCGCGCCGCCGAGAGCCACGCCGTGCGCCTGTCCGACGTCCACGTCGCACGCGACCACGTCTTCCCGCTGCGGGGCGAGACCGGCCGCCGCTTCGCCGCCGACTGCTACCTCTGGTTCCAACTGCTCATCAGCGCCTCCTACCTCGGCGTGGCCTCCTGCCTGGCCCAGGCGACCCCGCCCGACAGGCGCGCGGGCTCACCGCGGTGGACCCGGGCGGTCGAGGAGATCCGCCGCCTGGAGGACGGTCTGCTCGACGCGGCGCGCGCCGTGGACGACGACCGGCCCGTCGGCGAACAGCTCAACCTGGCGGTCGAGGCACGTGACCGCGTCGAGGACGACATCACCGCCATCGGCGGTCTGCTGTTGCGCGCGGCCGGCGGCGCCGGCTTCGCCCTGAGCGGCTTCGCCACGACGCTCGCGGGAGCGCTCAGCGCGATCGCCTTCCATCCACCGCAGCGCGGGGCCCGCGAGGGCATCGGCCTGGAACTGCTGAACGCCGAGTCGAGGGAGCGCGCGTAAGCCATGTACACCCGAGAGCACTTCAGTGTTCCCCTGCCCCTGATGTGCGACTTCGTACAAGAGAAGTCGTTCGGCGTCCTCGCCACCTTCCACGACGGCCGCATCCACACCTCTCCCCTGCCTCTCGATCTGCGCGAGACCGAGGACGGCGAGCTGTTCGTCGCCGGACACGTCGCCCGGGCCAACGACATGGCGGAGGCGTTCGCGGCGGGACCTCCGGCCACCGTCACCGTTCTGGGGCCGGACACCTTCGTGCCCGCCGAGTGGTTCGGCACCCGCAGCCGCATCCCGACCTGGCTGTACTGCGCCGTGGAGATCTCCGGCCGGCTGGAACTCAGCGACGCCGCCCGCACCCGCGAGGACGTCGTCGTGCTGATCGACCGGCTGCAGAAGAAGGCGGTCGCGGGCTCGACCTGGACGCTCGCGGAGATACCGGAGAACCTGAGCGAGGGGTACCTGAAGAACATCGTCGGCTTCCGGCTGCTCGACCTGGAGTTCAAGTCCTGCTTCCGGCTGAACCAGCGCAAGGGCGGCACGGACAGCCTGGCCGAGGCACTGGCCGACAGCGCCGAGACCGACCGGCTGCGGCTGGCGAAGCTGGTGCTCCAGCCACCGACCGCCACGGCCGCCCCGACCGCATGACGGCCACCGTGGAAGCACCGGACGCCCTGGGACGGCTGCTGGACCTCCCACCGAGCGGGCGCCCCGCCGTCGAGTGGCGCGGCGAGACCCTCACGTACGCCGAACTCGCCACCCGCGTCGACGAACTGACCGGCACTCTGGTCGAGGCCGGGGCGCCCGGGACGCACGTCCTGCTCCTGGGGCCGCTGTGTCCCGCCTACGTCGTGGGGCTGCTGGCGTGCCTGCGCGCGGGTGCGGTGCCGGTGCCCACGGACGCCGGGCTGGCACCCGACCGGTACGCGTGGGCCGAGCGCATCGCACGGCCGTCGGCCATCCTGACCAGCGATGTCTCCGCCGTGGCGCACTACCGCGGGCGGGCCGGTGACGGCGACCTCCATGAGCTGGTCCTGGACGCCGCGACCGGACGCGTCGTCCTCACCACCGCCCCATGGCACCGGCGGCAACCGCCGCCCGCCCGGCGGCACCAGGACATGGACGCCGGTTATCTCATCCCCACATCGGGGTCGACCGGGGCGCCGAAGGCGATCGTGGGCAGCCGCAGGGGCCTGCACGCGTTCCTGTCCTGGTTCACCGAGGAGTTCGCCTTCGGCGAGAGGGACGTCTGCGCCGCCGTCACACGCGTGAACTTCGACCCGTCGCTGCGGGAGCTGCTGGGGGTGCTGACGGCCGGCGGCACGCTGTGCCTGCCCGAGGTCGACGCCCAGCTGGACCCGCGTACGCTCGGCGCCCACCTCGCCCGGTCGCGGGCGACGCTCGCCTTCCTCGTACCGTCCCTCGCCCGCCGGGTCGGGGACGCGCTGCGGGCCGAGTCCGTCCGGCTGGACGCCCTGCGCCTGGGGTTCTTCGCGGGGGAGGTGCTTCCGGCGCGGGTGGTCGAGCAGTGGAGCGAGCTCGCGCCGGGTGCCGAGTTCGTCAACCTCTACGGGATGACCGAGGGGACGCTGGCCCAGCTGTTCCGGCGTGGGGTCCGGGTGGGGCGGGCCGGCGCAGAGGCAGCGGGCGGCGCGGCGTTCGGGGTGCCCGTCGGGCGGCCCAGGCCCGGTGTGTCGGTGGAGATCGACCGGCCCGACGCGGACGGCCACGGAGAGGTGCTCGTCGCCTCGTCGGCCCCGGCGCTCGGGACACTCGCGGACGGGGCGGGAGGGGCGCCGGGCACGTTCCGTGTCGACCCGATGCCCACCCCACTGCGCACCGGTGACATCGGGCGCCGTACCGAGGGCGGCGAGTTGATGGTCGTGGGCCGGCTGGGCGACGACCTGAAGGTCTCCGGCAGGCGCGTCGCCTACCACCGCTTCGTCGACGACGTCGAGGAACTCGTCGGCGTGGACCAGTGCGTCGTCGTCGACCGTCAGGGGCCGCACGCCTTCGTCGCCGCGGCACGGCTTCAGCCGGGCCAGGAGGAGACGCTGAGCGAGCAGGTCCGCGATGTCGCCAAGCGGCACGGGCTGCCGGTTCCGGCGGTCCATCCGCGCCGGGAGCTGCCGCTGCTTCGCAGCGGCAAGGTCGACCGGGTCGCCCTGGCCACGTCCGTCGAGCAGTCGTCGGGCACCGGGGGCGCGCCGCCACCCGACCCGGGTGCCACCGTCACCGATGTGCTGCTCGGGTTGCTCGGACTTCGCGAGGACCCGGCAGCCGTGGGGGCGGCACCGGACGCGACGTCGTTCGTGGACGCGGGGCTGTCGTCCCTGGACATGATGGACTTCGTCGGGAAGGTCGAGCAGCGCTTCGGGACCGTCCTTTCGGTGCAGGAGTGCTTCGCCCATCGCGATGTGGCGTCGCTGGCGCGGGCGATCGAGCGCGGCGGTATCACCGGTGGCACCGGGCAGGGGTCCGGTGCCGAGTCCGACGGGCACACGAGCGAGGGCCGCCGGGCCGCGCCCGGCAGAGACCGCCCGGCGGCCGACGAGCACGTCGGCGAGCATGTCGTCCCCCTGTCGACCCGTCAGGTGGCCTACATGGCCATCTGCATGGCGGACGGCAACGCCAACTGGTGCAACCTCTCCCGCGAGATCCGGATCGACCGGGCGCTCACGACCGACGAGGTGCGGGCGGCCGCCGACCTGCTGACCCGACGCCACGACGTGCTCCGGCTCTCGCTCACCCCCGACTGGTCGCAGCAGGTCCACTCCGAGCCCGACGCCGTACGCTGCCCGGTCACCGTCCACGAGACCCCCGGTCCCGGTGAGCACCGCGCACGGGTTCAGCAGGCCCGCGCCGAGGCCGTGGCACAGCTGATCGACCCCGCGGCCCCGCCGCCCATGAGGGTCGTCGTGGTCCCCGGCGACGGCATCACGTCCGTCGTCCTGGTCGCGCACCACCTCTTCCTCGACGGCCTGAGCATGGACCTGATCGCGGGCGAGCTGCGCTCGGCGCTCCAGGGCTCCGCGCTCGACGACGCCCCGCCGCCCTCCGGATACCGCGTCTACTGCCGGGCGACGCGGCGCCCGGACCGGCCCGCGCCCGCCGCCGCCTACTGGCGCACCTTCCTGCGGGACGCCGAACAGATCACGCTGCCGGAGGCGACGGGCGACGACGCCCGCGTCGGCGAACTGGTGTCGCGCCCGTTCGGCGTGACCTGTTCCCGGGCAGCCCATCGGATCGCGGTGGCCACGGGTGTCTCCGTCTTCCCGGTCGTCCTGGCCGCCTTCGACCTGGCCGTCTCCCGGACGTTCGGACTGGACCGGCTGTCGATCGTCGTCCCCGTGCAGGTGCGCGACGAGGTGGCAGCCGCGACCGCCGGGATGTTCATGAGCCAGCTCGTCGTACGCGGCCCCGACGCGGTGTCGCTGCCGGACCGGGCGTCGGCCTACGCCGAGCAGCTGCGGGTCGGCACGGCGAGCAGCGCATGGGAGTTCGACCAGCGGATCGAGGAGCTCGGGTTGGCCGGGGCCGACCGCTTTCCGCTGTCCACGGTGCTGTTCAACCAGCACCCCAAACGGCGCGGGCTCAGGCCCCGCGACCTCGGTGCGTGGCAGCCGAGGTCGCTGGGGCGGACGCTGCGCTACCAGTTGCAGGGCGAACTGCAGGTATCGGCGTCCGAGATGGCGCTGACGTACTACTACAGGCGGGGGATCGCCATGGACCGTACGGATGTCATCGACCGGCTGCACAGCGAGGTGCTCGCGGCGCTGCAGGAGGCGGGGAGGACGTCCTGTGCGGACTGAACACGCTTCCGGAGCCGGGCTCGCTTCTGCCGCCGGACTCGCTCCCGCCGCCGGACTCGCTTCTACTGCCGCTCCCGCCGCCCGCCTCGGTGACCCCCTGGGAATGCTCCCGACAGTCGAGCTCGCCCCTCACCAGGCCCGGCTCCTCATGCACCGGGCCGGGGGCACGCCGGTGTACGCGTACAGCCGCGCCGCCCTGCGCCAGGCCGTCGACCGGGTGCGGGCGGCCTCGGTACCCGGCGCCGAGATCTACTACTCGCTGAAGGCGAACCCGCACCCCGGCGTCGTGACCGCCCTGGCGTCGCTGGTGGACGGCTTCGACGTGTGCTCCCTGGGCGAGCTGGAGACCGCGCTGAACGCGGGGATGCCGCCGGAGAAGCTGCTGTTCACGGGCCCGGCGAAGTCGGCCGGGGAGGCCGCGGCCGCGCTGGCGGGCGGGGTGGCCGTGACGGTCGAGTCGCCGCGCCAGGCCGTGCTGTTCGCCGAGACGGCGCGCCGGCTCGGGGTCGGCGGCCGGGCCGTCATCCGGGTCAACACCCCCTATCCGGGCAGGACGTCCGGCGCGGCCCCCTCGCCGAACCAGTTCGGCGTCTTTGCCGGGGACACCGCCGAGGTGGTGCGCGTGCTGCGCGCCTCGCCCCTGTCGCTGAGCGGTCTGCAACTGTTCTGGGGCTCGCAGTACTCCGACGCCGAGGTCATCCGCGCGGCCAGGAACGCGGCGCTGGACCGGGCCGCGAGCCTCGCGGACGAGTTCGGACTGAGTCTTGACTTCGTGTCCGTCGGCGGGGGCATCGCGATGCCCTGGTGCGACCGCGACACCGCCGTGGACTGGGAGGGACTGCGCTCCGACGGACCCGGCCCCGGCCCGACAGCGGACGGTCCTCTCGGATCGGCCACCGTGGTCTGCGAGTACGGCCGGTCGATCGTCGGCCCGGCCGGTGTGCTGCTGACGTCCGTACTGGATGTGAAGACCATCGACAGCCGGCGGTACGTCCTCGTCGACGCCGGGATGAACCACGTCATGATCGCCAGTCGGCTCGTCGCCGGAGCGGGCCGCGGCGAACCCCTGGTGCGGGCGGTGGACCCGAAGGACCCCGGTGCCCTGAGCCCCGCGGTCGTGACGGGCCCCTTGTGTTCACAGCTGGACGTGCTCGCCCAGGACGTCCTCCTGCCCGCCGTGGATGTCGGCGACGCGCTGATGTTCTCGGGTGTCGGCGCCTATGGGCCGACCTTCAGCCCGAGCGCCTTCCTGAGCCGCGACGAAGTGAAAGAGATCGTCTTCTGAGATGGCCGAGACCGCGACCGAAGCACCCTCCGACTGTTCGAGGACCGAGTCACCCTCCGACCGTCCTCCGACCGAAGCACCCTCCGACCGTTGCCCCACCGAGTCACTGAGCCCCATCCAGCGCGCCTACCTCGTCGGTGACCAGGAAGGGCTCGAACTGCGCGGACCCGCGCGGTACTACCTGGCGTGCGATCTCGACCCGGCGTGCGTGCCCGGAATCGACGACCGGCTCAAGCGGCTGGTACGCGCCAACGGCATCCTGCGGGTGAGCGCCTCCGCCGACCTGTCGCTGGCCGTGCTGCCCGAGGACGCCGCCCGGCGGACCGGGGTCGAGGTCCGCCGGGTCGCCGACGCGGAGTTCGACGCCGCCAACGACTCACAGCGCCGCACGTTCACCTCCGACGCCTTCGCCTTCGCCGGATGGCCGCAGTGCCAGGTGGTCGTGGTGGCCTCGGAACACCGTGCGCGGCTGCACCTCTGCTACGCCCTGTGGCTCATGGACGCGGCGTCGCTCGACCTGTTCCTCGCCGGACTCGTCGCGGACCGCGGCACCCCGGGCCTCGAGGGCACCCCGGACACACAGACGGCCGTACGGACTCCGGCGCGGGCGGGCCGCCGGGACCGCTCCGCACGGGACCGCCGGTTCTGGCGCGAGCGTGCCGCGACCCTCGCCGACGCCGCGGAGCTGCCGCTGCGGCCCAACTGGCGGCAGGCCGGCCCCGGTGTGTCACACCGCACGGTCACCGTGGAGGCGGCTGTGGCGGAGCAGGTCGCCAAGACGGCGCGCGAGTACGGGCTGACGCCCCCGATGGTCTACCTCGCGGCCTACGGCGCCCTGCTCGGCCGGACCGCAGGCCAGGCCGCCCACACGCTCACCGTGTTGTACTCGCGGCGCGTGCACCCGTTGACGTACGGCACGCTCGGCAACGACGGCACCACGATGCCGCTGGAGGTTCCCGCGTCGACCGGGCGGAGCTTCCTGGAACTCGCCCGGACCGTGCAGAGCCGCTTCCTGGGGCAGGCCGTGCACGGCTCGCTCGGCGGAGCGGAGATCGCGCGGCTCGGCGACCCCGGTGCCGATCCCCGCCGGCTGCCGTACCCCCTCACCTTCACGGCGCTGGAAGCGGACGGGCGGGGTGAGGAGGCCCTCGGTCTCCGGCGGCGCTGGGACGACGTCCAGCTGAGGGTGCCTCAAGTGCTGCTCGACCACCAGGTGTTCCTGGAATCGGACGGACGCGTCCGGCTGGGCTTCGACTGGCGCACCGACGCCTTCGACGCCGGGTTCGTCGAGGACTTCGCGGACCAGTACACGGCCTTCGTCCTGGAACTAGCGCCCCGGCAGGCAACGTTCGTCCCGTCGCGACGCCCGGCACGTACTCTCGCCGCACCGGCCGAAAGCCCAAGTACGTCCGGTCCATCGACGGAGCCTTCCGGCCGGCACGCCGAGAGCACGCACCGACTGCGGTCTTCGGCCGCTGCGCGGCGGGCGCTCCTTGACGGGCAAACGTTGCCTGCCGGGGCACTAGCCGCCGACGACGAGCGCTGGACCCGCGTCCCCGGACGCACCACGGACACGCCGCCGGTGCGGCAACAGGCCCCGGCCGCCCCGCGGTCGGTACCGGGCCGCGCGGACGGCATGGTGGGCGGCACGGCGGGCGGCACGCTGCATGAGCGGGTGCTGCTCCGCGCCGCCGACACCCCCGAGGCGCCCGCCGTGCACGACGCACACGGCAGCCTCACCTACGGCGAACTGGTCACCCACGCCTCCGCGCTCGCGGACCTGCTGCTCGCCACGGGCGCGCGTGCCGGGGACCGGGTCGCCGTCCAACTGCCGCGCGGGCGGGGACAGGTCGTCGCCGTCCTCGGCAGCCTGCTCGCCGGGTGCGTCTACATCCCCCTCGATCACGGGACGCCGGACGGACGTCTGGACAGCATCGCGCGGCGCGGCGGCGTACGGTTCGCGGTCACCGAGGGGCGGCAGGCCGCCGACGACCGCTGGCGCGACCGCGGTGTGACACCGCTCGCCCTTCCGGCCCCGGGCGCGCGGGTGGCCCGCTCCGGTGACGGCGGCGACACCACGGCGTACATCATCTTCACCTCGGGTTCGACCGGCGAGCCCAAGGGTGTCGTCATCTCGCACCCGGCCGTCCTCAACACCATCGACGCGGTGAACGACCGGCTCGGCCTCGGTCCGGACGACCGCGTGCTCTCGGTCTCCTCCCTGGGTTTCGACCTCTCGGTGTACGACGTCTTCGGGCCGCTGCTGTGCGGTGGCTCCGTGGTGATGCTGTCGGAGGAGACCGCCAGGAACCCCGCGGCATGGACGGAACTCATCGCGGCACACGGCGTGACGGTGTGGAACTCGGCCCCGGCACTGGCCTCGCTGCTGGCCGAGGAGCGGACGGCCACGCCGACCGTGCGGGCCTTCCTGCTGAGCGGCGACTGGATACCGCTCTCTTTGCCGGCCGCCCTCGGACGTCTCGCGCCCGACGCGGAGGTCATCAGCCTGGGCGGGGCCACCGAAGGCTCCATCTGGTCCATCTGGCACCGGATCGACGAGGCCGACCGCACGGGCCGCTCCATCCCCTACGGCAAGGCCATGCCCGGCCAACAGATCCTGGTGCTGGACGCCGACGGCCGGGAGTGCCCGGACTGGCACATCGGCGCCATCCACATCGCCGGAGCGGGCGTGGCGGACGGCTACGCGAACGACCCGGACAAGACCCGGGCCGCCTTCCTCGACGATCCCGTCTTCGGCCGGATGTACCGCACCGGGGACCGCGGCCGCCGTCACCCGGGCGGCGTCGTGGAGTTCCTCGGCCGCACCGACACCCAGGTCAAGCTCAACGGGCACCGGGTGGAGCTGGGCGAGATAGAGCACGTCCTGCAGCACGCGCCCGGCGTACTGCGCTGCGCGGTCAGCGTCCGCGGCGAGGCCCGCCGCAAGCGGCTCGTCGGCTGCGTGACCCTGGCGGCGGACGCCCCGGCCACCTGGCGACAGGACGCCCACACCGCGCTCCGGGACGCACTGCCGCCGTACATGGTCCCGGACGCGCTCATCGAGCTGGATTCGATCCCCCTGACCTCCAACGGAAAGGTCGACCGGCGCCGTCTGGAGACCCTGCCGCTCGACGAGGCCACCGCCACGGACACGCCGGCCCCCCGGGCCCTGGACCTGCACGGCCGTGAAGTGGCGCTGTGCTGGCAGGAGGTGCTGGGCGACCCCCCGGGCGCGGAGAGCTTCTTCGAGGCCGGCGGCGGTTCGTACGACGCGATCCGGCTGCTGTCGCTGCTGCGCGGCAGGTTCGGCTACGACGTGCCGTTCGGCGCGTTCATGGCGGACCCGACCGTGACCGGCCTGGCCGCGCTGTGCCAAGGGGCGCGCACCTCGGGCAGCCGGGGCGTGTGGACGTACCGGCCGCGCGCGAGCGGCACACCCGGGCTACGGCTGGTCCTCTTCCCACCGGTGGGCGGCGGAGTGTCCTGTTACCACGGCCTGATCCGAGCGCTGACCGGCGACGTCGACGTCCATGTCATCGGCTTCGACGGTCCACTGCGCGACATGCGGGGCGAAGCGTCGGGCGGAACGTCGGTCGTGGTGCCCGGCGAAACGCCGGGCGGACGCCCCACCCTGGCCGCGCTCGCCCGCCGCTGTCTCGAACAGCTCCCCGCCGGGTCCCTGTCCGACGGCGTGCCGCACGTCTTCGCCGGCTGGTCGTTCGGCGGGGCCCTGGCCTTCGAGGCCGCCCGGATCTGCGGTACCCCGGTGCGCCGGGTGGTGGTCGTGGACACCCCGGTCTCCGCTGCCGCCCGAGGGGGCGGCGACGAGCCCTTCGAGCCGTCACTCGACGGTTTCCTCCGGGACGTCCGGGAGACCAGCGGCGTACAGGTCGAGGCCGAGGAGGCCGCCACGGACCCGGCGCTGCGCGGCCGGTTCGAGGTGTACCGGCAGAACATGACGCTGCTGCGCGACTGGGAACCGACTCCCGCGCCCGTACCGGTCGTGGAGTTCAGGGCCGTGGACGGCCCGGCCGAGCCCGACGCCGGGGCCTGGAGCGAAGTCGCCCGCGTCGAGGCGTCGGCGCCGCTGACCGGCGGGCACTTCGATGTGTTCGAGGGGGACAACGTGCGGCGCGTCACAGACGCCATCGAGGAGGGGGAGACCCGATGACCGACGCCATGGTGCGTACCGCCATCGTCGAGGAGCTGAAGGCCCGCGGCTACGCGGTGCCCGAGTCCGGGCAGCAGCTCGATCTGGTCGGCCTCGGCGTCAACTCGGCCGCACTGATCCAGATCCTGTCCGCGCTGGAGGACACCTTCGACGTCGACCTCGACGTCGAGCAGCTGTTCTCGGAACCGGTGACGGTGGCGCGGCTGGAGGCCCAGATCGCGACGCTGCTCTGACCGTCCCTCTGTTCCACCACAGCAGGCATCACCCACACAGACGCCCAGACGCCCAGACACACCTAGAGAGGGACAGCCCGTGTCCGTGAACGGCAGCCTCCAGACGTTGACCCCGTCCGGCATGGGGGCACTCATACCGTGGAGCTCGGACGGCTCCGACGGCTCCATCCCGGAACTCGCCCAGCGGGCCAAGCAGGCCGCGCTGCACCGCGGATGCGCCCTCGTCCGGGGCCTGACGCTGGACGAGGACGCCTTCAAACTGCTGGTCCGCTCGCTGGGCGACACCGCGGACCACAGGTTCGGCGAGGGCCAGGCCGATCTGCTCAAGCTCAACGCCTCCCGCGAGGAGGGCAAGATCGTCACCGGCCGCGGCCCGCTGCCGCTGCACACGGACGGTCTGCTGGTGGGGTCGCGGGTGGACCTGATCATCCTGTACGCGGCGGAGTTCTCCGACGCCCCCGGCTCCGGTGAGACGTACGTCAGCGACCAGCTCACCGCCTGGCAGGAGATGCCCGGGCATCTGCGCCGCGTGCTGGACGAGTACGAGATCGAGTACCTGGTCACGGAGCGCGGGTACTTCCCGACGGTCCCCGAGGACTGGTACGCGATCCCCGCCACCCGCGACTACGGCCGCGTCAGGTCCCTGAACCTGGCGACCGCCTTTCCGCCCGACGTCACCCCCCGCTCCTGGGACGTGCGGGTCAAGGGCATGGAACCCGGGCTGTCCGACCGGTTCTTCGCCGAGCTGGACACCTTCCTCCGGTCCGAGCGGTACGCGTACACCCACCGGTGGGAGGTCGGCGACCTGCTGATCATCGACAACCAGCGGACCCTGCACGGCCGGACCGCCATCAGCCCCGGCGGCACCCGCGTCCTCTTCCGCGGCCAGCTGACCCTCTCCGACACCCCGTAGCCCCGAGCCCACTCCCGCCCACCTCCACAGGCACCCCTCCGCAGGCGCCCATCTCCACAGGAGCCGACATGCTCAAGCCCCGCCAGCCCGTGCCCGCCCTCGACGTTCCGCTGGCCGACGGCGGCCGCTGGGTGCTCGCCGAGCAGCGCCCCGACCGTTTCAGCCTGGTGGTCTTCTACCGGGGCGTGCACTGCCCGATGTGCAAGGCGTACGTGACCCAGCTCGACTCCCTCGTCGACAGCCTGACCGAGGTCGGCGTGACCTCCGTCCTCGCGGTGAGCGGGGACGACGAGGCCCGGGCCCGGCGGGCCGTCGACGAGTGGGAGATCAGCCGCGTCCCCCTCGGTTACGGGCTGAGCCCCGAGTCGATGCGGGAATGGGGGCTGTACCGCTCCAAGGCCATCAAGGAAGGCCAGCCGAACGAGTTCAGCGAGCCCGGCCTGTTCATCGTCCGCCCGGACGGCACGCTGTACGCGTCGGTGCTGGGCACCCTGCCTTTCCTGCGGCCGCACCTCGACGAGGTCGTGGAGACCATCCGCTGGGTCAACGAACACGACTACCCGGCACGGGGCGAGCTGTGAGCCCCGGCGACGGCACCTCGCCCGCGCCCGAGCCGTCCGGCTTCGCCGTCACGCCCGAGCAGCTCAAGGAGATGCTCGACCGGGGCGACGCGATCGACCTCATCGACATCCGCGAGCCCTACGAGTGGGACATCGTCCGCATCCCCGGCGCACGGCTGGTGCCCATGGGGCAGTGGCTGAGCGGGGAGGCCCTGGCCGGCCTGCGCCGGGACCTGCGGCCCGTCTTCTACTGCCGGACCGGCGTCCGCACGCTCGACGTCCTCGCCGTGGCGCGGCGGGCCGGGTACGCCGATGCCGTCCACCTGGAAGGCGGAGTCGTGGCCTGGGCGAACCGGATCGACCCCAGCCTCCCGGTCTACTGACCCGGCTCCGCGCCGCCGCACGACCGTTCCGTACACCGCTTCGCACACGAACAACAAGAATTCGGGAGAACACGATGTCAACCACCGACGCCGTGACGGCGAGCATGGAATGCGAGATCCTGCCGGGCGGGGTCGCTCGGGTGGAGTTCTCGCAGGCGCACGAGCAGAACCCGTTCAGCCGGGCGCGGATGCGCGAACTGAGCGCGCTGATGCACACGCTGGACGCCGACGACGACGTGGCGTCGATCGTCCTGTACGGCGGTGCCGGCCGCTCCTTCGGGGCCGGCGGGGACTTCCACGAGGTCTCGGAGTTCTCCGGTGGCGACGAGGTCGACGCCTGGATCGACGACATCACGGACCTCTACAGCACCATCGCCGGGATATCGAAGCCCGTCGTGGCGGCCATCGACGGCTATGCCATCGGAGTCGGCCTGCAGATCGCCCTCTGTTGCGACCTGCGCATCGGCAGCCGGGCCGCGACGCTGGTCATGCCCGAGTTCCGGGTCGGCATCGCCTGCAACTTCGGCGGTTACATGCTGGAGACCGTGGTGGGCCGCGGCGTCATGCAGGAGATGCTCTACACCTGCGCCGAATGGCCCGCCGAGCGGGCCCTCGCCGACCGGCTGCTCCACGAGGTCACTGACCCCGACGAGCTGCTGGAGCGAGCCCTGGACCACGCCCGGCGCATCGCCTCGTACACCAGGGCCGCCGTCCAGTCGACCCGTTCCCGGGTCAACGGCCCGTTCGTCGAGGGTCTTCAGCGGGTCCGGGACGAGGGCAAGCGCTCGCACCGCACCGCGTTCTCGGCGGGCGAGGCCCAGCAACGCATGCGCCGCGTCATCGGAAAGGTCTGAACCACATGACTCCGCTGAGCAAGTGGTGCGTGGTCGGCAACACGCCGATACCGGACCTGGCCCCGCTCGCCCGAAGCGCCGACCTCGACGGCCTGCACGCCTACTATCGGGGACCCGACGACGCCGTACTCCCCGACGGGCCCTTCGCCCTGGACGTACGGAGCCTGACCCTCCATCAGGACGCACGGCACGAGGACCATCGCTCCTTCCTGCGCGTCGAGCCGGAGACGGTCACCGTCCGCGTCTCCCCGCTCAACGAGGATCCGGTCTACTACGCGGTGAACCGGCTGCGGGGCCTGTTCGTCTACTTCACGGACCTCCTCCTCGCCCCGCTCGTCCTGCCCGCTCTCGGCAGGTCCGTCGAGATCACGCGCACGCCCCCCGTCCACGCGACGGACACGCCGCTGCTCGGCGTCAGCCGACTGCCGTACGGCGTCCTGACCAGGACGCGGCGGCGGGGCGGGACATGGCTGACCGACGCGAGCGACGAGTACGACCCTCTCGCCGGCTTTCGCGCGCCCCACCGGGACGACCCGCTCGCCGCCGGAGAGGCCCAGATCGAGGCGCTGACGGCGGAGATCGAACGGATCGACAGGGCCACGCCCGACGGGACCCGCTACGCCACCCTGCTGTCGGGCGGCATCGACTCCGGGACGGTGACGTACCTGGCGGCGACGTCGGGGCTGTCCGTCACCCCGTACAGCGTGGGCACTCCCTGGGGCGACGAGCTGGCGGACGCCGCCGAGTTGTGCGCGGAGCTGGGCATCGGTCTGGAGCCCGTGCAGCTGACCGAGGACCAGATCGTGGCGTCCATCCCGGAGGCCGTCCGCTGGCTGGGCGTGACCGAGCCCGAGGTGGTCGAGGTGGCGCTGACGGCCACAACGGTGCAGCGGCTCGGGGCGATCCCCGAGGACCGGGTGCTGCTGACGGGATACGGGAGCGATCTGATCAACGCGGGCCTCTACCGGCCGTACGACCACCGGGACGAACTGATCGAGCAGGTCCTCACCGCCGTCGACCGCACCCGGTACAGCAACGAGCTGTCCAACCGGATGCCGCTGGCGTACGGAACCGCCACGCACCACCCGTTCTGGTCCTGGCCCGTGATGCGGGTCGCCCTGGAGACCGCGCCCGAGTGCAAGGTCAGGGAGGGACGCGAGAAGTACCATCTGCGGGCCGCGATGGGCACCCGGCTCGCCGAGCCCATCGCCTGGCGCAGGAAGATCGCCGTGCACCACGGCGGGGGCCTGCAGCAGGGGGTGATCCGCCGTCTGGAGAAGGAGACGGGCACCGAGGAGCGGGGGCGGTTCTACGCCGCCTGCTTCACGGAGCTGGTGCTCCGGGCGGCCGGTGGCGAACTGGAGCCCGCCGACCCCTGGTCCCTGTTCGAGGCGGCGGTACGCCGGGTGCGGGACGGGGCCGACGGGCGGTGAACGGCTCGTGCGCGGCCGGTGGGCGGGTCAGGTGGTGTAGTCGGCGTTGATCTTGACGTACCCCTCGGTGAGGTCGCAGCCGTAGACGGTGAAGGCGCCGTCGGCGATGCCGAGATCGACGCGGATGACGATCTCGTCACCGGCGAGGTACCGCGCGGCCTGCTCCAGCAACTCGTCGCTCGGCTCCTCCGGGTGCATCAGGAGGTCGTCGTACTGGATGCGGACGCGGTGCGGCTCGATGTCGGTCTCGTCGTCGAGCTTGCCGATGGCCATCGCGACCCGGCCCCAGTTGGGGTCGGCGCCGTGCACGGCGGTCTTGACCAGGGGGGAGTTGACCACGCTCTTGCCCACCCGCTTGGCCTGGGCCTCGTCCCGAGCCCCGGTGACGTGCACCTCGATGAGCTTGCTGGCGCCCTCGCCGTCGGAGGCGATGTCGCGCACGAGGTGCAGGGCCACGTCGTACAGGGCCCGCTCGAAGTCGGCGAGGTCCACCGGGCCCGCGAGGCCGTTGGCGAAGATCGCGGCGGTGTCACTGGTCGACGTGTCCGTGTCGATGCTCAGCGCGTTGAACGTACGGTCCATCACTCGCCGGAAGACGGCGTCGAGTTCGGCGGCGGGGATGTCCGCGTCGGTGAAGAAGAAGGTCAGCAGGGTGGCCATGTTCGGCTCGATCATGCCGACGCCCTTGGCGATACCCGTGACGACGGCGTCACCGCAGGGCGCGCTGACGTATTTGGCGCGGGTGTCGGTGGTCATGATCGCCTTGGCGGCCGCCGCGTAGTCCGCCTCGGGGAACGGCCAGGCCAGGGTGGACAGGCCCGAGCGGATGTCCTCCATGGGGTACGGGCGGCCGATCACGCCGGTGGAGCCGATCACCAGCTCCTCGGGGTCGATCCCGACGATCTCGGCGACCCGCCGGCGCATCTCGGCGGCGTTCTCCGCGCCGATGCGGCCGGTGGCCACGTTGGCGTTGCGTGAGAGGACGACCATGCCGCGGGCGCGCTGTTGGGGCGCCGCGTCACGGCTGAGCACGACGCTCGGGCCCGCGAAGCGGGACCGGGTGAACACCGCCGCCGACCGGGCAGGCACCTCGGAGACGACCACCGCGAAGTCGTCCTCGAGGTCTTTGAGCCCCATGTTCTTGGTGATGCTCCGGAAACCCCGCGGGGCCTTTGCCGTCGCCTGCACGATCCACCGACCTCCTCCGGCGACCGATCGGTGCTGCGTCCGGCGCAGCACATCCGGTCCCCGATGAACCAATATGCGCCCTAGCGTATCTGCCTCCACAGCTCGCGATCGGGCCGCTTCGGGGCAGTCTGCCGAAGACCGTGGATCCGATGAGCCAGGAGTTCCGAACAGAAGAGCTTGCGGGTGAGCCGCGGGGCCCTAAGGCCCCCCGGAGCGCGGGATGGTGGGACCATAGGGCATGCTGTTCCGCACGACGGCGAGGCGAGGGGATAGATGAGCGCGGAGTTCGGCGGCCGCACCGGCCGGCAGGGCAAAATCTCCCAGTGGCTGCGCGGACGCCGCCCGAAGGAGGCCGCCACGGACGGCGGCGGCCGTGAGGCCCTGCTGCTCGCCGCCGCCGAAGCGGGACTGCCCCTCGCGCCCGCCGCGTATCCCACCCACGACTACCGCTGTTCCTGCGACCGCGTCGGCTGTCCCACCCCGGCCCGGCACCCGGTGTCGTTCGCCTGGCAGACCCAGTCCACGACCGACCGCGCGCAGATCGAGCGCTGGGCCCGGCACCAGCCGCAGGCCAACTTCATCACCGCGACCGGCATGGTGCACGACGTCCTCGACGTCCCCCTGGAAGCCGGCCGCGAGGCGCTCGAGCGGCTGCTCGCCTCCGGTATCGACGTCGGCCCGGTCGCCGAGAGCGACGACGGCCGCCTGCTCTTCTTCACCCTCACCCGCGGCACCCCCGAGGAAGAGGACGAGTGGTGGCCCTGCGAACTGGACTGCCACCCCGAGACGATGGACGAGCACCCTGGCCTGCGCTGGCACTGCCGCGGCTCCTACGTCCTCGTACCGCCCGCCCGGCTCCCCGGTGACGACCAGTCGGTGCACTGGGTCCGCGGCCCCGAACACCCGCTGCCCGACCCGCTGACCCTGCTGGAAGTCCTCACCGACGCCTGCGCCCGCCACGCCGGCCAGGAGCCGGACCACACACACGCGGCCTGGCCCCTGCGCCGGTAGGGCCTCAGGCCCCCAGGCGGGTAAGGCTTCAGCTGCCCTGAGCCGCCGTCAGCCCTTCGATCCGGCCCAGGATCGACACCTCGCCGTCGCCCGCGCTCTTCTTCGGGTCCAGGGCCACCTGGTTGGAGACGTACTCCGTCGTGAGCGACTGCTTGATCTCGCCTTCCGTCAGGGCCTGCACGCCCTCGGCCTGGGTGGGGATCGACGCGCCCGGCGCGGCCGTCTGCTTCTGGAAGCGGCGGATGGCGAAGAACACCAGCGCCCCGCCGTCCGTGGTGCGCAGCGCCAGCGGGGCGTAGTCGCCGTCGGCCAGCGGGTCGTCGAGGTACTGCGTGGCCAGACCCGGTTTGCGGGACTCCTTCTGCCGCTGCTGGCGCCACCCGTCGGTGTGCGTGCCGGGCGCGAAGCCCTTTCCGCCGCTCTTCAGGTACGCCACGTAGTCCTGGCTCAACTTGCCGGGCTCGGCGGCGAATTCCGTGGAGTTCGCGGGCACCGCCTCGGCCCAGCCGTCCGCGTCCTTCTTGAACTTCGGTACGTCTTCGGGGGAGACCAGCGTCAGATACGCCACCTGCCACGGATCGTCCAGGGCGCTGCGGGTGAACACCAGCAGCCAGCGCACGTCGCCGCCCTTGTTGCCGCGCGCGTCGGCGACGAACCAGCGCGGCCAGCCCGCCTTCTTCGGGATCGTGTACGTCGCGTCCGTCAGCCTCAGCGGCGTGTGCGCCGGATTGCCCTCGGGATTCGTGGCGTGGCCGGCCTTCAGCCGCGCCGCGTCGATGGCGCCGAGGGCGCCGGTGACGTGGTCCGCGTCCAGGGAACTGTCGTAGGCCTTGTCGGCCGCGTTGTACGCGGATGTGAACTGCTCGAGTGCCTCGGCGGCCTCCGCCCGGGTGGTCGCCGGGAGCACTTCCCGCTCCCCGTGCACCACCACGCAACCGCTCGCCGTCAACGACAAAGCGGTCACTGAGGCCGCTATCAGTGCGCTCCGGTCAAGCCTGCGGAGCCTTAGAGGGCCGCGATCCCTGCTCATCAGGTTCCTTCACCTTCCCCTTCCCGGAGGCGAACCCTACCGGGGCGAGGAAGAGCGCGAGCGTCGGGATCAGGTACAGCAGCCACACCGTGACCTGGAGGACGGTCGGATCGGGCTGGAAGTTGAAGACGCCCTTGAGGAGGGTGCCGTACCAACTGTCCGGCGGGATGGTGCCGCTGATGTCGAAGGCCTTGTTCGGCAGGCCCGGAATCCAGTCGGCCTCCTGGAGGTCGTGGAAGCCGTACGCCAGTACGCCCGCGGCCACGACGACCAGCATGCCGCCGGTCCACGTGAAGAACTTGGCGAGGTTGATCCTGAGCGCCCCCCGGTAGAACAGCCAGCCGAGGAACACCGCCGTCAGGATGCCGAGGGCGACGCCGATCAGCGGGCGCGGGGTGCCGTCGCTCGCCGCGTGCACGGACGCCCACACGAACAGGGCGGTCTCCAGACCCTCCCGGCCGACCGCGAGGAACGCGGTGGCGACCAGGGCGCCGGTGCCCATCTGCAGGGCCGCGTCCAGCTTGCCGTGCAACTCGGACTTCAGGTGCCGGGCGGTGCGCCGCATCCAGAACACCATCCACGTCACCAGGCCGACCGCGAGGATCGACAGGGTGCCGCCGAGCGCCTCCTGGGCCTCGAACGTCAGCTCCTGGGAGCCGAATTCGAGCGCGGAGCCGAAGCCGAGGGCGAGGGCGACCGCGACGCCGATGCCGATCCAGATGGGCCTCAGCGCGTCCCTGCGGCCGGTCTTGACCAGGTAGGCGATGAGGATGCAGACGACGAGGCTGGCTTCCAGGCCCTCGCGCAGACCTATCAGATAGTTGGAGAACACGGGCTACGCCTCCTCGGTCAGCAGTGTGCTGCCCCACCAGTCGTCCTCGCCGCGGACGCCGGGCGGGATCGCGAACACCGCGGAACCCACGTGCTGGATGTACTCGTTGAGCGTGTCCGTGGCCAGGTTGCGCTGGATCTGCACGAACCCCTTGCGGACGTCCCGCTGGTAGGCGAGGAAGAACAGGCCCGCGTCCAGGCGGCCGAGGCCGTCCGTGCCGTCGGTGAAGGAGTAGCCGCGCCGCAGGATCGTCGCCCCGTGGTTGGAGTCGGGGTGCGCGAGCCGGACGTGCGCGTCGGGCAGCATCGCCTTCAGGAACGGCTCGTCACGCTCCTTGGCCTTGCCCACCGGGGCGCCCTCGCCCTTGTCGCGGCCGATGATGTCCTCCTGCTCCTGCAGCGAGGTGCGGTCCCAGGTCTCGATGTGCATCCGGATACGGCGGGCTACGAGGTACGAGCCCCCGGCCATCCACTCCGGCCCGTCCTTCTGGTCCACCCACACGAACTTCTTCAGCCGGTCCGTCTCCGTCCCCGCGATGTTGCGGGTGCCGTCCTTGAAGCCCATCAGGTTGCGCGGGGTCTGCGCCTCGGGCGTCGTCGACGAGGTCTTGCCGAAGCCGAGCTGGGACCAGCGGATGACGACCTTGCCGAAGCCGATGCGGGCGAGGTTGCGGATGGCGTGCACGGCGACCTGGGGGTCGTCCGCGCAGGCCTGGACGCACAGGTCGCCGCCGCTGCGGTTCTTGTCGAGGTTGTCGCCGGCGAACTTGGGCAGGTCGATGAGCGCCTCGGGCCGCCGGTCCTGGAGGCCGAACTTGTCGAACAGGGTGGGCCCGAACCCGATCGTCAGCGTCAGCCGCGACGGCTTCAGACCCAGCGCCTCACCGGTGTCGTCCGGCGGCGCCTCGGCGAGCCCGCCGTACGCTCCCTCACCGACCGCCTGCCCGGCGGTCATCTTCCGCGCCGCCTCGGTCCAGTCCTTCAGCATCCGCACGAACGCGGCGCGGTCGTCCGTCGTCACGTCGAACGCGGCGAAGTGCAGCCGGTCCTGCACCGGGGTGGCGATACCCGCCTGATGGGCGCCGTGGAAATCGACCGCGGCGCCCGCCTCGTCACCGGCCGGGGCCGCGTCGTCGGCGGACTCGCCGTTACGGGCCACCGCCACGGCACCGCCGGCCGCGGCGGCACCGAGCGCGAGCCCGGCACCGCCCCAGCCGATCAGCGCACGCCGGGAAGGAGCGGCGGATTCTGCGGAGTTGTCCGTCATGACGGTGTCCCTACTTCACGACGACGGCGGCGGCCAGCTTGGACAGCGGCTCCGCGAGGGCGTTGACCCCGTCCGAGAGCTCCTTGCGGTCGGCATCGCCGACCTTGTCGTACGAGACGAAGTCGTACGACGTCTTGTCCGCGCGGTACTTGTCCAGCAGCGCGTTCAGCGCGGCGAACTGCTTGTCGAGCTCGGTGACCAGCGCCGCGTCGTTCTCCTTCGCCACCGGCTTCAGCAGCTCGTACGACTTCTGAGCACCCTCGACGTTGGCCTTGAAGTCGACGAGGTCGGTGTGCGAGTAGCGCTCCTCCTCGCCGGTGACCTTGCCGGTGGCGACCTCGTCGAGGAGTTCCTTGGCGCCGTTGGCCATGGAGGTCGGGGTGATCTCGGCCTTGCCGACCCGCTTCTGCCAGTCCTTCAGGTCGGTGATCAGCTGGTCGGCGAGCTCCGAGTCCCGGTCGGTGAGCTTCTTGTCCTTCCAGAGCGAGCGCTCCAGGCGGTGCCAGCCGGTCCAGTCCTTCTTCAGGTCCTGGCCCTCCTCCAGGCCGTCCTCCCGCAGGTCGACCTTCGGGTCGATGTCGCCGAAGGACTCCGCGACGGGTTCGGTGCGCTCCCAGCCGATGCGGGAGGGCGCGTAGGCGGCCTTCGCGGCCTCGATGTCGCCGTCCTTGACCGCCTTGGCGAACACCTCGGCCTTCGGCAGCGTCTCGTCGGCCTGCGCTTGCGCGTAGGCGCGGTAGGCGGCGACGGCCTTGTCCAGACGGGGGTCGCGCTGGGCGACCGCGCCGCCGCCGGTGGCCGTGACGGCCTGGCGGATGCCGTCGCCCTTCATGCCGGGCTTGCAGGCGATCTGGTAGTCACCGGCCTTCACCTCGGCGGTGACCTTCTGCTGGGTGCCGGGGCCTATGTTCTCGCGCTCGGTGACGATCCGGTCGTCCGGGAAGAGGATGTAGACCTCGGTGACCTTGGAGCCCTTGTTCTCGATGGCCAGCTCGACATGACCGGCCGGGAACTCCTTCTTCGACACCTCGCACTTGTCGTCCGTGGCCGTCACGTTGATGACTCGGTCACCGCCCGCCGAACTGCCTTTCTCCGTGCAGCCGGTGACGGCGGCCAGCGCCGCCGCGGTCGCGGCTGCGGTGAGAACGGACAATCTGACGGCTCGCATGGTGGCTCCAGGGAATGGCCGAAAAGGATGCGTGACAGGCCTCACATAAGGTGAGCCTCGCCTAACGTACCCAGGGATTTCCTGTGCGATAACTGCCCACGTAGTGATTCAGCTCTCATGGACGGTGTATGAGCACGAGCCGGTCACGGTGACCAAAAATGGACCTCATGTCCAGGTCAAGTGGCGGTCAAGAGGCCTGAGTCAGTCCCGTCGAGGGGTCACCAGGACCTCGCCCGTGCGTGGATGGGGGAGCACCTCGACGGGCTGGTCGTAGACCTCCGTCAGCAGCCGGTCGGAGAACACCTCGGCCGGCGGCCCGGCGGCGGCGATCCGGCCGGCGTGCAGGATCGCGACCCGGTGCGCGTAGGCCGCCGCGAGCCCCAGGTCGTGCAGCACGACCACGACCGCGTCCCCGGCCCGCGCCCGCTCCCGGCACACCCGCAGCACCAGCTCCTGGTGCTTGAGGTCGAGGGCCGCGGTCGGCTCGTCGAGCAGGAGCAGGGGAGCGCGCTGGGCGAGCACCCGGGCGAGCGCGACCCGGGCCCGCTCGCCGCCGCTGAGGGCGGAGAAGGAGCGGGAGGCGAAGGCGGTGACCTCGGTCGCGGCCATCGCCCGGGCCACGGCCGGGTCGTTCTCGTCGGGGGCGACGGCCGCCCAGGGCGCGCGGCCCATCCGGACGACCTCCTCGACCGCGAAGGGAAAGGAGAGCGTGGCGGACTGGGGCAACACCGCTCGCCGCAGGGCGAGTTCGGGCGCGGACCATTCTGTCGCCGGACGCCCGTAAATCCGTACGACACCCGCGGCGGCCGGCAGATCGGCGGCCAGGGCGCCGAGCAGCGTCGACTTGCCCGCCCCGTTGGGGCCGACCAGGGCGAGCACCTCGCCCGCGCGGACGGTGATGTCCACGCCGCGGAGCACCTCGCGGGTGCCGAGACGGACGTACAGGTCCTCGGCGGTGGCGAGCACGTCGCCGGGCTCGGCCGGAGGCGGCGGTGTCGGACGGTTCCGCAGGAGCCTCATGTCCGACAGGAGCCTCACATCCGACAGGAGCTTCATGTCCCGCAGGAGCTTCATGCCCAACCCCCTTGCCTGCGCCGCGTGCGGCGCAGCAGCCAGAAGAAGAACGGACTGCCCAGCAGGGCGGTCAGCACACCGAGCGGCAGCTCGGCGGGAGCGGCGATCGTCCGGGCCGCGAGGTCGGCGGCGAGCAGCACGACCGCACCGCCGAGCGCGCTGCCCGGGATGAGGAAGCGGTGCCCGGGCCCGGCGGCCATCCGCAGCAGATGCGGCACGACGAGGCCGATGAAGCCGATCACCCCGGAGACACTCACCGCGGCGGCCGTCAGCAGGGCGATGACGAACATCAGCAGGATCCGCAGCCGCTCCACGTCCACGCCCAGATGCCGGGCGGGCCGGTCGCCGAGCGCGAGCAGGTCGAGGCGGCGCGCGTACAGCGGCGCGACCACCAGCCCGATCGCCGCGCACGGCAGCACCGCGAGCACCTTGGGCCAGGTGGACTGGGCGAGGGAGCCGAGCTGCCAGAAGGTGATCTGGTTCACCGCCGCGGTGTCCGCTAGGAAGATGAACAGCCCGATGAGCGCGCCGGCGAAGGCGTTCACCGCGATGCCCATGAGGATCAGCGTCACGACCTCCGTACGGCCGGCCGAGCGGGACATCGCGTACACCAGCAGTACGGTGCCGAGGCCGGCGACGAAGGCCATCGCCGGCAGGGTCCACGTGCCGAGGAAGGTCAGGCCGAGCGAGATCGAGGCGACCGCGCCGACCGCCGCGCCCAGGGAGACGCCGATGGTGCTCGGCTCGGCCAGCGGGTTGCCGAACACGCCCTGCATCAGCGCGCCCGCGCAGCCCAGCGAGGCCCCGATGAGCAGCGCGAGGACGATACGCGGGAAACGCACATTCCACAGCACCGACTCGGCGACCCGGTCCAACTCCGCACCACCCAGGCCCAGTTTGTGCTGTACGGAGTCGACCACGTCCCCGACCGGCACAGCGTAGGCGCCGGTCCCGGCGGCGACCGGCACGAGCACGAGAAGGCCGACGACCATTCCGGCGGTCAGCAGCCAGGCGGCGGAGTGCCGTCTGCGCGGCGGCACTTCGGCCGGCGCGTCCTGCGCGGCCTTCTCCAGTACGGTCATACCGGCATCCCCCTTGGCGGTGTGAGCTTAGGTTAGCCTTGCCTCTTCTGGCTCGGGTGTAGCCTCCAGGTCGGCACCACCGCCGGGCAACTCTCAAGGCACAATGCCCGCGTGACTGACTACGACGTACTCCGTGTCTTCTGCGGAGCGAACGGCGGATACGGCAACGAGCTCGGTGTCGTCCGGGACGGCTCGGTGATGCCGGACCCGGCGGAGCGGCAGGTGTTCGCGGGCAAACTCGGTTTCAGCGAGACGGTGTTCGTGGACGACCCCGAGCGCGGCATCATCGACATCTACACGCCGACCCTGCGCCTGCCCTTCGCAGGCCACCCCTGCGTCGGCACGGCCTGGCTCCTCGACGTGCCCGAACTCGTCACGCCGGCCGGGGTGGTGGGCGCCCGCCTGGACGGCGAGTTCAGCTGGATCGAGGCGCGGGCGGAGTGGGTGCCGCCGCGCACCCTGCGCCAGTACGCCACGGCCGCCGAGGTCGACGACCTGCCCGTCCCGCCGCCGGGGGAGTGGATCTACGCCTGGGCCTGGGAGGACGAGTGCGCCGGCCGGATCCGGGCCCGCGCCTTCCCGGGCCGCGACGACGGCATCGAGGAGGACGAGGCGACGGGCGCGGCGGCACTGCTGCTGACGGATCGGCTCGGGCGGGCTCTCAACATCACGCAGGGCACGGGATCGCAGATCCTGACCGCTCCGCAGCCCGGGGGCTGGGTGGAGGTCGGCGGACGCGTGTTCCTGGAACGCTGAGAGCGCTGAGGGCACGGGCGCAGAGAGGACCGAGAGCGCTGAGGGCACGGACGCTGAGGGCACCGAGAGCGCCGAGTCTCAGGCGCTCACCGGAAACTCCGCACTCAGCGCCCGGAACATCCCCAGGTTCAAGTCGAACGCCCGCTTGCACTCCGCGACGATCCGCTGCTTCTCCAGGTCGTCCGCCCGGACGCTGTCCAGCAGCTCCCGATAACCCCGCTTGAACGCGGCGGCGTTGGGGATCTCCTCGAAGACGTAGAAGCGGACCCCGTCGCCCTTCCTGGCGAAGCCCCATTCCTTCTCCGCCCTGTCGCGGACGATCTGGCCGCCGGAGAGGTCGCCGAGGTAACGCGTGTAGTGGTGGGCGATGTAACCGGCCGGCCACCGCTGCGCGCACTCGCGCACCCGCTCCGCGTACTCCCGCGTCGCCGGCAGCGCGGACAGCCCCGCACGCCAGTCCGGCCCCCGCAGATGCGCCAGATCGCTCTCCAGTGCGCTCAGCCGGAACAGTTCGGGCCGGATGAAGGGCCCCGCCACCGGGTCGGACGCCAGCCGCTCCGCGCCGGCCTCCAGTGCCTCGTACACGAACCACAGCTGTTCGGTGTAGCGCGCGTACGCGTCGACGCCGAGCCTGCCGCCGAGCATGTCGCTCATGAACGTCGAGGTGTTCGCCTCCACGTGCTGCTCCTGGGAGGCGGTGCGGATGACTGTCGAGAAGGAGTCCATGAGCCCAGATTTTCTATGGTTAGCCTTACCTAAGTCAACGCCTTTGCCGACTCTCTGTCGGTAAACAAGTACCCAGAATCTCCATCGATCCCACACGCAAAAGCCCACCCTCCGAGGAGAGCGGGCCAGGGCAGGCGCGGCGCTACGGCAGGGTCAGAATCTCCGCCCCCGTCTCCGTCACCACCAGCGTGTGCTCGAACTGCGCCGTCCGCTTCCGGTCCTTCGTCACGACCGTCCAGCCGTCGTCCCACATGTCGTACTCGTGCGTCCCGAGCGTCAGCATCGGCTCGATCGTGAACGTCATCCCGGGCTGGATCACGGTCGTCGCGTGCGGGCTGTCGTAGTGCGGGATGATCAGCCCGGAGTGGAAGGAGGAGTTGATCCCGTGGCCCGTGAAGTCCCGGACCACCCCGTACCCGAACCTCTTCGCGTACGACTCGATGACCCGGCCGATGACATTGATCTGCCGGCCCGGCTTGACCGCCTTGATCGCGCGGTTGAGGGACTCCCGGGTCCGCTCCACCAGCAGCCGCGACTCCTCGTCGACCTCACCCACCAGGTACGTCGCGTTGTTGTCGCCGTGCACCCCGCCGATGTACGCCGTCACGTCCAGGTTGACGATGTCGCCGTCGCGCAGAACCGTGGAGTCGGGGATGCCGTGGCAGATGACCTCGTTGACCGAGCTGCACAGGGACTTGGGGAAGCCGCGGTAGCCCAGCGTCGAGGGGTAGGCGCCGTGGTCGCACATGTACTCGTGCGCGACCTTGTCCAGTTCGTCGGTCGTGACACCCGGCGCGATCAGCTTCGCCGCCTGAGCCATCGCCTGCGCGGCGATCCGGCCGGCGACGCGCATCGCCTCGATCGTCTCGGGCGTCTGCACCTCCGGCCCGGTGTACGGAGTGGGCCCGGGCTTGCCGACGTACTCGGGACGGCGGATGTTTCCGGGCACGGAACGGGTGGGGGACAGCTCCCCTGGTACGAGCAGCGACTGGCCAGACATGTGAGTGAGTCTAACGAGGCGGCGTGGGGGAACATGTCCGTGGCGAAAGGAGCCGTCATGGCCCTGTTCAAGAAGCGCACGGCCGGAAAGCCGGGCGAGTGGTACTACTGCCTCCAGCACAAGAAGGTCGAGGAGGGGCCGGAGTGCCCGGCCAAGGACCGCTTCGGGCCGTACGCCACCCGCAAGGAGGCCGAGCACGCGATGGCGACCGCCCGCGAGCGCAACCTCGAGTGGGAGAACGACCCGAAGTGGCACGACGCCCCGGCGGCGGGCCGGGACGAGGACTGATCAGCCACCTGATCAGGCACCGGCCTGTGCGGCTGCCGCGCGCTGTTCGCGCAGCCGCACCGCGTGCTCGTTCGTCCGCACGTCGTACGTCATCAGCTTCGGCAGGCACAGGGCCAGCAGCCCCACCGCGCCCACGCACAGCAGCCCGCCCGACCAGATGGACGTCCGCACGCCCCGCCAGGCGGCCATGGCGCCCACCCGGACCTGGCCGAGTTGCGGCCCCACCGAGTACGACAGCAGCTCGATCCCGGCGAGCCGGCCGCGCAGTTCGTCCGGGATCGTCTGGTTCCACATGGCCGCCCGGAAGACGCCGCTGACCATGTCGCAGGCGCCGCCGACGGTGAGGAACAGCAGCGCCAGCCAGACGTTCCCGGAGACACCTGCGGCGGCGATCGCCACGCCCCACAGCGCGGCCGAGAGCACCACGATCCGCCCGTGCTTGTGCACCCGCGAGGTCCAGCCGCTGGTCAGGCTCACCAGAAGCGCCCCGGCCGGGATGGAGGCATACATCAGGCCGAGCGACCACTCGGCGTCCAGCTCGTCCGCGAGGAAGGGCAGTACGGCGAGCGGCATCGCGAAGAGCATCGCCGCGATGTCGATGATGTACGTGCCGAGGAGTTCCTTGCGGCTCCAGGCGTACCGGGCGCCTTCGAGGATGGACTTCAGGGACGGCTTGTGCGCCTCGTGGGAGGCGGGGGAGGGGGCCAGCCGGACGCAGAACACCACCGAGACGGCGAAGGTGAGCAGGTCCACGGTGTAGGCCCAGCCGAGCCCCGCGAACGCGACGACCACGCCCGCCAGCGCCGGGCCGGCGACGCCGCCGACCTGCCAGCGCAGCGAGTTGAGCGAGGCCGCGGCCGGCAGGTGCTCGTGGGCCACGATCCGCGGCATCAGCGAGTCCAGCGCGGGCCGCTGCACCGAGCCGAGCGCGGAGGAGAACGCGGCGACGAGGTACAGCGGCCAGACGGCGGGGCTCGGCATCACCGCGTTGACCAGCATCACCACGCACAGCAGTCCCTGCCCGGCCTCCGTCCACACGATCAGCTTCCGCTTGTCCCAGGCGTCGGCGAGGGCACCGCCGTACAGCCCGAACACGATCATCGGCACCAGCTCCACGGCCCCGAGCGCCCCCACCGCCGCCGCGGACCCGGTGAGCTCCTTGATCTGCACCGGAAGCGCGACGAAGGTCAGAAAACTCCCGAAGTTCGTGATCAGCCCCGACAGCCAGAGCCTGCGAAAGTCGACGGAGGCCCGCCAGGGGGCGAGGTCGGGGAGGAGGGCGCGGAGCCCGGAGGGGGGTTCGGGGGTGGCGTCGGTCACGAGGGGCCATGGTTCGGGGGAGCGGCGGTGGCGAGCAAGCGCTTTTTGCCGGGCCCGCACTACGACGACGGAAAACCGGCCGCCCCTGACGGCGGGCGATCGGCTGGGCTGTGGGCGGGACAGGTCACCAGCTGGCAGGTGGCGGTGCCGTCAGTGCGTCCATCAGCCTCGACAGCCTGTCCCGGAAACGCCGGCGGCCCCCGGAGGGAGACGGCAGGGAGTTCTCCCCGGCCGCCGCGCTGACCAGGTGTTGCACGGTGTCGAGGTCCAGTTCGGCGCCCTCCGGCACGGTCAGCGACTCGTGTGCCATCGCCGTCAGCTCGCCCCCGCCGTCCCCGAGGGCCAGCACCGCCGCCCCGGCCCGCCGGGCATCATGCACCCGCTCCAGCAGCGCGGCACCCGGTCCCTCCGGCGATACCACGAGCAGGGTCTCGCCGCGCCGGGCCCCGGCGAGCCGCCCCAGCCCGACCGCCAGATGGGCCGGATCCGACGGGCGCGGGTCATGCCGTACGAGTGTCGGGGCCAGCTCCGGCGTGCCCGACCACGCGGCCTCGTCCACCAGGTGCGCCGCCAGATGCCACGGCTCGTAATCCGCCGTGCCGACCAGCAGCAGCCCCCCGCCGTGCGACACCACCGACCCCCGCAGCGCCCCCGCGAACCGCCGCGTGGCCCCCAACCACTGCGTCCCGGCGAGCACTTCGCGCAACAACGCGACCCGTACGGCATCCATGGGACCGCATCCTGCCCCAACCGGCCGTTCGTGACCCCCAGTTCACCCCGAATTCGCCCAACTTGGGCAAAGAATCGAGTCACTGTCCAGCAAGGAGTCCGATCATGCCGACCGCCACCGTCCCCTGACGATCCGCGCCTCCACCGACGGCGGCACCACCTGGCGCCCGGCGTTCACGGTCGACGGCCTGCCCGCCGCCTACTCCGACCTCGCTCGCATCGACGCCGACACCGTAGGACTCCTCTACGAGACGGGCGACTTCGGCGCGTACGAGACGATCAGCTTCCGGCGGGTGCCCGTGACGGAGCTCACCTGAGACTTTCCGGCGCGCGGGGCGGACGTAAAGTCGGCCCATGACCTCTACCGATACCGACAGTGCACAGAAGGCCCCCGCCAAGGACCCCTGGGACCTCCCCGACGTCTCCGGGCTGGTGGTCGGCGTGCTCGGCGGGACCGGCCCGCAGGGCAAGGGCCTCGCCTACCGGCTCGCCAAGGCCGGCCAGAAGGTGATCATCGGCTCCCGGGCCGCCGACCGCGCCCAGGCCGCCGCCGACGAGCTCGGACACGGCGTCGAGGGCGCGGACAACGCCGAGACCGCGCGCCGCAGCGACATCGTGATCGTCGCCGTGCCCTGGGACGGTCACGGCAAGACCCTGGAGTCCCTGAGCGAGGAACTGGCGGGCAAGCTGGTCGTCGACTGCGTCAACCCGCTCGGCTTCGACAAGAAGGGCGCCTACGCGCTGAAGCCGGAGGAGGGCAGCGCCGCCGAACAGGCCGCCGCCCTGCTGCCCGACTCCCGGGTCACCGCCGCCTTCCACCACCTGTCGGCGGTCCTGCTCCAGGACCCCGAGGTCGACGAGATCGACACCGATGTGATGGTCCTCGGCGAGGTGCGGGCGGACGTGGAGATCGTCCAGGCCCTGGCCGGCCGCATCCCCGGCATGCGCGGCATCTTCGCGGGGCGCCTGCGCAACGCCCACCAGGTGGAGTCGCTGGTCGCCAACCTGATCTCGGTCAACCGCCGGTACAAGGCGCACGCGGGGCTGCGGGTCACGGACGTATGAGCCGATGGGGGACACTGGTCGGCACCAGCAGTGCAGCAGTGTCCCCCGATGTTCCCCCGACAGGCGAAACAGGAGAACAGCCCCCATGCCCCGCCTCGCCCTCTACGCCCTCGCCGTCTGCCTCCTGTCCGTGGCCGCGGCGGTCGTCTCCTTCGTCCAGGGCAGCTTTCTGGGAATCGTCTGGGTGCTGCTCGCGGGCCTTTCGTCCAACATGACCTGGTACTACGTGAAGCGGGAGAGGGCGCGGAAGTCCCTCACGGGCTGAGCTCCCTCACGGGCTGACCTGGCAGAACTCGTTCGTCCCCTGCCAGAAGCGGTACAGCTCCTGACCGCAGTACGTTTCCAGTTCGTGGATCCCCAGGCCGCGCAGCATCGAGTCGATCACCTCGAAGAACGCGCTGTTGATCGACGGCACCCACAACAGCGCGAACACGAACAGCAGGCCGAAGGGCGCGAACGGCTCCACCTGGCGCTTGATGTTGTACGACAGCCAGGGCTCGATGACGCCGTAGCCGTCCAGGCCCGGCACCGGCAGGAAGTTCAGCAGCGCGGCCGTGACCTGGAGCAGGGCGAGGAAGGCGAGGGCGAACCGGAAGTCCGGGGGCACGCCGTCCAGCGCGTCCAGCCAGAACGGCGCCGTGCAGACGACCGCGAACAGAACGTTCGTCAGCGGCCCGGCCGCCGAGATGAGGCTGTGCCGCCAGCGCCCCCGGATCCGCCCGCGCTCGATGAACACGGCGCCGCCGGGAAGACCGATCCCGCCCATGATCACGAACAGCACGGGGAGCACGATGCTCAGCAGGGCGTGCGTGTACTTCAGCGGGTTGAGGGTGAGATAGCCCTTCGATCCGACCGAGATGTCGCCGCTGTGCAGGGCGGTGCGCGCGTGCGCGTACTCGTGCAGGCACAGGGAGACGATCCACGCGGCCGTCACGAACAGGAACACGGAGAACCCGGGCTGCTCGGCGAACCCGGTCCAGGTGGCCCAGCCCGTCACCGCGGTGACGGCGACGATCCCGACGAAGACGGGGCTGATCCGCCGGTCGCTCCGGCTGGTGGTGGCGGTGGTCATGGGGCTCCCTGGACACTCGTGACACGCGGTGGGACTGCCCGACCGTACCGGGCGCAGGGGGGAAACGTCTCGTGGGTGGTCGGGGGTTCCGAGGAACACCCCGCGTGTCCGAAACCCGGAAGCGGAGCCGGGCCGTCCCCAGAGACAATGGACCCCGTGCGCTACCGCATCCTCGGCACCACCCAGGCACTCCGCCCCGACGGCACGCCCGTTCCGGTCGGCGGGGCGCGGCTGCGCGCGCTGCTGACCGTGCTCGCGCTGCGGGCCGGCCGGACCGTGCCCGCGGGGCTCCTGGTGGACGAGGTGTGGGACGGCGACCCGCCCGCCGATGCCACGGGCGCGCTCCAGGCGCTGGTCGGGCGGCTGCGCCGGGCGCTCGGCGCGGACGCGGTCGCCTCGGTGGACGGCGGCTACCGCCTCGCCGCCGCGCCCGACGACATCGACCTGCACCGTTTCGAGCGGCTGGCCGGGGAAGGCATGCGCGCGCTGGCCGACGGCGATCCCGCCAAGGCCGCCGTCGTCCTCGACGACGCGCTCGCCCTGTGGGGCGGCCCGGCCCTCGCCGACCTGCCCGACCGCTCCGCCGAGGCGGTCCGCTGGGACACCCGGCGCCTGGACGCCCTGCGCGCCCGCCACACCGCCGCGCTGGCCCTGGGCCATGCCGAGGACTCCCTCCCCGAACTCACCGCCCTGTGCGACACCCACCCCCTCGACGAAACCCTCCAGTCCCTCCGCCTCCGGGCCCTGCGCGACGCGGGCCGCACGGCGGAGTCCCTGGGCGCCTACGAGGACGTACGACAGCTGCTGGCGGACCGGCTGGGTTCTGATCCGGGCCCGGAACTGCGTGCTCTGCACGGTGAGTTGCTGAACGCCGGTGAGACGCCTGCACCCGGGCCGAAACAGGCCTCCGAGCCCCTACCCCCCAGCAACCTCCGCGCCCGCCTCACCTCCTTCGTCGGCCGCGAAGCCGACATCGAGGCCATCCGGGGAGACCTCGCCGCCGCCCGGCTCGTCACGTTGACCGGCCCCGGTGGGGCCGGGAAGACGCGGTTGTCGCAGGAGGCCGCGGAGGCCGTGCGGTACGCGGCGCGGGACGGGGTGTGGCTGGCCGAACTCGCTCCCGTCGACGACCCGGACGCCGTACCGGAAGCCGTGCTCACCGCCGTCGGCGCCCGTGAGACCGTGCTGTACGGCGCCGGTGCCGAGGCGATGCGGGCCGGGGCCGAGCGGCACGACGACCCCGTCGAGCGGCTCGCCGAGCACTGCGGCAGCCGCCGTATGCTGCTGATCCTCGACAACTGCGAGCACGTCGTCGACGCCGCCGCCCGGCTCGTCGAGGAGCTCCTGGAGCGCTGCCCCGGCTTGACGGTGCTGGCCACCAGCCGTGAACCCCTCGGCGTGCCGGGGGAGTTGCTGCGGCCCGTGGAGCCGCTGCCCGAGCCGGTCGCGCTGCGGCTGCTCGCCGACCGGGGCGCGGCGGCCCGCCCCGGCTTCCGCACAGAGGACGATCCGAACGCCTGCGCCGAGATCTGCCGGCGTCTCGACGGACTGCCCCTCGGCATCGAGCTCGCCGCCGCCCGCCTCCGCATGCTGACCCCGCGTCAGATCGCCGATCGGCTCGACGACCGCTTCCGCCTGCTCACCTCCGGCAGCCGTACCGTCCTGCCCCGCCAGCAGACCCTGCGGGCCGTCGTCGACTGGTCCTGGGAGCTGCTGGACGAGGACGAACGGGACGTGCTGCGGCGGCTGTCCGTGTTCGCCGGCGGCTGCGAGCTCGCCGCCGCCGAGGCAGTCTGCGGCCCGGCCGCCTTCGACGCGCTCGGCTCGCTCGTCGACAAGTCCCTGGTGGTAGCGGCCCCTTCGGGGAGCGGCGAGATGCGCTACCGGCTCCTGGAGACCGTCGCCGAGTACGCGGGCGAACGGCTCGACGAGGCCGGTCGGCGCGCGGACGCCGAGCGCGCGCATCTGACGTACTACCGCGAATTCGCCCGCACCACCGAACCGTTGCTGCGCGGCCCGAGCCAGCTCGCCGCCATCGAGCGGCTGGAGCGCGAGGCCGAGAACATCCGCGCCGCGCTCCAGCGCGCCGTCGCCACCCGCGACGAGCAGGAGGTGCTGTGCCTGGTGCTGTCCATGGCCTGGTACTGGCAGATGCGCGACCTGCGCCTGATAGCCCGCACCTGGTCCCGCGAGGCACAGGCCCTCGGCCCCGACCCCTTCGCCCCGCCCGCGCGCCGCGCCGCCCCGCTGTGGGAGCGCTGCACGGACACCCCGCCCCCCTGGACCGGCGAGGTTCTCCAGGAGGCCCGGCGCGGTGTCCATCTCGTCCATCTCGCCTGCATGGACACGGAGTTGGACGCCTGGCAGACCCCACCGGCGCAGCAGAAGCTGCGCGCCATCGCCGAGACCTACGAGCCGGGGATGCCACAGACCTGCCGTATGCCCGGCTCCGTCTGGCTCTTCGCCGTCATGCTCACCGGCGACATGGACCGGGTGCGCCTGATCGTCGACGCCACCGTCGACACCTGCCGCGGCACGCCCGGCTTCGAGTGGGAGCTCGCCGCCGGTCTCCAGATGCGCGCCAATCTGCTCGCCGGCCGCGCCGACTGGGCGGGCGACGCGGCCCGCGACGCCGACGAGTCGCTGGATATCTACCGGCGCCTCGGGGACCTCTGGGGCACCGCCGAGGCGCTCTCCGCCCGCGCGGAGGCCCACGAACGCAAGGGCGAGTACGGGCTCGCCGCCGCCGACTACGAGGCGGCGAAGGAGTACGCCGAACGCCTCGGTGCCCACGCCCAAGGGGAGTTGCTCACCGCCCGCCTGGGCAGCGTGCTGCTGGACGCGGGCGAGGCCGAGCGGGGGGAGCGGCTGCTGCGCGAGGTGATCGACCGCAAGGACGGCTCGGGCCACGAAGCGATGCCCGCCGCCCGGCTCTACCTCGCCGGTCGGCTCGGCATGACCGACCGGATCCCCGAGGCGCGCGAGCAACTCCGGTTGCTGCGCGAGGAGTTCAAGATCGCCCACTTCGTCGTCTTCGATGCCTTCATCCTCTGCGGGGAAGCCTGGCTGGACGCCGCCGAAGGCCGCCACGAGGACTGTCTGGACCGGATCCGGCGGGCGATCGAGCAGGCCGAGGACCCGCTGGCCACGGTCATCGCCCCGCACATGCGCTCCTCGTACCTGACCATCGCGGCGATCGCCCTCGCCGACATCGACGGCGGCAGCCGCGCCCGCGACGCCGCCCGGTGCCTCGGCGCCGCCGACAGCATGCTGCCGCCCGGCCATGTCGCGATGGCCATGGAGCGCGACGCACGCGACCGAGCCGTGGCGTGCGTGCGCGCCGCGCTCGACGACGAGGCCTACGAGGCGGCGTACGCGGAGGGCGGCGGCCTCTCCCTCGAGGAGGCCGCCGCCCTGGTCTGACGCGTACCGACCGTGCGGGCGCCTTCCCTGTGTGTCAGCTCTTCGTACGGAACTTGTGGATCGCGACCGGCGCCATGACCGCCGTGATGGCCACCGACCAGCCGAGGGTCACCCACAGGTCGTGCGCGACCGGGCCGCCCACCATCAGTCCGCGGGCCGCGTCCGCGAGCGTGGACAGCGGGTTGTAGTCGGTGAACGCCTGCAGCCAGCCCGGCATCGACGCCGTCGGCGTGAAGATCGACGAGCCGAACTGCAGCGGGAACAGCACCAGGAAGCCCATCGCCTGCACCGACTGGGCGTTCTTCAGGATCACGCCCAGGGTGAGGAACACCCACATGATCGACGAGGCGAACACCACGGACAGGCCCACGGCCGCGAACAGACCGGGCCAGTTGTTGATGTCGAAACCGACCAGAACGGCGACAATCATCAGCACGGTCGTCGCGAACAGCATCCGCGCCAGCTCCACCGAGACCTTGGCGAACAGCACCGAGCCGCGCCCGATCGGCAGGGACCGGAAGCGGTCCATGACACCGGAGTTGAAGTCCTGGCTGAAGCCGGTGCCGACGCCCTGGGACAGCGTCATGCTCATCATCGCGATCATGCCGGGGATCACGTACTGCACGTACCCCTCCTGCCCGCCGCCCAGGGCCTGCCCGATCGAGCCGCCGAAGACGTACACGAACAACAGGGTGAAGACGATCGGCATCAGCAGCGCGTCGAACATCGACTCCGGGTCCTGCCGGATCCACAGCAGGTTGCGGCGGATGAGCGCGCCGGTGTGACGGAGGTGGCCGCGCAGCGAGATGCGCGCATCGGCATTGAGGGTGGCGGTGGCGCTCATACGGCGACCTCCTGACGGTCGTCGGCGGGTACGGCGTCCTGCGGGGCACTGGCGCGGTGGCCGGTTAGGGACAGGAACACCTCGTCCAGGCTGGGCAGTTCGGTGGTGATGGAGGAGAGCGTGATGCCGCGCGCGGTGACCGCGCCGACCACGGCGGTCAGCTGCTCGTCGCTGAGGATCGGGACCAGTACGGCACCCCGGTCGGCGTCCACGGTGGTGCTGGCGAGCCCGGTGATGCCGAGCTCGTCCAGCGCGGCGGCGAGCGGCCGCAGCTGCACCGGGTCGGCCGGCCGGACCCGCAGCGTCCGCCCGCCGACCTTCGCCTTCAGCTCCTCGATGGCGCCGCCCGCGATGACCTTGCCGCGGTCGATCACGGTCAGCTCGGAGGCGAGCTGCTCGGCCTCCTCCATGTACTGGGTGGTGAGCAGCACGGTCACGCCCTCGCCGACCATCCGCTTGACCTCGTCCCACACCTCGTTACGGGTGCGCGGGTCGAGACCGGTGGTGGGCTCGTCGAGGTAGAGGACGGCGGGCCGCCCCATCATCGACGCGGCCAGATCCAGCCGCCGCCGCATACCGCCGGAATACGTGGCCGCCGGCCGCTTGGCGGCCTCGGTGAGCGAGAACCGCTCCAGCAGCGCGTCGGCACGCGCGCGTGCCTCCTTGCGGGGCAGGTCGAGGAGCCGCCCGATCATGTAGAGGTTCTCCCAGCCGGGCAGCTTCTCGTCCACGGAGGCGTACTGCCCGGTGAGCCCGATCACCCGGCGCAGCTGCCGGGGCTGCCGTACGACGTCGTAGCCGGCGACGGTCGCCCGCCCGGCGTCGGGCTGGATCAGGGTGGACAGGATCCGCACGAGGGTGGTCTTCCCGGCCCCGTTCGGCCCGAGCACCCCCATCACGGTGCCCTCCCGCACATCCAGGTCGACACCGTCCAGCGCCCTGGTCTCGCCGTAGTGCTTGACCAGCCCCCGCACGGTGACGGCGCTGCCGGCGCGGTTGGGGTTCTTGTCGATTCGCGTCATGACCACGACGATGCCAGTCCACACCGACAAACCACCGACATCCCACCGACAGCCGCCTACAGCTCACCGACAGCACCAACATCCCCGATGACCACCGCAACCATCAATTGAGCAACCACGACGGCGAGCTACCACCTCCGCGAGAGCGGCGCCGGTTTAGGCGCAAAGAGGGGCAGCCCGCCGACGGGGGATGATCGGCGGGCTGCCATGGTGCCGCAATGGCTCAGCTCGGCTCAGTGAACCGAGTGCTCCTCCAGCGGGAACGTTCCGCCCACCACGTCCTCCGCGAACGCCTTCGCCGCGTTCCCCATGACCTCACGCAGATTCGCGTACTGCTTCACGAACTTCGGCACCCGACCGCCGGTCAGCCCGAGCATGTCCGTCCACACCAGCACCTGTGCGTCCGTCTCCGGCCCGGCACCGATGCCCACCGTCGGAATGTGCAGCACCCGAGTGACCTCGGCGGCAAGTTCGGCCGGAACCAGCTCCAGTACCACCGCGAACGCCCCCGCGTCCTGCACGGCCTTCGCGTCCCGCAGCAGCTGCGCCGCCGCCTCCTCACCGCGCCCCTGGACGCGGTACCCCATGGCGTTCACCGACTGCGGCGTCAGCCCGATGTGCGCCATGACCGGGATGCCGGACTCCACCAGCAGCTCGATCTGGCGATGCGAGCGCTCGCCGCCCTCCAGCTTCACGGCCCCGACCCCGGCCTCCTTCACCAGCCGGGTCGCCGACCGCAGCGCCTGCACGGGACCCTCCTGGTACGACCCGAAGGGCAGGTCGCCGACGATCAGCGCACGGCTCGTACCCCGTACGACCGCCGCCGACAGCATGGTCATCTCGTCGAGGGTGACGGGCACGGTGGTCTCGTACCCGAGGTGGCAGTTGCCCGCCGAGTCCCCGACGAGCATGACCGGGATCCCGGCCTCGTCGAAGACGGACGCGGTCATCGCGTCGTACGCGGTGAGCATGGGCCACTTCTCGCCGCGTTCCTTGGCGGCGGCGATGTCGCGAACGGTGATACGGCGGGTGCCCTTGCCCCCGTACAGCGTCTTGCTGCCGTCGGAGGTCTTCTGCTGCGCAGGCTGGGCAGCCGAAAGCTGCGTCATGGCAACGGCTCCTTCGTCATCTCGAGGCGCCCTGACGGCGTCCCCGGATCACCTCCATGGTGGCACCTCGTGCCACGCGCGGCCAGACCGGGGCGGGGGAGGGATGGGGGACTTCAGTCACGTACCGGCGTACGACTTGTGCCCTAGGTCCGTTCTTAAGGCCTCGGTAAAAGAATTCCGATACGAGACGGTGCCGTATCGAAATCCCTTTACGCTCGTCGGCATGACTACTCCTGCCGACCGCGCCCTCGAAGGCCCCCGAATACCGGAGGCGGTGCACCGGCGCCGCTGGGCGATCCTCGGCGTCCTGATGCTGAGTCTGCTGATCGTGGTGCTCGACAACTCGATCCTGAACGTCGCCATCAAGACGATCTCGACCCCCGCCCCGACCGGCCTGGGCGCCACCCAGAGCGAGCTGGAGTGGGCCATCAACGCCTACACCCTGGTCTTCGCGGGCCTGCTGTTCAGCGCCGGTCTCCTCGGCGACCGGCTCGGCCGCAAGAGGGTCCTGCTCGGCGGACTCGCCGTGTTCGGCATCGGCTCAGCCCTCGCCGCCTTCTCCGGCTCGCCGGGCGAACTCATCGCCTTCCGCGCGGTGATGGGCCTCGGCGCCGCCTTCGTGATGCCGGCCACCCTCGCCGTCCTGATGAACGTCTTCGAGCGCGAGGAGCAGCCGAAGGCCATCGGCATCTGGGCCGGCGGCGTCGGACTCGCCATCGCCATCGGGCCGATCACCGGCGGCGTCCTGCTCGACCACTTCTGGTGGGGCTCGGTCTTCCTCATCAACGTGCCGATCGTGCTGCTCGCCCTGGCGCTGATGCTGTGGCTGGTGCCCGACTCCCGCGACCCGAACCCCGGCCGCATCGACCCCATCGGCGTCGTGCTGTCCGTCGTGGGACTGATCCTGCTCGTCTACGGCATCATCCGCGGCGGCGAGCTGGCCGACTTCACCGACCCCACCGTGCTGGGGACCATCGCCGCCGGTCTCGTCGTCCTCGTCGCCTTCGTCGTGTTCGAGAAGCGCAGCACCCATCCGTCCATCGACGTCACCTACTTCAAGAACAAGGTCTTCTCGGCCGCGATCGCCGCCATCGCGCTGGTCTTCTTCGCGCTGATGGGCGTGACCTTCTTCTCGGTCTTCTACACCCAGAGCGTGCGCGGCTACTCGCCGCTCGAGACCGGTCTGCTGATGCTGCCGCTGGCCGCCGCCCAGATGGTCTTCGCGCCGCGCGCCCGGCTGATCGTCGACCGCTTCGGCTACAAGGCCACCACCACGGCCGGCATGGTGGTCATCGCCGCGATGCTGGCCGCGTTCGCCACGCTGGAGGCCGACACACCGATCTGGCTCCTCGAAGTGATCTTCTTCCTCCTGGGCACCGGCATGGCGCACATCATGACCCCGGTCAGCGTCGTCATCATGCAGGCCCTGCCCCGCGAGAAGGCCGGCTCCGCCTCCGCCCTCAGCAACACCTTCCGCCAGGTCGGCGGCGCGCTCGGCATCGCCGTACTCGGCTCGGTGCTCTCCACGGCCTACCGCGGCGGCATCGAGGACAAGCTGGGCCCGCTGCCCGCCGGCCTGCGCCACACCGCGGGCGAGTCCATCGAGGCGACCCTCGGCGTCGCCGCGAAGCTGGGCCCCGAGGGCAACGCGCTCGTCGGTCCCGCCCACGACGCGTTCCTGCACGCGATGCACGTCACCGCGCTGTGGGGAGCGGGCGTGGCGGTGCTCGGCGCGATCGTCGTAGCCCTCTACCTGCCGGGCAAGGTGGCCACACCTCAGCGGGCCGAGGAGGAAGAGGAGTTGGTGGCGGCGGAGTAGCAGCCGTGGACAAGGCGGAACAGCAGCCGTGGACAAGGCGGAACAACAGCCGTGGACAGGGCAGAATCGCCCCAGCCCACGGAAAGGACGGAGCGACGTGAGCGGCCTCACAGACAGACGGTCGACCCGGGAGGGACCCCCCAGGGGCCGCCCCCGTAGTGAGGCCGTGGAGCGCGCCATCGTCGACGGGGTGGTGAAGCTCCTGGAGGAGGGCGTGCCGCTCGCGGAACTGTCCATCGAGCGCATCGCCCGTACGGTGGGTGTCGGCAAGGCCACCATCTACCGGCGCTGGAGCGGCAAGGAGGAGCTCTTCGTCGACGTCGTGCGCGCGGCCGAGCCCCCGGACCCCGAACTGCCCGGCACGTCGATGCGCGACGACCTCGTGGCCCTCCTGGAACAGCTGCGCGAGCGCGGACTGAGGGCCCGCACGTCCGCCCTCCTGCACAACGTCTACGCCCAGATGAAGAGCAGCCCCAGGATCTGGACCGCGTACCACACGACCGTCGTCGAGCCACGCCGCCGGCTCCACATCCAAGTCCTGCGCAGGGGGCAGGAGAACGGCGAACTCCGCACGGACGTCGACATCGACGTGATCACCGACATGTTCGTCGCACCCATGCTGGTGCGCACCGTCATGCGTCCGGACGCCGATCTCCCTCAGGGCCTGTCGGAGCAGATCGTCGACACGGTGCTGGAAGGGCTACGTCCCGTCAGTTCGCCCTCTGCGTAGCCCGTGTGCGCGTTTCGTCACAGAGGGCGCTTTCTCCGTTCGGCGCCGGAACTCGCCGCGCAGACTTGTACGTCCTCGTGCCCGTACGGCCGTCGAGGGACGGCAGGATCAGCGCCGATCATCCCCTAGGGTCGTATGTGCACGGGGGGTGAACGGTGTGCACGGCAGGCAGTGAGGCGACGATATGGCGCAGCAGGCGTATGTGACGGAAACGGACAACGGTGGCTCGGACCCCGAGCGCCCTGGAGCCCGGTTCCGGCGCCTGATGAACCGCCTGATGAACCGCCTGATCGCCGGCTGGAGCGGCGACCGGCGCATCTGGCGTCGCGGCCTCGTGGTCGCCGGGCTCGCGGTGCTGCTCGCCCTGATCATGCTGCTGCACGCGCAGATCCCGAACGCCATCGGCAACCTCGGCAGCCTCACCGACACGTTCCTGCCCTGGTTGGGCGTCTTCGTGCCCGTGCTGCTGGTGCTCGCTTTCGTACGGAAGTCCGCGACCGCCCTGATCGCCGTGCTGCTGCCGTCGATCGTGTGGCTGAACCTCTTCGGCGGCCTGATCAGCGACAAGGCCGGCAACGGCGGCGACCTCACGGTGGCCACGCACAACGTCAACGCCGACAACGCCGACCCGGCCGGCACCGCCCGTGACGTGGCCGCGTCCGGCGCCGACGTGGTGGCCCTGGAGGAGCTGACCACGTCGGCGGTTCCGGTGTACGAGAAGGCCCTGGAGTCGACGTACCGGTACCACTCGGTGCAGGGCACCGTCGGGCTGTGGAGCAAGTACCCGCTGACCGGCGCCAAGCCCGTCGACATCAAGCTGGGCTGGACGCGCGCCATGCGCGCCACGGTGACCGCGCCCGCCGGGCAGGTCGCGGTGTACGTCGCCCACCTCCCGTCGGTGCGGGTGAAGCTGGAGGCCGGTTTCACGGCCCGGCAGCGCGACAAGAGCGCGAACGCCCTCGGCGAGGCCATAGAGGACGAGAAGCTGACCAGGATCGTCCTGCTCGGCGACCTGAACGGCACGATGAACGACCGCGCGCTCAACGCCGTCACCGCCCAGATGCGTTCCACGCAGGGCGCGGCGGGCAGCGGCTTCGGGTTCAGCTGGCCGGCGTCGTTCCCGATGGCGCGGATCGACCAGATCATGGTGAAGGGGATCGAGCCGGAGAGCTCGTGGACGCTGCCGCAGACCGGCAGCGACCACCTGCCGGTGGCCGCGCGTGTGAACGTCGCCACGTCGTCGTAATCCCCGCCGGCACTGGAAGTCGTATCCCCGCTGTACACCCGCTGTCGCTGGAATACGGGGCCGGTGAGCCTTTGTTCCGTACTTGAACATACTCTGGTACGGAACTCCGCTCTCCCTTTTGAAAGGCACAGGTCCCTTCATGCCCCTGGCCCTGCTCGCCCTCGCCGTGGGCGCCTTCGGCATCGGTACGACCGAGTTCGTGATGATGGGCTTGCTGCCCGACGTCGCGGCCGACCTGCACATCGCGATCCCCACCGCCGGTCACCTGGTCTCGGCGTACGCGCTGGGTGTGGTGATCGGCGCCCCGCTGCTCGCGGCGGTCACCGCGCGCATGTCCCGCCGTAAGGTCCTGATCGGCCTGATGGCTCTCTTCGTGGCGGGCAACGCGCTGTCGGCCCTCGCTCCCGACAACAACTGGCTGCTGGCGGCCCGCTTCCTCAGCGGTCTTCCGCACGGCGCCTTCTTCGGCGTGGGCGCCGTGGTCGCCACGACCATGGTGGCGCCGGAGCGCAAGGCCCGCTCCGTCTCACTGATGTTCCTCGGCCTGACGGTCGCCAACGTCGT
This sequence comes from Streptomyces sp. SA15, assembly GCF_002291145.1. GTDB lineage: Bacteria > Actinomycetota > Actinomycetes > Streptomycetales > Streptomycetaceae > Streptomyces. Next base: position 78,290 of record NZ_NTGE01000195.1, read on the forward strand.
GGGCGTGCCGGTGGCCACCCTCATGGGGCAGCACCTGGGCTGGCGGGCGACCTTCCTCGGCGTCAGCGCGATCGGCCTGGCGGCGATAGCGTCGCTGGCGCTGCTGATCCCGCACGACCACGCGCACGCCCCCGCCACGGGCGTCCGCGGCGAACTGGCCGCCCTGCGCTCCCTCCCGGTCTGGCTGGCCCTCGGCACGACGGTCGCGGGCTTCGGCGCGCTCTTCGCGGCCTACAGCTACATCACGCCGATGCTCACCGACGCCGCCGGCTACACCGGCTCCAGCGTGACGCCGCTGCTGGCGCTGTTCGGCGTCGGCGCCACGGCGGGCAACCTGCTCGGCGGCCGCCTGGCCGACCACTGGCTGCGGGGCACGCTGTTCGGCGGTCTGACGTCGCTGGTGGCGGTGCTGGTGTCGTTCCCGGTCCTGATGAACACGCAGGGGACCGCGGCCGTAGCGGTGATACTCCTCGGCACGGCGGCCTTCGTCACCGGCTCCCCGCTCCAGCTGATGGTCATGGAGAAGGCGTCGGCGGCCCCGTCCCTGGCCTCCTCCGCCAACCAGGCCGCGTTCAACCTCGCGAACGCGGGGGGCGCGTGGATCGGGGGTCTCGCCCTGGCGGCGGGCTTCGGCGCGACGTCCCCGGCGGTCGCCGGTGCGGGCCTGGCGGTGCTCGGTCTGGGGGTCGCCGCTGCCGCGGCTGTGGTGGACCGGCGTCGGGTCGCTCCGCAGACGGCGCGAGAGAGGATCGTTGCGACGCACGTGCCTCAGGAGTCGGAGGCGGTTCGCTCCTGACAGCGGCCGTCGAATACTCGGGTGCGGGTGACGCGGGCTCACCCCTAGGCTTCGGGGGTTCGAGGGGCTGACAAGGCGCCCTGTCGACGGCGGTCAGTCAGCGGATCGGAAGGCGCAGGGGAATGACTTGTCAACTGTTCGCGCTCTGCCTCGACGCGAGCCGGCCGATGCCTCTCGCCCGGTTCTGGTCCGGATTCCTGGGCTGGGAGATCGTCGACGATCCATACGACGGCGTAGCGGTCCTGCCCAGTGATGACACCGGGTTCCGCATCCGTTTCCTTCCGACCCGGGAGCCGAAGGTCGGCCAGAACCGGATGCACTTCGATCTGACGAGCACCTCCCTGGAGGACCAGCAGCAGACGGTGGCCAGGGCGCTGGATCTCGGCGCACAGCACATCGACGTCGGCCAGCGCCCGGAGGAGGGTCATGTAGTGCTCGCCGACCCCGAAGGCAACGAGTTCTGCGTCATCGGGCCGGGCAACAAATTCCTCGCCGACTGCGGATTCATCGGAGCGCTGGCCTGCGACGGTTCGCAGGAAGTCGGGTACTTCTGGAGCGAAGCGCTGGGATGGCCACTGGTCTGGGACCAGGACCAGGAGACCGCGATCCGCTCGCCGCACGGCGGTCCGAAGATCACGTGGGGTGGTCCACCGCTGTTGCCGAGGACAGGCAAGGACCGGCTGCGTTTCGACGTCGCTCCACCTGTCCGCGGGGATCAGCAGGCAGAGGTCGACCGTCTGCTCTCCCTCGGGGCCACTCGCATCGACACCGGCCAGCGCGAGTTCGGCTCGGTGGGGATGGCCGACCCCGACGGCAACGAGTTCCGTGTGTTGACGCCCCGGTAGCGCGGCCGGTGTTCACCCGGTGATTGGCAGATCTGTTCCACCGGGACGGCCGCGTGACCTGGGTTTTCCCTCGCGGGGGTGGAACAGATCTGCCAATCACCCCCCGTCACACCGACTCGCGCCACCCGTTGGTGATCGGCAGTCGGCGGTCTTTGCCGAAGCCCTTCGCCGAGATCTTCGTGCCCGGCGGATACTGCCGCCGCTTGTACTCCGCCGTGTCCACCATCCGCAGCGTCTTCGTGACCAACTGATGGTCGTAACCGGCCGCGACGATCTCGTCAGCGCCCTTGTCCCGGTCGACGTACAGCTCGAGGATCGCGTCCAGCACCGGATAGTCCGGCAGCGAGTCGGTGTCGACCTGGCCCGGCCGCAGTTCCGCGCTCGGTGGCTTGGTGATCGAGTTCTCCGGGATCGGCGGGGTCTGGCCCCGCTCCCGCGCCGCCTTGTTGCGCCAGTTCGCCAGCCGGAAGATCCACGTCTTGTAGACGTCCTTGATGGGCCCGTACGCGCCCACCGAGTCGCCGTACAGCGTCGAGTACCCCACCGCCAGCTCCGACTTGTTGCCGGGCGCGAGCACGATGTGGCCCTCCTGGTTGGAGATCGCCATCAGCAGGGTGCCGCGGAGGCGGGACTGGAGGTTCTCCTCCGCCAGCCCGGTCAGGTCCACCGACCCCATGTACGCGTCGAACATCGGCTCGATCGGCACCGTGCGGAAGTTCAGCCCCGTACGACGGGCCAGCTCCGCCGCGTCCCCCTTGGAGTGCTCGGAGGAGTACTTCGACGGCATCGACACGCCGTACACGTTCCGCGCGCCCACCGCGTCGCAGGCGATCGCCGCGACCAGCGCCGAGTCGATACCGCCCGACAGGCCGATCAGGACGGACTTGAGGCCGTTCTTGGTGACGTACGCCCGCAGGCCCACGACCAGCGCCGAGTAGACCTCCTCGTCGTCGTCGAGGCGGTCGGCGTAGCCGCCGGTCAGCTCCGGCTCGTAGGCGGGTAGCGGCTCCTCGGAGAGGACCACCCGGTCGATCCGCAGACCGTCGTCCACGACGCCGATGGGCGCGTTTGCCGCGGCCGCCGGCAGGTCCAGGTCCAGGACCACACACCCCTCCGCGAACTGCGGCGCCCGCGCGAGCACCGCGCCGTCGCGGTCGACCACGATCGAGTCGCCGTCGAAGACCAGCTCGTCCTGCCCGCCGATCATGGCGAGGTAGGCGGTGGTGCAGCCGGCCTCCTGGGCCCGCTTGCGGACCAGCTCCAGGCGGGTGTCGTCCTTGTCGCGCTCGTACGGCGAGGCGTTGACAGAGAGCAGCAGCCCGGCCTCGGCGGAGCGCGCGGCCGGGACCCGGCCGCCGTCCTGCCAGAGGTCCTCGCAGATGGCCAGGGCCACGTCGACGCCGTGCACTCGCACCACCGGCATGGTGTCGCCGGGCACGAAGTAGCGGAACTCGTCGAAGACGCCGTAATTGGGCAAGTGGTGCTTGGCGAAGGCGAGGACCACCTCACCGCCGTACAGCACCGCCGCCGCGTTCTGCGGCGCGCCGGGCGGCTGGCCGAACCTCGGCTGGGCGGTCTCCGAGCGGTCGAGGTAGCCGACGATCACCGGCAGCTCCCCGAAGCCCTCGTCGGCGAGCCGCCCGGCGAGGGCGCGCAGGGCCGCGCGGGACGCCTCCACGAAGGACGAGCGCAGGGCCAGGTCCTCCACGGGATACCCGGTCAGCGCCATCTCCGGGAACGCCACGAGGTGCGCTCCCTGCTCGGCGGAGTGCCGGGTCCAGCGGAGGATCGTCTCGGTGTTCCCGGCGAGGTCACCGACGCGTGAGTCGATCTGGTTCAGGGCGAGACGTAGTTGAGGCACGGGCCCAGTGTAATCGTCAGTACGACGCGATGGGGTGGCGCGGAGTGTGGGCCACCCCACGCGCGTGTGCTCGACCTCGCGTAGCACAACCCGCCCGAAACCGTCCCCGTTCCGCTCGAACCCGGACGGCCCGCCCACCCCCTGCACTACGACTGTCCCCGGAACACCGCACCAGGGGGACCCATGAGCAACTGGCCACTGATCGCCGCCGCCTTCACGGCCGCCGCGACGAGCAACCTGGCCTTCGCCCTCGCCCGTCGCCGCCGGCTCCGGCAGAGGGCGCGCACACCAGAGCGCCCGCTTCCCGACGCACCCCGTCGGGAAGCGGGCGCACCGCGCCGGACCGTCGTCAGCGCCGGCGGTACGACTCCACGTAACCGCCCGCGGGCGTCCCCACGCCGGTGACGTCGTCGTAGCCCTTCACGGCCTTCAGTGAGCTGTCCTGGCCGAGGGTGCGGGCGGAGGTGAGCAGGCCCTGGGACGCGTCGAACTGGTTGGCGAAGTCGACGCGTGCCACGGCGAGTCCGGAGCCCGTCGGGTCGTCCGTGACGTCGTGGTACGCCCTAGAGCCGTACTTCGCGTAGATCGCCGGGTTGGCGAACCCGATGGCCTTGCCGCCGCGCGCCTGCTGGGCGAGGGCCTGGACGGCGGCGATCACCGGCGAGGCCAGCGAGGTGCCGCCGATGCGGTACTCGCTGTACTGCTGCGACCCGTCCGGGAAGGTCTGCGTCTGGCCGACCTTGAAGCCGGTGTTCGGGTCGGCGATCGCCGCGATGTCCGGGACGACGCGGTTGCCGGCGGCGCTGTAGGCCTGGGCCAGCGAGTCCGGGACGACGCCCTTCTGGTACGACGGCTCGGCCACCGTCCTGCTGGTGCCGCCGCCCGCGCCCGAGGTGAACGCGCCCGGGAAGTCCGTCCAGCTCTTGCCGTCGGCCGACAGACCGGCCTTCTCGGTGCCCCAGCCGGTCTCCCACAGGTACGTGTCGCCCTTGCCGACCGCGAGCGAGGTGCCGCCGACCGCGGTCACCCAGGCCGAGTTCGCCGGGGTGTCGACCTGCTTGGTCCCGGTGTTCGCGACCTCGTCGCCGTCGTCGCCGGAGGAGAAGTAGAAGCCGATGCCCTCGACCGCGCCGAACTGGAAGACCTGGTCGTAGGCGGCCGCGAGGTCCGGCGTCTGGTTGGCCTCGATGTCGCCCCAGGAGTTGGAGACGATGTCGGCCAGGTGGTGGTCGACGATCGTGCCGAGCGAGTCGAGCAGGTCGTCGTCGTGGCAGGAGGCGGCGCCGACGTACGTGATGTCCGCGGCCGGCGCGACCGCGTGCACGGCCTCGACGTCGAGGGTCTCCTCGCCGTACCAGCCCGAGGCCGAGCACTCCTTGGTGTGGGCGTACTTCTCGGGCACGACCTGGCGCAGCTGCCCGTCGGCATAGGCGGCGTCGCCGTGCTTCTTCGCGTAGGTGGCCGCGTCGTAGGCGATGGTCGGCGAGGCGTACGCGTCGGTGATGGCGACCCGCACCCCCTTGCCCGTGTAGGAGCCCGCGCCGTACGCGGCCCGCAGCTGCTTGCCCGTGTAGCCCTCGACGGCGTACGGGATCTTCCCGCCATAGGCGTCCGGCAGTGTGGTGGCGACGTTCGAGCCGTAGTACGACGAGAACGGCCCCGCGTTCTTGAACACCGCGTCCGGCGGCGGCAGTTGGTCGTCGTGGCTCGCCTTGTGCGGGGCGTTGTCCAGGCCGGTCACGGTCAGGACGGCCCCGTTCAGGCTCTCCGGCGCGGAGGCGGTCCTGGACGGGGCGCGATAGGTCTCGGCGCCCTTGGCGTAGTTGTGCAGCTGGGTGCCGAAGGCCTGCTCGGCGGCGGCCACGTCACCGGAGACGGAGACGTAGTGCCGCGTGACCCCCGTGACCTTCAGGCCGGCCGAGGTCAGCCAGGCCCGCACCGCGGCGACCTGCGCCTTCGTCGCGCCGAAGCGGGCCTTGGCCTGCCCCGCGCTCAGGTACTCGCCGTACGAGGCCGAGGACGGGTCGGACACGGCCTCGGCGTACCGGGCGAGGCCGGCCGCGTCCCGGCCGGCGAGGTAGACGCGGGCGGAGACCTGGGCGCCGTCGGAGGTCGCGCCCTTGTCCGCCTTGGCCGTGGCCCACGCGGGTTTGGTGCCGGCGAGCAGGTCCCGGAGCGGGTGGTCGGCGGCGTGCGCCGTGGATATGCCGAGCGTGAGCGCTCCGGCGAGCATGGGCAGTGTCGCTGCCATGCTCACCCCGGCGCGGAGCCTGGCGCGGTTGGATCTCATGGAGCCCCCTGTGCGGTTCGACGCGAGTGGATCACTCGACAGGTGTCACTCTCGCGATGAACCGTTCATGCCAGGGGAAATCGGAGGCCAAGAAGACGCCTCCAAGGCCAAGAAGACACCAAGGAGGCGCTGCGCAGGGCGATTTGAGGCTTTAGGCCCTACGAGCCGCTTGCGCCCCGCGAACTGCTGACGCCTACGAACGCGGCTCGGCGCCCCGCTCCTTGAGCATCCCCGCCATCAGGTCGATCTCCGACTGCTGCCCCTCGACCATGCCCTGCGCCAACTGCTTCTCCACGCCGACGGTGCACTTGTCCACACAGCCCTCGGCCATATGGATACCGCCCTCGTGGTGGTCCGTCATCAGCTGCAGATAAAAGACCTCGGCCTGCTTACCGCTGAGCGAATCCAGTTTCTTCATCTCGCTGTTGGTCGCCATGCCCGGCATCAGCGCCCCGTCCTTGCCGGAGGCCATGTCGCCCATGCCCATCCAGGTCATCGGCGGGTCGGCGGACACCTTCGGCAGGCCCCACAGGTCGAGCCAGCCCAGCAGCATGCCGCGCTGGTTGGCCTGCGTCTGCGCGACGTCGTACGCCAGGCGCCGCACCTCCTCGTCGTCGGTGCGGTCGCGCACGATGTACGACATCTCCACGGCCTGCTGGTGGTGCACCGCCATGTCCCGCGCGAACCCGGCGTCCGCGGAGTCGGCGGCCGGAGTCTCGCTCGAACCGCCGTCCTCGGCCACGGCATAAGTGATCGCGCCGGCCGCCACGAGCACCCCGGCCACGGCGACGGCCACTCCGGCGGGCGACCTCACTGCGAAAGACCTCCCGTGCACGCGGCACCCTTCTCCGGCGTCTGCTCGCCCTGCACGAACTTCTCGAAGAACTTGTCGACGTTCGGGTCGTCGGCGCCCGTCACCGTGCGCTGGTGCCCCCACGCGGTCAGCATGATCGGGTCGGCCTGCTTCTCGTCCGGGCTCATCAGCGTGTACGGCGTCTGCTTCACCTTCGCCGCCAGCGCGTCCACGTCCGCCTTCGGGGCCTTGCTGGTGTACGTCACCCACACCGCGCCGTGCTCCAGGGAGTGCACGGCGTTCATGTTGTTGATCTCCTTGGTGTAGACGTCACCGTTGCAGTTCATCCAGACCTGGTTGTGATCGCCGCCGACCGGGGGCTCGGTCGGGTACTTCACGGTCTTGGTGACGTGGGTCTGGCTCAGCTTGCCCTTCCAGGTCTTCACGCCGTCCGCGCCGGTGACGAAGCTGCCTGTGCTCTGGGCCACCGTGCTGTCGTCGTCGGACTGCGACTGGACCAGGACGACACCGCCGACCACGAGGCCGACGACGACCACCACGCTGGCCGCGATGGTGAGCACCCGGTTGCGGCGCTCCCGCGCGCGCTCGGCGCGCCGCATCTCCTCTATTCGCGCCTTGCGCTCGGCGCTGCTGCTCTTCTTGGCGGAACCCATGAGGTGTGTGTCCTTCTGAGGAAAGAGGGCCGGTCGGGTCTGCTGATCGTAATGCGGGAGGAGGGGCCTCTCGTAGCGAGGGCACGGGAATGGCCGAAGTTGCGACGCCCCGCACGGGCAGGTTCCCGACCTCCGGGCATTACGGATGTCAGTCCGAGCAGGCAAGATGGGCTCAGAGCTGTACACCTACGGTACGCGAGGCGTTCGCACGGAGGTCGGCCGCACGATCAAGGTGCGCAACGCGCATGAAATGGTGTTGTGGTGGGATGCTCAGGTGCCCGACCGCCTCCCGTGGTGCGGGAGACAGGCGGCCTGACCAGCAAGGATGGGGAAGCGGAAGATGGACAAGCAGCAGGAGTTCGTGCTCCGGACGTTGGAGGAGCGTGACATCCGGTTCGTACGGCTGTGGTTCACGGACGTGCTGGGCTTCCTCAAGTCCGTGGCCGTGGCCCCGGCGGAGCTGGAACAGGCCTTCGACGAAGGCATCGGCTTCGACGGCTCCGCGATCGAGGGTTTCGCGCGCGTATACGAGTCGGACATGATCGCCAAGCCCGACCCGTCGACCTTCCAGGTCCTGCCATGGCGTGCCGAGGCCCCCGGCACCGCCCGTATGTTCTGCGACATCCTCATGCCGGACGGCTCCCCGTCCTTCGCCGACCCGCGCTATGTGCTGAAGCGGGCCCTGGCCCGCACCTCCGACCTGGGCTTCACCTTCTACACCCACCCGGAGATCGAGTTCTTCCTGCTCAAGGACAGGCCCCTGGACGGCTCCCGGCCCACCCCGGCCGACAACTCCGGCTACTTCGACCACACCCCGCAGAACATCGGCATGGACTTCCGCCGCCAGGCGATCACCATGCTGGAGTCCATGGGCATCTCGGTCGAGTTCTCCCACCACGAGGGCGCGCCGGGCCAGCAGGAGATCGACCTGCGCTACGCGGACGCACTCTCCACCGCCGACAACATCATGACGTTCCGCCTGGTCATGAAGCAGGTGGCGCTGGAGCAGGGCGTCCAGGCCACCTTCATGCCGAAGCCGTTCTCCGAGCACCCGGGCAGCGGCATGCACACGCACCTCTCGCTCTTCGAGGGCGACCGGAACGCGTTCTACGAGTCCGGCGCGGAGTACCAGCTCTCCAAGGTCGGCCGCTCCTTCATCGCGGGCCTGCTGAAGCACTCGGCGGAGATCTCCGCCATCACCAACCAGTGGGTCAACTCCTACAAGCGCATCTGGGGCGGCACGGAGCGCACGGCCGGCGCCGGCGGCGAGGCCCCCTCGTACATCTGCTGGGGCCACAACAACCGCTCGGCCCTGGTCCGCGTCCCGATGTACAAGCCCGGCAAGACCGGCTCGGCCCGCATCGAGGTCCGCTCGATCGACTCCGGCGCGAACCCGTACCTGGCCTACGCCGCCTTGCTGGCCGCCGGCCTGAAGGGCATCGAGGAGGGCTACGAACTCCCGCCGGGCGCCGAGGACGACGTGTGGGCGTTGTCGGACGCGGAGCGCCGCGCGATGGGCATCGAGCCGCTGCCGCAGAACCTGGGCGAGGCGCTGACGCTGATGGAGCGCAGCGACCTGGTGGCGGAGACGCTGGGCGAGCACGTCTTCGACTTCTTCCTCCGCAACAAGCGGCAGGAGTGGGAGGAGTACCGCAGCGAGGTCACGGCTTTCGAGCTGCGGAAGAACCTGCCGGTGCTGTAAGGGCGGGTCGGAGCGGGTTTCCCGCTGATCTGACTGCCGGGGCCGACGGTCGTGGACCGTCGGCCCCGTGGCGTCTCACTCCTCCTGGGCAGAGGGAACCGCGGCCCTGCGCGGGCTCGTGTCCTGGTACGGGTGGAAGGGAAACCGGGCGAGGTTCGCGGGGGAGTCATGCAAATCATCGAGGTGACCGGGTATGCCGTCCGATCTGCTGTGATCACCATGAGGCGGACAGGGAAGCCACTTGAATTCGTGATCTTCCCGATGCTGCATGTGGCGTCGCCGACGTTCTACTCCCAGGTCCGCATCAGGCTCAGGGAATGCGACCTCATAGTCATGGAGGGAATCCGAGGGAATTCGGTCGGAGTGAGTGCCCTCACGCTTGCTTACCGGTTCGCCCCACGGCGTCGGCGCAACGGCCTGCAGGAGCAGCGCGATGAGCTGCTGCTTCCCGAGTCCGTGCCGGTCATCAACCCCGATGTGACCGCGGCGGAGGCGATCGCGGACCTGAAGACACTGCCGCGGTGGACGTACCTGCTTCTCCTGGTCGCGGCTCCCGTGATGGGCCTGGTGTTCGCGCTGCGGGGTCCGCGCGCTTTCCTCGATGAGGACCTGGCAGTCGACGATCTGCCGTCGACGCTGCGGGCGGAGATGATGGCCGACGATCCTGTGGAGCATGCGATGACCGATCGGCGCGACGAACGGTTGCTCGACGCGCTCGGCGAGATCCACGCGGAGCGCGCCGACGAGCCGATCCGGGTGGCCATCGTCTACGGAGCCCGCCACGTCCCGGCGACCGTGTCGGGTCTGATGGATCGTTACGGATACCGGCCACGTGAAGCGGAATGGCTCACCGTCCTTGTCCCGGCGTAGATCGCCGGCCGGGAAACCGGAGGCTGGGCGTCTCTGGGCCCTCCGGCCGCGGAGCGGTAGCGTGGCGATCATGGTGGACTGGGGTATTCGGCCGGCGTCGGTGTCGGACGTCGCAGCAGTGGCAGAGCTGCGTGCCGTGGTGTTGCGGGCGGATCTGGAACGGCTCGGGCGGTATGACGAGGAGCGCGTGCGGCAGCGGCTGCGGGACGGGTTCGAACCGGCGCACACCTGGGTCATCGAGGTTGGCGGCGCGTTCGCCGGCTGCGTGGCGCTGCGCCGGGCCGAGGACACTCACTGGCTGGAGCACTTCTACCTGGCCCCGCATCTTCAGGGCAGCGGTATCGGTTCGGGCGTGCTGCGCGAGCTGCTGGCGGGGTGTGACCGCAGCGGCGTCCCTGTCCGGTTGAACGTGCTGCAGGGCAGTCCGGCCCGACGGCTGTACGAGCGGCACGGGTTCACGGTCGAGGCCGAGGATCCGGTGGACGCGTTCATGGTGCGCAAGCCGGCCCGTGCCCCGACGGGCAATTGATCACGTCGGGGTTCGCGGAGCCAGAGGATGAGTGATGCGAGGCGGAGTCCGGCGCGGTAGCGGCCGGCCAGTTGCGGGGCCGCCCTGCCCGCCACCGCCAGGGTCGTCCATGGGCTAGGGGGTGTTTTGAAAGTCCTGTGCGGTGCCCGCGGTGTTCGGTGCGTGCCCTCGGCGTGCCGGACGAAGGCCCTCGTAGCGGAGCTACTTGGGTCTTTGGCCGGTGCGGCGAGGGTGCGTGCCGGGCGCCGTGGGTGCTGTGCGGGACTTTCAAAACACCCCCTAGGGGCGGGGCCGCAGCTACCGTCGTCGGTCCAGGGGCGCTGGGGAGGTCCGGGTCGGTGCCTTCGGGCACAGCTCCACGTTCAGGTGGACGGTCGTGCCTGCGTAGGAGGCTCCACGCGTCGCCGAGCAGGTGATCGAGCTCGGCGAGGACGAGTTGTGGCGAGACGCGCCGACGACGTGGTACACGTCCTGTACCATGAGGATATGGCCCTGAAGCGCACCAATGTCTACGCCGACGACAGCGACCTCGCACTGATCAAGGAAGCGGCCGCCCGTCTGGGTGTCTCCGAGGCCGAGATAATCCGCGAGGGCCTCCACCGCATCGCATTGGCGCATCGCGTCTGGGAGGAGCCCTTCCTCTCCGACGAGGAGACATTCGACCTCGGAGGGCCTGTCACCAGGGACGACGTTCGGACCGCGGTGACCGAGGGCTACGAGGCGCGGGAACGCCGGAACGGGGGACACGCGGCGTGATCGCTGTCGCCGACACCTCCGGAATCCTCACCCTCTACAACCGCTCCCACCCCGACCACCAAGCTGCCAGGAAGGCAGCGGACCAGTGTGGCTTCCTCGTTGCCACCCCTCTGGCGCTGACCGAGGTGCACCAGGTGGCCACCAGCCGCGCCGGACGCGCCGCGGCCGACGCAATCCTCCGGTCCCTCACGGCGCGGGTGCGGCAGATGCGGTTGATTCTGGCCCCGCCCACACCGGAGATCCTCGACGCCGCGCTGTCCGTACGAGCACGCTACGCATCGCTCGACCTCGACCTGGTGGATGCGGTGAACGTGGCGATGGCCGCCGAGTACGGCACGGATGCCGTCCTCACCCGGGACCTCCGCGACTTCCGCGCCGTCCGCCCGCTGGGCGGCAGGCACACCCACTTCCGGATCCTCCCCGACGATCTCTGACCAGGCGCACGGTCGGCACCGTGAACAGTCAACAGGGCATGCAGTAAGCGGCGACCTTCGGCAGCGCAGAGCACCGGCGCCAGACCGTTCCCGGCGCCCGTCAGGAGCGAACCGCCTCCGACTCCTGAGGCACGTGCGTCGCAACGATCCTCTCTCGCGCCGTCTGCGGAGCGACCCGACGCCGGTCCACCACAGCCGCGGCAGCGGCGACCCCCAGACCGAGCACCGCCAGGCCCGCACCGGCGACCGCCGGGGACGTCGCGCCGAAGCCCGCCGCCAGGGCGAGACCCCCGATCCACGCGCCCCCCCGCGTTCGCGAGGTCGAACGCAAGCGGAGTTCGCGGCCCGGGGCGGGCACGACCGGCAGGCACAGACCGCATTGGGGCTCGCCTGGTACGACATCGAGGCGGCCCACGCCGACGAGCCCGCCCCGACCGGCTTCTCGAGCGCACACCTCCGGGGTTTCGAGGGCGTGTGCGAGCTGTACGTCGGTGACCCGGCAGCGGCGCACGACCGGTTCGAGCGATCCGCGGAGGTGCTGTCGGCACCTCGCGAGCAGGTCCAGCGGGCGATCGTCACCACCGACCAGGCGCTCGCCCGGATCCGGCTCCGCGAGCCGCGCGCGGCGGCGGAACTGCTGCACCAGTGCGTGGCTGCGGCGTCCGCCACGGGCGGTCGAGTGCCTGCGCTGCGCCTGCGGCAGGCTCGGCGGGAGCTGCGGCCGTGGCGGCGGGCGGACTGGGTGGCCGACCTGGACGACCACCTGATGGACGTGCTGGGTAGCTGACCTTTCCGGGTGGACGGTGCCGTACCGAGAACCTGCCGGTGCTGTAGGCACAGGGCGGAGCAGGTTTGGGGGATTGGCAGATCTGTTCCACCCCCGCGAAGGAAAACCCCAGGTCATATGGCCGTGCCGGTGGAACAGATCTGCCAATCACTGGAGAGAGCGTCGCCAGGCCGTCCGGTCCAGGTCGGCGGCGTTCTCGGCGGGGTGTGGGAGGGCCGTGGCGAAGGTGTCGGCCGCCCAGTAGACCCGCGTCGTGGGGTCGAAGAGTCCGCGCGTCGTCGGGTTGTCGAAGAACGGTGGCCTGATCGCGAGGAGCGTGCGGTCCCCGGCGGTGAAACTCTCGCCGTCGCGCACCCAGCGGGAGCGGTTGAACGGCATCCAGAACTCCTCGGTGTCGATGGCGTAGCGGGCCATCGAGAACCAGGTCGTGACCAGGATGGCGTTCGGGCAGGTGGCCATGACCTCGCGGACGTTTCCCGCGTGGTCGTGGTACTCGTGGGTCAGGAAGACCCATCGCAGGTCAGCCGGATCGACAAGGTTCCAGGCGTGATCAAGCCACTGCTGCCGGTTCGACGGCGCACCCGTGTCGACGAGCACCGGCTCGCTGCAACTTCCGCGCATTGTTCAGCAAGGCCCTCGGTAGGCGGTGACCGCCTCCCGTGCCGCCGACACCTTCTCGGTGAGCAGGCCCTCGACGGCATCAGCGGCCGGAACATCGGTGGCCAGCTCCTTCTTCGCCTCGGCCGCCGCGAAGACGACCGTGCGCAGGTCGTCGTTCAAGTTGGCCGGTACCTGGTCCAACAGCTGGGTGCCCGACAACGCCATGGCGTTGACGGAAGTGATCATGCCGTCCCGCTTCTTGGGCGTTTCGCCGGTCGCGAGGTCGAAAACTGCCAGGTCGAAGACGGGGCCGGCAGCCGCGGAGAACGTGTTCAGGTGAAGGCAGAAATCGGGCCTCGCCTCGGCGGAGGCCGAGGCGGAGGCAGCCGCCGAGGAGGACGGCGCGGAGGACGAGCGGACCGGGGAGGAGGAGGCGCGTGGTGAGGACGCCGACTCCTGGGAGGTGCCGCAGGCGGGGACGGCCACGGCCGCGAGGATCGCGGTACACAGCAACGGTGTGCTTCGCATGCCCGGCAGAGTAGGGGCGGACCTCGGGGACCGGTCCCGGCACTGCCCCGCCACTCCGGCGCCTGCTGTATCCGGGACCGCCCCTCGGTCCCGGCTACCCCTGCCGAGCTGCCAAGTCCGCCAACAGCTGATGCAACGGCTCCGCAGCCCGCCGCCGGAACTCCTGCACCGCCCACCCGTTGCCGTCCGGGTCCGTGAAGTACATGAAGGTCGCGCCGTCCTGCGGTGCGAACTGCTGCGGCTCGCTGATCTCGAGGCCGCGCGCGGTCAGCTCCTCGTAGGCCGCCTTCGCGTCCGTGACGACCAACTGCAGCCCGTGGTACGTCCCAGGCCGCGGCATCCCCGTCGGGACCTCCAGCCCGTCGGCGAGGGCGATGGAACAGCCGGAGCCGGGTGGGGTCAGCTGCACGATCCGCACGCCCGGCATCACCTCGTCGTCGAGATCCACGTGGAAGCCGACCTTGTCCCGGTAGAACTCCTTGGCCCGGTCCACGTCGGAGACCGGCAGCAGAACGACTTCGAGGCTCATGTCCATGGCCTGACTCCCTCGTCGAGGTCGGATGCCAGACGTCGGACGTCAGAACCGCCACCGCGTCTGGCTGAACGGCTCCCCCTTACCGAAGCCGAAAACCGTGCGCGGCGCCACCGCATAGACGACGGCGTGCCCAGGACCGTGGTGGAAATACCCCTCCCGTACCTCGAAGTGCCAGAATTCGCCGTACTTCGCCTCCCACCCGGCGGCCAGCTCGCGTAGCCTCCCGTTGTCCGACACACGCACCGCCTCGCCCTCGACCACCAGGTCGTAGCCCTTGTCCCAGATGTTGGTGCCGGTGGTCAGCACGACGTGCGGATTGTGTGCGAGGTTCTTCGCCTTGCGCTCCTCGGGGCCCGTGCAGAAATGCAGCGCGCCGTGCGCCCAGACCGCCGGCAGCGGTGTCACATGCGGTCGTCCGTCCGGCCGTACCGTCGAGATCCAGAACAGCTCGGCCGATGCGAGCAGCGCCTCGGCGTCGGGCCAGGGGATCGGTGCGGCCGCCTCGTCGCTGTAGCGCGGGTCGAGCCGGGTCTCGGGTTCCTTTTCGCTCATCGGTCGTCCTCCATGCCTGGTGTAACTCCGCGTTCCCCTGCCTTCCCGGTCCAGACTCTCCGCGCCCGCGGAAACTCATCGCCGGCCGACCCGGCGCTTCCCACCAGCTCTGCGGTTAGGCTCGGGCGCGTACGACCTTGATCGGACGGGAGGCCGGGGATGACGGCGCCGGGGCGCAGGAGCAGCACCTTCACGCGACTGCTGCGGCACGGTTTCACCGATCCCTCCGCCGCCGAGCGCCTGCTCGACAGCGCGGAGCTCGCGCCGCTGAGGAACGACCCGGTGCTGCTCGACGCGCTGGGCGCGACCGCCGACCCGGACCTCGCCCTGCACGGTCTCGTACGGCTGCTGGAGGCGCAGTCCGGCCACATTGCCCGCCGGGAACTGCTCGACACGGTGATAGCGGCCAAGCCGCTGCGCGACCGGCTGCTCGGCGTGCTCGGCGCCTCCGCCGCGCTCGCCGACCACCTCGCCCGGCACCCCGGCGACTGGCACGCCCTGGTCATGTACGAACCGAGCGACCTCCACCCGGGGGTGGAGGAGTTCGAACGCGGCCTGGCCGAGGCCACCGACCCGGTCTCCCTGCGCGTCGCCTACCGGCGCTGCCTGCTGTCGATCGCCGCCCGTGACGTGTGCGGCACCACCGACCTCGCCGAGACCGCGGCCGAACTCGCCGACCTCGCCACCGCCACCCTGCGCGCCGCGCTCGCCATCGCGCGCGCCGCCGCGCCCGAGGACGCCGCGCTGTGCCGGCTGGCCGTCATCGCGATGGGCAAGTGCGGCGGCCATGAGCTCAACTACGTCTCCGACGTCGATGTGATCTTCGTGGCGGAGGCCGTCGACGGGGCCGACGAGGGCAAGGCCCTGCGGTCGGCCACCAGGCTCGCCTCGCACATGATGCGCATCTGCTCGGAGACGACCGTCGAGGGATCGATCTGGCCCGTGGACGCCAATCTGCGCCCCGAGGGCAGAAACGGTCCGCTGGTGCGCACGCTCAGCAGTCACCTCGCCTACTACCAGCGCTGGGCCAAGACCTGGGAGTTCCAGGCGCTGCTCAAGGCCCGCCCGGTGGCCGGCGACGCCGAACTCGGCGAACAGTACGTCGCCGCCCTCGAACCCCTCGTCTGGAAGGCCGCCGAGCGCGAGAACTTCGTCCCCGACGTGCAGAAGATGCGGCGCAGGGTGGTCGAGAACATCCCGGCCGCGGAGATCGAACGTGAGCTGAAGCTGGGCCCGGGCGGCCTGAGGGACGTCGAATTCGCCGTACAGCTCCTTCAGCTGGTGCACGGGCGCGCCGACGCCTCCCTCCGCAGCGGCACCACCCTCGACGCGCTCCAGGCCCTCGCCGCCGGCGGCTACGTCGGCCGCGCCGACGCCGTCCAGCTCGACGACGCCTACCGCTTCCTGCGCTCCATGGAGCACCGCATCCAGCTCTACCGGCTGCGCCGCACCCACCTCGTCCCCGAGGACGAGGCCGATCTGCGCCGCCTCGGCCGCTCCCTCGGCCTGCGCGCCGACCCGGTGGCCGAGCTGACCCGCGAGTGGAAACGGCACACCAGCGTCGTACGACGGCTGCACGAGAAGCTCTTCTACCGGCCACTGCTCGACGCGGTCGCCCAACTCGCCCCCGGAGAGGCCCGGTTGAGCCCGGAGGCGGCCCGGGAACGGCTGGTCGCGCTCGGCTACGCGGACCCGGCGGCGGCCCTGCGGCACCTGGAGGCACTGGCCTCCGGCGTCACCCGCAAGGCCGCGATCCAGCGGACGCTGCTGCCGGTCCTGCTCGGCTGGTTCGCGGACTCCGCCGACCCGGACGCCGGACTGCTCAACTTCCGCAAGGTGTCCGACGCGCTGGGCAGGACGCCGTGGTATCTGCGGCTCCTGCGGGACGAGGGCGCCGCGGCCGAGAACCTGGCCCGTGTGCTGTCCGCCGGCCGCCTCGCCCCCGACCTGCTGATGCGCGCGCCCGAGGCGGTGGCGCTGCTCGGCAACGGCAACGGGGGAGGCCTCGAACCCCGCGGACGGGCGCACCTGGAGCAGGAGATCCTCGCCGCGGTCGGCCGCGCGGACGGCGCGGCGCAGGCCGTCACGGCCGCGCGCGGTGTCCGCCGCCGCGAGCTGTTCCGTACGGCCGCCGCGGACATCGTCGGCTCCTACGGCACCGAGGCCCAGCCCGCCGAGGCCGACCAGGGCGCGCTCATGGACCGCGTCGGCGACGCGGTGTCCGACCTGACGGCCGCCACCCTCGCGGGCACCCTGCGCGCGGTGGTCCGGGAAGGCTGGGGGGAGACCCTGCCCACCCGGTTCGCGATCATCGGCATGGGGCGTTTCGGCGGGCATGAGCTGGGTTACGGCTCCGACGCCGACGTGCTGTTCGTGCACGAGCCGCACGAAGGAGTGGATGACCGTACGGCCTCCGAGGCGGCCAACAAGGTCGTCTCCGAGATGCGCCGCCTGCTCCAGATCCCCAGCTCCGACCCGCCGCTGCTGATCGACGCGGACCTGCGGCCGGAGGGCAAGTCCGGACCGCTCGTACGGACGCTGAAGTCGTACGAGGCCTACTACCGCCGCTGGTCGCTGGTGTGGGAGTCGCAGGCGCTGCTGCGGGCCGAGCCGGTCGCCGGGGACGAGGAGCTGGGCCGCCGCTTCGTCGAGCTGATAGACCCGCTCCGCTACCCGGAGGCGGGCCTCGGCGACGACGCCGTACGCGAGATCCGCCGTCTGAAGGCGCGTATGGAGACCGAACGCCTGCCGCGCGGCGCCGACCCGAAGCTGCACACCAAGCTGGGGCCCGGCGGGCTGTCCGACGTCGAGTGGACGGTCCAGCTGCTCCAGATGCGGCACGGGTCGGAGGTGGCCGGGCTGCGCACGACCCGCACCCGGGCCGCCCTCGCCGCCGCCCGCGCGGCCGGCCTCCTCTCGGACGAGGACGCCGGGATCCTCGACGAGGCGTGGGTGCTGGCGACGCGGGTGCGCAACGCGGTGATGCTGGTGCGGGGACGGGCCGCGGACACGTTCCCGTCGGAGGCGCGGGAGCTGGGCGCGGTGGGGCGGTACCTGGGGTACGGCCCGGGGCATGTCGGAGACATGCTGGACGACTACCGGCGTACGGCGCGGCGGGCGCGGGGCGTGGTGGAGGAGCTGCTCTACGGGGGATGACGGGGGATGACGGGCGCTGACGGCGCGGCCGACCACAGTGCCCCCGGCTCAGCCGCCCTCGCTCACCCCGCCCGAGACGGCGAGGGCAGCAGCGCCCCGCCTGCCCCCCGGACCGCCACCAGGCGCGGCAGCGCATACGGCAGGGTGCCGTACCAGACCCACGCCACCGTGAAGCCGAAGGCGAGGCACGCGATGCCGCCCACCGCGTCCAGCCAGAAGTGGTTGGCGGTGGCGACGATCACCACCAGCGTGGCGGTCGGGTAGAGCAGACCCAGCACCCGCACCCACGGCACCGACGCCAACGCGAAGATCGTCAGCCCGCACCACATGGACCAGCCGATGTGCATCGACGGCATCGCGGCGTACTGGTTCGACATGTTCTTCAGGTCGCCGGAGGCCATCGAACCCCACGTCTGGTGGACCATGACCGTGTCGATGAAGTCGCCGCCGTTCATCAGGCGGGGCGGCGCCAGCGGATACAGGTAGTAACCGACAAGGGCGACGCCCGTCGTCGCGAACAACACCATGCGGGTCGCCGCGTAGCGGCCGGGATGGCTGCGGTAGAGCCACACGAGCACACCCAGCGTGACCACGAAGTGCAGTGTCGCGTAGTAGTAGTTCATGCCCACGATGAGCCAGGTCACCGAGTTCACGGCATGGTTGACCGACTCCTCGACGGCGATGCCGAGTTGGTGCTCGGCCTTCCAGATCCAGTCGGCGTTGCGCAGTGCCTCGGACTTCTGCTCCGGGACCGCGTTGCGGATCAGTGAGTACGTCCAGTAACTCACCGCGATCAGCAGGATCTCGAACCACAGACGAGGGCGACGCGGGGTGCGCAGCCGCTGCACGACCCCCTGCCGCGTCTGCCCCGTCTTGTGTCCCGCCTCGGCCATGACGGGATGCGGAACGGCCTCTTCGCGGCCTTCCTGCGGCGTCACGGTCGTCTCACCCATAGGCACAGAGTCTGCCAGAAAGGCCCTTCCCGGCAGATCATCCCCTGGTCGGGTCCGGGCCGCGCGTCTACGCCCGGAAGACCCCCGCACCCTACTACCAGCGCACTGCGGAAAGAGCGAATTCTCCGCCTTGAGGACGACTTGGTCGCCCTAAGGGTTACGTCAGCTTGATCGCCCCAAGGCTTTCGACCGCCCCAGTCTTGCGTCAGCGTCCCGTGTCCTGATGGCGACCCCGGTCCCCGGGCGCCGAAGCCGTGGAACCGCGTACCACCAGCTCCGGCATGAACACGAACTCGCTGTGCGGCGCGGGCGTCCCGCCGATCTCCTCCAGCAGCGTGCGGACCGCCGCCTGGCCCATCGCCGGGACCGGCTTGCGGATCGTCGTCAGCGGCGGGTCGGTGAAGGCGATCAAGGGGGAGTCGTCGAAGCCCACCACCGAGATGTCCTTCGGGACCTGAAGACCCCGCTGCCGGGCCGCCCGTATCGCGCCCAGCGCCATCATGTCGCTGGCGCACACCACCGCCGTACAGGAACGGTCGATCAGCGCGGTGGCCGCCGCCTGGCCGCCCTCCAGGGTGTAGAGGGAGTGCTGGACGAGCTCCGACTCGATGGCGTCCGGGCTCAGGCCCAGCTGGTCCTGCATGGTGCGCACGAAGCCCTCGATCTTGCGCTGCACGGGCACGAACCGCTTGGGCCCCAGCGCCAGCCCGATCCTCGTGTGCCCCAGCGACACCAGATGCGTGACCGCCAGCGTCATCGCCGCCCGGTCGTCGGGGGAGATGAACGGCGCCTGCACCTTCGGCGAGAAACCGTCCACGAGCACGAACGGCACGCCCTGCGCGCGCAGCTGCTCGTAGCGCTGCATGTCGGCCGAGGTGTCCGCGTGCAGACCGGAGACGAAGATGATGCCGGCCACGCCCCGGTCGACGAGCATCTCGGTGAGCTCGTCCTCCGTGGAGCCGCCCGGGGTCTGGGTGGCCAGGACGGGCGTGTAGCCCTGCCTGGTCAGCGCCTGGCCGATGACCTGGGCCAGCGCGGGGAATATCGGGTTCTCCAGCTCCGGGGTGATCAGGCCGACCAGACCCTCGCTGCGCTGCCGCAGACGCACCGGTCGCTCGTAGCCCAGCACGTCGAGGGCGGCCAGCACGGACTGGCGGGTGGTGGCGGCGACGCCCGGCTTGCCGTTGAGGACGCGGCTGACGGTCGCTTCGCTCACCCCCGCCTGAGCGGCGATGTCGGCAAGCCGTGTGGTCACAGGGTGGGACTGTACCGGCCAGGTGTTGCCTTGCGCACCGATCCGGCGGCGTGGGCTCATCGCGCTCCCTCATGAAAGTGGCGGCAAGAGCTTGCAGAGTCTTGCACAGACCATCCCCTACCGCTCTACGGCTGTAAAGAAGCGTCTCACGACGGTCGCCAACAGGTCACGCCCGAATAACTTCAGACCTCTCTTGCATCTTTTTGCTGCAAGGACTTTCGCAACGCTTACATCGCTGTTACGTTCACGTCGCTCGGCGGGGTCCCCCCTCTCGAATTCACCAAGGAGAACTCATGCGGCGTGGCATAGCGGCCACCGCTCTGGTGGCGTCCCTCGCCCTCGCGGCGACGGCCTGCGGCGGAAGTGACAGCGGCGACTCGGCCGACGGTCCGGTCACCCTCACCTGGTGGGACACCTCCAACGCCACGAACGAGGCGCCGACGTACCAGGCCTTGATCAAGGACTTCGAAGCCGCCAACAAGGACATCAAGGTCAAGTACGTCAATGTCCCCTTCGACCAGGCGCAGAACAAGTTCGACACCGCCGCCGGCTCCAAGGGCGCCCCGGACATCCTGCGCTCCGAGGTCGGCTGGACCCCCGCCTTCGCCAAGAAGGGCTACTTCCTGCCGCTGGACGGCACCGAGGCCCTCGCCGAGCAGGACAAGTTCCAGCCCAG
Organism: Streptomyces sp. SA15; assembly: GCF_002291145.1. Taxonomy (GTDB): domain Bacteria; phylum Actinomycetota; class Actinomycetes; order Streptomycetales; family Streptomycetaceae; genus Streptomyces. Next base: position 98,882 of record NZ_NTGE01000195.1, read on the forward strand.
CCTGATCGAGCAGGCCAAGTACGAGGACAAGGTCTACGGCGTCCCCTTCACCACGGACACCCTCGCCCTCGTCTACAACAAGGAACTGTTCGAGAAGGCCGGCGTCGAGGCCCCCAAGACCTGGGACGACCTGAAGAAGGCCGCCGCCACGATCAAGGACAAGACCGGCGTCGACGGCTACTGGGGCTCCACCCAGGCCTACTACGCGCAGACGTTCCTCTACGGCGAGGGCACCGACACCGTCGACGCCGCCGCCAAGAAGGTCACCGTCACCTCTCCGGAGGCCAAGAAGGCGTACGGCACCTGGCTGAGCCTGTTCGACGGCAAGGGCCTGCACAAGGCGGACACCACCGCCGACGCCTACGCCCACATCCAGGAGGCGTTCGTCAGCGGCAAGGTCGCCTCGATCGTCCAGGGCCCGTGGGAGATCACGAACTTCTACAAGGGCTCGGCCTTCAAGGACAAGAACAACCTGGGCATCGCCACCGTCCCGGCCGGCTCCACCGGCAAGGCGGGCGCCCCGACCGGCGGCCACAACCTGTCGGTGTACGCGGGCTCCAACTCCGCGCACCAGAAGGCGGCGCTGAAGTTCGTCAACTTCATGACCTCGGCGAAGTCCCAGGAGACCATCGCCCTGAAGAACTCCACGCTGCCGACCCGCGACGACGCCTACACCGCCGAGGTCAAGGCCGACCCGGGCATCGCCGGCTTCCAGGGCGTCCTGCCCGCCGCCCAGCCGCGCCCGGCGCTGCCCGAGTACAGCTCCCTGTGGGGCCCGCTGGACACCGAGCTGCCGCAGATCGCCGGCGGCAAGGAGTCCCTGGACGAGGGCCTGGGCAAGGCCGAGACCGCGATCGCCAAGCTGGTCCCGGACTTCGCCAAGTGACCCCGAGTGGCCGTCGGATCTCCCATGAAATGGGGGGAGAGATCCGGCGGCCACCGGCCTGCGCACGGCCCACCCCTTGATCCGCAGACCTTCGAAAAGGTTGTCGAACCATGACAGTCGCCATCGACCGCGCGACCGGCAAGCGCCGCGGTGACCTCGCCCCGAAGCCCGGGCTGGGCCGGCGCATCAAGCACGGCTACCACAGACACTGGTACGCCTACGCGATGATCGCCCCGGTGGCGATCGTCCTCGGCGTCCTCGTGCTCTACCCCCTGGCCTACGGCTTCTACCTCACGCTCACCGACGCCAACAGCCTCAACTCGGCCCGCACGATCGGCGTCAACGAGATCGAGGCCACCTACAAGTTCATCGGCCTCGACAACTACGCCGACATCCTGTGGGGCGAGACGGCCTACGACCGCTTCTGGTCGCACTTCATCTGGACGGTCGTCTGGACGGCGCTCTGCGTCACCCTGCACTACACGATCGGCCTCGGCCTCGCCCTGCTGCTCAACCAGAAGCTGCGCGGCCGCACCTTCTACCGGATGATCCTGATCCTGCCGTGGGCCGTACCGACCTTCGTCACCGTCTTCGGCTGGCGGTTCATGCTCGCCGACGGCGGCATCATCAACTCCTTCCTGGAGACGCTCCACCTGCCGACACCGCTGTGGCTGGAGGACACCTTCTGGCAGCGGTTCACCGCGATCATGGTCAACACCTGGTGCGGTGTGCCGTTCATGATGCTCTCGCTGCTCGGGGGCCTGCAGTCGATCGACTCCTCGCTGTACGAGGCCGCCGAGATGGACGGCGCCACCGCCTGGCAGCGCTTCCGGTACGTCACCCTGCCCGGCCTGAGGTCCGTCAGCTCCACCGTCGTCCTCCTCGGCGTCATCTGGACCTTCAACCAGTTCGCGATCATCTTCCTGCTGTTCGGCGACACCGCCCCGGACGCCCAGATCCTTGTCACCTGGGCGTACTACCTCGGCTTCGGACAGCAGCCGCGTGACTTCGCGCAGTCGGCGGCCTACGGCATCCTGCTGCTGGCCATCCTGATCGTCTTCACCTCCTTCTACCGCCGCTGGCTGAACCGCAATGACCAGCAGCTCGCGATCTGAGGCAGGAGTTCCCATGAGTACGACCACTGTCGAGACCTCCGCCGAGACGACCGGGCGGGACTCCGCCACCGGGCCGCGCAAGGTCCGCCGCCGCGGCGAGAGCACCCCCACGGCCCGCCTCGCCTCCCACGGCATCCTGATCCTCGCGAGCCTCATCGCGCTCTTCCCGGTCGCCTGGCTGGTCTTCCTGTCCCTCGGCCCGGACAAGGACGACTACCTGCACCCCGGGCGCATCTGGGGCAAGATGACGTTCGACAACTACACGTTCGTCCTGCAGGAGACGAAGTTCTTCGACTGGCTGCAGACCACGCTGATCGTCACCCTCGGCACCACGGCCATCGGTGTGATCATCTCCGCCACGACCGGCTACGCGGTCTCGCGCATGCGCTTCCCCGGCTACAAGAAGTTCATGTGGATACTCCTGGTCACCCAGATGTTCCCGGTAGCCGTACTGATGGTGCCGATGTACCAGATCTTGTCGGAGCTTCAGCTCATCGACAGCTACCTCGGCCTCATCCTCGTGTACTGCACGACCACCGTTCCGTACTGCGCATGGCTGATGAAGGGCTACTTCGACACCATCCCGTTCGAGATCGACGAGGCCGGACGCGTCGACGGGCTGACCCCCTTCGGCACGTTCGCGCGGCTGATCCTGCCGCTCGCCAAGCCGGGTCTGGCAGTCGCCGCCTTCTACAGCTTCCTCACGGCCTTCGGCGAGGTCGCCTTCGCGTCGACGTTCATGCTGTCCGACACGAAGTACACCTTCGCCGTCGGCCTGCAGACCTTCGTCAGCGAGCACGACGCCCAGCGCAACCTCATGGCCGCCACCGCGGTGCTGGTCGCGATACCCGTCTCCGCGTTCTTCTACTTCGTGCAGAAGAACCTGGTGACCGGACTCACGGCGGGTGGCACGAAGGGCTGACGCTCCGCCGGGAGGGCCGCGATGTGCCGGCAGTCGATCGTCCGCGGCTTCGTCGTGGCTGGTCGCGCCCGCGCGGCGGAGCCGCGTGTCGATACAGCCCCGCACCCCCTTGGGGCGCTGCCGAACCGCCGGCGACCCGCTTGGCCCTTCACCGCAGAACTCCCGTGCGGCTTGCCGCGCGGGTGGCGGCCGCGGTGTCCATCCGACCCCGCTGTCACCGCGGCCGCCTCACATCCGTGCGCCGACGAACCCCGAGACTTCCGTAAACCGCCGAAAACCTGTAAGCCGCACAATTCATCCGTGACCCGAACCCCCTTACGTACCAAGGACGCCATGAGCCAGCAGCACTCCGCCGACTCGGCCCCGAGCTCCGCCATCGCCACCGTCGCCAAGCGCCGCGACTGGTGGCGGGACGCGGTGATCTACCAGGTCTATCCGCGCAGCTTCGCCGACAGCGACAGCGACGGCATGGGAGACCTGGAAGGCATCCGTACCCGCCTCCCGTACCTGCGCGACCTCGGCGTGGACGCCGTGTGGCTCAGCCCCTTCTACGCCTCGCCGCAGGCCGACGCCGGCTACGACGTCGCCGACTACCGGGCCGTGGACCCCATGTTCGGCAACCTGCTCGACGCCGACGCCCTCATCCGCGACGCCCATGAGCTGGGCCTGAGGATCATCGTCGACCTGGTCCCCAACCACTCCTCCGACCAGCACGAGTGGTTCAAGCGTGCGGTCGCGGAGGGCCCCGGCTCCCCGCTGCGGGACCGCTACTACTTCCGCCCCGGCAAGGGCAGGAACGGCGAACTCCCGCCCAACGACTGGGAGTCCATCTTCGGCGGCCCGGCCTGGACGCGGGTCACCGAGCCGGACGGCACGCCCGGCGAGTGGTACCTGCACCTCTTCGCCCCCGAGCAGCCGGACTTCAACTGGGAGCACCCGGCCGTGGGAGACGAGTTCCGCTCGATTCTCCGCTTCTGGCTGGACATGGGCGTCGACGGCTTCCGCATCGACGTCGCCCACGGCCTGGTGAAGGCGGAGGGGCTGCCGGACCTCGGAGCCCACGACCAGGTGAAACTGCTGGGCAACGATGTCATGCCGTTCTTCGACCAGGACGGCGTGCACGAGATCTACCGGCAGTGGCGCCGCATCCTCGACGAGTACGCGGGTGAGCGCATCTTCGTCGCCGAGGCATGGACCCCGACGATCGAGCGCACCGCGAACTACGTGCGCCCCGACGAGCTGCACCAGGCGTTCAACTTCCAGTACCTCAGCACCTATTGGGACGCCGAGGAGATGCGCGAGGTCATCGACCGCACCCTGGAGGCCATGCGCCCCGTCGGCGCCCCCGCCACCTGGGTCCTATCCAACCACGACGTCACCCGGCACGCCACCCGCTTCGCCAATCCGCCCGGCCTCGGCACCCAGATCCGCCTGGCCGGCGACCGCGAGCTGGGCCTGCGGCGAGCCAGAGCCGCCACCCTTCTGATGCTGGCACTGCCCGGATCGGCGTACGTCTACCAGGGCGAGGAACTCGGCCTCCCGGACGTCGTCGACCTGCCGGACGAGGTGCGCCAGGACCCGGCCTACTTCCGGGGCGCGGGCCAGGACGGCTTCCGCGACGGCTGCCGGGTGCCGATCCCGTGGACGCGCACGGGATCGTCGTACGGCTTCGGCAGCTCAGGCAGCTGGCTGCCGCAGCCGGAGGACTGGGGCGAGCTGAGCGTCGAGGCCCAGACCGGCGTCCCCGGCTCGACCCTGGAGCTGTACCGCACCGCGCTCACCATCCGCCGCGAACAGCCCGACCTGGGTGCGGGCGACGCGGTGGAATGGCTGAAGGCACCCGAGGGCGTCCTCGCCTTCCGCCGCGGGGAGTTCGTGTGCGTCGCGAACACCGGCGGCGAGTCGGTGACGACTCCGACATACGGCCGTCTGCTCCTCGCCAGCGGTGAGGTGACCGAGGCGGACGGCGAGGTGAAGGTGCCGGCGGACACGACGGTGTGGTGGACGACGGCCTGACGGCCCCTCGCAAGTTTTTTCATTCAACTTCATACGGCCCGCTGCCTTTTCAGGTGGCGGGCCTTTAACATCTGCGTCACCGCAAGTTTGCGGAAACCTTCAGCAAGAACCTTCAAAGACGAAGGAACCCCACACATGGCACGCAGAACCCTCTCCGGGGCCCTCACTCTCACGGCCGCTCTTGTCATGACCCCGACCGTCGCGCACGCCTCCCCGCCCGGCACAAAGGACGTCACAGCCGTCCTCTTCGAGTGGAACTTCGCCTCGGTGGCGAGGGAGTGCACCAACACCCTCGGCCCCGCCGGTTACGGATACGTCCAGGTCTCCCCGCCCGCCGAGCACATACAGGGCGCGCAGTGGTGGACGTCGTACCAGCCCGTGAGCTACAAGATCGCGGGTCGGCTCGGCGACCGCACGGCCTTCCAGAACATGGTGAACACCTGCCACGCGGCCGGTGTGAAGGTCGTCGTCGACACGGTCGTCAATCACATGTCGGCGGGCAACGGCACCGGAACCGGCGGCTCGTCGTACACGAAGTACGCCTACCCGGGCCTGTACTCGTCGTACGACTTCGACGACTGCACGAGCCGGATCAGCAACTACCAGGACCGCTGGAACGTCCAGCACTGCGAACTGGTGGGCCTCGCCGACCTGGACACCGGCGAGTCGTACGTCCGCGGTGCCATCGCCGGCTACATGAACGAGCTCCTCTCCCTCGGTGTCGACGGCTTCCGCATCGACGCGGCCAAGCACATGGACACCGCTGATCTCGCCAACATCAAGTCACGGCTCACGAATCCCTCCGTGTACTGGAAGCAGGAGGTCATCTACGGCAGCGGTGAGGCCGTCCAGCCCACGGAGTACACGGGCAACGGTGACGTCCAGGAGTTCCGCTACGCCTACGACCTCAAGCGTGTCTTCAACAACGAGAACCTCGCCTACCTGAAGAACTACGGTGAGGGCTGGGGCTACATGAACAGCTCCGTGTCGGGCGTCTTCGTCGACAACCACGACACCGAGCGCAACGGCTCCACGCTGAACTACAAGGACGGCGCCAATTACACGCTGGCCAACGTCTTCATGCTGGCCTGGCCCTACGGCGCTCCGGACATCAACTCCGGCTACGAGTTCTCTGACACAGACGCGGGTCCGCCGAACGGCGGCCAGGTCAACGCCTGTTGGCAGGACGGCTGGAAGTGCCAGCACAACTGGCCCGAGATCAAGTCCATGGTCGCCTTCCGTAATGCCACGCGCGGTGAGGCCGTCACCGACTGGTGGGACAACGGGGGCGACGCGATCGCGTTCGGGCGGAGCAGTAAGGGGTTCGTGGCCATCAACCACGAGTCGGGCTCGCTGAGCCGTACGTACCAGACGTCGCTGCCTGCGGGGACGTACTGCAACCTGCAGAACAACACGACCGTGACGGTGAACTCCAGTGGGCAGTTCACGGCCACCTTGAGCTCGAACACGGCCCTCGCGATCCACGCCGGCAAGTCGAGCTGCTGAGCCGCTCCCGCCCCTCCGCGTGACCGCGCGTTGTTGCGACTGGCAATGTGCGGTACGCGAGGGGTTGACGGTTCAGGAACCCCGCCCTACCTTCCGCAGAATATGGGAGCGCTCCCACGATTTGGGGCATGAATGGGCGGATCATGATGCGCAGACTCAGAAAGTGGACGGTGACGTCCCTGGCGGTCTTACTGACGGTCGCCGGTGTCACCGCGGCGACCAGGCCGGAGGCCAGAGCGGCCACCACCGCGACCATCAACGGATCGACCACCCTCCAGCCGATCGACGGTTTCGGCTTCTCCGAGCACTTCGGCCGGGCCGACATCATGCGCGGTTCGCAGGGCCTGTCCGCACCGAAGCAGCGCGAGGTACTGGACCTGCTGCTCAACCGGTCCACCGGCGCCGGACTCAGCATCCTGCGCCTCGGCATCGACTCGGGCATCCAGCCGACCGACCCCGGCGGGCCGAACGCCACCCCCAAGTACGTCTGGGACCGCCAGGACAAGGGCCAGGTGTGGCTGGCCCAGCAGGCCAAGGCCTACGGGGTGAACCGCTTCTACGGCGACGCGTGGACCGCCCCCGGTTACATGAAGACCAACGGAACGGACGCCAACGGCGGGACCCTGTGCGGCCTCGCGGGCGCGACCTGCGCGAGTGGCGACTGGCGCAAGGCGTACGCCGACTACCTGGTGCAGTGGGCCAAGTTCTACGGCCAGGAGGGCATCCGGATCACCGACCTCGGCTTCACCAACGAGCCCGACTACACCGCCACCTACGACTCCATGCGACTCACGCCCGCCCAGGCGGTCGAGTTCACCAAGGTGTTCGGCCCGATCGCGAACGCGGCCGGACACAAGGTCGTCTGCTGCGACTCCTTCGGCTGGAACCAGCAGAAGAACTACACCAGCGCGATCGAGGCCGACGCGACGGCGCGGGGTCTGGTCGCGACCCATGCCGGCCACACCTACGCCAGCCCCGTCGACGGACCCCTGCCGACCCAGAAGCGGACCTGGATGTCGGAGTGGTCGCCCAACGGCACCACCTGGAACGAGGCCTGGGACGACGGCAGCGGCTACGACGGCTTCACCGTCGCCTCCGCCGTCCACGACGCCCTCACCAAGGGCAACACCAACGGCTACATCTACTGGTACGGCGCCTCGGTCGGCGCCACCCGCGGCATGATCCAGCTCGACGGCGACAACTACCGGGTCTCCAAGCGGCTGTGGGCGATCGCCAACTACAGCCGCTTCGTCCGGCCCGGCGCCACCCGCATCGGCGCCACCACTCCCGACGCCGGCCTCAAGCTGTCGGCGTTCCGCAACACCGACGGATCGGTGACGGTCGTGGCACTCAACGCGGCCACCAGCGCCACGCAGGTCTCGTACAGCCTGCGGAATATCGGGTTCACCACCGGGACGGCGACGCCGTATCTGACCAACGGCTCCAACAGCACCGCGAGGCAGTCCGCCGTGCCGGTCACCGGGGGCTCCCTGAGCGCCACGGTTCCGGCCCGGTCCCTGGTCACCTACACCATCAAGCGATAGGAGTCGCGATGCGCGTGAGAAGTCGTCTGGGCGTCTTACTCGGCGGGCTCGGCCTGCTGATCGGCGCCCTGGTGTCGCCGTCGTCCGCGTCCCCCGAGAAGGCGGAGGCCTTACCGAGCAGCTTCACGTGGCAGTCCAGCAACGTGCTGATCTCCCCGAAGTCGGACGCGAGCCACAACCTCAGCGCGATCAAGGACCCGTCGGTCGTGTACCACAACGGCCGGTGGCACGTGTTCGCCAGCACCGCGAGCAGCACCGGCGCGTACAGCATGGTGTATCTGAACTTCACCAGTTGGCAGCAGGCCGGCGCCGCACAGCACCACTATCTGGACCAGACCCCGATCGGCGCCGGGTACAAGGCGGCGCCGCAGGTGTTCTACTTCGCGCCCCAGAAGCTGTGGTACCTCGTGTACCAGACCGGGGACAACGCGGCGTACTCGACCACCGCGGACATCGCCAACCCCAAGTCGTGGACCGCCCCGAAGAAGTTCTACGCGAACGGCATGCCGCAGATCATCAGGGACAACATCGGCAGCGGCTACTGGGTCGACTTCTGGAACGTCTGCGACAGCGTGAACTGCTATCTGTTCTCCTCCGACGACAACGGGCACCTCTATCGCTCGCAGACCACCCGGGCGAACTTCCCCAACGGCTTCACCAACACGGTCATGGTGATGTCGGACTCCAACAAGTACCGCCTGTGGGAGGCCGCCAACGTCTACAAGCTCAAGGACTCGAACACCTACCTGCTGCTCAACGAGGCGATCGGCAGCGACGGCAAGCGGTACTTCAGGTCCTGGACGTCGAACAGCATCACCGGCACCTGGACCCCGCTCGCCGACACCGAGTCCAACCCCTTCGCGCGGGCCAACAACGTCACCTTCAGCGGCACGCCCTGGACCCGGGACATCAGCCACGGCGAGATGGTCCGCCACACCAGCGACGAGACCCTCACCATCAACCCGTGCCGCCTGCAGTACCTGTACCAGGGCATGAACCCCTCGGCCAGTGGCCCCTACAACACCCTCCCCTGGCGGCTGGGCCTGCTGACGCAGACCAACTCCAACTGCTGAACCATCCCCTCGCTGAACCCCCAACGCCGGGGCGTCCTCTGACATGATCACCGATATGCCCGCCGTCACCGCCTTCGCCCAGTGGCCCGTGTCCCTCGCCACGAAACGGCTGGTACTGCGGCCCGTCGAACCGGAAGACGTCCCGGCGCACGCACGCCTGTGGACCGACGCCGAGGTACGCCGTCACCTCGGCGGTCCGGTTCCGGCGGAGGTGGTCCGCGTCCGCGCAGAGCGGTGTGTGGGGGTGCCGGGGCTGTTGAGTGTGGTCCGTGGAGAGGACGCGGTTGTCGTCGGCTCGGTGATGGTGGAGCCGGGGGCACGCAGCGGACGCACCGAGATCTCCTACCAACTGCTGCCTGAACACTGGGGGAGCGGTTATGCGCGCGAGGCGGTGGCGGCTGCCGTCGAGTGGGTCCCGCTCAGCGTGCCGGGCGCGGACATCGTGGCCGTGACGCAGGAGGCCAATCTACGATCGCGTCGGCTGCTGGAGGCCCTGGGAGCCACGTGCGTCGAGCGGTTCGTCGAGTGGGGGCAGCCACAGGTGATGTACCGCCTGGGGTAGTTGAAATTTCTTGCCGCGAGTTTCAAGACTCTTGCTGTAAGCCTTTCGGCGGCGATACGTTTCGCGCGGGGTCGGACCCACAAGAGCCGTTATCGCAAGGAGTCCATCTGTGATACCGAGATGGCCGACGCCGTCGAGGCGCCGAACCACCCACGCCGGACGGGTCGCTGCGGTCACCGTGACCGCGCTGGCCGCAGCGCTCGTCCAGCCCCTCGCGGCGCGGGCGGACACCCCGCCTCCGCCCCCGTCCGACGCGAGGCTCGCCGCCGAGCCCGCCCGGCACGATGCCACCCGCGAGCAGTTCTACTTCGTCCTGCCGGACCGTTTTGCCAACGGCGACCCGAGCAATGACAAGGGCGGGCTGACCGGTTCGCGCCTCGCCACCGGCTACGACCCCACCGACAAGGGCTTCTACCAGGGCGGCGACCTCAAGGGCCTGACCAAGCGGCTCGACTACATCAAGGGCCTGGGCACCACCGCCCTCTGGATGGCCCCGATCTTCAAGAACCGGCCTGTGCAGGGAACCGGCGCGAACGCCTCCGCCGGCTACCACGGCTACTGGATCACCGACTTCACCCAGGTCGACCCGCACTTCGGCACCAACAAGGACCTGGAGACCCTCATCGACAAGGCCCATGCCAAGGGCATGAAGGTCTTCTTCGACGTCATCACCAACCACACCGCCGACGTCGTCGACTACGAGGAGAAGTCCTACGACTACCTCTCCGAGGGCGCCTTCCCGTACCTGACGAAGGACGGCGAGCCCTTCGATGACGCGGACTACGCGGACGGTGCGGAGAGCTTTCCCGCCGTGGACGCCGACTCCTTCCCGCGCACGCCGAAGGTCACGGAGCGCACCAAGGTCCCGTCCTGGCTCAACGACCCGACGATGTACCACAACCGCGGCGACTCGACCTACGCCGGCGAGTCGACCACGTACGGCGACTTCTCCGGCCTGGACGACCTGTGGACCGAGCGTCCCGAGGTCGTCGAGGGCATGGAGAAGATCTACCAGCGGTGGGTCAGGGACTTCGGCATCGACGGCTTCCGGATCGACACCGTGAAGCACGTCAACATGGAGTTCTGGAGCCAGTGGGCGACTGCGCTGGACGCCTACGCGGCCAAGCGGGGCCGCGACGACTTCTTCATGTTCGGCGAGGTGTACTCCGCCGACACCGCGGTCACTTCGCCGTACGTCACCCAGGGCCGCCTCGACGCCACGCTCGACTTCCCCTTCCAGGAGGCGGCCCGGCAGTACGCCTCCCAGGGCGGCAGCGCGAGGAAGCTGGCTTCCGTCTTCGGTGACGACTACAAGTACACGACCGACAAGGCCAACGCGTACGAGCAGGTCACCTTCCTCGGCAACCACGACATGGGCCGCATCGGGTACTTCCTGAACCAGGACAACCCCAAGGCCACGGACGCGGAAATCCTCGCCAAGGACGAACTCGCCAACGAGCTGATGTTCCTCAGCCGCGGCAACCCCGTCGTCTACTACGGCGACGAACAGGGCTTCACCGGCTCCGGCGGCGACAAGGACGCCCGCCAGCCCCTGTTCGCCTCCCGTACGGCCGACTACCTCGACGACGACGAGATCGGCACCGACCGCACGCACGCGAGCGACGCGTACGACCCGAGTGCACCGCTCTACCGGCAGATCAGTGCTCTCTCGAAGCTGCGGAAGGCCAACCCGGCGCTGACCGACGGAGTCCAGACCGAGCGGTACGCGGCGGACGGCGCCGGCGTCTACGCCTTCTCGCGCACCGACGCCAAGTCCGGCACCGAGTACGTCGTCGCCTTCAACAACGCCGGCGAGGCGAAGACCGCGACGTTCGCGACGGGCTCGGGGCAGATGGCGTACACCGGGATCTACGGCACCGACCGGACGACCACGTCCGACGCCAACAAGAAGATCATCCTCACCGTCCCGCCCGGCTCGGCCATCGTCCTCAAGGCGGCCGGCAAGCCCGCCAAGCCCGCCACCAAGCCGACGATCACCCTCAAGGCCCCCGCCCCCGGCGCCACCGGCACCGTGGAGCTCGGCGCCGACGTCGACGGCGGACAGCTCAACCGCGTCGTCTTCGCCGCCCAGGTCGGAGGCGGCAAGTGGCGGACCCTGGGCTCCGCCGACCACGCCCCGTACAAGGTCACCCACACCATCGCCGAGGACGTACCGGCCGGTACGGCCCTGCGCTACAAGGCGGTCGTGATCGACTCGGCCGGCCGCACGGCAAGCGTCCTGGCGGCCTCCACCACCGGCACCCCACCCACCGAGCAGCCGCCCACCGCCTCCTCCCGCGACTACGCGATCGTCCACTACAAGCGCACCGACGGCGACTACGCCGACTGGGGCCTGTACGCCTGGGGCGACCTCGCCGACGGCGAGGCCACGAACTGGCCCGACAGCCACCCCTTCATCGGCCGGGACGCGTACGGCGCCTTCGCCTACGTCAAGCTGAAGCCCGGCGCCTCGAACGTCGGCTTCCTCGTCATCGACAAGGACGGCAACAAGGACGTCTCCGCCGACCGCACGATCGACGTCACCGAGACCGGCGAGGTGTGGATCGAGCAGGGGAAGCCGGACGTACGGACGAAGCGCCCGGACTACCCCGCCCAGGACAGGACCAAGGCCGTCCTGCACTACCACCGCGGCGACGGGAACTACGACGGCTGGGGCCTGCACGTCTGGACGGGCGCCGCGAACCCCACCGAGTGGTCGAACCCCCTGAAGCCGGTGAAGACTGATACCTATGGCGCAGTCTTCGAGGTACCGCTCACCAGCGGTGCCGGCAGCCTCAGCTACATCGTCCACAAGGGCGACGAGAAGGACCTGCCCACCGACCAGTCGCTCGACCTCACGGCGAACGGTCACGAGGTGTGGCTGGTGAGCGGCCAGGAGAAGTACCTGCTCCCGCAGCCGGCCGGGTCCGCCGCCGCGCTCGACCTGACCACCTCCAAGGCGATCTGGATCGACCGGAACACGGTCGCCTGGAACGGCTCCGAGGGGGCCGCATCCACCCAGCTGCTGTACTCCCGCGAGGGCTCGATCGAGGTGAAGGACGGCGGGCTGACCGGCGACGACCAGCGCTGGCTCCGGCTGACGAGGACCACCCTCACGGACGGCCAGAAGACGAAGTTCCCGCACCTGAAGGACTACACCGCCTGGTCCGTCGATCCGCGCGACCGCGACCGGGTGCGCGAGGCCCTCACCGGCCAGATCGTCGCCTCCCAGCGGGCCGCGAACGGCGCCGTGCTGGCGGCGACGGGCGTCCAGATCGCCGGCGTACTCGACGATCTGTACCCCGGGGCGACGAAGGCGGAGCTCGGGCCGACATTCCACAACGGCCGTCCCACGCTGGCGGTCTGGGCGCCCACAGCCCACTCCGTGAAGCTGGAACTCGACGGCTCCACCGTGGCCATGAAGCGCGATGCCGCCACCGGCGTCTGGTCCGTCACGGGCCCCAAGTCCTGGAAGAACAAGCCCTATCGGTATGTCGTGAAGGTCTGGGCGCCCAGCGTCCGGAAGGTCGTCACCAACAAGGTCACCGACCCCTACTCGGTCGCCCTCACCGCCGACTCCGAGCGCAGCCTCGTCGTCGACCTCGACGACAAGTCCCTTGCCCCCAGCGGCTGGTCGAACCTCCGTAAGCCCAAGGCCGTACCGCTGAAGGACGCCCAGATCCAGGAACTGCACATCCGGGACTTCTCGGTGGCGGACAGGACGGCGAAGCACCCTGGCACCTACCTGGCCTTCACCGACAAGGACAGCGACGGCTCGAAGCACCTCCGTGAGCTGGCGAAGTCGGGCACCTCATACGTCCATCTCCTCCCCGCCTTCGACATCGCCACCATCCCCGAGAAGAGGTCCGACCAGGCGAGAGTCGACTGCGATCTGGCCTCCTACCCGGCCGACTCCGAGAAGCAGCAGGAGTGCGTCGGGAAGGTCGCCGCGAAGGACGCCTACAACTGGGGCTACGACCCGTACCACTACACGGTCCCCGAGGGTTCGTACGCGACCGACCCGGACGGCACCGGCCGTACCGTCGAGTTCCGCGAGATGGTCAAGGCGCTGAACGAGGACGGCCTGAGGGTCGTCATGGATGTGGTCTACAACCACACCGCGGCCAGTGGCCAGGCGGAGACGAGCGTCCTCGACCGGATCGTCCCGGGCTACTACCAGCGGCTCCTCGCCGACGGCTCGGTGGCCGACAGCACTTGCTGCGCCAACAACGCGACCGAGAACTCCATGATGGGCAAGCTGGTGGTCGACTCGATCGTCACGTGGGCCAAGGAGTACAAGGTCGACGGGTTCCGCTTCGACCTCATGGGCCACCACCCGAAGGCCAACATCCTCGCCGTCCGTGAGGCCCTGGACGCGCTGACCCTCGAAAAGGACGGCGTCGACGGCAAGAAGATCATCCTCTACGGGGAGGGCTGGAACTTCGGCGAGGTCGCCGACGACGCCCGCTTCGTGCAGGCCACGCAGAAGAACATGGCGGGGACAGGGATCGCGACCTTCTCCGACCGCGCCCGTGACGCCGTGCGCGGCGGCGGCCCCTTCGATGAGGACCCGGGCGTCCAGGGCTTCGCGTCCGGGCTGTACACCGACCCCAACTCGTCCACGGGCAACGGCGCTTCGGAGGAACAAAAGGCCCGTCTACTGCACTACCAGGACCTGATCAAGGTCGGCCTCTCCGGCAACCTGAAGTCGTTCACCTTCACCGACACGGGCGGCGAAGAGGTCACCGGCGCCGACGTCGACTACAACGGCTCACCCGCCGGCTACGCGGACGCCCCCGGCGACGCCCTCGCCTACGCCGACGCGCACGACAACGAGACGCTGTTCGACGCGCTCGCCTTCAAGCTGCCGTCTGCGACGAGCGCCTCCGACCGCGCCCGGATGCAGGTCCTCGCCATGGCGACCGCCACCCTCTCGCAGGGCCCGTCCCTCTCCCAGGCGGGCACCGACCTGCTGCGCTCCAAGTCCCTGGACCGCAACTCCTACGACAGCGGCGACTGGTTCAACGCGATCCACTGGAACTGCGCCGACGGCAACGGCTTCGGACGCGGGCTGCCGATGGCGGCCGACAACGCGTCCAAATGGCCGTACGCCAAGCCCTTGTTGAGCGGCATCAAGGTGGGCTGCGAGCAGATCGAGGGCACCTCGGCCGCGTACCAGGATCTGCTGAGGATCCGTACGACGGAGAAGGCGTTCTCCCTCGACACGGCCGCCCAGGTGCAGTCGGCGCTCTCCTTCCCCCTGTCCGGGAAGGACGAGACGCCCGGCGTGATCACCATGGAGCTCGGTGACCGCGGTGATCTCGTCGTAGTGTTCAACGCGACGCCGAGGACCGCGCAGCAGCGCGTCGACGCACTCGCCGGGACCGGCTACCGGCTGCACCCGGTGCAGGCGTCGGGGGCGGACTCTATCGTCAAGTCGGCATCCTACGAGCGGGTTTCGGGCACGTTCGCCGTTCCGGGTCGTACTGTCGCCGTGTTCGCGCGCACGGACTGACGTCGCACTACTTTGGGTGGGGCGGACCCGATCGCGGGGCCGCCCCACTTCCCTTTTCCCCGCGGGACCGGCGGACATGGACGGCAACGGCAAGCAGACCGACACGACCGTGCTGGTCGTCGACGACGTGGCGGCCAGCCGCTACGCCCTGGGCGCCGTGCTGCGGCGCGCGGGCCACCAGGTCGTGCCGGTCGCGAGCGGGAACGAGGCGCTCGTCGAACTCGACGTACGGCTGCACACGGGCACCCTGCCGGACGTGGCCCTCGTCGACGTCGGGCTGCCGGACATGAGCGGCTTCGAACTGTGCCGCCGGGTCAAGTCCAGGCCGCTCATGGCGGCGCTGCCCGTGGTCCACTTCTCGGCCGCGGCGGTGGGGCCGGGGGACCGGTGCCGGGGGCTGGACGCGGGCGGGGACGCCTATCTGACGGTGCCCGCCGAGCCGCGGGAGATCCAGGCCGTCGTACGGGCGGCGGTGCGCGGGGCGCGGCGGAGCAACGGGGCCGAGACACTCGTCCACCGGCTGACGCTGCTGTCCGAGGCGATCGTGACCGTGCAGTCCGCGCGCACCCTGCGGGAACTGGCCGAGGCGGCCGCGGACGGAGGCGCCCGGCTCACCGGCACACCCGCGGCCGTGTTCGTCGTCGGCCCGGACGGCGAGCTGCACCGGGGCACCTCCCGCAACCGCAGCTCCCTCGCGCTGCCCGACAGCGCCGCGCACGAGGCGGTCGCGCGGCTGGTCGCGCGGATCGCCGACGGGCAGACCGGGGTGCACAGCGTCGTCGTGCCCGCCCCGCTGTGGCCGGCCGGTTTCTTCCGGCCCGGCGTCCAGGAGGACGCCCGGCTCGTGGTGGCGCTGACCCAGCAGGGCAGGGCACCGGTGTGCGTGGCCAGGCCCGTGCGCCGGGTCGGCGGGAAGGATCCGGTGGACGACGGGCTGATCGCCCGCCTCGCCGAGGCGACCGCGCTCGCCGCCGAGCCGCTGCTGATGTACCAGGCGGAGCGGCACGTCGCCCTCACCCTTCAGCACAGCTTCCTGCCCCAGCCGCACAAGCTGGCCCGGCTGCCCGGCGTCGGCCTCGTCGTCCGGTACGTGCCCGCGTCCCGGGAGACCGAGATCGGCGGCGACTTCTACGCCGCCGTGAGTACCGGCGAGGGGGTGCTGACCGCGGTCGGCGACGTGGTCGGGCACTCGCTGGACGCGGCCACCGTCATGGTCGAGATCCGGCACGCGCTGCGCGCCTACTGCGTCGAGGAGAGCGACCCTGCCGTCCTCGCGGCACGCCTGGACCGGATGCTGCTGCACTACCACCCCGACGTCACCGCCACCGTCTGCCTGGTCCTGACCGACCCGGACACGGGGCGCACGCGCATCGCCAACGCGGGACACATCCCGCCGCTGATCGTGCGGGACGGCTCGGGCGCCGACTACGTCGAGGCGTGCGGGCCGCTGCTGGGCCTCGGCCTGGACCGGCCGGAGCCCGCCGAGCTGTACCTCGACCCGACCGACCGCCTCCTCATGGTCACCGACGGCCTCATCGAGAGCCGCGGCACGGACCTCGAGGTCTCCCTCGAACACCTGCGCAGGGCCGCCGCCGACGCCCCACCCGGCCTGGACGCCCTGTGCGACACCCTGCTGGGCTGCTTCGGCCACGACCGGGAGGACGACATCGCGCTGCTGGCGCTGCGGTTAGGGTGACTCCTGTTGCCTTGGAACAGGAGTGCCCATGCCGCAGATCACTGTCGACTACTCAGCGACGATGGCCGCCGCCTTCGACCGCGCCGGTTTCGCCGAGGCCCTGCACTCGGCGACGGTCGAGATCGCGGCGGCGAAGCCGGAGGCGTGCAAGACGCAGTTCCGCCGTACCGAGGACACGCTGGTCGGTTTCGAGGACGAGGGGCACGCGGTCGTCCACGTGATGATCGGCCTGCTCGCCGGGCGCACCGAGGAGACCAAGGCGAGACTGACCGAAGCGGTCCTGGAATTGCTCAGCAAGTACATCGAGGACGACGGCTTTGCCCTGCACGCCTCCGTGGAGGTGCGTGAACTCGACGCCTCCTACCGAAGCGCTAGGACGCCAGCGAGATCAGCCGTGCGGCCAGGTCGCTGAACGGGCCCTCGACCGGTTCGTCCTTGAGGATGCGGCGCAGCAGCGCTGTCATCTCGGGGTCGTAGGCGGCACTTACGGCGGCCAGCGCCGCGAAGTCGTGCACGAGCTGCGCCTCCAGCTCGGCGCGCGGGATGCGCCGGCCGTCCAGCCAGATCAGCGCGGTCGACTCGGCGAGCGAGATCCAGGAGCGGACGACCAGTTCCAGTCGCGCGGGCGGATCCTCCACCCTCAGATGCGACAGGATCTGGTCATAGGCGGCCTGTCGTACGGTGTCGATGAGCGCGTTCGTCGCCGAAGCTGAACTGATCAAGCGGGCTCCGCCCGCGGGGACCGCGGGGCCGCCGCGCATCAACGCCGAGAAACCGGGGCCGTGTTCGTCGACGAAGTCGAAGAACCGGTGCATCACCCGCAGCAGCCGCGGCCCCAGCGGCCCGTCGTGCGGCTCGACGAACCGGCCCGCCAGGTCCTCGGCGGCGCGCTTCAACGCGGCTTCGTACAGGCTGAGTTTGCCGGGGAAGTAGTGGTAGACCAGCGGGCGCGAGATACCGGCGGCCGACGCTATCTCGTCGATGGAGACCTCATCGGGCGAGCGGCGGCTGAACAGGTCGAGAGCGACGCCGATCAACTGCTGCCGCCGCTCCTCGACACCCATTCTGCGGCGCACCCCGATAGTCATGCGAACACTTTACCGATCGGTTCCGGCCTCGAACGGACCGGACCGACCAGCCGTGTTCACCTTCTTGCCCGGCGGCTACCGCAGACCGCTGATCGAACGCCCGTTGTCCAAGGTTCCCTTCAGACCGGCCTGCGCTCCCCGCTTCGTGCGTACGGTGAGCAGGTTGCCCTGCGTGGAACCGTCGATCCCGCCGGTCGCGGTGATCGACGCCGTGTCCCGGCTGCCTGCCGCGAGCAGGTACCAGGGCCCCGCCTCCGACTTCCACAGCACCCCGGCCAGCACATGCGGATCGCGCGGGCCGCACGCCGGAACGTTCTCGGCCTTCGCCGCCACCGCCCCGTACGCCCCGCGCGGTGTGTGGAACTGCGCCAGCACGCGGGTGCCGTCGCCCCGCCAGGTCTCGGCCCGGGTGCACACCCACGCGGCCGTACCGCTCGCGTCGGGCAGCGGCTGCTGGGCGTACTCCCAGGCGTTCACCGACCGCACGCCCTGCGAGCGTACGGCGGACAGGGAGCAGGCGAACGGTGCCCAGGCGCGCTGTGCCTTCGCGCCCGACGCCTCGTGGGGCGAGCCGGGCCGTCCGGTGGTGAGGTGGGCGGGGATCAGTTCGCCGAGGTCCGTCAGCAGGCGCGTACCGGAGTCGTCGGTCAGCTGGAGCACGTTCCACGACGTGCAGACGCCGTTCCGCAGGGCCGGGCTGGCCATCGGTGCGGTGATGCCGTCGGTCAGCGTGAGGTCCATCGCGCCGGCCCTCGGCTTCCGCAGGTCCCGCTCGGCCGCCTTCCGCACCCAAGGAGCGGTCAGATAGCGGACGTTGCCGTCGGCCCGGCCCAGCACCATGGCGCTCGCCTCGGCCCCCCGCGCGCCGTCGGCCCGCGCGAAGTCCAGCGCCGCCCTGCTCGCGCCGCCCTTCGGTTCGGCGTACCGGGCGATGCGTAGACCGTCGTAGAGGATCACCACGCGCGCGTTGTCGACGTTCCCGGCGTACAGCAGCTGCGGCGGGCCGGCCGGGCCGCCCGACGGGGTGCCGGGGGTCACCGAGACCTGCACCTTCTCGCCGGGGCGGGCCCAGACGGCGAGGGCGCGGCGCAGCAGGCCCCGGTCGTCGGTGAGGTCGCCGCGCGCGGGCCAGACGGAGAAGTCGGTGCGCGCGGAGGACTTCCACGCGGTGGGCGCGACCTTGGTCAACTTGTCCGGGTCCAGGGCCGCCTGGGCCGACCGGTTCTGCGCGTACGAGGGCGCGGCTGCGCCGTCGGGGCCCCAGCCGTCGCCGGGCAGAGCGAGCAGCGCGCCGCACACGGCGACGGCCGCCGCCGCGGCGAGCGCTGCCTTCATGTGCTGCCTGCGCCGCATCAGGTCGGTGGGCCGGGCCTGCAGCGAACAGGGGTCGAACTCGGGGGAGTCGAGCAGCTCGTACCGCGCGGCGAGACCGTCGGCCTCGCGCAGCGCCGCGTCCACGTCGTCGACACCGGCGGCCGTCAGCACCTCGCGTACGTCACCGTCCGGCAGCTTCTCCAGACCGCGCAGCACATACGCGGCACGGGCCGGGCCGGTCAGCGCGGACAACTGCTGGTCCAGGGCGAGTTCGTCGGCGCCGCCGGAGCGCGGGAAGAGCCTGAGGCCCCACACCTGGGGCAGCAGCGGCGGCAGCTGGGAGCGCTTGGGCCACGCCTTGCGCTTCAGCGGCAGGCCCGCCTCCAGTGCCGTACGCAGGACCTGCAGACGGACGAAGGCATAGCCCGGGTCGCCGTCGCGGCCCGTCGACTGGGCCGGGATCACGGGCGCGGGCGTCCGGCCACGGGGCAGCGCGCGCTGGGTGAGCGCGTGCGCGGTCACGACACGCCGGTTGCGGCCGATACCCGGCGGCAGTACCAGATAGGCGAGCCGGACGAGCCGGGGGTAGTGCTCGACGAGCGCGGCCTCGGCCTGCTCGATGTCCACGACCGGGTCGGTGGGGGAGGCTGGGGAGGGGCGCGGGGCGACATCCTGTGACTGCACGTTCAGCAGAACGAGGGAATCGCCGGTTGGTCACCTCCGCACGTCCAGACGGGTGAGTCAACCCTCCGACACAGGCCCTAGCAGGGCGCGCGCGTAGTTCGCCATCGACCGCTGGTAGCGCGGCAGATGGGGGGCGAGGGCGCCGAGTACGAGGGCGAGGCCCTCGCGGTCGCGGCCGAGGCTGGACAGGCACAGGGCCAGGGTCGCCCGTACCGCGTCGTCCAACTCGTCGGAGGGGGCGTCCAGCTCGGGTGTCAGCAGCTTGACGCCTTCTTCCGGCTGTCCGATGTTCCTGAGGGAGCTGGACAGCTGGATCTTCGCCCGGCGGGCCTTGTAGCCGCTCAGCCCCTTCGCGAGTGCCTCCCGGTACAGCGGAACCGCCTGGTCCGAGTGGCCGGTCGAGTCCCAGGCGCAGGCCTGCTCGAAGGGGCCCAGCGGACTGTCCGCGGGCAGTTCGGCGACCAAGGCGTCGATCACGGCGCGGAAATCGGCCGCGTCATAGCCGTCCATGGCCGCCCAAGCCGCGCTCACGCGATCTTCCCAGTCCTGGTTCACCGGCATACCCTCGCACACCCGTGCCCGCGACAGCACCGGTATTTTGAGCGCTCCGGGCGCCTGAGCCGTATCGAAGACGAGGGCCCCTCGCCGGGGCTCCGTACGGCATGTCGCCGGAAGGGACCGGAGGAACACATGAGGTTGACCCGACCGAGGCTCGCGCTGGCCGGCGCGGTGGCGGTACTGGCACTGGCGGGCTGCGGATCCGACGGGAACAGTGAGGCGGATGTTCCGGAGACGGCGACCGGCAGTCTCGAGCACCTGGCCGCCGAGGCGAAGTGCAAGCCGAACATGCAGACCGACGCCGACACGATTCGCCAGGCCATCTGCAAGAAGGGCGCCGAGAAGTACGTCCTCGCCACCTTCGCCACCGACCGCGGCCAGCGCGAGTGGCTGAACGAGGCCAAGGACTACGGCGGCTACTACCTCGTCGGCCGCAAGTGGGTCGCCGTCGGCGAGGAGAAGACGGTCACGACGCTGCGCAGCACGCTCGGGGGGACCATGGAGGAGGGGTCCGAGCACATGAACCCCGGTGGCAGTCACAACAGTGGCGGTCACTCCGGCTGACCGCGCAGGGCGCGGATGCCGCGCAGGTTCCGGGGCAAGCGAAAGCCGGCGGTGGGAGACCCCACCGCCGGCTTCCTAGTGTGCTACCGGGTTGCTACTGGCAATCCTGGCCACTGTTGATGCACTCGACCATCTGGTTCATCACGTTCTCGTCGAAGAAGTTGATGAAGTCGTTGTGGTCGGTGATCGGCTTGTGCAGCTGGTCCGGGAAGCCGTCCAGCGCGTACGCGTTCTGCACCTGCCCGTTCTCGATCTGCGGTGCCGGGACGTCGTAGACCAGTTTGGCCTGCAGCTGGGGGATCG
This sequence comes from Streptomyces sp. SA15, assembly GCF_002291145.1. Classification (GTDB taxonomy): domain Bacteria; phylum Actinomycetota; class Actinomycetes; order Streptomycetales; family Streptomycetaceae; genus Streptomyces. The sequence continues at coordinate 120,228 of NZ_NTGE01000195.1, forward strand.
CCTGGAAACCGTTGGCGCAGCTGCCGTCCTCCTGGACGAAGGCCACGTGGTCACGGTGGTTGGCACTGTCGATGTTCTGACCGTCCCAGCAGCTCTGGAAGTTGGACGTCCGCACCACGGAGCTGCCCTCGGGGCAGATCGGGTACTTGTCCGTCACCTGCCGGTCCTCGAAGCCGGTGCAGCTCCAGGAGGTGTTGGCGTTATTGAGGCCGTTGGTGAAGGCCTTGGCGTCACCGGTGATGATGCGCAGGGCCTGCGGCATCGCGACAACGTCGCTCGTCTTGTTGCCGACGAACTTCAGCTCGACCTGGCTGACCTGCTGGATCGTGCCGACGTTGCCGTCCTGGCCGCCACCGGGGGCGTTCGCGTCGATTTCGTCCTGACCGTCCTGGATACGGAGCACCGGCCAGTAGTACGTCGACTTGTCGCCCTGGTTCTGGCAGCTGGTGTCGGCCTGGAGGAACTCCTCGTCACTGGTGAACGCGTCGTTGTCCTGGTTGCCGACGTAGTCGTGCTGGTGCTGCGCACCGTTGCTGACACCTGGAGCGACGATCACGTTGTCCGAGTTGCGGTTCTCGTTCTCGTTGGTGCCGCACTCCGTGGTGAAGCTGCCCGTCGAACCGGAGTCCCCGTTCGCGGCCAGGCCGTTCGGGAGGTTGCGGGAGCCCGGCTGGACGTCCTCGATGTTGACGAAGTCGTCCGCGACCGGGCCGCCCTCCTGGACCTGATCCTGACCGTCGCCCTGGTCCTGACCCTGGTCCTGGCCATCGCCCTGATCCTGGCCCTGGTCCTGGCCGTCGCCTTGGTCCTGACCGTCGTTGTTCTGGTCCTGACCCTCACCGGCGGCGGTGTCCGGCTGGTCGGCCGGCACACCCTCGCACTGGGCGAGCTGTTCGGCACCCTGCGGACGCTCACCGCCCGCGCGCTGGATGTTGATGCCGATCCGGTCGATGGTGGCCGTCCGCTTGGACTTCAGCGGACCGAGGATGGCGTTGTCGACGAAGCCGGAATCCCCGGCTTGGGCCTGGCGCGTGTCCGCCAGACGCTTATAGGCCTCCGTGACCTGCTGGTCCAGCTTCGCCAGCTCCTGGTCGACACCGGCGCGTGCGCCGTCCGGCACGTCGGTCAGTTGCTGGCCGACGTCCGGACATTTGATCGTCGCGATCTGGGCGCCCGAGGCCTTGATCTGGTTCTGTGCCGAGTTCTCCTCATGTGCCGAGGCATAGAAGTTGGCCCATATCAGCCCGCCCCCACCGAGCGCTAGGGCCGCCGCCCCGGCAACGGCCTTGGTGGCCAGCGGCGTACGGCGTTTTCTTGTGTTGCGTCCCATGGAACTCCTCTGACTTCCTTGCGGGGCTATCGAGGCGCCCGACAGGAGTGAAGCGGCTCCCCTCAGTACGGAAGCCGTCCCACGGGTGTTCAGCCGTCTCAGGAATTGGTGAAAGATTCGCGAGACAATTCGGCCTCAACTACACATGGAATACCGGGAGTTGTTGATCCCTTACGGCATGTGCGGGATCCGGGGCCCGATTTCAGCGGTCCTGGTCCAGATAGGCGAGAACCGCCAGGACGCGGCGGTTGTCGTCGTCCGACACCTCCAGGCCCAGTTTGCTGAAGATGTTGGAGGTGTGTTTGGCGATCGCCCGTTCCGTGACGACGAGCTTCTCCGCGATCGCCGCGTTCGACCGGCCCTGCGCCATCAGCTCCAGCACCTCCAGCTCGCGCGGGGTCAGCCGCCCCAGCGGCCGGTCGTCGCCCGCCCGCCGGGACAGCAGCTGCTGGATCACCTGCGGGTCCATCGCCGTACCGCCCGCCGCCACCCTTCGTACGGCGTCCACGAACTGCTCCGCGTCGAACACCCGGTCCTTGAGCAGATAGCCGACCCCGCCGCTGCCGTCGGCGAGCAGCTCACGCGCGTACAGCTGCTCCACGTGCTGCGACAGGACGAGCACCGGCAGGCCGGGTCTGTCCCGCCGGGCTTTCAGCGCGCACTGCAGCCCCTCGTCGGTGTGGGTGGGCGGCAGCCGGACGTCGACCACGGCGACGTCCGGCCGTAATTCCGCCAGCGCGGCGGTCAGCTCGGGGCCGCTCTCCACGGCCGCGGCGATCTCGAAGTCGTGGGCCTGAAGGAGCCGGACGAGTCCGTCGCGCAGCAGGAACAGGTCTTCGGCTAGGACAACGCGCAAGGGATCTCCAGGGTGACCATGGTGGGGCCGCCCGCGGGGCTGCTGACGGCCAGAACGCCGTCGAATGTACCCAGTCTCCGCTCGACCCCGGCCAGGCCCGAACCGGCCCCGATCACCGCGCCGCCCTTGCCGTTGTCGGTGACCGAGATCCGCAGCATGCCGCCGCCTTCTTCGACGTGGTGCAGGTCGATCCAGATCCGGTCGGCGTTCGCGTGCTTGACCGCGTTGGTCAGCACCTCGCTGACGGCGAAGTACGCGGCCGACTCCACCGGCGCGTCCGCGCGGCCCGGCAGCTCCACGTTCACCTCCGTGGCCACCGGCAGGCGCAGCGCCAACGCCTTGACGGCGTCGCCCAGTCCGCGCTCGGCGAGCACCGGCGGATGGATGCCGCGGACGAGTTCGCGCAGTTCGGAAAGGGCGTCCACGGAGGACTGACGGGCCTGTGCGAGCAGCCGCCTGGCCTGCTCCGGGTCCTTGTCGAGGAGCATCTCGATGGTGCCGAGGTCCATGCCCATGGCGACCAGCCGGGCCTGCGCCCCGTCGTGCAGGTCCCGCTCGATGCGCCGCAGTTCGGCGGCGGAGGTGTCGACGGCGTCCCGCCGGGTCTCGGTCAGCACCCGCACTCGCTCGGCCAGTTCGCCCTGGCCCGCGGCGAGGACGGCCCGGGTAAGGCGGAAGTGGGCCTCCAGGAGCCGAGGAGTGAGGAAATGGGCGAAGAAGATGATGACCAGGCCCAGGACACCGGCGGCCAGTGCGGAGGGCTGCCCGGTCACCGGCACGAACCCGTACCAGTACCCGTCGGGGAAGACCCGCCACAGCCCGGCCGCGATCGCGAACCCCTCCAGCGGGTAGAACAACAGCAGGGCCGGCAGCAGCGCGGTGACGAACCCCGCCGACATGTCGACCGGCAGCCACCTCAGGTCCCGCCAGGTCGCCGGATCGCGCAGTAACGCGAACGTGCGCGTCCACGGATTGGCGCCCTTCGGGATCGGCCGGTACGCCGAGGGGATCTTCACCCCGCACCACTGGGCGGCCAGCACCCGCCGCCAGTCCGCGAACGCCCGCACCCCCGCGAGAACCCACGGCGTGGTGACGAGCCCGATCCCGATCGGTATCAACGCGATGGACACCAGGGAGAGCGTGAAACAGACCACCGCCCCCGGCAGCAACACCAGCGCCAGCCCGAGCCCTCGTACCGCCGCGAGCCCGATCCCCCGCACCCTGGTGGAACCGCTGCCACTCTTCGTCTCGATGGTCGTCATGGCGTCAGTCTCACCGAGGGGGCGGTGTGGGACACGGGGTTTGGGCTCCGGATCAGGGGGTGGTGCCAGGTACACCCCCGCCGCCGGCCAGCACCTTCGCCTCCACCTCCGGATCGAGGCCCTTGGCCGTCCGGTCCGGCCGCTGCGGCGCCGTACCGCCGATGTCCTTCAGCCACTTCCAGGTATCGGTCACGGTGTCGGCGACGGGGCGACAGTCCAGTCCCGTCGCCAGCGCCCGGGAGACGTCCGCGGCGTGCAGGGCGTCGTGCAGGTCGCTGCCCGGCGGCACCCACACCGGCAGCTGGACCCACGGCTCGATCCCCGCCTCCAGGATCACGTCCGGGTCGGTCCACCGCAGCTCGGCCGGACCGCCGGTGGCGCGCACACAGGCGTCGAGCAGGGTGCCCATGGTGGCGTGCCCCTGCGGCCCGATCAGGGTGTACGGCCCGCTCAACTCCCGCTCCACCGCGCCGAGGATCCACTCGGCGAGGTCACGGACATCGACGTACTGGAGGGGCAGGTCGCGCGGCCCGGGCGCGAGGACGGGCCCGCCGCGGGCGATCCTGCCCAGCCACCACGGCAGCCGCCCGACGTTCTCGTACGGCCCGAGGATCAGCCCCGCCCGCACGAGCACCGAACGGTCCGCGCCGAAGGCCTCCACGGCGGCCAGCTCGCCGCCCCGCTTGTCCCGCGCGTAGTCCGTCTGCTCGGCGTCGGCGGAGGCGCCCTCGACCAGGGGTGCGTCCTCGCCGTATCCGGCGGGCCGGGGCCACTCGTACACCGAGCAGCTCGACACGTACACATACCGCCCGGCGCGGCCCCGCAGCAGCCGCGCCGTGTCCCGTACGGCCCGTGGCGCCGCCGACCAGGTGTCGACGACGGCGTCCCACTCTCCCTCCGCGAGGGCGGTGAGCCCGTCGGGCGCGGTGCGGTCACCGTGCAGTGACCGCACACCGGCGGGCGGCGCGTGCCGTCCCCGGTGGAAGACGGTCACTTCCCAGCCGCGCGCGAGGGCCGCCTCGGCGACGGCCCGTCCCGCGAACTCGGTCCCACCCAGCAGCAGAAGTCTCATGCCGGTGACTCTGCCCGGCCGGCCCGCGGGACGGAACGGGAATTCGCCGTCAGCAGAGAGTCAACGCCCCGTCGGCGGCGCGTACTTGTATCCGACCCGGCGCACGGTCTGGATCACCTGCCGATGCTCGGCGCCCAGCTTGCGGCGCAGGCGGGCGATGTGGACGTCGACGGTACGGCCGTCGCCCACATGTCCGTACCCCCACACCGTGGTGACCAACTGGTCGCGGCTGTACACCCGGTAGGGATGGGAGACGAGGTGGGCGAGCAGCTCGAACTCCAGGTAGGTGAGGTCGAGCGCGCGCCCGTCCACCTCGGCGGTGCGCTGCGCGGTGTCGATCCGCACGAGCGGGTCGCCGGCGGCCCCGGCACCCGTCTCCGACCGCTCGGGCACCGCCACCGGCGGGAACGGCGGCTGCTGGTCGGCCGGGACGAGCACCAGGTACCCGACCATCGGCGGCCGGCCCGGCAGGGCGGGCAGGGTGTGCGGGGGAGCGGGCAGCAGGGTGGCGCCCGGCGGCAGGAAGTCCGCCACGTCCACCACCTCGTCCCGGTCGACGGCACGCAGCCGGTGCCGGGCGGGGGAGTTCAGGGGTGCGGTGGAGGAGAGGGAACGAGTGTTCGCCATGAGAGGTCAGCTCTTTTCGCGCGAGAGGTTCGTCAGGGGACGTACGTCGTTGCGCGCCGACCGAAGGCCGAGGTGCGGCTTTAGAGGGCCGGCGCGTTCACCGCGCGGCAACACTCCCGGTCGAAGTCGTGGTGCTGACGGGAAGGCCAGAAGGGCTCGAGGTCATGGCGACCCGTCGCGGAGATCTTCTGGAAGCTGGCCATACTCCCATTGAAGCAGACGCGATCCTCCCGGTGGAGCCTCCTCTCACTGCTTGGACGCACCCATGACACACGCGAGGGGCGCCCACCGTCCTGGTGGGCGCCCCTTGACGAGCCGTCGGGCGGGATCAGACCTGGCCGGCCTTCTCCAGCGCGGAGCAGCAGGTGTCGACGATCAGACGCGTCACGACGTACGGGTCGACGTTGGCGTTCGGACGGCGGTCCTCGATGTAGCCCTTGCCGTCCTTCTCGACCTGCCACGGGATACGGACCGAGGCGCCACGGTTGGAGACGCCGTAGGAGTACTCGTTCCACGGGGCGGTCTCGTGCAGACCCGTCAGACGGTCGTCGATGCCGGCGCCGTAGTTCTTCACGTGGTCGAGCGGCTTGGAGCCCTCGCCGAGCGACTCGGCGGCGGTGATGATCGCGTCGTAGCCCTCGCGCATCGCCTTCGTGGAGAAGTTGGTGTGCGCACCGGCGCCGTTCCAGTCGCCCTTCACCGGCTTCGGATCCAGGGTGGCGGCGACGCCGAAGTCCTCGGCGGTGCGGTAGAGCAGCCAGCGGGCCACCCACAGGTGGTCGGAGACCTCCAGCGGGGAGACCGGGCCGACCTGGAACTCCCACTGGCCGGGCATGACCTCGGCGTTGATGCCGGAGATGGCCAGACCCGCCTTGAGGCAGTTCTCCAGGTGCGCCTCGACGACGTCACGGCCGAAGATCTCGTCGGCGCCGACACCGCAGTAGTAGCCGCCCTGCGGGGCCGGGAAGCCGCCCTTGGGGAAGCCGAGCGGGTAGCCGTCCTGGAAGAAGGTGTACTCCTGCTCGATGCCGAAGATCGGCTCCTGGGAGGCGAACTTCTCGGCGACCTCGGTGAGCGCGGCACGGGTGTTGGACTCGTGCGGCGTCATGTCGATGTTGAGGACCTCGCACAGGACGAGGACGTCGTCGCCGCCGCGGATCGGGTCGGGACAGGAGAAGACCGGCTTGAGCACGCAGTCCGAGGCGTGGCCCTCGGCCTGGTTCGTGGACGACCCGTCGAAGCCCCAGATCGGCAGGTCGGCACCCTTGGCGTCGTCCGCCAGGATCTTCGTCTTGGAACGGAGCTTGGCCGTCGGCTGGGTGCCGTCGATCCAGATGTACTCAGCCTTGAAGGTCACGGGCCACTTCCTTCGGGGGTGTGTCTGGGCGCACTTGCGGGTGCTGCGGCGCTGCGGCACTGGGGCACCGCACTTGTCGCCCGCGAGCCTGTCAACAGGCGATTTCCCGGTCATTGCTCGAATGTGAACCCCGTGTTACCTGGTGGTTCTGTGGTCCGATTCACGTGATGTGAGCGCCGCGCGGGGAGGGAGCGGCTGGAACGCCGGCAACCGGACCTGTTCGCGGTCGCGGAAACCCGACGGTGCGGCAGCTCGTATGCGATGGGGGTGAGGGCCGGCCCGGACATGCCGGTCCCGCTGCTCCTGGCCGGGAGCAGCGGGACCCATGACACGTACGTCTTCGGCGTCCGAGCCTCACCCCACCTTCTCGATCACGGCCCGGCGGATCAGGAACTTGCCGGGCTCACGGACCTGTTCGAAGGCCGCGTTGTTGAGCAGCGCGCAGCTGCCGGAGACCGAAGTGACCTCCACCGTCGTGGACTTGTTGTTGTCCAGGTTGGTGACCTTCAGCTTCGTGCCGGCCGGGAACTGATTGCTGGACGCGGCCGGGGCGCCGCCCTCGCCGGACAGGGTGACCGTCGAGCCGTTGCACACCTGTTCACCGGCGGCCGCGGGGGCGCTCGTCGAGGGCTGCGCGGCTTCGGCCGCCTGCGAGGGCTGGGCCGCCTGCGAAGGCTGCGTGGCCCGGGAGTCCTGAGCCGACTCCCCAACCACGCACCCGGACGCCTCCTGCTTGCGCTGGATCTCCGCGATGACCGCCTCACGGTTGGCGATCCTGGCCTCGGACTGTGCGTCCGGAGCGGCCCGCTGACCGTCGATGAACTTCAGGTTGTTGCCGAGCGCGGTGGCAAGCCCCTGACAGACGGTCGACTCCGCCGCGGACTGCGGCCCCGCGGCGTTCGAGGTGCTCGCCATGACGAAGGCACCGCCTCCCGCCACCGCCGCCGCGCCGACTAGCAGCGCGGCCTTCTTGCTCGTACTGAGTGTTCTCCTACGCGACATGCGCGCCTCCTGCGAGGTCGGGGAGCGTACGCCGCTATGTACGAGATACCGAACGAAGTTACTCAGTGGTTACAGGAGTCACCGAAGTGGCCTGCGTCACATATTCCCTTCCTCGTACGCCACGACATCCTCATGGACGTACCGCAACAACCCCTCCGTCTCCTTCGTCAGCGCCGCCTCCCCGCTCTCCGCCCCGTCCCCCCACTGCCCGCCCGCGAACACCACGGACCGCACGGTCATCACCCGCCGGAAGACCCCGGCCGAACCGGGCGGCACGGTCGGCAACCCCGCCTCCGGCGGAGGGTCCAGCGAGACCACCTGATACGTCACCGGATCCATCGAGGCCATCGCGAACACCGTCGACGCGTCCTCGACCCGCGCGAAACTCACCGCGGTGACCGTCACCTGCGAGCGCCGCTCGGCGTCCGTGAACAGGGCGGCGCTCAACCGGGCGCGTCCTTCGCCCTGTTCGACCAGTGCGGCCAACTCCGGCGACATGGCGCGGCCGCAGTCGGTGGTGGTGGCGAGGGCGACGCGCTGGAACCGGGACCCGTCCTTCAGGCGCGCGCTCTGCTGCGGAAACGCCTGTTCGGGCCGGATGACGGGCCGCTCGAGCGGCGAGGCCAGGGCCGTCGGGGTGTCGGAGGGGAGGGAGGCGGTCACGGACGGGACGGCGGTTACGGACGCGGTGGTGGCCGATGCCGAGGGAACCGCACCATTCTCGCCGCCGTCACCGCCACCCGCGTACAGCACGACGCCCACAGCCACGGCCGTCACGAGGACGATTCCCGTGCCGACGGCGACCGCCCGCCGACTGCGCCGCCGCCGTATCCGCTCCTGCCGCCCGTGCGGCATTCCTTGATCACCGAAGGTCATGGCCGGGGAGGGTAACAGCGGACGTCCTGCGAACTCCCGCCCTCCGACAAGCCGTTGTCTACCGGTGCAAAGCCTCCCGTACGGCCTCGTCGGTGCGGCCCATCACCGCCGTACCGTCGTCCGCCGTGATGATCGGCCGCTGGATCAGCCTCGGATGCTCGGCGAGAAGATTTCCATGCCGCCCACGGTACGCGAAAACCCGTCCTCCACCTGCGTCACAGCGCCCCCGAAAGCCCTTGTGGCCAGGGGCTTTTGTCAGTGGCGGGCAGTAGAATAGAAGCAGTGTTCGAGGGTGTCGCCGGGGTCGCCGTAGTCCCCGGCGCCGGCGCCCTGACCGCGACAGGAGGATGCCTGTGCCCGCTGCCGCACTGAAGCCGAAGCCGTTGCCCACCCAGTCCACCGCGAAGCGCCCCGTCCAGCTCGAGATGCCGTACGCGCCCGTGGAGAAGCGGCCGTTGCCGCCGGGGCGGCCGCGTGAGTGGTACGTCACTCACAACCGCCGCCTCAAGGCGATGCGCCTCGCGATCGCCCTGCTCGACTCGGGCGTGTACGTGCCCAACCAGGCCCGCAACGAGACGATCCGGAGCACGGCGGAGATGATCGGGGTTCATCCGCCATCGGACACGACGTGCCACATGGTGCGGGCGTTCCTGCGTTACTCGCGGTGAGCCGGTAGTGCCGGGTGCCCTGTGCTTCGGGGTGCCCGGCACTCGCGTTGCCGGCCTGGCAGTGCTCCTGCGGATCGGGCGACCCGAGTTCCTCCAGCCACTGCGACGCGTATATCGCGTTGTGAGTCCAGGGGTGCGGCCATAAGGTCACCGGCATGTCCTTACGTCTTCGTATGCGTCAAGCACTGCCGGAAGCGATGCGCGCCCGTGACAAGGCCGCGGTGAGCGCCCTGCGCGCGACGCTTGCCGCGCTGGACAACGCTGAGGCGGTGCCAGTGGACGAAGCCGACCTCCGCGGCTTGGCCCTTGAGCAGGCGCCGGTCGGTATCGGCGTCACCGAAGCAGCCCGGCGTGAGCTGAGCGAGCGCCGTGTGGTTGATGTCGTGCGCGCCGAGGCTGCCGAGCGACTGGAGGCCGCAGCGCAGTTGACCGCGCCCGCGCATGCTGACCGAGCCGCGCAGCTCCGCGCGGAGGCCGCCGTGTTGCTTCGGTTCCTCGACGGTCACGGCACCGCATAGGACACGGCTCGCATCGCACTCGCCGCCCCCCATGAGGACACGCGGGACCGGACCCGGCGCTGGTACCGGCGTCACGGAGCTCGAAGATTTCGGCAGGCGCCCGGCCTATGCCCCCGCCAACTCCTTCTCCAGCGGCGTCCGGAATCGCGGCGTCACCCGAGTCGTCCCCACCCACCCCCGCAACCGCCCCGCCTCCTGGGCGATCGCCGCCTCCGCCTCCGCCCCCACCCCGTCCCTGTCCAGCAACCGCCACACGATCTCCCCGTCCGCCCGCTGGGCCCAACCCCCCACCACGCGCCCGTTCCACCACACCGTCGGTCCCACATTGCCGCTGCGGTCGAACAACGCGGATCTCAACTCCGGCGCGAGATACCAGTCCCGCTGCTGCCACCCCATCGCCGTCGGATCGAGCCCGGGCAACAGCGCGGCCCACGGCTCGTCGGGCTCCGCCACAGGGCCGACGTCACCGTCCACGACGTACCCCGTGCCCTCGTCCAGGGACACCGGCCGCGCCCCGATCGCCGTCAGCGCCCGGCGTACGTCCGTCACGCGCCATCCCGTCCACCACTTGAGGTCGGCCTCCGTGGCCGGCCCGCACACCGCGAGCCACCGCCCGAGCAGCGACGCCTGGGCCTCGGCCGGGTCCAGCTCGGAGTGCGCGGGTGCCACCGCCCAGCGGAACTGGCTGGACGTCCAGGAGCCGAGCGGTCGGCCCCGGACGACCTTGCCCTCGACGCCCAGCACCCTCAGCAGGCGCGTCGAGACGGTGTGCAGGCCCTCGTAGCTCTTCCCGGCCGCGTACACGAACTGCTCCCGCAACCGCGGCTCGTCCTCGGCGAGTTCGGCCGCCGTCGCCTGGCCGCGCCGGGCCAGCGCGGCCAGCGCCGACTCCTCGACCTCCTTCAGCCAGGTCGCGTCCGGCGCCCCGGCCGCCGCCATCTGCTTCAGCAGGGCGGCGCGCTCCCGGGCGGCCACCGCGAGGCCCGTGGAGGCGTGCACGACCGCGGTCAGCTCCGTCGGGAACACGAAGACCGTGTGCCGCATGCCGTGCATACGGACCAGCGCGCGGTCCTCGTACAACGCCCGGCCGGTCTCCGCCACGGTCCGCGCCGGGTCCGCGAGGCGCGCGCCCACGGCCAGGTACACCGTGGCGGGATCCGTGCCGTGCAGGGCGACCAGCGAGCCGGCGACCTCCTCCGGGCTCGCCGCCCGCGCCGCCCCGGCCAGCCGATGCCGCAGCGCGAGCCGTGCCCGCCGCTCCGCCACGCCGATGTACCGCTCCCCGTCACCCATGCCGGCCTCCACCACGCCCGTCACGTCCTCCGCGAAGACATCCTCCCGGACGCCACTGACAATCGGACGGCACTGCCAAACGGACGGCACCTGCCGCCCCCCGTCCGCCGCCTCCCCGGAAAAAGAAGATGCACCCGGAGTGACCGCGTCCCTACGCTGGACAAGCGTTGCGGAGTCGGCCACACCGCTTCCCGCAGGACAGGCATCCCCCTGCGGACCCGGGGCTACTCTCTACGCACCGACGGCCGGACGCCCTCCCCAAGCGCCCCGTCCGGACACCGCACCGCTCACCGCTCGGACCAACCCACGCACACGGAGGCCCGTCATGGGCACCATCGTCATATCCGGGACCGTCGTCCTGGTCGTTCTGGGATTCGGAAACCACGTCTGGTGGCTCGCCGCCGTCGCCGTGCTCTTCCTGTACATGCAGTACGGGCACAGCACCTCCTCGACGTCCTCGTCGGGAGGAGCGCCGTCGGGTGGGGCCTCGGGGCCCGTGCCCGGCAACTACCGCGCCTACCGTGATCGCCGTGACCGGCAGGCCAAGTGGGAGCGCCGCTACCGTCGCGAGCGCCCCTTCGAGTCCCGTCGGCAGGCGCGCGAGAAGGGCAAGTGAGACCCGTGGTGACGCCCCTGGTCACAGGCCGGGGGCGCCCCACACCGGGAACCAGCGGTTGAGGTCCTGCTCGATCCGCAGATCGCTCGCGAGCGCCGCCTTCACCCGCAGTTCCAGCGCGTTGTCGCGCCGCTGCGCCTCGCCGGGCAGCGGCGCGAAGGGGTAGAAGGAACCGCGTTTGTAGAGGTAGACCAGCGCGAGCCGACGGCCTTCCGGGTCCGTGAAGCCGGCCAGCGAGCACAGTAGTTGCGGGCCGAAGCCGTTGACCTCCATGGAACTGTTCACCGCGTGCAGGTCGTTGACGAGGAGCGGCAGCTGGTCGGGCGTGCGCTCCGACACCAGCCACGAATACCCGTAGTCGTCCCGCCGCAGCTCCACCGGAGGCCCGTCGCGGTCGGTGTCCGCGTCGAGCAGGGCCTGGACCTCGCGGTGCGTCTGCTCGAAGGCGGCGCCCTCGACCGTGGCGAAGCACACCGCGCCGCGCCCGGTCGGGGTGAAGGAGGCGGCCGCCTCCAGCGTCACCGCCGCCGACGGCAGCGCGAAGAGCTGGTCGAGGTCGGGCGCGACCGGTTTCGTCCGGCCGAGCAGGATGTCCAGCAGCCCCATGCTCAGTCCGCCCTCCCTGGGGTGGCCGCCTCGCCCAGCTCGCCGGAGATGCGCCCCAGCTGCTCCAGCCGCTGCTCCAGGCTCGGGTGGGTCGAGAAGAGCCGCGCGACGCCCGGCTCGGAGCCCAGCGCCGGGGTGAAGTAGAAGGCGTTGAAGGCCTGCGCGGTCCGCAGGTCCTTGGTCGGGATCCGGGCGATGTCGCCCGAGACCTTGGTCAGCGCGGACGCCAGCGCCGAGGGCCGGCCGGTGAGCAGCGCCGCCGCCCGGTCCGCCGCCAGCTCCCGGTACCGGGACAGGGCCCGGATCAGCAAGAAGCTGATCGCGTACACGGCCGCCGACACACCCATTACTGCGGCGAAAACGATGGCGGTGTTCTGATCCCTGCGCCCACCGCCGAACAGCTGCGAGTAGAAGGCGAACCGTACGATCAGCCCCGCGATCACGCCGAGGAAGGACGCGATGGTGATCACGGCGACGTCCTTGTGCGCCACGTGCGACAGCTCGTGCGCGAGCACGCCCTCCAGCTCCGCCGGCTCCAGCCGCCGTAGCAGACCAGTGGTCACGCAGACGACGGCGTTGTCGGGATTCCGGCCGGTCGCGAACGCGTTCGGCATGTCCATCTCCGACACGGCGACCACCGGCTTGGGCATGTTCGCGATCGCGCACAGCCGGTCGACCACCGCGTGCAGCTCGGGATACTCCTCGCGCTCCACGACCCGCCCACGCATCGCGAACAGCGCGATCCGGTCGGAGAACCAGTACTGCGCGCCGAGCATCGCCGCCGCGATCACGACGACCAGCACCACCGACTTCAGCAATACGATCAACGCGGCCACGAAGGCCACGTACAGGAGTCCGAGCAGAAACAGCGTGACCGTCATGCGCACGGTCAGTCGCCGATCGCTCCGGAAGCGGCTCTGCATCTTGCATCACCCCGCAGTCAGGCACTCGCCCCACTGCCCAGTGTGCACCCGCCCTCTCCCATGAAGCGGTCGCGATCAGTCCTAGGACCAGCAAAGACTTACGGTTCTGGCGGCTCTAGTACGGCGAGCGGAAGTTCGCGTACCCCAGCAGCAGGATGATCGCCGCCACGCTTCCGAGCACGATGGCCGTCGATATCCACGACGAGCGGCGCGGCTTCACAGGGTCGGGGTCGGCGCGGAACGGCTGCGGCGCGGGAGGGTTCTCCTTCCAGCGCGCGGCCAGCATCCGGGCCCGCGCGGAGGGCTCCTTGTGCTCGGCGTTGTCGGCCCACTTGAGGTCGAACTCCCGCTCGGCATCGTCCCGTTCGGACATTCCGGTAACCCCCGTCAGCTCTCTCGAACAGCAGTACCAGAATACGACGGCGCCCCCGCCCTGAGAAACAGGAACGGGGGCGCCGGACGGCTCATGCGTCGGTCGCGCGTGGTCCGATCACACGTCGAAGTACAACTCGAACTCATGCGGGTGCGGACGCAGCTGCAGCGGGGCGATCTCGTTCGTGCGCTTGTAGTCGATCCACGTCTCGATCAGGTCCGGCGTGAAGACGTCGCCCTGGAGGAGGAACTCGTGGTCGGCCTCGAGGGAGTCGAGGACGGCCGGGAGCGAGGTCGGGACCTGCGGGACGCCCGCGTGCTCCTCGGGAGCCAGCTCGTACAGGTCCTTGTCGATCGGCTCGGCCGGCTCGATCTTGTTCTTGATGCCGTCCAGGCCGGCCAGCATCAGCGCCGAGAAGGCCAGGTACGGGTTGCCGGACGAGTCCGGGGCACGGAACTCGACGCGCTTGGCCTTCGGGTTCGAGCCGGTGATCGGGATACGCATCGCGGCGGAGCGGTTGCGCTGCGAGTACACCAGGTTCACCGGCGCCTCGAAGCCCGGCACCAGGCGGTGGTACGAGTTCACCGTCGGGTTGGTGAAGGCCAGCAGCGACGGGGCGTGCTTGAGGATGCCGCCGATGTAGAAGCGGGCGGTGTCCGACAGGCCGGCGTAGCCCTGCTCGTCGTAGAAGAGCGGCTCGCCGTTCGCCCACAGCGACTGGTGGACGTGCATGCCCGAGCCGTTGTCACCGAAGATCGGCTTCGGCATGAAGGTCGCGGTCTTGCCGTTGCGCCAGGCGACGTTCTTCACGATGTACTTGAAGAGCTGGAGGTCGTCGGCGGCGTGCAGCAGCGTGTTGAACTTGTAGTTGATCTCGGCCTGGCCGGCGGTGCCCACCTCGTGGTGCTGGCGCTCGACCTGAAGGCCGGCCTTGCCCAGCTCCAGGGAGATCTCGGCGCGCAGGTCGGCGAAGTGGTCGACCGGCGGGACCGGGAAGTAGCCGCCCTTGTAGCGGACCTTGTAACCGCGGTTGTCCTCCAGCGCGCCGGTGTTCCAGGCGCCCGCCTCGGAGTCGATGTGGTAGAAGGACTCGTTCGACGAGGTGGCGAAGCGCACGCTGTCGAAGACGTAGAACTCGGCCTCGGGGCCGAAGTACGCGGTGTCGGCGATCCCGGTGGAGGCGAGGTAGGCCTCGGCCTTCTTCGCCACGTTGCGCGGGTCACGGCTGTACTGCTCGCCGGTGATCGGGTCGTGGATGAAGAAGTTGATGTTCAGCGTCTTGTCGCGGCGGAAGGGGTCGACCCGGGCGGTCGACAGGTCCGCGCGCAGCGCCATGTCGGACTCGTGAATGGCCTGGAATCCACGGATCGAGGATCCGTCGAAGGCGAGCTCGTCGTCCGGGTCGAACGCCTCGACGGGCACCGTGAAGTGCTGCATGACGCCCGGCAGGTCGCAGAAGCGGACGTCGATGAACTTGACGTCCTCGTCCGCGATGAACTTCTTGGCCTCGTCGGCGTTCTGGAACATCCAGCTCCTCCTACTCCCGACCGTTCCTTGCCGGGGTGGTAGTTCGTTCGTGCGGCCAGTGCGGTGGCACACGCTGACCTCGACCCTAGGGACGGGTGATTTCTCAAGCGTGACCCATTTGTTTCGTGCACGTTAACCGGACATCCTACTGCGCACCCCACCTGTCCGTATCCCAAAACGGGCGCAGTACCGTGGACGCGTGGACAAGAGGGAAGCAATCGGATCGTGGCTCTCGGGCCCCCGCGCGGCGGCCGAGGAAGCCGGTGTGGACTTCGGATACCGGGGCGAGCAGCTCGGCCTGCCTCAGGAGGGGCCGGGTTCGATCGCCCGCCCGGGACGGCGCCTCGGCGCACTGGCCGTGGACTGGGGAATGAGTGCTCTGATTGCATCCCAATTGATCACTCAGAGCTATGACCAGGCGTCCTCCAACTGGGCGCTGCTGATCTTCTTCGTGATGAGCGTCCTGACCCTCGGCACGATCGGCTTCACCCCCGGAAAGCGCCTCTTCGGCCTGCGGGTGGTCGCCCTGGACTCGGGCACGGTCAACCCGCTGCGCGCCCTGCTGCGCACGGTCCTGTTGTGCCTCGCGCTCCCGGCCCTGATCTGGGACCGCGACGGCCGGGGTCTGCACGACCGGCTGGCTCGCACCGTGGAAGTGCGCATCTAGCTCTTCCAGCGGCGGTACGACGACTTCCGGCGGCGGTACGACGAAGGGGGCGCCCGGTGAACACCGGGCGCCCCCTTTTTTGACGTGGGAGGTCTGACGCAGCAGGGGGGTCAGCGGGCCTTCGGTCCGCCCTTCGGCAGCTTCATGCCCTTCGGCATCGGGCCCTTCGGCAGCGGCATATTGCTCATGAGGTCGCCCATGGCCCGCAGCCGGTCGTTGGTGGCCGTCACCTGCGGACCGGTCAGCACGCGCGGCAGCTTCAGCATGGTCGTGCGCAGCTTCTTCAGCTCGACCTGGCCCTCGCCCGTGCCGACGACCAGATCGTGCACCGGCACGTCCGCGACGATCCGGTTCATCTTCTTCTTCTCGGCGGCCAGCAGGCTCTTCACCCGGTTGGGGTTGCCCTCGGCGACCAGGACGATGCCGGCCTTGCCGACGGCCCGGTGCACCACGTCCTGACTGCGGTTCATCGCCACCGCGGGGGTCGTCGTCCACCCCCGGCCTACATTGTCGAGTACTGCCGCGGCCGCGCCCGGCTGGCCCTCCATCTGCCCGAAGGCCGCTCGCTCGGCCCGGCGCCCGAATACGATCGCCGACGCGAGGAAGGCGAGCAGGAGGCCCAGGATGCCGAGATAGATGGGGTGACCGATCAAGAAACCGATCGCGAGGAAGACACCGAAGGTGACGATTCCGACTGCCGCGAGTACAAGACCGATCTTCTTGTCGGCCCTGCGGGTCATCTTGTAGGTCAGGGCGATCTGCTTCAGTCGCCCGGGGTTAGCAGCGTCCGCTGCAGTTTCCTTCCTCGCCATGCCACGAAGTCTACGTGGCCCCGGGAGCGCGGACGACGGCAGTGTGCCCGCGGGGAAGGGGAGGACGGGATGACCGGACTCAGGAGTGGGCGGTGAAGGTCTGTTCCAGCACGCGCTGGGCCTCGACCCGGTCCTTGGCGCGGCGGCGGTCCTCGAGGACGGACGTCCAGGCGTTGCGGCGGGCGGTGCGCTGACCGCTGCTCATGAGCAGGGACTCGACGGCACGGAGTGCGTCGGTGACGGACGGAATGGCTGTGGCGCGAACGGGCGCGGCCTGCATGATGGAGGTCCCCCCTCGATACCGCTGCGGGTATGGGTGTACGTGGCGTGAGTTCAGGGTCACTGATTGGTGTTACCAGGGCGTGACCGACCGGTCAAACACCAATGAAGCCTTGATGCGGCGGGCCCAAACACTGACGCGGCCCTGACGTACGCCCTCATCTGCGAGGACGGTCAGGACCGCGTCGTATCGGCCGCTACCGGCGAGTAAGTGCTTGTGCGGGAATTCACACGCTTGGGTCGCTCCCCGTTGGGCAAGGGGGGTGACGGTTTGTCGGGCAGGTCACACGGCCTGCGAGGCGACGGAGGAGCCACCCCGCTGCGGAGCAGCAAACTGACGCTGTTCGATCGCCATCTGGTAGAGCCGCCCGGCGCGGTACGAGGACCGGACCAGCGGGCCGGACATCACGCCGGAGAAACCGATCTCCTCGGCCTCCTGCTTCAGCTCCACGAACTCCTGCGGCTTCACCCAGCGCTCCACGGGGTGGTGGCGCACGCTGGGGCGCAGGTACTGCGTGATGGTGACCAGCTCGCAGCCGGCGTCGTGCAGCTGCCGGAGCGCCTCGCTGATCTCCTCGCGGGTCTCGCCCATGCCGAGGATCAGGTTGGACTTGGTGACCAGGCCGTAGTCGCGGGCCTCGGTGATGACCTTCAGCGAGCGGTCGTAGCGGAAGCCGGGGCGGATGCGCTTGAAGATCCGGGGGACCGTCTCGACGTTGTGCGCGAAGACCTCGGGGCGGGAGGCGAAGACCTCTTCGAGCAGCTCCGGTACGGCGTTGAAGTCCGGGGCGAGGAGCTCGACCTTGGTACGGCCGGCCTCGCGGGCGGCGGTCTGCTCGTGGATCTGGCGGACCGTCTCGGCGTACAGCCAGGCGCCGCCGTCCTCGAGGTCGTCGCGCGCGACACCGGTGATGGTGGCGTAGTTCAGGTCCATGGTGACCACGGACTCGCCCACGCGCCGGGGTTCGTCCCGGTCCAGTGCCTCGGGCTTGCCGGTGTCGATCTGGCAGAAGTCGCAGCGCCGGGTGCACTGGTCGCCGCCGATGAGGAAGGTCGCCTCGCGGTCCTCCCAGCACTCGTAGATGTTGGGGCAGCCGGCTTCCTGGCAGACGGTGTGCAGGCCCTCGCTCTTCACGAGGTTCTGCATCTTCGTGTACTCGGGACCCATTTTCGCCCGGGTCTTGATCCACTCGGGCTTGCGCTCGATGGGGGTCTGGCTGTTACGGACCTCCAGGCGCAGCATCTTGCGTCCGTCGGGTGCGACTGCGGACACGTCGGCTCCCTGTAGCTTCGATTCTTCGGCGTACACCAGGGTACGCCCGTACGTTTTCGGTCCCCGGGGTGGGCAACCTTGCGGAACGGTGGGCCATTCCCGCGCCCGGCGTCGGTGTGGGCGTTTGCTGGGGGCCCCGCCCCCAGGCCCCCGAGCCTCTGTCCACCCACCACCCGTCTCGGTTGGTCGAGAGGTGCACCACATCCAGCCCGTCGGCGTTTGAGGACGCGGCCGTTCAGGCCGATGGGGTGCAGGGGCGAAGCCCCGCGGGGGTACAGGGGGCGGAGCCCCCTGGCGGGGTCGAAGGGGCAGAGTCCCTGGGGATGGGACGGGTAGGGGCGGCGGGGGCGAGGAACACCCCACCCCCCAACGGCGTGCTACGCCGACGCCCGCTCAACCACCCGCGGCCTCAACTCCGCGTTCTCCAGCACATCCTGAAGGTGCCGCTCCACCACCGGCAGCACCTCGGCGATCGTCACGTCCCGGCCCAGCTCGTTCGCCAGCGACGTAACCCCCGCGTCCCGAATCCCGCACGGGATGATCCGGTCGAACCACACGTTGTCGGGGTTCACGTTCAGAGCGAAGCCGTGCATCGTGACGCCCTTGGCCACCCGGATCCCGATCGCCGCGATCTTGCGGTCCTCACGGCGCTGGCCGGCGTTGGACGGGGCGTAGTCCGGCCCGTTCAGCCGTGGGTCGAACTCCTCGTCGTGCAGCCGCGGATCGAAGTCCAGGGCGAGCCCGCCGAGCCCCGGCCGCTGCTCGACCGGGTCGCCGAGCACCCACACCCCACTGCGGCCCTCGACCCGGGTCGTCTCCACACCGAACTCCGCGCACGTACGCAGCAGGGCCTCCTCCAGCCGCCGTACATGCGCGACGACGTCCACCGGCCGCGGCAGCTTCTGGATCGGGTAGCCCACCAGCTGGCCCGGGCCGTGCCAGGTGATCTTGCCGCCGCGGTCCACGTCGATGACCGGCGTGCCGTCGAGGGGGCGTTCGTTGTCCGCCGTGCGCCGGCCGGCCGTGTAGACCGGCGGGTGCTCGAGGAGCAGGACGGTGTCGGGTACCTCGTCGGCGAACCGCGCCGCGTGCACCCGGCGCTGCTCGTCCCACGCCTCCTGGTACTCGACCGCGTCCGGACCGAACCCCATGCGGACGAACCGCAACTCACTCACGGCAAGCGCCTCCCTAGAAGGTCGTAAGGCACGAGGGGTGCCTACGCCACTGTACGACCGGTTGTACGACTGCCTGTACGAGCCGTAGGAACGGCCCGTCCGGGCGAAGGCCGGGAAGACCGGAACGTCCGCGTCAGCCCGACCCCACGATCCTCACACGATCGGATGAATGAACGTCGAAGTGTGCGATCGACTGCTTACGCTCAGCTACATTCGCGCCGTTCACGAGGCCATAAGGGCTGCTCACAGGCAATCCCGGGCACCGCAGGCACCACAGGGCCTCCGCGAGGCCCGAAGGCAGGAGACCGCACCGCAGATGACGGAACGACCCGCGCAGCGCACCCCCAACCGCCAGCTCGCCGCGCTCATCGCAGAAGCGGGGTTCTCCAACGCGGGACTCGCCCGTCGCGTGGACCAGCTCGGTCTCGAACACGGGCTTGATCTGAGATACGACAAGACCTCCGTGACCCGGTGGCTGCGTGGGCAGCAGCCCCGCGGCACCACCCCCGCCCTGATCGCGGAGGTCTTCACCCGCCGCCTCGGCCGCCGCCTGACCGCACAGGACCTGGGCCTGGACGCCTGCGCCCCGGTCTACGCCGGCCTCGAATTCGCCGCCACCCCCGAGGAAGCCGTCGACATCGTCAGCGGGCTGTGGCGCAAGGACTCCGGCAGCCACGCCGAACTGCGCAAGATCGCGTTCACCCCGGCGGGGCTCGTCGTTCCCAGCCGCGACTGGCTGATCGGCCGCCCCGACGACAAGGTCGCCCGCGGTGAGCCCGCCGCCCGCGTCCCCGCCCAGGTCCGCCCCGCGGTGCCCCGCCAGCGCGGCCAGGCCGAACGCGGCCCAGGGCAGAAGGTCACCGGCGGCGACATCTCCGCCCTCCGCTCGGTCGGCGAGCTGTTCCGCTCCCTGGACGACATGTACGGCGGCGGCCACGCCCGCCAGGCCCTCGTGCGCTACCTGGAGCACGAGTGCGAGCCGATGCTGCGCGGCACCTACGGCGAGCAGACGGGCCGCCGCCTGTTCGCGGCGGCCGCCGACCTGACGAGGCTCGCGGGCTGGACGTCGTACGACATCGCCGCGCACGGCCTCGCCCAGCGGTACTTCGTGCAGGCGCTACGGCTCGCGCAGGCGGCCGGGGACCGGGCGTACGGCAGCTACGTCCTCGTCACGATGAGCCGCCAGGCCGTCTATCTCGGGCACGGGCGCGAGGCCGTGCAGCTCGCGCGGGTGGCTCAGCAGGGCGTCGGCACCAACGCCCCGCCCGTCGTCCAGGCGCTGCTGCACGCGGTCGAGGCGCGTGGGCACGGGGTGCTCGGCGAGGTGCGTGCCTGCACCGGCTCACTCGTGCGGGCCGAGCGCGCCCTGGAGGCCGCCCGGCCCGGCGACGAGCTCCCGCACTGGGCGCGGTTCTTCGACGAGGCGCAGCTCGCCGACGAGTTCGGGCACTGCCACCGGGACCTCCAGCAGTTCCGCTCCGCCGCCCAGCACGCGGAGCGCGCGCTGCAACTGCGCGCCCCCTCCTACGCCCGCAGCCGCCTCTTCTGCCGTGTCGTCCTCGCCTCCGCCCGCCTCGGCCTGGGCGAACTCGACCAGGCCTGCGCGCTCGGGGCCGAGGCGGCCGGACAGGCGGCGGAGATGCGCTCGGTCCGGGCGATCGAGTACGTACGGGACTTCGAGCGGAGGCTGGAGCCCTACAAGGACGCGGCACCGGTACGGGGTTACCGGGACAAGGTGGCGGCCTTCGGCTAAGCCGCCCGGGCCGGCGGCTTCGGCTGAGCCGCCCGGGCCGAAGGCAACGGCTCGGCCACGTGCATCGACCCCGCCGCCCCCAGGTCCGCCAGGATCGCCGAGGCGGCCCTGTGGGCCGAGTGCAGCGCCCCCTGCACGGTGCTGGTGTCCCGGTGGTCGCCGCACACGTACAGGCCCGCCAGCAGCCGTACCGGACGGCGCAGGTCGTGCGGTGGGCGCATCGCGGGTACCGCCTCGGCGGTGTGGTGGACGGCGAGCGTCTCCCAGCGCCGGGTGGAGGTGCCGTAGAGGCGGGACAGGTGCATGCGTACGGCGGTGTCGAGGTCGGGTGGGGGCGGGCCCAGGACCGTCGACGACACGAGCGTCCGGCCCGCTGGTGCGCGGGACGGGTCGACGCGGCTGACCACCGCCGTGTGCGCGACCGGGCCGCCCCGGTCCGCGTCGAGCAGCAGGGACGCGCCCGTCGCCGGAGGCTCGTCCGTGGTGTGGTGCACCACCGTCACCGGGTGGAAGTCCGGCACGCGAAGGCCCGGCAGCAGCTCGGCGGCGGCCCGGGCGTCGGTCGCGAGCAGGACGGCCCGGCAGCGGATCTCGCCGTGCTCGGCGGTGGTCACGGATGTCGTGGAGACGGCGGTGACCCGGACGCCGGTGTGCACCGTGCCCGGCGGCAGCGTCCGCGCGAGCAGCTCCGGCAGGGTCTCGGCACCGCCCTCCGGCACGCACAGCCGCCCGCGCGCGAAGGCGCGCAGCGCGAGGTCCGCGCACCGGCTGGACGTGGACAGCTCCGGGTCGCACAGCAGGGCGGCGAGCAGCGGGCGCAGGAAGCCGTCGACCGTGCGGGCGGGCACACCGCGAGCCGCGAGGGCCTGTCCGGCGGGCAGTTCGGGGCGGGTCAGGAGGCGCTCGAGGGGCGTGTTCGCGAGCCGGGAGAGCGAGGCCCCGAGGCGGGCCTGGTCGACGGCGGTGCCGAGCGGGGCCGTCCCCCGGGGAGCGGTGCGGGCGGTGCCGGGCGCGGCGGCCGGCGAGAAAACGTTCCGGCCGCCCGCTCCGGACGTCGGCCAAGGAACGTTCCGGCCCCTGCCCCCGGACGCCGGGCGAGGCGCACTCCTGCCCCATGGCCCGGCCACCACCCGAGGGGCGCTCGCCAGGGCGCGCACCGCATGGAGTGCGCCCCTCGCGCCCCCCGCGTTCGCCGGGATGCCCGCGCGATGGTGGCGGCCGTCGCTGTGCAGCAGGACCCCCGGTGCGAACGGGCGCAGGACCAGCCCGTCGAGCCCGGGTGTCAGCCGTAGTTCGGGATACGCCGTGGACAGCAGCTGCCCGATGCGGTCGAGCCGGAAGCCGTCGACCTTCTCGGTCGACATGCGGCCGCCCACGCACGGGGCGGCCTCCAGCACCGCGGTCCTCACTCCTGCGCTGGTCAGCCGATGCGCCGCGGAGAGCCCGGCGACCCCGGCTCCCACGATCACGACGTCCGCCTGGTACGCGGGCTCAAGCACGTGCCCCTCCTCGAGGTTGCGCGGCCGGTGGAGACGTGATGCCCCCAACTGCCTCCGGGAATGCCCGAGTTCGGCACGAGGGTAGGGCCGTGATCGGTCAGGGGGAGTCGCGCATGGACAGGGCACGGTCGCACGCCGGTCGCATACGGACGTGGCGCGTCACGCAAGCGGCCTCAAGGGTCACAACGCGGCCCGGATCGCCCCCTCGATCTCCGGAAACGCGAAGGTGAACCCTGACTCCAGCAGTCGCATCGGCAACACGCGTTGACTCCCGAGCACATCCCCGGCCATCTCGCCGAGCACGCCCCGCAGCACGGGTGCGGGCACCGTGAACAGCGTCGGCCGGCGCAGCACGCGCCCCATCGCGGCGGTGATCTCACGGTTCGTCAGCGGATGCGGGGCGGTCACGTTGAACGGCCCCGCGAGGCCCTCGGTGTCCATGAGATGGCGGATCGCGGCCACCTCGTCGTGCAGCGAGACGAACGACCAGTACTGCCGCCCGTCGCCCATCCGCCCCCCGAGCCCCGCCTTGAACAGCGGGAACAGCCGCCCCCAGGCCCCGCCCTGACGGGCCACCACCAGACCCGTCCGCGTGAACACCGTCCGTACGCCCGCCTCCTGGGCCGGCGCCGCGGCCCCCTCCCACTCCACGCACAGCTCGGGCAGGAAGCCCTCCCCGGGCGGCGCGTCCTCGTCGACGGCCCGGTCGCCCGTCTCGCCGTAGTAGCCGATCGCGCTGCCGTTCACGAACACCCGCGGCGGCTCGTCCAGGGCGGCGACGGTCTCGGCGAGGGCCGCCGTACCCAGCACCCGGCTGTCCCGGAGCCTCGCCTTGTAGGCGTCCGTCCAGCGGCGCGAGCCCACGTTCGCCCCGGCCAGGTTGACCACCGCGTCGCACCCGGCGAGCCCGGCCGCGTCGACGTACTTCCGCTCGGGGTCCCAGCGGACCTCGTCCGGCGTCCGGGGGTCCCGGCGCACCAGCCGTACCACCTCGTGCCCGTCCGCCGTCAGGGACCGCACGAGGGCGCTGCCGATGAGACCTGAGGCACCGGCCACCGCGATTCGGGAACGTTCCATGACCACCATCCTCGCTCAGTGGCCGCGGAAAACCCCGTAGGGGTCCCGGAACCGCCGTCGTAGGGTGATCGTCATGCCGGATCCGTACATTCGCCACGCCACCGTCGACGACGAGGACGCCCTGGGCCGACTCGACCGCGACACCTGGTCCCCGCTGCACGCCGTCCAACCGCGCCCGAAGCCGCCGTACGAACCCTTCTTCAACGAGCGGTTCGGGCCGCGGGACCACCTCGTCGCGGAGCTCGGCGGGAGCGTCGTCGGCTACATCCGGCTGGGCTACCCGACGTCGCTCGCCTGCAACGCCCACGTCCGCCAGATCCAGGGCCTCGCCGTCGCCGAGGAGGCGCGCGGCGCCGGGGTCGCCCGGGCGCTGCTGCGGGCCGCGCAGGACGAGTCACGGCGGCACGGAGCGCGCCGCATCACCCTGCGCGTCCTGGGACACAACGCCCCGGCCCGCAGGCTCTACGAGTCCGAGGGCTTCGTGGTGGAGGGCGTCCTGCCCGAGGAGTTCCTGCTGAACGGCGAGTACGTCGACGACGTGCTCATGGGGCGCAGTCTCTGACCTGCTCGGCCGCGGCGGTCGTACGACGTCTGCGCACCACCACGTAGAGCGGCACCCCCGCCACCACCGCCGCCGTGGCGAAACCGGCGAGCACCCAGCCCCGGACACCGGAGTCCCGGACCGGGGCGGCGGTGAGGGCGAACAGCGAGGCCAACAGGAGCGCACGTGACATGAGGTCAGGGGTACGCCCCCGCCGGCCGTCGCGGGCGGCATTGCCCCGTACGAGGGCGAGTGAGCAGGCCGGCTGCGAGGGGCCGCTCAGGACGTGACCAGCTCGCCCGAGTCCACCGGTGCCGTCGCGTCCGCCGCGCTCCGGGCGTCGTCCGCGACCTCGTCCGCCGTCAGGACGTACCCCGTCTCGGCGTCCGAGGTCGAGCGGGCGAAGACCATGCCGTACACCCGGCCGTCGGTGGTCAGCAGCGGGCCGCCGGAGTTGCCGGGGCGGACGGTGGAGCGGATCGAGTAGATCTCGCGGACGACCGTCTCGTCGTTGTAGATGTTCTGCCCCCGCGCCTGCACCCGGTTCGCGACCGTCGCCGCCTGCAGGTTCAGGTCGCCGTCCTGCGGATAGCCCGCGACCACGGCCGAGTCGCCGCGCCTGGCGCCGTCGTCGAAGCGCAGCACGGGTGCGTTCAGATCCGGCACGTACAGCACCGCCACGTCCTTGTCCGGATCGAAGAGCACCACGCGGGACTCGTACGACCGCCCGACCCCGCCGACCCGCACGCTCGGGTCGTCGATGCCGGCCACCACGTGGGCGTTGGTCATCACATGCTGCGGCGCGTACACGAAGCCGCTGCCCTCGCGGCCCTGGTTGCCCGCGATGCCCTCGATCTTCACCGTGCTCAGCTTGGCGGCGTTCGTCGCGGCCGCCGTCACGCTGTCGCCGGTGGGCTTGGCGACCTCGGCCGTCGACTCGTTCTCGAAGGGGTTGAAGACCTGCGGGAAGCCCGCCTCGGTGAGCGCCGAGGTGGCCCGCGAGAACCAGGCGGGGGTCGTCTCCGGCATGGTGTCCTGCACCGTGCCGAGCAGCCGTGAGTCCCGGATCGCCGTCGTGACCAGCGGGGACGAGGACGCGGCGAGGACGCTCGCGGCCACCCACGCCACGATCAGCACCGCCACCGAGTTGGCCACGGCCCCGCCTATCCCGTCGGCCACCCTGAGCGGGCCCCGGTCCAGCTCCAGGCGCAGTCTGAGCGCCAGCCGCCCCGCCAGTTCGTGCCCCACCGCGGCCGGGACCAGGACCGTCAGCACCGCGGTCACCGTCGCCGTCGTCGTCCCCGGTGACACCAGGTCCATCATCCACGGCAGCACCCACACGCCGATGACCGCGCCGCCCACGAAGCCGGCGAACGAGACAACTCCGGCCACCAGTCCGCGCCGGTAGCCGGACGCCGCGTAGGCGACGATCACCAGCAACAGCAGGATGTCGAGCAGGTCCACGGAGCCGCCTTTCTGTCGGACCCTCAGGGGGCGTCCCCTCCGTCCCCCTAGTACGCGCGGGACGGGCCCAATGATCAGCCGCACGTGCGGAGTGATCCGGAACCGGCCACGCGCGCGTGCACCTGGAAAAACGTCGCGGACCCGGACGATGGTTCCACCGGGTGGCACAGCACACATCGCGGGCGGACCGGATCCGTCGGACAGTGGGTTCATGCGTGCCCGAAGACCGATCCCGAGAGCGCGAGGACCGAGCGGACGGCGGACACCGCGTCCGGTGCGCATACCGGGCGCCGTGCTCGTGCTGCTCGGCTGCCTGCCCGGCCTCTCCGCCGCCGTCGCACTGCCCCTGTGCGCGGCCGGAATCGACCGTGCGAGTGGCGCCCGCGCACGGCCGGTCGTGGCCCGCCCCGCCGTCGCCGACCCCGCGGCCCGGCCACACATCGTGCCGAGATCCGCCTGGGCGGTCGACAGCACCCGCACCCGGCCGCCCCCGCGCTACGACGACAAGGTCGTCGCGGTCTTCGTCCACCACACCGACTCGCCCAACGACTACGACTGCGCCGACGCGCCCCGCATCATCCGCGGCCTCGCCGCAGGCCAGATCGACACCCGCCAGTTCGACGACATCGGCTACAACTTCCTCGTCGACCGCTGCGGCACCATCTACGAGGGCCGCGCGGGCGGCGTCGACCGCCCTGTCACCGGCGCCCACACCCAGGGCTTCAACCACCGCACGGCGGGCATCGCCGCCCTCGGCACGTTCACGGCCGGGGTCCCTGTCCCGCAGGCGATGGCCGACGCGATCGCCGCCCTGGCCGCCTGGAAGCTGAGCCTCGCCGACATCGACCCGCGCGCACGGGTCCAGCTGACGTCCAGCAACAGCCGCAGCCGGTACGAGGCCGGCACCACCGTCGCGCTGCCCGCCGTGGCGGGCCACAACGACGGGTTCAGGACCAGCTGCCCGGGCGCCGCCCTGAGCGCCCGCCTGCCGGAGATCAGGGAGCGGGCGGCACGACTGCAGGGCAGGAAGTGAGAGCCTGTGTCATATTTCCGGTCGGATGTGGAACTGGCCCTCAGGCCGGTCGTGCGGTCCACAGGAAGGTCACAGTCGGCACGCAGGCTGCTCAGATACCCGCCACCTACGGTCTTCACCAGAAGCCGACCGGAGGTGGGGATCATGAGCAGGAACAGCAGCAGGCGCATGTGGACGGTGGTCTGTGCGGTCGCGACCGTCGTCCTGGGACCGGCCGCCGTCACGGCGTCCGCGCTCGACCAGGCCAACAAGGCACCGATGCATCACGCGGTGCGGGCCGACCAGAACCAGGCGTACATCCCGTCCGACACGACGCGCCGCAGGACCGCGGCGTAGAGACCACTCCTTCAGTCCCTGAACCGCTCCCACAGCTTGGGATACCGCTCCGCCAGCACCCGCTCGTTCTCGAAGTCGATGGGCGTCCCCTCCGGCTCCGAGGGCGCGGGCGGGATGCCCAGGTCGGGGGCGACGGTGCCGGTGAGCTGCTCGTACGCCTCGTCCGCCGCGTAGCCGAGTTCCTCGCCGTCGCCGTCGATCTCCTCGTCGAAGTCCTCCAGCAGGTCGGCGAGCGAGTCCGGGTCGTGCACGCCCCCCTCGTACACCTCGCGGCCCTGGCCGATCAGCCAGCACCGGAAGAAGTCGAAGGCGTCGTCGCTCGCGCCGTCCAGCAGCACCCAGGCGGCGCCCCACAGGTCCCAGGTGTAGGCGCGGTTGTAGCGGGCCTCGAAGTGCCGGGCGAAGTCCAGGACCATCTCGGGATCCAGCTGGACAAGCCGCTCCACCAGCAGGTCGGCCTGCTCCTCGGGGTCGCCCTCGGCTGCCTCGCGGGAGGCGTCCATCAGCTCCCAGAACTCCGTCTCGTCCATCACGGGTCCAGCATCGGCCCTGGACGGGTGGGACGCACGTGGAGTGTGGCGGATTGTTATGTCCAGTTCAGTGTCTCGGACAGCCGGGCGCGTCACAGCGCGCCGTACATCCGGGCCAGACGTATCGCGTCGCTCGCGAAACGCGCCCGCAGACCCTCGGGCGCCAGCACCTCGACCTCCGGCCCGAGCGCCGCGAGTTGCGTGTGGGCGACCTCCTCGGACTCCACCGGAAGCGTCACCGTCACCCACCCGTCCTCGTCGGTCGCGCCGGCGGCCTGAAGCGCCTCCCGGGCGGACTGGGGATCCACGGCGTACGGCAGTGCGCGCACCCCGTCCGCGGACAGCCGCACGACGACCTCCGCGTGCAGGATCGAGCGCGCGAACTGCTCTGCCCGCTCCTCCCAGAAGCCCGGCAGGTCGAACTCCTCGTCCCGTGCGAACCGCTCCTCGCCGGCCTCCACCGCCGTGAACCGGTCGATCCGGTACACCCGGTAGGACCCGCGCCCGGCCACCCGCGCGCACAGATACCAGACGCCCGCCTTGAGCACGAGCCCGTACGGCTCCAGCTCGCGCTCCACCTCGGCCTCTCTGCTCCGGTACCGCGTGACGATCCGCCGGTCGTCCCACACCGCGTCCGCGACGGCCGGCAGCAGCTCGGGCGTCTTCGGCTCCTTGAACCAGTTCGGCGCGTCCAGGTGGAAGCGCTGCGCCGCCGTACGAGAAGCGTCCCGCAGCGAGGGCAGGAGAGCCGCCGACACCTTCAGCCGGGCCGCGGAGGCCGCGTCCTCCAGCCCCATCTCGCGCAGGGCCCCCGGCACCCCGGACAGGAACAGCGCCTCGGCCTCGCCGCGGGCCAGCCCGGTCAGCCGCGTCCGGTACCCGCCGATGAGCCGGTAGCCACCGGCCCGTCCCCGGTCGGCGTACACCGGCACCCCCGCCTCCGACAGCGCCTGCGCGTCCCGCGTGACGGTCCGCTCGGACACCTCCAGCTCCCGCGCCAGCTCGGCGGCGGTCATGGAAGGCCGGGACTGGAGCAGCAGCACCATTTTGATGAGACGGGCAGCACGCATACGGCCATCATGCCGGGGCCCACTGACAACGAAGGGGGCACGGCGAACGCCGTACCCCCTTCACATGAGCGATGACCTACAGGCCGTACCGCTCCCGCGCCTCCTTCACCGCCGTCGCCTTGACCTCGCCGCGCCGGGCCAGCTGGGCCAGGGCCGCGACGACGACCGACTGGGCGTCGACGCCGAAGTGGCGGCGGGCCGCCTCACGGGTGTCCGACAGACCGAAGCCGTCGGCGCCCAGCGAGGAGTAGTCCTGCTCGACCCACTGCGCGATCTGGTCGGGAACCTGGCGCATGTAGTCGGAGACCGCCAGCACCGGGCCCTCGGCACCCTGGAGCGCCTGACGGACGTACGGCACCCGCTCCTCGCCGCGCAGCAGCGCCGCGTCGGCCTCCAGCGCGTCGCGCCGCAGCTCGGTCCAGGAGGTCGCGGACCACACGTCGGCGGCCACACCCCACTCCTCGGCGAGCAGCTTCTGCGCCTCGAGGACCCAGTGGATCGCCGTACCGGAACCCAGCAGCTGGATGCGCGGGGCGTTGGCGGCCGGGGACAGCTCCGCCGACTCCGCCGTGTTGAAGCGGTACAGGCCCTTGACGATGCCCTCGTCGACGCCGACTCCGGACGGCTTCGCCGGCTGGGGCAGCGGCTCGTTGTAGACGGTGAGGTAGTAGAAGACGTTCGGGTCCTCACCCGGGGCCGCCTCGCCGTACATCCGGCGCAGACCGTCCTTGACGATCGTGGCGATCTCGTACGCGAAGGCCGGGTCGTACGTCAGCGCGGCCGGGTTGGTCGCCGCGATGACGGGGGAGTGGCCGTCGGCGTGCTGGAGGCCCTCGCCGGTGAGCGTGGTCCGTCCCGCGGTCGCGCCGACGAGGAAGCCGCGGCCGAGCTGGTCGCCGAGCTGCCACATCTGGTCGGCCGTGCGCTGCCAGCCGAACATCGAGTAGAAGATGTAGAACGGGATCATCGCCTCGCCGTGCGTGGAGTACGCGGTGGAAGCGGCGATGAAGTCGGCCATCGAACCGGCCTCGGTGATCCCCTCGTTGAGGATCTGGCCGTTCTGGGCCTCCTTGTAGTACATCAGCTGGTCGCGGTCGACCGGCTCGTACGTCTGCCCCTTGGGCGAGTAGATGCCGAGCGACGGGAAGAGCGACTCCATGCCGAAGGTGCGCGCCTCGTCGGGGACGATCGGCACCCAGCGCTTGCCGGTCTCCTTGTCGCGGACCAGGTCCTTGATCAGACGGACGAACGCCATGGTCGTGGCGACGTTCTGGGAGCCGGAGCCCTTGTCGAAGGAGGCGAAGGCCTTCTCGGAGGCGGCGGGCAGGGGGGCCAGTGCGTGCGTACGGCGGGCCGGGGCGGGGCCGCCGAGGGCCGCGCGGCGCTCCTGGAGGTAGCGGACCTCGGGGGAGTCGGCGCCCGGGTGGCCGTAGGGAACGACCCCGTCGACGAACTGGCCGTCGGAGATGGGCAGTTCGAGAAGATCGCGCATCCTCTTGAACTCGTCCACCGTCAGCTTCTTCATCTGGTGGTTGGCGTTCTTCGACGCGAAGCCCTCGCCGAGGGTGTGGCCCTTGACCGTCTGGGCCAGGATGACCGTCGGGGCGCCCTTGTGCTCGACGGCCGCCTTGTAGGCCGCGTACACCTTGCGCGCCTCGTGACCTCCGCGGGAGAGGTGGAAACACTCCAGGATCTTGTCGTCGCTCAGCAGCTTCGCCATCTCGACCAGCGCCGGGTCGGAGCCGAAGAAGTCCTGGCGGATGTAGGCGGCGTCGCGGGTCTGGTACGTCTGCACCTGGGCGTCCGGTACCTCGCGGAGCCGGCGTACGAGCGCGCCGGTGGTGTCGAGCTGGAAAAGCTCGTCCCAGGCCGAACCCCACAGCGTCTTGATGACGTTCCAGCCGGCGCCGCGGAACTGGGCCTCCAGCTCCTGCACGATCTTGAAGTTGGCGCGGACCGGGCCGTCGAGACGCTGCAGGTTGCAGTTGATGACGAAGGTGAGGTTGTCCAGCTCCTCGCGGGCGGCGAGCGCGAGGGCCGCCGTCGACTCGGGCTCGTCCATCTCGCCGTCGCCGAGGAAGGCCCAGACGTGGGACTGGGAGACGTCCTTGATGCCGCGGGCGGTGAGGTAGCGGTTGAAGCGCGCCTGGTAGATCGCGGAGAGCGGGCCGAGGCCCATCGACACCGTCGGGAACTCCCACAGCCAGGGCAGGCGGCGCGGGTGCGGGTAGGAGGGCAGGCCGTTGCCGCCGGCCTCCCGGCGGAAGTTGTCGAGGTGCGTCTCGGTCAGCCGGCCGTCGAGGAAGGCGCGGGCGTAGATGCCGGGGGAGGCGTGGCCCTGGATGTAGAGCTGGTCGCCCGAGCCGTCGGTCTCCTTGCCCTGGAAGAAGTGGTTGAAGCCGGTCTCGTACAGCCAGGCGGCGGAGGCGAAGGTGGCGATGTGGCCGCCGACGCCGTGTTTGCTGCCCCGGGTCACCATCGCGGCCGCGTTCCAGCGGTTCCACGCGGTGATCCGGGCCTCCATCGCCTCGTCACCCGGTACGGCGGGCTCGGCGGCGGTCGGGATGGTGTTGACGTAGTCGGTTTCGAGCAGCTTGGGCAGCGCGATACCGGCGCCCTCGGCACGCTCCAGCGTGCGCCGCATCAGGTACGCGGCACGGTGCGGCCCGGCCGCCTGGGCGACCGCGTCCAGCGAGGCCTGCCATTCGGCGGTCTCCTCCGGATCCCGGTCGGGGAGCTGGTCGAGCGCGCTCGGCTGGATGGCGTTGGGGTCGGTCATGTCGCCGCCTTCCTCAGTCGAAGGGGGTTCCCTATGAGGGGTTTGGGGGTGCCCTTGGTCTTTGGCAGGACAGGGCTGAGGCCTCGGTGCTGTGACACCATGCGGCTTCCGCCGCGTGGCCCGTCGAGGACTGTAACTCCCTGATCGATGATCGATCAAAGGGTTGAAGGTCAAAATCTCTCGATCGCGAGAAAGTCGGCACGGGGTGCCTCCGGCGGCGGCACCGGGTGTCGTGGCAGGGCGGGATTTTTGCAGGTCAGGAGCACGTTTGAGCGAGCGCATGCTCCAGTGGGTCCGGCACCGCCGACGGCGAGCTCAGGGTTCATGGCGCGGCGCGCAACCCAGCACATGCGCCTTCACCAGCTCGGCGATCCTGGGATCCCGCCTCCGGAACGCCTCCACCAGCTCCTCGTGCTCCTCCGCGTACGACTGCTGCACCGTCCCCAGCCAGCGGATCGACAGCGCCGTGAACACCTCGATGCCGAGGCCCTCCCAGGTGTGCAGCAGCACCGAGTTGCCCGCCGCCCGGACCAGTTCCCGGTGGAAGGCCACCGTGTGCCGCACCTGGCCAGTCCCGTCCGACTTGCGGTCGGCCTCGTACAGGGCGGCGACATGCGGTTCGAGGGCCGAGCAGTCCTCCGCCAGCTTGTGCGCCGCCAGCTCCGCCGCGATCGCCTCCAGACCGGCCCGGACGGGATACGACTCCTCCAGATCGGCGGCCGTCAGGTTCCGCACCCGCACGCCCTTGTTCGGCGCCGACTCGATCAGCCGCAGCGACTCCAGCTCCCGCAGCGCCTCCCGCACCGGCGTCTGACTGACCTCCAGCTCGGTGGCGATCCGCCGCTCGACGATCCGCTCGCCCGGCTTCCAGCGCCCGCTGACGATCCCCTCCACGATGTGCTCGCGGATCTGCTCGCGCAGCGAGTGGACGACGGGCGCGGTCATGAGGGCTCCTTAAGGAGGGGCCGCCCATCGGCCCCGGGGGCGTTTGACGATTAGACAATAAGGCCGCACTCCCTTCAGTGAGGGGCGCACGGGGGCGCTTTCGTGCAGGTGAGACGAGGCTTACACGCTCTCAGCCGGGCGTCTTCTGTCAAGAGACGGAACCCTGAGGGGCTCCCTCGGAGTCGCGGTCTGCAGAGGGCTCCCGCGCGGGGTGCCCCTCGGCACGAGGGCCTGTCCGGCGGATCAGGTCGCAGGAAATCGGCGGTGCCCCATTCAACGCCGGTGAGCGGGGTCTGGTGCGTCCAGCTGCAAGGCGGAGGAGGGAGTCGACGCGGAGCGTCGGCGAGTGACGACAACGCGGCAGATGGGCGTGCCAGACCCCGCGTCTGCGGCATGATCCGCCGGACAGGCCCCTAGGGGGATGGCATGAACATCGGGGGACTGCGTGGACCGCTTCGCCGGACGGCCGCGGTGGCCGTGCTCGGCGCGCTGGTGGCCGTGACGGGCTGCGAGCGGACGTCCACACGGGCGGAGGCGAAGCCGACGGGCACGGAGCAGATCACCGGCTTGGCGGGGCCGGCCGCGGTCGCGGGACAGCCCGCCGGGCCCGGCGGCGCCTGCGTCTTCGTCAAGCCGGACGGGGCACAGCGGTTCGGCCACGTCGGCTGGGGTTTCCGGATCAACGGCAGCGACCGCTGGGTGTACGGCGCGGTCGAGAACCCGAGCGGCAAGCTGTACACGCCGCCCGGCGGCGACATCGGCGCCTGGCACGCGGAGGGGTCGTACGCGCGCATGCTCAGCGAGATGTCCCGGGACGCCCACTACCCGGGTAAGTCCGAGCACCCGTACAGCCGTTACCGGTGCACCGGCTCTTCGACGTACGACGTGGCGGCGGCCCGCGCGATGATCCGTACCGTCGCCGCCCGGGGCTTCCTCGTCGGCGTCGACCCGAAGACCGGCAAGCTCACCTCGCGGGACTGCCTCGACGCCACGTACGACGTGCTGAAGGCGTACAAGACGCGGCGCCTGACGCCCGCGGCGAAGCTGGCGATCCCGAATGTGTGGGTGGAGTCCCTGGTGGGGTGGTCGGACAAGCGGCTGACGCCGAGGTGACAAACGCGCGGTGCCCCCGCCCGGAGAGCTCCGGACGGGGGCACCGTACAAGCGATTTGGTGGCTACAGGCCGAGCTCGACCTCGAACTCGCCCGCCTCCAGGATCGCCTTGACCGCGGTCAGGTAACGGGCCGCGTCGGCGCCGTCCACCAGACGGTGGTCGTAGGACAGGGTCAGGTAGGTCATGTCGCGGATGCCGATGACCGTGCCCTCCTCCGTCTCGATGACGGCCGGGCGCTTGACCGTGGCACCGATGCCGAGGATCGCGACCTGACCCGGCGGCACGATGATCGTGTCGAACAGCGCACCGCGCGAACCGGTGTTGCTGATGGTGAAGGTCGCGCCGGACAGCTCGTCCGGGGTGATCTTGCTGGCGCGGACCTTGCCCGCGAGCTCCGCCGTGGCCTTGGCGATACCGGCGAGGTTGAGGCTGCCGGCGTTCTTGATGACCGGGGTCATCAGGCCCTTCTCGGAGTCCACCGCGATACCGATGTTCTCGGTGTCGAAGTAGGTGATCGTGCCCTCGGCCTCGTTGATCTTGGCGTTGATGGGCGCGTGGGCCTTCAGCGCCTGGGCCGCGGCCTTGACGAAGAACGGCATCGGGGAGAGCTTCACGCCCTCGCGGGCCGCGAACGCGTCCTTGGCCCGGGCGCGCAGCTTCATCAGACGGGTCACGTCGACCTCGACGACCGAGGACAGCTGGGCCTGCTCGTGCAGGGCCTTGACCATGTTGTCGCCGATGACCTTGCGGATGCGCGGCATCTTGACGGTCTGGCCACGGAGGGGGGAGGCCTCCAGGGCCGGCGCCTTCTTGGCGGCCGGAGCGGCGGCCGCGGCCGGAGCCGGGGCAGCGGCGGCGGCCTTCGCGGCCTCGGCGGCGGCGATGACGTCCTGCTTGCGGATACGGCCGCCGACGCCGGTGCCCTTGACGGTGGCCAGGTCGACGCCGTTCTCGGCGGCCAGCTTGCGCACCAGCGGGGTGACGTAGCTCGTCGGTGGGCTGCGCGGCGGG
>NZ_NTGE01000162.1 GCF_002291145.1 Streptomyces sp. SA15
CGACGCGGCCGTCTTCGCCGTCGCCGACGTCGACTGGCCGCTGTTCCACCCGGTCCTCACCAGCCGGCGCCCCCGGCCGGTCGTCTCCGGCCTGCCCGAAGTGCGGGCGCTGCGCCCGGCGCCGGCCGCGGCGCAGCCCGCCGCCGGAGCGGACGTCACCGACCTGGAACGCCGGCTGCGTGACCTGGTACTCACCGAGGCCGCAGCGGTGCTCGGGCACGCCTCCCGCGACGCCATCGACCCGCTGCGCCCCTTCCGCGACGCCGGGTTCGAGTCGCTCACCGCCGTGCGCTTCCGTGACCGGATCGCCGCCCAGACCGGGCTGAACCTCTCGGCGACCCTCGTCTTCGACCACCCCACTCCCGAAGCGGTCGTGGCCCACGTGCGGGCCGAGCTGACCGGGGAGCGCCCCGACGAGGCGGAGCCGGTCCGCACCGGCTCGCACGACGAGGACCCGGTGGTCATCGTCGGCATGGCCTGCCGCTACCCCGGCGGGGTCCGCGACCCGGAGGGCCTGTGGGAGCTGGTCCACTCCGGAAGCGACGGCACAGGCGACTTCCCCACGGACCGCGGCTGGGACCTGGCGGCGCTGCGGCGGGCCGCCCCGCACCTGGCCCTCAGGGCCGGTTTCCTCCCCGACGCCGCCGACTTCGACGCCGCCTTCTTCGGCATCTCGCCACGCGAGGCGCTGGCCATGGACCCGCAGCAGCGGCTCCTGCTCGAAGCCTCCTGGGAGGCCGTGGAGGCCGCCGGCATCGATCCGGCCTCACTGCGCGGCACCCGCACCGGAGTGTTCGCCGGCGTGGCCGGCTCCGACTACGGTGCCGCCCTTGCCGGTTCGCCCGAGGCGGAGGGCTATCTGATGACCGGAACGGCCACCAGCGTGGTCTCCGGCCGGATCGCCTACACCCTCGGCCTGCAAGGCCCCGCGATGACCATCGACACGGCCTGCTCCTCCTCGCTGGTGGCCCTGCACACGGCCGTCGGCGCGCTGCACAAGGGCGAGTGCGACCTCGCCCTGGCCACCGGCGTCGCCGTCATCTCCACCCCGGCCGCGTTCGTGGACTTCGCCAAGCAGGACGGGCTCGCGGCGGACGGCCGCTGCAAGGCGTTCGCGGCCGGCGCCGACGGCACCAACTGGGCCGAGGGCGTGGGTGTGCTGCTCGTCGAGCGGCTCTCCGACGCCCGCCGCAACGGCCATCGCGTGCTGGCCGTGGTCCGCGGCAGCGCGGTCAACTCCGACGGCGCCTCGAACGGGCTCGCCGCACCCAACGGCGGCGCGCAGCAGCGGGTCGTCCGGCAGGCCCTGGCGGA
Source organism: Streptomyces sp. SA15 (assembly GCF_002291145.1). GTDB lineage: Bacteria > Actinomycetota > Actinomycetes > Streptomycetales > Streptomycetaceae > Streptomyces. The sequence continues at coordinate 1,315 of NZ_NTGE01000162.1, forward strand.
CGCCGGGCTGACCGCCCTGGAAGTCGACGCCCTGGAGGCGCACGGCACCGGGACCGCGCTGGGCGACCCGATCGAGGCGCAGGCCGTGCTGGCCACCTACGGCCAGGACCGGCCCGCCGACCGGCCGCTGTGGCTTGGCTCGCTGAAGTCGAACATCGGCCACAGCGCCGCCGCCGCCGGGGTCGGCGGCGTGATCAAGATGGTGCAGGCGATGCGGTACGGAGTGCTGCCGCCCACCCTGCACGTCGACGAGCCGACCCCCGAGGTCGACTGGTCCTCGGGCGCGGTGGAACTGCTCACCGCGACGCGGGACTGGCCCGAGACCGGGCGGCCACGCCGCGCGGCGGTGTCCTCGTTCGGCGTCAGCGGCACCAACGCACACGTCATCCTCGAACAGGGCCCCGACGTGGTCCCTGCCCCTGATGCGGCCCTCGCCCCCGACCCGGCCCCCGCCCCGGCGGAGAGCCCCGGCGGCGACGCCGTGCCGTGGCTGCTGTCCGGGCGCTCCGCCCAGGCGCTGCGCGACCAGGCGGCCCGCCTCGCCGCCCACCTGACGGACCGTGACCTGCCGGCCGACGCGATCGGACACACGCTGCTCGCCTCCCGCACCGTCTTCGAGCACCGGGCCGTCGTGCTGGGCGGCACCACCGGCGCTCTCGTCGCGGGGCTGGACGCACTCGCCGCCGGAGAACCGGCCCCGTCGGTGGTCGTCGGCGCGCCCCGGCCGACCGGCCGCGGACCCGTCCTCGTCTTCCCCGGGCAGGGCGGCCAATGGCCCGGCATGGCGGCCGAACTCCTCGACACCTGCCCGGCCTTCGCCGCCCGCTGGGCCGAGTGCGAGCGCGCCCTCGCGCCGTACACCGACGTCTCGCTCACGGACGCGGTCCGCGACGGCGCGGCCCTGGACCGGGTCGACGTCGTCCAGCCCGTGCTCTTCGCGGTCATGGTGTCGCTGGCCGAGGTGTGGCGCTCGTACGGCGTACGGCCCGCCGCGGTGATCGGGCACTCGCAGGGCGAGATCGCCGCCGCCTGCGTCGCGGGAGCCCTGTCCCTCGACGACGCCGCCCGCGTTGTCGCGCTGCGCGCCAGGGCGCTCGGCGCGCTGGCCGGCGCCGGCGGCATGGTCTCCGTCGCCCTCCCACCCGCCGAGGCCGAGGCCTGGCTGCCGCGCTGGGAGGGGCGGATCTCCGTGGCGGCGGTCAACGGCCCCTCCTCCGTAGTGGTCTCCGGTGAACCGGCGGCGCTGGACGAGCTGATGGAGCACGCCCGCGCCCAGGACGTCCGGGTGCGCCGCATAGAGGTCGACTACGCCTCGCACTCGGCGCAGGTGGCCCGCATCGAGGACGAGATCCTCCGGCTGCTCGAACCGGTCCGGCCGCGGGCGTCCGAGATCCCCTTCTTCTCCACCGTCTCCGCGCTGTGGCAGGACACCACCGCGCTGGACGCCGCCTACTGGTACCGCAACCTGCGCGAGCCGGTGCTGTTCGCCCCGTCCGTCGGCGCGCTCATCGACCAGGGGCACACGGTGTTCGTCGAGGTCAGCCCGCACCCGGTGCTCACCTCCGGCCTGCTGGAGACCGCCGAACGCGCCGACGCGGACCCGACGGTGACCGGCACCCTGCGCCGGGGCGAGGGCGGACTCGCCCGGATACGCGCCTCGCTCGCCGAGCTGTGGGTGCGCGGTACCCCCGTGGACTGGTCGGCCGCGCTCGACCCGGCTCCGGCCGGACCGGTGCCGCTGCCCACCTACGCCTTCCAGCGCAGCCGCTACTGGCCCGCTCCCCGCCCGGCGGCGGCCGACCCGGTGTACGAGACCTTCTGGCGGGCCGTGGACGAGGCGGACCTGCCCGCGCTGACCGGCACCCTCGGCGTCACCGACGACCAGCCGCTGCGCGAGGTGCTGCCCGCTCTGTCGGCCTGGCGGCGCAGCCGTACGGAACAAGCCGTCATCGACAGCTGGCGCTACCGCGTGGTCTGGAAGCGGCTGCCGGAGGCGGCCCCCGCCGAACTTCCCGGCACATGGCTCCTGGTGACACCAGAGGGCGCCACCGAGGAACCGGCCGCCACCGCCGCGCTGCGGGCGGTGCGGGACGCGGCCGGGCACACCGTGACCCTCACCGTCGGCAGCGGCGACGAGCCGGCCGCACTCGCGGCGGCGCTGCGCGACGCGCTGGACGGCGTGAACGCGGCCGGCGTGGTCACGCTGACGGGCACGGACGTCTCACCGCATCCGGCGAGCCCGGTCGTCCCGCTGGGCACGGCCCTCACCGTCACCCTGCTCCAGGCACTGGACACGGCCGGCATCGAGGCGCCGCTGTGGTGCCTGACGCACGGTGCCGTCGCCACCGCCGACGACACCGCCGGACCCGGCAGCCCGCTCCAGTCGGCCCTCTGGGCCCTGGGCCGGATCGCGGCCGTGGAGGCCCCGGGCACCTGGGGCGGTCTCATCGACCTGCCCGACGCCTTCGACGACAGCACCGCGGACCGGCTGGTGTCGGTCCTCGCCGGCCTGGACGGCGAGGACCAGGTGGCGCTGCGCGCCTCGGGCACGTACGGCCGCAGGCTGGAACGTGCCAACCCCACTGCCGCACCGGGCTCCGGCTGGCGCCCGCGGGGGACCGTGCTGGTGACCGGTGGCACCGGCGCGCTCGGCGGGCGCGTCGCCCGCTGGCTCGCCCGGGAGGGCGCCGAGCACATCGTGCTCACCAGCCGCCGCGGTCCGCAGGCGCCGGGAGCCGACGACCTGGCGGCCGAACTGACCGGCCTCGGGGCCCGGGTGACCATGCTGTCCTGCGACCTGAGCGTGCCGTCGGAGGCGGTCGCGCTGGTCGACCGGATCCAGCGCGACGGCGACCGGATCGGGGCGGTCATCCACACCGCGGGCGCGGGCGGCCTCGGGCCGCTCGCCGACGCGGGCCTGGACGACATCGAGCTGGCCATGGCCGGCAAGGTCGCCGGCATCGACAACCTGGAGCGGGCGCTGGACGACGAACAACTCGATGTCGTCGTCTACTTCTCCTCCATCAGCGCCTCGTGGGGCGCCGGCGACCACGGCATCTACGCGGCGGCCAACGCCGTCCTGGACGCCCGCGCCGAGGCCCGGCACGCGGCCGGCGTGCACACCGTGTCGGTGGCCTGGGCGCCCTGGGGCGGCGGCGGCATGATCGACGACCCGGCCGTCGCCGACACCCTGAACCGCATGGGTCTGCCCCTGGTGGACCCCGACCTGGCGATCAGCGGTCTCGCGACGATCCTCGCCGAGGGGGAGGAGTCGCTCCTCCTCGTGGACGTGGACTGGGGCCGGTTCATCCCGCAGTTCACCATGCGCCGCCCCAGCCGTCTGTTCGACGAACTGCCCGAGGCGCGGGCCGAGGAGGCCGACGCGGGGCCCGCCACGGCCGACGCCCTCTCCCCGCTGGCCCGCCGGCTGGCCGGACTGAGCGGGGCCAAGCGCGCCACGGCGCTGCGCGACCTCGTGCGCGAGCACGTCGCCGCGGTGCTCGGCCACAGCGACCCGGCGGCCGTCGACGCCGGCCGGGCGCTGAAGGACCTCGGCTTCGACTCGCTGACGGCGGTGGAACTGCGCGACCGGCTGAGCACCGTGGCCGGGATGCGGCTGCCGGCCACCCTGGTCTTCGACCATCCCACCATCGCCGAACTGGCCGACTTCCTGGCCCGCGGCCTGGAGCCGGAGACGGCCCGGCCGACCGCGGCACCCGCCACCGTCGTACGCGTCGACCAGGACGAGCCGATCGCGATCGTCGCCATGGCCTGCCGCTATCCCGGCGACATCGCCTCCGCCGAGGACCTGTGGCGTGCCGTCCGCGACGAGCGGGACATGATCACCCCGTTCCCGACGGACCGCGGCTGGCCGCTGCACCGGCTCGTGGACGCCGACCCCGACCGGCCCGGCACCAGCTACGTCGACCACGGCGGATTCCTCCACGACGCGGGCGACTTCGACCCGGGCTTCTTCGGCATCTCACCGCGCGAGGCCCAGGCGATGGATCCGCAGCACCGGCTGCTGCTCGAATCGTCCTGGGAGGTCCTGGAACGCGCGGGCATCCCCCCGAGGTCTCTGCGGGGCAGCCGGACCGGCGTCTACGTCGGCCTGACCGACCAGACCTACGGCACCCGGCTGCGCGGTTCGACCGACGGCATGGAGGGCTTCCTCGTCAGCGCGGCCTCCAGCGTCGCCTCCGGCCGGATCTCCTACTCGCTCGGCCTGCAGGGCCCCGCGCTGACCGTGGACACGGCCTGCTCCTCCTCCCTGGTGACCCTGCACACCGCCGCCCAGGCCCTGCGGGGCGGTGAGTGCGACCTGGCGATCGCGGCCGGTGCCACCGTCATGCCGGACCCCACCTCCTTCGTCGCCTTCAGCCGGCAGCGTGGACTGGCCGCCAACGGCCGGTGCAAGCCGTTCGCCGCCGCCGCGGACGGGTTCTCCCTCGGCGAGGGCGTGGGCGTCGTCCTGGTGGAGCGGCTGTCCGACGCCCGCCGGCTCGGGCACCCCGTGCTGGCGCTGATCCGTGGCTCCGCCGTCAACCAGGACGGCGCGTCCAACGGGATCACCGCGCCCAACGGCCCCTCCCAGGAGCGGGTCATCCGGCAGGCCCTGGTCAACGCCGAGCTGCCCGCCTCGGCGGTGGACCTGCTGGAGGCGCACGGCACGGGCACGACGCTCGGCGACCCGATCGAGGCGCAGGCCCTGCTGGCCACCTACGGCCAGGACCGCCCCGCCGACCGCCCGCTGCGGCTCGGCTCGGTGAAGTCGAACATCGGGCACACCCAGGCCGCCGCCGGCATGGCCGGCGTCATCAAGACGGTGCAGGCCATGCGGCACGAGCTGATGCCGCGCACCCTGCACGTGGACGAGCCCAGCCCGCACGTGGACTGGAGCTCCGGAGCGGTGGAACTCCTCGCCCGGGCACGGGAGTGGCCGCGCACCGGCGAGCCGCGCCGTGCCGGGATCTCCGCGTTCGGCATCAGCGGCACGAACGCGCACGTGATCCTGGAGGAGGCCCCCGCGGAGTTCCAGGCCGAGGGCGCCGCCGCGACCGCGGACGGCGCCGGGCAGCGGCCGGGCGAGGCAGACGCCGCCCGCCCCGTGCCGCTCGTCGTCTCCGCCCGCACCCCTCAGGCGCTGCGCGACCAGGCCGCCCGGCTGAGCGCCCACCTGGACCGGAGCGCGGACACGGTCGCCGACCTCGCCCACTCGCTGGCCACCACGCGCAGCGTGCTGGACCGGGCGGCGGTCGTCGTCGCCGCGGACCCGGACGAACTGCGCCGCGGTCTGGCCGACCTGACCACCGGCGCCGTCGCCGAAGAGCGGGCCGAGGGCGGCCTCGCCTTCCTCTTCACCGGGCAGGGCGCCCAGCGCGTCGGCATGGGACGCGCCCTGTACGACGCCTTCCCCGGTTTCGCCGCCGCCTTCGACGAGGTGTGCGCGGAACTCGACCGGCATCTGCCCCGCCCGCTGCGCACGGTCCTGTGGGCCGAGCCCGGGACGGACGAGGCCGCGCTGCTCGACCAGACCCTCTACACCCAGACCGGCCTCTTCGCCGTAGAGGTGGCCCTGTTCCGGCTGCTGGAGCAGTGGGGGACACGGCCCGACGCGCTGCTCGGCCATTCGGTGGGTGAACTCGCCGCCGCGCACGTGGCCGGCGTGTGGTCGACCGCCGACGCGGCCCGGGTGGTCGCCGCGCGCGCCCGGCTGATGCAGGAACTGCCCGAGGGCGGCGCGATGCTGTCGGTCGCCGCGGCAGAGGACGACGTGTCCGCCGCACTCGGCGACACGTTCGCCGAGGTCGCCGTCGCCGCGGTCAACGGCCCCGCGTCGCTGGTGCTGTCCGGCACCGAGGAGGCCGTGACGGCCGCCGACGCCCGGCTCGCCGAGGCCGGTTCGCGCACCAAGCGGCTCACCGTCAGCCACGCCTTCCACTCCCCGCTGATGGAGCCGATGCTCGCCGCGTACGAGCGGGAACTCGCCCAGGTGGCCTTCGCGGAGCCGACGCTGCCCGTCGTCTGCGACCTCACTGGCGACATCGCCGACGCCGGGCAGCTGTGCGACCCCGCCTACTGGGTGCGGCAGGTGCGGGAGGCGGTGCGATTCGCGGACGGCGTGCGCACCCTGCTCGACGAGGGCGTGACCACCTTCCTGGAGCTGGGCCCGGACGGCGTGCTGACCGCCATGGCCCAGGAGTCGGCCGGGGAGCGGGCCGTCGGCATCGCCGCCCAGCGCCGCGACCGCGACCAGGTGCGCACCCTGCTCACCGCGCTCGGCAGGCTCCATGTGCGCACCGAACGCGTCGACTGGACCGCGTTCTTCGAGGGCTCCGGTGCCCGCCGGGTGGACCTGCCCACCTACGCCTTCCAGCGCCGCCACTACTGGCTGGACGCGCCGGCGGGCGGCGCCGAGGCCCTGACCGGCGCCGGCCTGGCGGGCACCGGCCACCCGCTGCTGACGGCCTCCGTGACCCTGCCGGGAACGGACGAAGCCCTCTTCAGCGGCAGCCTGTCCGGCATCTGGGACGGACGGGCCCTGTCCGGCGGCGAGATCATGGACCTGGCGCTGTGGGCGGGCGGCGGCCTCGGCTGCCACCGGATCGCCGAGCTGGACGTCGCCGCCGCGGTGCCCTGCGCCGCCGAGGCGCCGCTGCAACTGGTGGTGGCGGCACCCGACGATGCCGGAAACCGCGCGTTCACCCTCCACACCGGGCCGGTGGACGCCGAACCCGGCGGCGCCGACGCGCCCTGGACCCGGATCGCCCACGGTGTGTTCGACGGCAGCTCCGCCGGGCCCGCGCCCGAGCCGGATGCCGGGACCTGGCCGCCGGCCGACGCCGAACCCGTCGGCGCCGACCTCGTCTGGCGCCGGGCGGACGAGCTGTTCGCCGAACTGGCGCCGGCCGAGCGGGACTCGGCTCAGGCCGACCGGTTCGGCCTGCACCCCGAGCTGCTGGCGGGCCTGACGGAACTGATCGTCGAACTGGCCGGTGAACCGGTCCGCTTCACCGGAGTGACCCGGTACGCCACCGGCGCCACCGAGCTGCGCGTCCACCTGACCCGCAGCGCTCCGGACGCGGTCACCATGGTGCTGTCGGACGTGGCCGGCGAGCCGGTGCTGTCGGTGGACCGGGTCCTGGTCCGGCCGGCCGGCTCGCCGGGGCGTCCGGCCGCGGACGCCGGACCGAACGACCTGTACCGGCTGACCTGGACCCAGGTGGACGCCGTGGACCTCGCCCCGGACCCGGGCTGGGCGGTGGTGGGGACCGCGGCCGACGACCTGGCCAAGGTGCTGGACGCACAGGGCGCCCGGGTGACCGCCCATCCTGATCTCGCCTCCCTCGCCGAGGCCGGCGACGGACTCGGCCTGCTCGTCCTGCCGGTGGAGACGGAACCCGGAACCCCCGTGGAGTCCGCGCGCCGCACCGTGCACCGCACCCTGGAACTGGTCAGGGAAACCCTCGTCGACACCCGGCCGGGCACCCGGATCGTCTTCGTCACCCGGTCGGCCGCGGCCACCGCGGACGACACGGCCGTGGACCCGGCACAGGCCGCGGTGCGCGGGCTGCTGCTGTCCGCGCAGGCGGAGCACCCCGACCGGTTCCTCCTGGTCGACCTCGGCGACCGGGAGGAGGACGCCGACCTGCTCACGGCGGCCGTGGGCACCGCTCTGGCGGCGGCTGAGCCGCATCTCGCGGTCCGCGACGGCCGGTTGCTCGCCCCGCGGCTGGCCCGGGTCACCGACCAGCCGCACGACTGCGCCGACCGGACCGGCGCGGGCGACGGGCACGGCACGGTGCTGGTCACCGGTGCCACCGGCGGCATCGGCACCGAGATCGTGCGGCACCTGGCGGCCGAGCACGGGGTACGCCGGCTGCTGCTGCTCACCCGGCAGGGCCCGGACGACCCGCGGGCCGGGGAGCTGGGCCGTGAGCTGGCGGAGTACGGCGCCGAGGCGACGTTCGCGGCCTGCGACACCGCCGACCGGGCGGCCCTTGCGGCCGTCCTGGCCGAGGTGCCGGCCGAACACCCGGTGACGGCGGTGGTGCACATCGCTGGCGTCGTGGACGACGGCGTGCTGACCACGCTGACCCCCGAGCGGGTCGACACGGTGCTGCGGCCCAAGGCCGACGCCGCGCAGCACCTGCACGAGCTGACCGCCGGCCTGGAGCTGTCCCACTTCGTGCTGTTCTCCTCTGGCGTCGGTGTGCTCGGGGGCGCCGGACAGGCCAACTACGCCGCGGCCAACGCCTTCCTGGACGCCCTGGCCCACCAGCGGCGCGCGGCCGGGCTTCCGGCGACCTCGGTCGCCTGGGGCCTGTGGGAGACCGCCTCCGGCATGTCGGCGCGCCTGTCCGAGGTGGACCGGCGGCGGATGGCCCACGCGGGCGTACGGGCGCTGTCCCCACGGCAGGGACTGGCACTGTTCGACCGGGTGTGGCGCTCCGCCGCAGCCACCCTGGTCCCGATGGGCCTCGATACGGCCGTACTGCGCCGCAAGGCCGCCGACGCCACCCTCTCCGCCCCGCTGCGCGGACTGGTCCGCACCCCGCTGCGCCGGGCCGCGGCCGGCATCGGGCAGGCGGCGGGGCAGTCCTTCGCGCAGCGGCTGGCCGAGCAGTCCGAGAGCGGGCGGCGTCAGCTGCTGCTGGAGCTGATCGAGCGACACGTCGCGACGGTGCTCGACTACGGCGCCGACACCCGGCTCGACGCCAAGCGCTCCTTCCGGGAGCTGGGCTTCGACTCGCTCACCGCGGTGGAGCTGCGCAACGGCCTGGTCGCCGCGACGGGTGTGCAGTTGTCCGCCGCGCTGGTCTTCGACTACCCCACGGCGGCCGCGCTCGCCGAGCATCTGGAAAGCAAGCTCCTCGGCTCGGTGGCCGGGGCGCCGCTGCCGGTGCTCACCCAGCTCGACCACCTGGAAGCCACGCTCGCGGCGCCCCCGGCCGACATCGCCACCCGCGAGCAGATCGCGGCCCGGCTGCGCGCCCTGGCCTCCGCCTTCGGCGCGGAGCCCGACGCCGGCGGCGGCACCGACGACGGCGACATCACCAGCAAGCTCGATTCCGCCACGGATGAAGAGCTTTTCGACTTCATCAACGTGGAATTCGGAGAGGACTGAGCGGGATGGCCAACGAGCAGCAGCTGCGCGACTACCTCAAGCGGGTCAGCGCCGATCTGCACCGCACGCGCCGGCGCCTGGCCGACGTGGAGGCGCAGAGCACCGAGTCGGTCGCGATCATCGGGATGTCCTGCCGCTACCCCGGCGGCGTCGCCTCGCCCGAGGACCTGTGGCGGCTGGTGAGCGAGGGGACCGACGCGATCGGGCCCTTCCCCACCGACCGGGGCTGGGACCTGGACGGCCTCCACCACCCCGACCCCGACCACCCCGGCACCTGCTACGCCGACGCGGGCGGTTTCGTCGACGACATCGCCTCGTTCGACGCGGCCTTCTTCGGCATCTCCCCGCGCGAAGCGCAGTCCATGGATCCCCAGCAGCGGCTGCTGCTGGAGACCTCCTGGGAAGCGCTGGAACAGGCCGGCCTCGACATCCTCGCGCTGCGCGGCAGCCGTACCGGCGTGTTCGCCGGCCTGAACCAGCAGGACTACGGCACCCTGCTGGCCGCCTCACCGGACGGGCTGGGCAGCTACGGCGCCACCGGCACGTCCAACAGCGTGCTCTCCGGCCGCGTCTCCTACGTACTGGGCCTGGAGGGCCCGGCCGTCACTGTCGACACCGCCTGCTCCTCCTCGCTGGTGAGCCTGCATCTGGCCGTGCAGGCGCTGCGCAACGGAGAGTGCGACCTCGCCCTGGCCGGCGGCGCGACGACGCTGTCCACCTCCGCCGTGCACGTGGCGCTGTCCGCACAGCGAGCGTTGTCGCCCGACGGCCGCTCCAAGGCGTTCTCCGCGGCGGCCGACGGCGCCGGCTGGAGCGAGGGCGTAGGTGTCCTGGCCGTCGAGCGGCTCTCGGACGCCCGTCGGCTCGGCCACCGGGTGCTCGCCGTCCTGCGCGGCAGCGCCGTCAACCAGGACGGCGCGTCCAACGGGCTGACCGCGCCCAACGGCCCCTCGCAGCAGCGGGTCATCCGCCAGGCGCTGGCCGACGCGGGCCTCACGTCCGCCGACGTGGACGTGGTCGAGGCGCACGGCACCGGCACCAGCCTGGGCGACCCGATCGAGGCGGACGCCCTGCTGGCCACCTACGGCCGGGCCAGGCCCACCGACCGGCCGCTGTGGCTGGGCTCGCTGAAGTCGAACATCGGCCACAGCGGAGCCGCCGCCGGCGTCGGCGGTGTCATCAAGATGGTGGAGGCGCTGCGGCACGGCGTCCTGCCCAAGACGCTGCACGCCGAGGAACCCACCCCGAACGTCGACTGGTCCTCGGGCGCCGTGGAACTCCTCAACCAGGCCCGCGACTGGCCCGCCTCCGGCACACCCCGCCGGGCCGCCGTCTCGTCCTTCGGCATCAGCGGCACCAACGCACACGTCATCCTCGAAGAGGCTCCCGAACAGGCCCCCGCGGAGACGGAGACCGGCGACGAGGCACCCGAGGCAACCGTCCCGCCGCTGCTGCCCTGGGTGCTGTCCGCGCGCAGCGAGCCCGCGCTGCGCGGCCAGGCCCGCGCCCTGCGCGCCCACCTGCTGGCCCACCCCGAACCGACCGACGCCGACGTGGCCCTCTCCCTCGCCACCACCCGCAGCGGGCTGGAGCACCGGGCCGCCGTACTCGCCGCCGACCGGGACGGATTCCTCGACGCCCTGGACGCGCTCGCCGCCGACCGCCCCGCCGAGGGAGTACTGCGCGGCACCCCCGCAGAGGGCAAGGTCGTGTTCGTCTTCCCCGGCCAGGGCGCGCAGTGGGCCGGCATGGCCCGGGAACTCCTCGACACCTCACCGGTGTTCGCCGCCAAGGCGGCCGAGTGCGCCGCGGTCATCGAGGAGTTCGTGGACTTCGAGGTCCTCGACGTGCTGCGCGACGAGCCCGGCGCCGCCTCCATGGACCGCATCGAGGTCGTCCAGCCCGTGCTGTTCACCGTCATGGTGTCGCTGGCCGAGGTGTGGCAGTCCCAGGGGGTCCGGCCCGACGCCGTGGTCGGCAGCTCACAGGGCGAGATCGCCGCCGCCCACGTCGCGGGCGGGCTGGACCTTCAGGACGCGGCCCGCGTGATCTGCCTGCGCAGCCAGTTGCTGGCCGAGACCCTGGTCGGCAAGGGCGCCGTCGCGTCGGTGGCGCTGCCCGCCGACGAGGTGCGCGAGCGGCTGCGGCGCTGGGACGGCCGGCTGTCCGTCGCCGGCGTCAACGGGCCCCGCATCGTCGCGGTGGCCGGAGACGACGCGGCGCTCGCCGAGTTCGTCGACGAGTGCGCCCGCGACGACGTCCGCGCCAGGATGGTGGCCGCCACTGTGCCGACGCACTGCGCCCTCGTCGACCCGCTGCGCGAGCGGCTGCTGGAACTGCTGGCCCCGGTCCGGCCCCGGTCCGGGACCGTGCCGCTGTACTCGACGGTGACCGGGGGCCTGCTGGACACCGCCACCATGGACGCCGGCCACTGGTACGACAACACGCGCGCGCCGGTGCTTTTCGAACCGGTCGTGCGCGCCCTCCTCGCCGAGGGACACAGCGCCTTCGTCGAGTCCAGCGCGCACCCGGTGCTGGCCATGGCCGTCGAGCAGACCGTCGACGCCACAGGGGCGCCCGGTGTCGTCGTGGAGTCCCTGCGGCGCGACGAGGGCGGCCTCGGCCGGATGCTGACCTCCCTGGCCAAGGCCCACCTGGGCGGCGTCCGCGTCGACTGGCCCACGGTGTTCACCGGTACCGGCGCCCGTACCGTGGAACTGCCCACCTACGCCTTCCAGCGCAGCCGCTACTGGGCCGAGGCCGGCGCCCGCACCGGCGACATCGGTTCCGTCGGCCTGTCGTCGGTCGACCACCCGCTGCTCGGCGCCCTGGTGCGGATGGCCGACGGCGACGGCGCCCTGCTCACCGGACGCCTGTCCCTGCACACGCAGAGCTGGCTCGCCGCGCACGGCGTGTCCGACCGGGTGATCTTCCCCGGCACCGGCTTCGTGGAACTGGCCGTGCTCGCCGGTGACCAGGTCGGCTGCGGCCGCATCGAGGAACTCACCCTGCACACGCCGCTCGTCGTGCCCCGCACCGGCGCGCTGGCCGTACAGGCGCACGTCGAAGCGGCCGACGAGACCGGGGCGCGGGCAGTGGGCGTGTACTCCCGCCCGGAGGACGCCGCCGCCGACGCGCCGTGGACCCGGCACGCCTCGGGCGTCCTGGTCGCCGAATCCGACGCGGATACCGAGTCTCTCACCGGGGCCTGGCCGCCCGAGGGCGCCCGGCCGGTGGACATCTCCCACCTGTACGAGCGCATGGCCGAGGCCGGCTACCAGTACGGCCCCGAGTTCCGCGGCCTGCGGCAGGTGTGGCACCTGGACGGCGAGGTGTACGCAGAGGTGGCGCTGCCCGACGACGAGCACTCCGCCGCCGAGCGCTTCGGCCTGCACCCGGCGCTCTTCGACGCCGCCCTGCACTCCATGTTCACGTGGGACGGCGACGACGGCGCGGGCGTCGGCATGCCGTTCTCCTGGAGCGGCGTACGCCTGCACGCCACCGGCTGCGCCCGGCTGCGCGCGCGGCTTTCCCGGCGCGGTGAGAACGAGGTCGCCGTGGCCCTCGCGGACGAGACCGGCGAACCCGTCGTCTCCGTCGACTCCCTCGTCGTACGGCGGATGACTGAGGGCGCGCTGAGCACCGTGCGCTCCGACGCGCTGTACCGGCTCGACTGGAAGCCCGTACCGGCCGTGCAGGACCCGGCCGCACCCCCCTGCGTCGTACTGGGCGAGGACACCCTGGGCCTTCGCGCCGCCCTGCCCGGCACCGATGCCGCGGCCGGCCTGGAGGAACTGGCGGCCCGCGTCGCCGTGGACGGCACCGCCGTCACCGCGCTGCTGCCGGTCACCGGGCACGCGGTCGCCGGGCACGCGGGCGACACGGTCGTCGACACCCTCGCCCTGGTGCAGGCCTGGACAGCCGACAGCCGGCTCGACGACAGCCGGCTCGTCGTGGTCACCCGCGGCGCGGTGGCGAGCGCCGCGGGCGAGGACGTGACCGACCTCGGCGCAGCCGGTGTGTGGGGACTGCTGCGTTCGGCGCAGAACGAGCACCCCGGCCGCTTCGGCCTCGTCGACCTCGACCGGGCCGCCGAGTCCGCCGCCGCGCTCGGCGCGGCACTCGCCTCGGGCGAGGAGCAGATCGCCGTGCGCTCCGGCGCGGCGCGCACCCCGCGGCTGGCCCGCTGGGAGACCTCCACCGCCATCCTGCCCCCGGCCGGGGCCCCCGCCTGGCGGCTGGAGAACACCAGGCCCGGCACCATCGACGGCCTGGCCGCGCTGCCCTGCCCGGACGTCCTCGAACCGCTGCGGCCGCGTCAGGTGCGCATCGCCGTCAGGGCCGCCGGCATCAACTTCAAGGACGTCGTCGTCGCCCTCGACCTGGTCGAGGGCCTGACCGGCCTGGGCGGCGAGGTCGCCGGAGTGGTCACCGCCGTCGGCTCCGACGTCACCCACCACCGGGTCGGCGACCGGGTGTTCGGCCTGTCGACCGAGGTCTTCGGCCCGGTCACCGTCGCCGACGAACGCACCCTGCACCGCATGCCCGACGGCTGGACCTTCGAGGAGGCCGCCTCCGTCTGCGTCGCCTACCTGACCGCCCACTACGGGCTCGTCGACCTCGGGGGCCTGCGCCCCCGCCAGTCCGTGCTCATCCACGCCGCCGCCGGTGGCGTCGGCAGCGCCGCCGTCCAACTCGCCCGCCACCTCGGCGCCGAGGTCTACGCCACCGCCAGCCCCGGCAAGTGGGACACCCTGCGCGGCTGGGGACTGGACGCCGCGCACATCGCCAACTCGCGGACCCTCGACTTCGAGCACTGGTTCCTCCAGTCCACCGACGGGCGCGGCATGGACGTCGTCCTGGACTGCCTGGCCGGGGAGTTCGTCGACGCGGGCCTCAGGCTGCTGCCGCGCGGCGGACATTTCCTGGAGATGGGCAAGACCGACAAGCGCGATCCCGAACAGGTCGCCACCGCCCACCCGGGTGTCGTCTACCAGGCCTACGACCTGCCCGAAGCCGGACTCGACCGCATCCACGAGATGCTGGCCACGCTCGCCCCGCTGTTCGCCGACGGCACCCTGCGCCCGCCGCACATCACCACCTGGGACATCCGGGAGGCCCGCGCCGCCTTCCGGGCCCTGAGCCAGGCCGCCCTCGTCGGCAAGGCCGTGCTCACCGTCCCGGGCGACCCGTTCCCCTCCCACGGCACCGTGCTGATCACCGGCGGCACCGGTACCCTCGGCGCGCTGCTCGCCCGCCACCTGGTCACCCGGCACGGCGTCACCAGCCTGCTGCTGACCAGTCGGCGCGGCATGAACGCCCCGGGCGCGACGGAGCTCGCGGAGGAACTGACCCGGGCAGGTGCCCAGGTGACCGTCGCGGCCTGCGACATCTCCGACCGCGACCAGGTGGCCGCCCTCCTCGCGGACCTTCCCGCCGAACAGCCGCTCACCGCCGTCCTGCACACCGCCGGCGCACTGGACGACGGCCTCCTCGAATCCCTCACCGCCGAGCGGACCAGGGCCGTGCTGCGCCCCAAGGTGACCGGTGCGCTGCACCTGCACGAGCTCACCCGTGACCTCGACCTGAGCGCCTTCGTGCTGTTCTCCTCGATGGCCGGCACCATGGGCGCCCCCGGCCAGGGCAACTACGCGGCCGCCAACGTGATGCTGGACGCCCTCGCCGCCCACCGGCGCGCCCTGGGGCTGCCCGGGCTCTCCCTGGCCTGGGGTTTCTGGGCACAGCGCAGCGAGATGTCCGGTCACCTCGACGACCGCGACATGCAGCGGATGAGCCGCGGCGGCGTCGTGCCGATGAGCGGCGAGGAGGGCCTGGCCGTCTTCGACCTGGCGTGCCGCTCCGACCACGCCCAGCTCGTGCCCGCCAAGCTCAACCTGGCCGCGCTCGCCGGAACCTCCGGCCGCGTCCCACCCGTCATGCGGGCACTGGTGCCCTCCCCGGCCAGGCGGTCCGGCCGCCGGTCGGCGCAGGCCGAGGGCGGCTCGCTGCGTGAGCGGCTGGTGCCGCTCACCGGCACCGAACGCATGAGGATCCTGCTCCAGCTGGTCCGCTCGCACGCCGCGACCGTGCTCGGGCACTCCGACCCCGAAGCGGTCGGCTCGACGGCACCCTTCCGCGAACTGGGCTTCGACTCGCTGACCGCCGTGGAGTTCCGCAACCGGCTGACAGGCGCCGTCGGCTTCCGGCTGCCGGTCACCGTGGTCTTCGACCACCCGACCCCCGGCGCACTGGCCGACTTCCTCGCCGCCGAACTCCTCGGCGACCTGGACGAGCCCGCACGCCCCGGAGCCGCCGCGCCCACCCCCGCCGCCACCCGCACCGACGACGAACCCCTCGTGATCGTCGGCATGGCGTGCCGCTACCCCGGCGGCATCACCTCGCCCGAACAGCTGTGGGACTTCGTCCTGGACGAGCGGGACGCCGTCTCCGGCTTCCCCGCGGACCGGGGCTGGACCAGCGAGCCGCCCGCCGACGGGTCCGTGCCGCAGCAGGGCGGATTCCTCGACCGGGTCGCCGAGTTCGACGCGGCGTTCTTCGGGATCTCACCCCGCGAGGCCCTGACCATGGACCCACAGCAGCGGCTGCTGCTGGAGACGTCCTGGGAAGCCCTGGAACGGGCCGGTATCGCCCCCGACACGCTGCGTGGCAGCCGCACCGGCGTCTTCGTCGGCGCTGCGGCCTCCGGCTACACCAGCCTCTTCCGGCGCGGCTCGCAGGCCCTGGCCGGATACGGCGTCACCGGGGCATCCGCCAGCGTGGTCTCCGGCCGCGTGTCCTACGTCCTCGGCCTGGAAGGACCCGCGGTGACCGTGGACACCGCCTGCTCCTCGTCGCTGGTCGCCCTGCACACCGCCGCCCAGGCGCTGCGCGACGGCGACTGCGACCTCGCCCTCGCCGGCGGCGTCGCCGTGATGACCAGCCCGTTCCTCTTCGACGACTTCGCCAAGCAGGGCGGCCTCGCGCCCGACGGCCGCTGCAAGGCGTTCGCGGCGACCGCGGACGGCACCGGCTGGGCCGAAGGCACCGGCATGATCCTGATCGAACGGCTCTCCGACGCCCACCGCAACGGACACCCCGTACTCGCCGTCCTGCGGGGCAGCGCCATCAACCAGGACGGCGCGTCAAACGGGCTGACCGCGCCCAGCGGCCCCGCGCAACAGCGCGTCATCCGGCAGGCCCTGGAGCGCGCTGGACTGACCGCCGCCGACGTGGACGCCGTCGAAGCACACGGCACCGGCACGACCCTCGGCGACCCCATCGAGGCCGAGGCGGTCCTCGCCACCTATGGCCGGGGCCGCACCGAGAGCCGGCCACTGCTGCTCGGCTCGCTGAAGTCCAACATCGGACACAGCCAGGCCGCTGCCGGCATCGGCGGAGTGATCAAGATGGTGCAGGCCCTGCGACACGCCGTACTGCCCCGCACCCTGCACATCGACGAACCCACCCCGCACGTCGACTGGTCCTCGGGCACGGTGGAACTGCTCACCGAGCGGCAGCCGTGGCCGGACACCGGCCGTCCGCGCCGCGCCGGCGTGTCCTCCTTCGGCGTGAGCGGCACCAACGCCCACGTCATCCTCGAACAGGCCATCGAGCCGGAGTCCGCGGCCACGCCCCAGACCCCCCTGCCGGTCACCCCGTGGCTGCTCTCCGGGCACGACGAACCCGCCCTGCGCGCCCAGGCGGAGACCCTGCTGACGCATCTGCGCCGACAGCCGGAGGGCTCGGTCACCGACATCGGCCACTCCCTGGCCACCCGGCGCACCGCACTGGAGCACCGGGCGGTGCTGCCGGTCACCGACCGAGCGGAAGGGCTCGCCCGGCTCGCTGAGTTCACCGCCGGCCGGAACCCCGACGGGCTGCTGCGCGGCACCGCCGACGACGAGGGCGGCCTCGCGCTGCTGTTCGCCGGACAGGGCTCCCAGCGCCCCGGCATGGGGCGGGAGCTGTACGCGGCCTTCCCCGCGTTCGCCCGCGCCTTCGACGAGGTCTGCGCACATGTCGACCCCTTGCTCGGCAGGCCCCTGCGGGAGACCGTGTTCACCGCCGAGGCCGGTGAACTCGACCGGACCGCGATCACGCAGCCCGCCCTGTTCGCCCTCGAAGTGGCCCTGTTCCGGCTGCTGGAGTCCTGGGGTGTGGTCCCCGACCACCTCCTCGGGCACTCCGTCGGCGAGATCGCCGCCGCCCACGCGGCAGGCGTCCTCGACCTCGCCGACGCCACCCGGCTCGTGGTCGCCCGCGGCCGCCTCATGCAGGCCCTGCCGGCCGGCGGAGCCATGCTGGCCGTGCAGGCCGGGGAGACCGAGGCGGCCGAGGCACTCACCGCGGTGCTGGGTGAGCACGCGGACACCGTGGACATCGCCGCCGTCAACGGTCCCCGCGCGGTGGTGTTCTCCGGCACCGCCGCATCCGTCGACGCCCTTGAGGCGCACTTCACCGAGCAGCGCCGGCGCACCCGCCGGCTCGGCGTCAGTCACGCCTTCCACTCGCCGCTCATGGCTCCGATGCTCGACGAGTTCGCCGCCGTGGTCGCCGAGCTGTCCTTCGCCGCGCCCCGCCTCCCCGTCGTCTCCAATCTCACGGGTACCGTCCTCGGCGCCGACGAGTACGCCGACCCGCGGTACTGGGTGCGGCACGCCCGGCACACCGTCCGCTTCGCCGACGGCGTGGCCGCCCTCGTCGAGGGGGGCGTCACCTCCTTCCTGGAACTGGGACCTGACGCGACGCTCACCACGATGGCCGAGGACTGCCTCGACACCGCCCCCACCGGGGCGTGCACCTCGCTGCTGCGACGCACCGGGGCGGAGCCGGACACCCTTCTCACCGCCCTGGCCCGCGCCCACACGCACGGCGTCACCGTGAACTGGGACGCCGTTTTCGACGGCACCGGGGCCCGTCCGCTGGACCTGCCGACCTACGCCTTCCAGCGGACGGCCTACTGGCCCGCCGAGTCCACCGCCGAACGCGGCGACCTGTCCTCGGCCGGCCTGGACGGCACCGGACACCCCCTGATCGGCGCCATGGTCCGCTCCGCCACCGGCGGCGACACCCTGTTCACCGGCGAACTCTCCCTCGCCGCGCAGCCCTGGCTGGCCGACCACCGGATCCTGGACGCCGTCCTCTTCCCCGGCACCGGCTTCCTCGAACTCGCCCTGTGGGCGGGCGACCGCCTCGGCGCGGGCCACGTCGACGAACTCGTCGTCCACAGCCCGCTGGTCCTGCCCGAGCGCGGCGGCGTGACCGTCCAGGTCGTCGTCGGCGACGCCACGGACGAGGACCGCAGGCCGGTCGCCGTCTACTCCCGCGCCGCAGGCACCACCGAGTGGATCCGGCACGCGGAAGGACAGCTCACCGCCGGCCCCGCACCGCAACCGGCAGGCCCGCCCGCCCTCTGGCCGCCGCAGGGCGCCGAACCCGTCGAACTGGACGACTTCTACGCCGGCCTGGCCACCGCCGGTACCTCCTACGGGCCGGTGTTCCAGGGCCTGACCGCGGCCTGGCGGCTGAACGGCGAGGTCTACGCCGAAGTGACACTGCCGGCCCAGGCAGCCGACGACGCCAAGGCCTTCGGCGTCCACCCCGCGCTGCTGGACGCCGCCCTGCACACCCTCGCGTTCCTGCCCTCCGCCCACCGCGACAGCGGCCCGTTCCTGCCGTTCGCCTGGCGGAACGTCGCTGTGCCGGCCCCGGGCGCCACCACCTGCCGGATCCGCCTCGCGGCCGGAACCGGCACCGACGAGGTGACCGCCACCCTCTGGGACGGTGACGGACAGCCGCTCGTGTCCGTGGACGGACTGAGCCTGCGCACCGTCTCCCGCGCCCAACTGGGCACGTCCGTGGCCTCGTCCCTGTTCCGCGTGGACTGGACGCCCGCAGCCCAGCCGGAGGCCGCCGGCGCCCCGACGGTCCGCTGGGCCGTGGTGGGCGCCGACGCCGCCGAGACGCCCGACGTCGACCACTACCCTGACCTCGCGGCCCTGCGCCGGCACATCGCCGACGGCGGCCCGGCGCCCGACCAGGTTCTCCTGCCCTGCGGCCCCTCCGCCGCCGGCATCGAGGCAGCCGCCGCCCGCACCGCCGTGCACACGGCCCTCGACACCCTGCGCACCTGGGTGGAGGACGAACACTTCGTCAAGAGCCGGCTGGTGCTGTGCACCCGCGGCGCCGTCGAGACCCAACCCGACGACGGCGTACGGGACCTGGCGCACAGCGCGGTGTGGGGCCTGGCCCGCAGCGCACAGCTCGAACACCCCGACCGGCTGCTCCTGGTCGACCTCGACACCGACACCACGCTCGACGACCTCATCCGATCGCAGGTCCTGGCCCGAGCGGAGACCGCCGAAGCCGCTCAGTTCGCGATCCGCGGCGACCTGCCCCTCGTGCCGAACCTCGCCCGCCACACCGCGCAAGCCCCGGCGCCGGACGACCCGTGGCCGGCCGACGGCACCACCCTGATCACCGGCGCCGGAGGCATGATCGGCGGACTGCTCGCCCGGCACCTCGTCCGGGAGCACGGCGTACGCCATCTGCTGCTGCTCGGCCGCCGCGGCGAGGAGACGCCCGGCATGGCCGACCTCCGCCGGGAACTGGCCGAAGCAGGAGCCGAAGTCCATGTCGCCGCCTGCGACGCGGCCGACCGGGACGCCCTGGCCGCCGTACTCGACCGGATTCCGCCCACGGCACCCCTGACCGCCGTCGTGCACGCCGCGGGCGTCGTCGACGACGGGCTGCTCGCCTCGCTCACCGAGGAGCAGGTCGACCGCGTCCTGCGGCCGAAGATCGACGCCGTGGTGAACCTGCACCACCTCACGGCCCCTCTCGGCCTGCGCGCCTTCGCCCTCTGCTCCTCCCTCGCCGGAACCCTCGGCGGCGGCGGTCAGTCCGCCTACGCCGCGGCCAACGCCTACCTCGACGCACTGTGCCGGCGCCGCCGCGCCGACGGCCTGCCCGCACTCGCGCTCGCGTGGGGCCCCTGGGAGGCCGAGGGCGGCATGACCGCCCAACTCGCCGCCACCGACCTGCGACGCATCGCCCGCTCGGGCATGCTGCCGCTCAGCCTCGACGACGGACTGGCCCTCTTCGACGCTGCTCTCGCCTCCGGTGAACCGGTGCTGCTGCCCTTCCGGTTCGAGCCCCGCGGGCTGTCCGCCGCCGACCGGGCGGCTCTGCCCGCCGCCCTGCGCGCCCTCGTCCCCCCGCCGCGGAGCCGCACGTCCGGGCCCGGCAACAGCCCCGCCGCACTCCGCGACCGGCTGCGCCCCCTGGCCCAGGACGACCGCGTCGACGCACTGGAGAACCTCGTGCGCGGCGAGGTCGCCACGGTCCTGGCCCTGCCGTCGCCGGACGCGGTCCCGGTCACCAGGGCGTTCAAGAGCCTCGGCTTCGACTCCCTGATGGCCGTCGACCTCCGCAACCGCCTCAGCACCCTCACAGGGGTACGGCTCCCCGCGACCCTGGTCTTCGACCACCCCAACGCACGCGCGCTGGCCGCCCGCCTGCTCAGCGGCATGGAGCTGGACCCGGCCACCGCCACCGACCCGGCCCTGCTCGCCCTGCGGGACCTGGAAACCGCGGTCCGCTCGATGGGGCCCGGGAACACCGAGGACCGCGGGGTGATGGCGACCCGGCTGCGGGTGCTGCTCGCGACGCTGGAGGAGAGGGACGACGAGCAGCCGACGAAGAACGTCGACCTCGACTCGGTCAGCGCCGAGGAACTCGTCTCCCTGCTCGACGACGAGTTCGGCCTGTCCTGACCGGAACCGACCGCCCGTCGCCCACCCCGATGTGGGCAACCCGCCCAGAACTTAGGGGTGTTCGCGGTCCTGAACTGGGGCCGGGAGGCACGTCCCGGCCCCATAGCCTGCAAACGTGCCTGTCCGTGCGCATTGACGAACGCATTTGAGTGGGAGTTGAGCATGAGCAGTTCCATGTCGGAGGTCGTCGACGCGCTGCGGGCCTCGCTGCTGGAGAACGAGCGACTGCGCAAGCAGCACCAACAGCTCGCGGCCGCCTCCTCGGAACCCGTCGCGATCGTCGGCATCGGCTGCCGCTACCCCGGTGGCGTACACGACACCGAGGCCCTGTGGCGGCTGATCTCCGACGGCCGGGACGCCATGTCCGACTTCCCCACCGACCGCGGCTGGGAGAACTGGGACGTACCCGGAGCCCGCGCGGGCGCCTTCCTCCACGACGCCGGGAACTTCGACCCCGCCTTCTTCCGCATCTCACCGCGTGAGGCCATGGCGATGGACCCCCAGCAGCGGCTGCTGCTGGAGACCTCGTGGGAGGCGCTGGAACGGGCCGGCATCGACCCCGGCTCGCTCAAGGGCAGCCGCACCGGGGTGTTCATCGGCGGAGCCCCGCAGGAGTACGGCGCGTTGGTGATGAACTCGGCGGAAGGCGCGGGCGGTTACGCGCTCACCGGCGCCCCCGGCAGCGTGCTCTCCGGCCGTGTGTCCTATGTGCTGGGTCTGGAGGGCCCCGCGGTGACCGTGGACACGGCGTGCTCCTCCTCACTCGTCGCCCTGCACCTCGCCATCAAGTCGCTGCGCACCGGCGAATGCGACCTCGCCCTCGCCGGCGGTGTCCTGGTCCTGGTCACCCCCTCCATCTTCGCCGAGTTCTCCGCGACCGGCGGATCGGCCGGTGACGGCCGCTGCAAGGCCTTCGCGGCCTCCGCGGACGGCACCGGCTGGGGCGAGGGCACCGGCGTCATCGCCGTCCAGCGCCTCTCCGACGCACTCCGCGACGGCAACCCCGTGCTGGCGGTGATCCGTGGAACGGCGGTGAACCAGGACGGCGCGTCGAACGGCCTGAGCGCCCCGAACGGCCCGTCGCAACAGCGGGTGATCCGCGCTGCGCTGGCCAACGCGGGCCTGACGCCGACCGACGTGGACATGGTGGAGGCGCACGGCACCGGGACGACGCTCGGCGACCCCATCGAGGCCGAGGCCCTCCTCGCCACCTACGGCCAGGACCGCCCCGCCGACCGGCCCCTGTGGCTCGGCACCCTGAAGTCCAACATCGGCCACACCCAGGCCGCGGCCGGTATCTCCGGCGTCATCAAGGCCGCCCTGGCGCTCCAGCGCGGCGTCATGCCCAGGACGCTGCATGTCGACGAGCCGACGCCTGAGGTGGACTGGTCGGCGGGTGCGGTGGAACTGCTGACCGAGGCGCGTCAGTGGCCGGAGACGGGAGAGCCGCGCCGCGTGGGTGTGTCGTCGTTCGGGATCAGTGGGACGAACGCGCACGTGATTCTGGAGCAGGCTCCCGAGGCCGGTCCGGCGGAACAGGCGGACGGGGTGGCGCCGGCGGAATTGCCGGTGACGCCGTGGGTGGTATCCGGCCGGAATGAGGCGGCGCTGCGCGCGCAGGCCGCACGACTGCTGGACCACCTCGCGCAGCAGCCCGGCCTCAGCCCGCGGGATGTGGGCTTCTCGCTGATCGGGACGCGGTCGGCGTTCGAGCAGCGGGCGGTCGTGCTCGGCACCGACCGGGACGAACTGCTCGCCGCGCTGCGGTCCCTGGCGGACGGCACGGACGGCACCGGTGCCGTGAACGGCCGTGCCGCCTCCGACGCGGGGAACGGTGTGGTGTTCGTGTTCCCGGGTCAGGGGTCGCAGTGGGTTGGTATGGGGCGTGAGTTGTGGGATGCCTCGCCGGTGTTCGCGGAGTCGATGGTGGCGTGTGAGCGGGCTTTGGCGCCGTTTGTGGGCTGGTCGTTGCGGGATGTGGTGTTCCGTGATGCCGGGGATGTGTTGTGGGCGCGGGTGGATGTGGTGCAGCCGGTGTTGTGGGCGGTGATGGTGTCGTTGGCGGCGGTGTGGCGTTCGTTCGGGGTGGAGCCGGCCGCGGTGGTGGGGCACTCCCAGGGTGAGGTGGCGGCGGCGTGTGTGGCGGGTGGGTTGTCGTTGGAGGACGGGGCCCGGGTGGTGGCGGTGCGGTCGCGGTTGGTGGGTGAGCGGTTGTCGGGCCGGGGCGGGATGGTCTCGGTGGCGTTGCCGGTGGGGGCGGTGGAGGAGCGGCTGGCCCGGTTCGATGGTGCTGTGGGTGTGGCGGCGGTGAACGGGCCGACCTCGGTGGTGGTCTCGGGTGAGGTCGGGGCGTTGGACGCGTTGTTGGCGGAGTGCGGGGAGGCGGGGGTGCGGGCTCGTCGTATCGCGGTGGATTACGCCTCGCATTCGGCGCAGGTCGACGCGCTCACGGACGACCTGCTGACCGAGTTGGCCGGGTTGGAGCCGCGGTCGTCGTCGGTGGCGTTCTATTCGACGGTGACGGGTGAGCGGTTGGACACGGCTGGGTTGGATGCGCGGTATTGGGTGGCGAATCTGCGGGAGCGGGTGAAGTTCGAGCCGGTCACGCGTCTGCTGGCCGAGCTGGAGCACCAGGTTTTCATCGAGTCCAGCCCGCATCCGGTCCTGACCGTGGCGGTCCAGGAGACCGTGGAGGGCGTGTACGGCGCGGGGACCGCCGTGGGTTCGCTGCGGCGTGAGGAGGGCGGGGTCCAGCGGCTGCTGACGTCGCTGGCCGAGGCGTACGTCGCCGGTGTCCCTGTGGACTGGTCGGTGGTGTTCGCCGGCACGGGCGCCCACACCGTGGACCTGCCCACCTACGCCTTCCAGCACGAGCGCTACTGGATTGAAGACGTCGTACAGCCCGGCCAGGAGGCCGGAGGATCGTCCGATCCGGTGGATGCGGCGTTCTGGGGTGCGGTGGAGCGTGCGGACGTCGAGAGTGTGGCCTCGTTGGTGGACGGGGTGGATCCGCAGGCGTGGGAGTCGGTGGTTCCGGCGTTGTCGGCCTGGCGTAGTGGCCGCCGTACGCAGTCGACGCTCGACTCGTGGCGGTATCGGACGGTGTGGCGTTCGGTGACGATGCCGTCGGCGTCGGCTCGGCTCGGAGGCGTGTGGCTGGTGGTCAGCCCCGGCCTGGACGCTCCGGTGGAGCAGGTCACGGAGGCGCTCGCGTCGGCGGGTGCGGAGGTGCGGGTGCTGGAGTCGCCCGTGGACCGCGAGTCTTTGGCGGGGCGCCTGACGGAGACGGGTGAGGTCGCGGGTGTGGTGTCGCTGCTGGCGTGGGACGAGGACGCTGGGTTGGCGTCGTCGCTTGGGTTGGTGCAGGCGCATGGGGATGCCGGGTTGTCGGCGCCGGTGTGGGTGCTGACCCGGGGCGCTGCGGCGGTCGGCGCGGACGACCCGGTCCGTGCTGGGCAGGTGGCGTTGTGGGCGTGGGGTCAGGTGGCGGGTCTGGAGCTGCCTGGTGTGTGGGGCGGTTTGGTGGACGTACCGGGCGTGTGGGATGCGCGGGTGTCGTCGGGGCTGGTTGCGGTGCTGGCGGCGGGTGAGGGTGAGGACCAGCTCGCGGTGCGGTCCTCGGGTGTGTACGCGCGTCGTCTGGTGCGCGCGCCTTTGGGTGCGGGTGTGGCTGCGGTGCGGGAGTTCAAGCCGCGGGGCACGGTGCTGATCACGGGTGGCACGGGTGGTGTGGGTGGGCATCTGGCGCGTTGGCTGGCGGGTGAGGGTGCTGCTCGTCTGCTGCTGGTGAGCCGTCGTGGTCCGGACGCCGAGGGGGCTGCCGAACTGGCCGAGGCACTGCGCGCGCTGGGTACGGAGGTGGCGGTGGTCGCGTGTGACGTGACCGACCGTGAGGCCCTCGCCCGCGTCATCGAGGACATCCCCGCCGAGCATCCGCTGACGGCCGTCTTCCACACCGCCGGTGTCTCCGGTTACGCCGAACTCGCCGACGCCACGCCCGAGCACTACGACCAGGTGCTGTCCGTCAAGACGCGAGGTGCGCGGAACCTCGACGAGTTGACGGCTGGGCTGGAGTTGGACGCGTTCGTGCTGTTCTCGTCGGGTGCCGCGGTGTGGGGCAGTGCGGGTAATGGTGCGTATGCGGCGGCGAACGCGTATCTGGATGGTCTGGCGTGGGAGCGTCGGGCGCGTGGTGTGGTGGCGACGTCGGTGTCGTGGGGTGGCTGGAGGGCCACGGGTATGGCGACGGACGGTACCGCTGAGCAGCTTGAGCGTCGTGGTGTGCGGGCGATGGAGCCGGCGTTGGCGGTGGAGGCGCTGCGTCAGGCGCTGGAGCAGGACGAGACGGCGTTGACGGTGACGGACATGGATTGGGGGAGGTTCACTCCCGGGTATGCCATGGCGCGTCGCAGGCCGTTGATCGAGGACATTCCGGAGGTCGCGCGGGCGCTCGCCGAGGACTCCGACGACACCACCGGCGAAACGGAGACCGACTCCGCCCTGCGCCAGAGCCTCGCCACACTCACCGTCCCCGAGCAGCACGACCGGCTGCTCGAACTTGTCCGCGCGGAGGCGGCGACCGTACTCACCCACCCGACGACGGAGGACATCACACCCGCGAAGCCGTTCCGGGACCTGGGTTTCGACTCGCTGACCGCGATGGAGCTGCGCAACCGGCTCAACGCGGCCACCGGCCTGCGACTGCCCGCCACCCTCGTCTTCGACCACCCCACACCGCACCGCCTTGCCGGCCACCTGCACGAGCGGCTCTTCGACAGCGCTGCCGAGACGGCGCTGCCGGTACTGCGCGCGACGGACGACGATCCGATCGTGATCGTGGGCATGGCCTGCCGTTTCCCCGGAGGCGTACGCGGACCCGAGGATCTGTGGCAGCTCCTCGTCGAAGGCCGCGACGAGATGACGGACTTCCCCGCCGACCGGGGCTGGCACGGACTCGCCATGAACGCCTTCCTGGAGGAGTCCGGCGGAGCACGGCAGGGCGCCTTCCTGGCCGAGGCCGGAGACTTCGACGCGGCGTTCTTCGGGATCTCGCCGCGTGAGGCGCTGGCGATGGATCCGCAGCAGCGGCTGCTGCTGGAGACGTCGTGGGAGGCGCTGGAGCGGGCCGGGTTCGACCCGGTCGCCCTGCGGGGCAGCCGTACCGGCGTCTTCGTCGGCGGCACCCCGCAGGAGTACACGACGGTGCTGATGAACTCGGCCGAGGCGAGCGGCGGATACGCGCTCACCGGTGCCTCGGGCAGCGTGATGTCGGGCCGGGTCTCCTACGCGCTGGGTCTCGAAGGCCCGGCCGTCACGGTGGACACCGCGTGCTCCTCCTCCTTGGTGACCCTGCACCTGGCGGCGCAGGCACTGCGCAACGGCGAGTGCGATCTGGCCCTCGCCGGCGGTGTCACGGTGATGGCGACGCCGGGCGCCTTCGTGGAGTTCCAGCGGCAGGGTGGTCTGGCTCCCGATGGCCGGTGCAAGGCGTTCGCCGACGGCGCGGACGGCACCGGCTGGGGCGAGGGCGTCGGTGTGCTGGCCGTGCAGCGGCTGTCGGACGCGGTGCGCGACGGGCGCCCGGTCCTGGCGGTGGTGCGGGGTTCGGCGGTGAACTCCGATGGCGCGTCGAACGGTCTGACGGCGCCGAACGGTCCGTCTCAGCAGCGGGTGATCCGGCAGGCGCTGGCGTCGGCGGGGCTGTCGCCGGCCGATGTGGACCTGGTGGAGGCGCATGGCACGGGAACCAGCCTGGGCGATCCGATCGAGGCGCAGGCGCTGCTGGCGACGTACGGTCAGGACCGCCCGGACGACCGGCCGCTGCTGCTGGGATCGGTGAAGTCCAACATCGGACATACCCAGTACGCCGCCGGAGTCGCCGGACTGATCAAGTCGGTGCTGGCGTTGCGGCACGGACTGATGCCGCGGACGTTGCATGTGGATGCGCCGTCGCGGGAGGTGGACTGGTCGGCGGGGGCGGTGGAACTGCTCACCGAGGCCAGGCAGTGGCCGGAGACCGGCCGGCCGCGCCGGGCGGGTGTCTCCTCGTTCGGGATCAGTGGGACGAACGCGCACGTCGTCCTGGAACAGCCCCCCGAGACCGATCCGGTGGCGGACCGGACACACCGGGCGACGCCGTCCGTGCCACTGCTGGTGACCCCGTGGGTGATCTCCGGCCGGAGTGAGGCGGCACTGCGCGCGCAGGCCGCACGACTGCGGGACCGTCTCGTGGGCCGGCCCGACCTCGGGCCGGTGGATGTGGGCTGGTCGCTGGCGGGGACGCGTGCGGTGCTGGAGCACCGGGCGGTGGTGGTCGGCCGGGAGCGTGAGGAACTGCTGGCCGGGCTGGAGGCTCTGGCCGAGGGCGTGAGTGCGTCAAGTGTGGTGCGGGGTGTGGCCGGTGACGGCGGGACGGCGTTGCTGTTCACCGGTCAGGGAGCGCAGCGCGCGGGGATGGGCCGTGAGCTGTATGAGGCGTTCCCGGTGTTCGCGGCGGCCTTTGACGGGGTGTGCGGGCAGTTGGACGTGCTGCTGGAGCGGCCGTTGAAGGAGGTCGTCTTCGACGGCGACGACGGGGTTGTGGACCGTACGGAGTGGGCGCAGCCGGCGTTGTTCGCGCTGGAGGTGGCGCTGTTCGAGCTGGTCGCCTCGTGGGGTGTGCGGGTGGATGTGCTGGTGG
>NZ_NTGE01000134.1 GCF_002291145.1 Streptomyces sp. SA15
GGACGGAGCCGGGGCGGGGCGGCGCCCGTGCGGGGCGCCCACGTCGTCGACCTGTTCCCGCCGCCGCATCCGGCGCTCAACTGGGGCGGCGAGGACCTGCTGAGCGAGCTGCGCGCCGTCGATCCCACGGCCTCGGGCACGTCGGTCGCCGGGGAGCCCGCGGATCCGGCCGCCCTCGTCGACGGGATCGTGCGCGTGTCCCGGCGCGCGCCGCTGGTCGTCGCCACCTGCGACGCCGGGCTGCATCCCTGGCAGCGGCAGCTGCGGGACGCCCTGCTGGCCCGGCGGCCGGACGCGATACGCGTGGCCACCGGGCTGCCGGAGGACGGTGGCCTGTGCTCCTACGGGCGCGGGCGGGTCAATCTGCGGGCGCTGGCGGAGGCGCTGGCGGGCGCGTGAGGCTCATGGCAGCCGTACTTCGTAAGCCTCATGGCAGCCGTACTCATGGCAGCCGTACGACGTCCTTGATCCCGCGCGCCGCCAGGTACTCGGCGTCCTCCGCCCGCGCGGCCAGGACCACCGCCGGGCGGACGCCCTCCGTGCGCAGCCGCATCCACGCCTCGAAGTACGCGCCGCCCGGACCGGACACCGACCGGGTGTCCGGCGCGCAGTCCAGGACCAGGGCGGTGTCGCGCGGCTGCGGGGACGGCGGCTGTGCGCGCAGGTCGGCGACGGTCTCGGCGAGGGCGTCGGCGATCGGCTTGGCGCGGCCGGCCGAGTCGAACAGGCCCAGGGTGTACTCCAGTTCGGGATAGTCGGCCAGGGAGCGGTCCACGTCGTGGGAGCACCACCACGTCACGCCCCACAGCGTCGCGCACCCGGCCGCGTTCCGTACGGTGGCCCGCGCGAACTCCGGTGCGTCGGCGGCCGGGATGTGCGGCTCCGGGGCGCCCGTCTCCTGGACCCAGACGGGCCGGTCCGGGTCCTCGGCGTACGCCGTGGCGAGTTCCGTGCCGTACTCGGCGAGGTGCAGCACCTGCGGGGAGCGGGGGCCGTAGCGGCGGGCGCAGTCGCCGGAGAACACCCACGGGTGCACGGTGGTCAGGTCGCCCTTGCGGGCCGAGGCCTCGGGGGTGAAGGGGTGGTCGTCGCCGTACCAGGCGGCGTCGTAGGCGGAGTGCGTGGCGAGGTGGCCGGGGCGCAGGCCCTCGCGGGTGGCGGCCAGCAGGGTGTCGAGGTAGTGGTCCACCTGCGCGACCGTCGCCGGGTTGTGCTCGACCAGGTTGTTGAGCTCGTTGCCGAGTTGGAGGCCGAGGAGGTTCGGGCGGTCGGCGAGGGCGTGGCCGAGGGTGCGGAGCAGATCGGCCTGGGCCGCGATGGCCTCGGGATCCGTGAACACGTTGCGGTGGTGCCAGCTGCGGGTCCACTCCGGGTAGAAGTCGAAGCTGGACAGGTGGCCCTGCACGCCGTCCACGAGGACGTCGAGGCCGGCTTCGGCCGCCAGGTCGACGAGCCGCACCAGCTGGTCGACGGCAGCGGGGCGGATGAGCGTGCGGTTGGGCTGAAGCAGTGGCCAGAGGTGGAAGACGCGGACGTGGTCGAGGCCGAGACCGGCTATCCGGTCGAGATCCTCGCGGGCGTGCGCGGGGTCGAAGTCGTGCCAGGAGTGGAACCAGCCGTGGCGGGGTGTGTAGTTGACGCCGAAGCGGAGCGTGTGGATGGGATCCTCCCCGGGCTGACCTTGTGCTGCGCGAATGTATGAACCACCATAGTCAGTGATGGGCAATGATTTGAACCAGAATCCGGATGGCGGGGGCGACGAGCTCGACGAGCTCGTCGTCGGCCTCGACGCGGGCGGCACCCGCACGCGTGCCGTGCTGGCCGTCGCCGAGGACGGGCGCCCGCTGGGCGAGGGCGCCGCGGGACCCGGCAACGCCATGACCGTGCCGGTGCCGCGGCTCACCGACCACCTGGCCGAGGCACTCGCCCGAGCGGTACCCGAGGAGGCGCGCGGCAGGGTCGTGGCGGTGGCCGGTGGCTTCGCT
>NZ_NTGE01000180.1 GCF_002291145.1 Streptomyces sp. SA15
CGCCGTCGACGCCGACTGGTCCCGCGCCCGACGCGAGGCCTACCGGATGCACCTGCTCCCCGCCGTCATGGCCGAGCCTCCGATCCGGCTCGCCCGCCTCGCCCCGCTGGTGGCCGAGGCGGCCGGGCAGAAGGACGCCGTCGCGGTCGCGATCCTGGACGAGGCGGCCGACCAACTGGCCGACACCGTAAGGGCATTGGAGCCGCGCCCGGGTGAACCGCTCGTCGCCACCGGCGGGCTGCTGGGTCCCGATGGCCCCCTGACCTCGCGCCTGACCGTCCGCCTCGCGGCCCTCGGGCTGAGGCTCGACTGGGTGCCGGACGGCTGCCGCGGCGCCGTGGCTCTCGCCCGCCTCGCACACCGCGGCGGCAGCCGGTGAGCGTCACGGGGCAGGAAGCCCCCGCCCTCTACCGCGACCCCGCCGCCCCCTTGGAATCTCGTGTCAGGGACCTGCTCTCCCGGATGACCCTGCGGGAGAAGGTCGGGCAGCTCAACCAGCGGATGTACGGCTGGGACGCCTACCGCCGCACCCCCGACGGCCGCTTCGAACTCACCGACGCCCTGTACGCCGAGACCGAGCGCTTCGCCGGACTCGGCGCCCTCTACGGACTCCAGCGCGCCGACGCCTGGTCCGGCGTCGACCACGCGGGCGGGCCCGGCGCGGAGGACGGCGCGGACCTCGCCGACCTGGTGCAGCGGCATGTCGTCGAGCGGAGTCGGCTCGGCATCCCGGCGTTGTTCGTCGAGGAGGTGCCGCACGGGCACATGGCCCTCGACGGCACCGTCCTCCCCGTCAACCTGGCCGCCGGCGCCACCTGGGACCCCGCACTGTACGAACGCGCCGCCGCCCATGCCGCCGCCGAACTGCGTGCCCGAGGCGGCCACGTGGCTCTCGTCTCGGCGCTCGACATCGCCCGCGACCCACGCTGGGGCCGGACCGAGGAGTGCTTCGGTGAGGACCCGTACCTGGCGGCCCGCTTCACGGAGGCCCTCGTCCGTGGAATGCAGGGGGAGTCCGCCGAGTACTTCGCCGCCGACAAGGCCCCCGTCGTCCTCAAGCACTTCGCCGGGCAGGGCGCCACCGTCGGCGGCCGCAACTCCGCCGAGTCCGAGCTCGGATCCCGGGAACTCCACGAGATCCACCTCCCCGCCGCCCGCGCCGGCGTCCGCGCCGGAGCCGCCGCCGTCATGGCCGCCTACAACGAGGTCGACGGGATGCCCTGTTCCGGCAACCGCGCCCTGCTCACCGGACTCCTCAGGGACGACTGGGGCTTCGAGGGGCTCGTGATGGCCGACGGCCTCGCCGTGGACCGCCTGGCGCGCATCACCGGCGACAAGGTCTCCGCCGGTGCCCTCGCGCTCGACTCCGGTGTCGATCTGAGCCTTTGGGACGAGGGCTTCACGCATCTGGAGGAGGCGGTCCGGCGGGGAATGGTGAGCGAAGACGTCCTCGACGCGGCCGTCGCCCGGGTGCTCCGACTCAAGTTCCGCCTGGGACTGTTCGAGAGGCACGGTGCGAGAACGCCTTTTCCCGCCCACGGCCCCGACGTCAGTACGGCCCTCGCCCGGGCCGCGGTCACCCTCCTCCGCAACGACGCCGGTGCCCTGCCCATCCCGGCGAGCGTCTCCCGTATCGCCGTCCTCGGACCCCACTCCGCCACCACCGCTCACCAGTTGGGCGACTACACCGCACCACAGCGCCCCGGCACCGGCACGAGTGTGCTCGACGGTCTACGGCGCCTCGCCCCGCCCGGCGTCGACATCCGCCACGCCCGCGGCTGCGCGCTCACCGGCGACGCCCTCTCCGGCATACCCGAGGCGGTCGCCGAGGCCGCCGCCTCCGACGTGGCGGTGCTCGTGCTGGGCGGCAGCAGCGCACGTACCCCCGAGACCGACTTCGCCGCCAACGGGGCCGCGCTCACCGCCGTGTCCGAGATGACCTGCGGCGAGGGCGTCGACCTGGCCGGACTGCGACTGGGGAAGGCCCAGTACGCCCTGCTGGAGGCCGTCACCGCGACAGGGACGCCGACGGTGGTCGTTCTGATCCAGGGCCGACCGCATGTCGTTCCCGACATCGGGGCCGCCCTGCTCACCGCCTGGTACCCGGGCCCGTGGGGCGGCCGGGCGATCGCCGAGGTACTGCTCGGACTGGCGGAGCCGGTCGGACGGCTCCCGGTCTCCGTACCGCGCTCCGCGGCCCAACTCCCCGTCTACTACAACCACAAGGACATCGAGTACGGCGGCTACGTGGACGAAAGCGCCGAGCCGCTCTACTCCTTCGGCCATGGGCTGTCGTACACGAGCTTCACGTACGGCCCGCCGATCCTGACGGGGCGCACGGTCGAGATCGATGTCACCAATACCGGACGCCGGTGCGGGCGCACGGTCGTGCAGGTCTATCTGAGACGCCTGATCACGTCCGTCTGGCCGCGCACACTCGAACTGTGCGCGTTCGAGGGCGCCGACCTCGCGCCGGGCGAGCGCCGTACGGTCACCATGACCCTCGAAGAAGACCAACTGGCCCAGGCCGACACCGTCGAGATCCGCGTCGCGGAGTCGGCCCGGGCCGCGCTGACCGCCGTACCCGCTGTGCTGCACATCAGAACTTGACGGCCCCCGAAGAGACGCCCTTGTAGAACCACCGCTGTGTGATCACGAACAGCACCAGTACCGGGATCACCGAGATCACCGAACCCGCCATCACCAGCCGCTGGTCGTAGCCGAAGGACGAGGTCTGCAGCCGGGACAGACCCAGTGTGAGGGTCATGTTGCTTTCCGAGCGCAGCACGATCAACGGCCACAGGAAGTCGTCCCAGGCGCTGATGAAGGTGTTGATGACGACCACCATGATCGCGCCCCACGCGGACGGCAGGTACAGGTACCGGAAGCGCTGCCACTCGTTCGCGCCGTCGAGCATCGCCGAGTCCTCGATCTCGCGCGGCACCGCCAGGAACGCGCCGCGCATGAGCAGGACGTTGATGGCGCCGACGAACCCGGGCAGCCACACGCCCGCCAGGCTGTCGACCAGACCCAGGTCGCGGATGCTCAGGAACAGCGACACCATGATCGACTCGAAGGGGAACATCATGGAGGCGACCAGCACGACCCAGACCGCCTTGCGGCCCTTCCAGCCGGGCTTGGAGAGCATGTAGCCGGCCGTGGTGGAGAACAACAGCTGACTGGTGACCGACAGGACGACCACGATCATGCTGTTCTTGATGTACGTGGCCACCGGCACCTGCTCGAAGACCGTCCGATAGGCCCGCAGTGTCGGGTGCTGCGGCAGCAGGGAGGCGTTCGCCCCGAAGACGTCCTCACTGGTGCTCTTCAGCGAGGCCAGGAACTGCCAGAGCAGCGGCCCGACGGTGAGGCCGAGCACGAGGAACAGCAGCAGGTAGCGGACGACCAGCTCCCGGGGGCGGCCGTAGTCCCGCCAGCGGGGCATCAGGCGCCGGCGCTTCTCCACGGCCGTGGTCATGCCTCGTCCTCCTTCGTCAGGCGCTGCGCGAGCAGGGTCAGCCCCAGCGTCAGCAGGAACAGGGCCACGCTGACCGCCGAGCCGTAACCGGCGTTGCCGGTCATCGGATCCAGGCCGACGTCCCGGATGTAGAAGGGCAGGGTGCGGTCGGCGCCGCCGGGGCCGCCCGTGGCGCTGCCGAGCATGTAGATCTCCGTGAACACCCGCAGCGAGCCGATGCCGGTGAGCGTGCCGACGAGCATCATGGCCTGCCGCACGCCGGGGACGGTGATGTGCCAGAAGCGGCGGACGGCACCGGCCCCGTCGATGGACGCCGCCTCGTGCAGCTCCTTCGGCACGTTCCCGAGCGCGGCCAGGTAGAAGACCATGTACCAGCCCAGCCCCTTCCACAGGGTCAGGCCCATCGCGGACAGCAGGATCAGCCAGGAGTCGGACAGGAACGGGATGGCGCTCTTGATCAGATGGGCCTTCTCCAGCCACGTGTTGACCAGCCCGTCGTCGGCCAGCAGCCACTGCCAGCTCAGACCCACGACCACGCTGGAGGCGAGCACCGGTGTGTAGAAGGCCGACCGGAAGAACCCGATGCCGGGCAGGTTCTTCTCCACCAGGACGGCCAGCATCAGCGGCAGCAGCACCATCAGCGGCACCACGATCAGCGCGTACAGGATGCTGTTGCGGGTCGCCAGCCAGAAGTCGGAGTCGTCCAGCATCCGCGTGTAGTTGGACAGCCCGACGAAGCTCGCGGCACCGCCGAGCGGCTTGGCATTGGTGAACGACAACAGGAGGGTGTTGAGGAACGGGAACACCCCGAAGACCACCGCGCAGAGGATCGCGGGAGCGGTCCACAGCCAGGGCAGCCACCAACGGCGGTACATCGCCGCTCCGTTGGCGCCCGCGGCGGGGCCGGGCAGCAGGGCCCGGCGGAGTCGCCGTATCCGAGACGGGGCCGCGCCCGGCACGGAGGCTGTGCTCTCCGCACCGGGCACGGACACCGGCTTCGTGATCTGCGTCGCCATCAGCTGCTCTGCTTCAGCAGCTCGTTCGCCTTGGCCTGGGCGTCCTTCACCGCCTGTGCCGGGCTCTTCTTGCCCTGCATCGCCAGCTGCACCTGGCCCACGATGGCGTTCTGCACCGCCGTGGAGAAGTTGGTCTGGTAGGCGGTGGCCGTCTTGAGCTGCTCGGCGACGAGCTTGCGGGCCTCGGAGAACGGGTCGCTGCCGCTGACGTTCTGGAAGAACGGGTCGTCCAGCGAGGCGGTGGTCGTCGGGAAGATCACGACGCTCGGGTCCTTGCACCAGGCCGTCTGGTTCTCGGCGTTGGTGAGGAACTTCGCGAACGCCAGCGCCGTGGGGGCGTTCTTGCTGGTCGCGGCGGCCGCTATGTACTGCGGGGCACCGGTGGTGTGGCCGAGCGCGTCGAAGGGCTGCTGGCCGACGCCGGTCTTGGCGTAGATCGACGGGCTGTTCTGCTTCACGAAGCGCACGAAGCTCGGGTTCGTGGAGCCGTAGGCGACCTTGCCCTGGCCGTACAGCGTGGAGGGGTCGTTGTTGGAGGACAGCGAGTCCTTGGGCATGGCGCCCGCCTTGTACAGCTTGGCCATCCAGGCGACCCACTCGGCGGTCCGCGGGTCATCGGCGAAGACGGCGGACTTGCCGTCGGAGGACAGCATCTTGATGTTCATCTGGTCCCAGTCGGCCGGGATCCGCCACACCGGGTTGGCCATCGTCGCGTAGTACTCGCCCTTGGCCGCCTTGGCGATCTTCTCGTAGTCGGCGAACAGGCCGAACATCGTCGTGGGCGGCTTCGCCGGGTCGATCCCGGCCTTCGTCAGCAGGTCCTTGTTGTACGTCAGGACGACGCCGCCGGTGTACCAGGGCAGCACGCTGTGCACCGACGTGCCCGAGGCATCTTTCATGGTGCTGGACTTCCAGAACGCCGGGACGAAGGGCCCCGCGGCGTCAGGGTCCTTGACGCCCAGGTTGAGCAGGTAGCCGGCCTTGGTGAGGGAGGTCGCGGTGGGGGAGTCGACGTTGATCACGTCCGGCAGGGTGCAGGCCTGGGCGTCGGCGACGGTGCGCTGGCCGAAGGTCGCGTCGCCGGGGTCGTCGATCCACTTGACCGTGGTGTCGGGGTGGGCCTTCTCGAACGCCTTGATCACCCCGTTGAAGAAGCTCCCGAAGTCCTTCTTCAAGTTGGTCGTCTGGAAGGTGATCTTGCCCTTGACCTCGCCGGAGAGCTTCCCCGACCCGACGTTGCCCTTGTCGACCTTGCAGCCGCCGGCGGTGGCGTCGCCGCTGTCGGAGCCGCCGGACAGGCCGCACCCGGCGGCGGTCAGCGAAAGAACGGCGATACAGGTCAGGGTGCGGGTCAGTCTTCTTGCACGCATGTGATGGGCCCTCCTGCGACCGGGCGAGTCAGGGATGGCGTTGGTTCAATGAACCAACTTCGACTCTAATTGATGAAAAGGTGGACCAGAATTCATCGGAGGTCAATGGTTTGCCGTGTTGCGTTTAAGTTCCGTAGGAGATCAGTGCCGGTGCTCGTGGTCCGGGTGCGCCGGATCTCCGGGGTGCTCGTGGCCCACGGCGTACACCACACCCGTACGGGCCCGGTCCAGCCAGTCGAAGAAGGCCCGCCGCCCGCCCGCCCGCCGCAGCTCCCGTACGACGCCGCCGCGCACGTCCTCGTACGGCTGGAAGTCCGCCTCCGTCGCCCCGCCGAAGGGGTCGACCCCGCGCCGCAGCGCATCCGGGGTGAGGAAGCGGTCGCGGTTGCGGTCGTAGTAGTCGTGTACGGCCGCTTCGGCAACGTGCTGTTCGCGCTCCAGCTCTGCCAGCAGCACGCGCGCCGCCGGGGAGTGGGCGAGCGCCGCCGCGACGATGCTGCCGAGGTCGGCGACGTCCGTCTCGGCCACGGCGAGCACCTGGGTCGGCGACACCTCCGACGGGGGTTTCAGTCCCCGGTCCGCGCAGGCCCGGCGGGCGAGTTCGTCGGTGACCACCACCTGGGTCGCCCAGCGCCGCCGCTGCCGTTCGGCGCGGGCGAGGGACTCGGGGCGCATCTCGCGGTCGCGGGCCGGGACGGCCTTCAGCAGGGCGTCCACGCGGTCTCGCGCGACCGCTTCCCCGTGGACCAGGGCCGCATGCTCGGTCACGGCGTCACCTCCAGCGTGACGGCTCCCGTGTAGGCGACGCAGCCGTGCCAGGCGACCTTCGCCATCAGCCAGTACGAACCCGGCGGCACCGCCGAGCCGTCCACCTCGATCACACACTCCAGCTCCTGACCGGCAGCCACGGTGAAGCCCTGGCAGCCCGGCCCGACCCCCGGCCAGGTGCCCCAGGACGACACGGCCCACAGCTGCCCGGAGACCGGCCCCCGGGTGGTGTTGCGCACGGTCACCGGAACCCGGGCCCGCTCGCCCTCGCGTACGGCGACCCGCTCCAGACCCAGCCGGGACACCAGCGTCGGCCCGGTGTGCCCGTCGGGCACGTCCAGGGCCACGACGTCCTCGTACGTCTGCCCGCCGTACGACAGCCGGGCGGCCAGCCAGTGGCGGCCCGGCTCGGCGTCCGGTGGGGGCGTCACCGTGACCTCTGCCAGGCTGAACCCGCCCGGCCCCAACGCGTAGGGCAGCTCGGCGGGTTGGGCGGACCAGCCGGGCGGCACCTCGAAGGTCACCGTGCCCGACACCGGCGCGTCGGTCAGCTCCGAGCCGACCCGGACGGTCGCGGTGACGGGGCCGGAGACGGTGAGCGCGGCGGGCGAGACGTAGACGGCGACGGGCATGTTGCCGCGCGGAGCGGGGCCCGAGTTGTGCAGCCAGTAGCGGGTGTGCACGGGCTGGGCGGGCTCGTGGGCGGCGACTCCCGGGCCGGAGGCCGGCTCGGTTTCCGTCGACGGGGTGGCCAGGACGGTGGCCACCTCGAAGCCGGTCAGACCGACGTCCAGGGCGCCCTCCCCGTTCGGCGCCAGCGGTTCCCCGGGCCGCTCAAGTACATCCGCACGAGCGCCCTGCGTCCACTCCAGCGGCCCGCGCACCCGCGCCCGCACCGGCCGCCCGTTCACCTCATGCATCCGTACGACGACCCCGCGCCCGGGGTCGGCGGGAGCCACGCTGCCCCGGGCGAGCGGGGAACCGAGGGGCTTGAGGGCGTCGAGCAGTACCTCGCGGGCGGGCTCCAGCGTCAGCAGGGAGACGCTCCTCGGCAGGAGCGCGGGGGCCTCGGAGCTCTCGGAACTCTCGGAGCCGGTCCGCAGCCGCGCGGTCAGCGGATGGTTGAATTCATGCCCCCGCGCGGGAAGTCGGAGCTCCCGCCAGTCGCCGTGGCCCGCCACGACGGCGTACTCGAAGGTGTGCGACCAGCGCTGGAGCTGGAACGCCGAACCGTCGGGGGCCGTACGGCGCGGCGGGTCGACCCAGATGCCCGACGGCCAGCCGGTGCAGGAGCGCATCAGGGACATGTGGAGGTCGCCGGAGGCGGTGACCACGCAGCCGGGCGTCCCCCGGTTGAGGACGGCGAAGCCGCGCCCGTCCCAGGCGTCGCCCGGCGGCAGCGCCTCGCCGCCGCCCGCCGCCGTGGCCGTGACGGTCGCGTCGTCCAGGTCGGCGATCAGCGCGTCGACCGCCTTGGCGTCGTCCTCGGGACGGGCGCCCGCCACCACCAGCAGCGGCAGCCGTTCGAGGTCCCGCAGATCGGCGCCCGGCACCCACTCCTCGCGCAGCCCCGCACGCGGAGCCACCCATACGGCCGCCACACCGCGCTCAGCCAGCTGACGTGCGAGTTCCCGCCCGGCGGCCGGGTCCCAGCCCAGCGCCTCGGCGACCACGGCGTTGCGGTCGGGGCCGCCGATCGCGATCCGGATGTCGGGGAGGTTGGAGTCGACCTCGAGGTCACCGTAACGGGGGCCGCCCGCGACGGTCGAGGTCGCGGTGACACCCGCGCGGACGAGGGCCGCCGCGAGCGGGGTGCCGAGGTCACCGGCGGTGTCCCAGTCCGCGTACACCAGCTCGGCGACCCCGATGGCGCGCTGGCCGAGGTAGGCGCCGGTGTCGTCGTGGACCGCGACCCGCGCGGTCGATCCGAGGCCGAACCAGGTGTTCGCGGGGTTGTCCAGCGTCCACGGGAACCGCTCGCTGTCCACCTCCACGAACCCGAACCCGCGCCCGATCACCGCGTCCGCCACCTCGTGCACCGGCAGCCCGCCCCGCACGTCGGACGGCCAGCGCACCCGGATGAGCCGGTCGGCGCCGTCGTAGCCGTCGACGGTGGTGGACACGTCGAGCCGGTCGACGCCCTTCCACAGACACAGCCTCTGGGTGTACCGGAACAGGCCGAGGTCGGCGGTGACGGTGAGGCGGGACCCGGCCGGAGAGTGTTCCGCTTTCACGGAAGCTGTCACATTCCGGCCGCGGGCCACCGTGGTGCCGGTCGGGGTCAGGTGCCAGGGCCCCTCGCCGAAGCGTGGATGCCTCGGGTACTCCTCCTGGACGACGAGCTCGTTGCCGATGTCGCCGGCCCGCAGCAGCTGCCGGCCGCCCTCGCCCTCGGCGAGCGCCCGCAGGCTGCTGACGCCGCCGCCGCGCGCCGGGTCGACAGTCACCTCGTAGAACTCGTTGCTGATCGTCGTCCCCTCGCCCGGGGCCCACCCGGGCACGGAACCCTCGGCGAGCGGAAGCGCCTTGAGGCCGATGCCCGGCACCTCCGGTACGACGACCCGCAACCGCCCGTCGTCCTCGCGTACGGCGGGCAGCGGCTGGAAGGCGTCGTCCAGCGGGACCCGCCCGGGATCGGCGACCGTCAGCACGTCCCGCCGCTCCCAGCTCGCGGAGTTGAAGACGACCAGGTCGGGGCCGTTGCCCGGGGCGACGCGGTCGGCGAGGGCGGCGGTGGCGTCGGCGTGCACCGTCTCGGCGAGGTCGGCGAGCTCCCGCCAGCCGGTGAGCAGGTCGATGTAGACCTGGTCGGACTCGGAGCCGGTGATGGCGTCGTGGTGGGCGCCGTAGATCAGCTGCCGCCAGGCCTTGTCGAGCGCCGCGTCGGGAAAGGCCTGCCCGGTGACGAGCGAGGCGAGCGTCGCCCAGGCCTCCGCGTCGGCGAGCAGCGTCTCGCCGTACCGCTGCGCCTGCTTGGTGTCGATGTAGGAGACGTCCTTGCCGGTGTAGATCGGGTTCATGTCCCGGGTCTGCGGCGAGGCCTTGCGGCCCTCCGCGTCGAGCTCGGCCCGTACGGCGGCGAAGAAGTCCCGGGGAATCGCGCTGACGAAACGCGGCCAGACGTACCGGGCGTTCCAGTCCCGGTGGATGTCCATCACCCAGCGGCACGGCGGCGCGTAGTCCCCGCCGACGGGCAGCAGCACGTTGCGGGTGAGCGCGACCTTCTTCAGCCCCTTGAACAGCTTGAGGGCGGCCGCCTCCGCCTCGGGCAGGGTCGGCGCGTTGTCGATCGCCCAGCCGGCGCCGTAGTGGTTGACCATGTACGCGGTCAACAGCCCGCGCCCCGAGGGGGCGATCCAGCTGAACTCCGCCGGGAACTGCATCCGCCGCGGATCCCGCGGCTCCTCGCCGAACACCGACAGCGTCGGTCCCCACTGGTGGAACGGTCCGCGCGCCCATGAACTGGAGGTGACCCCCGCGTCCGCCATCAGCCCCGGGAACTGCGGATCGTGCCCGAAGGCGTCCAGCTGCCAGGCGGTTTCGGGGGCGGCTCCCAGGATCGCGCGCTGGAAGCCGTCCCCGTAGAGGGCGTTGCGTACGGTCGCCTCTGCGCCGGTGAGATTGGTGTTCGGCTCGTTGTAGGTGCCGCCCATGATCTCGACGCGGCCGGTGCGGATCAGCTCGCGCAGGAAGGCCCGCTCCTCGGGGAAGGCGTCCCAGTACGGCTTGAGGTAGTCGACCTCCGCGAGTACGAAGGTGTA
Organism: Streptomyces sp. SA15; assembly: GCF_002291145.1. Taxonomy (GTDB): domain Bacteria; phylum Actinomycetota; class Actinomycetes; order Streptomycetales; family Streptomycetaceae; genus Streptomyces. The sequence continues at coordinate 10,394 of NZ_NTGE01000180.1, forward strand.
CGCCGCATCGCGCCGCGCCAGATCGCAGTGCGCCCGCACCAGACTCATCCCGGACTGGCCGCGCGAGTCGAAGGTGCGGGCGGGCAGGCCGGTGGAGGCGGGGTCGTCGGCGACGTCCCAGGTCTCGGTGTAGGCGGCCTGGGTGTTCCACCAGACGGGGTCGTAGTGGAAGTGGCTGACCATGAACATGGTCCAGCCGGGTTCGGCGGCGGTGAACTCACCTGCGTGGTGGGCGAGTTCGTCTCCGTCTGCGGCGGTCACCGTGATGTCGCGGCGCTCACCGACCGCGAGATCGGCGAGCACGGGTATCTCGGCGCGTACGGTGCCGTCGTCGGCCGCCGTGGCCTCGGCTTCTCCGGTGATGCCGGGGCCCTCGACCGTGAGGCGGACGGTCCGGCCCGGGGTGTGACTCAGCTCGACGGCCACCACCTGGCGCGGCTGCTCGGCGGTTCCGGCGAAGAGCTCGGTCGACTCGACAGAGATGGCGCGCATGGGGCTCCTACGAGGATGCTCGGCGGAGCCCCATCGTGGCACCGAGGAGATGGTTCAAACAACCATCTTCACGTTTCCTCGGTGGTTCATCCATGCATCCCGGGTCGGCCTCAGCGAGTCCGGCGCGACCTCACCGTATGCCGCCCGGCGATGTGGTCGGTCAGCGCCAGCGAGGCGCTGGCGCGCTGGTAGGAGAGCTGGGCGACCCGGACGTACAGGCAGTCGATGAGCACCAGCACGGAGTGCCGGGCGCCGATGATGCCGGTGGGGAAGCTGGTCTCCGAGGTGGAGGAGATGAGCCGGATGTCGGCGGCCCGGGCGAGCGGCGAGCGCGGGTCGGCGGTGAGTGCGACGGTCGTGGCACCGCGCTCCTTGGCCAGCTCCAACGGTTCGATGGTCTCCCGGGTCGCCCCGGAGTGCGAGATGCCGATGGCGACGTCCGCCGGGGTGAGCAGGGCGGCGGAGGTGGCCGCGGCGTGCACCTCGGTCCAGCCGCGCACCGCGCAGCCGATGCGGAAGAGCCGGGTCTCGGTCTCCTGGGCCACGGCCCCGCTGCCGCCGACGCCGTAGACGTCGATCCGCCGGGCCCGGGCCATGGCCTGCGCCGCCCGCTCGATCGCGTCGAGGTCGATCCGGTCGATGGTCTGCTGCACCGCGCGCAGGTCCGCGCTGCCGACGACCTGCACCACCCGCTGCAGGTCGTCGTCGGGGGAGATGTCCGGGCCGATCTCGGCGGTGCCCCAGTCGGAGACCTCGCCGCGGCCGCGCTCCTGGGCCAGCTCGATCAGCAGATGCTGGTAGGAGTCGAGGCCGATCGCACGGCAGAAACGGGTCACCGTCGCCTGCGAGGTGCCGGTGCGGCGGCCCAGCTCGGCGGCCGAACAGTGGGTGACGGCGGCCGGATCCTCCAGGATCAGCTCGCCGACCTTCCGCAGGGAGCCGGCCAGCCGGGGCAGCTCGGTGCGGATCAGTGTGGTGACGTCGGTCGGGGGCATGAGAAGAATGTACCAGCCACCGTTCATCGGCCGAATTGAATACCAGGACCCCGTGTGATTTATTGATTCACCGATTGAGGCATAGAGGGTGGTTCAATCCATCAGCTAGGGGAGTGTCGCGTGTCCGTCCAGTCCGTCAGCGCCCAGGGCTTCGCGCGCGAGAGCCTGGCCGTCCTCCAGCATGTCACCGAGTCCGCCCGCGACGACGTGGCGCGCGCCGCCGAACTGATCGCCGGGTGCGTGCGCGCGGACGGTGTGATCCAGGCCTTCGGCACCGGCCACTCCCAGGCGATGGTCCTCGAACTGGCCGGCCGCGCGGGCGGGTTGGTGCCCACCAACCGGCTGAGCATCGCCGACCTCGTCCTGTACGGCGGCGACGACCCGGGCGTCCTCGACGACCCGCTCCTGGAACGCCAGGCGGGTGTGGCCACCCGGATCTACGACCTCGCCGCCCCGCACGCCCAGGACCTCTTCGTCGTCATCTCCAACTCCGGCGTCAACAACGTGATCGTGGAGATGGCGCTGCACGCCAAGACGCGGGGTCACCGCGTCCTGGCCATCACCTCCCTCACCCACACCCGGGCCGTCCCCGCCGCCCACCCGAGCGGCAAGAAGCTCGCGGACCTAGCCGACGTCGTCCTCGACAACGCGGCCCCGCGCGGCGACGCCCTCCTGGAACTCCCCGGCGGGGGCGCGGTGTGCGCCCTGTCCACGCTCACCGGCGTGATGCTGGTCCAGATGGCGGTCGCGGAGGCCTCGGCCCTGCTGCTCGCCGCCGGGGAGCAGCCGCCGGTCTACGTCTCGGCCAACGTGCCCGGCGGCTTCGAGGGCAACCTGGAGCTGGAGAAGCGGTACGCCGGACGGATCCGGCGCACCGCCAGTTGACCTACTCCACGGGCAGCGGCGTGGTCTCGGTGACGCCTGTCCACGGACCGGCCTGACACCGTGTCGTGGCCGCTGGGACAAGCTTCCGGACGATGCTGGTCCGCCTTGACCTCGCGGCTGTGGAGCAGGGCCAGAAGCCACTGGTGGTCCGCTTCATACGGCCCGGCCCAGCGGTGCAGCGGCCAGCTGGGGAAGCGTTCTTGGTACCGCTGCACCAGCCAGGCCGCCCCTGCCACCGCGTCTTCGACCAGCAGCACCGGCCGGCGAGCCGCAGCAGCGCAGAGACGGCGGCGGCATGCCCGGACCGGCACGGCCCTGAGCAGGGTCCGTCCGGGGCACGAGTTCCCGTGGGACATACTGCCCTACGGTCCGTTGAGCCACTCCAGCCACTGGCCGTGCGGACCTGTTAGTGCTACCGGCTTTTCATCCATGGCCAGGACGAACGTCAGCCGGTCCTGCGGGACGGGGCGAGCCAGGCGCTGCTGGACCGAGGGCAGCACCCCGGCGGCCTCGTTGGAGATCCAATGCGCGTGTTCGCCACGCATGGTCTCGGTGAAGGCTTCGCGTTCTGTGCTGGACAGGTAGGCCAGCACCGCACTGTGGAACACCACCGGCGTGGCCCCTGCCGGCGCCTGCGCGAGCAACTCCCGGACCGCTTCGTTGAGGTCGCCGCGGACGAGCAACGGCGGCTCTGCCGCGGCCACTTCGACGGCGCCCTGGAGCATGCGCAGCCGACGGTCCTGTTCCGGCCAGACGAGACTCTCCAGCCACCGCACGTCCTCGCGATCGCGCACGTCCAACGGATTCAGATCGATACCGCCACGCCAGACGACCTCGGGTGGGGCCTCCGGGAGCGGCACGTCTCCTTGTGCGTCGCAGGTCAGGGTGACGGGACTGGTGTCGGAACCGATGCGGGTCCGCCCGTTGTAGACGTAGCGGTATCGATCCGGGTACAGGCAGAGCCCAGCTGAGGCTCCTACCTCGATCAGCGCGAGCGGCTGGGGAAGCCCGGCGAGCACGGGCAGCAGGCAGGCACATCTGCCGGGCTCGTTCGTCTGTGTGCGCCGTTCCAGAATCGTCGCGCGTACCTGCGGCCAGTGGTCAATGGCCCAGGTTCGGAAGGCCGGGTAGCCGTTGACCGGTCCGCCGAGGAATCTCACGGCTGCCAGCAGGAGGTTGGGCTGGCGCTTGGGTTGCGGGAGCAGATCGATGAGGGCGAGCAGATCGCGGTCGGTCGCGACCCCCTCCGTCAGTTCCGCGTAGGTCGTCGAGTGGCCCCGGGCTTCCCGCGCGGAGAATTCCTGGTACCGCTGTTGAGTGTTCATCGTCACGGCAGCATAGGGCAGGGTCATCCCTGCTCAGGCGTCACCGGAGGTCCCCGACCGGCCCGGCGGCGATCGTTCAGTGTCGGCCGATACTCGGCAGCCGCAGATCCTGACGCTCGGCGAACGCGACGGTCTCCGGCAGATAGCCGTCCGGGAACGTGACCCCGAGCACGTCCTCGTATCGCCTGACCATGTACGCGAGCCGGTCCGGTCCAAGGCCGATGCTTTTTCAGGTAGTCGATACGACCGCCGAGATAGCGCACATAGCGGACCACCTGGAGTTCGGCCGACCGTGAGGCGCTCCAGAAGAGCCCGTACTTGCGTTGAGGCAGTTCCCGCCCGGCGGGTGAGCCCCGGTGCAGCAGCCGCCCGTCGAAGACCAGCAGGTCGCCGGCGCGCGTCTCGACACTGTGCGGATCGCCGTACGCCTCGAAGAGGTTGTCGTTGCTACGCCGGGTACGCGCCGATCCTCGAACAGCTCGCGGCCGCCGTGGAGAAGGCGCAGAGGCTGGCCGCCTGACGAAGGGGTGCCGTCACCACCCGGTCAGCAACAGGTGATTGACCAGCAACGCCAGCGCCGCCTGCCCGGCGAGCCACCCCCGCGCCCCCGTCAGCCACGCACACGCCGGCAGCAGCCACAGCGCGAACGGCAGCCAGATCCGTTCCGTCTCCGCCTTGCTCATGCCGGACAGGTCGGCGACGAGCAGGGCCAGGAGAGCTGCCATCACGAGCACGCCGAGGCGGACGTCGGGGCGGGAGCGGCGGTGGGTGAGCTTCACGGCGGTTCGGCGTAGGGCCGCCACCGTCGCCGGGCCCACGATCAGCACCGTGCAGGCCAGGTTCGCCCAGATCCAGTAGCCGTACGGCCGGACCCCGCCCGCCCCTTGGTAGTAGCGGCGGACCAACAGCCGGTACGCCTCCCACCAGTCGAAGCCGATGGCGGTGAACGTGACCGGGACGACCAGGAAGCCGGCCAGGACGAAGGCGAGCGGGCGCCATCGGTTCGAGCCCAGGAGGAGAACGGCGGCCGCGATCACCGCGAACAGAGTGAGGCCGTACGAGAGGTACATGGTCAGGCCGAACAGCAGCCCGGACGCCAAGCCGGTCCACGCCGGCCGGCGTCCCGTCACCGCCAGCGCCAGGAACGCCACCGCCCACGCCGCGACCGCCGCGAAGTAGCCGTCGGCGGACGTGCCCACCCATACGGCGGCCGGGGCGAGGACCAGGAAGGGGGCCGCTCGGCGGGCGAGGGACTCGTCGGCGAGGGTGCGTACGGTGAGCAGGACCGCGACCGCTGCCGTCGTGCCGACGGTGATGCACCAGGCTCCCGCCCAGCCCCCGCCGCCCAGGCCGATCCGGTCGAGCAGGACGAAGGTGAGCGTGGCCCCCGGGGGATGCCCGGCGACATGGGCGGGCCAGTTGTCGGGTGTGTCGATCAGGATGTGCGCGTTGAAGTCCCGCAGGGCCGCGGGGATGTCCTGGAAGCGGTCGATGACCCGCAGGTATTCGTTCTTGGTCGTCAGCTGATCGGCGACACCCCGGTGCCAGCCGTCGACCAGCGCCAGGGACCACGTCCAGGCCAGGCCGGCACCCCAGGTGGCGAGGAGCAGCGTCCGCCAGGGCAGCCGGGCGGCGAGGGAGGGGCCGTACGCCACCACGGCGAGCGCGACGGCGAGCGCGGCCGGGGTGCCGGGGCCCACGTGCGGGTCCCAGGTCGCCAGCAGTGGCGGCCAGCCGACGCGGAGCGTGCCGTACCGGTGCTGGATGACGGTGCCGATCACGATGGCGGCCGTCACGAGGAGCGCGGCGGCCAGGGCCGCGTACAGGTCACGTCTCAGATCGCGGTTCACGCGGAAACGCTAGGCCGCGGGGGCTCGTCCGGACGGCTGACAAGGGCGAACGTCAGAGTTTCGTCATGGTTCGCGGGTCCGCCGCGGGGGTGGCGCGGGCCTACGGTCGGGGCATGGCACGCTCTCCCTTCTCGCCCGCGTTCTGGCGCAGCCCCCTGCGCGGCCCCTGGTTCACGTCTGTGCTCGGCGTCGTGCTGCTCGGCGGGATCACCGTGCTGTTCGTGACCGGCCTGCTGTCGTACGCGGCCTACAACCCGGACCTGTCGCCGGTCAACGACAAGACCCCGGACAAGGGGATCCTCGGCTTCTACCTCTTCTCCTGGCCGACCGATCCGCACTGGCTGTACCGGCTGAACCAAGGCGTCCACGTCACGCTCGGGATCGTGCTGATCCCCGTGCTGCTGGCCAAGCTGTGGTCGGTCGTGCCGAAGCTGTTCACACTGCCGCCCGCGCGGTCGGTCGCGCACGCGCTGGAGCGGATCTCCCTGCTGCTTCTGGTGGGCGGCGCGCTGTTCGAGTTCGTCACCGGCGTGCTCAACGTCCAGCTCGACTACATCTTCCCCGGCTCCTTCTATCCGCTGCACTTCTACGGTGCGTGGGTGTTCTTCGCCGCATTCGTTGTGCACGCGGTGCTGAAGACGCCGGCGGCTCTGCGCAATCTGCGTCGACTTCACCAACTGGACGAAGACAAGAGCGAGTTGGCGTCTCCGCAGCCCGCCGAGCCCACCGTGTCCCGGCGTGGTGCCCTCGGTCTGGTCGGTGGCGGCTCGCTGCTGCTCTTCGTCACCACGGTCGGGCAGAACTTCGACGGGGCGTTGCGCAGAACCGCCCTCCTCGCACCGCACGGCGGCGCCGAACCGGGCGGGGGACCGTCCGGCTTCCAGATCAACAAGACGGCCGCGTACGCGGGGATCAAGGCGGCGGAGACGAGCGAGGAGGCCTGGCGGCTGGTCGTCGTGGGGCGCGGTGGAACCGTTCGGCTGAGCCGCGCCGACCTGCTTCAACTGCCTTTGTACAGCGCCGCGTTGCCCATCGCCTGCGTGGAGGGCTGGTCGACCTCCGACCAGTGGTGGCGCGGGGTACGGCTACGGGATCTCGCCGCGCTCGTCGGGTACGACGATCCGCCCGACGTCTTCGTCGAGTCGCTGCAACGACGGGGTGCCTTCCGGCGGGCCGCCCTGCGCGCCAACCAGGTCGCCGACCCGCGCTCCCTGCTCGCCCTGTTCGTCAACGGCGAGGACCTGACCCCCGACCATGGCCACCCCGCACGGATCATCGTGCCGGCGGCACCCGGTGTGCTCAACACCAAGTGGGTGGCCCGGATGACGTTCGGAAAGCTGTGAGGAGACAGGTGAGGAGACCGGTGAGGAGACCGGTGAGGCGGCCTGTGAGGCGACCAGTGAGGCGACCCGTGATGCGAGCCAGGATCCTCCTCGGCAGTCCCCTCCAACTGCTCCTGCTCATCAGTTCGTTCTCCCTCGCCGCATACGCGGGCGTCCGGCTGCTGGAGGGGGACTGGTTCGGTGTCGCGTTGTGGTTCGTGGGGGCGGCCCTGCTCCACGACCTGGTGCTGCTGCCGGTGTACGGCACGCTCGACAGGGCCCTGGTCAAGGCGGCGGGGCCCCGCCGCGAGGGGATCGCGTACGTCCGGGTACCCGCCGCCCTCTCCGGGCTGCTCCTGCTCGTGTGGTTTCCGCTGATCAGCGGGCGGGTGGCGGATCGCTACGCGGGCGCCACCGGTATGTCCGCGGACGGTTATCCCACCCGCTGGCTGCTGCTGACGGCCGCGCTGTTCGGCGGTTCCGCGGTGCTGCTCGTGCTGCGGCTGCGCAGGGCGACGAAGGAACGCCCCCCGGCCGCCCACTGATCGACGGCACGCCATCCGGCGCGGCCCGCGTGCCGCAGCAGGGCCGGCGTGCCGAGCCGGGCCCAGGGGAACGGCGTACCGGCGGCACCTCGGGCGTCGGTGACATGGACCTGGACCCGCTCGTCGAGGTCCACGCCCGGCACCGTCTCGGCGATCAACAGGCCGCCGGGCAGGAGGAGTTGGGCCATCCGGTGGAGCAGGGCCCGCGGGTCACCGCCGATCCCGAGGTTGCCGTCGATGAGGAGGGCGGTGCCCCAGCGGCCCTCGCCGGGAAGCGGATCGAAGACGGAGCGGCGCAGCGCCTGGCCACCGAGCCGCACGGTGCACGCCACGGCCGCCTCACTGACGTCGATACCCAGAACCCGCCGCCCCTGCCCGCCCAGCGCCGCCACCAGCCGCCCCGGCCCGCACCCCACATCCAGCACCGCCCCCTCACAACGCCGCAGCACTCCCAGATCGGCCGCGTCGGCGTCCGCACACCACCGCTCCACCTCCAGCGGCAACAGCCAGCCGTCGTCCCGCCGTAGGAAGAGGGGCCCCCGACCGGTACGCAGGGCGTCGGAGTAGGGGTCGGCGGACCAGGGGCGGTCGTCGGTGAGGGCGCCCGGCCGACGCCCACCCGTGTCGGTGTCCTGCTGCCTCGGTATCCGCGATGTCGTCGTCCGGATCGTGCTCATCGGCCCTCGGCTGTCGCGAGTCGGGCCAGTTGCGCGGCGAAGCGGCTGCCGGGTGCCGCCTTGGCGACCTGGTCGGCGTCGTACGCCGTGTCCACGTCCCGTAGCAGCGGCAGGTCCCGTACCCGCAGGCCCGCGAGCCGCGCACGCTGTGCGGCACCCGTGTGGGGGGTCGACATCGGCACGCCCCGCAGCAGCGCGGGGTTCGGGTCGGCCAGGCCGAGCGCCCAGAAGCCGCCGTCCTCGGCGGGGCCGAAGTACGCGTCGCAGTCCGAGAAGTCGACCGTGAGCAGTTCCGGGGTGACCTGGGGTGTGTCCATGCCGATGAGGAGGGCGGGGCCGTCGCAGCCCGCGAAGGCCGCGGCCAGGCGTTCGTCGAGGCCGCCCGCGCACTGCCGTACGACCTCGAAACCGGGCGGCAGCCAGGGGCCCGGCGTGCCGTCCAGGACCAGGACCCGGCGTCGCGCGGGCGTGCGCGCGACCGTGTCCAGGGTGTCCGCGAGGGCCGCCTCCGCGAGCGCGGCCGCATCCTGAGGTGTGAAGGGTGGGGTCAGCCGGGTCTTCACCCGGCCGGGGCGGGGCTCCTTGGCGATGACGAGGACCGTGGTCGACGGTGTCACGTGGCTACCCCCTTCTCCGCCAGCACGCGGCTCATGTCCCGTACCGCCTGCCAGGTGCCGCGCCAGGTGCCCGTCACCTTGGAGACGCCGGCGCGCGGGCGGTACGGGACGTCGTGTTCGGTGATGCGCCAGCCGGCGTCGGCGGCGCGCACGACCATCTGCAGCGGATAGCCGCTGCGCCGGTCCGTGAGTCCCAGGTCGAGCAGCGGCTCGCGCCGGGCGGCGCGCAGCGGGCCGAGGTCGTGCAGCCGCAGGCCGGTGCGGCGGCGCAGCAGGCGGGAGAGGGCGAGGTTGCCCGTCCGGGCGTGCAGCGGCCAG
>NZ_NTGE01000069.1 GCF_002291145.1 Streptomyces sp. SA15
ACCGCCTTGCGCGCCGAGATGGACGGTGCCGGCGAGCGGGGTGCCGGGGCCGCCGTGTCCGGGATGCGGGGCCGGAGCCGGGTGGGTTCCGGCGGGCGGATACCCGTACCCGGCCGGGCCCGGGGCGGGGGAACCGCCGGGCGGGGTGCCGTATCCCGGGGCGGGCGTTCCGTACCCCGGACCGGGGGCCGGGGTGCCGCCCGGCGGGGTCCCGTACCCCGGAGCGGACGTGCCGTGCTACTCGACCTTCGACAGTCGCGCCCGGGGCCGCCCCGAGTCCGCGCTGTCCGACTCGTAGTTGAGATCGTCGCCGACCGGCGTGAGGCGGACCGTGTGCGCGGCCTGGGAACACACGCCCCGATTCCTCTCGGCCCCTACGGCGGTAGCGACGACCTGCTTCTTCGTGACCCGCTTCAGGGTCAGGACGTCGTCGCAGACACCGCCGAGCACGTCCGTATGCCGGAGCATCCCCAACTTCTCGCCCACACCGGCCCGTTGCACGGTCAGCCGGAAGGTCCCCATGGGCAGGGTGCCGTCGAGCGCGGAGGCCTGGCCCTCCCACGTGCCCAGGTAAGCGGCGGGAACGGCGGTCGGTCCGCCGTCACTCGCACTTGCGCTCGGCGTCGAGGAGTTGGCGCCGGCGTCGGAACTGCCCCCGTCGCCACCGCGGTTGCCCGGCAGCAGGTCGAACAGGAACGCCGATCCGACCATCACCGCGGCCATCGCTCCGGCGACGGCGAGGGCCACCGTGCAGCTCAACCGCCGCCCGCGCCCATCGGACTTGGGCTCCGTGGTCGCCGAAACGGAGACGGAGACCCTGCCCGGCCGACGGTCGGAGGGTCCGGAGCGTCCGGAGGAGGGAGCCGTGTCCCGCGCGTGCGGATCCCGCACATCTGACACTCCCGCAGCCGCCCCCATGACCGGCGGCGGCCCGAACGCCCCGACAACCGGCTCCCCGGCAGTAGGTCCACCCCTCTCCGCACCGGCAGTCAAGCCCTCCGCCCCCTGCGAAGCCCTGCTGAACCCCACAGGCCCCGACGAAGCCTCCTGAACCGTCTCCAGGTTCAGCAGCCGTACGGCACTACGGCTGACCTGCTCCACCAGCACCCCCGGCAGCCACCCGCCGGCGACCAGCCGGGCCGCGCCCTCGGGAGCCAGCCGCCGGGCCACCTCGACCGGTGTCGGCCGCGCGCCCGGCTCCTTCGCCAGGCACGCCTGAGCCAGCGAGCGCAACTCTCCGTCCAGCGAGCCCAGCTCGGGTTCCTCGTGGACGACCTTGTAGAGCAGCGCGGCAGAGGAGTCCCCCCGGAAGGGCGGCTCGCCGGTCGCCGCGTACGCCAGCACCGCGCCCAGTGAGAAGATGTCCGCCGCGCCCGTCGCCCCCTTGCCGAGTATCTGCTCGGGCGACATGTAGCCGGGCGAACCGATGGACACACCGGTGGACGTCAGGGACGCCGTACCGTCCATGGCACGTGCGATACCGAAGTCGATGAGCAGCGGCCCGTCCAGCGTCAGCAGCACGTTCGACGGCTTCACATCCCGGTGCACCAGCGCCAGTTCGTGCACCGCCGCCAGCGCCTCGGCCAGCCCCGCCCCCAGCACCCGTACCGTATGGGCCGGCAGCGGGCCGCCCTCCGCGACCGCGGCCGACAGCGACGGGCCCGCCGCGTAGGCCGTGGCCACCCACGGCACCGCCGCCTCCGGGTCCGCGTCCAGGACGGGTGCCGTCCAGGCGCCGCCGACCCGCCGGGCGGCCTCCACCTCGCGGCGGAAGCGTGCGCGGAACTCCTCGTCCAGCGCGAAGTGCGGGTGCACGATCTTGACGGCGACCGTGCGGCCGCCGCCGGTGCGGCCGAGGTAGACCCGGCCCATACCGCCGGAACCGAGCCGGCCGAGCAGCCGGTAGGGCCCCACGACGGTCGGCTCGTCGACACCGAGCGGCTGCATGGCGTCACCCCTCCCCCGTACGCCTCAAGTCCCCAGCAGGGTAGTGCGCCACGCCCTGGCGGCTCAGGGTTGGAGCAGATCCACCTTCACATCCGCCGGGAAGCCCGTCGTCGGCCCCACCCGGCGGGCGAACTCGGCGACCGCCGCCAGCTGGGGGCCGCCGAGGCGGAAGTCGAGGGTGGTGAAGTAGCGCTCCAGGACCTGCTCGTCGAAGGCCTCCCAGCGGGCCGCCTGCTCGGCGACCTTGCCGACCTCCTCCAGGCAGAGGTTGCGGGAGGCGAGGAAGGCCTCGTGCACCTTGCGGGTGATGACGGGCTCGCGCTCCGCATAGTCACGCCGGGCCGCCCAGACCGCGAAGACGAACGGCAGCCCGGTCCACTCCTTCCACAGCGTGCCGAGGTCGTGCACCTCAAGCCCGTACCGCGGCCCGTCGAGCAGGTTGGCCCGCAGCGCCGCGTCGCCGATCAGGACCGCCGCCTCGGCCTCCTGCATCATCAGGCTGAGGTCGGGCGGGCAGGTGTAGTAGTCGGGCCGTACGCCGTAGCGGTCGGACAGCAGCAGCTGGGCCAGGCGTACGGAGGTGCGCGAGGTCGAGCCGAGGGCGACCCGGGCGCCGTCCAGCCGCTCCAGCGGGAGCTGGGAGACGATCACGCAGGACATGACCGGGCCGTCGCAGCCGACCGCGATGTCCGGGAAGGCGACCAGGTCGTCCGCGTTCTTGAGGAACTCGACCAGGGTGATGGGACCGATGTCGAGGTCTCCCCGCACCAGCTGCTCGCTGAGCTTCTCCGGGGTGTCCTTCGTCAGCTCGAAGTCGAGGAGCGTGCCCGTCCTCGCGAGCCCCCAGTACAGGGGCAGACAGTTCAGGAACTGGATGTGCCCGACGCGCGGCCGGGTGCGTGAATTGTCCACATCGCGAGACTAGACCCCGTGGGGTACGCTCCGGACTCCGACCCCACTGTCAACCCCTTCACCGGACATTCAAACATCCGGGTGACGTGATCTTGACCTCTATTGCATCCGGCTGCCCGCGTGCTAGGCTCGCCGCAAGTTGCAGTTTGGTTTCCCTTGCAGTACAGAGCCTGCGGAGCATGTAACCGCGGGCTCTAGTCGTTTTCAGACGTATGCAGAGTTGTGCGGCATCTTGTTTTCACACTTGCAGGGTTCTGGAGCAGGGCAACCCTTTGGGCCCAAGGAGGGCTTATGGCTACCGGAACCGTGAAGTGGTTCAACGCCGAAAAGGGCTTTGGCTTCATCGCCCAAGAAGGCGGCGGCCCCGACGTCTTCGTCCACTACTCCGCGATCAACGCGAGCGGCTTCCGCTCGCTGGAGGAGAACCAGCAGGTTTCCTTCGACGTCACCCAGGGCCCGAAGGGCCCGCAGGCGGAGAACGTCACCCCTGTCTGAGTTCATGAGCCCAAAGCTCTGATCCGGAACGAATAGCAGTACCCAAGGAGCCCCGTGCCGCAAGGCAGCGGGGCTCCTGCCTTTCCCGCCCCCGGCCGACCCCTCACACGTGCTGCATGACCAGCACGAACGTCGTCCCGGGCGCCAGCGCCTCGTACGAGTGCGGTACATCCCCGCGGTACGTCATGTAGTCCCCGGGCTCCAGCTCCGCCTCCTCGCCCCGCGGCCCCGCCTTCACCCTCCCCGTGCTCACGATCAGGTGCTCCACCGAGCCCGGAATATGCGGCTCCGACTCGCGTGTCGCGCCCGGCTCGGCCCTCAGGTGGTAGATGTCCCGCCGCGCGCCGGGCGGGCTGGCGGACAGCAGCGTGGCCACGAAATCGGCCCGCTCGGACCCGACCGCCGGCCCCTGCCCCGCACGGATCACCTGCACAGACGGCGCCGGCGGCTCCACCAGCGCGCTGAACGGGACCCCGAGCGCCACCGCCAGCGCCCAGAGCGTCTCCACGCTCGGATTCCCGCTCCCTGCCTCCAGCTGCGACAACGTCGACTTCGCGATGCCGGCCCGCTTGGCCAGTTCGGACAGGGACAGCCCCGCGCGCGTGCGTTCGCGGCGCAGGGAGGCGGCGATCCAGTCGAGGGGGAGCCGGGGCGGGGGCGCGCTGTCGGACATGGTGCGTTCGCTCCATCGGTACGATTGTTCGGCTTGACGAACATGACTTCTTCTGTCCACTGTAGAGAACATGCGTACGACAGAGCGAACATCCCGCGTCGCGCGGTACCCGGAGTTGATCCGGGACGCGTCCCTCGTCTGGCTCGCCAGTGGCGTCGTCGGCGTCTCCTTCGGTGCGATCTCCGTCACCGGCGGCCTGCCGGTGTGGGTGCCGGTGGTGATGTCGCTCGTCGTGTACGCGGGCTCGGCCCAGTTCAGCGCGGTCGGGGTGCTGCTCGCCGGGGGCGGTCCGGTCGCCGCGGCGGCCACCGGGCTGCTGCTCAACACCCGTACGGCGGCCTTCAGCCTGGCGGTCGCGGAGACGATCGGCCGCGGCCGGCTCGCCCGCCTCCTCGGCGCGCACCTCGTGACCGACGAGACGGTCGCCTTCGCCCTCGCCCAGCCGGATCCGGCACGGCGGCGGGCGGCCTTCTGGATCTCCGGGCTCGGAATGTTCGCCGTGTGGAACGCGGGCGTCCTGGCCGGGGCGCTGGCCGGCGGCGCGCTGGGCGACACGGGCACGTACGGCCTGGACGCCGCCTTCCCCGCCGTACTCGTCGCGCTGGTGCTGCCCGCCCTGCGCGCGGACTCGGCCGTACGGCGCTCCGTGCTGCTCGGCGCCGCCCTGGCGCTGGCGGTGACGCCGGCCGTTCCGGCGGGGGTGCCGGTGCTGGTGGCGCTGGCGGGGCTCGCCCTGTACGGCGGCCGTAAGGGGCGTGCGGCATGAGCGCGACGGTCGCCGTGATTCTGGCGCTGGCGGTCGGGACGTACGCCTTCCGGCTGGTCGGGCCGGTACTGCACGGACGGGTCGAACTCCCGGCGCGGACGCAGGAGCTGCTGTCTGCCGGTGCGGTGGTGTTGCTGGTGGCGCTGCTGGCCACGGGGGCCTTGACCGAGGGCGGGGGCTTCGCGGGGTGGGCGCGGCCGGCCGGGGTGCTGGTGGGTGGCGTACTGGCGTGGCGGCGGGCGCCGTTCGCGGTGGTCGTGCTGGGCGCTGCCGCGAGTACGGCGGTGTTGCGGTGGGCGGGGGTGGGGTGAGGAGTCCGAGTGACCTGGAGCCCGGTCGATTGTCAGTGACGGTCGATAAGGTCCGCCCATGACCGAGACCGACTTCCTGACCACCACACGCACGTTCTACGACGCCATCGCCGAGGACTACGCCGTCATGTTCCGCGATGTGCTCGCGGCCACACCGCTGGACCGGGCGGTGCTGGCCGCGTTCGCCGAACTGGTGGGCGAGGGCGCCGCGGTGGCCGACCTGGGCTGCGGGCCGGGCCGGGTGACCGCCCACCTCGCCGCCCTCGGTCTCTCCGTCTTCGGGCTCGACCTGTCGGAGTCGATGCTCGCGATCGCCCGCCGTGAGAACCCGGGACTGCGCTTCGAGCAGGGCTCGATGCTGGAGCTGGACCTTCCGGACGGCGCACTGGCCGGCGTCGTGTCCTGGTACTCCTCCATCCACACCCCTGTGGACCGGCTCCCCGACCTCTTCGCCGAGTTCCTCCGGGTCCTGGCGCCGGGCGGCCACCTGCTCGTCGCCTTCCAGGTCGGCGACGAGCCGAAGCACCACGACCGGCCCTTCGGCCACCAGGTGTCGCTCGACTTCCAGCGACGGCAGCCGGACCGCGTCTCCGGCCTGCTGACGGCGGCCGGATTCACCCTCGTTTCCCGGACGGTACGCGCGCCGGACGAGCCGCGCGCGGAGCCGACTCCGCAGGCGTTCCTGATCGCGAGGAAGTCCGTCTAGTGCCCCGGCAGGCAACGTTTGCCCGTTGAGGAGCGGCGTCCGGTGCGTGCTCTCGGCGTGCCGGCCGGAAGCCCTCGTACTGGACGTACTTGGGCTTTCGGCCGGTGCGGCGAGAGTGCGTGCCGGGCGTCGCGACGGGGCGAACGTTGCCTGTCGGGGCACTAGGACGCTCCGGCGATGTCCCGCGCCGCGATGTACCCGAACGTCATCGCCGGGCCGATCGTCGAGCCCGCGCCCGCGTAGCTGTGGCCCATCACGGCGGCGCTGGCGTTCCCGGCGGCGTACAGGCCGGGGATCACCGAGCCGTCCGGGCGCAGGACCCGTGCGCGGGCGTCGGTGCGCAGGCCTCCCTTGGTGCCGAGGTCGCCGGGGACGATGCGGAAGGCGTGGTACGGGGGCAGCCACAGGGGGGCGAGGCAGGAGTTGGGGAGGATGGCGGGGTCCGTGTAGTAGTGGTCGTAGGCGCTGTCGCCGCGCTGGAAGTCGGTGTCCTTGCCGTGCAGGGCGAGGGAGTTGAAGCGGTCGACGGTGGCGCGGAGGGCGGCTGCGGGGACGCCGATGGCGGTGGCCAGGGCGTCGAGGGTCCAGGCCTTGTGTGCGGCGCCGGAGGTGTACCAGTCGTCCGGGAACGGGAAGGTCGGGGCCACGTCCTTGAAGAGGTAGCGGTTGCGGTAGTTCTGATCGGTGATCAGCCAGGCCGGGATGTCGGGGTCGGTCGGGTTCCGCTCGTACATGGTGTGGACGACATCGCTGTAGGGGGCGGCCTCGTTGACGAAGCGGCGGCCGGCGGCGTTGACCAGCAGGCCGCCGGGGAGGGTGCGTTCGGCGAGGCAGAAGTAGGGCTGGTCGGGGAGCGGGATGGCCGGACCCCACCAGGCGTCGTCCATCAGGTCGAGGGCGGCGCCGAGGCGCTCCCCCGCGCGGATGCCGTCGCCGGTGTTCTCCTTGGCGCCGACCGTCCAGTCGGTGCCGATGGGCTGCCGCTGGTACCGCTCGCGCATGGCGGCGTTGTGCTCGAAGCCGCCGGAGCCGACGATCACGCCTCGGCGGGCGCGGACGAGTCCCGGCGTGCCGTCCCGTGTGACGACGGCACCGGACACGGCCCCGCCCTCGACGTACAGCTCGGTGAGCGGGGTTCCGAGCCACACCGGCACCCGGGCGGCCCGAAGCCCGAGGCGCAGGCCCGCGGCCAGCGACTGGCCCATGGTGAGCGGCTTCTGCCCCAGCGCGGCGGCCTTCGTGCCGCGGGCCAGGCACTCGGCGGCGACGGCGACGCCCTTGGCGCTGACGGCGGTCAGGGCGAGCCACTTGTAGTCGGCGCTGAAGACGACCAGGCCGGCGGGGACGTCCAGGTACGGCGGGTTGAGGCGGGCGAGTTCGGCGCCGAGGAGGTTGCCGTCGAGTTGGTCGGGTTCGATGGAGCGGCCGTTCGGGAGGCCGCCGGGGAGCTCGGGGTAGTAGTCGCTGTACCCCTCCATCCAGCGGAAACGGAGGGGACTGTGGGCCATGACGAAGGAGATCATGGCGGGGCCGTGGGCGAGGAAGGCGCGCTGCCGGTCGACGGGCACGTCCGGGCCGACGACGGCGGCGAGGTAGGCGGCGGCCTTGGCGGGGGTGTCGGGGACGCCGGCCGCGAGGATCACCGGGTTGTTCGGCACCCAGATCCCGGCACCGGACCGCGCGGCCGAGCCGCCGAAGGTGGCCGCCTTCTCCACGACGACACAGCTCAGCCCCTGCCGGGCGGCGGTCAGCGCGGCGGTCATCCCGGCCGCACCGGATCCGATGACGACGACGTCGTACGTGCCGAGAAGGGGTAAGTCGGCGGCCCGGGCGCCCTGTCGCACCCCGGGGGCAACAGCGAGCCCGGCACCGGCGGCACCGGCCAACAGGCGTCTTCGGGAAGGGGAACCAGCAAGTCCTGCGGATTTCGCGCTCGTGGTCATGGCCACTCCAGTCCACTCGGAACGAACGACGGGAACGAACGACGGGAACCAACGACGGAAACGAACGAGGGGACGGGAATGTCGCGCGGGGGTCTTGGGAAGTCAAGGGAGGGCCACTACTCGGCCGGAACGGCCTTGACCTCAACCAAACTTGAGGTACGAGCATCGACCCCATGACCACAACACAGCAGACACACGCGGCCGATGTCGAGGCCATCGCTCAGGTGGTGGCCAGGGTCGAACACTCCCAGCGGCACGAACTCCCGGACGAGTTCGCGGGGTTGTTCCGGGCGGACGCGATCTGGACGACGGGGCACGGCAGACGGCTCTTCGGGCGGGACGAGATCTCGGCTTTTACTCATCAGGTGCTGCCCGGCGCCATGCGGGACTCGACGGTCACCTACGAGGTGGAGCACGTGCTGTTCATCCGCCCCGACGTGGCCGCCGTGAAGGTGCGCGCCCAGTACTGGACACCCGAGGGCAAGCCGCTCGGCAACCCGGGCAGCCCGATGTACGTGATGTCCAAGGAGGACGGCGAGTGGCGCCTGACCGCCTGCCAGAACACCGAGGTGATCGACTCGGTGTGAGTACGCGGCCGCCTGGGCCGTCCGCCGCTCGACCCCCAGCTTCGATCACCGCTACTTCGCGTACAGCCCCTCCACCTCCTGCGCGAAGTCGCGCATGACCACCTCGCGCCGCAGTTTCATCGACGGGGTGAGGTGGCCGGCCTGTTCCGTGAAGTCCACGGGGAGGATGGTGAAGCGGCGGATGGACTCGGGGCGGGAGACGAGTTTGTTGGCGTCGTCCACGGCCCTTTGCAGGACGGCCCTCAACTCCTCGTCGTTGACTATGAGTTCGGCCGGTACCGGGTGCTTGCCGTTCATCTGGCGCCAGTGGTTGACGCCGTCCATGTCCAGGGTGATCAGGGCGGAGATGTAGGGGCGGCGGTCGCCCAGGACGAGGCAGTGGGAGATCAGGGGGTGGGAGCGGAGCCAGTTCTCCAGGGGGGCGGGGGCCATGTTCTTGCCGCCTGCCGTGATGATGATCTCCTTCTTGCGGCCGGTGATCGTCAGATAGCCCTCGTCGTCCAGGCGTCCGATGTCGCCCGTCGGGAACCAACCGTCGGTGGAGGCCGGGATCACCCCGCCGCCGTACGGGTCCCAGTAGCCGCGGAACACCTGGCCGCCGCTGAGCAGGATCTCGCCGTCCGCCGCGATCCGGACCTTGGTGCCGGGCATCGGCCAACCCACCGTGCCGAGCCGGGGTTTGAGCGGCGGCGTGACCGTGGCCGCGGCCGTCGACTCGGTCAGGCCGTAACCCTCGTAGATCTCCATGCCGGCGCCCGCGTAGAAAGCCTCGAGGTCGCGGCCGAGCGGGGAGCCGCCGCAGATGATGTGGCGGACCCTGCCGCCCATGGCCTTGCGGATACGGCGGTAGACGAGGGGGTCGTAGAAGGAGCGGGCCGCCTTCAGCGCGGGGCTCGGGCCGGAACCGGTGCCATGCTTGCGTGCCTCCACGGCCTCGCCGTAGCGGCGGGCCACGCTCGCCGCGCGGTCGAAGACCGTCGCCCGGCCGCCGCTCTCCGCCTTGGCGCGCGCCCTGTTGAAGACCTTCTCCAGCATGTACGGGATGACCACCAGGAAGGTCGGCTTGAAGCTGCCGAGGTCCGCCACGAGGTCCTCCGACTGCAGGCTCGGCGCGTGGCCGACCCGCACCCGCGCGCGGACGCAGGCGATCGCCACCATGCGGCCGAAGACGTGCGACATGGGGAGGAAGAGGAGGGTGGCGAGGTCCTCGGTCGACTTGTCCTTGTCCTTGCTCTTGAAGACGGGGTAGAGGAGTTCGATCGCGTTGTCGATCTCCGCGAGGAAGTTGCCGTGCGTGAGCACGCAGCCCTTGGGGCGGCCGGTGGTGCCGGAGGTGTAGACGACGGTGGCGAGCGTGTCCGGGACCAGCACCCCGCGCCGTACGGCGATCTCCTGATCGGGTACCTGGGCGCCGAGCTCCGCCAGCCGGTCCAGGTGCCCCTTCTCGATGATCCACATGTGGCGCAGGTCGGGCAGGCGGTTGAGTTCCGGGCCCAGCGCCGACGCCTGGCCGACCTCCTCCGTCACCAGGGCGACCGCGCCCGAGTCCTGGAGGATCCACCGGGTCTGGAAGACGGAGGAGGTGGGGTAGATCGGCACGGTGACCAGTCCGGCAGCCCACGCGGCGAAGTCGAGGAGCGTCCACTCGTACGTCGTCCGCGCCATGATGGCGATCCGGTCCCCCTGCACCAGCCCTTCCGCGATCAGCCCCTTGGCCAGGGCCATCACCTGCGCCGCGAACTCCGCCGCCGTGACATGGACCCACTCGCCGTTCTCCGTACGGCGGCTCAGCACCCGGTCCTGAGGAGCCTCGCTCGCGTTGTCGAAGGGCAGGTCGGCGAGCGAGCCGTGCGTCGCCGGCGGGACGAGCGGCGGCACCGAGACCTCGCGGACCTCCCCGTCCAGACGCCGGATCTCCGGTTCCACGAGCACGGGCGCGCCGTCGTAGTCGTGGCCGGATGCGTAGGAGAGGGACATGGGCAGCTCCTGGGGCGTGCAGCTGGGTACCGCTCTGCTGCATGTGGTACGCGCGGTGCGTACCGGCGCGTTCACCTGCGGTGTGCGGCTCGGTGAGTTACCGCCGGTTAGGACGGCGATCCTAGGGGGCTCACGTGGGGGGTTCGTGCGGGTTCGGGGGCGGTCCGGAGTCAGGCCTGTGCAACCTCGTCCGCAAGGTGAGCCTTTGTCAGTTACGCGTGTCATTACCTCGGGTAACCTTACTTCGGAGTAAGCCAGAAGAAACCGAGGTGGGAGACACGTAGTGACCATCACCCTGCCCCAGGCCCCTTCCCTCCCGCCCCTCCTGGCCCGCGGCGCCCTGCTCTCCCCCTTCAAACGGCCGCGACCGGACGCGGAGTTCCCCCGCACCCGACTCGTGCTGCCCGGCGTGCGCATCGACCTCGCGCGGCTGGCCGCCTACGAGCGGGTGTGCGGGTTCGCGACCGGGGACGACGCGCTGCCGGTGACGTATCCGCACGTACTCGGCTTCCCGCTGGCCATGCGGCTGATGAGCGGACGGGACTTCCCGCTGCCGCTGCTCGGGCTCGTCCACACGTCGATCGAGATCACGCAGCGGCGGGCGCTGGCGGCGACCGGTGAGTACGAACTCTCCGTGCACATCGATGAGTTGGTCCCGCACCGGCGGGGCACGGAGGCGGCCGTGGTCAGCGAGGTGCGGGCGGGGGGCGAGGTCGTGTGGGAGTCGAGGAGCACGTATCTGGCCCGGCACCGCACGGGCAGCCGTACAAGCTCCGAACCTGCGGAACGGAAGGAACCGGCGGCACGCGAGCCATTGCCCGCCGTGGCCGACTGGCGGCTCGCCGGGGACGTCGGGCGTCGGTACGGCGCCGTCTCCGGTGACCGCAACCCCATCCACCTCCACCCGCTCACCGCCCGCCTGTTCGGCTTCCCCCGGGCCATCGCGCACGGCATGTGGACCGTGGCCCGCTGCGTCGCCGCGCACGGCACACCGGCGGCCGTTGTAGTGCGGGCCGGCTTCCGGGCGCCGGTGCCCCTGCCGGGGACGGTGACGTACGCGGCGGAGGGCGGGCTCTTCGAGCTGCGCGGCGGGGACCGGGTGCACGTGACCGGAGGCGTCTACCCGCTCGTCTCGTGAGGTGGGTCGGGCGGGGACCACGGACTGCCCGTCATGAGGTTGCCCAGCCCCGCCCAGGCGAAGTTCATCAGGGTCGCCGCGGCCTGTCTCGCGGTGATGCCGGGGGTGGCGTTGGCCCACGCGGCCAGCGACTCGGCCGCCCCCACCAGGGCCTCGGCGAGGCCGGCGACCTCGCGCTCGGGCAGGTCGGGGTCGCGGTGCGCCTCGCGGGCGGCGACGACGATCAGCCCGGTCACGAACGCGACGAGCTCCTCGCGCATCGCGGCGACCTCGGCGGCGAACGGCTCGCCGTGGGTGCGGGCCTGGAGGTGCAGCACGGACCAGCCGTCCGGGTTCTGCGCGGTGTGCGTGAAGAACTCCCGCAGCCCGTCCCAGAGTTGGCGGTCCGCGGGCAGAGCAGGGTCGACACCGGCGCGGACGGCCTCGGTGAGTGCCTTCGCCTCGCGGCGGATGCAGGCGGTGAAGAGGTCTTCCTTCGAGTTCAGGTACAGGTACACCAACGGCTTGGACACGCCCGCGAGCTCGGCGATCTCGTCCATCGACGCGGCCATGTACCCGCGCTGCCCGAAGGTCCGTACGGCGGCGTCCAGCATCTGCTGCTCACGGACGGCACGCGGCATGCGCTTGCTCTTCACGGCACCCATAACCGGAAGCGTAATTGGACGCGGGCGCGCGCAACGCCTCTACGCGGCCTGCGATCTGTCGCCCACGCGGCCTGAGGAGCCTGGCCTACGACGCCTGGGGCCTGTCCCTACGACGCCTGGGGGGCCTGTCCCTGCGACCGGGCGGCGTCGTCGGCGCCGTCCTCCTGGTTGCGGTTCGCCTCCAGGTTGGTCTTGATCTTGTCCACCTTCTGCACGACCTGCATCGACGCGCGGTCCCGCTCTTTGCGCAGCACCACGAAGCTGATCGGGGCCGAGATGAGGAGGGAGAGCAGGATGATCCACATGCCGTTGGAGTCGCCGAGGCCACGCGGGACGACACCGGAGTAGACGAGGCCCCAGACGACCACGAGGCAGCCCACGAAGATCCCGAGGCGCATCAGCGTGTAGCGGAGCATCTCAATCCACTCTTCCGTTTCGAACGGTTTGAACAATCCCGTCCAGTGAAGCACGCCGGACCCGCGATCTTCGAAGGGGGTCAGGCGAGCGGCAGCAGCATGATCACGTCGTCCCGGTCGTCCCCGGGCGCGACCCGTATCGCGCCGGGTATGCGGCCGACCTCCTTGTAGCCGCAGGAGCCGTAGAAGCGCTCCAGGCCGAGGCCGCCGCGGCAGGTGAGCCGGATCGCCTCGATGCCCTCGAAGGTGCGGGCCGCGTCCGCGGCGGCGGCCAGCAGGTCACGGCCGTATCCCTTGCCCTGGTGGCGCG
This sequence comes from Streptomyces sp. SA15, assembly GCF_002291145.1. Taxonomy (GTDB): domain Bacteria; phylum Actinomycetota; class Actinomycetes; order Streptomycetales; family Streptomycetaceae; genus Streptomyces. Next base: position 12,826 of record NZ_NTGE01000069.1, read on the forward strand.
GGTGCACCATCACCGTGTACAGCCAGACCCAGTGCGTCATCAGGCGGTGGGTGTTGAAGGTGAAGAAGGCGGTGGCGGCGACCTGACCGGCCTCGTCGTGCGCGACGAGCAGCCGGGTGCGTCCTTCGGCCATCCCGACGAAGTGCTTCACCAGTTCCGGCCGGATGGTGTCGCGGGCCACCGGAGGTACGAAGCCGACGGCGCCTCCAGCGTTGGAGACGTCGGCCCACAGGTCGAGGATGCCGTCGCGGAGGGCAGGAGTGACGGCGGGGTCGAGAGTGAAGGTAAGGGACACCGAGACATCGTAGCCATTACGACAGCTGCCATTACGAGGGCTGCCATTACGACGGCTACGACAGCGCCCGGGCTGCCACCTTCAGGTCCGACACCAGCCCTCGGTACGCCGCCTCCCGGTCCTTGTCGTCCTGCGCCCGCAGCACGGAGGACGGGTGCACGGTCGCCACCAGCTTCTCCGGCCGCCCGTGAATCTCCCGCTCCAGTACCGCCCCGCGCGCCTCCCCGACCCGGAACGACGACCCGAGCAGCGCCTTGCCGGCCGTGGCGCCCAGGATCACGATCAGCTCGGGCTCCACGATCGCCAGCTCGGCCGCGAGCCACGGCCCGCACGCGGTCATCTCCCGCAGGGTCGGCGCCTTGTGGATCCGGCGCTTGCGGGGCTCGGCCTGGGTGAACTTGAAGTGCTTGACGGCGTTGGTGACGTACGCGTCCGCCGGGTCCAGGCCGGCCTCTTGCAGCGCGCGGTCCAGCATGCGCCCTGCCGGGCCGACGAACGGTTTGCCCTGGCGGTCCTCCTGGTCGCCGGGCTGCTCGCCGACGAGCATGACGCGGGCGTCCTTGTTTCCGGCGCCGAAGACGGTTTGGGTGGCGTTGCGGTGCAGGGGGCAGCCCCTGCATTCGGCGGCGGCGCGGCGTAGGGCGGGGAGACCGCGTGCCCCTTCGGGGACGAACGGTTGTGCGGTGTAGGCGTCCTCAGGCGCTCGGGTGGTCACCATGGGGCCCGAGTACCCGCCGTGGGGACTCGGACCCATGTCGTCTGCGGGTGTGTGGGGGCTGGCGCGCCCACGCGGCGGAGCCGCATATCGATACAGCCCCGCGCCCCTTAAAGGTCGGGACAGTCCCGCTCCCTGAAATCACACCCGCATCGGCTGGGGGGACTCGCGGCGCAACGGGTCCGGGCCGTCGTACTCCCGGATGATCTCGTACCGCGTGTTCCGCTCCACCGGGCGGAAGCCCGCGTCCCTGATGAGGTCCAGCAGGTCCTCGCGCGTCAATTTATTCGGCGTGCCGTAGTTGTCGGCGTCGTGGGTGATCTTGTACTCGACGACCGAGCCGTCCATGTCGTCGGCGCCGTGCTGGAGGGCCAGCTGGGCCGTCTGGACGCCGTGCATGACCCAGAAGACCTTGACGTGCGGGACGTTGTCGAACAGCAGCCGCGAGACCGCGAAGGTCTTCAGGGCCTCCGCGCCGGTCGCCATCTGCGTCCGCGCCTGAAGGCGGTTGCGCACCTTGCCGTCCTTCATGTCCACGAAGTCGTGCTGGTAGCGCAGCGGGATGAAGACCTGGAAGCCGCCGGTCTCGTCCTGGAGTTCGCGGAGCCTGAGCACGTGGTCGACTCGGTGGCGGGGCTCCTCGATGTGGCCGTAGAGCATGGTGCACGGGGTCTTGAGCCCCTTCTCGTGCGCCAGCCGGTGGATGCGCGACCAGTCCTCCCAGTGGGTGCGGTGGTCGACGATGTGCTGCCGGACCTCCCAGTCGAAGATCTCGGCGCCGCCGCCGGTGAGGGACTCCAGGCCCGCGTCGATGAGCTCGTCCAGGATCTCCGAAGCGCTCAGCCCGCTGATCGTCTCGAAGTGGTGGATCTCGGTGGCCGTGAAGGCCTTCAGCGAGACGTTCGGGAGAGCGGCCTTGAGCTCGCGCAGCGACCGCGGGTAGTACCGCCAGGGAAGATTCGGATGCAGCCCGTTCACGATGTGCAGCTCGGTGAGGTTCTCGCCCTCCATCGACTTGGCGAGCTTGACCGCCTCCTCGATGCGCATCGTGTACGCGTCCTTCTCGCCCGGCTTGCGCTGGAAGGAGCAGTAGGCGCAGGACGCGGTGCACACGTTGGTCATGTTGAGGTGGCGGTTGACGTTGAAGTGGACGACGTCGCCGTTCTTCCGCGTCCGCACCTCGTGCGCGAGGCCGCCGAGCCAGGCCAGGTCGTCCGACTCGTACAGCGCGATGCCGTCCTCGCGGGTCAGCCGCTCACCGGAGCGGACCTTCTCCTCCAGCTCGCGCTTGAGCCCGACGTCCATGCCCACACCTTTCTCCGACAACTCGACCAACCGTACGCCTAGACCTCTTCGGGCAGTTCACCCACCCGGTTCTCCCACTTCGTGGAGAGCACGATGGTGGTACGGGTCCGAGACACGCCCTTCGTCCCGGACAACCGCCGGATGATCTTCTCCAGCCCGTCCACGTTGTTCGCCCGCACCTTGAGCATGAACGAGTCGTCGCCGGCGATGAACCAGCAGTCCTCGATCTCGCTGAGGTCCTTCATCCTCGCCGCCACGTCCTCGTGGTCGGCGGCGTCGGAGAGCGAGATGCCGATCAGGGCGGTGACGCCGAGGCCGAGCGAGGCGGCGTCGACGGTGGCGCGGTAGCCGGTGATGACGCCGGCCGCCTCCAGCCGGTTGATGCGGTCGGTGACGCTGGGTCCCGACAGTCCGACGAGGCGCCCCAGCTCGGCGTAGGAGGCCCGGCCGTTCTCCCTCAGGGCCTGGATGAGCTGCCTGTCCACCGCGTCCATGCGATCGAAGCCTTCCGGTGAAAGTTCTGGAGTGTTGAGAGGTACTGCGACTTACTCAGATGGCGTTCACGTCGTACGGGTTGCGTCGCCGCGGCCCAGCTCACCCTTCCAGCGGCGGTACAGCCCGTGCTCGACGCCCGCCGCGTCGAGGACCCGTCCGGCGACGAAGTCCACCAGGTCCTGGATGTGCGTGGCGCCCGCGTAGAAGCCGGGTGAGGCGGGCACCACGCTGGCGCCGGCGTCGTCCAGGGTCACCAGGTGCCGCAGTGTCTGCCCGTTGAGGGGGGTCTCCCGGACGGCCACGACCAGCTTGCGGCGCTCCTTGAGGGTGACGCTCGCGGCCCGTTGCAGCAGGTCCTTGGAGAGGCCGAGGGCGACTCCGGCTACGCAGGCGGTGGAGGCGGGGACGATCAGCATGCCCTTCGAGGGGTACGACCCGGAGGACGGCCCGGCCGCGAGGTCGCCGGCACTCCAGTGCCGTACACCGCCGATGTCCACCTGGAAGGTGTCCGGCTTGCCGTCGGCCCCCCGCGACAGCCATTCCCGCAGGTCGTCCTGCCAGTGGGCGTCCCGGAAGGAGATGCCCGTCTCGTCGAGCAGCGTGAGCCGTGAGGCCCGGCTGACCACCAGGTCGACGCGCTCCCCCGCCTCCAGCAGCGCACGCAGCACAGCGGCCGCGTACGGCGTACCGGACGCTCCCGACACCCCCACGATCCAAGGCGTGCGCTGCGTCTGTCCTGGCTTCATGGTGTCGAGCCTATCCGTCAGCTCTCATGATTCGGACCGCGACCTTTTCAGACCGTCAGTCCGCGCACCAGCAGATCCAGCAGCGCGCACACAAAGAGGGCAATTCCGATGAACCCGTTGACGCTGAAGAACGCCCGGTTCACACGGGACAGGTCGTGCGGGCGGACGATGTTGTGCTCGTAGACGAACGCGCCCGCGACGATCAGCAGGCCGAACCAGAAGAAGGTGCCCGCGTCGGTGGTCAGGGCGTACCAGACGAACAGTGCCGTCGTCACCGTGTGGCAGACCCGCGCCCCCCAGATCGCCGCCGGGATGCCGAAGCGGGCCGGGACCGACATGACGCCGATCTCGCGGTCCGTCTCCACGTCCTGGCAGGCGTAGATCAGGTCGAAGCCGCCGATCCAGACGCCGACCGCCAGACCGAGGATCACCGCGTCCCAGGACCACTCGCCGGTGATCGCCAGCCAGCCGCCGATCGGGCCCATCGCCTGGGCGAGGCCCAGGATGGCCTGCGGGAAGTTCGTGAAGCGTTTGCCGTAGGGGTAGACCACCATCGGGATCACCGCGATGGGGGCCAGGGCCAGGCAGAGGGGGTTGAGCAGGGCCGCCGCGCCGAGGAAGACGACCAGCGCGACCAGCGCGCCCGTCCAGGCGTGGCGGACCGACATCGCACCCGTGACCAGCTCGCGCTGCGCCGTACGGGGGTTACGGGCGTCGATCTCCCGGTCGATGATCCGGTTGACCGCCATCGCGAACGTCCGCAGGCCCACCATGGCGACGGTGACCAGCAACAGCCGGCCCCAGTGGATGTTCTTGTCCCACTGGAACATCGCGGTGAGGGCGGCGATGTAGGCGAAGGGCAGGGCGAAGACCGAGTGCTCGATCATCACCAGGCGCAGGAAGGCCTTGGTGCGTCCCGGCTGCGGGATCGCGGCGGAAGCGCTGCTCACAGGCCGTACTCCTTCCAGCGGCGATCCACCGTCGCCGCCGTCTCCGGGTCGGACTCCACCATGTCCGGCCACCCGCCGTCCCGCGTGTAGCCCTCCTCGGGCCACTTCTTCGTCGCGTCGATGCCCGCCTTGCCGCCCCAGAACTGCTGGTAGGAGGCGTGGTCGAGGTGATCGACAGGGCCCTCGACGACCGTGAGGTCGCGCGCGTAGTCCGTGTTGCCGAGCGCGCGCCAGGCGACCTCGTGCAGATCGTGGACGTCGCAGTCGGAATCGACGACCACGATCAGTTTGGTGAGGGACATCATGTGGGCGCCCCAGACCGCGTGCATCACCTTCTGCGCGTGCTTCGGGTACTTCTTGTCGATGGAGACGATCGCGCAGTTGTGGAAGCCGCCTGCCTCCGGCAGGTGGTAGTCCACGATGTCCGGCACGATGATCTTCAGCAGCGGGAGGAAGAACCGCTCCGTCGCACGGCCGAGCGGTCCGTCCTCCGTCGGGGGCCTGCCTACGACGATCGACTGAAGCAACGGCCGCTTCCGCATCGTCACGCAGTCGATCGTCAGGGCGGGGAAGGGCTCCTGCGGCGTGTAGAAACCGGTGTGGTCACCGAAGGGACCCTCGGGCAGCATCTCGCCCGGCTCCAGCCAGCCCTCCAGGACCACCTCCGCCTGCGCGGGCACCTGGAGCGGGACCGTCTTGCAGTCGACCATCTCGATGCGCTTTCCCGCGATGAACCCGGCGAAGAGGTACTCGTCGATGTCGCCGGGCAGGGGCGCGGTGGAGGCGTACGTGACGGCGGGGGGACACCCGAAGGCGATGGCGACCGGCAGCCGCTCCCCGCGCCTGGCCGCCACCTGGTAGTGGTTCCGGCTGTCCTTGTGGATCTGCCAGTGCATGCCGATCGTGCGCCGGTCGTGGCGCTGGAGGCGGTACAGCCCGAGGTTGCGGATCCCGCTCTCCGGGTCCTTGGTGTGCGTGAGCCCCAGGTTGAAGAAGGAGCCGCCGTCCTTGGGCCAGGTGAAGAGGGCGGGCAGCGCGTCGAGGTCCACCTCGTCGCCCCGCAGCACGACCTCCTGCACAGGAGCGTCCTTCACCTTCTTCGGCGGCACGTGCGCCATCGCGCCCAGCTTGCCGAAGGCCTCGCGCACGCCGACGAAGCCGTGCGGCAGCTCCGGCCGCAGCAGGCCGCCGATCTTCTCGCTGATCTCCGCGTACGACTTCAGGCCCAGGGCCTTCAGCAGCCGGCGGTCGGTCCCGAAGACGTTCATCGCGAGGGGCATCGACGAGCCCCGCACGTTCTCGAAGAGGAGCGCGGGGCCACCGGATTTCTGCACCCGGTCGACGATCTCCCCGACCTCCAGGTACGGATCCACCTCGGCCTTGATGCGCTTGAGGTCGCCCTCGCGCTCCAGCGTCCTGAGCAGGGAGCGAAGATCGTCGTAAGCCATGGGGTCAAGTATCCCCGAGCCGTTACCCTGGCCCTGTACCTGGGGCCCGTGACCGTGGCCCCGACGACCACTTCGCTGAGAGGCCCCATGCTCCGGGTGCTCATGTTCCTCGTCCCACTGGCGTTGAGCATCTACGCGTTCATCGACTGCATCAGCACGAAGGACGAGGACGTCCAGCACATCCCCAAGCCGCTGTGGGCGCTCCTCGTGCTGCTGTTCCCGCTCGTCGGCTCGATCTCCTGGCTCATCGCCGGCAAGAAGCGCCACCCGGCCACGGCGAGCGGCGCCCTCGGCTCCGTCGGCACGCCGTGGAACCGGGGCGGCGGCGGCCGGCAGTGGGTCGCGCCTGATGACAATCCCGAGTTCCTCAAGTCCCTCAGGGACGAGGACGGGGTCGGGGACGGGGACGACAAGGGCAAGGGCAAGGACGAGAAGGACCGGGACAAGCGGGACGGCGGCGAGGATCCGAAGGGCGACTGACGCCGTCGGCGCCTCCGGGTGCGTCCATGTGCCTCCGGCGTGCCTACAGGTTGTACGCCGGTGAGGCTCCGGAAGCGGACAATGCGCCCCTGGGCCGGGGCGGGCGCGGGCCGGACACTTACCTCGCATGACGACTGCTCCCGCCGACTCCACCGGCACCACGCTCACCCCCGCTTACGGTGACAAGGTCATCGCCGTCGAGACGGCGGGCTCGGAACCGATCCCCGACGCCGAACGGCACGGCAGCCCGCTCCAGTTGCTGTGGACGTGGGCCTCCCCGAACATCGAGTTCGCGACGGTCTACATCGGCGTGATCTCGGTCCTCTTCTTCGGCCTGAACTTCTGGCAGGCGACGGCGGCGCTGCTGCTCGGCACCGCGCTCGGATCGCTCACCCACGGGATCCTGTCCCTGGACGGCCCGCGCTTCGGCGTCCCGCAGATGGCGATCGGCCGCTTCTCCTTCGGTTTCCGGGGGAATCTGCTGCCGTCGGGTGTGAACGCGCTTGTCGCGGGCGTCGGCTGGTTCGCCGTCAACAGTGTGAGCGCGGCTTTCGCGCTCAACACGCTGACGGGCCTACGCCCACTCCCCTCTCTCTTGCTGGTGGTGGCCGCCGAGATCGTGATCGGCTTCATCGGCCACAACTTCGTCCACGCCTTCGAGAAATACGCCTTCCCGGCACTGGCGGTCGTCTTCCTGCTGGCCGGCGTGTGGACCTTCCAGGAGGCCGACCTCGGCGGACCGGGCGGCGCCGGCGGCATCGGCGGCTTCCTGCTCGCCTTCAGCGCGGCCTGGGGTTACGCGGCGGGCTGGAACCCGGGCGCCTCGGACTACTCCCGCTATCTCCCCCGTACGGCGAGCCGCTTCAAGACGGTCCTGTACCCGGCGCTGGGCCTGTTCGTGTCGATCGCGGTCGTGTCCGTGATCGGCGCGGCGTCGGCGACGATCGTCGCGCCCGAGGACGCGACCCCGACGGCGGCCTTCACGGGCCACCTCCCGGGCTGGCTCAGCAACTTGGTCCTGCTGGCCATCATCCTCGGCGCGGTCTCCGCCAACGCGATCAATGTGTATTCGTCGGCCATGTCGATCACGTCGCTGGGCCTGAAGCTCCCGCCGTGGCTGGGCCGCAGCGCGATCGTCGTGCTGTGCGGTCTGGCCGGTACGGCGGCGGCGTGGTCGTCACTGGCGGACGCGGGGCACGCGTACGAGGCGTTCCTGCTGGTCATCGCCTACTGGGTGGGGCCGTGGCTGGGGGTCGTGCTGGTGGAACGGTGGCTCCAGGGCCGTACGGCGACGGACGAGGACCTGGCGGGGCGGCTGGGCGACCGGACCTTCACCAACTGGCCGGGCATCACAGCGCTGTTGACCGGCATCGTGGTGTCGGTGCCCTTCTTCTCCAACCAGGAGAAGTACGTGGGCTGGGTGCCGGAGCAGTGGCCGTCGTTCGGGGACATCACGTGTCTGGTCGGGTTTGTGGTGAGTGCGGGGGTTTACGGGGTGCTGCGGGGGCGGCTGGGGTCGCGGGTCTGAGGAGACTGCTCACTGGAGGGTTTTGATGCGGGCGGCGGTGAGGGCCCGGTCGAAGACCCGTACGTCTCTGATGGCGCCGGGGAAGAAGTCAGTGGGCTGCCCGTTGAAGGTCGCGCGGCCGATCATGAGGCCGCCGGGGGCGGGGGTCGGCTTGGTGTCGTCGGTCTCCGCCTCCTGGACGCCGTTGACGTACAGCCGCAGCTTGCGGCGGGGGCCGTCGCAGACGCCGACCAGATGGGTCCAGGTGTCCACGGCGGGCACGGAGTAGCCGACCGCACGCAGGCCGGGGCGGGCGAAGGCCCAGCGCTTCTCGTCTCTCGAGTACTGGAGGTAGAAGCCGCTGGCGCCGCCGGCTTCGGTGGCGTCCTGGCTGACGGCGGTCGCGAAGTAGCCCGGCTCGGTGGAGAGGTAGACCCAGGCCGCGACCGTGAAGCTGCGGCCGGCGCCGGTCCTCAGCACCGGACCCTCGGTGACGATCTGGCTGCGGGTCCCGTCGAACTCGGCGGCGCCGCCGTTTCCGGCCCGCCAGCGGACATCGGTCGCGGTGCCGTCGTTGCCGCGGACGGTGTCACGGGCCAGGGCGCCGGAGGGCTCGTCGAGGGGCCAGATGCCGATGGGTTGGGCTAGGCGGGGGGTGGAGGGGGAGGGGGAGGGGGAGGGGGAGGTGCTGGCGCCGGTGCCCTTGTCCTTGTCGCTGGCCTCGCCTGCGTTGCCTTCGTCGCCTTCGTCGTCGGATGCGGGCCGGTTGAGCCAGAAGCCGGCGCCGACGCCGATCGCGGCGACC
>NZ_NTGE01000201.1 GCF_002291145.1 Streptomyces sp. SA15
ACCGCTGCGCACCGCCTGAGCGGCCTGGTGCAACGCCACCAACGACGACGAACACGCCGTGTCCACCGTCACCGCAGGCCCCTCCAAGCCAAGGAAGTACGCCAACCGACCCGACGTAACGCTCCCGGTGGTACCGGTCAGCACGTATCCGTCGACCCCGCCGTGCGGGGTGTCGAGCCGCGGGCCGTAGTCGCCCGCCATGGCCCCGATGAACACGCCCGTGCTGCTGCCACGCAGCGAGCCGGGATCGATCCCGGCATCCTCCAGCGTCTCCCACGCGGTCTCCAGCAACAGCCGCTGCTGCGGGTCCATCGCCAGCGCCTCGCGCGGCGAGACCCCGAAGAACCCGGCGTCGAAACCGGCGACATCGTCCAAGAAGCCGCCGTGTCGAGCGTAGGTCCGCCCGGAGGCCGACGGGTCGGGGTCGAAGAGGTTCTCCAGATCCCAGCCGCGATCGCGCGGCAGCTCGGACACGGCATCCCGGCCCGACCGGACCAGCTCCCACAAGTCGTCCGGCGACGACACCCCACCGGGAAACCGGCACCCCATCCCGACAATGACGATCGGATCGTCGGCACTGTCGTCGCTGTCGGCACTGTCGGCGCCGGGTGTCCGAATGCCCACCGCGTCACCGGCATCACCCGAATCGCTGTGCCCGGCAAGTTCCGCGTGCAGGTACGCCGCGAACCGATCCGGGGTCGGATGGTCGAACACCAACGAACCCGACAGCACCAGCCCCAGCTCCGCCGAAAGCCCCGCACACAGCTCGACCGCCGCGAGTGACGTCAGCCCAAGGTCCTTGAACGACCTCTGCGGCGTCATATCGGCCGCCGCGTGCCCGAGGACGGTCGCGAGGTGCGTGCGCACCAGGTCGAGCAGGCCGTCGCGGTCGCGGACGTGGGTCGGTTCCGCGGCGGGTGCGGCCTCGCTCGCTTCGCCGATCCAGTGCCGGCGGCGCTGAAAGGCGTAGGTGGGCAGCGCGGTCCTGCGACCGCCGTGCAGCAGCGGCAGCCAGTCCACTTCCGCCCCTGTGGCGTGCAGGGTGCCGAGCGCCCTGAGCACCGTACGGACTTCCGCCTGCCCCGTACGCAGCGCGGACACCGCCGTCGGCGCCTGCTCGGCGAGGGTTTCCCGGGCCATGCCGGTCAGTACGGGGTCGGGGCCCAGCTCCAGGTAGCGCGCGACGCCCGCGTCGTGAAGTGAGCGGATGCCGTCGGCGAAGCGGACGGTGCCACGGATCTGGCGGGCCCAGTAGCCCGGGTCGGTCAGCTCGGACGTGGTGGCGAGGCGGCCGGTGAGGTTCGAGATGACCGGGATCCGGGGGGCGTGAAAGGTCAGCTCGCTGATGGCGTCGGTGAACTCGTCCAGGATTCCGTCGAGATGGTGGGAGTGGAACGCGTGGCTGACGTTCAGCTGCTTGGTCTTCACTCCCTCGGCGCGGAAGGATTCCGTCAGCGCGAGCACCGCGTCGGCGTCGCCGGAGATCACCACCGAGCCGGGTCCGTTGACGGCGGCCACGCTCACCCCGGACTCGGGCAGCAGCGCCCGTACGTCGTCCTCGTCGGCGTTGACGGCCACCATCGCCCCGCCGGACGGGGCCGCCTGCATCAGCCGTCCGCGTGCCGCGACGAGTGTGCAGGCGTCGGAGAGCGACAGCACACCCCCGACATGGGCGGCGGTGATCTCGCCGATCGAGTGGCCGATCAGGTGCGTCGGACGGACGCCGAACGACTCCACCAGCCTGAACAGCGCCGTCTCCACAGCGAACAGCGCCGCCTGCGTGTACCGGGTCCGGTCGAGCAGGTCCGAGGCCGACCACACGATCTCCCGCAGCCCGGTGCCCAGCAGCGGATCCAGCTTCGCGCACACCGCGTCGAAGGACTCGGCGAACACGGGGAACTCGGCGTACAACTCCCGGCCCATGCCGACTCGTTGCGCGCCCTGCCCGGTGAACATGAAGGCCGTGCCGCCCTCGCGGGCCTCGCCGGACACGACGTTCGGCGCCGGCTCGTTCGCTGCCAGCGCGGTCAGTCCGGCGCTCAACTCGGCCATGTCGGCGCCGGTCACGACGGCTCGGTGCGTGAGCGCGGCGCGGGTGGTGGCCAGCGAGAATCCGAGGTCGAGCGGATCCGGATCGTCCTGTGCGGCGATGTCACCGGCCAGTCGTTCGGCCTGGGCGCGCAGTGCCCGTACGGTGCCTCCGGACACCAGCCACGGGATCGTGCCCGGCGTCTCGGGGCGGCTCTGTTCGACCGGCGCGGGGTCCGGAGCCTGCGCCAGCACCAGATGGCAGTTCGTCCCGCCCATCCCGAACGACGACACGCCGGCCACGCGCGGCCCGTCGCCCGGCCACTCGCGCAGTTCCACGGCGACCTCGATGCCCAGCTCGGTGAGCGGGACGTCGTCCGGAGGAGCGGCGAAGTTCAGACTCGCCGGCACCTGACCGCGCTGGACGGACAGCGCGGCCTTGATGAAGCCGGCGACTCCCGCCGCTCCCTCCAGGTGTCCCACGTTGGTCTTCGCCGACCCCACCACCAGCGGCCGGTCCCGGTGCGCGAAGACAGCGGCCAGCGCCGCCGACTCCACGCGGTCCCCGACCGGTGTGCCGGTACCGTGCAGCTCCACATATCCCACCTCGGCGGGGTCGGTCGCGGCGGCGGACAGAGCCGTCCGCAGCATCGCTTCCTGCCCCGCCCGGCTCGGCGTGGTCAGCTGCTCGCCGCCGCCGTCGTTGTTCACCGCGCCGCCGCGGATCACGCAGACCACGTCGTGGCCGTACGCGACGGCGTCGGCCAGCCGCATGAGTACGACCATGCCGGCGCCCTCGCCGCGCACGTAGCCGTTGGCGCGCGCGTCGAACGTGTAGCAGCGGCCGTCCGGCGACAGTGCGCCGAACTCGCTCGCGGTCGCCGTCGACTCCGGCGAGAGGATCAGGTTCACCCCGCCCGCCAGCGCCCACGCCGACTCTCCGCGGCGCACGCTCTCGTACGCCTGGTGCACGGCGACCAGGGCCGAGGACTGCGCCGAGTCCACGACCACGCTCGGGCCGGAGAGGCCCAGGAAGAACGAGACGCGGTTCGCGAGGATGCCGCGCTGGAGCGCGGACAGGGTGAAGCTGTCGATCGCTCCCGCGCCCCGGTCGTGCACCAGCGCGGCGTAGTCGTCCCCCATCGTCCCGAGGAAGACTCCCGCCCGGTCGCCGCGCACCGCCGACGGGTCGATGCCCGCGTGTTCGAGGGCTTCCCACGCCAGTTCCAGCGTCAGTCGCTGGCGTGGGTCCATGGCCGCTGCTTCGCGTGGCGAGACCCCGAAGAAGCCCGCGTCGAAGTCGGCGACCCCTTCGATCAGGCCGGCCCTGCCCACCCGCGCCCCCAGGTGTCCGGCGCGGTCGGAGGGGACCTCGGCGACGGCCTCCTCACCCGCAGAGAGGAGGTCCCAGTACGCCTCGGGTGAGCCGGCGCCCGGGAAGCGGCAGGACAGACCGACCACCGCGACAACATCGTGACCGTGGGATTCCACGAGGCTCTCCGTCATGACAGCGGAGCATGGCAAACCGAACAATTGGATCGTCAGAGACTGGATCGAGGGAAGCGGTCGGCCCACTCGGCGATGCGGAACAATTGATTCCTCTTCCCGGGTTTTCACAGGACGAATTTCACCCGAATAGCAGCCATTACAGGCGCAACGGCATGCAGGAGATCAAAGATCTTTCATGACCGCCCCAAGAGGGTAAAGGCCGCCCCAATACTTTCCTGATTTTCTCGATTTCACCGGCCGCAGGACCTCCTTCTCCTTTTATGGATGCACCTTGACCTGCGTAGATAAGTCTATGATCAACTTGCAGTTGCCATGCTTGACGGAGGTCAAATCGCCGGGGCACACTCACCAAAGGGGATGCATCGAACACTGATTCGCCCCCCCATTCGAACGCTGCGAACGGGGACAATCCATGTTGGAGTTTCGGATTCTCGGCCGCCTTGCCGTTACCCACGATCTCGCCGACTGCACGCCGACCGCGCCGATGGTGCGGAGAGTACTGGCCCAGCTGCTCCTGCGTACGAACGACATCGTCACGCTTGAGGCGATCATTGATGAACTATGGGGCGACAAACCTCCGAAAAGCGCCGTTCCCACCGCCCAGACATACATCTATCAACTCAGACGACAGTTCGAACCGTGGCTGCCGAACGGCAGGGGCGAACAGGTGCTCGCCACCTGCGGCACCGGCTATGTGCTCCAGTTGGAGCCGGGTCAGCTCGATCAGGACGCGTTCGTCCGGCTGTCCGAGCAGGGGCGTCACATGCTGTCCGCCGGTGATCCGGCCGCAGCCAGCCGGCTGCTCCGGCAGGCGCTCGACCTCTGGTCGGGGCCGGCGCTCGCCGATGTGACGGCCGGCCCGTCCGTCCAGGCACACATCGTCCACCTCACCGAACAGCGTGCGCACACGGTGGAGATGCGTATCCAGGCCGACGCGATGCTCGGCCGGTACCGGGAACTCGTCGGAGAGCTGAAGGCCATGGTGCTGATCGACCCGCTCAACGAGTGGTGCCACGAGCAGCTGATCAAGGCACTGGCCTGCAGCGGCCGGCGGAACGAATCGCTGGCCGCGTACCAGAACCTCCGCAAGACGCTGTCGACCGAGCTCGGGCTCGAACCCACGGAAGCGCTGCAGGAGTTGCATCAGCAGGTCCTGGCCGGACGCCACTACGGGTGGTCGGACCAGCGCACCTCGGCATAGCCGGGGCGGTCGTTCGTCCGCGTGCGCCGGGGTGACGGTGAGGGCCGATGACGGTGAAGGCCGAGGGGTGACAAGCCCCTCGGCTTTCCGTCTGCCCGGACGACCGGTCCGGATTACCGGTCCGGCACATCCATCAGATCCGGCAGCTCCGCGGCCTCCGTACCGGTGGGCCCTACACCGCCGTCAGCACCATCGCGGAGTTGATGCCCTCGCCGCGGGCCAGTACCAGTGCCGTGGACACGGTCGTCTCCCTGGGCCGGTCGAGCACCAGGTCGAGCTGATCGGACCGGACCGGGTCGGTCACATTGATCACGGACGGGATGACGCCGTACCGCATGCTCAAGAGCGCCGTGGCCACGTCTAGGGCCGGGCTGCCGGCGTACAGTCGCCCGGTCGTCGTCTTCGGCGTGGTGACCGGAACCGCTCGCGGGCCGAACACGCCGGTGACGGCGGCGGCTTCGGCGCGGTCCAGCTGGGCGACACCGGCCGCGTCCGCGAACACCACGTCGACGTCGGCCGGCGTCACACCGGCGTCCGAGAGCGCGGCCTCGATGGCCCGGCGCAGCCCGGGTTCCCGGGCGGACCCTGGCCGTGGGTCGAAAGTCGTGGCGTAGCCGGCGATCTCGCCGTACGGGCGGGCCCCGCGACCGCGCGCGTGTCCGGCCTCCTCGACGACGAGCATGGCGCCGCCCTCCCCCAGCACGTATCCGGACGCGGCGGTGTCGAACGGCAGATAGGCCCGCGTCCGGTCGGTCACCGTGCTCAGCCGGCCGGTCGTCAGTTCGATCGTCCAGCCGAGCGGGCACAACCCGCTCTCCACCGCGCCGCACATCGCGACCCGCAGCCCCTCGGCGACGTAACGGCGGGCCTGTGCGACGGCGTCCAGCCCGCTGGTGTGGCCGGTGAGGACACCGCCCGGGCCGAGCAGTCCGTGCCGGATCGATATCTGGCCCGTGTTGACGGCGTAGAACCAGGAGAACGAGAGGTAGGCGCTCACATGGTCGCTGCCCAGGCTCCAGAGTTTCTCCAGCTCGCGCTGGCTGTACTCCAGTCCGCCGACGGAGCTGCCGGTGACGACGCCGACCTGGTCCTTGGGAACGCCGGCCAGATCGAGGTGGGAGTCGCCGACCGCCGCGTCCATGGCGATCAGCGCCAGCCGGGTGCTCTGGTCGGTCTGCGGCACCAGTCGGCCGGGGATGTGCTCGCGGACGTCGTAGTCGGGCACTTCCCCGGCGAGTTGGGCGGGGTACCGCGCCGGGTCGAACCGGGTGACCCGGTCGATGCCGCTGCGCCCGCGCAGGACGGCGTCCCAGTACTCGTCGGTGTCGAACCCGTTCGGCGCGACGACCCCGATGCCGGTGATCACCGCCCGGCGGAGCCTCGGTCCGGTGCCGGTGCCGGCCTCGGTGCCGGTGTCATGTCCCGGGACCGTCGTCGTACTCATCGTCCGCCCTCCTCGGTCAGCACCATCGCGCTCTGGAAACCACCGAACCCGCTGCCGACCTTGAGCACCGTGCGCAGCTCGGCGGGCCGCGCGGTGAGCGGCACATAGTCGAGGCCCAGGTCCGGGTCGGGTTCGCGCAGGTTGGCCGTGGGCGGAATCAGCCCGGCCTCGATGGCCAGCGCGCACGCGGCGATCTCGATCGAGCCGATCGCGCCCAGCGAGTGGCCGATCATGGACTTGATCGAACTCACCGGCGTCCGGTAGGCGTGCTCGCCGAGACTGCGCTTGAACGCGTCGGTCTCGTGCCTGTCGTTCTGCTGGGTGCTGGAGCCGTGCGCGTTCACGTAGTCCACCTGGTCGAGAGAGCGTCCGGCCATCCGCATCGCCACCTCGATGGCCTGGGCCATCTCATGGCCCTCGGACCGCAGCCCGGTCATGTGGAAGGCGTTCGCACGCACGCCCCACCCGCTGATCTCCATGTAGATGTGCGCGCCACGTTTCCTGGCGTGTTCCAGCTCCTCCAGCACCAGCATCGCGCTGCCCTCGGCGAGCACGAATCCGTTGCGCGTGCGGTCGAACGGGCGGGACGCGGTGGCCGGTTCGTCGTTGCGGGGTGTCGTGGCCCTGATCGCGTCGAAGCTGGCCACGCAGACCGGTGAGATGGGGGCGTCCGAGCCGCCGGCCAGCATCACGTCGGCGGCGCCCTCGCGGATCAGCTGCGCCGCGTGGGCGACCGACTCGATTCCCGCCGTACAGCCCGTGGACACCAGCCCCACCGGGCCCTCCGCGCCGACCACCCAGGCCACATCGGCGGCGACCGACGTCGGAACGAGGTAGTCGAACATGTGGGGCACCGCGTACTCGTGGTCGAGGAGCCACTTTCGGCCGCCGTCGGACAGGACGTTGTACTCCCGGTCCAGGCTCATGGTGCCGCCGACGGCGCTGCCGACGCTGACGCCGACGCGGTGCGGATCGATCACGTCCACGTCGAGGCCGGCGTCCGCCACCGCCTCCCTGGTCGCGGCGACCGCGAGCTGCGCGCCCCGGTCCATCCGCCGGATCTCCTGGGTGGACAGGCCCTCCGCCACCGGGTCGAAGTCGCACTCGCCGGCGATCTGGGAACGGAATCCGGAGGCGTCGAACAGCGAGATGGTGCGGATGGCCGTGGTGCCGGACGAGATCAATTCCCAGAACTCCTTGGCGCTTCCACCACCGGGGGCGCGTACGCCGATGCCGGTGACGGCTATACGGCGGTTCACAGCGCCCTCACCTCTCGAACTCCGAACGCAGCATTCGACATGCGAGCCTCTTCCTGCTTGCAGCTGACGAGCTTTGGTGTCCGCCCTGATCTCGAAGTCAGGCATCGAACGTGACGGGCAGCGCCTCCAGTCCGCGGATCGTAAGGCTGCGCTGCCACCGCAACTGCTCCGGCGGTACGGCCAGGGCGAGGCCCGGGAGCCGGCGCAGCAGCCCTTCGAAGGCGATCCGGCCCTCCAGCCTGGCCAGCGGGGCGCCGAGGCAGAAGTGCGCGCCCCGTCCGAACGCCACATGCCCGTTCTCGGCGCGGGCGACGTCGAAGCGGTCCGGTTCCTTGAACTTCGCCGGGTCCCGGTCGGCCGCCGCGAGAGACAGCAGCACCGGGTGGCCCTTCTCGATGCGGGTGCCCGCGACCTCTATGGGCTCCAGCGGGAACCGCCATGTCGCCGTCTCGAAGGACCCGTCGTACCGGAGCATCTCCTCCAGGGCCGAGTCCAGCAGTTCCGGGCGTTCGCGCAGCAGGGCCAGCTGGTCCGGGTGGCGGAGCAGCGCGAGGGTGCCGTTGCCGATCAGATTGACCGTCGTCTCGAAGCCCCCGATCAGCAGCAGGGACATCATGGACAGCAACTCGGTCTCGTTCAGCCGGTCGTCGGCGTCCCGCGCCGCGATCAGCGCGTCGACCAGACCGTCGGCCGGCTCGTTGCGGCGCTTGTCGACCAGGTCGGTCAGATAGCCGAGCAGGTCCCGCAGTCCGACCGGCCGCGCGTCCTGCGGGCCGGTCCGGCCGGAGTCGTCGTTGTTCGTCCACCGGCGGAAGTCCTTGGTCCACTGGCGGAAGACGTCCTGGTCCTTCCGCGGCACGCCCAGCAGTTCGCAGATCACCGTGATCGCCAGCGGGAACGCGAAGTCGCCGAGCAGTTCGCATCGTCCCGTCGGCACGATCCCGTCGAGCAGTCCGTCCGTGATCTCCTGCACCTGGCCGCGCAGGTTCTCGACCCGGCGGGCGGTGAAGGCGGTCGAGACCAGCCGGCGCAGCCGGGTGTGTTCGGGCGCGTCCGTGGTCAGCAGATGCGTGCCGAGCCCGGTCCGGTCCTCCAACGGCCGCCCCTTGCCCGCCTCCTGCCAGTCGAGCGGCGCGTTGCGCGGGTCCTTGCTCATCCTGGGGTCGGAGAGCAGGCTGCGCACGTCCTCGTACCGGGTCACCAGCAGTCCGTAGAGGCCCTTGCCCTCCATGACCTGCCGGACCGGTTCTTCCGTGCGCAGCAACGCGTAGTTGGGATAGGGGTCGTCGCCGAAATCCATCGTCCACCTTCTCTGCTCGGGTGCTCGGTCTGCGATCGAGGGTCGGGCGGTCCGCTCCGGGCCGTCCGAGTACGGTCGGCACAGCAGCCGGTCGAGGACCTCCCGCAACTGCTCGGTGCTGGTCGGCCCTCCGTGGGGGGTGGTGGGCGTACGCCAGCCGACGAATCCGTCGGGGCGGACGAGCACGGCGCCGTTCTCCTTGATGTTGGCGGCCTCGGCCCACCCCTCGACGGCGTGGGCCGTGATTCCCAGCTCATGGGCGGCGGCCAGCCAGTGGTCGGCCTCGTTCCCGGTGATCAGCGTGAAGCCGTCCACGAGGTCGAGGGTGGACCGGCCGTCCGGGAGCCACCGGTGCGGCAGACGGCTCCCCGGGGCGCCGTCCAGTGCGAGGTTCTCCATGTCCGGCAGCGGTTCCGGGTCGATCACCGCGGGTGAGTCGTAGCGGTAGCCGATGTAGGGGATCATGATGCCCGCCATGCCGACGGCCGCCCGGTCGGCGGCCCGGCCCGGCTCGTTGTCCCAGTGCAGGTCGCGGTTCTCGGTACGGATCACGACCTGGCGCATGGTGAACAGCGCGACCTGCCGGCGCTCGGTCTCGTAGGTGTCGAGCAGCGCGTCACCGCCCGCGGCCAGCTTCCACGCCAGGTTGTGGCCGTCGGCGATCCCCATGTTGAGTCCGAACCCGCCGACCTGGGGCACCACGTGCGCCGCGTCACCGACGAGGAATACGTCGCCCTGCCTGAACCGGTCGGCCACCAGCGCCGTCGAGGACCAGGGCAGCTTGCTGATGATCTCCGGCTGTGCGTCGGTGACGCCGGTGGCGTCCCTGATCTGCTGCTGGAGCCGCTCGACGGGGGTGTCCGGGTCGCCGTTCGGGATGTGGAAGACCCAGCGGCCGGCGTCGTCGACCTTCAGCAGGATTCCGGACGCCCGTTCGTTGCGCAGGAAGGTCATGGAGAACGGCGGGGTCGGCAGTTCGGCGCGGAACAGCACGTTGAGCATGTGGCTGCGGTCGATCCGGCCCGGGCCGGTCATGCCGATGCCTAGCAACTCCCGCATCCTGCTGTGGACTCCGTCGGCGGCGATGACGTAGTCGCCCGTGACGACGCGTCCGTCCGCCAGCGTCACGCCGCCGTCCGCGAGGGCGACCACCTCGCTGCTGAAGTCCACCTGGCCGCCGAGCTTCCGCAGCTGCTCCAGCGCCGCCCGGTCGACCCGGTCCTGCGGGCAGCTGCCCAGCTTGGCCGGGCCGATCTCCGGCGGCTCGAACCTTGCCGTGACCGTCTTGAGGTCGGCCAGGCTGGACCCGGTCATCAGGCCCCTGACGCGGTTGTCCGTCTCGATCTCGATGCCGGCCCCGCGCAGGATCTCCGCCGAACGGTTGTTGACGCCGAACGCCCTCGGATGTTCGCTGGCCCGCGCATGGCGCTCCAGCACCTGGACCGAAACGCCCTGGCGGGCCAGGAAGACGGCGGTGCACAGCCCTACGGTGCCACCCCCGACGATCACGACACGCATGAGTTTCCCTTTCGAACACGAGAACAGCGGTGGGTTGTCGACCGTGCGCTCTTCGGCCCGGCACGGGCGAGGTGGCTCTGCGGCTCAGCGCACGGGGGCACGCAGTTCTACGACGGACATACGCCCGGCCGGCAGGACCGAGACGATCCGGAGGCCGGCCGCTGCGGCCAGCTCGCCCAGCTGTTCGAGGCTGTGCTGCCGGCCTCCGAAGTAGCAGAGCATGCGCAGATCGCCCTGCGTCTGAAGGCTCTGGTGGTTGAAGTAGTCGACGACGAACACGCTGCCCGCCGTCGACGCCGCGTCGGCGCAGCGCCGCATGATGCGGGCGGCCGAGGCGTCGTCCCAGTTGTGCAGGATGCTCGACAGCAGGTAGCCGTCCGCGCCTGGGGGGAGTTCGTCGAAGAAGCTGCCGGCCACGGTGCCGGCCCGGTGTTCCAGACCGGCCGCGGCGATGGCCTTCTCGGCTCGGCGCACCGGTCCGGCCAGGTCGAGGACCGTGCCGTGCAGGTCGTGGTGGGCCCGCAGGATGGTGATCAGCATGCTGCCGTCGCCGCCGCCGACGTCCACGAGATGGCGCAGGCCGCCCCAGGGATAGGCGCCGGCCACGGCGGGCGCGTGCACCGCCAGCCGGGCGCCCATCAGCGCGTCGAACGACTCGGCGCGCCGGTCGTCGGCCGACAGGTCCTCCCAGAAGGTCAGGCCGTACTGGCGCGGGAACGCGGGTTCGCCGGTGCGGACCGTGTGCAGCAGCTGGACGAGGCTCAACTCGGCGTGCCCGAGGGCGCCTTCGACGTCGAGCACGGACCGCATGTCGTCGGGCTGCCCCTCGCACAGGTACCGGCCCGTGGCCGTCAGCTCGTACGTCGCGGTCCCCGCCCCCTCCAGTACGCCGGCGGTCACCAGGTGGTCCAGCAGCCGCCCGAGTACGTCCTGGTCGGCGTGGACCGCCGCGGCCAGTGCCCCGGTGGTCCGGGTGCCGGCGGCGATGTGGTCGGCCAACCGCAGGGTCGCCGCCACCCGGACGGCCATCGGGGTCAGCAGATCCGCGGCTGCCCACAGCCCGCCTCCCCTGGCGGTCGTCTCCTCGGCCATTGCCCCTCCTGACTCGACGGTTGCCTCGTCGTTCTGCCCGGCATGGAATGTTCCTGGTGTGCACGCGCGCCGCTTCAGCTGTCGGCGCGCTCCTCCGCGAACGCCTTGGCCAGGCGGAGGTTGCTCATGCTGTTGGCGCTCAGCAGGCGCCGCAGATACCTGCGCGCCTCACCGACCGTCGTCGCGCCGCCGAGCAGCGACAGCGCCGAGGGCTTGATCGTGCTGGTGTGCCGGGCCTCCGCGATGACGCCTTCCGGTGTCTCGGTGAACCGCCAGTGGCCGGTGTGCGCGTCGAGCACGGCGGGCAGCGAGATCTGCTTGTACACGATGAGCCTGGACGGCAGGCAGATCCGTACCGAGCGGACGGTGTGCACGCTGCCTTCGGGGCCCTTGGTGTCCATGTCGAAGAACTGGATGTTCGGCTCGTCCTCGGTCATGGCCAGACCCACCACGTGCGGGATGCGCTCGGGCCAGAGGTCGGCCCGGTAGAGGTAGTCGTAGGCGTCCTCGATCGCACCGGCGACGAACAGCGGGTCGGTGAAGGACAGTACGAGTTCGTCCAGCTCGGCATGGCGCCCGGCTGTGACGCGCAGGGTTTCGAGGTGTTCCTTGCTGTCCTGGTCGATCCGGTCCAGCAGCGGGCCGAGGTCGGCGCCGGCCGGCGCCTCGACGCCGTGGCGCAGCTCGACCCGGGTGCGGTCCGGCACCGCCTCGGTGAAGACCCACTCGCCGTGGATCCCGGTGGCGGGCGCGTCGGCGTCCAGGTACGTGAAGGCGATACGGCGTCCCGGCCGGTCGGTACGGCGTACGGTCCGCCAGGTGCGCACGGCGCTGTCGCCGGCCAGCGACCAGTGCTGGACCAGTTCTCCCTTCTCGTTGGTGTGGAGCACCTCCGCGTGCACGGCGGAGGGATGGAACTGCGGCCAGCGCTCGACATCCGCGACCAGGTCGAACACCGTCTCGACGTCGGCATCGACAACCACGTCGTGGTCGACCTGCTGCTGCACACTCGACACAACAGAACACCTCACAAGCGTCGGAGCCCCTGGATTCGCCTCGACGATGCCCGCCGCCGTTCGAGCGCACTTCGAGAACCCTTTGAGCACCGGCCCAGGCCCCCGACGGCCGCTCGACCGGCCCGTCCGCCTTTGACTCAGCGTCGATCCAGCGTCGAAGGCGAGGACACAAGCTCGGCGTGATCCGCCAACCGTGAGGAGAGGCCCATGCCGAGCATCGTCACCGTCGGCACGTTCGACAGCGATGACGTCGCGGACGTCACCAAGATCCTTCGGGAGTTCGACGGCGACGTCGCGCCCGAGCTTCGCCGGCTGCGCCGGAGGCAGGTCTTCCACTACGGCGACCTGTACATACACATGCAGGACTGGGACGCCGCGGACGAGGGCGAGGCGCGGCGGCTGGCCGCCGCCGACCCCCGGTGCGTCCAGCTGGACGAGCGGCTGTCCGCCTACTTCGGCGACCACGCCCCGACGGAGGACTGGGACGGCCCGGTCGACCGGCCCGCGGCCGAGCGGTTCTATCTGTGGCCGGCCGAGCAACTGGACGTCCTGGAGCACTCGTTCAGCGCGGTGATCGTCAACACCCAGCGGCAGGAGCACATCCCGGAGGTGTCGCGGCTGTTCGCGGAGTCGGACGCGACCGACATCCCGCAGAAGATGGGGACGTTGCGCCGCCAGATCTATCTGTGGCGCGGTATCTATCTGCACATCCAGGACTTCGCCGACACCGACAGCATCAAGGTGATCAGCTCGGTGTGGACGGAGGGCGACCCCCGCTTCCTGCAGCTCGTCGACGACCTCACGCAGCTCATCCCGCCCTACGATCCGGCCGGCAATTCACTGGCCACCCGCTTCTACCACTGGGCCGCGGAGGTGTCGGAATGACCGACCTGCCGACCCACCCCATCCGGCGCAAGCAGCCCGGCGTGCTCCCGGCCGAGTACGAGACGCTGCGGGAGCGGGGCATCGGCCGGGTGACCCTGCCCACCGGGAAGCCGGCCTGGATGGTGGTCAGGCCCGAGTACGCCCGGTTCGTCCTGTCCGACCCGCGATTCAGCTCGGACAAGATGAACGACGACTTCCCGAAGATGACGCCGAACTCGCTGAACAAGCTGAAGTACTGCGCACCGTTCATGATCAATCTGGACGGCCCCGAGCACACGGAGCTGAAGCGGCCGGTCATCCAGGAGTTCTCCCCTGCCCGGCTTCCTCCGTTGCTGGCGAAGATGCGGATCGCCGTGGACGAGCGACTCGACGAGCTGCTGAGCCGGCAGGACAGGCCCGTCGACCTCGTCATGGAGTTCTCGTACCCGATCGCCTGGCGGCTGCAGGAGATCTTCCTCGGCATCCCGGTGGCCGAGCTGCGCAAGATGCGGGACAACGTCTGGGACCTGCTGATGCGGACCGCCACCGAGGAGGAGGAGAGGGCGTCGGCCGCGCGTCTGAACCAGCACGCGGAGGACGTACTGAAGGAGAAGGCGAAGAACCTCGGCGACGACCTGATGAGCCGCATGATCCAGGCGGAACTCGACGAGCGCGGCGAGGTCGACTGGTACCGGCTGGCGCCCCTGATGCTGTCCAACGCCCAGGGCATCCACAACTCGACGGCCACGATGATCTCGCTGGGCGTGCTCGCCCTGCTGGGCCACCCGGAAGAGCGGGCGACGCTGCTCGCCGAGCCGGAGCGGATGCGGGTGGCGACGGACGAGATGATCCGCTTCTACTCGGTCAACGACGGGACGCCGATGCGGCTCGCCGTGGAGGACGTACGCATCGGCGACACGCTGGTCAGGGCCGGAGACGGCGTGGTCGTACCGACGCTGCCCGTCAACCGCGACCCGGCGGTGTGCCCGTATCCCCATCAGCTCAATCTGCTGCGGGAGGAGCCCACCAGGCATCTGGCGTTCGGCCATGGGCCGCACCAGTGCCCGGCGAACCGGCTGGTGCCGGAGCTGATGGAGATCGTCTACACAAAGCTGTTCGAGCGGGTTCCCACACTCGCGCTGGCCGTGCCGGAGTCGGAGCTGACCTACAAGTACCACTCCATTCAGGCGTTCGGACCGGCCGAGATGCCCGTCACCTGGTAGGAGAGCGCCGGCCGTCGCGGGCGCGGCGGCCGGTCCGCCGGGTGGCGGGCCGGCGTGCCGACCGAACAGGACTCCACCGGAAGGCAGACATGAACGAGCAGTTCGGCAACGCGCCCGCCGGAGGCCGTCGGGCCCCTTTCCGGGCGCCGGTCTGATGGCGGCGAGGGGCGTTGACGGCCGTGTCGCCCTTGTCACCGGTGCTTCGGGGGCGCTCGGCGCCGCCGTCGCACGCGTCCTCGACCGCCGCGGTTACCGGCTGGCGCTGCACTGCGTCACCGGTGAGGACCGGGCCCGTGAAGTCGCGGCGGAACTCGGCGGGCCCAGCACCGTCGTACGGGCGGACATCGCCGACTGGGCCGCCACGCTGGACATGGTGGACCGGGTGCGCGCCGAGCTGGGTGACATCAGTGTGCTCGTCAACGCGGGTGCGATCCGCCGTGACGGTCTCATGGTCACCCAGCCCGTCGACGACTGGACCCGGACCATCGCCGTCGATCTGATCGGCACCTTCCACACCTGCCGGGCGGCGCTCCCGGACATGTTGCGGGCGCGATGGGGGCGGGTCATCAACGTCGTCTCGCCCGCCGCCCTGATCGGCAGCAAGGGTCAGACGGCGTACTCGGCCGCCAAGTCCGGTGTGCTGGGGATGACCCGGAGCCTCGCCCTGGAGTGCGGCCGGTCCCAGGTGACGGTCAACGCGCTCTCGCCCGGCCTCATGGCCACCGCGCTCACGGAGTCGGTACCGGCCGAGGTCGGTGCCGCGCTTCTGGCCAGGACCGCGTTCGGCCGCATGGGCACGCCCGACGAGGTGGCCCGTGGCATCGAGCTGCTGCTGGACGCCGACTACATGACCGGTCAGGTGCTGTCCATCGACGGCGGGATGTCGATCTCATGAGGCCATGCCTCGCCGCGAACAGTGCCCTGCCGTCAATTTCAAATTGACAGCAGGGCACTGTCAAGATAAAATTGACAGCATGAGCCCACTCAACGTCAGTCTCGCCGACCTGATCGCCCGCCTCGACGAAGAACTGCCCGACGCCGACCATCTGGCCCGCGTCAGCGAGGCCCAAGTGCGCAACCGGACCCTGTCCGACCTCGGCGACCAGCTCGTCGACCACTACGTCAGCAAGGCCAAGGCGGCCGGCGCCTCATGGAGCGAGATCGGGGACGCCATCGGGGTGACCAGGCAGGCCGCCCAGCAGCGCCACACGTCCAATCCCTTCGAGCGGTTCACCAAGCTCAACCGGCACAGCATCGTGGTCGCGCAGGAGGCCGCCCGGACGTACAAGCACGACACCATCGGCACCGAACACATCCTGCTCGGCCTGCTCGGCGAAGCGCAGGGCGGGGCGTACAAGGTGCTGGTGGCGAAGGCCGGGTCGGAGCAGCACATCCGCGACGCGGTCGAGGCGGCGCTGCCGCCGACCGGGCAGAAGTCGCTGCGCGGCCACATCCCCTTCCGGGCGGAGACCACAGAGGCCATCGGGCAGGCGTCCCGCGCGTCGGCCGAGCTGGGGAGCGCCTGGGTCGGCACCGAACACGCGCTGCTCGGCCTGATCCGTACGGAGGAGAGCCCGGCCGCGCGCATCCTGCGCGACCTCGGCTTCACCTCGGACGGTCTGTACGAGGCGGTCAAGGCCGAACTCGCCGAGCAGTCCGACTCGCCCGGCGCGTAAGACCACGACGACCGGTCACCACGGCGGAGCCGGTCAAGGACCGATGTCCGCCGGGGCAGTTGCGGCGACCGGTCGCCGAGCAGCCCGCCGGACCGGCGGAGGAACCCCCGAAGCGGCGGAGGAACTCCCGAACCCCTGAATCGCCGACGCCCGCTCACGACGGGCGAACACCGTCCGTGCCGACGCGGCGGAATCTGCCGACGGCATCGGGGGTGACGTAGACGCTGTCCGTCACCCCGACGCCCCTCACCCCTGTCATGAACGGCACGGTGGCGTGCGCCGCGTCCCTACGACCGGCGCAGGGCCACCGACCGACCACGGCCGACCAGAAGGCCGGCCGGCAGCCGGCCGAGCCCCGGCCCCATTCCTCGACCAAGAGCGGACCGCGCGAGCGAGGGCCGCGCTGTCGCTGTGGCCCTAAGCGTCCGAGAGCGCAAGCAAGCCGAGTACGTCGCCGACGACGGCGCGTACGGAGGGGAACCCAGGTGAGCAACACCTATCCACCGCCGAGCGCGGCGATCGACCCCGATCGGAGCCGATCCTGGCTACGGCGGGCATGGCCACTGGTGCGGGCGCACCGGTGGATGTTCGGCCCGGCGCTGGTGATGTCCGCGGCCGGTCTGCTGGTGTCCGTCCAGGTGCCGACACTCATCCAGGACGCGGTGGACAACTCGATCGTGTCGAAAAGGGTGCCGCTGTCGCACTATCTGTGGTGGCTGGTCGGGCTGACGCTGGTCATGCTCGTCGTCGGCTACTCGTCCAAGCAGTTGCTGAACCACGGCGCGGCCAAGATCGAGTACGACCTGCGCAACCTCGTGTACGGGCACCTGACCGGACTGTCGTTCCCGTTCTACGACCGGGTGCAGACCGGGCAGTTGATCTCCCGCGCCAACTCCGACATCCGCGCGGTGCAGCTGTACCTGTCGTTCGCGCCGTATCTGCTGGTGCAGTGCAGTCTCTCGCTGGTGGCGTTCGGGTACATGCTGGCGATCAATGTTCCGCTGGCCGTCCTGGCCATGCTGCCGATGCCGCTGCTGTTCGTGTCCACCCGGCGTATGCAGCGTTCCCTGCTGCCGGTGTCGTGGCTGGTCCAGGCCCGGCTGGCCGAGGTCGCGACCGTGGTCGACGAGAACATCAACGGCGTACGCGTGGTCAAGTCATTCGCGGCCGAGCGGAGCCAGCTGTCGCTGCTGCAGAAGGCCGCGACGAAGGTCAGCTGGGCGAATGTGAAGGACGCCGACCGGCGGGCACGGTGGACGCCCTTGGTGCAGAACCTGCCCCGCGTCGGCATGGCGATCGTGCTGCTGTACGGCGGACACCTCGTCATCGACGGCGAGATGGGCGTCGGCGCGATCCTGGCCTTTAACGCGTATCTGCTGATGCTCCAGGTGCCGTTCCAGGTGTTCGGCAACCTGATCATGCTGGGCCAGCGGTCGTCGGCCGGGGCCAAGCGCCTGTACGAGTTGCTGGACGAGAAACCGGAGATCGTGGACGCCCCCGGGGCGGTGGAGCTGACCGGAGCACGCGGTGACGTCCGGTTCGACGACGTCACCTTCGGCTACGGCGACGGCCCCGACGTACTGAACGGGTTCTCGCTGCGGCTGCGGCACGGCGAGACGGTGGCGGTGGTCGGCCGGACCGGCTCCGGAAAGTCCACCCTGGCCAGACTGCTGCCGCGGTTCTACGACGTGCGCGACGGCTCCGTCACCGTGGACGGGCACGATGTGCGGGAGCTGACCCTGCGCAGCCTGCGGGACAACGTCGGCATCGTGCTGGACGAGCCGTTCCTGTTCTCCGCGTCGGTCCGGGACAACATCGCCTACGGACGCCCTGACGCGGACATCACGGACATCGAGCGCGTGGCCCGGCTGGCCGGGGCGCACGAGTTCATCGCCGAACTGCCAGGCGGCTACGACACCGTCATCGGCGAACGCGGCTACACCCTGTCCGGCGGACAGCGGCAGCGCATCGCGATCGCCCGGACGCTGCTGGTGAATCCGCCGGTGCTGGTGCTGGACGACGCCACCAGCGCCATCGACGTCCAGGTGGAGCAGGAGATCCACGCCGGGCTGCGGACCCTGCTGGCCGGCCGGACGACGTTGATCATCGCGCACCGGCTGTCCACGATCGGCCTGGCCGATCGCGTGGTGCTGCTGGACGGCGGCCGGATCGTCGCCGACGGCACGCACAAGGAGCTGTTGGCGAGCACGCCGATGTACGCGGAAGTGCTCGCGCGGGCGGACGACAGCGCGGACGAGAACATCGAGGAACTGAGGAGTGTGGGCCGATGACGCCTCCCGGAGGTGGCGGCGCGGTGTTTCCCGCCGGAGGCGGGGCGCCCGCGCCAGGACTGAAGTTCGCCGGAGTGCCGCCGGAGATGCAGGCCGGTGTCGACAAGCTGCTCAAGACGGAGCCGGAACATCCCGAGCCCGAGGTCGTCTTCGAGCACAGCCGCCCCGATCCCGACGGCACCGCGTTGACCCTGCGGCGGCTGATCCGCCACTACCGGCCGATGGTGCTGCTGGCCGGCGTGCTCGTGGTCGTGGAGGCGCTGACGCTGCAGGCCGGTCCGAAGCTGACCCAGATCGGGATCGACGACGGCATCACGGCGAAGGACTCCGGCACGCTGGCGCTGGTCGCGATCGTGTACCTGCTCAGTCTGGTGGTCACCGGACTCGCGCAGGCCGCACGGGTCAGGGTGACCGGGCGGATCTCCGCCTGGGTGATGAACGACCTGCGGACCAGGGTCTTCACCCAGTTGCAGCGGCTGTCCCTGAACTTCTACACCGGCGAGAAGGCCGGGGTGATCATGACCCGGATGACCGGCGACATCGAGAACCTCCAGCA
The DNA here is from genome assembly GCF_002291145.1 of Streptomyces sp. SA15. Classification (GTDB taxonomy): domain Bacteria; phylum Actinomycetota; class Actinomycetes; order Streptomycetales; family Streptomycetaceae; genus Streptomyces. Next base: position 18,978 of record NZ_NTGE01000201.1, read on the forward strand.
GCTGCTCCAGGACGGCCTGGCCCAGTTCGCCGTCCAGGGTCTGACCATGGTCGTCGTCTCGGTGGTGCTGTTCACCTACAACGTGGAGCTGGCTCTCATCACCATCGTGCTGGTGGTGCCCGTCCTGACCGTTTTCTCCCTGTGGTTCCGCCGGGCGTCCGCCAAGGGCTATCTGCGCGTGCGGGACACCACCGCCAATGTGACCGCCGACCTCTCCGAGAGCCTGCAAGGCGTTCGTATCGTCACGGCGTACAACCGGCAGCGGCACAACACCGAACACCACCGGGAGGTCACCGGCAAGTACTACGACGCCAATGTGCAGACCGCGCGGATCGGCTCGCTCTACACACCGGGCACCCAGTTCATCGGCGTCGCCGGACAGATCGTGCTGCTGGCCATCGGCGCCTCCATGGTCGCCGACCGGCAGCTGACCATCGGTGAGCTGGTGGCGTTCCTGCTCTCCCTGGGCGCCTTCTTCCAGCCCATCCAGCAGCTGGTGCAGCAGTTCAACACGTACCAGCAGGGACAGTCGTCGATGGTGAAGCTGAGGCAGCTGCTCAGCACCCGGCCGGAGGTCGAGGAGGCCTCCGCAGCCGTCGACCTGCCGAGGATCGAGGGTGAGGTCGTCTTCGACGACGTGACGTTCGGCTATCTTCCCGACCGGCCGGTGATCTCCCATGTGTCGCTGGAGATCCGGGCCGGCGAGACGGTGGCGTTCGTCGGTCCGACCGGCGCCGGCAAGTCCACCCTCGCCAAACTGGTCACCCGGTTCTACGACCCGACCTCCGGCCGGATCCTCATCGACGGGCGCGACCTCCGGGACGTGCGCATCGACTCCCTTCGTCGGCAGCTCGGCGTCGTGCCGCAGGAGCCCTTCCTGTTCGCCGGGCCGCTGCGGGACAACCTCCGCTTCGCCGCCCCGGACGCCTCCGAGGAGCGGGTCCGGGAGGCGCTGCGGGTGGTCGGCCTGGTCGACGTGGTCGAGCGGCTGCCCGACGGTCTCGACACCGTGGTCCAGGAGCGGGGCCAGTCCCTGTCCTCCGGCGAACGCCAACTCGTCGCCCTGGCCAGGGCTTTCCTGGCCCAACCCCGGGTGCTGGTGCTGGACGAGGCCACGTCCAACCTGGACCTCCGGTCCGAGTCCAGGATCGAGGAGGCCCTGGACGTGCTGCTGGAGGGCCGCACCGCGATCCTGATCGCGCACCGGCTCTCCACCGCCATGAAGGCCGACCGCATCGTCGTCGTCGACGAGGGCCGGATCGTCGAGGTCGGTTCGCACGACCAGCTCGTCGCCGCCGACGGCAAGTACACCCGGATGTACGCCACCTGGGCCGGCCAGGCCGCCGAGGCCCACTGAGAAACGCACGGTCCCGCTCCCGGACGGGGAGCGGGACCGTGCGCACGGTCTTCGCGAAACCGGGTCAGCCCAGCGGCTCGTACCCGGTCGGCAGGCCGTCCAGGACCACGGTCTTGGCCTCCAGGTAGGACAGCAGACCGTCCTGGCCGCCCTCGCGTCCGACACCGG
>NZ_NTGE01000012.1 GCF_002291145.1 Streptomyces sp. SA15
CGGGCGGCGTAGGCGGGCCGGGACTCACGGCGCCGCCAAACGGTCCTTACCACCAGGAGCGGACCCGGCCGGGTCCGCTCCTGCGCAGAGGACCCCCGGCGAGTACGGGCGAAAGGCGGCCCGCGGCGCGGCGTCGGGCGAACGGGCGCGCCCCGGCGAGGTGCACCAGCCCGTATCGGGCGCCGCCTCTCACGCAGGGAGCACCGCGGCGCCGGTGGGCCGGTCGAGGGCGGTCAGACGGCGGCGTGTTCGCGGGACTCCCGGAACGCCGGTATCACGTTCTCGGCGAACAGGCGCATGGCGGTGACCGCCTGGTCGCGGCCGAGGGCGCCGGGGCTGAATTGGAGGCTCATGTCGAGGTCGGTGCCGAGGGCCGAGCGGATGGCGGTGATCTGGTCGCGTACGGCGTCGCAGTCGCCGGCCAGGACCTTGTTCGCCGCCAGCGACCGGTGGAAGTCATAGCCGGCCGCCTTCTCGGCGAACGTCTCGTAGCCGGGGTAGTCCGCCCCGCCGCCGGCGGCCAGCGGCGCCACGGCGCGGGCCATGTGCGTGACGTACGACCGCTCCCAGCGCTCCCCCTCGGCCAGCGCCTCGTCGTGGCGTTCGGACAGGTAGCACGTGTACTTGATCTGGATGCGGTGACCGCCCGGCTCGTGCCCGGCCGCGGCCCACGCCTGCCGGTAGGCGTCCAGCATGCCCTGCAACTGCTCGGTCGTGGTGACCGACGGGACGACCTGGAGGTGGTGCCCGGCGCGTCCGGCGGCGGCACACGACTCGGCACTGGTGGCGGAGGCGACGAAGATCGGCGGATGGGGACGCTGGTAGGGGCGGGGCAGCAGCGTGACCGGCCCGAAGCTGTGGAACTTGCCGCGCCACACGAGGTTCTCCGTGGTCCACAGCTGCCGGCATGCCTCGACGCCCTCGGTGAAGCGCGCCCGGCTCTCGTCCATCGGCACTTCGAAGGCGGCGAACTCGGCGGGCAGGAAGGCGCGTCCGAAGCCGACGTCGAGGCGGCCGTGGGACAGGTGGTCCAGCATGGCGAGCTTGCCGGCCAGCTTCACGGGGTGTGTGAAGGCCGGGATGACCGCGCCGGTGACGATGCGGACGCGACGGGTGCGGGCCGCCATGGCGGTGAGCAGCGTGACCGGGTCGGGGCAGTAGCCGCCGTAGGGGGTGAAGTAGTGCTCCACGGTCTGGACGTGCTCGTACCCCAGTTCGTCGGCCAGTTCCGCGAGTTCGCAGGAGAGGTCGTAGCACTCGGTGGCGCTCCTGACCTCCGGGTCGACGACGGGGAAGAAGTTCACACCGAATTCCATTGCTGGGTTGCCGCCTTCGTATCGGGCGCTCCCGCGCCGCCAATGGTGCGTTCGGACTCCTTCACGTTTAGAAGAGTTCCGGCCACCGGGCAACGCCGCGGCGGCCGTTTTCGTCGCCCCAGGGGCGTTTCCGCGTCAGTGCGTCAGCGCATTGTCAGCGGTTCACCAGAACAATTGCCAGGGCGCCCGGCGCCCCCGTAGAGTCCCCGGCACCGGCTTGTCGGGCGGCGGTTCAGTGCACGGCCACGAGCCGCCACCAGTCCCCCAGTGTCGGCGCATCGATGAAGTCGTGGGCCGGGCGGTCCAGGCCCGCACGGCGCCAGGACCCGATCAGGGAAAGTGCGGTAACCGAATCAAGTCCGAGTTCGAACAGGCTGTGATGCTCGCTTATGTCGTGCGGTTCCAGGCCGATCCGTTCGGCGATCACACGGCGGAGTTCTTCCTGGGTCTGCGGAATGCAATTCCTGGTCATGTCCGGCACCGTAGCAGAACGCAGCACGGGCAGAAAAGGCAGAAAACAACGGGAACAAACGCAACGGGCAGAAAGGGAGCCGAATTCCGGGTATCGCTTCCGTGAATTCACTTCCGTACCGCACGATTCGTCGTCTAAGGAGTTGCTGTGCTTGAAGGATGCGTCGACTGGCCGCGGGAGACGGCCGACAGGTACCGGAAGCTCGGCCTCTGGGAGGGGCGGACGCTGGGGGACGAGCTGCGGCGCTGGGCCGTGGAGTACCGGGACAGGGTGGCGCTGGTGTCGGGCGGACGGAGGGTGACCTACCGGGAGTTGGACGCCTGGGTGGATGGCGTCGCCGCCGGACTGCGTGCCCGTGGGGTCGCCCGCGACGACCGGGTCGTGGTCCAGTTGCCCAACGTCTGCGAGTTCGTGGTGCTGTGCTTCGCCCTGCACCGCCTGGGGGCGCTGCCCGTCTTCTCCCTGCCCGCCCACCGCGCGAACGAGATCACCTACCTGTGCCGGCATGCCGAGGCCGTCGCCTACGTCGTGCCCGACACCCACCACGGCTTCGACTACCGCACGCTCGCCGGCACGGTCAAGGCCGAGGTGCCGTCGGTGCGGGAGGTGTTCGTGGTCGGCGACCCGGGCCCGTACACGCCGTTCGACGCACTGTCCGCCCCGCAGGACGGCGCGGCGGACGCGGGGGGGCCCGAGGACGGGCCGGAGCCGCACGACGTCGCGTTCTTCCTGCTGTCCGGCGGCACCACCGCGCTGCCGAAGCTCATCCCCCGCACCCACGACGACTACGCGTACCAGACCCGGGTCAGCGCTGAGATCTGCGGCGTCGACGAGACGTGCGTGTATCTCGCGGTGCTGCCGCTGCCGTTCAACTTCACCTGGGGCTGCCCCGGCGTCCTGGGTGTGCTGGGCGCCGGCGGCCGGGTCGTGCTGGCGAGCGGCACCGACCCCGAGGAGTGCTTCGCCCTGATCGAGGCGGAGCGGGTCACGCTGACCTCCGTGGTGCCGACGATCGCCCACATGTGGCTGGACGGACGGGAGTGGATCGACCGCGACCTGCCCAGTCTGCGCACGCTCCAGATCGGCAGCGCGAAGCTGCATCCTGAGGTCGCGCGCCGGATCGAGCCGTCGTTCGGCTGTGCGCTGCAGCAGGTGTTCGGCATGGCCGAGGGGCTGTTGTGCATGACCAGGAGCACGGACGGCCCCGAGACGGTCATGACGACCCAGGGCCGCCCGATCTCCCCCGAGGACGAGCTCCGCGTCGTCGACCCGCAGGGCCGTCCGGTGCCGGTGGGCGAGACGGGCGAGCTGCTCACCCGCGGCCCGTACACCCTGCGCGGCTACTACCGGGCTCCCGAGCACAACGCCACGGCCTTCGACGAGGACGGCTTCTACCGCACCGGCGATCTGGTGCGCATGACCGGGCAGGGCGGGGTGGTCGTCGAGGGCAGGGTGAAGGACGTCATCGTGCGGGGTGGGGACAAGGTCTCCGCGACCGAGGTGGAACGCCACGTCAGCGCCCATCCCCGGGTCCGGCAGGCCGCGGTGATCCCGGTCGCCGACCCCGTGCTGGGCGAGCGGGTGTGCGCCTGCGTGATCCCGGCGGCGGACGGGGCGCCGAGCCTGAAGGACCTGAAGACCTTCCTGTCCTCCCGCGGCGTGGCCGACTTCAAGCTGCCGGAGCGGCTGGTCCTGCTGGACTCCTTCCCGCTGACCGGTCTGAACAAGGTGGACAAGAAACGGCTGCGGGCCGACGTCGGCGAGTCAAGGGGGTGAGCCGTGCGGCAGGCCGAGCGGTCGACGGCACGGGGCCGGACGGCCGGGTCGTACGCGGTGCCGGCGGCGAGCCGGGGCAGTGTGCTCGGCCGGGAGGAGACCGAGGCGCTGGCCGCCCTGCTCTCCTCCCGGGCCGCGCTGTCCTCCGGCGAGCAACGGGAGCGGTTCGAGGAGCGGTTCGCCCGGCATGTGGGGACGCGGTACGCGCTGTCGGTGACCAGCGGCACGGTGGCGCTGGAACTCGCCCTGTACCTGCTGGATCTCCGGGAGGGGGACGAGGTCGTCGCCACCCCGCAGACCTATCAGGCGACCGTGCAGCCGCTGCTCGGCTCGCCCGCCCGGGTGAGGTTCTGCGATGTCGACCCCGACTCGCTCAACGTGGACCCGGACCGGCTGGCGGAGCTGGTCACCGACCGCACCCGGGCCATCGTGCTGGTGCACTACGGGGGGTGGCCGGCGGACATGGACCGCGTCATGGCGCTGGCCCGGGAGCGTGGCATCACGGTCGTCGAGGACTGTGCGCACGCGCTCGGCAGCAGCTACCGGGGCCGCCGACCGGGGTCGCTGGGCGATCTCGGGTGCTTCAGCTTCCATTCGTCCAAGAACATCACGTCCCTCGGCGAGGGCGGCATGATCACCTTCGACCGGGAGGAGTGGGCACCGCGGCTGGACCGGCTGAGGTCCAACGAGCCCGACGGGCTGTACACCGGCCGGCCCGAGCCCGCGGACGGCGTGCCCGACCTGCTGCCGTGGATGAAGTACTCCTCGTCGGTCTACCGCACCGTCTGCGAGGGTGTGCGGCGCCCCGGGACCAACGCGACGCTGTCGGAGGCCGCGTGCGCGGTGGGGCTGGTGCAACTGACGCGGCTGGAGGAGCTGGTGGCCCGCCGCCGGGCCATCGCGGCGCGGCTGGACGCGGTGCTGGAGCGCCATCCGCTGTGCCGGGTGCCGCGCCCGGGTGCGGGGATGGAGCACGCCTACCACCTGTACACGTTCTTCGTCACCCAGCGGCAGGGCGTGCGCGAGAAGCTGGTGCGCGGACTGGACGAGCGCGGTGTCGAAGTGGAACTGCGGTACTTCCCGATGCATCTGACGCCCGAGTGGCGCGCCCGCGGGCACGGGGCGGGCGAGTGCCCGGTCGCCGAGCGGCTCTGGTTCGGCGAGCACGTCAACCTGCCCTGCCATCCGGGTCTGACCGACGCCCAGGTCGACCACCTCGTGTGGGCGCTGGACGACGCGCTGGCCTCGCTGACGGCCGGCTGACGCACGACGGCGCCACGGGACGCCGACGACGCCCCCTCCCGAGTCGACGAGTCACCGAAAGGGACCGAGCATGCCACTGATCGAGGTCAAGCTGTACGAGGGACGGCTCAAGGACGGCACCGACGCGGAGCTGATCGCCGCGCTGACCGACGCGGTCGGCCGGGTGCTGGGCGAGAGCGCGCGGGAGCAGACCTGGGTGACGCTCCAGGAGGTGCCCCGCAGCCGCTGGGGCATCGGCGGGCGGCCCGGGGCCTGACCGGCCGATGGCGCAATCGAACAGAGAACGCCGGACGCCCGGTGCCATCACGGCATCGGGCGTCCGGCTTTTCCGCTCCCCTGCGGGTTCCGGCGGGCGTCACCGCGCCCAGGTGCGGTCCAGGTTGTCGGTCACGGCCTGGCTGTGGGCGCAGTAGCCCTGCTCACGGGCGTAGTTGGCCATGTACCGGCGGAAGGCGTCCTGTGGTTCCACCGACATCCGCAGGGCACGCCGGTTGGCCAGCACGCTGGTCGTGCCCATGGCGCGCAGTGACTCGACGGCCCGGTCCGTCGCGGATTCGAGCTCCGCCGCGGGCAACGTCTCGGAGACGATCATGTGGCCCTCGGGGCTGTCCACGGGGATGTCCCGGTTGAACAGGACGGCCTGCCGGGCCAGTTGCTCACCGATGAAGCGGGGCAGCCGCAGCACCCCGCAGCCGGGGATGATGCCCTCGCGCCCGGCGGGCAGGTTGACGTACGCCTCCTTCTGCGCCACGACGTGGTCCATGACCAGCAGGAACTGGCAGCCCCCGCCGATGGCGAAGGCGTCGACGGTGGCGATCCACGGCTTCTCCCGGGCGCTGCGCGGTTCGGCCTCGCCGGTGAAGGCGCCGGAGTGACCGCGGTACATCTTGTTGACCGCGCCGAGCTCCCGGTCGAGGAAGAAGTCGACGAGGGAGATGCGGCCCTGTCTGAGGTGGGTGAGGTTGATGCCGGCGCCGAAGACGCGGCGGCCGGCCCACTTGGGGTGGGTGGCGGTCCCGCCGCGCAGCACGCCGACGTCGATGCGGTCGTCGAGCAGCACGAGGTCGACGGCGATCTCCAGGGCCTGGTTGGACGCGTCGTCCTCGGCGTTGAGGTAGCGGTGGTTCTGGAAGGTGACGTGTCCGAGGCCGTTCTTGTGGTGGACGGCGACCGGGCCGAGGTCGACCGCGTCCCGCTGGCGGAACTCGTCGAGCAGCCCCAGGGCCCGCTGCCGCGGCCGGGTCATGGCGTGCAGCAGGTGGCGTCCGCTGGGGCGGTCGTCGAGCACGTGGGCGACGAAGATGCCCTGGTCGATCTCCCAGCCCTCCTTGGCGCGCTGCTCCCGGGCCCGGTCGGCGGCCAGGTCGGCCTCGGCGGGGACGAGGCCCGGGTAGTGCCGGGCGGCCGCCGCGAGCAGTTCGGCCACGCGCGGTACGCGGCCGAGGCCTTCGGTGAGCGTGGCGTACACCTCGCGGACGTGGCGGCCGAGGAACTCCTCCCGGGCGGCGCGTGCTTCGGCCAGCAGGCGTCGCGCGGTGTGCTGCTGGGCGGCTGAGCGGTCGGGGCGCTGCGGCAGCCGGTCCAGGTGCGTGCGTACCCCGGCGAGTTGCGCCGTGAGGGCCCGGGCGTCCTGTTCCAGGGCGGAGCGCGCGGTGCCGGGGGCGTGCGCCACGGTCTCCCCACTCATTCGGTGCGGGCGCCCGGGACCGGCGCGCCGTCCATGCGGGCGGCCAGGCTCCTGGGCCGCATGTCGGTCCAGGTGTGTTCGATCCACTCCAGGCAGGAGGCCCGGTCGTCCTCCTCGTGGGCGACCGTCCAGCCGTCGGGCACGTCGGCGAAGACCGGCCACAGGGAGTACTGCCCCTCGTCGTTGACGAGCACGAGGAAGCGGCCCTCCGGGTCCTCGAACGGGTTGGTCATGGTGTGTTCCTCTCCTCCTGGGTCGGGGGCTCGGATGGTTGTCCCGGATCGCGGTCTTGCAGCGGGTCGGGGAATTGGGGGGCGGGTTTTCGGGCCGGTCAGGGGGTGTCGCCGAGGTGGTCGGCGAGGATCTCGCCGATGCGCCGGACGGGGTCGGCGCGGACCATCTCGGCGTGCTCGCAGGGGATGTCGTGCACCACGACCCGTCCGGTCGTGTACCGCTCCCAGCTCTCGGCGGGGGGCGCCCCGTCGACGCGGCCGGCGGTGGCCGCGAAGAACAGCACGTCGCTCTGGACGGTGCCCAGCGGCGGGTCGAACATCATGCGGCTGCACCGGACGAAGACGTCGGTGAAGGCCTCGACCCGGTCCTCGTCCATGAGGCCGGCCAGTGCGGTACTGCCCTCCTTGAGCAGGGCGACGACCTCGTCCCGGCCCAGGTCCCGGTCGGCCGCGTGCCGCGGGTCGATCCCGGCCTCGGCGAGCAGCACCTGGTGGATGCCGCGGGTCATGGTGTCGTCGCCCTGCCGGTCGTCGGCGTCGGCGGGACGTTCGATGTCGGGATAGGCGTCCAGCAGGGCGAGGGTGGCGACCTTCTCGCCCTGGGCCTCCAGGTGGACGGCGACCGCGTGGGCGAGCAGACCGCCCAGGGACCAGCCGAGCAGGTGGTAGGGGCCGGCCGGCTGGATCTGCCGGATCCGTTCGGCGTAGTCCGCGGCGAGTTCGGCGATGCCGTGCGGGGTGCCGCCCGGCTCGCTCAGGCCGCGCGCCTGGACGCCGTACACCGGCCTGCGGTGGTCGAGGGAGCGGAGCAGTCCGGAGTACACCCAGCTGATGCCGCCGGCCGGGTGGAGACAGAACAGCGGGGCGCGGTCGCCGCCGTGCCGCAGCGGCAGCATCACCTCGAAGGCGTCGGAACCGTCGGACACCCCGAGCCGGGCGGCCAGCCGGGCGACGGTGGGCGCCTCGAACAGGGTGCGCACGGCGAGCTCCGTGCCGAAGGTGGCCCGGACCCGGTTGATGAGCCGGGCGGCGAGCAGCGAGTGCCCGCCGAGCGCGAAGAAGTCGTCGTCGACGCCGACCGAGTCCCGGCCCAGCACTTCGGCGAAGAGCCGGCACAGCAGGTCCTCCGGCACGGAAGTCGGCGGCCGGCCCCCGCGGCTCTCGCGCAGTCCGGGGTCGGGCAGGGCGCGGTGGTCGACCTTGCCGTTCAGTGTCAACGGCAGCCGGTCCAGCACGGTGAAGTGGCTGGGAAGCATGTACTCGGGGAGCCGCTCGGTGAGGTGGGCGCGGACGCGGGCGATCAGCGCGGCGTGGTCGTCCGCGCGGCGCGGATGTCCGGCATGGGCCCACACCGGGAACGCCGCGGCCTCGGCCGTGGGCCGGTAGCGGCCCAGCGCGGCGGCCTGGCCTGCGCCGGCCCGTGGGGCAGGGGTGAACGTGACGTCGTACCGTCCCGTCTGGCCCGGTGCGGGCACCAGCGCCGCCCGCAGGCTATGACGGTCGGCGAGGCGGTGGAGTTCCTCCGGGTCGGGCAGGTCCGTGGGGAGCGCTCCGCGCAACCGGCCGAGGACCACCTCGGGGTCGCTGCCGTTGTCGAGGGCGGTGACGGCGGCGAGCGGGGCGGCGACGCGCCGGTCGGGTACGCGGGTGACGGTCAGTGGGCCGTCGGGTGCGTGGGCGAGGTGTTCGGCCAGCCCCGTCAGGTCGTGGACGTCGTGGCCCCAGCGCAGGGTGCGGGCGGGCGGCACGTCCGAGGCGGCGGCGGGGTCGGTGTGCAGGACGACGTCGTAGCGGTAGGCGCTCAGTTCGTTGTGGTGGACGGAGCGTTTCAGGCCCACGTCGACGGCGGTGACGGCGTCGATCTCGGTGTGCAGCGTGGCGAAGAAGTCGGGTGCGAGCAGGAGTTCGTTCTCCAGCAGCACCTCGCGTTCGACGGCCGTGCGCAGGTCGGACAGGCTCGTCGAGGCGTCCGCACGGTGCAGGGCGACGGAGGCGGCGAAGGTGCGGTGGTGGCGCAGGTCGCGTACGTCACCGACGAAGATCCGCCCGCCGGGCGCCAGCAGCGGCACCAGCCCCCGCAGCACCTCCACCGCATACCGCGCGCCGGGGAAGTACTGCACCACCGAGTTCAGTACCACCGTGTCGAAGAACCCCCGCGGCAACCCCTCGGTCTCAAGCGCCGAACCCACCCGCAACCGCACCCGATCCGCCCACTCCTCCCCCACGATCGCGGCCCGCACCCGCTCCACCGCCGCCGACGACACATCCACACCCCAGTAGCACTCCGACCGCGCCGCCAGCTCCCGCAGCAACAGCCCGTTGCCCACACCCACCTCCAGCACCCGGCCCGGACCCAGAGCACCGATCCGCGCCACCGCCGCCGCACGCCACTCCTCCATCTCCGCCACCGCAATCGGCGCCCCGTCATAACTGCTGTTCCAGCCCGCGAACGGGTTGTCGGCGCTCTCCCGGTACAGGGCGTCGTAGAGTCCGTGCCACTCCTCGACGTGCTCGGCCTCGGTCCGCAGGTCGCGGTCGGTCGGGGCGGTCGCGCCGGCGTCCGCGGGGACCAGGTAGGCGGCGAGGGTCCGGTCGCCGGGGCGGTCCTCCCGGGTCACCACGGTGGCCTGGGCGAGTTCGGTGTGCCGGACGAGTACGGCCTCGATCTCGGCGGTCTCGACACGGAACCCGCGGATCTTCACCTGCCCGTCCGAACGCCCCGCGAACTCCAGCACCCCGTCCGCACGCCACGGCACCACATCACCCGTGCGATACATCCGCCCCCCGCCACCGGAGAACGGATCCGCCACGAACCGCTCCGCCGTCAGCCCCGCACGCCCCGCATACCCCCGCGCCACACCCGCACCCGCCACATACAACTCACCACGCACCCCCACCGGCACCGGCCGCAACGCCCCGTCCAGCACATACACCCGGGTGTCGGCCATGGGACGGCCCAGCGGCACGGTGTGCTCGACGCGATGGGGGTGGCGCATGGGGTACTGGGTGGCGCACAGGGTGATCTCGGTGGGGCCGTAGACGGCCGTGACCGTGGTGTCGGGGCAGGTGTCGAGGAGGCGCTGCACGGCGGTCGGGGAGACCACGTCGCCGCCGGTCCACACCTCGCGCACCCCGGCGAAACTCTCCGGGCGTTCCTCGGCGATCAGGCGGAACAGTCCGGCGGTGTACAGCACGCCGGTGACCTGTTCGTCGATCATGACGCGTTCCAGCGCGCCCAGGTCGAGTTCGCCGGCCGGGGCGACGACCACGCGGTGGCCGTTGAGCAGGGGTGCCCACAGCTCGAAGGTGGACGGGTCGAAGGCGTGCGGGGAGTGCAGCAGCACGCGTTCGGCGGAGCAGCGCGGGTTGCGGCAGGATCCGGCGCCCTCCTCGTACGGGCCGTGCCACACCGGGTCGTGGGCGAGGTCGAGGACGTTCCGGTGGGTGATCTCGACACCCTTGGGTTCGCCGGTGGAGCCGGAGGTGAACATGACGTAGGCGAGGTGGTCGGGGTCGCCCGGCACGCACGGGTCGGCCACGCTGTGGGTGGCGAGGGCCGGTTCGTCGTCGACGACCACGACGGGGCCGTCGTGGCGTACGTCGCGGGCGCGCAGGGTGCGGTCGGTGAGCAGGATCCGCGCGCCGGTGCGGGTGAGCGCCATCCGGGTCCAGGCCGCCGGGTAGCCGGTGTGCAGGGGCACGTAGACGCAGCCGGCCTTGACGATGGCGAGGATCGACACGACCAGGTCCGCGGAGCGCTCCTGCAGGACACCGACCGCGGTCTGCGGGCGGGCGCCCAGCGCGATGAGGTGGTGTGCCAGGCGGTTGGCCCGTTCGTCGAGTTCTCGGTAGGTGAGGCCGTGTCCGTCGGCGCGGACCGCGACGGTGTCGGGGACGGCCTCGACCCGGGCGCGGAAGGCCTCCTGGAGTCCGCCGTGCGGCTGGGGTGCCGTGGGCCGGGCGGTGTCGTTCCAGTCGGTCAGCATCAGCCGGCGCTCCTCGTCGGTGAGGAGGTCCAGGGAGCCGACCGTGCGGCCGGGGTCCTCCACGGCGGCGCTCAGCAGCCGGGCGAGGCGGTTCAGCAGGGTGCGGACGGTGTCCCGCTCGAAGAGGTCGGTGCTGTACTCGGCCATGACGTCGAGCCCGGCCGGGCGGCCGTCGGCATCGTGGCGTTCGTGGCAGAACAGCGACAGGTCGAATCGGGCTGCCCCGGCGGTCAGCGCAAGGTACTCGGCCTTCGCGCCGCCGAGGCGGAAGTCGGCGCGGGGGGTGTTCTGGAGGGCGAGCATGACCTGGACGAGGGGGTTGCGGGACAGCGACCGGGTCGGGTTGAGCACCTCGACCAGCCGCTCGAACGGCACATCCTGATGCGCGTAGGCCGCCAGATCCCCCTCACGGACCCGGCCCAGCAACTCACGGAAGGACGGATCACCGGAGACGTCCGTACGCAGCACGAGGGTGTTCACGAAGAACCCGACCAGATCGTCCAGCGCCTCGTCCGTCCGCCCCGCCACGGGCGAGCCCACCGCGATGTCGTCCCCCGCACCCAGCCGGGACAACAACGCCACCAGACCCGCCTGCACCACCATGAACAACGTCGCCGACGCATCCCGCGCCAGCCCCACCAACCCCCGGTGCAACTCCCCCTCCAAACGGAAGACACAACTGCCACCCCGGTGGGAGAACACCGCAGGACGCGGCCGGTCCGCCGGGATCCGCAACTGATCCGGCAACCCCGCCAGCCGCTCACGCCAGTACGCCACCTGACGCGCCATCTCACTGCCCGCGTCCGACTCCTCCCCCAGCACCCGCCGCTGCCACACCGCGTAATCCGCGTACTGCACCGGCAACGCCTCCCACCGCGGCACCCGGCCCTCGACCCGCGCCCCATAAGCGGCCACCACATCCCGCGCCAACGGCGCCAACGACCACCCGTCCCCAGCGATGTGATGCAACGTCAAAACCAGCACACACCGCCCCTCCCCCACCACGAACAACTCCCCCCGCACCGGAATCTCCACCGCCAGATCGAAGGGGTGGCGGGCCGCCCTGTGCAGTTGGGTGTCGAGGTCCGTGGCATCGGTGTCGTCGACCGTCCGAACGTCCAGTACGGGGGTGGCGGCCTCGGGCGGGAGGATCCGGGCGACGGCCTCGCCGTCGGCGCCCGGGTAGACGGTGCGCAGCACCTCGTGGCGGGCGACCACGTCGTGCAGGGCCGCACGCAGCACGTCCGGGTCGACGGGGCCGTCCAGCGCGAGCGCCAGGGGGATGTTGTAGGTGGGGGCCGGGCCTTCCATCTGGTTGATGAACCACAGGCGGCTCTGGGCGAACGACAGGGGCACCTCGCCGCTCGTCCGGTCGGCGGGCCGCAGGGGTGGGCGGGCGGTGGTGGCAGCGTCCAGGTGCCGCACCAGCCCGGCCGGCGTGGGACTGTCGAACAGCGCCCGCACCGGCAACTCCACCCCGAACACCGACCGCACCCGGGACACCAGCCGCGTCGCCAGCAGCGAATGACCACCCGCCACGAAGAAGTCGTCGTCCGCCGCCACCGACGCCAGCCCCAGCACCTCGGCGAACAGACCGCACAGGATCTCCTCCCGAGGCGACCGCGCCACCCGACCCCGGCCACCGCCGGAGAACTCCGGCACCGGCAACGCCGCCCGGTCCAGCTTCCCGTTCACCGTCAACGGCAACCGCTCCAGCACCACGAACGCCGCCGGCACCACCGACGCCGGAAGGACCTCGACTGCCCGGGCGCGCACGTCGTCGGGGGTGAGGGTGCCGGGGTCGCGGGGGACGACATGGGCGACGAGGCGCCTGCCGCCGTCCGGGTCGTCGTGGGCGGTGACGGCGCAGTGGCGGACGGAGGGCAGGGCGGCCAGGGCGGCCTCGATCTCGCGGGGTTCCACGCGGACGCCCCTGATCTTGACCTGGTCGTCGCTGCGGCCCAGGTACTCGATGCGGCCGTCGGCCGTCCAGCGGGCGAGGTCGCCGGTGCGGTACATGCGGCTGCCGGGCGGGCCGTAGGGATGGGCGACGAACCGTTCGGCGGTGAGGGTGCCTCGGCCGAGGTAGCCGCGGGCGAGGTGCAGGTCGCCGGCGAGGTAGAGCTCTCCTGTCGAGCCGGGCGGCAGGGGGCGCAGCGCGCGGTCCAGGATGTGGGCGGTGATGTTGCGCAGCGGTGAGCCGATGGTGGGCTCGGTGTCGTCGTCGGGGTCCAGGACCGCACGGGTCGCGTAGACGGTGGCCTCGGTCGGCCCGTAGACGTTGAGGATCCGGCAGCCGGGGAAGGCGGCGCGGGTGTCGTGGACCAGCCGGGCGGTCAGGGCCTCGCCCGCGTACAGCAGGGTGCGGGGGCGCAGGGCGCGGGGCGGGGTGGCCGGGTCGGCGAGCAGGGCGGCCATGGCTGACGGCACCGTGCTCAGCAGGCCGGTGGCGCAGTCACCGTCCCGGGCGAGGGCCAGGACGTCGTCGGCCAGGTCGACGCGGCCACCGCCGAGCAGTGGGGCGAACAGTTCGAAGGCGGAGACGTCGAAGCCGAGGGAGGTCGTGGCGGCGACGGACGCCAGCTCCGCGGGGCCGACTTCGCCGACGGCCCAGGCCGCCAGGTCGACGACGTTGCGGTGGGGTACGACGACGGCCTTGGGGCGTCCGGTGGAGCCGGAGGTGAACAGGGCGTAGGCGGCGTTGTCCGGGTACAGCGGGCGGACGCGGTCGGCGTCGGTGAGGTCGGCGTCGGAGTGCCGGGCCAGGGCGGCCTGGACGTCCGGGTCGTCGAGGACGGTGCGTCGGTGGCCGTGGGGCAGGGCGGTGGCAGTCTCCCGCGTGGTCAGGACGAGGGCGGCGGCGGCATCGTCGAGCATGAGGGCGACTCGCGGCGCCGGGTGGTCCGGGTCGAGCGGGAGGTAGGCGGCGCCGGCCTTGAGGACGGCGAGGACGGCGACGACCAGGTCGGGCGTGCGCGGCAGGGCAAGGCCCACCAGGTCCTCGGCACCGACGCCGGCCGCGACGAGGTGGCGGGCGAGCCGGTTGGCGCGGGCGTTGAGCTCGCGATAGGCGAGGTCGGTACCGGCGTGCCGGAGGGCCGTGGCGTGCGGGGTGCGCGTGACCTGGGCCTGGAAGTGGTCCGGCAGGGTGCCGGGGCGGGCCGGGGCCGCGGTGTCGTTCCAGCGCTGGAGGGCGTGGTGCTCGCGGGGGGCCAGCAGGTCCGCGGCGCTCACCGGCTGGTCGGGGTGGGCGACGAGCTCGCGCAGGGCGCGGACCAGGCGGTCGGCGAGGGCCTGCGCGGTGTCGTGGTCGAAGAGGTCGGTGCTGTACTCCAGGACGCCGTCCACGCCCTGGGGCGTGCCGTCGGGGCCGCGGCTCTCGCGCAGGTGGAAGGAGAGGTCGAACTTGGACACGCCGATGTCGAGCGGTTCCGGGCGCACCCGCAGTCCGGGCAGGCCGAGTTCGGCGCGGGGCATGTTCTGCAGGGCGAGCATGACCTGGACGAGGGGGTTGCGGGACAGGGACCGGGCGGGGTTGAGGACCTCGACCAGCCGCTCGAACGGCACGTCCTGATGCGCGTAGGCCGCCAGGTCCCCTTCGCGGACCCGGCCCAGCAGCTCACGGAAGGACGGATCACCGGAGACGTCCGTACGCAGCACGAGGGTGTTCACGAAGAACCCGACCAGATCGTCCAGCGCCTCGTCCGTCCGCCCCGCCACGGGTGAGCCCACCGCGATGTCGTCCCCGGCACCCAGCCGGGACAACAACGCCACCAGACCCGCTTGGACGACCATGAACAACGTCGCCGACGCGTCCCGCGCCAGCCCCACCAACCCCCGGTGCAGCTCCTCGTCGAGGCGGAAGCGGATCAGGGCGCCGTCGTAGCCGGCGACGGGCGGGCGGGGGCGGTCGGCGGGCAGGGTGATCTCGTCGGGCAGGTCCGCCAGGGTGCGCCGCCAGTGGTCGAGCTGGCGGGCGAGTTCGCTGTGCGGGTCGTCCTCCTGGCCCAGGAGGCGGTGCTGCCACAGCGCGTAGTCGGCGTACTGCACGGGCAGCTGCGTCCATTCCGGTGCCCGGCCCGCCGTCCGGGCCCGGTAGGCCGTCATCAGGTCGCGGGCCAGGGGCGCCATCGACCAGCCGTCGCCAGCTATGTGATGCACCGTCAGCAACAGGACGGCCTCGGTCGGAGCGGTGCGCAGCAGGCGGGCGCGGACGGGCAGGTCGGCGGCGAGGTCGAAGCCCTGCCGGCCGGCCGCGGTGAGGGCGGCCGGGAGGTCGTCCTCTGTGGTGTGTTCGAGGGTGAAGGGCACGTGGGCGGTGTCGGGCGCGAGGATGTGCTGGCGGGGCCGTCCGTCATGCTGCGGGAAGACGGTGCGCAGCACCTCGTGGCGGGCGACCACGTCGTCGAGGGCCGCGCGCAGGGCGTCGACGTCGAGGTGGCCTGACAGCCGCATGGCGTAGGGGATGTTGTAGGTGGGGCCGGCGCCTTCGACCTGGTCGAGGAACCACAGGCGCCACTGGGCGAACGACAGGGGCACCTCGCCGCCCGTCCGGTCGGCGGGCCGCAGGGGTGGGCGGGCGGTGGTGGCAGCGTCCAGGTGCCGCACCAGCCCGGCCGGCGTGGGACTGTCGAACAGCGCCCGCACCGGCAACTCCACCCCGAACACCGACCGCACCCGGGACACCAGCCGCGTCGCCAGCAGCGAATGACCACCCGCCACGAAGAAGTCGTCGTCCGCCGCCACCGACGCCAGCCCCAGCACCTCGGCGAACAGACCGCACAGGATCTCCTCCCGAGGCGACCGCGCCACCCGACCCCGGCCACCGCCGGAGAACTCCGGCACCGGCAACGCCGCCCGGTCCAGCTTCCCGTTCACCGTCAACGGCAACCGCTCCAGCACCACGAACGCCGCCGGCACCCCCGACGCCGGAAGCCGGTCGCTCAGGTACTCGCGCAGGGAGGACACGAGGGAGCCGGTGAGCCGTGAGCGGCGGGGGCTGTTGGCGAACCGCGCCGGGTCGGCGGCCGTCGTGACGGCCGGGGAGTACAGGTCGTCGATGACGTCGGGCACCGGGGTGTGCCCGTCGGCACCGGTGTCGCCCGGCGCGCTGAACAGGACGTCGAGGTCGCCGTCCGGTGAGTCGGCGGACCAGGTGACGGCGGCGCGGCGGCCGAGGCGTGCGGCGAGGGCGTGCAGGTCCTCCGGGTCGATCGCCGGGTGGGTGGTGGCCGGGGCGCGGACCGCGCGGCGGGCGACGGTGAGGTCGCCGGATCCGTCCAGCAGCCGTAGTGCGGCGGTCTCGGGCGCCAGTCGGGCGTTGGGCACGCCCGCCACCCGCAGCGCCTGCGGCCGGGTGGCCAGCAGGTGTTCGAGTGCGGCCGGGTCGTCCAGGTCGCGGCCCCAGTGGAGGGTGGCGGCGGGGCGCGGTGCCGGGACGCCGGGGCCGCCGCGCTTACGGAGGACGACGTCGTAACGGTGGCGGCTGAGCTCGTTGTGGTGACGGCCGCGTTTGACGCGTACGTCGACGGCGTCGATGGCGGGGATGCGGCACCGCAGCGCCGGGAAGAACTCGGGGTCGACCAGCAGTTCTGTCTCCAGCAGCACGTCCTGCTCGACGGCGCGGCGCACGGCGGCCGCGTCCCGCTGCTCGTCGGGCCGGTGGAGCTGCACGGCGGCGGCGAAGCAGCGCAGCAGCCGGTGGTTGCGTACGTCTCCGAGGAAGAGGGAGCCGCCGGGGGCGAGCAGCTCCATGGCGCTCGCGATGACGTCGGCGAGGTAGGAGGCGTGCGGGAAGTAGGGGACGACGGAGTTGATCACGACGGTGTCGAAGTGGGCCGCGGGGAGCCCGTCGGTGACGTCGGCGGGCTGCACCCGCAGGTGGACGCGGTCTCGCAGCGCGGGCCGGTCGGCCAGCTGGGTGCGCAGCGCCTCGATGGCCGTGGCGGAGAAGTCGGTCGCCCAGTACGTCTCGCACTCCTCGGCGAGCCGGGACAGGATCAGGCCGCTGCCGACGCCGATCTCCAGCACCCGGCGGGGGCGCAGGGCGCGGACGCGGTCGACGGTGGCGTCGCGCCACTCGCGCATCTGGGGCAGCGGGATGGGCCGGGAGTCGTAGCTGCTGCCCCAGCCGGCGAAGTTCTCGCCGAACGGCGCGGTGGCGGCGTCCCGGTACACCTCCTCGTAGACGTCCTGCCACTCGCCGACCTGCTCGGCCTCGTCGCTCGGGTCGCGTTCGGCGCCGTCCCGGGGGACGACGTAGGCGACGAGCTGCCGTTCGCCGGGCCGGTCCTCTCGGACGAGGGCGGCCGCCTGGGAGATCTGGGGGTGGCCGCGCATGGCGGTCTCGATCTCGCCGAGTTCGACGCGCAGTCCGCGCAGCTTGACCTGCGAGTCCGTACGGCCGACGAAGTGCAGGCGGCCCTCGGTGTCGCGGCGGACCACGTCGCCGGTGCGGTACAGGCGGCCGCCGGGCGGGCCGAAGGGGTCGGCGACGAAGCGCGCGGCGGTCTCGGCGGGGGCCTGGTGGTAGCCGCGCGCCATGCCCGCGCCCGCTATGTACAGCTCGCCCGGCACTCCCACGGGGACGGGGGCCAGGTGGTCGTCGAGGGCGTAGAGCCGCATCTCGTCGAGGGCGACGCCGACGGGGACGGGCGCTTCGGGGTCGCAGGTGCCGCGGAAGGTGTGGCAGGAGGCGTAGACGGTGGTCTCGGTGGGGCCGTAACCGTTGACCATG
Organism: Streptomyces sp. SA15; assembly: GCF_002291145.1. Taxonomy (GTDB): domain Bacteria; phylum Actinomycetota; class Actinomycetes; order Streptomycetales; family Streptomycetaceae; genus Streptomyces. The sequence goes on from NZ_NTGE01000012.1 coordinate 17,470, forward strand.
GTGGTGTCGGGGCAGTCCGCGGCCAGGCGGGCGGCGGCGGCCGGGGAGAGGACGTCGCCGCCGGTCCACAGGGCGGTCAGGCCGCGCAGCCAGTCGGTGCGGTCCTCGGCGGTGGTGTTGAACACACCGGTGGGCAGCAGGAGTCCGGTGATCCGCCCCTCGGTGACGGCACGGGCGAGCACCCGCAGGTCGAGGTGGCCGGGCGGGGCCATGACCACGTGCCCGCCGGCCATGAGGGGCAGCCAGAACTCCATGTTGAAGGCGTCCCAGGCGTGGGCGGAGTGGAGCAGGACGCGGTCGGTGCTACCCGGGGTCCAGACGCGGTCGTGCCGCAGGCACTCGATGCCCCCGTGGGTGAGGGCGACCCCCTTGGGCCGGCCGGTGGAGCCGGAGGTGTACATGATGGCGGCGAGCCGGTCGGGGTCGCGGACGGGCGGCAGGGGTGCCGGGGTGCCGTCGGGCTGCGGGAGGTCGTCGTCGAGGACGAGCTGCGCGAGGCCGTGTGCGGCCGCCTCGTCGCGCAGGGCACGGTCGGTGAGCAGCACGGGCGGCCGGATCTCGGCGAGGACGGCGGCCCGGCGGGCCGGCGGGTGGTCGGCGTTGAGCGGGACGTAGGCCCCACCCGCCTTGAGGACGCCGAGTACGCCGACCGCTAGATGGGCGCCGCGCTCGGTGAGCATGGCGACGGGACGCTCCGCGTCGACGCCGCGTCCGCGCAGCAGGCGGGCGAGGTGGTCGGAGCGGCGGTCGAGTTCGGCGTACGTCAGGGTCTCGCCGGCGGCGGTGACGGCGGGCGCGTCCGGCTGGGTGCGTACGAGGTCGGCGAACCGGTCGGTGAGCGTCAGCGGTGCCGGGGTGTCCGGGCGGGTGGTGTCGTTCCACTCGGTGAGCAGCAGGTGCCGTTCGCCGGGCTCCAGCAGGTCCACGGCGCTGATGCGCTGGTCGGCGTCGTCGGCACAGGCGCGCAGCATCGTCGTCAGCCGGTCGATGAGCCGTTCCACGGTGTTCCGCTCGAAGAGGTCGCCGCTGTACTCGACCAGGCCCCAGACCCCGTCGGGGTCGCCGTCGTCGGTGTGCGCCTCGGTGAGGAAGACGGCGAGGTCGAACCGGGAGACCTCGGGCCTGAGGTGTTCGGGTTCGACGGTCAGGCCGGGCAGGCGGAACGCTGCCTCGGGGGTGTTCTGGAGGGCGAGCATGACCTGGACGAGGGGGTTGCGGGACAGCGACCGGGTCGGGTTGAGCACCTCGACCAGCCGCTCGAACGGCACGTCCTGATGCGCGTAAGCCGCCAGATCCCCCTCACGGACCCGGCCCAGCAACTCACGGAAGGACGGATCACCCGAGACATCCGTACGCAGCACCAGCGTGTTCACGAAGAACCCGACCAGATCGTCCAGCGCCTCGTCCGTCCGCCCCGCCACGGGCGAGCCCACCGCGATGTCGTCCCCCGCACCCAGCCGGGACAACAACGCCACCAGACCCGCCTGCACCACCATGAACAACGTCGCCGACGCATCCCGCGCCAGCCCCACCAACCCCCGGTGCAACTCCCCCTCCAAACGGAAGACACAACTGCCACCCCGGTGGGAGAACACCGCAGGACGCGGCCGGTCCGCCGGGATCCGCAACTGATCCGGCAACCCCGCCAGCCGCTCACGCCAGTACGCCACCTGACGCGCCATCTCACTGCCCGCGTCCGACTCCTCCCCCAGCACCCGCCGCTGCCACACCGCGTAATCCGCGTACTGCACCGGCAACGCCTCCCACCGCGGCACCCGGCCCTCGACCCGCGCCCCATAAGCGGCCACCACATCCCGCGCCAACGGCGCCAACGACCACCCGTCCCCAGCGATGTGATGCAACGTCAAAACCAGCACACACCGCCCCTCCCCCACCACGAACAACTCCCCCCGCACCGGAATCTCCACGGCCAGATCGAAGGGTTCGGCGACGGCGGCGGCGATCGCCTCGTCGAGGCGGTCGGGGTCGACGGGTATCTGCCGCAGGTGGCAGGGGGGTGCCGGGTCGAGGATCTTCTGGTGGGGGCGGCCGCCGGGAGCGGGGAAGACGGTGCGCAGGCTCTCGTGGCGGGCGACCACGTCGTCGAGGGCCGCGCGCAGGGCGTCGACGTCGAGGGCGCCGGTGATCCGCAGGCCGAGCGGGATGTGGTAGGTGGAGCTGGGCCCTTCCATCTGGTTGATGAACCACAGACGGCTCTGGGCGAACGACAGGGGTGTCTCGCCGGTGCGGGGCACGGGTCGCAGGGGCGTGTGGCTGCCGGGTCCGGTCGTGTCCAGCGCGGCGGCCAGCTCCGCCGGGGTGGGGTGCTGGAACAGGAACCGGATCGGCAGGTCGGTGCCGAGGGTGGAGCGGACCCGGTTGATGAGCCGGGTGCCGAGCAGGGAGTGGCCGCCCAGGTCGAAGAAGTTGTCGGTGGGGCCGACGGCGGGCAGGCCGAGCACGTCCGCGAAGAGCGAGCACATGATCTCTTCCTGCGGGGTGCGCGCCGCACGTCCGGTGCGCGGTCCGGTCTCGGGGTCGGGCAGGGCGCGGCGGTCGAGTTTGCCGTTGCTGGTGCGCGGCAGCGCGTCGAGCGCGGTGAGGGTGGCGGGCACCATGTGCTCCGGCAGCCGGCCGCGCAGGTAGGGGCGCAGGACGCCGGCGAGGGCCGGGGTGTCGTGGGCGCGCAGCGGGTCGTTGGTGAGGCCTGCCGAGAGCGGACCGCGGCCGGCGGGGGCGGGCGGGCACA
>NZ_NTGE01000147.1 GCF_002291145.1 Streptomyces sp. SA15
GTCGCCTCCCCGAGGCCCTCCGGGGAGAGCTCGCCCGACTGGGCGGCGGCCAGGGCGAGTTCGGCGCGGCAGGACCGGTCGTCGGGCGCGCCCCGCAGCCCCTCCCTCGCCCAGGCGGCCGCCTCCCGCAGTTCCCCCCGCAGCCGCGAGAACCGCGCCCGTACGGCCGCGTAGCCGGCCGGCACCGGTGCGCCCTCCGCCACCAGCCACTCCCCCACGGGCGCGGGAATCGTCCGTACGTCGGCACTCTCGATCCCGCGTGTCAGCGTGGCCGCCTCCGTCTCCAGGGCGGCTGTGCAGCTGTCCGGCGTGCGGGCCAGTCGCTTGGCCCGCAGCCGTCCGGCGGCGGCCCGTACCACCGGGCCGTGCAGGGGATGGGCGAGGCGGACGGTGCCGTGATCGTCGACATGGACCAGGCCGTCGGCCTCCAGGCGTTCGAGGCTCCGCAGGTCGAGGTCGTCCAGACGCAGCGGCAGGGGCTCGGCGAAGGCCAGCGACTCGAGGGTCTCGCTCTCGTCGGGGCAGCCGCGGTCGAGGACGGGCGCGCTCCGCTCGCGTACGGTCGCGGTCAGCGGCACCGGGCCGCGCCACGCCCACTCGTCGGTGCCGGGAACGCGGGTGAGCAGCCCGCCCTCGCGCACCGCGCCCACCAGGTCGCGCAGCAGCCGCAGGTCCCCCTGGCACAGGCGGTACAGCCGGTTGACGGTGAGCGGCTCCAGGCCGCCGGCGCCCGCCGTCAGCAGGTGGGCCGTCTCCTCCCGGGGCAGGGGCTCCAGGGCGAGACGCGGCAGCAGTTCACCGGTCCACAGCCGGGAGATCGCGCCGGGCGCCGGGGCGCCGTCGGTGGCGACGACCAGCAGGCGGGTGCGTCCGTGCACGGCCAGTTGGTGGACCAGGCCGGCCGAGGCGTCGTCGAGCAGATGGGCGTCGTCGACCAGCAACAGCCGGGTGCCGGACAGCAGCTGGACCGCGCGGTGCAGCGAGACGTTCTCGGGAAGGAGGTGTGCGAACGCGGCGAAGGGGATCCGGCGGGTCTCGGGGGTGCCGGCCACCTTGGCGCAGTCGGACCCACGGACGGCCTCCGTCACGAGGCGGGTCTTGCCGCTGCCGGCCGGTCCGGTCACCACGATGCCGCTGCGTGCGGAGGTCACGGACCGGCGGACCAGTTCGAGTTCGTCCTCCCGGCCGGTGAAGGGCCAGGGCAGCGCCAGGGTCTTCGCGTCCCGTTCCAAAGTCATCACGGAAGCTAGAGTCGCCGTACTCAAGCCTGATACAGGGTGACTTGAGTAGGCCCCGACTCAGGCGCTCCCGGGACGGCGGACGGCATGCTCATCGCCATGACCGCACGCTACTGCTCCCTCGCGCAGCAGCCCGCCCCCGCCTTCGCGGCGGGGCTGGCCGCCGAGCGGCTCAGTGCGCTCATCGGCGGAAGCCGTATGTGGGTCAACCACACCGTGCTGCACTACTACTTCTTCGACGACGACACCGACGGGTCCGTCATCCCCGTCCCTGGCACCGGGGCGACCCGGCGGGTGTCATGGGCCGGCGCCAAGGAACAGCAGGACGTCGTACGCGAGTGCTTCCATCAGTGGCAGGACCTCGGCATCGGGGTGTCGTTCGCCGAGGTCGGCGACCGTTCGGAGGCCGAACTGCGCATCGGGTTCCAGCTCGGCGACGGCTCCTGGTCGACCGTGGGCAAGGACGCGCTGCGGGTCGGCCTGCACGAACGCACCATGAACTTCGGCTGGGACCTGACCGCACCCGGGGAGCGCGGGACGGCCCTGCACGAGATCGGGCACGCGCTCGGCATGCTCCACGAGCACCAGAGCCCGTTCGCCGGCATCCACTGGGACGACGAGGCCGTCTACGCCGATCTGGCGGGTCCGCCGAACTTCTGGAACCGGGACCGGACGTTCTTCAACATCCTGCGCAAGCTCGACCGCGACGAGGTCAACGGTTCCGTCTGGGACCCGCACTCGATCATGCAGTACCCCTTCTCTGCGGGGCTGATCCTGGAGCCGGAGCAGTACCGCGCGGGTCTGAACCCGCCCGGCACGCTCTCGGCCGCCGACAAGGAGTTCGCCCTGCGCTGGTACCCGTCGGCCGACCTGCCGCGGCCGGTGGCGCTGGTGCCCTTCCGCTCGTCGCCGCTCGGTCTCGGCCCGGGCGAACAGGCCGACTTCGTCGTCGAGCCGCCGGAGACCCGCGAGTACACCGTGGGCACGTTCGGCGACAGCGACACGGTCGTCGTGGTCTTCGAGGAACGGGACGGCGAGCCCCGCTACCTCACCGGCCAGGACGACGGGGGAACACCGCACAACGCCACGATCAAGGCCCATCTCGTCAAGGGCCGCCGCTACTTCGTCCGTGTGCGCCTGTACTCCGGCTGGGGTTCGGGGGAAACAGCCGTCATGTGCTGGTGACAGCACGAGCAGGCCGCACACGGACGATGCTCGGACCACTGTCCGGCGCCGGGGGAAGCGGTCGGAGGACGTCACCTTCGGGGGAGGGTGACGTCCTCCGGCCACGCCATGTCGGGCCGTCGTACGGCAGGTAGTCTCACCGCCCGTGGATCGTCGGCGAGTTGGCGGTAGACAGCGCGTGATCACCGGATACGTCATCGGTGAAAGCCTGCGCGTCGGAGCAGAGTTCCAGCCGAGTGGGCTGCGGCTGCGCAAGGCCGGCCGTGCCGAGGCGATCGCGTACGGGCGGTCGGTGGGGACGCCCGAGCATCAGCTCGACTGGGCGGAGTGACGGTTACGACGCCACGCGTGCCCTCCGTGGATCGTCCGGGTGGGCGATGCCCAGGTGGTCACGCAGGGTCGGGCCCTCGTACTCCGTGCGGAAGACGCCCTGTTCCTGGAGCAGCGGGACGACCTTGTCCGCGAAGGCGTCGAGGCCGCCCGGGGTGAGGTGCGGGACGAGGATGAAGCCGTCGCTCGCGTCGGCCTGGACGAAGTCGTCGATGGTCCGGGCGACGGTGGCCGGGGAGCCTACGAAGTTCTGGCGGTTGCCGGTCTCGATGACCAGGTCGCGGATCGACCAGTTGTTGGCGGCCGCCTGCTCCCGCCATGCGTGGGCGGTGGCCAGCGGGTCGCGGTACATGCGGACCTGGGCGCGGCCCCGGGCGATGTGGTGCTCGCTGATGTCGGGGTCGATGTCGGGCAGGGGGCCGTCGGGGTCGTACGCCGACAGGTCCCGGTTCCAGACGAACTCCAGGTGCCTGATGGCGGTGGCCCCGCTGACCTGCTGTCGGCGCACCTCCTTGGCCAGTTCCTCCGCCTCGGCGTCGGTGTCGCCGAGCACGAAGGTCGCGGCCGGCAGGATCTTGAGCTGGTCGTGGCCACGGCCGTACTTGGCCAGGCGGTTCTTGACGTCCGTGTAGAAGGCCTGGCCCTCCTCCAGGGTGGCGTACCGGCTGAAGATCGCGTCGGCGTCGGAGGCGGCGAACTCGCGGCCCTCCTCGGAGTCGCCGGCCTGGAAGATCACCGGCCGGCCCTGTGGGGAGCGCGGCACGTTGAACCGCCCGTGGATGTCGAAGTGCTGTCCGGTGTGGACGAAGGAGCCGGCCTTCGCGTCGCGCAGGAAGGTGCCGGTCGCCGGGTCGGCGACGATCTCGTCACCACGCCAGGAGTCGAAGAGTTCGCCCGCGGTGGCCAGGAACTCCTTCGCGCGCGAATAGCGCTCGTCCTGCGGCAGGAAGCCGCCGCGGCGGAAGTTCTCGCCGGTGAAGGCGTCCCAGGAGGTGACGACGTTCCAGGCGGAGCGACCACCGGAGAGATGGTCGAGGCTCGCGAACTGGCGGGCGACCTCGTAGGGCTCGTTGAACGTGGAGTTGATGGTGCCGGTCAGACCGAGGCGCTCGGTGACGGCGGCGAGCGCGGCGAGGACGGTGAACGTGTCGGGGCGGCCGACGACGTCCAAGTCGTAGATTCTGCCGCCGTGCTCGCGCAGCCTGAGTCCCTCGGCGAGGAACAGGAAGTCGAACTTCGCGCGTTCGGCGGTGCGCGCGAAGTGGACGAAGGAGCCGAACTCGATGTGGCTGCCGGCCGCCGGGTCGCTCCAGACGGTGGTGTTGTTGACGCCCGGGAAGTGGGCGGCCAGATGGATCTGCTTCAGGGGCTTGGTCATCGGTCCATGGATCCTTCCGGCTCAGGCGGCGTAACGGTTGGCGGGGCGGGCCATGCCCAGCAGACCGCGCAGGGTGTCGGCCTCGTAGGCGCGGCGGAAGACGCCACGGCGCTGGAGTTCGGGGACCAGCTCCCGGGTGATGGCCGGAAGGTCGTGGCCGAGGACGGCGGGGCGCAGCCGGAAACCGGTGAGTCCTGCCTCCCACAACTCGCCCAGCAGATCGGCCAGTTGGGCGGGCGTGCCGGTGAAGACGCGGGCATCGCTCGTGTACGTCTCCCCCGCCAGGGTGTCGAGACGCTCCCGTCGGGCCGCCGCGGCGGCGGGGTCGTCGTCGAGGAAGACCACGAGGTCACCGAAGAGGTGCAGGGGCTCGTCGGCGCGGCCGGCCGTCTCCTGTTCGGCGCGGATCTCCGCGACGATCGCGCGGGCCTGGTCGGTGTCGTGCGGGGTGACGTACCCGATGTCGGCCTGCCGGGCCACCAGCCGGTACGGGACGGTCTGGTGGGCGAGAGCGCTGACGATCGGCTGGCCCTGCGGCGGGCGGGGCGTGACGGAGGGGCCCTTGACGCTGAAGTGGCGCCCCTGGAAGTCGATGTAGTGCAGCTTGTCGCGGTCGATGAAGCGGCCGGTGGCGACGTCCCGGATCTCCGCGTCGTCCTCCCAGCTGTCCCAGAGCCGGCGCACGACCTCCACGTGGTCGGCCGCCTCGTCGAAGAGGTCGCTCAGCACGTCCTCGGCGCCCGGGCTGTCGTAGGCGTCGATGCGGGGGATGGTGCGGCGGCCGAAGTGCGCGGCCTCGTTCGGGCGCGCGGTGACCTGCACCCGCAGGCCGGCCCGGCCGGTGCTGACGTAGTCGAGGGTGGCGATGGCCTTGGAGATGTGGAACGGCTCCGTGTGGGTGGCCACCACGGTCGGGACGAGGCCTATGTGCCGGGTCAACGGGGCGACGCGGGAGGCGATCAGGACGGCGTCGAGGCGGCCGCGGACCTGGTCGGTGCGCTCGTCCGGGTCGAGGAGGTGCGAGGACTGGGGGCCGAGGCCGTCCTCGAAGGTCACGAAGTCGAGCAGGCCGCGCTCGGCCTCGGCGACCAGGTCGGCCCAGTAGCCGGCGGTGAACAGGTCCCGGGGCCGGGCCACCGGCTCACGCCAGGAGGCCGGATGCCAGCCGGTGCCGTCCAGGGCGACGGCGAGGTGCAGCGCGAGGGAAGAAGGGGACACGAGGGGCGCCTTCCTGAAGGTCCGTACGAGAGGCCCTCATGGGGGAGGGCACTGCGGTGGGCGACGGGTCAGGAACAGCAACAGAGCGCGCCGGCCACGCGCTGGAGGTCGATGTGCGGCCGGGAGTGGAGGCGGACGCGGCGGCGCGGGTTGAGAACGAGGACACGGGGGTGGGGTGTGCGGGGCATGTCCTCCACCTCCGTCCGGGGCGCCGGGGTCGTCGTGCGCATCTCGTATCCCGTATCTCGTCGTCAGTCACAACGGCCCGGCCGTGCGGTCTGTTCCAGGCTGTGGGGTCTGTTCCAAGCCGAGTGATCTGTATCCGGGGCCGAGTGATCTGTATCCGGGCCCTGTGGTCTGCATCCGGGCCCTGTGGCCCTGTGGTCTGCATCCGGGCTGTGTGGTCCGACGGACCAGCTAGACCCTCCGGCCGACATGGCCCGCCCAGTCGAGGATCTGCACGGCCGCTCCGGCGGCCTCCAGCCCCCGGCAGTGGGCGTGATGCCTTCGGGCGATGCCGTCGAGGTCGAGGTGGGTGCCGAAGGCCGGGTGGGCGGCCAGGCGGCGGGCGTACGCCCACAGGGCGGGGTGGTCGGCGACGCGGTGCACCGCGGCGGCGTCCAGGTGGTGGCGGTGCACGGTGTCGAGCCGCACCAGCGCGACCCACAACTCGATGTCGGCGGCGGTGAGTTGATCGCCGAGTACATAGGCTTGGAAGGCCAGCCGCCGCTCCAGTCGGCCCAGCGCGCCGAACAGCGAACCGAGCGCCGCCGCCCGCTGCCCCGCGTCGCCGTCGGCCCTTCCGGCGTGCTGCGCGGCCGCCTCGACATCCTGGGCGCACAGCCGCTCGACGGCTTCGATCTCGCTCTCCGCGCCGCACGGGTAGAGCGCCGGCCGCCCGGCGCCGAAGTGCCGGGTCAGGTCGCGCATGATGTCCGGGGCGTGGGCGCTGACGATCCGCCCCGACCAGTCGTCGCTGAGGACCGGCGCCGCGGCCGCGCCGGTGTACCGGTGCGCGCTCGCGTCGTACAGCGGACGCAGCGTGGAGTGACCGCCGTCCGGACAGTCGGGTACGGCGTCCAGGAGCGTCACCGGACAGACGTCGTCGAGGCCGAGCAGGCCGTGGACGACGGCGATTCGGAGTCCGTCGGGACACGCGGTCGACAGATGGAGGCGGTAGCGGCGCGGCACGGCGTAGTGCCCGCTGCGCGCGTCCCGGCCGAGCCGGCCCCGGAATGCGTGGGCGGGCTGCGCGGTGGGGACGACGGCGGAGGGTGTGACGGACATGGGGCTCCCCGGGAGTAGGTGCGCGGGTTTTCCTACCTGTTCACTAGGATTCCTCTCCGGAGTCTCGATCCACCTCCGAGTGACGTCAAGAGGGTGTCCACACCACGGAATCGCGCCGCCTGAGACCGGCCTCTCCATTACGTGATCCGGCAGCAGCGCTCCAGCCGTAGTCTGACCGCCATGAGCGACCGTGGCTTTGCCGACCTGCGCGGCAGGGAGTTCGAGCGCGCGGACATGACGGGGGCGCGGTTCACCACGGTGAGCCTCAACGGGGCGACGCTGCGGGCATGTGAGCTCAACCAGGTCGTGATGCGCGGCGTCGAGATGGTCGGCACCCGCATCGACGGCGAGATCCAGGGCCTCGTCATCAACGGGGTGGATGTCGCGCCGCTGGTGGAGGCCGAGCTGGATCGCCGGTGTCCCGACCGCCCCAAGTTCCGGCCGGCCACTCCGGAGGGATTCCGGGCGGCCTGGGACCTCAACGAGCGGCTGTGGGAGGCGACCCTGGCACGGGCGCGCCGGCTGCCCCCGCCGAGGCTGCACGAGTCGGTCGACGGCGAGTGGTCGTTCATCCAGACCCTGCGCCATCTCGCGTTCGCGACCGAGTCGTGGGTCGGGCGCTGCGTCCTGGGCGATCCCCGCCCGTGGCACCCGCTGTCCCTGCCGTGGGACCAGATGAGCCCTCGGCCGGGAGTGCCGCACGACCGTGACGCGCGCCCATCACTCGACGAGGCGCTCGCCCTGCGGTGGGAGGCGATGGCGATGATGCGGCGGTGCCCGGCTCGTTACGGCTCCGAAGAGGTCTCGAACGTCGCCGACCGCAACCGACGCGAGTTCCTCACCCGCATGGACCTCGCAGACCTGCTCGCCCCGCAGCCGGCGAACGCATGACCCTCCGGTGTGGCCTCGATGACCGGAACAGACGCCCTAACCGGGCCGGTTGCCGTCGGCGCCGACGCGGCTCTGAGCTGTGCGGTCGGCCTCGGCCTGCACCAGCAGGGAGAGCAGGGATGCCACGCTGAGGCCGGCTTCCGCGGGGTGGCGCAGGACCTTGCCGGGCTCGATCCGGTAGGTGTTGCCGCGCCCCGCCCGGGTGTGTGACAGGTAGCCGGCCTGCTCCAGGTCGGAGATGATCTTCTGGACGGCACGCTCCGTGAGCCGGCAGTGCGCCGCGATGTCCCGGATGCGCGCGTTCGGATCGTCGGCGATGACGGCCAGCACGCGCGCGTGGTTGGTAATGAACGTCCAGCCAGTGTGCGGCTCAGGCACTACACGCATGCCCGCATCATACGTTTAGGGTTTCACGCACACAAACACCCGAAATTTATTTCGTGTATCTGTTGACGTGTCCGGTGCGTAGGCGTGAGCGTGGGAGAGGCAAGTGGACGACAGGCCGTGGGAGAGCGTCATGCCGCAGTCGGCGTACTCTGCGCACTCCGGGTCGGGGGACGGCGACCGCTGTGCGGGACCGGTCGACCGTAGCGGGGCACCCGGAGCCTCCGAGGTGACCGCCCTCGTCGACCAGGAGGGCGATCGCATGGTCGTGACCGTGTGGGGCGAACTCGGTCTTCAAGCGGAGCCTTGGTTGCGGCACACCTTGCGCTCGGCACTGGCCGACTCGACCCGAGGCATCGACCTGGACCTCAGCGGGGTCGAGTTCTTCGATTGCTCCACCCTCAACGTCCTGCTGGGCATCCGGCAACAGGCCCTGGACGAGTCGAAGACCGTCACCCTGCGTGCCGCCGGACCCGTTGTCGAGCGGGTACTCGATCTCACCGACGCCCGGTCCCTGTTCACCGCTGCCGACGCGGACGATCCGGGGCAGCGGCCCGACCCGCGCATCGAGCTGGTGCAGCTGCGCCGGGCGATGCAGACCCGGCCGACGATCGACCTGGCCCGCGGCATCCTCATGGCCAGCTTCGGCCTCAGCCCGGAGGACGCCTGGACCACCCTGGTCAGGACCTCCCAGAACACCAACATCAAGGTGCACCACCTGGCCCGGGACCTGGTGAACACGGTCAGGGGCGACGCACTGCCGGAGCCCGTGCAGATGCAACTGGCCGCCGCGGTCGCGACACTCACACACCCGGCAGCCGCCCCGGACGACGAGTGACACCGCCGACCGGAGGGCGACGGCAGCATGCCTCGCTCGGGCGTCGGCTTCCGCCGACACCGTGCCACCGTAGTCTTCGACCGTGGCCGAGACCGAACCGATGCGGCTTCCCGACATGCCGCTGCACGACCCGTTCATCGTCGCCGACGAGAAGACCCGCGCCTACTACCTCTACACCTCCAACGCCCCGTCCGTATCGGGCGTGGACGGCACCGGCACGATGGTCTACCGCAGCCACGACCTGCGCGACTGGACGCGCCCCGTCGTGGTTTTCCTGGCCGCCGAGCAGCGGGGAATCTGGGCGACCGACGGCGGCTGGGCGCCGGAGGTGCACGAACGGGGCGGCACGTACTACCTGTTCACCACCCTGCACAACCAGGACAAGCCGCTTCCGGTACCACCACCCAACCAGTGGGGCACGCCGTTCCAGATCCCGAACTACATGCGCGGCACCACCACGGCCGTCTCCGACTCGCTGCTGGGCCCCTTCACCGTCCTCGACCCCTCACGCCCCGCCCCGCCCGAACACCTCATGACCCTCGACGGCACGCTCTACGTCGACCCGTCCGGGCAGCCCTGGATGGTGTACGCGCACGAGTGGTTGCAGACCATCGACGGAACCATGGAAGCGATCCGGCTGACTTCGGACCTGTCCCGGACGATCGGAGATCCGATCCTCCTGTTCAAGGCCTCGGACGCGCCCTGGATCAGCGAGCAGATCCCGGGCGGCGTCCCGAACCAGCTCCCGCCCTACATCACCGACGGCCCTCAGCTGTACCGCACCCCTGACGGCACGCTGCTCATGTTGTGGTCGACGTACGAAAAGAACTTGATCGGCCCGGACGGCACCATCACCGGCGGCTACGTACAGACCTACGCCGTCTCGACCTCCGGCGACATCACAGGACCGTGGCAGCAGCACCGGCCACTGGTCCGCGACGACAGCGGTCACGGCATGCTGTTCCACACCTTCGACGGGCAGCTGATGATGGTCCTCCACCGCCCCTTCGACAACGCCCGGGGGAAGCTGTACGAGATGCAGTTCCTCGGTCAGGAGCTACGAGTGCTCCGCCGGCGCGCCGATCTCGATGGGGGCGGATGACACCACGCTGCGCCGCCGAGCGGTGCTCGCCCTGGCCGGTCGACACAAAGGCATCCAGCGGGTCCGCCATGGTCGGCAAACCCGCCGGTGAACACCGTCGGGACGACAGGGTCAATCCGAGTGCGTGACCAGCGTTCCACCGGTCTCCCGCATCACCGCCTGAGGGGCGAGGTCTTCGAGCACCTCGTCGAGGCTGCGGCTGAGCAGGTGGTGGGCCGGCGCCGGGTGTGAGACACCCGCCCGGCGTGCCCGCACTTACCCGGAGCCGCTTAGGTACCGCGGACTCAGTCCGGACGGGCCCGGGGCGCGGATGACGTCGAGGGCGGCCGCCAGTAAGGAGCGGCGCAGGTCTGCGTGGCGGTAGGGGCGCGTCCGTGCGTGGCGTGCATCCACCGGTCCGCCGGTCACGCGCCGACCTCCGTCAGTCGCCATCCGTCCGTCCGGAGGCACCGGGAGACGGCGTCGGCCGCGACGCGCACCTGAGGCATCAGCCGCGTCGGCTGGGTGACTTCGCCGGGTGCCGCGACGCCCAGGGCGGCGACCACGACGCCGCGGCTGTCGCGCACGGGGAACGCCACCGCGCCTATTCCGGGGTTCAGTGTGCCGTGGACGCGCGCGAACCCCTCCTGTCTGATCCTGGTGAGGGCGCGCTTGAGCATGTCGGCGTCCGTGATCGTGGCAGGCGTGTAGGCACGCAGTGGACCCGAGCAGACCTCGTTCCGCACGCGCTCGCTCGCGTGGGCGAGCAGGACCAGACCCAACGAGGTGGCGTGCAACGGCACCCGGCTGCCCGGATCGCCGGTGCGGGGCTCTGGTTGCGCGTCGTAGGGGACGTAGGACAGGCAGACGCTCTCGACACCGTCACGGATCGCGAGGATCGCCGCGGCCCCCGTCTGCCGGTGCAGTTCGAGCAGGTGCGGCTGCGCGGCCTCGGTGAGCGCGATGCGCGGTGCCAGGACGGCCGTCTGCCACAGGCGCAGCCCGATGCTGTAGCCGCCGTCGGCGGAACGTTCCAGGGCTCCCCAACCGTGCAGTTTGGTGACGATGCGGTGAACCGTGGCGACGGGCAGCCCTGAGCGCCGGCTGATGTCGCTCAGCGTCAGCGTAGGGCTGTCCCGGTCGAAGACGCCGAGGATGCTGAGCGTCCGGTCCACGACAGAGCGCTCCGGAGCGGCGGAGTGGGGGGTGGTCATCCCGTCGGATCCCTTCGATGCGGGGGCATGGCGGTCTCGTGCATGCACCAGAGGCACTCTGGTGACGGGCGGCCACCTCTATGATTGAAGACTCAAGCGGCAACTGAAAGGTTAGTTCCGGAACGCTCATGGTCGATTTCGCATCGTTACCGATCCCCGTCGTGCCCTACAGCCCCATCTGTAGGCCGGGCATCGGCATGGCGATGGCGACCCTGCGGGAACTGATCGAGGGCGTCTCCTCGGACTTCCTTGCCTCGCCGCACCGGCTCGACTTCCACCAGATCATGCTGGTCACGAAGGGAACCGGCCGTTATTCGGTCGACTCCAGCCCCTTCCCGTGCCGCACGGGCACGCTGGTGTGGACCCGGCCCAATCAGGTGGTCCAGTCATTTCCCCGGCCCGACATGGACGCCGAGATCATCATGTTCACCGAGGCGTTCCCCCTGCGGATGAGCGCCCACATGGGGATGCTGGACGATGTGCTGCGCCCTTCCCACTGGCAGCTCTCCCTCCATGAACTGCACTCGTTCCGGCGGGTCGTCGACCTGCTGCACGTGGAGTTCGAGCGGCCCGACGACGGTCGGGGCGAGGAACTGCTCAAGCATCTGCTGGCCGTGACACTCCTGCGCATCGACCAGATGTGCCGTCTGCGCCACAAGGACTCCACGGCCCCCGCCCTCAGCGACAAGAACGGCGAGCTCTTCCTGCGGTTCCGCCGCGAACTGGACCGCTCCTTCCACTCCACCCGGCTGGTGGAGGACTACGCCGCCGCCCTGAACTGCAGTCCCCGCGCCCTGTCCCGCGCCTGCCGCGCCGCCGCCGACACCTCCGCCAAGGACCTGATCGACGCCCGGGTCGCGCTCGAGGCCCGCCGCCTGCTCGCCCACACCGACCTGCCCATCAGCGCGATCGCCCGTCAGCTGGGATTCTCCGAGGCCACCAACTTCGGCAAGTTCTTCACACGCCGCGTCAATATGTCACCCGGTGCCTTCCGACAGTCGGAAAAGGCACGCAATCAGCCGTAACGCGACCGTAAAGCACGGAGCCGGTGAGGTGGCTTCACCGGTTCGGTGACGCTTCGCCACGTGGGTCAACGCCTGTCAACGCAATTTTCTTTCCACTCTCCGAAAGAGCGGTTGTCCAGGATTGAGCCACGTGGCAAGACTGTGACCCGCGTGCTTCGGGCGGCCACTCCGAAGGCACCGACAGTTGTTCGTGCGCCACCGCCGGCGCCGATGACCGAGAACGGAATCCCGCTCACTCCCCACTCTTTGGACCCGGCCTGACTCCCCGTGCGATGACGCACGTCAGCCGGGACAGACCGTCGCCGAGATGTAGATGCCCGCTGCCCGCCTGCCCGGGCCGGGCCGCGACGACCTGCGCACACCCTCCTCAAGGAAGGACGACGCACCATGCCCAAAGTGACCACTCGTGAGGCCGAGGACTGGCTGATCGAAAAGATCGCCCACCGCCTGGGTGTGGCGACCTCAGAGGTCTCGCGCGAGGTGTACTTCGACGAGCTGGACCTGGACTCGACCGAAGCCCTCATCCTCGCGGGCGAGTTGGAGAACTGGCTCGGTTTCGAGCTGAGTACGACGACCCTCTGGTACCACCCGACGGTCAAGGACCTGGCGGCCTATCTGGCCGAGGAAAGCGATCGACGTGCGGCCGCCGCGTGACCTACGGCCGCCGGTGGCCCAGCCGTTCCGGGCAGCCGCGCCCGGCCGCCGGACCGTGTACGTCGTCCACCCCGGGGCACTCCCGGCCCAGGTCTACCGGGGTCTGGCCGACGCGCTGCCGGAGGGCGACGGACTGACCGTGCTGGATCTGGGGTCCGTCCCCGAGTACGCGGAGGCGGCGCTGACCGGGGGCAGGGCGGCGACGACCGTCGAAGCCCTGGCCGACCGGCTGCTCACCGCGATGGGCCCGGTCAAAGGCCCGTACACCCTCGCCGGCTGGTCCTTCGGCGGCGTACTGGCGCTCGCGATGAGCCGCAAGACGCCCGCCGTGCGGCGTCCCGAACGCCTGGTGCTTCTCGACAGCATCGCGCCCACCGAGGAGTACCAGCAGCCCGATGACGCCCTCGAACCCGATCTGCTCCTCGGCTGGTTCGCCATGTACCTGGGGGCGAAGCGGGGCCACCCGATCGACCTGGCCCCCGGCCGGCTCGCCGGGCGCGGGGTCGACGAGGGCCTCACCGTCGTACTCGACGCGGCGGTCGCGGCCGGGGCCCTGCACCCGGACACCCCGCTGCCGGGCCTGCGCAAGCTCTACGACACGTACGTGGACGGGCTGCTGCGCAACAACCGCCTGACGGCCCCGCACCGGCCCGGCCCGGCCCCGCTTCCCCTGGTGCTGATCAAGGCCCAGCGGAGCCTGATCCCCGACGATCCCACGCTCGGCTGGCGGCAGCTCGCGCCGCAGGGCCTGACCCTGCACAGCTGCCCCGGCGACCACTACACGATGCTCAGCCGCCCCGACTCCCTCGGAGTGATCGCCCCGTTGCTCAACGCCGCCTGAACGGCGGTTGCCCACTCCCCACCCTTGCGCGTCACCCGAAGGGCCCCGAACCGAACCCGGGCCGCAACCAGGCCCCGCCGTCCGACCAAGAGAGCCTCGCCGTGAACGCTTCGTCCCCGTCCGACCTCGACCGCCGGCTCGCCCGAGACCCCATCGCCATCGTCGGGCTGTCCGCCCTCTACCCCAAGTCGCGCGATCTGCGCGAGTTCTGGGCGAACGTGGTCTCCGCCGCCGACTGCATCGAGGACGTCCCGGCCACCCACTGGGACGTGTCGGAGCACTACGACTCCGACCCCGCCGCCCCCGACAAGACGTACTCCAAGCGCGGCGGCTTCATCCCCACCGTCCCCTTCAACCCGCTCGAGTTCGGGCTGCCCCCGAACACCCTCGAAGTCACCGACGTCCTGCAACTGCTGAGCCTCGTCGTGGCCCGCGACCTGCTCAAGGACGCCGGTGCCGACCAGGAGTGGTACGACGCCTCCCGCACCGGCGTGGTCCTCGGCGTGACG
The DNA here is from genome assembly GCF_002291145.1 of Streptomyces sp. SA15. GTDB lineage: Bacteria > Actinomycetota > Actinomycetes > Streptomycetales > Streptomycetaceae > Streptomyces. The sequence goes on from NZ_NTGE01000147.1 coordinate 14,074, forward strand.
GGCGCCAACCAGCTCACCCAGCCGCTGACCGCCCGCCTGCAGACCCCCGTCCTGAAGGAGGTCGTGCGCTCCTGCGGCCTCACGCAGCGGGACGCGGAGGAGATCGCGGAGAAGTTCAAGCTGGCCTTCGCGCCCTGGGAGGAGAACTCCTTCCCCGGCATGCTGGGCAACGTCGTCGCCGGCCGCATCGCCAACCGCCTCGACCTGGGCGGCACCAACATGACCATCGACGCGGCCTGCGCCAGCTCGCTGGGCGCGGTGAAGTCGGCGGTCAGCGATCTGCTGGAGGGGCGCTCCGACACGATGCTGGTGGGCGGCTGCGACGCCGAGAACACCATCTTCATGTACCTGTGCTTCAGCAAAACGCCCGCGTTCTCCAAGAGCGGCCGTATCCGCCCCTTCGACGAGAACGCCGACGGCACCCTCATCGGTGAGGGCATCGGCATGCTGGCGCTGCGCCGGCTCGCCGATGCCGAGCGGGACGGCAACAAGATCTACGCGGTGCTCCGCGGCATCGGTTCGTCGAGCGACGGCCGGTTCAAGTCCATCTACGCCCCGCGCAAGGAGGGGCAGATGACGGCGCTGCGCCGCGCGTACGAGGACGCCGACGTCTCCCCCGACTCGATCGAGCTGTTCGAGGCGCACGGCACCGGCACGGCGGTCGGCGAGGCGACCGAGCTGTCGGCGCTGACGGAGGTGGTGTCGGAGCACACGAAGGACCGGCAGTTCGCCGCGGTCGGCAGCGTGAAGTCGCAGATCGGCCACACCAAGGCGGCCGCGGGCGCGGCCGGCATGATCAAGCTGGCGCTGGCCCTGCACCACAAGGTGCTGCCGCCCACCATCAACGTGGACCGGCCGAACCCGGCGATCGACTGGGCCGAGAGCCCGTTCTACGTCAGCGCACAGGCCCGCCCGTGGATCCGCGACCCGCGCAGGCCCGAACGGCGCGCGGCCGTCTCGTCGTTCGGCTTCGGCGGCACCAACTTCCATGTGGTGCTTCAGGAACACGGTGACGGGGACGATCTGCGGGTCATGTCTCCTGTGAGCCAGGTATATGCATGGCATGAACCTGACATGAACGGTCTGGTACGGGCACTGGAAGGTGGCGCGGAGCCGCGGACCGAACCCGCTCCGGCCGGCCATCCCCGGCTCGCTCTCGTCGCCCGCTCCGACGCCGAGCTCGCCGAGCTGCGCGCCCTCGCCGTGACCGAACTGCGGGCGAAGCCCACCGAGGAAGCCTGGTCCCACCCCAAGGGCGTCTACTTCCGCCGCTGCGCCGCCCCCACCGGCAAGGTGGGCGCGCTCTTCGCGGGTCAGGGCAGCCAGTACGTCGAGCCCGGCCGGACCGCCGTGCTCGCGCTGCCTCCCCTGCGGGCGGCCTTCGACCGGGCGAACGCGGCATTCGCCGACCACGAACTCCCGCTGTCTCGCGTCGCGTTCCCGCCGCCCGCCTTCGACGAGGCCACCCGCACGGCGTACGAGACCGAGCTGCGCCGCACCGAGTACGCCCAGCCCGCGATCGGCGCCCTGGCGGCCGGCCACTTCCGTTACCTGAGCGAACTGGGCTTCGCCGCCGACGGTTTCCTCGGGCACAGCTTCGGTGAACTGGCCGCCCTGTGGGCCGCCGGCGCGATCGACGACGACACGTACGTCGCTCTGGCCCGGGCGCGGGGGGCCGCCATGGCACCGCCCGCCGACCCGGACTTCGACGCCGGGGCGATGGCCGCGGTCACCGCTTGCGAGGAGCAGGTCGAGCGCCTGCTCGCCGAGCACCCCGAGTTGACGGTCTGCAACCGCAACGCCCCCGACCAGGTCGTGCTCGGCGGGGCCACCGACGCCGTGGAGCGGCTGGTCCGTGCGGCGGACGGGGCCGGCGTACGGGCGGTGCGGCTGCCGGTGTCGGCGGCGTTCCACACGCCGTTCGTCGCACACGCGGTGGAGGCGTTCGGGCAGCGCGTGGCCGACGCGGAGATCCGCGAGCCGCGGCAGCCGGTGTACGCCAACTCACCGGGTGCCTCGTACGGTTCGGACGTCGACGCCAACCGGCGGACCCTGGTCGACCAGCTCGTCAAGCCGGTGCAGTTCGCCGAGCGGGTCGAGGAGATGTACGCGGCGGGCTTCCGCACGTTCGTGGAGTTCGGACCGAAGGGCGTGCTGACCCAGCTGGTCCGCCGCATCCTCGGCGACCGCGAGCACTTCGCCATGCAGCTCGACCCGGGCCCCAAGGGTGACGCCGACCTCTCACTGAAGCGTGCCGTGGCCCAACTCGCCGTACTGGGCCTGCCGTTGACCACCGAGGACCGTTACGTGGCCGCGCCTTGCGTCACCGAGCCGGTCAAGGGCATGACCGTGCCGCTGAACGGCATCAACCACGTGCCGCAGGCCCGTAAGGCGGCGTACCGCGATGCGCTGGAGAACGGCTATCGGGTGGCTCGGCCGGAGGTCGCTGAGGCGGTGCCCGCCGCGGCGGAGGCTGCTCCGGCGGTGGCCGCGCCCGCGGCCGAGGTGTCGCCCGCGCCGACGGCGGCAGCGGCGTCCGTGCCGGTCCCGGTGACCGCCGCGACCGC
>NZ_NTGE01000090.1 GCF_002291145.1 Streptomyces sp. SA15
CTTCGTGCGTGCGGACCTGAAGCCGGGCCTCCATCTCGGTCTGCCGGGCGTTGGCCCCGTCGGCAGCGAGACGGTCCCGTACCGACGTGTCGGGCTCCTCCTCGACCGGCATCTCCTCGGCGACGGCGAGCCGTTCGGCGAGTTCCTCGACCTCGGTGAGGGCCCTGTCGAGCGCCTCCTGCGCCCGCGCGGCGGCGGCCACGGACCGCTCGGCCTCCCCGGCGGCACCGCGTGCCTGCCCCGACAGCCGCCCGAGCTGCTGCGCGACGGCCGACTTCTCCCGGTCGGCGGCGCGACGCCGCTCCCCCAGCTCCTCGACTCGCGCGGCACACTCCTTGCGCCGCTCCGCCGCCGCGTGCTGTGCCTCGGTGAGCTCCTTACACCGCACCGCCAGTTCTTCCAGCTCGGCGACGGCCTCATCCACGGACGCCTGCACTTCGAGCAGACTCGGCGCCCCGGCGGACCCGCCCTGTGCGAAGTACGCGCCCAGCAGATCGCCCTCGGCGGTCACGGCGGTGAGATCGGGCCGCGCGCAGACGAGGTCCTCGGCGTCCTCCAGGGTGCCGACCACGACGATCCCGTGCAGCAGCCGTCGTACGGCGGGCATCAGCTCGGCGGGGCCGCTGACGAGGTCGGCGGCATACGGCGGCCCGTCGGTCCGCGCCTCCTGCGGTACGTCGTCGGGGGCGCCGCTCACCAGCAGCGCCGCCCGCCCCGCGTCCTGCTTGCGCAGCAGGCGGATCGCGTCGGCGGCCGAGGACGGCGTCGTCACCGTGATGGCGTCGGCGGCGGCGCCGAAGGCGGTGGCCAGGGCGGCCTCGTGGCCCGGGGTCACGGTCAGCAGCTCGGCGGCCGGGCCGAGCAGTCCGCTGAGACGATCCTTCGCCGCCAGCAGCGCGCCCGTGCCGTCCTTGCGGCGCAGCCCCATGGCCAACGCCTCGTGGCGGGCCTGGGTCGCGGCCCGCTTGCGCTCCACCGCCGTGGCCGCCTCGCGGGCCGCCGACAGGGCTGCCTCCGCCTCGGCGAGCTGCTGTTTCGCCACCTCGTGCTGTTCGGCGAGTTCCGCGTCACCCGCATCGAGGCCGTCGACCTCCGCCTTCAGCGCCTCGTACTCCTCCTGCGCGGCGACGGCCCGCTCCTGGGCCTCGTCGCGGGCGGCGGCCAGCCGGTCGATCTCGGCCTGGGCCGAGGCCGCGCGCGAACGGGCCGCGTTGACCTGGCCGTTCAGCCGGGCGAGCCCCTCGCGGCGGTCGGCGATGGCACGGGCCACGTCCTTCAGGCGCCGTTCTTCGAGCGCGAGTTCGCGTTCCAGCTCGGCGCGGTGGGCGACCGTGTCCTCCAGGGCGCGCTCGGCCGCCTCCAGGGCCGCTTCGAGCTCGGCCTCCTGCTCACGGATCCGCGCGGCCTCGCGCTCCATGTCCTCGGGGTCGCGCCCGCGCCGCTCCTCGGGGGGCGCGGAGGTGGCGCTCTTCACGCGCGCGTCGGCCAGCGAGATCGTGCCGCGCACCCGCTCGGCCAGTTGGGAGAGCTCGTACCAGGTCTGCTGGGCGCGCTGGAGGCGAGGCGTGAGCTGCCGTACCTCGTCCTCCAGGAGCGCCTCCCGCTGGAGCGCCTTCTTCAGTTCCTGTTCGGCGGCCTCCTTGCGTTCCTTCAGCGCGGCCTCGTCCGCGACCTCGGCCTTCAGCGCCTCCCGCAGCCGTACGAGATCGTCGGCGAGGAGGCGCAGGCGGGCGTCTCGGAGGTCGGCCTGGATGACGGCGGCCCTTCGTGCGACGGCGGCCTGTCGGCCCAGGGGCTTCAGCTGCCTCCTGAGCTCGTCCGTCAGGTCCTGCACGCGCGCGAGGTTGGCCTGCATCGCGTCCAGCTTCCGCAGCGCCTTCTCCTTGCGCTTGCGGTGCTTGAGGACGCCGGCCGCCTCCTCGATGAAGGCGCGGCGGCCCATGGGGTCGGCGTGCAGGACGGAGTCGAGCTGGCCCTGGCCGACGATGACGTGCATCTCGCGGCCGATGCCGGAGTCGGACAGCAGTTCCTGGATGTCGAGGAGCCGGCAGGTGTCGCCGTTGATCTGGTACTCGCTGCCGCCGTTGCGGAACATGATCCGCGTGATGGTGACCTCGGCGTACTCGATGGGCAGGGCCCCGTCGGAGTTGTCGATGGTCAGGGACACCTCGGCGCGGCCCAGCGGCGGGCGGCCGGTGGTGCCGGCGAAGATGACGTCCTCCATCTTGCCGCCGCGCAGCGACTTGGCGCCCTGTTCGCCCATGACCCAGCTGAGCGCGTCCACCACATTGGACTTGCCCGAGCCGTTCGGCCCCACGACACACGTGATCCCCGGCTCGAACCGGAGCGTGGTCGCCGAGGCGAACGACTTGAACCCTCGGAGGGTCAGGGCCTTGAGGTGCACGCCGCTGGACTCTACCTCCCGGGCGTGTCTCACACTATGAACCCCGGTCACCCTGCGGTTTCACACATGAACGCGCAGGGCACACCAAACGTTAAAGAGGGTGAAAGGATGCGCGGGGGCAAGAAAGAAGGGACGCCGAAGCGTCCCTTGCAACTCTGACAACTGGGTTTCAGTTGTCTGACAACTTAGCGGTTGATACGGGCAGCCCAACCACTGCTTGTGCTGTTGTGGAGCGATGCAGCGATCAGGTGAGCGCAGGCTCCGCCTGGTGTGCGTCGATGCTCTCCATGATCCTGTCGTGAGAAGCGGCAGCCGCGAGCGCGTCGTTCTCCGCCTGGATCCGTACGAGCTCGGATTCCAGGTCTTGGACGCGCTGCTGGAGCCGTCGCATCTCGGCGAGGAGTCGAGGGTCGGAGCCGCCGACGTAACCGAGAAGCGCCTTTGCCATGATGGATGGTCCTCCACACTGAGTGACCGACCGAAGCGGTGTGGGTCGTGAGGGATTCGCACCCGCGGTGCTTGACACTTTTGAGTTCGTGCAGCTGTTCTTCCATGCCAAACAGCTAAGGTGCGCGGGGTGCTTTCAGCGTCTCACCAAAAAGTTTGACGGTCAACACGATCACGCCCCGTATTGGCGGGCAACCCGGTGACGCGCGGCCGGAAACGGCGGCGCTTCGGCTCCTGCGGGGCCCTCAGGGCGTGGCGATCATCCTTACGTGCGGAGCCTGCCACGGCAAGGGGTTCTTGGCAACCACCAGGGCCTTTCTGCTCCGGGCAGCTGCCAGTGGCATGTCCCTCCGCTTCCGCCTGGGGCTCTTTACAGAACTGGCTCAGCGGATGGCGAAGCCGTCGTACCCCCCGCGAGGTGTGTCCCAGATCTCGGTGACACCGTCCACGCGCCCGGGCGTGTCGTCGCTCTGGAGCCATTCCAGAAGCCCCTGACAGTCCGTGCGCGGCCCCTCGGCGACCACCTGGACCCGTCCGTCCTCCAAATTGAGAGCAAAACCACTCAGGCCGCCGATCTCCAGGGCCTTGGCCCGCGTGAACCAGCGAAAACCCACACCTTGGACACGTCCACGCACCCAGGCGACCAATCGCACATCCTCGCTCATGAGTGCAACCTAACCGGCCAATGTCTCTCGGGACACTTCCTCCTCCGGCGCCATGCGGTACCGTCCCCTGCCAATGAATCTCATACGAAACTCACTCGATCGTGTGAGTTTTGTGAGCTTGGTTGACCGGGGGGACGCGTCGACCGCGAGGACGAGGAAGGCCAGGACATGGGACGCCACCGACGCTCCGCCGCCGGCCGCGCCGCCAGCACGGGCCGCGCCACGGGGGTCACAGAGACGTACAGCTCCCACAAGGGGAGCCAGGGACACCACGATCCGTACGACCCCTACGACTCGTACGACTCCGCCGCGGGCGACCACCCCACGCTGGGCATCGCCCCCTACCTGAACCCCGAGGCGTACGGCGACGCCTACACCAGGAGCCAGGAGTACCTCTTCGCGACGGACGACGACGGTCACACCTGGAACGCCGACACAGCGGCCTTCCCGTCCGACGGCTACATACCTTCCGACGGCCCCCGCCGCGCGGGCTCGCACCGCCGCCGGAAGAAGAAGGCCGCGCCGGTCAAGACCGGTCTGCTCGGCGTCTCCGCGGCGGTGGCCCTCGGCACCGTCGCGGTCGCCACGGGCGCGGTGCCCGGCCTCGAGAACTACAAGCTGGGCGGGGACCGCAGCAGCGGCGGCGACAATGTGCAGGCCGTGGACACGCCGACCACCGGCGCCCCGACCGAGCAGGGCGGCACCTCCGGCAGCGCCGAGAGCCGCGACGACGGCACGTCGACGAGCCGTGACACCGAGCGCTCGGCCTCGCCCTCGGCCTCCCCCTCCCCCTCGACGTCGCCGGCCGCGCCGACCAAGACGACCGAGACGCCGACCAAGAAGCCGAAGACCACCCCCACGCCCAGCAAGAAGCCCACGACGACTCCGTCGCGTACGGCCACGAAGGCTCCGGAGAAGACCAGCGCCCCCGTGACGGTGTCCGCGGAGGCCCAGGCCGCGGCCGAGGTGCTCAAGCTGGTCAACGAGGAGCGGTCGAAGGTGGGCTGCAGCCCGGTCTCCGCCAACAGCGCGCTGGCCGAGCTGGCTCAGGACTTCAGCGAGGACATGGCCGCGCGCGGCTTCTTCGACCACACCGACCCGGACGGGGCGAGCCCGTGGGACCGGGCCGCGAAGGCCGGGATCACCGACCTCGGCGGCGAGAACATAGCCCGGGGGCAGGCCGACGCGGCCGCGGTGATGGAGGCCTGGATGAACAGCCCGGGGCACAAGGCCAACATCCTGAACTGCGACTTCAAGACGCTGGGTGTCGGTGTGCACATGGCGTCGGGCGGCCCTTGGTGGACGCAGGACTTCGGTTACTAGGACGGCGACATACTAACCAGCAGTTAGTGCAACCTGTTGGTTAGCGCTGCGTTCGCGTACGCTTGGTCTATGGACACCATGGACGAGCGCACGGAGGACCAGAACCTCCCGTACAGCGTGTTCGCCAAGGCCTGCCCCTCGCGCGGCACGCTGGAGCACGTCACGGGACGGTGGGGCGCGCTCACGCTCGGCGCCCTGCACGAGGGCTCACTCCGCTTCAACGAGCTGCGCCGCCGGGTCGACGGCGTGAGCGAGAAGATGCTGTCCCAGACGCTGCACGCGCTGGAGCGCGACGGCCTGGTCCACCGCGAGGCCCAGCCGACGAACCCGCCCCGCGTGGACTACGAACTGACTCCGCTCGGCCACGAGGTCGCCGAGCGCCTGATCGGCCTCATCCAGTTCGTGGAGGGCCGGATGGACTACGTGCTCGAAGCACGCCGGCATTACGACGCCACACGCGGCGCCCGCTGACACCTCGGGCAGAAGTAGCTGGACCGGTTCATCCAGGCGCGCCGGCGCATCGGCGTGGCGCACCGCTTGCACGGCAGGCCCTCGCGCCCGTACGCGTCCAGCGACCGGTCGAAGTACCCCGACTCGCCGTTGACGTTGACGTACAGGCTGTCGAAGCTGGTGCCGCCCACCGCCAGGGCCTCGTTCATCACGTCCCTGATGTGGCCGAGGAGTTCCGCGGTGCGCGGGCGGGTGAAGTTCGCGGTCGGGCGCTCGAAGTGGATGCGGGCGCGCCAAAGAGCCTCGTCCGCGTAGATGTTGCCGACACCGCTGATCAACGACTGGTCGAGCAGGGCCCGTTTGATCGTCGTGCGCTTGCGGCGCAGGGCCTGGTGGAAGGCCCCGTCGCCGAAGAGCGGGTCGAGGGGGTCGCGGGCGATGTGCGCGATGACGTCGGGCAGGCCGTCGGGGGTGGTGTCGTGCAAGGACAGCCCGCCGAAGGTGCGTTGGTCGACGAAGCGGAGTTCCGTGTCCACCTCGTCTGCGAATCTCACCCGGATCCTGAGGTGCTTCTCGTCCGGCGCCGCCTGCGACTGGACCAGCAGTTGGCCGCTCATCCCGAGATGCGCCAGGATCGCCTGATGCGTGTCCTCCAGGGGCAACCACAGGTACTTGCCGCGCCGGCTGGGCGTGCCGATGCGGTGGCCCTTGAGACGGTGGGCGAAGTCGTCGGCGCCGGCGAGATGACGGCGTACCGCGCGCGGGTGCAGCACCTCGGCCTCGGCGACGGTCCGGTGGGCGACCCACCGCTCCAGACCGCGCCGTACGACCTCGACCTCGGGCAACTCGGGCATGGGATCCCCCGCGGTGTATGAGCCGAGCGCCCGCCTCCGGGCGGGACCCGGGGACAGGCGCTCGGATGCGCTCGTTAGGTCAGGCGGAGACCGACGAGGGATCCTCGCCGTCCTGGGCGGCCTTCTCGGCCACCAGTTTGGCGCGCTCCTCCGCCGCGGCCTTGATGGACCGCCACGCGGATTCCGCGGCCTGCTGCTCCGCCTCCTTCTTGCTGCGGCCGGTGCCGGTGCCGTACGAGACGCCTCCGACGCGGGCGGCAGCAGTGAAGGTCTTCTCGTGGTCGGGGCCGGTCTCCGTGACCAGGTACTCGGGCACGCCGAGCGCCTCGGTCGCGGTGAGCTCCTGGAGGCTGGTCTTCCAGTCCAGGCCGGCTCCGAGATTCGAGGACTTCTCGATCAAGGGGTCGAACAGGCGGTGCACCAGCTCCGCCGCCGAGTCCAGGCCCTGGTCGAGATAGACCGCGCCGATCACCGCTTCGAGGGTGTCGGCGAGGATGGATGCCTTGTCCCGGCCGCCCGTGCCCTCTTCACCGCGGCCGAGCCGGATGAAGGAGCCCAGGTCGAGGCCGCGGCCGACCTCCGCCAACGCACGCGAGTTGACCACCGCGGCCCGCAGTTTGGCCAGCTGGCCTTCGGGCAGGTCGGGGTGGATGCGGTACAGCGTGTCCGTGACCACGAGGCCGAGAACGGAGTCCCCGAGGAACTCCAGGCGCTCGTTGGTGGGCAGGCCGCCGTTCTCGTACGCGTAGGAACGGTGGGTCAGCGCACGCACCAGAAGGGCGGACTCGAGCTTGTACCCGAGCCGCCCTTCCAACAGCGTGTGGGACGAGGCCATGTTGTCCGCCGGGCTACTCCCGCTCTCGCGGGGAGCGTTCTTCTTAGGCGTGGACACAGTGCCTCTCACCAGCCGCTCAGACCTCGAGGACCTGGCGCTTGTTGTAGGTGCCGCAAGACGGGCACGCGATGTGCTGCTGCTTGGGCTCGTGGCAGCGCTCGCACGCAACCAGGGTGGGGACCGCAGCCTTCCACTGCGACCGGCGGTGGCGCGTGTTGCTGCGCGACATCTTCCGCTTCGGAACAGCCACGGCTACTTCTCCTGCTTCTCGTCGACGCCCGATTCGGCGCCGCTCATCTCGTCCTTATCGCCGTCTTCGAGTGAACCGGCGAGTCCCTGCAGTGCCGCCCAACGGATGTCGACGGCGTCGTGGTGGTGGTCCGGGTCGTCCGCGAGGCGTGCGCCGCACTGGGCGCACAGTCCTGGGCAGTCTTCCTGGCACACCGGCTGCATCGGCAGTGCGAGCACCACCGCATCGCGCAGCACGGGTTCGAGGTCGAACAGGCCGTCCTCGATGAAGAGCCTGTCCTCGTCTTCCTCGGCGTCGTCGGCCGGCTCCGCCTTGGGGCGGCCCCGGTCGTCGGCGTCAGGGTACGAGAACATCTCCTGGAAGTCCGCTTCGAGCGCCAGCTCGAGCGGCTCCAGACACCTTACGCACTCCCCCTCGGCCTGTGCACGGGCGGTGCCTGTGACGAGCACACCTTCCATGACCGACTCGAGTCGGAGTTCGAGCTCCACCGGGGCGCCTTCCGGCACTCCGATGACTCCCTGGATACCGAAGTCCTTGGGAGCGTCGATCTCGCGGGTCAGGCGCTGGAGCGCACCAGGCCGCCGACCCAGCTCGTGTGTGTCGAACACGAGAGGGTTGCGGTGGTCGAGGCGGGCGTTCAGGGCCATTCCTGCTTTCGATCTTCTGAGCTCAGGGGCGCTGCCCTTCGGTGTTCCCGGGCAGCGTTGATCGCGGACGTACGCGCGACCGAAGAGCCAGGATACTGGACCTTTCGCTCACGGCCCAATCCGGTGTGCGCTCCCGGCCGACGCCCCCTCTCGCGTGCCGGGGTCAGCCGTTGCCGCGCCCCTGCTCATAGGCCCGCAGCTGCTCCGCGCTGATCATGCTGGTGTCGAAGAGGCTGGTCTCGTCGAGGGCGGGCATCTGCTGCTGCCCGGCGTATGCCTGCTGGGCCTGCTGGGCCTGCTGCGGGTCATAGGCGCCCTGCTGACCGTCGTAGCCCTGGAAGGGGGCACCTCCCGCCGGAGCGTAGCCGGAGGTGGGGGCGGCGTACGGGTCGGCCTGCTGGGCCTGCTGGTAGCCGTACGGATCGGCTTGCTGGCCGCCGTACTGCTGCTGGTAGCCGTAGGGGTCGGCGGTCTGCTGCTGGTAGCCGTACGCCGGCTGCACGGTCTGCGGGTCGTACTGCGGCGGTACCGGCTGCTGCTCGGCCGGGGCGGCCTGAGGGGTCGGGGTGTCCCGCTCCGAGAGGGCGGCGAGGTCGGCCAGATAGTCGGCGTCGCTGGAGTGCTGGACGGTGGAAAGGTCGTCGGCGAGGGCGCCGAGGTCGTCGGTGGCGATCCGGCCGTGCAGCTTCTGGCGGCCGCGGCCGACGGCCTCCAGGGTCTTGGCCAGGACCGCCTCGAAGGCGCCCAGCTTGACATCGACGTACTCGTCGGCGGTGCGGCGCAGGGTGTCCGGGTCGTGGCTGCGCTCGGGGGCGTCCTCGTCCTCGTAGCCCTGCTCGTCGACGCCGGGTCCGGTGCCGAGGAGCTTCTCGCGGCCGCGGCCGACGGAGCCGAGGGTCTTGGTGAGGACGACCTCGAAGTTGGCGAGCTTGGAGTCGACGTAGTCGTCGGCCTCCGCGCGGATCTCCTCCGCCTCCTTGCGGGCCTCGGCGAGGATGCGGTCGGCCTCGGCCTGGGAGCGGCGGGCGATCTCGGTGTCGGAGATCAGCGAGCCCCGCTCGGCGTGGGCGTGTTCGATGATGCGCTCGGCCTCCTGGCGGGCCTGCTCGACCATCTGCTCGCGGCCGCCGATCAGCTCCTGGGCCTGCGCGAGGGAGCCGGGCAGGGCCTGGCGCACCTCTTCCAGCATCGAGAGCAGTTCGGCGCGATTGACCACACACGAGGCCGACATGGGCATCGACCGGGCACCGGAGACCGCGGACACGATCTCGTCGAGCTTCTTCTGCACGTCCACCTGTGCTCGCCACTCTCTACAGCTGTGTTGGAGACGGACGGGACGACTGTACGGCCATGAGGTTGCCGTCGGACAGCGGGTGACGTGTCGTCAGGGAACCTGCGTCCGGCTCAGTCCTTTCCGAGGCGCTGGGCGAGGGCCTCGAAGACCGCCGGGGGCACCAGGTGGGAGACGTCTCCGCCCCAGGTAGCGACCTCCTTGACCAGGGAGGAGGAGAGGAAGCTGTAGGTGGGGTTGGTGGGGACGAAGAGCGTCTCGACACCCGTGAGGCCGTTGTTCATCTGGGCCATCTGAAGCTCGTAGTCGAAGTCGCTGACCGCGCGCAGGCCCTTGACGATGGCCGGGATGTCGCGCTCCTTGCAGAAGTCGACGAGGAGGCCGTGGAAGGCCTCGACGCGGACGTTCTCGTACTCGGCGGTGACCTGGCGGATCAGGTCGATCCGCTCCTCGATCTCGAACAGGCCCTTCTTGGCCTTGTTGATCATCACCGCGACATAGACCTCGTCGTACAGACGGGAGGCGCGGGCGATGATGTCGAGATGTCCGTTGGTGATGGGGTCGAACGACCCGGGACAGACGGCGCGGCGCACTTGGGTTCCCTCGCTCTCCGGTCCGGTCATCGTGCGTCTTCGCACGTAGAGGCGGCGCGACCGTACCAAAACGTTCCCTCGCCGTAGCGACGGGCCCGGATCGCTTCGAAACCGTCCGGCCAGCGGAATTCGCCACCTCTGGTGCTGCGCTCCACGGTGACGAGGGCATCGGGCGTGAGCCACCCTTCCGTACGGAGTGTGAGCAGAATCTCCCGAAGATCGTCGTCCGAGACGGCGTACGGAGGGTCGAGGAAGACGAGGTCGTACGGCTGCTGCGGCGGCGTCTGGATGATCTGCCGGGCCTTGCCCGCGCGGACCTCGGCGCCGGGCAGGCCGAGGCGCTTGACGTTCTCCCGGACGGTGCGGGCCGCCCGGGCGTCGGCCTCGACGAGCAGGGTGTGGCCGGCGCCGCGGGACAGGGCCTCCAGGCCGACGGCGCCGGACCCGGCGTACAGGTCGAGGACCCGTTCGCCCTCGAGGGGGCCGCCGAGCAGGGACTGCCAGGTGGAGAACAGGCCCTCGCGCGCGCGGTCGGAGGTGGGGCGGGTCCCGTGTCCGGGCGGGACGGCCAGACGGCGTCCGCCGGCCCGGCCGGCGATCACGCGAGTCATGTCCTTGCGTTCCTCGGTCCTTGTCGGTGGGCTCTGGTGGTGCCCAGGTGTGTGCCCTGGTGGTACCGGTCCCAGTCTGTCAGCCCTTCTCCAAGTACTGCTCCCTCTCCTCGTCCAGCAACGCGTCCAGCGCGGTGCGCAGGGCGGGCAGGTGTTCCAGGTCCGGGTCGGCGGCGACGACCCGGGCGGCCTCCTCGCGTGCCTCGGCGATGATCTCCTCGTCGTCGATGACGGCGAGCATCCGCAGGGAGGAGCGGGTGCCGGACTGGGCCTGGCCGAGGACGTCGCCCTCGCGGCGCTGTTCGAGGTCGATGCGGGAGAGCTCGAAGCCGTCCAGGGTGGCGGCCACGGAGTTCAGCCGCTGGCGGGCCGGACTCGCCTCGGGCATCTCGGTGACCAGCAGGCACAGGCCGGCCGCCGAGCCGCGGCCTACCCGGCCGCGCAGCTGGTGCAGCTGGGAGACGCCGAAGCGGTCGGCGTCCATGATCACCATCACCGTGGCGTTGGGCACGTTGACGCCGACCTCGATGACCGTCGTGGCGACCAGGACGTCGGTCTCGCCGGCGGCGAAGCGGCGCATGACCGCGTCCTTGTCGTCGGGCTGCATACGGCCGTGCAGGACCTCCACCTTGAGGCCCTGGAGGGGCCCCTTGGCGAGCTGGTCGGCGACATCGAGGACGGCGAGCGGCGGGCGCTTCTCGGCCTCGTCCTCGGGGGACTTCTTCTTGGCGGCCTTGGGGTCCTCGTCCTCGTCACCGATGCGCGGGCAGACGACGTACGCCTGATGGCCGTTCCCCACCTCCTCGCGCACGCGCTCCCAGGCCCTGGCCAGGAAGTGGGGCTTGTCGGCGGCCGGGACGACATGGCTGGCGATGGGCGAACGGCCGGCCGGGAGCTGGTCCAGGACGGAGGTCTCCAGGTCGCCGAAGACGGTCATGGCGACCGTGCGCGGGATCGGTGTGGCGGTCATGACCAGCAGGTGCGGTGGCTGCTTGCCCTTGCCGCGCAGGGCGTCGCGCTGCTCGACGCCGAAGCGGTGCTGTTCGTCGACGACGACCAGCCCCAGGTCGTGGAACTGCACCTTGTCCTCGATCAGCGCGTGCGTGCCGATCACGATCCCGGCCTCTCCGGTGACCAGGTCGAGCAGCGCCTGCCGCCGGGCGGCTGCCCCCATGGATCCGGTGAGCAGCACGACTTTGGTGGCCTGCTCGGCCCCGCCCAGCATCCCGCCCTCGGCCAGCTCGCCCATCATCTCGACGACCGACCGGTGATGCTGCTGTGCGAGCACCTCGGTGGGCGCGAGCATGGCGGCCTGCCCGCCCGCGTCGACGACGGCGAGCATGGCGCGGAGGGCCACCATCGTCTTTCCGCTACCGACCTCCCCTTGGAGCAGCCGGTGCATCGGATGCTCGGTCGCCAGGTCGTCGAAGATCTCCCTGGAGACGCTCTGCTGGCCCTCGGTGAGGGTGAAGGGGAGGCGGTCGTCGAAGGCCGTGAGGAGGCCGTCCGGCTTGGGTTTGCGGGGGACCGCGGGGAGTTGGGCGTCGGCGTGGCGGCGGCGGGCGAGGGCGATCTGGAGGACGAAGGCCTCGTCCCACTTGAGGCGGTCGCGGGCGTCGGCGATGTCCGCCTTGGTGTGCGGGCGGTGGATCTTCAGCAGGGCCTCGGGGAGGGAGACCAGGGCGCGGCCCTCGCGGAGCGAGTCCGGGAGGGGGTCGATGGCCTCCTGGGCGCTGGGCAGCACCGTCTGGATCGCCTTGCCGATCTTCCAGGACTCCAGCTTGGCGGTCGCGGGGTAGATCGGGATGAGCGCCCCTGCCCAGGTGTCGACGGCTTCCTCGGAATCGCCGCGCAGCAACTCGTAGGCCGGATGCGCCAGTTGCAGTCGGCGGTTGAAGACGGAGACCTTGCCCGCGAACATCGCGCGCGTGCCCGGGAGGAGCTCCTTGTGGGGCTTGTGGACGCCGTGGCCGAAGAAGACGAGTTGGAGGCGGCCGCTGCCGTCCGTGATCGTGACTTCCAGGCGCTGGCCCTTGCCCCGGGGCGCCTTGGCGGAGGCGAAGGTGTGCAGGCGGGCGTCGGCGACCTGGGCGACCACCGTGACGTGCTCGTCCAGGGGGAGGTCGGCGAGGTGGGTGAGCTGGCCGCGCTCCTCGTATCTGCGCGGGTAGTGGTGCAGGAGGTCGCCGACGGTATGCAGGCCGAGATGCTCGGCCATCACCTTCGCGGTGGCGGGGCCGAGCACTGACTTCAATGGCTGTTCCAGTGGTTCTTGCAGTGCGGGCACGAGATCCATTGCACACCACACCACTGACAATGGCCGTATACGTCCGGGAAACACCTGGTCAGACGGCTCGTTCGGGCCCTAGGATGGCGCGCCCCGGCCATCCCTCGCGGTCTCCGCCTCACACGGACCGCCCGACCCCGCGCCGTCGCCCGTCCCCCCACCGGCGCCGTGATGATGGACTCCCAGACCTCACAGTCATCCCACGCATCCCAATCACCCCAGTCACCTCATACCTTCCAGGTCGACCTGCGCGGTCTGGTGGACCTGCTCTCCCATCACCTCTACTCCAGTCCCAAGGTCTATCTGCGCGAGCTGTTGCAGAACGCGGTGGACGCGATCACCGCCCGGCGGGCCGAGGAGCCCGGCGCCCCGGCCCACGTGCGGCTGTACGCCGAGGGCGGAGCCCTGCGTGTCGAGGACACGGGCGTGGGGCTCACCGAGGCGGACGTGCACAACCTGTTGGCGACGATCGGGCGCAGTTCCAAGCGTGCCGACGGGTTGCAGGAGGCCCGCTCCGACTTCCTCGGGCAGTTCGGCATCGGGCTGCTCGCCTGCTTCGTGGTCGCCGAGCGGATCCGGGTGGTCAGCCGCAGCGCCCGTACGCCGGGTGCCCGACCGGTGGAGTGGACGGCGAGCGACGACGGTTCGTACACCGTGCGGACGCTGCCGGACGAGGCCCGTCCGGAACCGGGCACCACCGTGCACCTCGTGGCGCGGGCGGGGGCCGGAGAGTGGCTTGCGCCGCAGCGTGTCCTCACGCTGGCACGGGACTTCGGCTCGCTGCTGCCGTACGACGTGCGGGTGGGCGAGGAGGCGGTCACCGACCTGCCCGCGCCCTGGGACCGGCCGTATCCGAGCCCCGCCACCCGGCGGGTGGCGCTGGCGCGGCACTGTCACGAACTGTTCGGCTTCACACCGTTGGACGCGATCGACTTGGACGTGCCGCTGGCCGGGATTCGCGGGGTGGCGTACGTGCTGCCGTCGGCGGTCAGCCCGGCCCAGCACGCGGGTCATCGGGTGCATCTCAAGGGCATGCTGCTGACCGAGCGGGCCGAACAGCTGCTGCCCGACTGGGCGTTCTTCGTGCGCTGCGTCCTGGACACCGACAGTCTGCGGCCCACGGCCTCGCGCGAGTCACTGTACGAGGACGAGACGCTGGCCGCCGTACGGGAGACGCTGGGCGAAAGGATTCGGTCCTGGCTGACCGGCCTCGCGGCCGGTGATCCGGAACGGCTCGCGGCCTTTCTGTCGGTGCATCATCTGGGCGTGAAGTCCCTGGCGCGGCACGACAAGGAGATGCTGCGCACGATGCTGCCGTGGCTGCCCTTCGAGACGAGCGACGGGCGGCTGTCCCTGGAGGAGTTCGCGCAGCGCCACCCGGTGGTGCACTTCACGCGGACGGTCGAGGAGTACCGGCAGGTCGCGCCGATCGCGTCCGCGCAGGGCGTCGGGGTGATCAACGGCGGTTACACGTACGACAGCGAGCTGATCGAGGCGCTGCCGTCGGTGCGGCCGGACACGGTGGTCGCGGAGCTGGACGCCGACACCGTGACCGCCCATCTGGACGCGGTCGATCCGGCCGAGGAGCTGGCCCTGTCCGGCCTCCTGGCGGCCGCGCGGGCGAAACTCGACCCCCTGGGCTGTGACGTCGTACTGCGCGCCTTCCATCCCCTGTCCGTGCCCGCGCTGCACCTGGACGACCGGGCGGCCCGGCACGAACAGGCCCGGGCGGAGGCCGAGGAGCAGGCCGACGACCTGTGGGCGGGCATCCTCGGCTCGCTGCGGGGCAGCGCCCCGCGCGCGCGTCTGGTGCTCAACCACCTCAACCCGCTGATCCGGCGCATCAGTTCCCTGCGGGACCCGGAACTGATCGGCACCGCCACGGAGTCGTTGTACGGGCAGGCGCTGCTGATGGCGCAACGGCCACTGAGGCCCGCCGATTCGGCGCTGCTCAACCGGGCGTTCATCAGCCTCCTGGAATGGGCCACGCACGGCGACTCCGACTCCCCGGGGGGCGGTCACTGATGAGTGAGATCACGGACTTCGACGCCCTGCGCCGGGCGATGGCGGAGAACTCCGAGCAGCCGGAGGGACCCGCCCGCAACGCACGCGCGGAGCAATTGCTCGCCGAGGCCGAGAAGCTGAACATCCCACTGGCGGTGATCGAGGCGCTCGGGCACCAGCTGAAGGTCTACAACTACAGCTCCGAGAAGGACAAGATGTTCGTCCCCTTCGCGCGCCTGCTGCGCATGTGGGACGAGCGGCCCGAGGACTTCGACGAGTACGAGGCGCACTCGCTGCACTGGGTCTTCAAGTGGATGTCGGCCGGCATGCTCGACCAGCCGCACATCCCGCTCGCCTCCATCGAGAAGTGGCTCGGCGAGATGGAGCACCGCTACCGGCTCGCCGGGCACTCCGAACGGGCCGTGCGGGGTGCCGAGTTCAGCGTGGCCGCGCACATCGGGGACGTGGCGCGGGCCGAGCCGGCGTACGCCGCGTGGCTCGCCGCCGACCGGGACGCCATGGCCGACTGTCACGCCTGCGAGCTGCACGGGCAGGGCTGGTGGCAGGCGGAGCGCGGCCGGGACGAGGAGGCGCTGCGGCTGTGGGCGCCGGTACTTGAGGGCGAGTTCACGTGCGCCCACGAACCGCACACGGTACTCGCGTCCTCCCTGGCACCCCTGCTGCGGCTGGGCCGCGTTGAGGAGGCACGCGCCCACCATCTGCGCGGCTTCCGGCTCGTGAGGGCCATGGAGAGCATGCGGGGCGCCTACGCGGACCACGTCGAGTTCTGCGTGCTGTCCGGCAACGAGGCGCGCGGTCTGGAGCTGCTCGCGGAGCGGCCGGCGTACTTCACGGACGGTGGGCATCCGCGCAGCAAGCTGGACTTCATGGCCGTGGTCGCGCTGCTCATGGACCGGCTGACCGAACTCGGGCTCGGCGACCAGCGAGTGCCGGGGCCGGGCGACCGGGCGTGGACCGCGCGGGAACTCGCCGCCCACGCGCGCGGGGAGGCCCTCGCGCTGGCCGCCCGCTTCGAC
>NZ_NTGE01000048.1 GCF_002291145.1 Streptomyces sp. SA15
AGGTGCCGTGGGGGCGTTCGGGGGTGCCTTCGGAGCGGGGGAAGAACTCGTACCAGGAGCCGTACAGGGCGCGTTCGCGTTCCACCAGCAGCGGCAGGGTCTGCGAGGCGGTGACCATCTCCCGCAGCGGATGCCGGGCCAGCACCGCGTCCACCTCCGGCGTCAACGCGGCAGCCAACCGCGCGGCGGCGGGCCGGGTCTCGTCCCGGAGGGCGTCGACGGCGACCAGGAGCACGTCACGTTCGTTCTTGGGGATGTCAGCGGCCGCCCGCTCGTACAGCCGTGCGCCCTCCTCCAGGACCAGTTCCGTGTCCATCCCCGCCGGGATCTTGATCTGCGCGTGATGCCGCCAGGTGGTGACCGGGTCGCCCCACGCCTGAACGGTGTAGGTCCAGCGGCCCGGTTCGCCGGCGGTGACGGTGGCGCCCCACCGGTCGGTGCCGGGGGCGAGTTCCCGCATCGGCGTCCAGGGCCCGGGCCGGCCCTCGGGATCCTTCAGTACGACATTGGCGGCGACGGCGTCGTGACCCTCGCGGAACACGGTGGCCGAGATCTCGAAGGTCTCGCCGGTCACCGCCTTGGCGGGCCTGCGTCCGTGCTGGACGACCGGGCGGACGTCGAGTACGGGTATGCGCCCGACGGCCGTGGCCGCGCCCGCGAAGGGTGGCTCCAGGGCCGGCGGTCCGGCGTCGACCGGGCGCACAGTGGGTGCTTCGGTGGGGGATGTCGGAGGTGCTGACGAGTGGTGCGTGGCGGGCATGACCGCTCCTGTCCGCGTCAACGTTGGGTGGGCGGATGGCTGTGGGGAGGTGGGTCCTGCGTGGTGTCCCTGGGGACTCTAATGCGGGCTGTACCGGAGGAGCCTTCCCACCCTATTCGGGTGGGCAATCCGGCACTTTGTTAACTACTCACGCGTATGTCTACACACAAGACCGGCCCCGTTCGGGCCGAACGGGGCCGGTGCCGGTACTTTGACCGGTCTGTGAGCGGTGGTTGGCCGCTGTCAGCGCGGAACTTGTAGAAGTTTGTTCGGTGAGCCGAGTCCCCGCCCGGAGACCTTTCCGGACACGGCCTGCGCCACAAGTGCCGAGCCGACCTGTGCCGGTGTGGCCTTGCGGTGGTCGGCGAGATAGAGCGCGGCCGCCCCCGCCGCGTGCGGCGACGCCATCGACGTACCGGAGAAGGTCGCCCGGCCGGTGTCGCTCGTGTGGGACGCGGACGTGATCGCCACGCCCGGGGCGAACAGGTCGAGGGCCGCACCGAAGTTGGAGAAGCCCGGTTTCGCGTCCTTCGTGTCGGTCGCGCCCACCGTGATCGCCTGCCGCACACCGGCGGGGGAGTACAGGGCGGCCGGCAGCCCGTCGTTGCCCGCGGCGACCGTGTATGTCACGCCGGACGCGATGGAGTTGCGTACGGCGGCGTCGAGCTGGGCGTTGTAGTAGCCGCCCAGGCTGAGGTTGGCGACCGCGGGTTTCTTGGCGTGCTTGGTCACCCAGTCGATGCCGGCGATGACCTGGGCGGTGGTGCCCGCGCCGGCGTTGTCGAGGACGCGTACGGCGACGACCTTGGCCTTCTTGGCGACGCCGTACTTCGTGCCGGCGACGGTACCGGCGACATGCGTGCCGTGCCCGTTGCCGTCGTTCGCGGTCCTGTCGTTGCCGACGAAGTCCCAGCCGCTACTAGCCCGGCCGCCGAAGTCCTTGTGCGTGGTCCGGATGCCGGTGTCGATCACGTACACCGTCACGCCGGTGCCCCCGGACTCCGGCCAGGTGTAGCTCTTGTTCAGCGGCAGGTTCCGCTGGTCGATACGGTCCAGGCCCCAGGACGGCGGGTTCTTCTGGGTGTGGTCGAGGGCGACGCGGGTGTCCTGGACGACCGAGGCGACCCGGGAGTCGGCCGCGAGACGCCTGGCCTGTCTCTCGTTCGCCTGCAGGGCGTAGCCGTTGAGGACCGTGCCGTAGGTGTGGCTGATTTTCGCCCCGTACTTCTCGGCGAGGTCCTTTCCGGCCGCCGACGGGGCCTTGGTTCCTCCCTTGAGTGTCACCAGGTAACTTCCGCTGACGGAGCCGGGTTCTCCGGCGCCGAGTATCCGCCCCTCCGGTGCGGCGTGCGCGGGCAGGGTGATGGCCGAAAGGGCCGCGGCACAGAACACCGCGGTCAGCCCACCCGCCCAGCGCAGACGCCGTGTTCGCGTCCGTGCCATGGCTGTGTACCCCCTCCTCAACTCGGCGCACAGCGGCCGGGGTTGGCCGTGAGTACGGCTGCTCGGGCCGGTACGCCACTTGCAGCCTCTCGTGCGGGGTGAAGTACCACAAGAACGCCTGCGGGGGCGGAACCGGCCAAATCGGCGAAGGTGAGCGGGAGGGTTGCGGTGATCTTGGGAAGGTTGCGGCGATTTTCGGAACAACTTGGCCATGCGCTCCCCGACGACTCGAGTTCATGACAGTCCGAACGATCGTGACACCGGGCGCTCCCCCACCGACCCCGCAGTAACCATTACCGTCGACAGTGACGATGGGACGCCCACCGCCGTGCGTCCCCTTCCACACGTCTGACGAGGTGGCAAGTGAAGGCGATCCGTCGATTCACCGTCCGACCCGTCCTGCCGGAACCCCTGCAGCCACTCAGCGACCTCGCGCGCAACCTGCGCTGGTCCTGGCACGCGGAGACCCGCGACCTCTTCCAGTCCGTCGACCCCGAGCGCTGGGCAGTCTCCGGCGGCGACCCCGTACGGCTCCTCGGCAGCGTCCGCCCGGCACGA
This sequence comes from Streptomyces sp. SA15, assembly GCF_002291145.1. Classification (GTDB taxonomy): domain Bacteria; phylum Actinomycetota; class Actinomycetes; order Streptomycetales; family Streptomycetaceae; genus Streptomyces. The sequence continues at coordinate 2,762 of NZ_NTGE01000048.1, forward strand.
CTCACCGAACTCGCCGAGGACCGGCCCTTCCTGCGCCGCCTCTCCGCGGTCGCCGACGACCTCCACGACTACGTCACCGGCGACCGCTGGTACCAGACCCAGACCGCCGAACTCCCCGCCGCCGTCGCCTACTTCTCGCCCGAGTTCGGCATCACGGCCGCCCTGCCCCAGTACTCCGGCGGCCTCGGCATCCTCGCCGGCGACCACCTCAAGGCGGCCAGCGACCTCGGCGTACCCCTCATCGGCGTCGGGCTGCTCTACCGGCACGGCTACTTCCGCCAGTCCCTGTCCCGCGACGGCTGGCAGCAGGAGCACTATCCGGTGCTCGACCCCAACGAACTTCCCGTCGCTCAGCTGAAGGAGGCCGACGGCACCCCCGCCCAGGTCTCCCTCGCCCTGCCCGGCGGCAGGCAGCTGCACGCCCGGATCTGGCTGGCCCAGGTCGGCCGCGTCCCCCTGCTGATGCTGGACTCGGACGTCGAGGAGAACGACCTCGGCGAACGCGGGGTGACCGACCGGCTCTACGGCGGCGGCAGCGAGCACCGCCTCCTCCAGGAGATGCTGCTCGGCATAGGAGGAGTCAGGGCCGTACGGACGTACTGCCGCCTCACCGGCCACCCCGAGCCGGAGGTCTTCCACACCAACGAGGGCCACGCGGGCTTCCTCGGCCTGGAGCGGATCGCCGAACTCCACGCGGAGGGCCTGGACTTCGACTCCGCGCTCGAAGCGGTCCGGGCCGGAACCGTCTTCACCACCCACACCCCCGTCCCGGCCGGCATCGACCGCTTCGACCGCGAACTGGTCGCCCGCCACTTCGGCCCCGAGGCCGAGCTCCCGCGCATCGACGTCGAACGCATCCTGCACCTGGGCATGGAGACGTACCCCGGCGGCGAACCCAACCTCTTCAACATGGCTGTGATGGGCCTGCGCCTCGCCCAGCGCGCCAACGGCGTCTCGCTCCTGCACGGCCGGGTGAGCCGGGAGATGTTCTCGGGTCTGTGGCCGGGATTCGACCCCGACGAGGTACCGATCACCTCCGTCACGAACGGCGTCCACGCTCCGACCTGGGTCGCCCCCGAGGTCTTCCGGCTCGGCGCCCGGCAGATCGGCGCCCAGCGCACCGAGGACGCCATGACCGTCGGCGGCTCGGACCGCTGGGACGCGGTCGCGGATATCCCCGACCAGGACATCTGGGAGCTGCGCCGCAACCTGCGCGAGCAGCTGGTGACGGAGGTACGGGAGCGGCTGCGCGCGTCCTGGCGGCAGCGCGGCGCGGGGACGGCCGAGCTGGGCTGGATCGACGGCGTGCTCGACCCCGACGTCCTCACCATCGGGTTCGCGCGCCGAGTCCCGTCGTACAAGCGCCTCACCCTCATGCTCCGCGACCGCGACCGCCTGATGGACCTCCTCCTCCACCCGGAACACCCGATCCAGATCGTCGTCGCGGGCAAGGCGCACCCGGCGGACGACGGCGGCAAACGCCTGGTCCAGGAGCTGGTCCGCTTCGCCGACGACCCACGCGTCCGCCACCGCGTCGTCTTCCTCCCCGACTACGGCATGGCGATGGCGCAGAAGCTCTACCCGGGCTGCGACATCTGGCTGAACAACCCCCTGCGCCCCCTGGAGGCCTGCGGCACGTCCGGCATGAAGGCGGCGTTGAACGGCTGCCTCAACCTCTCGGTCCTGGACGGCTGGTGGGACGAGTGGTTCCAGCCGGACTTCGGCTGGTCGATCCCCACGGCGGACGGTGCCGGCACGGACGCCGACCGCCGGGACGACATAGAGGCCGCGGCGCTCTACGACCTCCTCGAACAGCGCGTGACCCCGCGCTTCTACGAACGCGGCCAGCACGGCCTCCCGGACCGCTGGATCGAAATGGTCCGCCAGACCCTCACCCTGCTCGGCCCGAAGGTCCTGGCGGGCCGCATGGTCCGCGAGTACGTGGAGCGCCTCTACGCCCCGGCGGCCCACGCCCACCGCACGATGGACCCGGACTCCGCCCGCGAACTGGCGGAGTGGAAGTCCCGCCTGCGCTCGTCCTGGCACGGCGTCACGGTCGACCACGTCGAGACGACCGCGGCTACGGCCACGGCGGAACTGGGCACGACGCTGGGCGTCCGAGTCCGCGTCGGTCTCGGCGACCTCGGCCCGGACGACGTCGAGGTCCAGGCGGTCTCGGGCCGCGTGGACGAGGAGGACCACATCACCGACGCGTCGACGGTCCCCCTGAAACCGGCGGGCGGCCCGGACGCGGACGGCCGGTGGGCGTACGAGGGCCCGCTGTCCCTGGACCGCACGGGGCCGTACGGCTACACGGTCCGGATCCTTCCCGCGCACCGGCTGCTGGCGTCCGGTGCGGAGCTGGGGCTCGTGGTGGTGCCCTCGGGGGATGTGGTGGAGGGGGCGGGGGTTTTGATGCGGTGACCGCCCATCCCCCCATTGGGCCCCATTGGGCAAAGGGAAAGGCAAGGAGGGTACCCACTCCTTGCCACTCTCAACGTATAGACGGCCACGTGGCATGGGTCGGTGAAGATCAGCGGGAACTGCTCAGCCGGCTGCCGAAGTGGTTCGGCGCCGCCGCTGGCTGAGCGCGCGGTTGCGGCCCGAAAGGGCGGGGGCTTCGCTCGGCACCTCTCAGTCCTCGCCCAACCCGGCACACAGCCGCCGCAACACCACCCCGCACCGCCGCGCGTACGCATGCTGCAACCCCCGCGTCGCCGGCCCGCCCGCCCGCGCGTACCACTTCGCCCCCCGGCTGAAGGCGTTCACCGTCAGCCACACCGTGCCGTCCCCCGTCCGCTCCACCACGAAGGACTCCTCGCCGCACTCCGGGTGACCGGTCAGCGTGCCGTACGCCCATCCGGCGCGGCGGGGCTCCTCGACCGTCCAGACCACCCGGCAAGGCGCCTTGATCATGCCGGCCAGGGTGACCGTGACGTCGACGTCGGGGGCCGCCCGTTCCGCGGTCGCGTCGATGCCGACGCCCATCGCGCGGTGCATCTCCCAGGTGAGGACCGCCTCGGCGGCTCTGTGGAAGACCTCCTTGCCTTCACCGATGCGGGAGCGGACGTGCAGGGGGTGGAAGCCCGGCGGGCAGAAGCCGCTCTGGCGGGTCGCGCCGACGTCGTCGTAGGTGAAGGACATGGGAGACAAGGGTAGGGCGGCGGCCGGGCAGGCCTTCGCCCCGGGTGCCGCCCCGGCGATTCGCACCACCGGGACGGCACCCTGCCCACGAGACCCGCGGTTTACGGGAAGGTCAGTTTCCAGCTGTTGATGCGGCCGGTGTCCTGGGCCGCGTTGTCCTGGACCCTCAACTGCCAGGTGCCGTTGGCGACTTCGGACGAGGCGTTCACCGTGTACGTGGTGTTGATGTTGTCCGAGCTGCCACCGGTGCCGTACCCCTTCAGCGTGTACGCCGTGCCGTCCGGGGCGATCAGCTGCACCTGGAGGTCGCCGATGTAGGTGTGGACGATGTCGACGGCCACCGCGAGGTTCGACGGCGCGTTGCCTGTCCGCCCGGACACGGTGATCGACGAGGTGACCGCCGCTCCGTTGTCCGGAATCGATACGTCCGCCCCGTTCTCGAAGGAGGTGCCGCCACCGCCCCCGCCGCCACCGTCGGAGCGGGCGCCGACCGCTACGCCGGCCCAGGCGTCCTGTACGGCCTTGTACTCGGCCGACGTGGTGCCGTACAGCTCACCGGTCGCCGCGAGGGTGCCGGTGCGGGCGCCCGCGTAGTTGGTGGTGGACGTGAACTTCGTGGTGAGCGCGCGGAACCAGATCTTCTCCGCCTTGTCCCGGCCGATGCCGGTGACCGCAAGGCCGTCCGCGGTGGGCGAGTTGTAGGTGACACCGTTGATGGTCTTGGTGCCGCTGCCCTCGCTCAGCAGGTAGAAGAAGTGGTTCGCGGGGCCCGAGGAGTAGTGCACGTCGATCGAGCCGATGCCGGAGTACCAGCTGTCCTTGGACGAGCCGTCCTGGCTCGGCCGGTCCATGTACCGCAGCGGCGTGCCGTCGCCGTTGATGTCGATCTCCTCGCCGATGAGGTAGTCACCGACGTCGGAGGCGTTGCCCGCGTAGAACTCGACCGTCGAGCCGAAGATGTCGGACGTGGCCTCGTTCAGACCGCCGGACTCGCCGCTGTAGTTGAGCCCGGCCGTGTTGGAGGTGAGCCCGTGGGTCATCTCGTGCGCGGCCACGTCGATCGATGTCAGCGGGTTGGCGTTGCCCGAGCCGTCGCCGTACGTCATGCAGAAGCAGCTGTCGGACCAGAACGCGTTGACGTAGTTGTTGCCGTAGTGGACGCGTGAGTACGCGCCCACACCGTCGCCGCGGATCCCGGAACGGCCGTGCACGTTCTTGTAGTAGTCCCAGGTCAGCGCGGCGCCGTAGTGCGCGTCGGCGGCGGCCGACTCCAGGTTGGACGGGCTGCCGTTGCCCCAGATGTCGTCGGGGCCGGAGAAGAGCGTGCCGGTGCCGGAGGTGCCGCGGTTGAGGTTGTACGTCTTGTGGGCGCCGCGGGCGCCGTCGGTGAGGTTGAACGTCGACCCGGACTGCGTGGTGCCGAGCGTGACCGTGCCGCTGTACACCGTGTTGCCGGTGCCGGTCTCGATGGCCTCCCACTCGTACAGCTTCTCGCCGGTCGCCGCGTCCGTGACGACGTGCAGCTCCTGCGGGGTGCCGTCGTGCTGGAAGCCGCCGACGACCGTCTCGTACGCCAGCGTCGGTTTGCCGTCGCCCGCCCAGATCACCTTGCGCGGGGCGCGGTTGACGTCGGGGCTCTTGGCGTCCTCCGCCTTCGCGGCGGCGAGCGCCTGCTTCTCGGCCTTGGCGGCGGGCAGGGCGGCCGTGGTGGTGGCCGGCTTGATGGCGGCCCGGGTGGCCTTGACGACGGCCTCGGTGGCGTCGGCCTTCGTGCTCTCGACGACCAGGTCGCCGCCGAGGACGGGCAGGCCGTCGTAGGTGCGCTCGTAGCGCGTGTGAACCGTGCCGTCGCCGTCCTTGAGGACGTCACGGACGACCAGCTTCTCCTTGGCGCCCAGGCCCAGGTCCTTCGCGGTGTCCGCCTTCGCGGCGTTGGCCTCGCGGATCAGTTCGGCGCGCTGGGCGGGGGTGAGCTTGACCGACTCCGAGCCCGGTATGACCTTGCCCGCAGCCGACGGTGCCTTCTCCGGGGCGGCGGTGGCGGCGCCCGACTGGACGGCCGCGGCGATCAGGGCGGAGACGCCGACGAGAGCGACGGCGGCGGCCCGGCGGTGCGCCGGGCGGATGGTGCTGGTGTGGTCATTGCGGGTGTGGTCATTGCGGGTGTGGGAGGTGCGTCTGTGGGAGGAACTTCTCAACACTGACTCCTTCTGCGGGCCGCGGGTCGCGCGGCCGGGGAGACCGGCCGGCGGGTGGGCCGTCCGGGCAGAGCAGGGCGGTGCGCGGAACCACGTGCGGGAGCCGGGACCCTTCGGTCCCAGGCCGCGTCCACAGCGGTGAACAGGTGGGGTTGCTGTGGAGGGGCCGTGGGAAGAGTGGCAGCAGAGCGCGGTTCCTGTCAGGAGCGCGTCAGGAACTTGGCCGGAAATCGTTCGTTGTCCGGGAGTTCATGTCCGCTATACGGACCATTTGCGTGCGGGTGATCGGGGGGGAGAGGGGAGGCTCAAGGGCGGGCGTCCCCGTGCCACGACCCCCACAGCGCCGCATACGCCCCCTGAGCCGCCACCAACTCCTCGTGCGTGCCGAGTTCGGTCAGCCGGCCGTCCTCCATCACCGCCACCCGGTCCGCGTCGTGCGCGGTGTGCAGGCGGTGGGCGATGGCGATGACGGTACGGCCCTCGAGTACGGCGGCCAGGGCGCGCTCGGTGTGCCGGGCGGTCGTCGGATCCAGCAGGGCGGTGGCCTCGTCGAGGATCAGCGTGTGCGGGTCGGCCAGCACGACCCGGGCCAGGGCGAGTTGCTGGGCCTGCGAGCCGTCCGTACGGCAACCGCCCTCGCCCAGCGCCGTGTCGAGGCCCTCGGGCAGCTCCCGCACCCAGGTCTCGGCGCCGACGGCGGCCAGCGCGGCCCACAGCTCCTCGTCGCTCGCGCCGGGTTCGGCGATCAGCAGGTTGTCGCGGAGCGTGCCCAGGAACACATGGTGCTCCTGCGTGACCAGCACCACCTGGCGGCGCAGCTGCTCGGGACCGAGCCCGACGACGGGCACTGAGCCCACCGTCACCGTGCCCGAGGTCGGCGCGTCGACGCCCGCCAGCAGCCTGCTCAGGGTGGTCTTCCCGGCGCCGGAGGGGCCGACGACAGCCAGCCGTTCGCCGGGGCGGACGGTGAGGTCCACGCCGTGCAGGACCTCGCCGCCGCGGCCGTAGGAGTAGTGCACGTCGGTCACGTCGATCCGGTCGCCGTCCGGCGTCGGGGAGTCGGTCACGTCCGCCCTGGGCGCCCGGGCCAGCCCCTCCACCCGGGCGAAGGAGGCGCCGCTGCTCTGCAGTTGCTCGACCCGGACCAGGATCTCGTCCAACGGCGCGCTGAGCTGCTGCAGATACACCGCGGCCGCCACCACCGACCCCAGGCTCACCGCTCCCTGCGCGTGCAGCGCCCCGCCGGCCAGCAGCACCCCGGCCACGGGGAGGACGTACGACACCTCCACGACGGGGAAGAACACGGTGCGCAGGTACAGCGTGTGGAAGCGCCGGCGCCGGGAAACCTCCAGCGCGTCCCGGCTCGCCGCGATCCGCCGCTCGGCCAGCCGGAACGCCTCGACCGTCCGGGCGCCGGACACGGTCGCCGCGAGGATCTCCGCGACCTGGGAGTTGGCCTCCCCCTCGGCGAGGTAGGCGGCGCGGGCCCGGCGCAGATACCAGCGCAGGACGCACCAGATGGGCATCAGGGTGAACACACCGATCGCGCCGAGCAGCGGGTCGATGACGAACACCGCGCCGAGCAGGAACAGCGCCTCCACGATGTTGATCAGGAGCTCGGGACCGGCGTCGCGCAGCGTGGTGCCGACGGTCGTCACGTCGGCGGTGCCGCGTGCGGTCAGGTCGCCCGTACCGGCCCGCTCCACCACCGACGCTGGCAGCTTCAGCGCCCGGTCGACGAACCCCTCGCGCACCCGCGCCAACGTCCGCTCCCCGAACCGGTGCCCCAGGTACCGGGCCCAGCGCGCCAGCAGCAGTTGCGCCCCCGCGCACACCAGGATGCCGAGCGCCAGCCGGTCCACGGCTCCCGCCCCGCCCCCGGCCCGCACCTCGTCGATGATCCGGCCGAGCAGCCACGGCCCGGCGAGCCCCGCTCCGGCGGCTGCCGCGTTCAGGGCGAGTACGGCCACGAAGGCCCGCCGGTCGGCCCGCACCAGCCGTACGGCGGCCCGGCGCACGTCGGTGGGCTCGGCGATGGGGAGGTGTCCCTGACTCATCCCACGACCTCCTCGGCGTCCGTGTCCCGCGCCACCAGAGACCGATAGCCGGGGTCCTCCGCCAGCAGCCGCGCATGGCTGCCGCTCGCCGCCACCTTGCCGTCGACCAGGTGGTACACGATGTCCGCTCGGTCCAGCACGAGCGGTGACGTGGTGGTGAGGACGGTCGTACGGCCCTCGCGCGCTTCCCGCAGCCGGTCCGCGACCGCGGCCTCGGTGTGCGCGTCGAGCGCCGACGTGGGCTCCACGGCCAGCAGCACCTCGGGGTCGGCGAGCAGCGCCCGCGCCAGTCGGACCCGCTGCCGCTGGCCGCCGGAGAGGTTGCGGCCCTGCGCGTCGACCGGCGAGTCGAGCCCGTCCGGCAGACCCTGCACGATGTCGTCCGCCACGGCCGCGTGCACCGCGCGCAGGATCTCCGCCTCGTCGGGCTCCCGGCAGCCGCCGACCAGGGCGCGCAGCGTGCCCGCGAACAGGTCGGCCTCGGGGTCGGCGACCAGGATCCGGGCGCGCAGCAGCGGCAGCGGGATCTCGTCCAGGCGCACCCCGCCCCAGGTGGCCTCGGAG
>NZ_NTGE01000182.1 GCF_002291145.1 Streptomyces sp. SA15
GACACCGGCGCACAGGGCGCGGTCCACGAGCCCGCGGACGGCCCGCTCGGCCGCGAGCAGCTGCTCGTCGCCGCCGCCGGTGCCGTTGGCGACGACGACGACCGAGCGGCGCCCGTCCGCGGTAAGGCCGGTGCGCACCGTGAACCCCTCCAGGTCCCCTCCGTGGCCCCAGCTGTCGCCGTCGCAGGTCAGCGGCTGCTGCATCAGTCCCAGGCCGTACCGCAGGCCGGGGAACCCCACTTGGAACCTCGCGCTGACGGGCACGGCCCCGCGCATCTCCGCGAGCTGGGCGGGAGGCAGCAGGCGCCCGCCGAGCAGGGCGGTGAAGAAGCGGTCCAGGTCGCGTTCGGTGCCGACGAGGGCAGCGCCCGCGTCCACCCGGGAGACGTTCCTGACCGTGGTGTCCGTCCACGTTGTCGAGCCGGGGAACAGGTGGTAATTGTGCGCGTGCGGCGGCTTCAGGTACGGGTCGTCGCCGGGGGCGTAGGTGCCGGTCAGGCCGAGCGGACGGATGATGCGGTCGCGCACCTCCTCGGCCCAGGGCCGCCCGGTGGCCTTCTCGATGATCATCCCTGCGAGGACGTAGCCGGGGTTGGAGTAGTTCCAGTCGGGCTCGGTGTCATCGGCCGGTGCGGGCGGGAAGTCCGGCCGGTGGCGCACCGCGCCGGCGACCAGCTGCTCGGGGTCGAAGTGGTCGAACCTCGTCCGCTCGAAATCGGCTGCCGTGTTCCCGGTGTCCTCCTCGGGGCCGTAGTTGTGGATGCCGCTGGTGTGCTGCAGGAGATTCCGGACGGTGATGAGGCTTCCGTCGTTGCCGTTGCCGCTCACCACACCCGGCAGCCAGCGTTCGACGGTGTCGTCCAGGGACAGGCGGCCCTCGGCGACGAGTTGCAGTACCACGGTGGCCACGAACGTCTTGGTGACGCTGCCGATCCTGAACTCTGCCCCGCGCGGCACAGGGCGGCCGGTGTGCAACTCGGCCTCACCCGCTCGGGCGTGCACCGTGCGGGCGCCGTCGCGCACCCGCACCGTGATGCCGACGAACCCGCCCTCCGCAAGGACGCGGGCCGTCTCGCGTTGGAGCTGCCGGGAGGTGAGCCGGCCGTTCGCGGTGGCCGCGGTGTCCGTGGACGCCGGGTGGGGGGCGGCCGCAGCACCGGGCACGAGGGCCGTGGACGCGACGGCGGCGGCGAGCACAACGGCGGTGGCAAGCCGGGCCCGCGAGGTCTTCACTGTTGCCTTCATGCCCTCACACTCTGCCGCGGCGGGCCGGCCGCGCCCATGGCGGCAGTCTCCGGAACGGGGTGGGGATACCTCCAGGGCCACATCACACGATCCGCCGGGCAGGGCCTGGTCGGGGGCTCACATGCGGGATTGCCCCGCTTCAGCACGCGGGTTCACTGTCCAGGATGCCCCCGACCGTCAGCGCACCTTCGACAGTCGCGCTCAGCCATGCTGCCAAGTTGATGCCCTGACGCCAGTGCTTGCCCTCATGCGTGCACCACATCAGCCCGGCGGGGTCCCTCTCGGCGGCAGCCTCGCAGCCCCCCATGGCAGGTCACTCCGGGGCGGTGAAACGGTGAGCCGGTCAGTGCTCAGATCTCAGTCGTGAACTCGTCCGACCTGGGGTGGCTGTCCTTCGCATCCGAGGGAGAAAGACCCGCTTCGATCAAGGCATCGGAGAGATCCGCATTCAACGCCGCCATCAGCTCCTCCATCTGCTGCAACAACCCCTTCGGCTGCCCAGCCCCCGCAGGGAGCGGCACGGTTTCTTCGGACATGGCGGCCTCCTAGGCCCAGGGCCCCCAGGGAGGCCGACGCGGCTGACGGTTACGCCCCGGCGACGACCGTCCGGTGCGGGCTCCGGACGCTCCGGCTCCGCCCGAGCCAACGATCATCACCGGAGCGGGTCACTGGCGAGACCACCCCCGCACATGACATTGACGGATTTTCACCCCGGCCGGGGACGGTCGTGACCGGAGGGACCGCTGCGGTTGACCGACGCGCCGGCGTGCAGGATGGAGGGCATGGATCTTCGCATCTTCACCGAGCCCCAGCAGGGCGCCACCTACGACACCCTCCTCTCCGTCGCCAAGGCCACCGAAGACCTCGGTTTCGACGCATTTTTCCGTTCTGACCATTACCTCAAGATGGGCTCCGTGGACGGCCTCCCCGGCCCCACCGACGCCTGGATCACCCTCGCCGGCCTCGCCCGCGAGACCCAGCGCATACGGCTCGGCACGCTGATGACCGCCGCCACCTTCCGGCTGCCCGGCGTGCTCGCCATCCAGGTCGCGCAGGTCGACCAGATGTCGGGCGGCCGGGTCGAACTGGGCCTGGGCACGGGTTGGTTCGAGGAGGAGCACACGGCGTACGGCATCCCCTTCCCGAAGGAGAAGTTCGCCCGCCTCGAGGAGCAGCTGGAGATCGTCACCGGCCTCTGGGCGACGGAGGTCGGCGAGACCTTCGACTTCCAGGGCACCTACTACGACCTCAAGGACTCGCCCGCGCTGCCCAAGCCCGCCCAGCAGAAGGTCCCCGTGCTCGTCGGCGGCCACGGCGCGACCCGCACCCCGCGTCTGGCCGCACGGTACGCCGATGAGTTCAACATGCCTTTCGGTTCGATCGAGGACAGCGAGCGCCAGTTCGGCCGGGTCCGCGCCGCCGCCGAGGAGGCCGGCCGCAAGGCGGACGACATCACCTACTCCAACGCCCTCGTCGTCTGCGTCGGCAAGGACGACCAGGAGGTCGCCCGCCGCGCCGCCGCGATCGGCCGCGAAGTCCCGGAGCTGAAGGACAACGGCCTGGCCGGCACCCCGGCCGAGGTCGTCGACAGGATCGGCCGCTACGCCGAGATCGGCTGCGAGCGGCTCTACCTCCAGATCCTCGATCTCTCGGACCTGGACCACCTGGAGCTGATCTCGTCGCAGGTGCGGTCGCAGGTGTCGTAGGCCGGCCGTGGGTGCGGGGAGGTCACTGAGACAGGCCTGTGGCCGGACCTGTGGCCTCCATCACCGCCGTAGCGATCCGGGAGCTGATGGGGTGGCCCGATGCGAAGAGCCACTCCCTTACTCCCGGTCCTCTACTCCCGGTCCTATACTCCCGGTCCTCTACAACGGCGAGCGAAAAACCCTGAGTGGGCCCGCGGACATTCCCTGTAGGTTGTCAGGGCGCGCTGCCCAGCACGTATCCCCAGTTCAGACGGCCCTTCGAGGTTTACCCACAGTGTTCCTCACGATCCGTACCACCGGCACCCCCGAACGCCCCGCCACCGACCTCGGCTACCTGCTGCACAAGCATCCCGAGAAGGCGCAGGCGTTCTCCACGTCCTACGGCAAGGCGCACGTCCTCTACCCGGAGGCGGACGCCGAGCGCTGCACCGCGGCGCTGCTGCTGGAGGTCGACGCGGTGGCACTGGTCCGGCGCGGCAAGGGCAAGGGGCGTGGCGGCGCCCCGGACGCGGCTCTCGCGCAGTACGTCAACGACCGCCCGTATGCCGCCTCCTCGCTGCTCGCCGTGGCGCTGAGCGGCGTCTTCTCCAGCGCGATGCGCGGTGTGTGCGCCGCCCGGCCCGAGCGCGCCGCCCAGCCGCTGCCGCTGCGCATCGAGGTGCCCGCGCTGCCCGCCCGGGGCGGGCCGGATCTCGTACGACGCCTCTTCGAGCCGCTCGGCTGGACGGTGACCGCCGAGCCGGTGGCGCTGGACAGCGAGTTCCCGGAGTGGGGCGACTCGCGGTACGTGCGTCTCGTACTGGAATCCGAGGCATTGACCCTCGCCGAAGCCCTGCGCCACCTGTACGTCCTGCTCCCGGTCCTCGACGACGCCAAGCACTACTGGGTGGCGTCGGACGAGGTCGACAAGCTGCTGCGGGCCGGCGAGGGCTGGCTGCCCGACCACCCGGAGCAGCACCTGATCACCAACCGCTACCTGTCGCGCCGCTGGTCGCTGACCCGAGAGGCCCGGGAGCGCCTGGAACTGGTGCGGCTCGCCGAGGCCGACGACAGCGAGGTCGAGGAGATCGACAACGCCGTCGAGGCGGAGACCGAGGCCGAGGAGAAGCCGACCCCGCTCGCCGTGCAGCGCCGGGACGCGATCACCGCGGCGCTCCAGGAGTCCGGCGCCGCCCGCGTGCTCGACCTCGGCTGCGGGCAGGGCCAGCTGGTGCAGGCGCTGCTGAGGGACCCGCGGTTCACCGAGATCGTCGGCGTCGACGTGTCGATGCGGGCGCTCACCATCGCCTCCCGGCGCCTGAAGCTGGACCGCATGGGGGAGCGGCAGGCCTCGCGCGTCAAGCTCTTCCAGAGCTCGCTGGCCTACACCGACAACCGGCTCAAGGGGTACGACGCCGCCGTGCTGAGCGAGGTGATCGAGCACCTCGACCTGCCGCGGCTGCCCGCCCTGGAGTACGCGGTGTTCGGCGCGGCCCGCCCCCGGACCGTGCTCGTGACCACGCCCAACGTCGAGTACAACGTGCGCTGGGAGAGCCTCCCGGCCGGCCACGTCCGGCACGGCGACCACCGCTTCGAGTGGACGCGCGAGGAGTTCCGCACCTGGGCGGGCACGGTGGCCGAACGGCACGGGTACGGCGTGGAGTTCGTGCCCGTCGGGCCGGACGACCCCGAGGTGGGACCGCCCACGCAGATGGCGGTATTCGTGATCAGGAACGTCAACGAGAAGGAGGCGAAGGCAGCATGACGGTCACTCAGAAGGGGCGAGTCCTCCCCGTCACCGACCTGTCCCTCGTCGTCCTGATCGGTGCCTCCGGCTCGGGCAAGTCCACCTTCGCCCGCCGGCACTTCAAGTCGACCGAGGTGATCTCCTCCGACTTCTGCCGCGGCCTGGTCTCCGACGACGAGAACGACCAGAGCGCCACCCGGGACGCCTTCGACGTCCTGCACTACATCGCGGGCAAGCGCCTCGCCGCCGGTCGCCGCACGGTCGTCGACGCCACCAGCGTGCAGCAGGACGCCCGCCGGGCGCTGATCGACCTGGCCAAGCGGTACGACGTGCTGCCCATCGCCATCGTGCTCGACGTGCCCGAGGACGTGTGCGCCGAGCGCAACGCGTCCCGCATCGACCGGGCCGACATGCCGCGCCGGGTCATCCAGCGCCACACCCGCGAACTCAGGCGCTCACTCAGGCACCTGGAGCGCGAAGGCTTCCGCAAGGTACACGTCCTGCGGGGCGTCGAGGAGGTCGAGCACGCCACCGTCGTCACCGAGAAGCGCTTCAACGACCTGACCCATCTCACCGGCCCCTTCGACATCGTCGGCGACATCCACGGCTGCTCATTGGAACTGGAGGTGCTGCTCGGCAAGTTGGGCTATGTCGACGGCATCCACCCGGAGGGCCGTACGGCGGTCTTCGTCGGCGACCTCGTCGACCGCGGCCGGACAGCCCGGGCGTGCTGCGCCGCGTGATGTCGATGGTGAAGTCGGGCAACGCCCTGTGCGTCCCCGGCAACCACGAGAACAAGTACGGCCGCTACCTCAAGGGCCGCAAGGTCCAGCACACGCACGGCCTCGCCGAGACCATCGAGCAGATGGAGGGCGAGAGCGAGGAGTTCAAGCAGGAGATACGGGAGTTCATCGACGGACTCGTCAGCCACTACGTCCTCGACGGCGGCAGGCTCGTCGTCTGCCACGCCGGTCTGCCGGAGAAGTACCACGGCCGCACCTCCGGCCGGGTCCGCTCGCATGCCCTGTACGGCGACACCACCGGCGAGACGGACGAGTTCGGGCTGCCGGTGCGCTACCCGTGGGCGGAGGACTACCGAGGCCGGGCGGCCGTGGTGTACGGCCACACTCCGGTCCCGGACGCCACCTGGCTCAACAACACCATCTGCCTGGACACCGGCGCCGTCTTCGGCGGCAAGCTGACCGCGCTGCGCTGGCCGGAGCGCGAGCTGGTCGAGGTACCGGCGGAGCGGGTCTGGTACGAGCCGACGAAGCCGTTGCGGACCGAGGCGCCCGGCGGGCACGACGGGCGGCCGCTGGACCTCGCGGACGTGCACGGGCGTCGGGTCGTCGAGACCAGGCACCAGGGCCGCGTCTCGATCCGCGAGGAGAACGCGGCGGCGGCCCTGGAGGTCATGAGCCGCTTCGCGGTGGACCCGCGGCTGCTGCCGTACCTCCCGCCGACCATGGCACCGACGGCCACTTCGCACATCGACGGCTACTTGGAGCACCCGGCCGAGGCCTTCGCGCAGTACAAGGAGGACGGCGTCGCGCGGGTCGTGTGCGAGGAGAAGCACATGGGCTCGCGGGCGGTGGCGCTGGTCTGCCGGGACGCGGAGGCCGCCCGCAAGCGGTTCGGCGTGGACGGCCCCACCGGTTCGCTCTACACCCGCACCGGACGGCCCTTCTTCGACGACGGATCCGTCACCGAGGAGATCCTCGGCCGCCTCCGCACGGCGATCGACGAGGCCGGCCTGTGGCAGGAGCTCGACACTGACTGGCTGCTGCTCGACGCCGAGCTGATGCCATGGTCGCTGAAGGCCGCGGGCCTGCTGCGCAGTCAGTACGCGGCCGTGGGAGCCGCGTCCGGCGCGGTGTTCCCGGGTGCGCTGGCCGCCTTGGAGGGCGCGGCGGCGCGCGGCGTCGACGTGTCGGACCTGCTGGCCCGCCAGCGCGAGCGGGCCGACGCCGCCTCGGCGTTCACGGACGCATACCGGCGCTACTGCTGGACCACGGACGGCCTGGACGGCGTACGCCTGGCCCCCTTCCAGATCCTCGCCGTCCAGGGCCGCAGCCTCGCCGCCCTGCCGCACGACGAGCAGCTCGCGCTCCTCGACCGGCTGGTGGAGCACGACGGCACCGGCTTGCTCCAGACCACTCGTCGTCTGTACGTCGACACCGCCGACCCCGAGTCGGTACGGGCCGGCGTCGACTGGTGGCTGGAGATGACCGGCCGGGGCGGCGAGGGCATGGTCGTCAAGCCGATCGGGGCCGTGGTACGCGACGAGCAGGGGCGCCTGGTACAGCCCGGCATCAAATGCCGGGGCCGCGAGTACCTCCGGATCATCTACGGCCCGGAGTACACGCGTCCCGACAACCTCGCCCGCCTCCGCGGCCGGTTCCTCAACCACAAGCGCTCGCTCGCGATCCGCGAATACGCGCTCGGTCTGGAGGCGCTGGACCGGCTGGCGGAGGGCGAGCCGCTGTGGCGGGTGCACGAGGCCGTCTTCGGCGTGCTGGCGCTGGAGTCGGAACCGGTCGACCCGCGGCTGTAGACGGCCGTAGGGACCTGTGCCGCATGACCTGTGCCGTATGACCTGTGCCCGTAGGACCCTGTGAGGATCGATTTCCGGCCGAGTCTCCCAACACGGGGGCGCTCGGCCGGACTTAGCGCCTCCTGGTCCCACATGTCCCTGGTTAACCGCCAGTTGCCGTGCTAACTTCGCAGGTCGGTCAGGCAGGCATACCGGCTCATGGGGGACAGTCGGTGAAGACAGGCGCGGGGTGGGGCAAGCCCGAGGACGCTTCCGCGCGCCCGCGGGGACTTCGGCTGCTGGCGGATCTCACCGACGGCCTGTGCGATCTGAGCTGCACGGAGGACGCCCAGGCACGGGTCCAGTTCGCCGCGCTCCTCGCGGATCAGCTCGGCCGGCCGGTCGACGTACGCGGTGTCCGGCAACGCGAGGACGTGGCCGCCCTGGTGCGCGCGGCGCTGAACGTGGCGGGCGGGGAGCACGTACTCGTCGGAGTGGTCCGCATCCTCGAAGGAGCCCCGGCGGGCGACGAACTCGACCGGCTCATCGCCCCCGACCAAGCCCCGGCCCCCGCTCCCGCCACCGAATCCGAGACGCTGCTCGGCCCGCTCAGCCGCGACGACGAGAGCAGCGCACGCGCGGTCCTGGCCAAGGGCGAGCTGTCCGCGAGCCGGCTGCGGGACGACCTGGTCCAGGAGTTATCCGGCCCCGACCTGCCCCTCGGACTCAACCCGGAGCAGCTCTTCACGCACGTCCTGGAGTGGAACGCGCAACCGGACGGCCTGCCGCCCGCCGTCCTCCTCCTCGACCGCGCGGCCCGGCTCGCCGTCGCGCCCGGCCACCGCGCGGCCCTGTCCGGCTGGGTCGACGACTGGGCCCGGCGGGCCGGCCTGACCGCGGAGCTGAAGCGGCGCCGGGAGGCCCGCGCCGAAGTGGTGGACGACCCCGAGGTCCCGCGCTGTCTGATCGTCGCGGTAGAGCCGGCCCGGGACGGCACCGGCGAGATCGTCGTACGTCCCTGGCTCAACACCGTGCCCGGCCACTGGAATCCCCAGCCCGGCGAACCGTCCCTCACCACCCTGGACCAGCTCGGCACGGCCGTCGAACGCGCGCTCAGGCAGGGCGCCCGGCTCTGGTCCGCCCCGCGCGAGCCGGATCCGAGTGGACGCGTGCAGCCACCGCCGTACATCGAGTTCGTCCTGCCGTACGAGTTGCTCAACCACGATGTGGCGGGACTGACGTACCGGATCGGCGACGGACGCCCGTTGCCGCTCGGGCTGAAGTACGGGGTACACCTGCGCAGCCTGGAGCGGATGCGCAGCGACGACGCGCTGGTGAGGGAGCAGTGGCGGGAGCGTTGGCGCACACTGCGCAAGCACGGGGTCACGGTGCACGGCTGGAGTGAACCGGACAGTCGGCGGCCTCAGGCATGGCAGGCGGTGCTCGCCGGGGAGAACAGACATACGGCCGTGGTGCTGGACGCCCCGGCCGACCGCTTTGCCCTGGAGGCGCTCAAGGCCGCCATAGCGGAGGGGATCGGACTCGCGGTCTGGGACCGCAGAGGGGTTTTCGACGAGGAGCGCCGGGAGGTGGTGACCGCCGTGTTCGCCGCCGTGCCGACGCCTTCGCAGATCCCGACGGCCATTCACCGGCTGCGCCAGAACGCCGAGTTGCACACGCAGGGACCCAGCCGGTTCCTCGGCCGGAACATCGGCTTCTTCTGGGACGACCCCACTCGACTCGTTGACATCGACCCCGGCGATCTCGCCGGCGAGGAGGCACCGGCATGAGCGCGCACGAGCAGACGTCCCCGAACGGCTGGCGCGTCTTCCACGCCACGGGCCGCGCCCCGGCCGTCCCGCCCCGGCTGCCGGAGCCGCCGCCCTGGCGCCGGTTCCGCGGCGAGCCGCTGCAGCCCACGCCGCCGGACGACCCTCAGGCCGCGCAGCGCCGTCTGGGCCCCGGCGACATCACGCCCCAGCTCGGCCCGGACGAGATCGACATCGTCAACGCCGCGCTGCTGCTGCGCCGGCCCCTGCTGATCACCGGCCCGCCCGGGGTCGGCAAGTCGACCCTCGCCTACCTGATATCCCGGGAACTGGGCCTCGGCCGGGTCCTGGAGTGGAACATCGTCAGCCGTACGGCACTGCGCGACGGCCTGTACGTCCATGACGCCATGGGACGCGCCCAGGCCATCGCCGCCTGGCAGGCCGGCCTGAGGGACGCGGCGGCCCTGGAGACGGGCGACGAGGACCTCACCGAGGCGGCCGTCAACACCGGGCTCGCGTCAAGAGATCGTCAACTACCCCCGTTTCTCGGCGACTTCATCACGCTGGGGCCCCTCGGCACCGCCCTGCTGCCCTACGATCGTCCCCGTGTGCTTCTCGTCGACGAGCTCGACAAGAGCGACATCGACCTGCCGAACGACCTGTTGCACGTGCTGGAGAACGGAAGCTATGACGTCCCGGAGCTGGTGCGCGACGCCGCGGACACCGCGCGCGTCCACACCAGCGACCCCGGCGGCCACGCCCTGGTGCGGGGCGGGCGGGTCGAGTGCCGGGAGTTCCCGGTCGTGGTGATCACCAGCAACGGAGAACGTGAGTTTCCCGCCGCCTTCCGCCGCCGCTGCCTGCCGCTGGAGATGCGCACGCCCACCCGTGAGCAACTCCTGGCCATGGTGGAAGGACACCTCGGAACCCGGCCGCAGGGCACGGAAGACCTGGTGAACCTGTTCGTGCAGCGGGTCCAGGCCGGCGGCACCCACTCGCTCGACCAGCTACTCAACGCTGTCCAGATGACTACCGCGGGTGGTTTCCAGGCGGATGGTGACGGGCGTAAGCTCGTGGAAATGCTGCTCCGCGACCTCGCGAAGGGCCGCTGAATTGACCGGCTTTCCCAGGGAGCGCGCGTCCGGGCTCGGCGACGGAGATCCCGTATCGGGGTCGTCGCCTCCTTCGGCGTTCGCCGAATCCGTCGAGAATGCGCGAGAGCACGGAGCGACGCTCTCCGCCGCCCTGGAACCGGACGCACCGGCCCGCACCAGGCCGTACGCCGACGAGCAGTCCGCGCCGCGCTGGCAGGAGGTCGCCGACGCGGTC
>NZ_NTGE01000216.1 GCF_002291145.1 Streptomyces sp. SA15
CCGCTCGCGGACAGCGGCCCCCGGCCGCACCCGCGGCCGGCGGCCGCACCCGCTACTGGATCGAGATCAACGGCACCCGCCATCAGATCTCCCGCGCGACGCTCGTGCTGGGCCGCAGCACCGAAGCCGACGTGCGGATCGACGACCCCGGCGTCTCCCGCCGGCACTGCGAGATCCGGACCGGAACGCCCTCGACGATCCAGGATCTCGGTTCCACCAACGGCATCGTGGTGGACGGGCAGCACACCACCCGCGCTACGCTCCGCGACGGCTCGCGGATCGTCGTGGGCAGTACCACCATCATTTACCGGCAAGCCGAAGGGTGAAGCGGGGGCAATGTCAGAGCTGACCCTCACGGTCATGCGGCTGGGTTTCCTGGCCGTACTGTGGCTGTTCGTGATCGTGGCCGTGCAGGTCATCCGCAGCGACCTGTTCGGTACGCGCGTCACCCAGCGCGGTTCGCGGCGCGAGAACGCACGCCCGCAGCAGGCCGCCCGCCAGGCCGCGCCCCCGCAGCAGCGCCAGCAGGCCGCCGGCGGCCGGCAGCGGCGCAACGCCCCCACCAAGCTGGTGGTGACGGAGGGCACACTCACCGGCACCACCGTCGCGCTCCAGGGCCAGACCATCACGCTGGGCCGGGCGCACGACAGCACCATCGTGCTGGACGACGACTACGCCTCCAGCCGTCATGCCAGGATCTATCCGGACCGCGACGGCCAGTGGATCGTCGAGGACCTGGGCTCCACCAACGGCACGTACCTCGACCGAACGCGGCTGACGACCCCCACACCCATTGCGCTGGGCGCGCCGATCCGCATCGGCAAGACCGTCATCGAGCTGCGGAAGTAGTACGACAATGAGCGAGCGGAGCGAGCACGCAGCGGCGGCCCTCACCCCGGGCCCCGGCGCGCTCCCGACCGGAGGGTGGGCACCGTGCGGATGTACCCGGAGCCGACGGGCGAGGTGCGCATGAGTCTGTCACTGCGCTTCGCCGCCGGATCGCACAAAGGCATGATCCGGGAAGGCAACGAGGACTCCGGATACGCCGGTCCGCGCCTGCTCGCCATCGCCGACGGCATGGGCGGCGCGGCAGCCGGCGAGGTCGCCTCCTCCGAGGCCATCTCCACCATCGTCGCGCTCGACGACGACGTCCCCGGCTCCGACATCCTCACCTCGCTCGGTACGGCCGTACAGCGCGCCAACGACCAGCTGCGCGCCATGGTCGAGGAAGACCCGCAGCTGGAGGGCATGGGCACCACCCTCACCGCCCTCCTGTGGACCGGCCAGCGCCTCGGCCTCGTGCACGTCGGCGACTCGCGCGCGTACCTGCTCCGCGACGGCGTCCTGACGCAGATCACACAGGACCACACATGGGTCCAGCGCCTGGTCGACGAGGGACGCATCACCGAAGAGGAAGCCACCACCCACCCGCAGCGCTCCCTGCTGATGCGCGCGCTGGGCAGCGGCGACCACGTCGAGCCCGACCTCTCCATCCGCGAGGTCCGCGCCGGCGACCGCTACCTGATCTGCTCCGACGGCCTGTCCGGTGTGGTCTCCCACCAGACCCTCGAAGACACCCTCGCCAGCTACCAGGGCCCCCAGGAGACCGTGCAGGAGCTGATCCAGCTCGCACTGCGCGGCGGCGGCCCCGACAACATCACGGTCATCGTCGCCGACGTCCTCGACCTGGACACCGGGGACACCCTCGCCGGGCAGCTGTCCGACACCCCCGTCGTGGTCGGCGCGGTCGCCGAGAACCAGCACCAGCTGAACGACAACGGCATCATGCAGACCCCCGCCGGCCGCGCCTCCGGACTCGGCCGCCAGGGACACGGACAGGGCGGCGGCGAGTTCGGCCCGCCCGGCTCCGGCGACACCACCGGCTACATCCCCGCGGGCAGCTTCGGCGACTACGGCGACGACGACTTCGTCAAACCCCGCAAGGGCCGCAAGTGGCTGAAAAGATCCTTCTACACCGCTCTCGCCCTCGCCGTAGTGGGCGGCGGTCTGTACGGCGGCTGGCGCTGGACGCAGACGCAGTACTACGTCGGCACCAACGGCGAGCACGTCGCCCTGTACCGGGGCATCAGCCAGGACCTCGCCTGGGTCTCGCTGTCGAAAGTGCAGAAGGACCACCCCGAGATCGAACTCAAGTACCTGCCGACGTACATGCAGAAGCAGGTCAAGGCGACGATCGCCGAGGGCGGGCTGAAGGACGCCCAGTCGAAGATCTCCGAGCTGTCGGTCCAGGCCTCCGCGTGCAAGAAGGAAGTCGAACGGCAGTCGGCCGAGAGCGACAAGAACGCCCGGACCGGCGAGGGCGAAGCCGGCGGCACCACGGGAACCACACCCGCCTCACTGACGTCCAAGGCCACACCGACGCCGAACCCATCGGCGCCGAACTCGCCCGACCCGTCCACGACCGCGCCCACTCCCAGCCCCGGCCCCAGCCTCTCCGACCAGGAGCAGAAGGTCGTCTCGCTGTGCGACAAGCAGTAGCCAAGCCGTGAGAGGCCCTGTCACACGATGAGCAGTACGAATACATCGCAATCGGCGACGAACCACACGTCCACGATCGGCGCGATCGGAGCACCGAGCCGACGCAACACCGAACTCGCCCTGCTGGTGTTCGCCGTCCTCATCCCCGTCTTCGCCTACGCCAACGTGGGCCTGGCCATCAACGACAAGGTGCCGACCGGCCTGCTCAGCTACGGCGTGGGACTCGGCCTGCTCGCCGGCGTCGGCCATCTCGTCGTACGCAAGTTCGCGCCGTACGCGGACCCGCTGATGCTGCCGCTGGCCACGCTGCTCAACGGGCTCGGGCTCGTCGCCATCTGGCGCCTGGACCAGTCGAAGCTGCTCCAGCAGATCGAGCAGGCTGGCACGGCCGCGCCGCGGCAGCTGCTGTACACGGCGATGGGCATCGCCCTCTTCGTCGTGGTGCTGATCTTCCTCAAGGACCACCGCGTCCTGCAGCGCTACACCTACATCTCCATGGTGGGCGCGCTCTTCCTGCTGCTGCTCCCCCTGGTGCCGGGCCTCGGCCAGAACATCTACGGCGCCAGGATCTGGATCTCCGTCGCCGGATTCTCCATCCAGCCCGGTGAGTTCGCGAAGATCGTGCTGGCGATCTTCTTCGCCGGCTACCTGATGGTGAAGCGCGACGCCCTCGCCCTCGCGAGCCGCCGCTTCATGGGCCTGTACCTGCCACGCGGCCGTGACCTGGGTCCGATCATCGTCGTCTGGATGATCTCGATCCTGATCCTGGTCTTCGAGACCGACCTCGGTACGTCGCTGCTGTTCTTCGGAATGTTCGTCATCATGCTGTACGTCGCCACCGAGCGGACCAGCTGGATCGTCTTCGGTCTGCTGATGTCCGCGGTCGGCGCCGTCGGCGTCGCCTCCTTCGAACCGCACATCCAGCAGCGTGTGGATGCCTGGCTCGACCCGATGCGGGAGTACACGCTCAGCCAGCAGGGCGTCGCGGGCCACTCCGAGCAGGCGATGCAGGCGCTGTGGGCGTTCGGCTCCGGTGGCACCCTCGGCACCGGCTGGGGCCAAGGCCACTCCGAGCTCATCCGCTTCGCCGCCAACTCCGACTTCATCCTCGCCACCTTCGGCGAGGAGCTCGGCCTGGCCGGCATCATGGCGCTCCTGCTGATCTACGCCCTGATCGTGGAGCGCGGCGTGCGCACCGCCCTCGCGGCCCGCGACCCGTTCGGCAAGCTGCTCGCCGTCGGCCTGTCCGGCGCGTTCGCGCTGCAGGTCTTCGTGGTGGCCGGCGGCGTCATGGGCCTGATCCCGCTGACCGGTATGACGATGCCGTTCCTGGCGTACGGCGGTTCCTCCGTCATCGCCAACTGGGCGCTGATCGGCATCCTGCTGAGAATCAGCGACACCGCCCGCCGCCCGGCGCCCGCCCCCGCTCCGAACCCCGACGCCGAGATGACCCAGGTGGTCCGCCCGTGAACAAGCCCCTGCGCCGGATCGCGATCTTCTGCGGCCTCCTCGTCCTCACCCTGCTCATCCGGGACAACTGGCTCCAGTACGTCCAGGCCGACAACCTGAAGGAGGACCCCAAGAACCGCCGCGTCCTCATCGCGCGCTACGCCACACCCCGTGGCGACATCATCGTCGGCGGCAGCCCGATCACCGGCCACGCCGCGACAACCTCGGGCGACTTCAAGTACAAGCGCACGTACGAGAACGGCGCCATGTGGGCGCCCGTGACCGGCTTCGTCTCGCAGGCGTACGGCGCCAACCAGCTGGAGTCCATCGAGGACGGCATCCTCGCCGGCACCGACGACCGGCTCTTCTTCCGCAACACCCTCGACATGATCACGGGCAAGGCGAAGGAGGGCGGCAATGTCGTCACCACCCTCAACGCCGCCGCGCAGAAGGCCGCGTACGAAGGCCTCGCCAAGCGCGGCAAGGGCGCCGTCGCCGCCATCGAGCCGTCCACGGGCAAGATTCTGGCGCTGGCCTCCTACCCGTCGTACGACCCCTCCACGATCGCCGGGGGCAGCGACGCGGACGCCGAGGCCTGGAAGAAGCTACAGAAGAAGAACAACCCGAACGACCCGATGCTGAACCGGGCACTGCGCGAGGTCTACCCGCCGGGATCGACCTTCAAGGTCGTCACCGCGGCCGCCGCCCTGGAGAACAACCTGTACGACGGCGCGGACGTGAAGACCAACTCGCCGCTGCCCTGGACCATGCCGGGCACCACGACCGAGCTGAAGAACGAGGGGAACATCCCCTGCAAGGACGCCACGCTCCGGGTAGCCCTGCAGTACTCCTGCAACACCGTCTTCGGCAAGGTCGGCTCCGACCTCGGCAACGACAAGATGCTGGCGGAAGCCAAGAAGTTCGGCTTCACCGAGGAGCAGTTCACGCCGGTCCGCTCTAGCGCCTCGGTCTTCTCCGAGGGCATGAACCAGTCGCAGACGGCACTGTCCTCCATCGGCCAGTACAACACCGCCACGACCCCACTGCAGATGGCCATGGTCGCCTCGGCCGTCGCCAACGACGGCAAGCTGATGAAGCCGTACATGGTCGACAAGCTCCAGGCCCCGAGCCTCGACACCATCGAGCAGACCGAGCCCGAAGAGCTGAGCCAGCCGCTGTCCTCGAAGAACGCCCAGATCCTGCAGTCGATGATGGAGACGGTCGTCAAGGACGGCACCGGCAAGAACGCGCAGATCGGCGGCGATGTCACCGTGGGCGGCAAGACCGGCACCGCCCAGCACGGCGAGAACAACAGCAAGAACCCCTACGCCTGGTTCATCTCGTACGCCAAGCTCAGCGACGGCAGCTCGCCGGTCGCCGTGGCCGTGGTGGTCGAGGACGAGAACGCCGTCCGGGACGACATCTCCGGCGGTGGCCTCGCGGCGCCCATCGCGAAGAGCGTGATGGAGGCGGTCATCAACAGCAAGAAGTGAGAGCCCCGTCACGTCGCCTTCACATCGGTGCACGTTGCGATACCGGTCCTGTATCGGGTTGCGGGCTTGGCCAGGTCATACAAAGCGAGCCGGGTACGGTAGGCCCGGACGGCAGCCTCCGACCGCACGAGCATGGCGGTCGGGACCGACGGAGAGGGCTGGGTAGGAAGCTATGGAAGAGCCGCGTCGCCTCGGCGGCCGGTACGAGCTGGGCCACGTGCTCGGCCGTGGTGGCATGGCCGAGGTCTACCTCGCGCATGACACGCGCCTCGGCCGCACCGTGGCGGTGAAGACGCTGCGCGCGGACCTCGCGCGCGACCCGTCCTTCCAGGCCCGGTTCCGCCGGGAGGCCCAGTCGGCCGCCTCACTCAACCATCCCGCGATCGTGGCGGTCTACGACACGGGCGAGGACTACATCGACGGGGTCTCGATCCCGTACATCGTCATGGAGTACGTAGACGGCTCCACGCTGCGCGAACTCCTCCACTCCGGCCGCAAGCTGCTGCCGGAGCGGGCCATGGAGATGACCATCGGCATCCTCCAGGGCCTGGAGTACGCCCACCGCAACGGCATCGTCCACCGCGACATCAAGCCGGCCAACGTCATGCTGACGCGCAACGGCCAGGTCAAGGTGATGGACTTCGGCATCGCCCGCGCCATGGGCGACTCCGGCATGACGATGACGCAGACGGCCGCGGTCATCGGCACCGCCCAGTACCTCTCCCCGGAGCAGGCGAAGGGCGAGCAGGTCGACGCGCGATCGGACCTCTACTCGACGGGCTGCCTGCTCTACGAGCTCCTGACGGTCCGCCCGCCGTTCGTGGGCGACTCCCCGGTCGCGGTCGCGTACCAGCACGTACGGGAGGAGCCGCAGGCCCCGTCCGTCTTCGACCCCGAGATCACGTCCGAGATGGACGCCATCGTCCTCAAGGCGCTCACCAAGGACCCGAACTACCGCTACCAGTCCGCCGACGAGATGCGCGTCGACATCGAGGCCTGCCTCGACGGCCAGCCGGTCGCGGCCACGGCCGCGATGGGCTCCGTGGGCTACGGCGGCTACCCCGACGACCAGCCCACGACGGCCCTGCGCGCCGGCGCGGGCGGCGCCGGCGCCACGACGATGATGCCCCCCATGCCCCCGGACGAGGGCGGCTTCGGCTACGACGACCGCCCCGATCGACGCCGCCAGAGTAAGTCGAACACCTCGACGATATTGCTGGTCGTGGCGGGCATACTGGTGCTGGTCGGTGCCGTCCTGATCGGCAGGTGGATCTTCGCGAGCGGCGGGGTGACCGACAGCACGGTTCCCGTGCCCAGCCTCGTCGGCCAGACCCAAGACGATGCCAGGGCGCAATTGACGAACAGCGACCTCAAGGTGGGAACGGTCGCGCAGCAGCCCTGCGAGGAGCAGCCCAAGGGCAGGGTCTGCTCGACGGATCCGAAGCAGGGCACCAAGGTCGACAAGAACTCCGCCGTCAACCTCGTGGTCTCGACCGGCGCACCCAAGGTGACCGTGCCCAGCGTGATCGGCCTGAGCGAAGACGACGCCAAGGCCAAGCTGGAAACCGACGACTACCAGTTCAACGTCAAGACGGAGACGCGGGAGTCCTCGGACGAACCGGGCACCGTCCTCGACCAGGACCCGATCAAGGGCAAGGAAGTGGAGAAGGGCTCCACGATCACCCTCATCGTCGCCAAGGCGGAGGAGAAGGAGACCGTCCCGGACGTCCTGGGCCAGTCCTGTGACGCCGCCAAGGCACAGATGGCGGCGAGCAACCTCGTCGGCAACTGCGTCGATACGCCGACCGACGACGACTCGCAGGTCGGCAAGGTCATCGGTACGACTCCGTCGGCCAACACCCCGATCGACAAGAACTCGCCGGTGCAGATCCAGATCGGCCAGAAGGTGGAGAAGACCCAGGTCCCGAGCGTCATCGGACAGAACGTGGGCCAGGCCAAGCAGACCCTCAACGCGCAGGGCTTCACCGACATCCAGTTCGCTGACGGCGGCGACCAGAGCGACACCGCATTCGTGCAGCAGCAGGACCCGCCGCCGGGCACCGAGGTCGACGACCCGGCCGACACGACGATCACCCTGACCACCGTGGGCTTCGGCGGCAACAACGGTGGCAACGGCAACGGCGGGAACGACAACGGCGGCCTCTTCGGCGGCACCACCGGAACGGCGGCCCGCACAGAGGACTGACACCGCGTCCAAACGGCGGAGCCCCGGCACCCTGATCAGAGTGCCGGGGCTCTGTTTTGATTCTCGGCACCGGATGCCTCTACGCATATAGATCGTGTCTTCACATGTCACGACTCGCTGATCGGATGGAGTGGGGTGTCGGAGCTCTGCCCTGGCCATACGGCCACACCACGAATGGAAAGGCAGAACGTGATCAACGATTCGGTACTACTGAATCAATGACCCTGCGCGACAGCGTGCTGGACCGCACAGACGGACTCGACAGAGTCAAGGCGTTGTCGCTGCTGCCGGACGGGATGCATGTGACGACGGCCATGGTGTCGGCTTACTTCGGGTCACTGTTGAGGCGATCCGTCAGCTCAAAGCACGGCACCGACGAGCTGTCGTGCAATGGAATGGTGACACTCCAGGGCGCTGACCTCGCAGAATTTAAGCATGACGTCCTGTCACGCTTTCCCGGAGGTTATCCACAGCCTCGGTCGAGCACCACGTTTTACCCGCGCCGCGCTGTCTAAACATCGCCATGCTCCTCCTCGACAGCGAAGTCGCATGTCAGCTACGTGTGTCCCTCCTCGACACGGAGCGCCTGGCGCGCACGCCGCCTGTGGAAAACACTGTCCCCACGGACGTCGTCTCGCTGGACGACCGCATGGACCAACGCATTACTCACATCCTCGGCAAGACAGTCGTCCCCATGTTCAACGCCCTGATCGCCACTGCTGGCGAACACCGGAGCGAACTCGTCAACGTGATGTAGTGGCCCGCCTTCTTCTTGCCGGACTCCTTGGGGATCGCCGACAGGACCTTGACGTTGTACTTCGAGGTCTCGGGAAGGGTCGCGTAGACCTTGTAGACGTACCACTTGTCCTTCGTCTCGAAGACGATCGGGTCGCCCTTCCTCAGCTTGTCGATGTTGTGGAACTGCGCGCCGTGACCGTCGCGGTGAGCCGCGCCTGCGTCCTCACATAAGCACCGGGGGCGCAGGCGCACTATTCGGACCGCACCCGGCGATTGCACGTTCGGCCCTCGGTGAGCTTGAGCGGCATGGGGAGATCGACCGGATTCAACAGTTCCCGTACCCGCGGTCGATGACGCCAGCTCGTGTCACCGGCCCAGCCGACGCCAGCAGGCGAGCGGCCCCGTGGATCACTGACGGAGCCCCTCCAATGGTGTCCGCCTGCTGGCGACCTTTTCGACGCAGACCAATTCACCCCAAGCCATGTACCAATACCAGCTCGTCTCGCAGAACACATCACCCAGCCCATCGCACACCCGTACGTACATCGATCGTGTCTTCATGTACGACGACTCGTTGATCGGGTGGGGTGGGGAATAGGAACTCTGCCCCGGCCATTCGACCACACCGCGAACAGACGGGCAGACCGTGATCAACGATTCAGCGCTGTTGGAGTCGAAGACCTTGCGCGACAGCGTGCTGGACCGCACAGACGTACTCGACAGAGTCAAGGCACTGTCGCTGCTGCCGGATGGGATGCACGTAACGACGGCGATGGTGGCGGCCTACTTCCAGGTACGAGTCAAAGCCATCCGCTCTCTGGTGATCGATCACAGGGCCGAGCTGGAGTCCAACGGCTACCACGTATTGACAGGTACAGAACTGAGCGCCTTCAAGGCGCTCAGTGGGATTCAGTCGCGCACACCATCACTAGCACTCTTCTCCCGCCGCGCTGTCCTCAACGTCGCTATGCTGCTCCGCGACAGCGAAGTCGCACGTCAGGTGCGTGTGTACCTCCTGGACATGGAGTACCTGGCGCGGACACAGCCTGTGGAAAACCCGGCCCCCACGGACGTCGTCTCCCTCGACGACCGCATCGACCAGCGCATCACGCACGTCCTCGGCAAGACCGTCGTGCCGATGTTCAACGCCCTGATCGCAACCGCTGGCGAGCACCGCCGCGAACTCATCGCGCTTCGCGACGACATCGAGAACGTCGAGCGCAAGCTGTGCTGGCACCACCGACGGATCCGCAGCCTGGAAGGAGAAGTGCCGAGGGATCAAGTCCGGGCATCCATCAAGGCCATGACCTGGCAGGCGTTCGAACATCACGTCGCCGAGCTGCTCCGCCGGGACGGTTGTACAGACGTCGTCGTACGGCAGGCCCGCACCGACCGAGGCATCGACATCACCGCACGCACAGCCGACGGACGAACCGTCGCCGTCCAGTGCAAGAACCGGGCCGGCCGCTGGTCCGTCCCGAGCGCCGACATGCAGAAGTTCGCCGGCGCCGCACGAGCCGTCGGCCACATGGACGTCGCTCTGTTCGTCGCCACCTGCAACTTCAGCAGCGAAGCTCAGGCGATCGCTGATCTCAGCGGTGTCGTCACTGTGAACCGAGACGAGCTGGAGGAGTGGAGCGCCGGAGTACGCCTCAAAGCCCTGCGATAGGCGCCACGCCAAAGAGGCCCGAAGCCGCAAAGGGTAGTTGCGGCTTCGGGCCTTCGCCATGCTAGGTGACTGACCCCCTGCAAGTGGGTCAGTCAGCCCAGCTCCTTCGGCGGCGTCCGCGCACTGTCCACATCGTCCACCCGCACCAGCTCCCCCCACACGATGTACCGGTACTTGGACGTATACACCGGCGTGCAAGTTGTCAGCGTGATGTAGTGGCCCGCCTTCTTCTTGCCGGACTCCTTGGGGATCGCCGACAGGACCTTGACGTTGTACTTCGAGGTCTCGGGAAGGGTCGCGTAGACCTTGTAGACGTACCACTTGTCCTTCGTCTCGAAGACGATCGGGTCGCCCTTCCTCAGCTTGTCGATGTTGTGGAACTGCGCGCCGTGGCCGTCACGGTGGGCCGCGAGGGAAAAGTTGCCGGTCTTGCCGCTCGTCGGGAGCGTGGCCTTGACCGGGTCGGTGTAGTAGCCGGCGACGCCGTCGTTCAGGATCTTCGCCGAGGTGCCCTTCTCGACCAGGACCTCGCCGCTCTTCATCGCGGGGACGTGCAGGAAGCCGATGCCGTCCTTGGTGTCCAGCGCGCCGGGACCGGTGTCCTTCTGGGCCCAGGTGTCGCGGACCTTGTCGCCCTGCTGGTCCGCCTTGCGGTCGGCGAGGACGTTCGTCCACCACAGCGAGTAGACGACGAACAGGCCGAGCACGAGGCCCGCCGTGATGAGGAGTTCACCGAAGACACTGACCGCCATGGCGATCCGGCCCATGCCACGGCGGCGCGGAGCGGGCGCCGGTCCGGGAGTGTCGGTGTGCTCTTGGTGCTCGGTGGTCGCTGCCACTGGTCATCTGCCCTTAACTGACGAGCGCATCCGGCTTGCCCTTGCTGCGCGGCCGTTCCTCGACCATCTTGCCCCAGACGATCAACCGGTACTTGCTGGTGAACTCCGGCGTGCAGGTGGTGAGGGTGATGTAGCGGCCCGGTTCGGTGAAACCCGATCCCGGCGGGACGGGGTCCAGCACACTCGTGTTGCTCGGGGACGTCACCGGCAGCATCGACGCCATCTTGTAGACGTAGTACTCGTTCTGCGTCTCCACGACGATCGCGTCGCCCGCCTTGAGCCTGTTGATGTACCGGAACGGTTCACCATGCGTGTTGCGATGGCCCGCGAGCCCGAAATTGCCGGTCTTGGCGTCGGGCATCGCCGTCTTCAGCGCGCCCTCGCCGTAGTGGCCGACCATGCCCCGGTCGAGCACCTTCTTGTTGCTAACGCCCTCCGCGATCGGCACCACCACATCCAGCTTCGGAATGTGCAGGAGCGCGAAACCCTGCCCCGGCTGGAAGGTGCCCGGGTTCCGCTTGCCGTTCGCCCAGTCGTCCTGCAGGCTGCTGGCCGCCTTGTCGGCCTGCGCGTGCGCCCGGACGTTCGTCCACCACAGCTGGTAGGTGACGAACAGCAGCATCAGCACACCGGTGGTGATGAACACCTCACCGATCGCCCGGCTGGCGACGACGGCCGCGCCGGGCTTGCGCGCCCGCGCCTGCCGACGGGCCTCCAGACGGGAGAGGGGCTTGCCGTCCTCCGCCGACTCGGAGGACGTCTGGGGCTCCGGCGTGCCCCCATGGCGCCCGTGGCGGCGCTTGGCGGCCTTTCTGCGGGCCGCACGGCCACCCGGGGTCCCTCCAGTGGCAGAGGTGACGGAGGAGGCGTCAGAGGCGGACCCAGCCGATATCGACTCGCTGGCGGCTCCGCGGGTCGGTGAGTCGGGGATCCGCAGGGCGACGGTCTCCTCGTCGGGCGGCGGTACGTACGGTTCGGCCGCGCCCGTGTCGTACGACGCGGACGCGCTGTCGTACCAGCCCTCGAGCACGCCGGAGCCCTCGTACGGCTGCTGCCCGTACGAGGTCCCCTGGTCGCCGGTGTCACGGGTGTCGCCGGGCGAGTCCGTGAAGGACTCCCCATAGGCGGCACCGGACTCCCGCTCGGGGCGCAGGGCCGTCACGCCGTGGCCCTGCCCACCACCGGGGCGAGCCCCGCCGACCTCGCCACCGCGCCATGGTCGCCGCACTCCACCAGCCAGTTGGCCAGCATCCGGTGGCCATGCTCCGTCAGCACCGACTCGGGGTGGAACTGCACACCCTCGACGGGCAGCTCACGGTGGCGCAGGCCCATGATGATGCCGTCGTGCGTCCGCGCGGTCACCTCGAGGTAGGCCGGGACCGTCGCCGGCTCGGCCGCCAGCGAGTGGTACCTGGTCGCCGTGAAGGGCGAGGGCAGCCCGGCGAAGACGCCCTTGCCCTCGTGCTCGACCAGCGAGGTCTTGCCGTGCAGCAGCTCGGGCGCGCGGTCCACGACACCGCCGTACGCCACCTGCATGGACTGCATGCCGAGGCAGACACCGAAGACGGGGACGCCGGTGGCGGCGCAGTGGCGCACCATCTCGACGCAGACGCCCGCCTCCTCGGGGGTGCCGGGGCCCGGCGACAGCAGGACGCCGTCGAATCCGTCCTGGGCGTGCCCCGTCGACACCTCGTCGTTACGCAGCACCTCGCACTCGGCGCCCAGCTGGTACAGGTACTGGACCAGGTTGAAGACGAAGCTGTCGTAGTTGTCGACGACGAGAATCCGCGCACTCACTGGTTGTCCACCGTCACATCGTTGAAGGGAAGCAGCGGTTCGGCCCACGGAAAGACGTACTGGAAGAGGACGTAGACCACAGCTGCGACCAGCACGAGTGAGATGAGCGCCTTCACCCAGGCGTTCCCCGGCAGATGCCGCCAGATAAAGCCGTACATGCCGTCCCTTCCGTCGCACCACGGCACCAGACTCACGCCGTACCGCACCAGACTAACGGCGCAGGGCAGGTGGTTTCCCTGACTCCACAGGCTGTGTGGAATCCAGATGCGCCCAGACGATCAGCCGGTGACTGTGCCCCCACTCCGGATCGCATGTGGTCAGCGTGAGGTAGCGGCCCGAACGGGTGTACCCGGACTTACGTGGCACAGGGTCGATCACCTCAATGTCCGAGGGCACGGTTTTGTAAGGACCTTTGTCGATCCGGTACGTGAACCAGGTCGTCCCGTCCGTCAGCACCACCGCGTCGCCGCGGCGCAGCTCGGGGAAGTCCTTGAAGGGGTCGCCGTACGTGCGCCGATGGCCGGCGACCGCGAAGTTGCCCTTCTGCCCGAGCTGCGCGGTGTGCGCGTAGTGGCCGAGGCCCTTCTTCAGGGTGCCGGTGGCGGTGTTCTCGAGGACTGGCTTGTTCCACGTGAAACCAAGACGCGGGATGTACATGATCGCGAAGGGCTTGCCGCTCTGGTACGGCGCCGGCTTCGGCGGATCCGCGGGGGCACCGGCCTGCCCGGCGGGGTCGGCCGGCGTCGTGGGCCGCACGGCGCCCTGCGACCACTGGTCCTGTAACTGGTCGATCTGGTCGTCCATGACGTGGTCGGCCTTCACGCCGGTCCAGAACAGCACATAGACGACGAACAGCACGATCAGGGCGCCGACGGTGATGCACAGTTCGCTGACAGACCTGACGACGACGCGCACCGGCGGCTCCTGAGAGACCTCACTCCACGGGCTTGGCGTACTGCAGATCCACTGTGCCCGAGTAGCCGGGAAGAGTCACCGCCCCGTCCTCCTCGACTTTCCAGCCGAGCCCGTAGACGTTGACGTACACCATGTAGTTCTGGATCGCCTCAGACGCGGTGAGCGCCTTCTGCAGCTTCTCCGGGTCCCCCACCGCCGTGATCTTGTACGGCGGCGAGTACACGCGGCCCTGGAGGATCAGGGTGTTGCCCACGCAGCGCACCGCGCTGGTGGAGATCAGCCGCTGGTCCATGACCTTGATGCCCTGGGCGCCGCCCTGCCACAGGGCGTTCACCACCGCCTGGAGGTCCTGCTGGTGGATGACCAGGTAGTCGGGCTGCGGCTCGGGGTAGCCGGGCAGCTTGGCGGTGGCGTCCGGCGGGGCGTCGTCGAGCGTGACCGTGATCGCCTCGCCGGTGAGCTTCTGCGTGCCCGCGTTCTTCTCCAGGGCCTCCAGCTTGTCGTCCTCGGCCTTGGTACTGCCGTCGTCCCGCTCGGCGAGCGACTCGACGTCCTCGCGCAGCGAGGAGTTGGACTCGTCGAGCACACCGTTGTTGCGGCTGCGCTCATGGATGAGGTCCGACAGCTTCAGCAAGGAGGTGTCTGTGCGGATATTGGTGCCCTTGGCCGTATTGAAGCTGGTGAAGAAAATGAGTCCCGCGAGAGCGAAGACTCCTGCCGTGAGCACCCGCACGGCCCGGAAACGACGCGGACGGGCAGGACTGGATCCCGTCCCGGGGGAGTCGGCAGAATTGCTCAACGTACCCTTATCTCCTTCGGCGCCACGGAAGCACTACGCTAACGGACGCCCGGGGGAGCGCTAAGTGTCCCCTTGAACGCCGCCCCGGAGCTCGCCCCAGTTCCCTGCGCGGTCACGCAGCGCATCGACAGGAGAGACCCTCGTGCCGAAGTCACGTATCCGCAAGAAGGCCGACTACACGCCGCCCCCGGCGAAGCAGGCGACCACCATCAAGCTGACCAGCCGGGCCTGGGTCGCACCGGTCATGCTGGCCATGTTCCTCATCGGCCTCGCCTGGATCGTGGTCTTCTACGTGACCGACGGTTCGCTGCCCATCGACTCGCTGGGCAACTGGAACATCGTGGTGGGCTTCGGCTTCATCGCCGCCGGATTCGGCGTCTCGACCCAGTGGAAGTAAGGGTCACCAGCCGGTGAACACAGCTCTGCCCAGGGCTATCCACTGAGTTATCCACAGCGGTTTCCACACAGTGGGGAAAAGAAAAGACGATCTGTGGATAACTCATCGAGCATTGACCCCGGTGTGACTGACTGACCGGCAGCCGAAAGAGTGTTCGCCCCCTGCCTGACCTGCGGAAACACAGGTCAGCGACAGGGGGCACACGTGTTCCCGCACCGTATGCACAAGATCCGACACGCGCTGTGGACAACGAGCCTGCTCACCTGCGGAAAGGTGAAGCTCAGGCGAGCTGAGCGGTCCTCAGCAATGTCATGACCACAACCGCAAGCAGGACCAGCGCACAGGTGCCGTACTGGATCAGGGCCCGCCGCTCACGCGGGGCGTGGACCATCGCGTAGCCGGTGACGAGACCGGCGACGAGACCGCCGATGTGGGCCTGCCAGGAGATGTTGAAGCCGGGGTTGAAGGTGAAGATCAGGTTGATCACCAGCAGGGCGATGATCGGCCGCAGATCGTGGTTGAGGCGGCGCATGAGGACGCCTGTCGCGCCGAAGAGGCCGAAGATGGCGCCGGAGGCGCCGAGGGTGGCCGTGGTGGGGGACGTGAGCAGATACGCCAAGGCGCTGCCCGCGAGGCCCGAGACCAAGTAGAGCGCGAGGTAGCGGGCGCGGCCGAGGGCCGCTTCGAGGGGGCCGCCGAGCCACCACAGGCTCAGCATGTTGAACGCGATGTGCCAGATTTCCTGATGCGTGAACATCGAGGTGACCAGGCGGTACCACTCGCCGTCCGCGACGCCGTCGGTGGGCACGAACGGCGCCGGCGGCCAGGCGCCGATGAGGACGAGGTCGTTCAGCAGCGATGAATTCGCCCGGACGGCGATGAACACGGCGAGGTTGATCCCGATGAGGATCTTGGTGAGCAGACGCGGGTCGGCGGTGATGGTTCCGCCCGCGAGGGTGCGCGGCTGGGATGCGGTGGGCGCGTGTCCGGTGCCGGAGCCGTTGCGGACGCAGTCGGGGCACTGGAAGCCGACGGAAGCGCTGACCATGCACTCGGGGCAGATCGGCCGCTCGCAGCGGGTGCAGCGAATGCCGGTCTCGCGGTCCGGGTGCCGATAGCAGCCGGGCAGGCTCTGCGCGTCCTGCGAACTGCCTGCCGCCTGGTCCATGACTTCCCCTCATCCCTCGTACGCACATGCACCGCCCCGCCCATCCTTACGGATGAGCGGGGCGATTGGTTCCCTTCGCGCATGTCTTCGCGCTGGCCGGAGCGGCCTTGGCCTCAGATTCCGGGGGTCTCAGCCCTTGCGGGTCTCGACGACGACCGACTCGATCACGATGTCGTTGACCGGTCGGTCGTTGGGGCGGGTGGTCGGGACAGCGGCGATGGCGTCCACGACCTTCTGGCTGGCCGGGTCGGTGACCTCGCCGAAGATCGTGTGCTTGCGGTTCAGCCAGGCCGTCGGGGAGACGGTGATGAAGAACTGCGAGCCGTTGGTGCCCGGACCGGCGTTGGCCATGGCCAGCAGGTAGGGCTTGTTGAAGGACAGGTCCGGGTGGAACTCGTCCTCGAATTCGTAGCCCGGGCCGCCGATGCCGGTTCCCAGCGGGTCGCCGCCCTGGATCATGAAGCCGCTGATCACACGGTGGAAGATCGTGCCGTCGTAGAGCTTCTTGGTGGACTTCTCTCCGGTGGCCGGGTGCGTCCACTCGCGCTCGCCCTGTGCGAGCTCGACGAAGTTCCGGACCGTCTTCGGGGCGTGGTTCGGCAGGAGCCGGACGTCGATGTCGCCGTGGTTGGTCTTCAGGGTGGCGTAGAGCTGCTCGGCCACGATCTGCCTTCCGTTGTCTTTCTGTGCCCTTCCGATCCTTGCATGGTTCGCTCCGCTCGTCCCCCGGCACCCACCCATGAGCCGGGGTTCGGCGGTTTTGCGCGCAGAAAACCGGTCCAGTAGACCCGGGCCGGGAGCGCGGAGCGTCGATCCGTGGCATTGTCGACGACAAGCTCCTGTTGCCCTGGATTCATCCGCTATTGCACGTGATTGGATCTTGAGTATTTCTTGATCGGAGATGGTCCCGAGTCAGCAGCCATGACCCGGATGCCCGCCCTCACATGCCCCCGGGCCCGTTGGCAGGCATGATCCGTAAAAGGGTGGAAAGTCGAAATACCGTACGCCACCGAGGAGGAGGAACCCGTGACCCGCATCGACAGCGTGCGCGCCGCGACCGGCTCGGCGAAGGACAGCGTGCTGCACGCCGCGGAAGTGGTGGCGCCCTACGCCGACACGGCCAAGGACAGGGCCGCGCACTACGCACACGAGGCACGCGTACGGCTCGCGCCGAAGGTGTCGCAGGCGGCCGAACAGGCCCGAGTCCAGTACGGCGCTCATCTCGCGCCGCGTCTTGAACAGGCCCGTTCGCAGGCTCTCTCGCATGTGCCGCCGAAGGTCGACCAGGCCGCCCACGAGGCTGCCACGCGTACCCGCAAGGCCGCTCGGCAGGCCGCCGATTACTCTCGGCCGAGGCTCGAGCATGCGGTGGCCGCGGCCGGACCCGTCAGGGACGAGGCAGCCGCGCGCAGTGCCGCCGCACTGGCGGCGCTGCGCGGCCAGGTCTCGTCCAAGGAGATCCAGAAGCTGGTCCGCAGGCATGAGCGGCGGGCGCGGGCCGGCCGTCTCGCCAAGGCGCTGGCGGTCGTGGGCATCGTCGCGGGCGGCGCCTTCGCCGCCTGGAAGTGGTGGGACAAGCAGGCCAACCCCGACTGGCTGGTCGAGCCGCCCGCCGCGACGGAGGTGCCGGAATCGAGTCGGCTGACCTCGGTGGACGGCAGCGGCCAGTCCGTGCTCGACCCAGAGGTGGAGGCCAAGGAGGCCGAGGAGGAGGCCGCGAACCGCGACGAAGGCCGCTGATGGGCTGACGAGTGCCGTTGATTCACGGCGGACGTGGTGGCCCGGCCGGCCGGTCGGCGTTCCGTGGGGCAGGAGACGTGAGGTCTCCTGCCCCACGGCTGTTCCACGTGAAACGAGGGCGCCCTGTACCCGCCGCGCTCGCGAAGAAGCCCCCCTGAGCTGCGTTTCCGCAGGTCAGGGGGCTTCTACCGGTGGAGCCTAGGGGAGTCGAACCCCTGACATCTGCCATGCAAAGACAGCGCTCTACCAACTGAGCTAAGGCCCCGGAAGATAGGCGTCCGCCCGGAAGATTCACGTACCGGGAGCCGCCGGAGACCAGAGTACCGGGTCACCCCCGGGATCTCGCAAAAAGATTGGGGGTCCCCGTGGACGACCACTCTCCGTAAGATGCTCGGCGTGGTTCGCTACAGCGAACCACAGCATTTTGGGGAAGCGATGGGGAGACGCAATGGACGCCGCACAGCAGGAAGCCACCGCAAGAGCGCGGGAACTGCAGCGGAATTGGTACGGGGAGCCGTTGGGGGCGCTCTTCCGTAAGCTCATTGACGATCTTGGTCTCAACC
This sequence comes from Streptomyces sp. SA15, assembly GCF_002291145.1. Classification (GTDB taxonomy): domain Bacteria; phylum Actinomycetota; class Actinomycetes; order Streptomycetales; family Streptomycetaceae; genus Streptomyces. Next base: position 18,273 of record NZ_NTGE01000216.1, read on the forward strand.
AGGCTCGTCTTGCGGGGGTACTGGGATTGTCCGCACCGATGCTGTCGCAGCTGATGAGTGGTCAGCGGGCGAAGATCGGAAATCCCGCCGTGGTCCAGCGGGTGCAACTGCTCCAGGACTTGGCGGGCCAGGTCGCGGACGGCAGTGTCAGTGCCGCCGAGGCGACCGAGCGCATGGAGGAGATCAAGAAGTCGCAAGGGGGCTCGGTGCTCAGCAACACCACACAGACGACGAGCAGTTCGGGAGCGCCCACGGTCAAACGGGTGGTCCGCGAGATCCAGTCACTGCTGCGCTCGGTGGCGGCCGCCGGAGACATCATTGATGCCGCGGACACCCTCGCCCCGAGCCATCCGGAACTGGCAGAGTTCCTCCGGGTGTACGGCGCCGGCCGCACCTCCGACGCCGTCGCGCACTACCAGTCCCACCAGAGCTGAACCCGGCGGCCCGGTCGCCGAAGGGGGTTCGGCAGCCGGGCCGACGGCCGAGGGAGCGCGAGGGGGTCGCGCCACTCGCCGGGACGGACATGCGGGGGTGTGTCCGCTCACCGATGAGGGCGCGGAGGGGTCGTATCGCTCATCGCGGGGGAAGCAAGGGGGGTAACCGAAGGGGGAGGAGCGAAGGACAGCCATGGGTGAGGTCTTCGCCGGCCGGTATGAACTGGCCGACCCGATCGGTCGCGGAGGTGTCGGCGCCGTCTGGCGCGCATGGGACCACCGCCGCCGCCGTTATGTGGCCGCCAAGGTGCTGCAGCAGAGCGACGCGCACTCGCTGTTGCGCTTCGTCCGCGAACAGGCACTGCGGATCGACCACCCCCATGTGCTGGCGCCCGCCAGTTGGGCCGCCGACGACGACAAGGTCCTGTTCACCATGGACCTGGTCGCCGGCGGTTCGCTGGTCCATCTGGTCGGGGACTACGGCCCGCTGCCACCGGCCTTCGTCTGCACCCTGCTCGACCAGCTCCTGTCCGGGCTCGCCGCCGTGCACGCGGAAGGCGTGGTGCACCGCGACATCAAGCCGGCCAACGTGCTGCTGGAAGCCACCGGCACGGGACGGCCGCGGCTGCGGCTGTCCGACTTCGGCATCGCGATGCGGCTGGGCGAACCGCGCCTGACCGAGACCAACCTCGTGGTGGGAACGCCCGGTTATCTCGCGCCTGAGCAGATGCTGGGCTCGGAACCGGACTTCCCGGCGGACCTGTTCGGCGTCGGCCTGGTCGCCCTGTATCTGCTGGAGGGCGCCAAGCCGGACGCCAAGGCGCTCGTGCAGTACTTCGCGGCGCACGGCACCCCGAGTGCGCCCCAGGGCATTCCCGAGCCGCTGTGGCAGGTCGTGGCCTCCTTGCTCCAGCCCGACCCTCAGGCCCGTTTCCGCACGGCCACGGGGGCGCGCAAGGCGCTCGCCTCGGCCGTCGAACTCCTGCCGGAGCCCGGCCCCGACGACGAGCTGATCGAAATCTTCGACCAACTCGGCCCGCTGCCACCGGGGTTTGGGCCTGAAGGGCCGCTCAAACTGGCTCCGGGGGTGGTGGCGGAGACAGGGACGAAGACGGAGACGGATAGGGGGACGGATAGGGGGACGGATACCGGGTCGGGGTCGAGAGCGGGGTCTTGGACCGGCACCGGGACTGGGGCTGAGGCTGGCGCCGTTGGTGCGCGGTCGGGGGTGGATGCCTCCCAGTACAGGACCGGCGACTCCATGACCCCGCAGCCCGGCACGGACTCTCCGGCCGCCGGCACCGGCTCGGGGGCAAGTGTCGTACCCGTCGATCCGCGCCAGGGCACCGGATCGGTGCAGCCGCTCACCATGTCGGACACCGGCAGCTTCTACCTGCCGCCCCCTCAGGCCACCGTCTCCTCGCCTCAGACACCCGCCCCACAGAGGCATCATGGACATCTGGAAGGGCAGGGGCAGCCACCGGCACAAGCACAGGCACAGGCACACGCACAGCCACCACAAGCACAACCACAATCGCTGCCGCAGCCGCAGGCCCAATCCGAGCAGGTCGCCCCACACGACCCCGCTCAGGTCTCCCCCTACGACTCCACGCACGTCCTGTCCTCCCCCCGACCTCACGCCCCGCAGTACTCGGCTCAGACTCCGGCGGCGGCACTCCACCAGCTCGACCATCGCGCTGAAGCCTCTACTGCTTCGTACACCGCTCAGGACCCGCAGGTTCCACACTCCGCGCAGGCAATTCCGCAGGCAGCTCCGCATGCAGTACCCCGGGCAGTCCCCCAGGCCGGCCCGCAACCGCGCCACCGCGCCGCCCGCCCGGCACGCCGCTCCGGCCCGCCTGCCAAGGTGGCGATCCCAGTCCTGCTGCTCGCGCTGGCCTGCTACGCCGTGGGTTTCTGGGCACTGACCCGCATCTGACCGCCCCCGGCCGCACGCCAAGCCGCACATCAAACGGCGAACAAGACCGACGGCCCGACCGCTCGCCCACCCGCTCAGACAGCCACCCGCTCAGGTACCCGCCCTCAGGCCCTGACCCGCCGCCGCCCCAACGCCGTCCACGCTCCAAGCACCACCAGGAGCACAGTCCCCGCGCCGATTCCGCCCGCGGCGATCACCTTCATCGAGCCGTCACCGCCGCCCCCCGCGACCGCCCCGCTCTCCGCGGCGGCCGTCCCGCCCTCCTCGGCCGCTTCCCGTTCCTGCGCCGTGACCTGGAAGACGTCCCGCGGCTTGGACTGACCCTCGTACCCGGGACCGGACTGCGCCGCGCCCTCCACCCGCACACGCAGCGTCAGTCCGAACGGCCCGTCGCCGAACTCGTCGGCCACGCGCTGCGCGAGATGCACGACGAGGTAGTAGGAGCCGGCGAAGCGCATGCCGCTGACCTTGTCGGACACGGCATGGCGGTTGCGATATGCGACCGGCGGCAGCGGTGGGAGGGCGGCTGATCTCTGGCTGCCGTCGTAGGCGACGCCCGCGTCGTCGACGTAGCCGCGCACGGGGTTGTAGAGGGACATCGCCAGGGCGCTGGGGACGAAGCCGTCGTCGCTGCTCGTGCTGCCCAGATCCGCGGTGGCGTTGAGTTGTCGGCCCCAGTCCACGGGCACCTCGTAGAAGAGCGTCTGTCCGGGCCGGATGTCGGAGCGCCAGACGCCTTGCCCGACGGTCGTCGCCGTGTCGAAGCCCGCGCCGCCCGGGCGGCTCTCGGGTTCGCCGGTGAGGGGCTCGGGAGAGGCGGAGTTCCAGACCTCGGGCGCGCTCGTCGCGCCGCTCTGCTTCGCCGGCGGCTCCGACACGGGAGCCAGTTCCAGGTCCCAGGTGTCCGCCGGGGAGTCGTCCCTCTGGACGCGCTCGACGACGACGAAGTACGTGCCGGAGCCCTGGCACAGGGCCCCGTCGGGCGATGCCTCGCGTACTCCGAGCGCCGTGATGGGACGGGGACTGCGTCCGGCGCCGATACTGGCGGTGTCCCGAGAGCAGAAGTGGCTGTTGGCGTCCTGGATCGAGACCCTGATGCTGACGCCGTCGGTGGCGGAGAGGGTCGTACCCGCGCGCGGGACGGCCGTGGTGGCGACGTACACGGTCGACGTGGCGTCGAGTTCGAGGCGGTAGTAGAGCTTGCCGTCGGCGGGGAGAGAGCTGCGGTAGGTCGCGCCGGGCTCCAGGCCTTTGGCGTCCGTGGTGCTCGTGGCGCCCGTGACCGACCGGGCGTCCGCGGCGAAGGCGTAGGAGTTCGGTGTGTCGGCCGCCCACGCCGACGGGGCGATCAGTGTCGTCGCCGTACACAAGGACAGGGCCATGCCCGCGGCGGCCACGCGTGCGTGCGCCGACGGACGACCGCTTCGTGCCCCTGTGCGCCACCCCGCCGTACGCCGCCCCATCACGCGCCACCCCTCATCGCCGGACCGTGGGACCGTGGCCCATCCTGCCCCGCCGGGGCGCGCGCCATCCGCGTAATCCGTACGAGCGTCCGAAACTCCCGGTTCCGGATGCCCCGGCGCGGGACCCGCGACACAAAACCCCGACCGCGAGGGCGGCCGGGGTCTGTTCAGAACCGGATCTCGGGACTCACGAACCCGTGGGCACGGAGTCAGTCGCCTCCGTCCACAGATCCTGCTCGGCGCGATCCGCCTGGATCTGGCGGTACACGAGGAGCCCGCCGATGGCGGCCAGTGCGACCAGGAGAAGCTTCTTCACCGCGCGACCTCGTCTTTCCTTGACGTAGGGGACCTCTGGCGCCCGACTATACACACCGACCGAGACCGATCGGTGACCTGAGCCGGGCCCCAACTCCCGTCCGGAACGCCCCAGTAGAAGCGGACGACAGCGCTCCGATCAGAGGGTGATCACACGCCCACGGACGGTTACTTTTATCGCTTTCGTCCTACATTCATCCATTTTGTCCCCTCTTACATCCATCCGAGTGGTGTTGATCTGAAGAGCGACGCGCCACGGGCGTCGGTCCACCACTTCGCGGCCCTCATACACATCATGAGGAAAGTACGCAAATCGCCCGACCCGAAAGTGAGGGGCCATGGCCCAGAACAAGGTCATGAAGCTGTGGACCGCCATCGTCACCGCCTTCCTCGCGCTGTGTACAGCGCTCGGACTCGTCACAACGACCGCCGCCGCGGCCGTACCCCAGACCGAGCCGACGCGCAACAGCACGACGCAGGAGGCGGCACCGCCGCCGGCCCCCTGGGCGTACACCAGGGCCCTGCCCCCCACGATGAAACAGCGCATCCGCGCCGAGGCCCACGGGAAGACCCCGACCTGCCGCCACCGCATCCTCGCGGACGTGAACTCGATCGCCCTGGCCACCGAGCCCTGCACCGACCCGAGCACGGCGCCGGTCGGGCCAGCCATTTCTCTCCAGCGCCTCCTGAGCTGACAGCGCCCTGCACGGCACCTCACGTGCCGTCTCTCACATCCACGACGTAGCGGCGAACTTGCGTACAGCGCCACATACGAAGACAGCAAAGACGACGAAGGCCCCCAACCGCAATCGGTTGGGGGCCTTCTGTCAACCCTTGATGTCAAAGACCCCCAACCATGATCGGTTGGGGGTCTTTTCGCTGGTGGGGCTAACAGGATTTGAACCTGTGGCCTCATCCTTATCAGGGATGCGCTCTAACCAACTGAGCTATAGCCCCGCCGCGCTCTGCGGTGTGTGTCCCGCGCGCTGACTCCTGAAGATTAGCGCACGACGTGGGCAGTCCCAAAATCGGTTGTCAGGGGGTCCTCAAGAGGCGCGGAGAAGCGCGTTCACTCGTCCTCGGCGAGCGTCAGCTCGATGCCGCCGACGAAGCCGGCGGAGAGGTTGTAGATGAACGCACCGAGGGTCGCGAGGGCGGTCGCGAGGACGACGTCGATGACCGCGATGATCGTCGTGAACATCAGGACGTTCGGGAGCGACAGGAACGACTGGAGGTCGAAGCCGTTCGACTCGTTCGAGCCGGTCGCCTCGGAGATCGTGCCGCCGACGGTTGAGAAGACGCCCATCGCGTCCATGACCATCCACAGCACGGCAGCCGCCACGATCGTACAGATGCCCAGCGCGATGGAGAGCAGGAAGCTGACCTTCATCACCGACCATGGGTCGGCCTTCGCCACGCGCAGCCGGGCCTTGCGGGTGCGGGGCGTGGTGCGCGCGCCGGTGCGGGGCCGGCGTACGGCACCCGCGGGCTGCGACGGGTAGGCCTGCGGCGGGTGGTAGGGCCCGGCGGGCTGCTGCGGCTGCCGCTCCCCCGGAAGCGGGGAACGGGCCTCGGGCGGCGCCGACTGGGCCGACGGCTGCGGCTGGGCGCCCGGAGCGGCCTGGGCCGTAGTCCGGCCCGCGCCGGTGGCGGGCCGTTCGGCCTGCGGACCTCGGGTGTCCGTCACAGTTCCCCCCTGGGATCCATGCGTGTCGGGCGAGTGCGACTCGGTCGCGTTCGGCTTGATCGCCTGCAGGTTGGTCGTGTGCGAGTCTGTCGCTTGCGCGGCGGAGCCACGGCCGCCGCCGTTCGATTCCTTACCGGCAGAGGTACCGGTCGACCCGACCGAACCGGCGCCCGTGGCTCCGCTCACGATGACTCTCTCCTCGTGCTACTCGTCCGAGGGCGCCTCACCCTCGTCCGTGCCGGTGGTCGGGGTGTCTTCGGCGGTCTCGTCGACGGCGATGTCGCCGTCGACCTCCTCCGCCTCGCGCCCCGCCTCGGCGTTACGGGCGATGCCGACCACGGCATCGCGCTTGCCCAAGTTGATCAGTTGAACGCCCATGGTGTCACGGCCCGTCTCCCTGATCTCGTTGACTCGCGTACGAATCACACCGCCGGACAGCGTGATGGCGAGGATCTCGTCGGTCTCCTCGACCACCAGCGCACCGACGAGCGATCCACGATCCTCAACGATCTTGGCGGCCTTGATGCCGAGGCCGCCGCGTCCTTGAACGCGGTACTCGTCGACGGCGGTCCGCTTCGCGTACCCACCGTCCGTAGCAGTGAACACGAACGTACCGGGTCGAACAACATTCATCGAGAGGAGCTCGTCGCCCTCGCGGAAGCTCATGCCCTTGACGCCCGAGGTCGCACGGCCCATGGGCCGCAGGGTGTCGTCGGTGGCGGTGAACCTGATCGACTGCGCCTTCTTGCTGATCAGAAGCAGATCGTCATCGGGTGAGACGAGTTCGGCTCCGATCAGTTCATCGTCGGAACCGTCCGCCGTTTCCCGGAGATTGATCGCGATGACGCCACCGGAACGCGGCGAATCGTAATCCTTCAGAGGCGTCTTCTTCACCAGACCGCCCTTGGTGGCCAGCACCAGGTACGGCGCCGCCTCGTAGTCGCGAATGGCGAGGATCTCGGCGATCGCCTCGTCCGGCTGGAACGCCAGCAGGTTCGCGACGTGCTGTCCACGCGCGTCACGCCCGGCGTCGGGCAGCTCGTACGCCTTCGCCCGGTAGACACGGCCCTTGTTGGTGAAGAACAGCAGCCAGTGGTGCGTGGTCGACACGAAGAAGTGGTCGACGATGTCGTCTTCCTTGAGCTTCGCGCCGCGTACGCCCTTGCCGCCGCGCTTCTGCGCCCGGTAGTCGTCCGTCTTGGTGCGCTTGACGTAGCCGCCGCGTGTGACGGTGACGACGATGTCCTCCTCGGCGATCAGGTCCTCGATGGACATGTCGCCGTCGTAGGGCACCAGCATGGTCTTGCGGTCGTCGCCGTACTTCTCGACGATCGCGGCCAGTTCCTCGCTGACGATGCCGCGCTGGCGGATGGGCGAGGCGAGGATCTCGTTGTACTCGGTGATCTTCGCCTGGAGTTCGTCGTGCTCCTGGACGATCTTCCGGCGCTCCAGGGCGGCCAGGCGCCGCAGCTGCATCTCGAGGATCGCGTTGGCCTGGATCTCGTCGATCTCCAGCAGGCCCATCAGGCCCGTGCGCGCGATGTCGACGGTGTCACTGCGCCGGATCAGCGCGATGACCTCGTCGATGGCGTCCAAGGCCTTCAGCAGACCGCGCAGGATGTGGGCGCGCTCCTCGGCCTTGCGCAGGCGGAAGCGCGTACGGCGGACGATGACCTCGATCTGGTGCGTCACCCAGTGGCGGATGAACGCGTCCAGGGACAGGGTGCGCGGCACGCCGTCGACGAGCGCCAGCATGTTCGCGCCGAAGTTCGTCTGCAGGTCGGTGTGCTTGTAGAGGTTGTTCAGTACGACCTTGGCGACCGCGTCCCTCTTCAGGACGATGACCAGACGCTGGCCGGTACGGGACGACGTCTCGTCACGGACGTCCGCGATGCCGCCGATCTTGCCGTCCTTCACCAGGTCGGCGATCTTCTGCGCGAGGTTGTCCGGGTTGACCTGGTAGGGCAGCTCCGTGACCACCAGGCACTGGCGGTTCTGGATCTCCTCGACCTCGACGACCGCGCGCATGGTGATGGAGCCGCGGCCCGTGCGGTAGGCCTCCTCGATCCCCTTACGGCCCACCACAAGGGCGCCCGTCGGGAAATCGGGGCCCTTGATGCGCTCGATCAGGGCGTCCAGGAGCTCCTCGTGCGAGGCCTCCGGGTTCTCCAGGTACCACTGGGCGCCGGCCGCGACCTCGCGCAGGTTGTGCGGCGGGATATTGGTCGCCATGCCGACCGCGATACCGGCCGAGCCGTTGATCAGCAGGTTCGGGAAGCGGGCCGGCAGGACGGTCGGCTCCTGGGAGCGGCCGTCGTAGTTGTCCGTGAAGTCGACGGTCTCCTCGTCGATGTCACGGACCATCTCCATCGACAGCGGCGCCATCTTGCACTCGGTGTAGCGCATGGCCGCCGCCGGGTCGTTGCCCGGAGAGCCGAAGTTGCCGTTCGAGTCGACCAGCGGCATCCGCATCGACCACGTCTGCGCGAGGCGGACCAGCGCGTCGTAGATCGAGGAGTCGCCGTGCGGGTGGTAGTTGCCCATGACGTCGCCGACGACCCGGGCGCACTTGTAGAAGCCGCGCTCGGGGCGGTAGCCGCCGTCGTACATGGCGTACAGGACGCGGCGGTGGACGGGCTTGAGACCGTCCCGCACGTCCGGCAGCGCTCGCGAGACGATGACGGACATCGCGTAGTCGAGGTACGAGCGCTGCATCTCCGTCTCGAGCCCGACGGGCTCGACACGCTGGGCGATGGCGCTGCCTTCTTCAGGCGTGAAGGGGATGTTCTCGTCGGTCATTGCTGGTGAAGATCCTTCCTGGCGCGGTCAGCTGAGACCGACTCAGATGTCGAGGAAGCGGACGTCCTTGGCGTTGCGCTGGATGAACTGGCGGCGCGCCTCGACGTCCTCGCCCATGAGGACCGAGAACAGGTCGTCGGCCTGGGCGGCGTCGTCGAGGGTGACCTGGCCGAGCACCCGGTGCTCCTGGTCCATCGTGGTGATGCGCAGCTCCTCGGCGTTCATCTCGCCGAGACCCTTGAAGCGCTGGATCGAGTCCTCCCGGATCCGCTTGCCGCGCTGGCGGCCCAGCTCGATCAGGGCGTCGCGCTCGCGGTCGGAGTACGCGTACTCGGCGTCCTCCCGGCCCCACTTGATCTTGTAGAGCGGGGGACGGGAGAGGAACACGTGCCCGGCCTCGACCAGCGGCCGCATGAAGCGGAACAGGAAGGTCAGCAGCAGGGTGTTGATGTGCTGACCGTCGACGTCGGCGTCCGCCATCAGGATGATCTTGTGATAGCGCAGCCTCTCGATGTCGAAGTCCTCGTGGACTCCGGTACCGAAGGCGGAGATCAGCGCCTGGATCTCCTGGTTCTGCAGGATCTTGTCGATCCGCGCCTTCTCCACGTTGAGGATCTTGCCGCGGATCGGGAGGATCGCCTGGTACTCCGGGTTGCGGCCGGACTTGGCCGAGCCGCCGGCGGAGTCACCCTCGACGATGAAGATCTCGCACTTGATGGGGTCGTTCGACTGGCAGTCGGAGAGCTTGCCGGGCAGGGACGCGGTCTCCAGCAGGCCCTTACGGCGGGTCAGGTCCCGGGCCTTGCGGGCCGCCACGCGCGCGGTGGCCGCCTGGATGCCCTTGCGGACGATGTCCGCGGCCTCGTTCGGGTTGCGGTCCAGCCAGTCGTTGAGGTGTTCGTAGACGGCCTTCTGGACGAAGGTCTTCGCCTCCGTGTTGCCCAGCTTGGTCTTCGTCTGGCCCTCGAACTGCGGCTCGCTGAGCTTCACCGAGATGATCGCGGTCAGACCCTCGCGGATATCGTCACCCGTGAGGTTGTCGTCCTTCTCACGCAGCAGCTTCTTGTCGCGCGCGTACTTGTTGATCAGGTTGGTGAGCGCCGCACGGAAGCCCTCTTCGTGCGTACCGCCCTCGTGCGTGTGGATGATGTTGGCGAAGGAGTACACGCCCTCGCTGTAACCGCTGTTCCACTGCATCGCGACTTCGAGGGAGAGGCTCTTGTCCTTGTCCTCGGCCTCGAGGTCGATCACCGACGGGTGCACCGCGTCTCCCTTGCGGGAGTTGAGGTACTTCACGAAGTCGACGATGCCGCCCTCGTAGTGGTACGTGACCGTCTTGACCTCGGCGGTTTCGTCCGCGCCCGCCTCGTCCGCCCCGGAGGTGGCCTTCGCCGACTCGCGCTCGTCAGTGAGTTTGATCGTCAAACCCTTGTTGAGGAACGCCATCTCCTGGAAGCGCCGCGAGAGCGTCTCGAAGGAGTAGTCCGTGGTCTCGAAGATGTCACCGTCGGCCCAGAAGGTGACCGATGTGCCGGTCTCTTCGGTGGCCTCGTGCTGCACGAGCGGCGCCGTGGGGACGCCCATCTTGTAGTCCTGCGTCCAGCGGTGGCCGTCGGTCTTGACTTCGACGGCGACCTTCGAGGACAGCGCGTTCACCACGGAGACGCCCACGCCGTGCAGACCACCGGAGACCGCGTAGCCGCCGCCGCCGAACTTGCCGCCCGCGTGCAGCACGGTCAGCACGACCTCGAGGGCAGGCTTGCCCTCGGAGGCGACGATGCCCACCGGGATGCCACGGCCGTTGTCCACGACGCGGACGCCGCCGTCGGCGAGGATCGTCACTTCGATGGTGTCCGCGTGGCCGGCCAGCGCCTCGTCGACGGAGTTGTCGACGACCTCGTACACGAGGTGGTGGAGTCCTCGCTCACCGGTCGAGCCGATGTACATACCGGGTCGCTTGCGGACCGCGTCCAGACCCTCGAGGACGGTGATGGCGCTGGCGTCGTACGAGGCCGTTACCTCGCCGTTGGAGGTTTCGGCCTCGCCGTTCGCGCCGGCGTCGGTGGACGGGATGTTCTCGTTGGGGTTGCCGGAATCGGCCACGAAGCGCCCTTTCTGGCACAGCACGAGCCAGGCTCGTCGGCGGGTTGCCGGAGCGGCTGCGGCATGTTGCGTTGGTAAGCCTTGATCAGCGTTGCTCAGCTTTTCCCGGACGGTCCCCACGATGGGGGCGGGATTGGCTTCCAGTCTACCGGTAGCGCCGACAGTGATGGGGGTTTGCCGGTACCTGAGTCCGCATGTGGCGCCCTCAACCGGTCTCGGCCGGGTCCCCATATACGGAGCGGGGCTCCAAGAGGCTCACAGAGGCACTCAGCGCTTCCGGCTGTCAACCCATGGCTACTTGGGAGTCAGGTCAGGATTCGCAACCGCGCGCGGTTGCTCGACGGGGCCGCCGAAGCATCCGTGACTGTGATGTACCTCACCCATAGGTGTCGCCGGGGCCCGTGCTGCCGGGGGCCCGCAGCGGCCCGTAGCGGCGGGCGGGACCACCGGGGCCGTACACCTTGATCATCGTCACCGCACCGTGGCCCAGGTCCTCGTTGAGACGCGCCACCAACTGGGAGGCGAGCAGGCGAAGATTCGTCGCCCAGGCCGTGGAATCGCAGCGCACGACCAGGACCCGCTCGTCCTCGTCGTACTTCTCCGGTACGCAGTGCTTGGCCAGGTCCTCGCCGACGATCTGCGGCCAGCGGCCCATCACGCCGCCCACCGCGGCCGGGGCTTCCCAACCGCGCTCGGTGATGAGGCGGTTGATGGCGGCGCCCAGCGCCATGGGGTCGCGGCCGTCGGCGCGCGCGCCGGAGCGCAGGCCCCCGCGCCGCGCCTGCTTCTTCTGCTGCGCCGCGTCCCCACGCGCGCGTGCCTGTTCCTTCGCCGCCCTGAGCGCCACGCGCGCGAGGTCGACGCCGGAGGGTTCGGGACTCTTCTTGGGCGCGGAATCCTTTTCGGCGCTCATGCGCGCTCCACCATCCCGTCCGACACGGTGAACCGCGTCCCGGTCAGTACATGCGGTACGTCGTCGTCGACCGCGGCCGTCACCAGGACCTGCTCGCCCGGCGCGACCAGCTCGGCCAGGCGTTCACGGCGACGGGTGTCCAGCTCGGCGAAGACGTCGTCGAGGACGAGCACCGGCTCGTTGCCCTCGGCTCTGAGCAGGTCGTACGACGCCAGGCGCAGCGCCAGCGCGTAGGACCACGACTCGCCGTGGGAGGCGTACCCCTTGGCGGGCAGCTGACCGAGTTTGAGAACCAAATCGTCTCGATGAGGGCCTACGAGGGTGACGCCCCGCTCGATCTCCTGCTTGCGGGCGTCGGCCAGCGCGGCCATCAGCTGCTCGTAGAGATCCTCGCGCGTGTGCGCCTCGCCCGGCGCGGACGGCTTGTACTCCAGGGCGACCGGGCCGCCGCCGGGGGCCAGCTGCTCGTACGCCTTGTCGGCCAGCGGCTGGAGGGCGGCGACCAGGTCGAGACGCTGGGCGAGCAGTTCGGCGCCCACGCGCGCGAGGTGCTGATCCCACACGTCGAGCGTCGACAGGTCCATGGAGCGGCCGCCGTGCCGACGGGCCAGCGCGGCCGACTTCAGCAGGGTGTTGCGCTGCTTGAGGACCCGGTCGTAGTCGGAGCGGACGCCGGACATACGCGGGGAGCGGGCGGTGATCAGCTCGTCGAGGAAGCGGCGCCGCTCCCCGGGGTCGCCCTTGACCAGCGCGAGGTCCTCGGGGGCGAACAGCACGGTCCGTACGATGCCGAGCACATCACGCGGCCTGACCTGCGAGGACCTGTTGATCCGGGCGCGATTCGCCCTGCCCGGGTTCAGCTCCAGCTCGACCAGCTGCTGCCGCTCGCCCTGCTTGACCTGCGCCCGGATGACCGCGCGGTCGGCGCCCATACGGACCAGGGGGGCGTCGGAGGAGACGCGGTGGCTTCCGAGGGTGGCGAGGTAGCCGATCGCCTCCACGAGGTTCGTCTTGCCCTGCCCGTTCGGGCCGACGAAGGCGGTCACGCCCGGGTCGAGCGGGACTTCGACCCGGGCGTACGAGCGGAAGTCGGCCAGCGACAGATGCGTGACGTGCATGGTCGTGCGCCGACCTCCCCCAGGTTGTGGACTGCCGAGCAGCCCTGTGGATTACTTCTTCTCGACCGCGTGGCCGCCGAACTGGTTCCGCAGCGCCGCGATCATCTTCATCTGCGGAGAGTCCTCCTGGCGCGACGCGAACCGTGCGAAGAGGGAGGCCGTGATCGCGGGGAGCGGTACGGCGTTGTCGATGGCGGCTTCCACAGTCCAGCGTCCCTCGCCGGAGTCCTGTGCAAAACCCCTGAGCCTGTCCAGATGCTCGTCCTCGTCGAGGGCGTCGACCGCGAGGTCGAGCAGCCAGGAGCGGATGACGGTGCCCTCCTGCCAGGAGCGGAAGACCTCTCGGACGTCGGTCACGGAGTCGACCTTCTCCAGGAGCTCCCAGCCCTCGGCGTAGGCCTGCATCATCGCGTACTCGATGCCGTTGTGGACCATCTTCGCGAAGTGGCCCGCGCCCACCTTGCCGGCGTGCACCGAGCCGAGGTCGCCCTCGGGCTTGAGGGCGTCGAAGATCGGCTGCACCTTGGCGACGTTCTCCGCGTCGCCGCCGTACATCAGCGCGTAGCCGTTCTCCAGGCCCCAGACGCCGCCGGAGACGCCGCAGTCGACGAAGCCGATGCCCTTGGCCGTCAGCTCCTCGGCGTGCTTCTCGTCGTCCGTCCAGCGCGAGTTCCCGCCGTCCACGACGACGTCACCGGGCTCCAGCAGCTCGGCGAGCTCGTCGACGGTCGACTGGGTCGCGGCACCGGCCGGCACCATCACCCATACGACACGCGGGCCCTTCAGCTTGTCCACCAGCTCTTCGAGGCTGTGGACATCGGCGAGGTCCGGGTTGCGGTCGTATCCGATAACGGTGTGGTCTGCGCGGCGTATCCGCTCGCGCATGTTGCCGCCCATCTTGCCGAGGCCGACGAGACCGAGCTCCATCAGTTGTTCCTTAGGTTTTGCGACGTGACGTGACGTGACGGCACGGCACGCCCGTACGGGCATTCGTACCGCGGCACTTTCGTACCTGCGTCCGAGCCTAAACCCGGACGCTCGCGCACATCTGTGGGCATAAGCGCTCAGACGTATGCCCCGACCTGCGGGTTCCCTGAAGGGGGCGGTCAGCCGCTCAGCCGCACCGGCATACTGCGATCTTGTGGGGGACGACCCCCACACCCCCAGCAGTCAGCAGGGTTGAGCCGCTTCAGACCGCTCAGCCGCTCAGCCGCACCGGCATGATCAGGTACTTGTAGGCCTCGTCCGCCTCGGCGTCCACCGCCGGCTTGCCGCTGAGCAGCGCGGGCTTGGTGGACGTGGTGAAGGACAGCTGGGCCACCGGGGAGTCGATGGCGCTGAGGCCGTCCAGCAGGAAGGTCGGGTTGAAGGCGATCGAGACGTCGTCGCCCTCCAGCTGGGCGTCGACCCGCTCCACAGCCTGTGCGTCGTCGCTGGAACCTGCCTCCAGGATCAGCACGCCCTGCTCGAAGCTGAGCCGCACCGGCGTGTTGCGCTCGGCGACCAGGGCCACACGCTTGACGGCCTCCACGAAAGGCGCGGTCTCGATGACGGCCACGGAGTTGAACTCCGTCGGGAACAGCGAGCGGTACTTCGGGAGGTCGCCCTCCAGCAGACGCGTCGTCGTACGACGGCCGGCGCCCTCGAAACCGATCAGGCCCTCGCCCGACCCACCGCCGGACAGCGCCAGGATGACGCTGTCGCCGCTCGTGAGGGCCTTGGCCGTGTCCAGGAGCGTCTTGGCGGGCACCAGGGCCACCGCGGACGCCTCGGGGTTCTCCGGCTTCCACAGGAACTCGCGGACCGCGAAGCGGTAGCGGTCGGTGGACGCCAGCGTGACCGTGTCGCCCTCGATCTCGATGCGCACACCGGTGAGCACGGGCAGTGTGTCGTCGCGACCGGCGGCGATGGCCACCTGGGCGGCCGCGGAAGCGAAGACCTCGCCGGGGACCGTGCCGGTGGCGTTCGGCATCTGCGGCAGGGCCGGGTACTCCTCCACAGGCAGGGTGTGGAGTGTGAACCGCGAGGAGCCGCAGACCACCGTCGCCCGTACACCCTCTGTGGAAATCTCCACCGGGCGGTTGGGGAGGGCACGGGAGATGTCGGCGAGCAGGCGGCCGGAGACGAGGACCGTGCCCTCCTCCTCGACCTCGGCCTCGACGGACACACGCGCCGAGACCTCGTAGTCGAAGCTGGACAGGCTCAGCTGGCCGTCCTCGGCCTTCAGCAGGAGGCCGGCGAGGACAGGCGCCGGCGGCCGGGCCGGGAGGCTGCGTGCCGCCCAGGCCACTGCCTCCGCGAGTACGTCGCGTTCCACCCGGATCTTCACTGTTGCCGCCTCCTGCTGTTGCCGGCGCTTCTCGGCCTGCCTGGCTTTGTCGTCTGACTCGGTGTCTTCAGCCCCTGTGAGGGGAAGGACACCGGGGAACAGTCTGACGCACCCCACTGACAGTAGGTGCCTCTCGGGGTCAAGTCGTGACGAGGGGCAGCCGGGAGCCGGGCAGCGAGTTGTGCACAGGACCCCCTTCGAAACGGATTCCTCGCTCTCTCTAGTCGGGAGTAGTAGTAGGGCCTGTGGATACCGTGGATAACCCCGTTTGCGCAGGTCAGAGGCGAGATTTTGTCCACGGGCCCTGTGGGCGGGGGCGGTGGACAACCTGGGCTCTCTGTGGAGAACGGAAAGTTCTGCACACCCCATGCACAGCCTGAGGCCACTTCTCCCCAGAGCCGTCCCCAGCTTTACCCGTCTTTCCCACAGCCCAACCCGGCACCTTCGTGTGACGCCTTTCACTCGACTCGGTGAGGAGGCGCGTCGCGTTGCCGAACAGTGGACGGGGATGTGGAGAAGCCGGGGATCGCTGGGGACAACCTGCCTCAGCCTGTGGGCTGCCGGTGGACAACTCCATGCACAGGGTGTGGATCAATCCTCTGTCCACAGCCTGTGGAGATCTTTCGTCCACCAATCCACAAGCACCTGACCTGGTCGCATCGTCTATCAACAGCGTGCTCTGTGGACACGATCTGGACAACTTCCCAGTCCCCAGGATGTGGACGGGAAAAAGTCGCCGGATCTGTGGAGACAGGCCGTAACGCGGCAGGTATTCGAACAGCAGGTGTCGGGGGAACAACGAAGGGCGCCCCGGGGGATCTCGCCCCGGGGCGCCCTCGGCGCCGTACGACTGTCTCTGTCAGCCGTTCTTGATGCGGTTGGTGAGCTCCGTGACCTGGTTGTAGATGGAGCGCCGCTCAGCCATCAGATTGCGGATCTTGCGGTCGGCGTGCATCACGGTCGTGTGGTCGCGGCCGCCGAACAGCGCGCCGATCTTCGGCAGCGAGAGGTCCGTCAGCTCGCGGCAGAGGTACATGGCGATCTGCCGGGCGGTGACGAGCTGGCGGCCGCGCGAGCTGCCGCACAGATCGTCGACCGTGAGGCCGAAGTAGTCGGCGGTCGCGCTCATGATGGCCGTCGAGGTGATTTCCGGCGTCGAGTCCTCACCGCCGGGGATCAGGTCCTTGAGGACGATCTCCGTCAGGCCCAGGTCCACCGGCTGCCGGTTGAGCGACGCGAACGCCGTCACCCGGATCAGCGCGCCCTCCAGCTCACGGATGTTCCGCGAGATGCGGGAGGCGATGAACTCCAGCACCTCCGGCGGGGCGTTGAGCTGCTCCTGCACCGCCTTCTTGCGCAGGATCGCGATGCGCGTCTCGAGCTCGGGCGGCTGGACGTCGGTGATCAGGCCCCATTCGAAACGGTTCCGCAGTCGGTCCTCCAGGGTCACCAGCTGCTTGGGCGGCCGGTCGCTGGACAGCACGATCTGCTTGTTCGCGTTGTGGAGCGTGTTGAAGGTGTGGAAGAACTCCTCCTGCGTCGACTCCTTGTCCGCCAGGAACTGGATGTCGTCAACGAGCAGGATGTCCATCTCGCGGTACCGCTTGCGGAAGCTGTCGCCCTTGCCGTCGCGGATGGAGTTGATGAACTCGTTGGTGAACTCCTCCGAGCTGACATATCGCACGCGTGTGCCCGGGTAGAGGCTGCGCGCGTAGTGCCCGATCGCGTGCAGCAGGTGCGTCTTGCCGAGTCCCGACTCCCCGTAGATGAAGAGGGGGTTGTACGCCTTCGCGGGCGCCTCGGCGACGGCGACCGCGGCCGCGTGCGCGAAGCGGTTCGAGGCGCCGATGACGAACGTGTCGAAGAGGTACTTCGGGTTCAGGCGCGCGGTCGGCTCACCCGGGCCGGTCGCCGGCGCGGGCTGCGCGGCCAGCGGGCCGGGAGCCCCGGTGGTGGGCAGATGGGAACCGACGGGACCGCCGCGGTGGACGTGCCCGCCGCCGGACGACGGCTCGGGCAGATCACGGCGTGCGTCGCGCTGGTCGTAGTCGGGGCGCGAGGAGTCATGGTCCGGTCGGCGGTCGTAGTCCGATCGCGAGCCGTAGTCCGGGCGCTGGTCGTAGTCCGGTCGCTTGTCGTAGTCGGGGCGCTGCGTGTCGTACGACGGGCGCTCCATCGACTGCGGGCGGTATTCCTGGGGCGGCGGCGCGTACGACTCCTGTGCGTGTGAGCCGTACGACTCCTGCCCGTACACGTCTTGCCCGTACGGCTCCTGCGACGGCGACGCGTACGGGTCGCGCTCCGGGAAGCCGAGCCGCTGCTGCTGCCAGCCGTACTCGTCCTGGGCCGGGCGCTGCCAGCCGCCGGGTTCGGGACGCTGGTACTCGGAGGGGTATGCGGGGCGCGCGGTCGGGAGCTGGTCCGAGCGGGGCGCCGGCAGCTGGTCGCCCTGCGGCCCGGAGGCCTGCTCGGGGCGGCCGTGCCTGGAGTCGTCGGCGCGGTGGCGGCCGTATCCCTCGTACTGTCCGGAGGGGAGCTCGGGCTCCTCATAGCGTGGCTGGGGACGGACCGGGGGGGCCGGGGGCTCGCCGGCGGAGTCGTCGACGGTGATCGCGATGCGGATC
Source organism: Streptomyces sp. SA15 (assembly GCF_002291145.1). Classification (GTDB taxonomy): domain Bacteria; phylum Actinomycetota; class Actinomycetes; order Streptomycetales; family Streptomycetaceae; genus Streptomyces. Next base: position 35,997 of record NZ_NTGE01000216.1, read on the forward strand.
GGACGGCCGCACTCGCGGCTCAGCGTTTCGCTGACGACCGGGGCCAGTCGGCCCTCCAGTACGCCCTTCGCGAATTCGTTCGGTACGGCGAGCAGCGCGGTGTCCGCGACCAGCGCGAGCGGCTGGCAGCGCCGGATCCAGTGCTCGTCCTTGGCCTCGACCCCCTGCCCGCGGCCCTCACCGAGAAGTTGCTCCAGTACTCGTGGCCACACTGCGGCAAGATCGGCAGGTACGTCAGCCACAGGGCACGCTCTCTCACGGGTCCCACGAACGTGTGGTTCGGGACGGGTCGGGATTCAAATGGGGCGGGGCAGGTACAAGGGAACGATTCGGAGTCCAGCCACGGTAGTCAGGGCGACGGCTGCGGTTCAAGTTGTTGTCCCCAGGCTGTGGATAGTGTCTCCTGGTGACCGCTGGTTTGACCGGATGGCGTAGCCGCGCGTACCGTAACCAGGTCGAGTTGTCGATGGCTGCTGCCGCCTGCCTCCGATGGGCACAGATCATTTGGGTGATCGGTCAGCGGTGCACTCGGGCGTGACGCGAGCTACTCGTGGGCGCACGGTGACAGCCAAGACGGCACCCCGCAGACCCCGATTTCTTTCTGGAGCCCCCGAGTGAGCAAGCGCACCTTCCAGCCGAACAACCGTCGTCGCGCGAAGACCCACGGCTTCCGGCTGCGTATGCGCACCCGTGCCGGCCGCGCGATTCTCGCGTCCCGCCGTGGCAAGGGTCGCGCCCGTCTGTCCGCCTGATCCCGGTCAGGTCATGACGTCGTGCTGCCCACCGAGAACCGGCTGAGGCGGCGCGAGGACTTCGCGACCGCGGTACGACGGGGGCGTCGGGCCGGACGCCCGTACCTCGTCGTCCACCTTCGTAGCGGTGCCACGGACCCGCACGCGCCTGGGGAGAGCGCTCCCCCGACGCGTGCGGGTTTCGTCGTGAGCAAGGCCGTGGGCGGTGCGGTGGTGCGCAACAAGGTGAAGCGCAGGCTTCGCCATCTGATGCGCGACCGAGTCGCCCTGTTGCCCCCCGGTAGCCTGGTAGTCGTACGAGCGCTGCCCGGTGCGGGCGACGCCGACCATGCACAACTGGCCCAAGACCTGGATGCCGCCCTTCAGCGGCTGCTGGGAGGGGGCGCGCGATGAAGTACCCGCTGCTGGCGCTGATCAAGCTGTACCAGTGGACCATCAGCCCGCTGCTCGGGCCGGTGTGCAAGTACTACCCGTCGTGCTCCCACTACGGCTACCAGGCCATCGACCGGCATGGTGCGATCAAGGGCACGGCACTCACGGCCTGGCGCATCCTCAGGTGCAATCCGTGGTCGTTGGGCGGTGTGGACCATGTCCCGCCGCGCAAGCGTCCGCGGTGGCACGAAATGCTGCGTAACGCCTGGCGTGCACGCAAGGGCGGGCCCTCCTCCGCCGAACCGGCCACCGAGGGGCAGGCTCCTCCGAGCCCGGCCGCAGAGACCCCGTCCCATGCCCAAGGAGCATGATTAGTGGACACGATTGCCAGCTTCTTCAGCTTCATCACGACACCTGTCTCCTGGGTCATCGTCCAGTTCCACACGGTGTACGGCGCCCTCTTCGGCGACGACACCGGGTGGGCCTGGGGCCTGTCCATCGTGTCCCTGGTGATCCTGATCCGTATCTGCCTGATCCCGCTCTTCGTGAAGCAGATCAAGGCGACCCGGGCCATGCAGACGCTCCAGCCCGAGATGAAGAAGATCCAGGAGCGCTACAAGAACGACAAGCAGCGTCAGTCCGAAGAGATGATGAAGCTGTACAAGGAGACGGGCACCAACCCGCTCTCCTCGTGCCTTCCCATCCTGGCGCAGTCGCCGTTCTTCTTCGCCCTGTACCACGTGCTCAACAGCATCGCGAACAACGACACCGTCGGCGTGATCAACAATCGTCTGCTGGACAGCGCGCAGCAGGCGCATATCTTCGGTGCCCCGCTGGCCGCGAAGTTCACCGACAGCTCGTCGGACGTCGCTGCGCTCGACGCCTCGCTGACCACCGTCCGCATCGTTACCGCGGTCATGATCATCCTGATGTCGGCGTCGCAGTTCTACACGCAGCGCCAGCTGATGACGAAGAACGTCGACACCACGGTGAAGACGCCGTTCATGCAGCAGCAGAAGATGCTGATGTACGTCTTCCCCATCATGTTCGCCGTCTTCGGCATCAACTTCCCCGTCGGTGTCCTCGTCTACTGGCTGACCACCAACGTGTGGACCATGGGCCAGCAGATGTACGTCATCCACAACAACCCGACCCCGGGTTCCAAGGCCCAGGCCGCGTACCTGGAGCGCCTGCACAAGCACGTCACGCACCACGGCAAGACGCGCGGGCGCGGTGAGAAGGCCATCGTCAAGGCCATCGTGGCCAAGGGCCGCGACCGCAACGAGTTCGAGCGCAAGTTCATCAACGGTCTGAACAAGGCGGGCCTCGCGGCCCAGGCCGACGGCACCGTGGTGAAGAGCGAGACCGCGGTCGTCGCCCAGACCGAGGACGGTACGCCGACGAGCGCCGCCGCTCCCAAGCGTCAGCAGCCCAAGCGGCAGACCAAGGCCAAGCGCCAGTCCGGCGCCAAGGTGGTCGGCGAGCCGACCACCTCGCTGAGTAAGTCCGACGAGCCCGAGGACGCCAAGCCCGCCGCTTTCGCCAAGAAGGGTACTCAGAAGAGCGCCGGTGGTACCCGCAGCAAGGCCCAGTCAGGACAGCGCAAGGGCCCGCAGCGGCCCAAGTCCCCGTCCAAGAAGTAAGAAGGAGTCCATCCCGTGACGGAAGGCACCACCTCCGCCGCTGCCGAGGGTGCAGACACCCTGACCCGCCTGGAGCAGGAGGGCGAGATCGCGGCGGACTACCTCGAGGGTCTGCTGGACATCGCCGATCTCGACGGCGACATCGACATGGACGTCGAGGCCGACCGGGCCGCTGTGTCGATCATCAGCGACGCGGGCAGCCGAGACTTGCAGAAGCTGGTCGGGCGTGACGGCGAGGTGCTGGAAGCCCTGCAGGAGCTCACGCGCCTGGCCGTCCACCGGGAGACCGGGGACCGCAGCCGGCTGATGCTGGACATCGCCGGCTACCGCGCCAAGAAGCGCACCGAGCTGTCCGAGCTGGGCGCCAAGGCCGCCGCCGAGGTCAAGAATACCGGCGAGGCCGTGAAGCTGAAGCCGATGACGCCGTTCGAACGCAAGGTCGTGCACGACGCGGTCAAGGCCGCCGGCCTGCGCAGCGAGTCCGAGGGCGAGGAGCCGGAGCGCTTCGTCGTCGTGCTTCCTGCCTGATCGGTCGTTACGTTCCTCCGGCCCCGTCTGCCCGGCAGGCGGGGCCGAACTTTGTCAGCCTGATAGTTCTGGTGGTTCTGGCGTCGGCGCTCGCTGCGTCGATGCCGTACGGAAGGACGGTCCCCCGTGACGGAGGCAGCGGAGCTTCCCCCCGCGCCCGAGCAGGCGCGCGAGGTGTTCGGTGATCGCTTCGCGGATGCGGTCCGATACGCGGAGCTGCTCGCCGAGGCGGGAGTGCAGCGCGGCTTGATCGGCCCGCGCGAAGTGCCCCGGCTGTGGGAGCGGCACCTGCTGAACTGCGCGGTGCTCTCAGAGGTCGTTCCCGAGGGTGTGACGGTGTGCGACGTCGGTTCGGGCGCGGGCCTGCCCGGCATCCCCCTGGCACTCGTCCGGGAGGACCTGAAGATCACTCTGCTGGAACCCCTGCTGCGACGCACCAACTTCCTGACCGAGGTCGTCGAGCTGTTGGGCCTGGACCATGTCACGGTCGTCCGCGGCCGGGCCGAGGAAGTCATGGGCAAGCTCACACCCGTCCACGTGGTGACGGCGCGAGCAGTGGCCCCGCTGGACCGGTTGGCGACCTGGGGCATTCCACTGTTGCGTCCGTACGGGGAGATGCTGGCGCTCAAGGGCGATGCGGCGGAAGAGGAGCTCAAGAGTGCGGCGACCGCGCTGAGCAAGCTGGGTGCCGTGGAGACGTCCATCCTGCATGTGGGTGAGGGCGTGGTGGATCCGCTGTCCACGGTTGTGCGGGTTGAGGTCGGGGAGAGTCCCGGTGGCGTGCGCTTTGCCGCCAAGAAGGCCAAGGCCGCCCGAACGGGTAGGGCGCGCCGGCGTCGCGGTTAGCCGGTGCCGGTGTTTCCGTGAGCGCCGCTGATCCGTCCTGACGACGAGACGTACTCCACACAAGCTGCCAAACCTACGCATGCCGGAGTGTCGCGGGCAATTCCGCCTCGGCTGCTGTGCATCGTGTTTCACGTGAAACGTCGCTCACTGCTGCACGGCATCATCAGCCGGGGCCGCGCCGCGGCCGAACCCCGCGATCGTAGGCCCCTCGGTTCACTCGATGAGGGAACTGAGTTGTCCACAGAGGTGGTTTTCTCCACAGAACAACAGGCCTCACTGGTTCACGACCCCGAAGACATGGGAGGCTCTGTTCATTGCGAGCCTGAAGTCGAGGAGAGTGAATCCTTGCGGTCCGACGCCAACATCGCGGGACCGATGACCGATCCGGTCCCCGGTCCCCGTACCGAGTCGATGGGGGAGGATGTTTCACGTGAAACACCGCCCCCGATGGACGACACTCCGATCGGTCGTGCTGCCCAGCTGGCGGTGGAGGCTCTAGGCCGCGCCGGCGAGGGTCTGCCACGGCCCGAGCAGACCCGCGTCATGGTGGTCGCCAACCAGAAGGGCGGGGTGGGCAAGACGACAACGACCGTCAACCTTGCCGCTTCGCTGGCCCTGCACGGCGGCCGTGTCCTGGTGATCGACCTCGACCCGCAGGGCAACGCGTCCACCGCGCTGGGCATCGACCATCACGCCGAAGTTCCTTCCATCTACGACGTCCTCGTCGAGAGCAAGCCGCTCGCGGAAGTCGTCCAGCCGGTCCCTGATGTCGAGGGTCTCTTCTGCGCCCCTGCCACGATCGATCTCGCCGGTGCGGAGATCGAGCTGGTATCGCTGGTGGCCAGGGAAAGCCGGCTGGAGCGAGCCATCCAGGCGTACGAGCAGCCGCTGGACTACATCCTCATCGACTGCCCGCCCTCGCTCGGCCTGCTGACGGTCAACGCACTGGTCGCCGGCCAGGAGGTTCTCATCCCGATCCAGTGCGAGTACTACGCGCTGGAGGGCCTGGGCCAGTTGCTGCGCAACGTCGATCTGGTGCGGGGGCACCTCAACCCCGCCCTCCATGTATCGACGATCCTGCTCACCATGTACGACGGCCGGACGCGACTCGCGTCCCAGGTCGCGGACGAGGTGCGCAGCCACTTCGGCGACGAGGTGTTGCGGACGAGCATTCCCCGCTCGGTCCGTATCTCCGAGGCGCCGAGTTACGGACAGACGGTGTTGACCTACGATCCAGGATCGAGCGGTGCCCTCTCCTATCTTGAGGCGGCACGAGAAATCGCGTTGAAGGGCGTCGGCGTCTCCTACGACGCGACGCACGCCCACATCGGCGCACAGAGCGACCCGAGCATGGTGGAGGGGATCCAGTGAGTGAGCGACGGAGGGGGTTGGGCCGTGGTCTCGGTGCACTGATCCCTGCTGCACCGACGGAGAAGACGGTTGCTCCGGCCGCGTCGGGGGGGAGTGCTTCGACGTCCCCGGCGGCTGTGCCGGTACTGACCACCGATCGCGGGGTGGCCGCGGCGAAGGTTGCCACACTGCCGCCTGTTTCACATGAAACGGAGGAGCCGTCGACGAACGGCGCCATGGAGACGCCTGCGCCTCCCATGGGTGCCCACTTCGCGGAGATCCCTCTCGACTCCATCACGCCGAACCCGCGCCAGCCGCGTGAGGTCTTCGACGAGGACGCGCTGCAGGAGCTCGTCACCTCCATCAAGGAGGTCGGTCTCCTCCAGCCGGTCGTCGTACGGCAGCTGGGTCCGGCGCGCTACGAGCTCATCATGGGCGAGCGGCGCTGGAGGGCCTGCCGTGAGGCGGGACTCGAGGCCATCCCGGCGATCGTGCGGGCTACGGAGGACGAGAAGCTCCTCCTGGACGCCCTCCTGGAGAACCTTCACCGAGCCCAGCTGAACCCGCTGGAAGAGGCCGCCGCCTACGACCAGCTGCTGAAGGACTTCAACTGCACGCACGACCAGCTGGCGGACCGCATTGGCCGGTCCCGCCCGCAGGTCTCCAACACCCTGCGTCTGCTGAAGCTCTCGCCGGCGGTCCAGCGCCGCGTAGCCGCCGGAGTGCTCTCCGCCGGACACGCACGGGCTCTGCTCTCCGTCGAGGACTCGGAGGAGCAGGACCGGCTGGCCCACCGGATCGTGGCCGAGGGGCTCTCGGTGCGGGCTGTCGAGGAGATCGTGACCCTGATGGGATCGCGGCCACAGACGGCTCAGCGGGCCAAGGGGCCCCGGGCCGGTGCCCGGGTCTCGCCGGCGCTGACCGACCTCGCGACCCGTCTCTCGGACCGCTTCGAGACCCGGGTGAAGGTCGAACTGGGCCAGAAGAAGGGCAAGATCACCGTTGAGTTCGCCTCCCCGGAGGACCTTGAGCGGATCCTCAGCACGCTCGCCCCGGGCGAGAGGCTGGCCCTCCAGAAGGGACTGCTGGAGAGCGAGGCCGAGGAGTCGGAAGGCTGAGCCTCCGGTCGGGCGGGTGATATCGCACTCGGCAGACCGGCAGAGCGGGCCGCGTCCGGTGTATACCGGAACACGGCCCGCTCTTTGCTTTGAGGCAGTATCGATGGAATCGCATCGTGGATACGATGCGTACGGGTATGGCGCATCCACCCGGCAGCACCTGTGAGGGGAGGCAGGGGCCATGCGAACGGTGAGCCGCACCGGACTGGTGAGCGCGGGCCTGGGTCTGGGCGCGGTCGGCGGCTTCGTCGGCAGCCTGCTCAGGGAACGGAGCGCTCTAACGGCCGCCCGCGACGCGGCGGGCGAAGGAAGCGAGGAACAGCCTTCATGGGGCGCCGGCTCGTACCGCTCACGCTGGACAACCTTCAGGACATTCCCAAGCGCTGTCGCGCGTGTGTCTTCTGGGAGTTGGACCCGGTCAGTGGAGAAGCCGCAGTAAAGGCGGGAACGCCCGCCCTGGAGAAGGAAGCCTGGATCTCCGCGGTTCTGCTCGACTGGGGATCCTGCGGACGGGTCGTCTACGTCGACGACGTGCCGGTGGGCTTCGTTCTCTACGCGCCTCCCGCGTACGTTCCGCGTTCGACGGCGTTTCCCACGAGCCCTGTCTCTGCTGACGCGGTGCAGCTGATGACGGCGTTCATCATGCCGGGTTACCAGGGACAAGGGCTGGGTCGGGTGATGGTCCAGACGGTCGCCAAGGATCTGCTGCGGCGCGGATTCAAAGCGATCGAGGCCTTCGGAGATGCGCGTTGGAATGAGCCCGCGTGCCTTCTGCCTGCCGACCATCTCCTGGCCGTGGGCTTCAAGACGGTCAGGCCTCATCCTGTGTACCCACGCCTGAGGCTGGAGCTGCGGACGACGCTCTCCTGGAAGGAAGACGTGGAGATGGCGTTGGACCGGTTGCTGGGGGCCGTACAGAAGGAGCCGGCGTTGCGACCCCTCTAATGCGTTGCGACCCCTCAACACGAATGGGCCACCCCTGCCGGGGTGGCCCATTCATGTTTCACGTGAAACATGCGCCAGCAGCTCGACGGCTCAGCCGTTCACTCGGCGATGAAGTCCTCAAGGTCGCGGACGATCGCGGCCTTCGGCTTCGCACCGACGATGGTCTTGGCGACCTCGCCGCGCTGGTAGACGTTGAGGGTCGGGATGGACATGACGCCGTACTTGGCGGCCGTACCCGGGTTCTCGTCGATGTTCAGCTTGACGACCTCGATCTTGTCGCCGTACTCGGCGGCGATCGCCTCGAGGGACGGAGCGATCTGGCGGCACGGGCCGCACCAGGCGGCCCAGAAGTCCACCAGGACGGGCTTGTCGCTCTTGAGGACGTCCTGCTCGAAGGAGTCGTCGGTAACGTTCTTCAGGGTGCCGGCCACGGCGGGCTCCTTAACTGGTTGGTGCGTGGGGCGGATGGAGGTCAGACAGTGGAGGTCAGACAGAGGTCTTCTCAGGCTCGGCCTTCTCCTCGTCCGCGAGGGCGGCGAGGAAGCGCTCTGCGTCGAGGGCGGCGGAGCAGCCGGTGCCAGCTGCGGTGATCGCCTGGCGGTAGGTGTGGTCGACCACGTCACCGGCGCCGAAGACACCGGTCAGGTTGGTCCGGGTCGATGGCGCGTCGACCCTCAGGTAGCCCTCTTCGTCCAGTTCGAGCTGGCCCTTGAAGAGCTCGGTGCGCGGGTCGTGGCCGATCGCGATGAACAGGCCCGTCACGGCCAGGTCCGACAGCTCGCCGGTCTTGACGTTGCGCAGCTTCAGGCCGGTCAGCTTCTGGTCGCCCTGGACCTCGGCAACCTCGCTGTCCCACACGAACTTGATCTTCGGGTCGGCGAAGGCACGCTCCTGCATCGCCTTGGAGGCGCGCAAGGTGTCCCGGCGGTGAACGACCGTCACGGACTTGGCGAACCGGGAGAGGAAGGTGGCCTCCTCCATCGCGGTGTCACCACCGCCGATCACGGCGATGTCCTGGTCCTTGAAGAAGAAGCCGTCGCAGGTGGCACACCAGGAGACACCGCGGCCGGAGAGTGCGTCCTCGTTCGGCAGGCCCAGCTTGCGGTGCTGCGAGCCGGTGGCGACGATGACGGCCTTCGCCTTGTGAACCGAGCCCGCGGTGTCGGTGACGGTCTTGATCTCACCGCTCAGATCGACGTTGACGATGTCGTCCGGAACGAGCTCGGCGCCGAAGCGCTCTGCTTGGGCACGCATGTTGTCCATGAGCTCGGGGCCCATGATGCCGTCCTGGAAGCCCGGGAAGTTTTCCACATCAGTGGTGGTCATCAGCGCACCACCCGCGGTCACGGCGCCCTCGAACACCAGCGGCTTCAGCGACGCGCGCGCGGTGTAGAGCGCCGCCGTGTAGCCGGCGGGCCCGGAGCCGATGATGATCACGTTTCGGACGTCGCTCACGGCTTGATTCCTCGTCTCTGGACTGCGTCGTCGGACCGGGGGGAGCCCTTTCAGGACTCTCACCCCACCCAACGGATCCTAAGGGGCGCGCATTCCCGCTGTGTCCGGGCACACGGAGACGCGACTCAGTACGGGACACCACGTGGGACAAAGACGAAGCGTGCGCGCTCAGGGCTGCGTGTAGGACTTCTTCAGCAGAACCTTGGCCGTACCGGCCGACGGGTCGGCCACGCAGGTCCTATCCATGATGTACGCCGTGACCCGCGTGCCGTCGGGCGCGTCGGGGAGCACGACGAGCATGGCATCCGTCCCCTTGTAGGTCCCTTGCTCGGTCGCCAGGGCCGAGTCGCTGCGGCCGATGCCCTTCTGGACGCAGTCGGGGACGGTGGCGTCCTGCAGGATCTTGGGCCCGTCGCTGCCGGGAAGGGACTCCGTGCCCAGGGTGTGCGGAGTGCGGGATCCGCTTGATCCGCTCTCCGAGCTCTTGCTCTTGGCGAGGAGATCGGCGACCTGCGTCTTCAGCTTGTCCTCGGAGAAGGTATCCGCAGCGGTGGGCCGTGCCTCGGAGTCGGGCGGCTGGCCGTCGTTCAGCGAGGACAGCAGCACGGAACCGAATCCCAGGGCTGCGACCGTGAACACGGTGCCCAGGACGGCCACTCGTCGCCTGGTGCCCTTCCTGCGCTCCTTGCGGCCAGGACCGGTGGTCGAGGTGCGGGCGTGCCTTGAGGGACGGTCCGCTGTCGTCGATGTTTCACGTGAAACATGCGCGCTGTCGCCCGGTTCCGTGTCGGACGAGTCGGACAGGGACCGGACCGTGGCGCCGACGGGCGCCTGCGCATCCACGGCATCGGGCGCCGTGGCGTGCAGCAGGGCTTCCGCGGCGAGGGCGGCATCGATGCGGCCCGCGACGTCGGCGGGCATGCGTGACGGACCCGGCAGCGCCCCGAGCAGTCCCCGGATTTCCTCCAGCGACGCGTGGACGTCCGCGCAGAGCTCGCACTCGTCGAGATGCCGTCGTACGTCCGCGGTTCGCGACGGCGGGAGCAGGCCCTCGGTGAGGTCGGAGATCTCCGCGACGTCCGGGTGCCCGGCCGTGTCAGTCGTGGATGTCACGCTCGCCCACCTCCGCCCTTCACTGCAGCTGAATCGCTTGGTCCCGTATCCGCCGGACCCGCTGGACGCGGCTCCGCTGCGGGTGGGACGGATGTCCCCTGCGTCCGGTTCCGCCCCGCGTCCGCTTCTCTGCCGTCACCGGCATTTTCCGGCCGCAGATGGGTGAGGAGGGGCAGGAGTCTGGCCCGGCCGCGGGCACAGCGGCTCTTCACCGTCCCGGTCGGCACATCGAGCACGCGGGCGGCTTCCGCCACCGGGTAGCCCTGCATGTCCACCAGGACGAGAGCGGCCCGCTGGTCGGGCGGCAGCGTGCCGAGCGCCTCCAGAAGCTGGCGGTGGAGGTCGTTGCGCTCCGCGGGCGCCGAGGCGGACTCGTGCGGCTCCAGCAGCTGCTCCAGGCGTTCGGTGTCGTCGACCGGCGACGTCTTGCGGGAGGCCGTCTTGCGGGCCCGGTCGAGGCAGGCGTTCACCGTGATCCGGTGCAGCCACGTTGTGACGGCCGACTGGCCGCGGAAGGTGTGGGCGGCCCGGTACGCCGAGACGAGGGCGTCCTGGACGGCGTCAGCGGCTTCCTCCCGGTCCCCCAGCGTCCGCAGGGCGACGGCCCAGAGCCGGTCGCGGTGCCGCCGCACGAGCTCACCGAAGGCTTCGGGGTCGCCCTCTACATGGCGGGCCAGGAGGTCCTGATCGCTCGTGTCGCCGTACGCGCTGCCATCTGCCATCGGACCCCCTCCCCTTGGTGATTGCTCAGCCTGTGAACTTCACGTCAGTGATGGCCTGCTTGTAGCCGGCATCGCTGTACGTACTCGGGTCATCGCCCGAGTACGGCACAGCAGTCAGCCATACGAGCACGTATCGCGTCTTCACTGACTTGGTGGCCTTCACCTTGGCGGTCGCACCACTCGTCGTGACGGTGCCGATCTCCTGCATCGAGTCCAGCGAGGACGGCGTCAGCGAGTCGGAAGCGTACAGCTTGGCCGTCGTGTGATCACCGGAGTAGCGCAGACCGATGGTCGCGGCGGATACCTCCTGCGCCGAGCCCAGGTCATAGACGATGCCCACGCCCGGCTTGTACGGAGCGAGGGCCGGACCCTCCACGAACGTGCTGGTCTTCCAGTACGTCGAGCTGTTGCCGTCGTACGTCTTGCCGACGTCCCGCGGGTGCTGGGCGTCGCCTTTGGCGACATACTCCTGGGCGCCCTTGATGCTGAGGGTCTTGACCGGCTTGGGGGCCGCGGTGTTCTTGTCGTTCCCGTCTGTCGTCTGTGTGTTACCGGTGTCGTCCGACTTGTTGCCCTGCTCCATGAGCGCGTCCGCCAGCTGCCAGCTGCCGAGACCCAGCGCGGCGATGAGGAGGCCGGAGACGGCCCACTTCAACGCCTTGCCGGTGCGGCTCTGGAGCGGGGGCGGCGGGGGCGGTACCGGCCGGGTGGCGCCTGGATGCTGCGCCCCTCGGCCGTAGGTGCCCTGCTGGTACGTCGTGCGCTGGTAGTCGGGCGGGGCGGTGAACGCCGGCTCCGGTGGGCGGATGCGGGGCATCTCGGCGATCGCCTTCACCAGTTCCTCGGGCGTGGTGCACGGGGACTCGTGGCGGGAGGCGGTCGCGCCGTCGTTGGCGAGCGCGCGCATGGTGAGCTCGGACAGCCCTCGGTGGACGCCGGCGCGCACCTGGTCGGGGGCGATGAGGCCGACGTCCTTGGGCAGGCCGGACAGACCATAGGCGTCGCTCTCGTACGGCCAGCGCTGGGTGAGCGCCGCGTACAGCAGGGCGCCGATCGCCTCGGTGTCCGTGCGCTGCGGGGTGTCGGAGCCGATGCCGCGCAGCGCCGCGTTCACGGCGAGGCCGCGGATGCGCCACTGGCCGGTCGAGGTGCGCAGGACGGCGTTGGGGTTCAGCCTCAGATGCGCGAGGCCCTCGCGGTGTGCGGCGGCCATGGCGGAGGAGATCTGGCTGACCATCTGGTAGGCGTCGTACACCTCCAGCGGGCCGGAGGCCAGCAGCGTGGACAGTTCGGTGGCGTCGGGCAGCCACTCGTGGACGACGTAGACGAGGTCGTTCTCCTCGACGGCGTCCAGGACCTGGACGAAGCGGGGGTCGCCGAGCAGCGCGGAGGAGCGGGCCGCGGCCAGCACGGAACGGGCCCGTGAGTGGTCCGCGGGCAGGATGTGGACGCCGACGGCGCGACGGAGTTTCTCGTCCACGGCACGCCAACTGCTGAATCCGTCCAGACGGGTGACGCACTCCTCGAGGCGGTAGCGTCTGGCCAGCTTGTGGCCGCTGTGCAGTTCGGGTGGTGAGGCCTTTCCGGGACCCTCGGTCCCGCCACTCCCCTGTGCCTCGACGTCTTCCGTGTCCCGCTCCCGGTTCTTGGCCACCCCGTCGGCCGTGGACTGGTCCGCCTTGGCGGTCAGCGGCTCGTCGCCGCTGTTGTCTGCCACGTCGACGGCAGCCGTGCTCCGTTCCGCCACCGTCGTTCCCTGCCTCCCCATCCGTTGCGCGCCGTGCGACGCCGAAACCAATTGTGCCCACAGTCCGCCGCTATGCACGACACACAGTGGCGGACGATGGTTGTGCGCGTACCCCCGTCCTCAGCGCCCCAGGCGCCCGCGGACCATGCCGACCAGTGAATTCAGCTCCTCGATGCGCATACGTCGGGCGGCGACGAAGAAGACCCCGAGCAGGACCGCCCCGCCGGCGATCAGGGCGGCGAAGGAGCCGACGACACCCTGGCCGAGCGAGTGCCCGACGCCGTAGACGGCGGCCCCGCTGAGCAGGGCCGCCGGTACCGAGGCGATGCAGAGCCTGGCGTACGTCCGCAGGACGCGGTTGCCGTCCAGGTCGCCGCCCAGCCGCTTGCGCAGCCGGTTCCAGGCGACGCCGACACCGATCGCGTAGGCGAGGCCGTACGAGGCGGACATGCCGACCACGGCCCAGCGGGCCGGGAGTACGAAGTAACAGGCGGCGGAGGCCGCGGCGTTGACGGCTGCCACGATGACCGTGTTGTAGAAGGGGGTGCGGGTGTCCTCGTACGCGTAGAAGGCGCGCAGGACGACGTACTGCACGGAGTACGGGATCAGGCCGAGGCCGAAAGCCATCAGCATGAACCCCATGTTCGTAGCCGCGCTGGTGCCCGAGGAACCGAAGATCAGCGTGCACATCGGGATACCGAGCGACAGGAAGCCGAAGGCGATGGGCACGATCGCGACGGCCGTCGTCCTGAGGCCCTGGGAGATGTCGTCGCGGATGGCGCCGGCGTCGCCCTCGGCCGCCGAGCGCGAGATGCGCGGCAGCAGGGCGGCCATCAGGGAGACGGTGATGATGGCCTGCGGCAGGCCCCAGATCAGCTGGGCGTTGGCGTAGGCGGCGAAGCCGGTGCCGTCGACGGGGGAGGCCTTGCCGGAGGCGGTGGACAGCTGGGTGACGACGAGCGCGCCGGCCTGGTTGGCCAGGACGAACAGGACGGTCCACTTGGCGAGCGTCACGGCCTTGCCCAGGCCGTGGCCCTTCCAGTCGAAGCGCAGCCGCATCCGGAACCCGGTCTCGCGGAGGTAAGGGATCATCGCCAGGGCCTGTACGACGAGGCCGAGCAGTATGCCGATACCGAGGAGACGCTGACCCTCCGGCGGAATGTTGGTGACCTCCATGCCGGAGTCCGCCGCGGTGCCGTACACCCAGAGGAACATGCCGAGCGTCACGATGATGACGATGTTGTTCAGGACCGGGGTCCACATCATCGCCCCGAACTTCCCGCGGGCGTTGAGGATCTGACCCATGACCACATGGATGCCCATGAAGAAGATCGAGGGCAGGAAGTAACGGGTGAAGGTGACGGCGACCTCGTTGGCCGCGGGGTTGTTGGCGACCGGGTTCGCCAGCATGCGGACCAGGAGCGGCGCGGCGAACATCGCGAGTCCGGTGAGGGCTGCCAGGGCCACCATCACGAGGGTCAGCAGGCGGTTGGCGTACGCCTCGCCGCCGTCCTCGTCCTCCTTCATGGAGCGCACGAGCTGCGGCACGAAGACGGAGTTGAGGCCGCCGCCGACGGTCAGGATGTAGATCATCGTCGGCAACTGGTACGCGACCTGGAAGGAGTCGCCGAGGAAGCCGAGGCCCAGTGCCGACACGATCAGCGCGGAGCGGATGAAGCCGGTGAGGCGGGAGACCATCGTGCCTGCCGCCATCACGGCGCTCGACTTCAGCAGACCCGTGGCCCGCCCGCCCTTCTTCGCGGCAGGCGCAGGCGCAGGCGCAGGTGCGGGCGCCGGTGCGGCGGCTTCGGCAGCGGAGGGCGGTGTCGAACCCGGGTACTGGCCTCCGCCAGGCGGTGTCGCCGCCGGGTACTGGTTCGCGTGCGGTGCCGGGGACGGGTTGGGCACGGACGGGGGGTCGTAGTTCGGGTGCCCACTGCCCTGCTGCTGGTCCCGGAAGAGGTGCGCGAAGGCGTCCGGTTCGTGGCGCTCTTCGCCGGCCTGGGTCACGAGGTCGTCGACGCCCACGAACTGGGTGGTGCGCGGGTCGTCACCGTACGGCAGGTACTGGGTCGGGCCCTCCGGCTCGGGCGCCGGGGTCTGCGCCCACACGCGCGGGTCGGGGGCGTACGGCGACTGGGGTGGCTGGGCGTAGAGCGGCTGCTGCGGCTGGTACGTGCCCGGGGGCGGCGGTGGGTGGGCGGAACGGTCGTAGAGCGCCTCGGCTACCGGGTCCTGGGTGTAGAGGTCCTGCGCCCGGTAGGGGTCCTGGTCGTAGGCGTCCTGGAGGTACATGTCCGCGGGAGGCTGCGGCGGCACCTGGCCGGGCTCGGGCGGCGGGCCTTCGGGGTGGCCCGAGCTGCCCGCGGCCTGGCCACGGTCACCGTCGTACGGCGCGTTCATGGTTACCCCACCTCATCGTCCCGGGCCCACCGGCCACGACATCCTCAACGGTCCACTCTCTCACCCGTGCCGGACGGGTCGTTGCTTTCCGCTGCGGTGTCCGCTGTCGGGTCACTCGGCTGCTCCGGGCCGTCTGCCCCGGGTCGCGTGCCGGACTCCTCCTTGAGACGGTCTTCGGGGCTGTCCAGGTTCTCCGGGCCGCTTGCGGCCTCGCCCGCCTCGTCGACGTCCTCCTCCTCGACTTCACGGGCGGCCGCGCGCTTGCGCTGCGTGTACATCCGGAAGCCGGCGAGGACGAGTAGCAGGACACCGCCGCCGATGACCAGCATCACGGTGGCCGTGAACTCGGTGACCTTCACGTCGAAGGCGACGGGAGCGCCGTAGGCCTGGCCGTCCTCCGTGTACAACTGGGCGACCACGGTCGCCCGGCCGTTGGCGTTGGCCGTCGTGGGGAACTTCACCGTCTGGCTGCGGCTGCCGGAGACCTCGACCGACTGCTCGGTGTAGGCCTCGCCGCCGATTTCGAGTCGCTTCGGGCTCAGCGAGGTGAGCCGCAGCACAAGGTGGTCCACGCCCTGCACCAGATTGTTCTGCACGGTCACCGGGATGGTGGCACTGCGTCCGGAGAGCTTGGTCTCCGACTTCTCGATCAGCTTGACCTGGTCGCTCAGCTCGTCGAGGTACCCCTCGACGTCACCGCGGAAGCCTGTCGCCTCGGTGGCGCGACCGCGCCACGACGTGGACATCTCGCGGTTCATGGCCCGCCCGAAGGGGGTCACCACCCGGGACTCGTCGCTGAGGACCACCTTGAAGTTGTCCAGCTTCTCCTGCGTGGTGGCGATCTGCGCGAACGCCGACCGCGGCAGCTCCTGCTTACGCAGCGAGGAGGGGTACGCGGACCTCGACGGCACCTTCGTGGTGGCTGCCGGGTCCGGCTTGGCGGTGGCGGCCGCCGTGAGCTCCTGGGACTCGGACCAGTCGCCGCTCTGGAGGGCCGTCAGCGCCTCGGCCATCGCCTGGGCCTGGCCTGCTGTCGGCATGCGCTGCGGGGCGACGACGATGCTGCGCTGCTTGTTCGTCTGGAGGTTCAGGGCGAGGCTCTGGGCCAGGAACCGCTGTACGGCGAGAGTGGAGGCGGAGGCCTTCGTCAGGTCGCCCTGGAACGCCGTCGACAGCCGCGCGTCCGCGACGACCGCCGTGGTGCCGCCGCCGATGGGACGGGCCGCGGAGGGCGTGTACGGCAGACTGCCCGTCTCCTGGAGGCTGTCGCTGCGTGCGATCACCTTGTCGGCGCCGGCGGAGGTGGCCACCTTGACGATCGACGGGTCGACGGCGCCGTCCACGGGCCAGGCGAAGTCGGTGACCGGTTGCACGTGGAGGATGGGCTCCACCGTGTTGGCAACGACATCGGTGGCCTCCTTGAGGTGGCTCAGCGAGCCGGTGACGCTCGTGCCGTTGTGGGCGAGGGAGGCGAGATCCGGGTCGGCGAAGGGCAGGGCGACGACCTCCTTGTCCTCCACCGCTTTCTGCAACTCGGCGAGCCACTGCTTGGCGACGGTCTGATAGGTGCCGGCCCTGGTGGTGTCGCCCGTCTTGACCTGGTACGGGCGCGTCATCGCGTCCACGGAGGCCAGCAGGTCCGGGTCGATCACCCAGGTGAGGTCGAGGTTCTTGCCCAGCGACAACATCTGGTCGAGGCGGCCGCCCGGGGCGATCTCCTTGGCCAGGTCGTCGTTGAGGAAAACCGGCGTCTGCTGCTCGTTCGATCCCGTCTCCGCCGTCATGTGGACGGCGGAGATCAGGGGCCACAGATACGTCGTCTTGGTCTTCGTGTCGGCCTTGTCCGACTGCCACGGCAGGAACGTCCGCTGGATGCCGAGCACCTGCTCCCACGGCTGTGCGGACGTCTCGCCGGAGAGCGAGACGGCGAACTGATAGACCCCGCTGTCGCCGAGGTCCAGCTCGTCGACCGGCACCGAGAGCGAGAAGTGCTCGGCGACGCCCGGGGTCAGCCTGGAGAACTTCTCGACGTACTTGCCGCCGATCTCGGACCGGGTGATGCCCTGAGTATCGCTGCTGTCCTTGGCTGTGCGGTCGATCGCCGAGCGGGTGGTCAGTTCGGGGCCCACCCGCAGGCCGACGTGGGCGTCCGTGACGGTCTGCTTGCCGTTGTTCGTGACCGTGCCGGACACGGTCAGCGTGTCCCCGTCCGTCGGGGCGCTGGGGCTGAGCGTGTCGAGGGCTACGGACACCGTGCCCGAGCCGGAGGCCTCGGCGGCGTCCGCCGACGGGGCGGCGGGCAACTGGGACAGTCCGGCCAGGAGGGGCAGGCCCGCGAGCAGTGCTCCGGTGCGCCGCAGCCAGCGGCGGGCAGGTGAGGCACTCGTCCCCTGGAAGTCTGCCGCCTCGGCCACGCGCTCGCCCGTCCCTTGTCGTCGTCAGTGGTCGTCGGAATGTGCGTCCACGCATGGTAACGATGCGCGCCGAGGGGAAGTGCCGCGGACTGCTGCACAAGATCGGAGCAAGATCAGAGGACTCTGCCGTGCTGTCCCTAATGTGCACGTATAAAGGGGACCGCTGCCGTGCGTCTCACGGGCCGACCCCGTGCAGGCCAGGGTGGAGAGTCTGTGCACGTTTAATGGAGGAGCTCGCGGTCGTCCGGGCCACGTACCCTCTTCTGTTGTGCCGAACGCCAACGAAGACAACGCCAGTGCCCTCAGTCAGGTGCAGCAGCGCGCGGTGGGTGAGCTGCTGCGGGTCGCCCCTGTCGCCGACGACCTCGCCCGCCGCTTCCAGGAGGCCGGGTTCTCACTTGCCCTGGTCGGCGGCTCGGTCCGGGACGCGCTGCTGGGTCGGCTCGGCAACGATCTGGACTTCACTACCGACGCCCGCCCCGAGGACGTACTGAAGATCGTGCGGCCGTGGGCGGACGCCTTGTGGGAGGTCGGGATCGCCTTCGGCACTGTTGGGGCCCAGAAAGACGCCCGCGTCGCAGACGCTGATCGACGCTTTCAGGTGGAGGTCACCACCTACCGGTCGGAGGCGTACGACCGGACCTCACGCAAGCCCGAGGTGTCCTACGGCGACTCCATCGAGGAGGACCTCGTCCGGCGTGACTTCACTGTGAACGCGATGGCCGTCGCGCTGCCGGAGAAGGTGTTCATCGACCCCCACGGCGGGCTCGACGACCTCACGGCGCGTGTCCTGCGTACCCCAGGCACTCCCGAGGAGTCCTTCTCGGACGATCCGCTGCGGATGATGCGTGCCGCGCGCTTCGCGGCCCAGCTCGACTTCGAGGTGGCTCCGGAGGTCGTCACGGCCATGAAGGAAATGGCTGGGCGCATCGAGATCGTTTCGGCCGAGCGGGTGCGGGACGAGCTCAACAAGCTGATCCTGTCCGCGCATCCACGTAAGGGTCTGGCGCTACTGGTCGACACCGGGCTCGCCGACCATGTGTTGCCCGAGCTGCCGGCTCTGCGTCTGGAGAGCGACGAGCACCACCGGCACAAGGACGTCTACGAACACACGCTGATCGTCCTGGAGCAGGCGATGGCGCTGGAGGAGGACGGTCCCGACCTGACCCTGCGCCTGGCCGCGCTGCTGCACGACATCGGCAAGCCCCGCACGCGCCGCTTCGAGAAGGACGGGCGGGTCTCGTTCCACCACCACGAAGTGGTCGGGGCGAAGATGACCAAGAAGCGGATGACGGCACTGAAGTACTCCAACGAACTGGTGAAGGACGTCTCGCGCCTCGTTGAACTCCACCTGCGCTTCCACGGGTACGGCACCGGGGAGTGGACCGATTCCGCGGTCCGCCGCTATGTCCGGGACGCCGGTCCCCTGCTCGACCGCCTCCACAAGCTGACACGCTCGGACTGCACGACGCGGAACAAGCGCAAGGCGGCCGCGCTCTCGCGGGCGTACAACGGTCTTGAGGAGCGGATCGCTCAGCTCCAGGAGCAGGAGGAGCTGGACGCGATTCGCCCGGATCTGGATGGCAACCAGATCATGGAGATCCTGGGTGTTCCTCCGGGCCCGGCGGTCGGGCGTGCGTACAAGTTCTTGATGGAGCTGCGCCTGGAGAACGGACCGATGGGTGAGGCCGCCGCAACGAAGGCCCTCAAGGAGTGGTGGGCCGAGCAGAGCTGAAGGCGTGAAACGGGGTCATGTTTCACGTGAAACATGAACCCCGGTGCGGACGAGGGGCGATGTTTCACGTGAAACATCGCCCCTCGCGGGTGAGCGTCAGACCTACTCGGCCCGGCGCTCGAAGCGCCCCATGGTCACGGCAACTGCCCCGTAGATAATGGCGATAGTGATCACCAGGGTCGCCGAGCGGCCGTCCGGTGGCAGCATCAGGGCGGCGACCGCGGCGGCGGACACGTAGGCGGTGTTGAACAGTACGTCGTAGACGGAGAAGATCCGGCCGCGGAAGCCGTCGTCCACGGAGGACTGGACGATGGTGTCCGTGGCGATCTTCGCGCCCTGGGTGGTCAGGCCGAGCACGAAGGCCGCGGCGAGCATGGGGGTGGCGGCGAACGGAAGGCCGAGCGTGGGCTCCAGGAGCGCGGCGGCTGCGGCGCACACGACGATCCAGCTGCCGGACCCGAGCCGCACTGCCGCCCAGGGCGTCAGGACGGCCGCCGCGAAGAAGCCGGCCCCTGAGATGCCCAACGCCAGCCCCAGCAGGGCGAGTCCGTCATCGGGGGTCGAGGAGAACTCGTACCGGCAGAGCATCAGCAGCATGACCGTCAGGGCCCCGTAGCAGAACCGCATCAGGCTCATCGCGCCGAGCGCCCAGGCGGCTTCCCGGCGTGAGGGTGAGGCGATATGCCGTACGCCTGCCACCAAGTCACGGGCGGTACCCGCGAGTGCTGCCATGAGCCGGGGCTGCACCAACGCCGGGTCGGGACCGAGCAGCTCCGGCGCCATGCGCAGCGAGGCGAGTGCTCCGCACAGGTACAGCGCGGCCCCCAGCAGCACCACGGCCGCGTCAGAGTCTGCGACCAGGATCCGTACCAGGAAGGCGAGGCCACCACCCGCGGTCGCCGCGAGCGTTCCGGCAGTGGGTGATAGGGAATTGGCGATCACCAGACGCTCCGCGTCCACCACGCGGGGCAGTGCGGCGGACAGGCCAGAGAGAACGAAGCGGTTGACGGCGGTGACGCACAGCGCGGAGACATAGAAAAGCCAGTCGGGGACGTGGCTGACGATCAGGACGGCCGTCACCGACGCCATCACGGCGCGCACCAGGTTGCCGTAGAGGAAGACCTGACGGCGGCGCCAGCGGTCCAGCAGGACGCCGGCGAAGGGGCCCACCAGGGAGTACGGGAGCAGCAGGACAGCCAACGCGGAGGCGATCGCGGTGGCCGAGGTCTGCCTCTCCGGCGAGAAGACGACGTAGGAGGCGAGCGCGACCTGGTAGACACCGTCGGCGCCCTGTGAGAGCAGACGCACGGCGAGGAGGCGTCGGAAGTTCCGGAAGCGGAGCAGGACGCGCAGGTCACGGACGACGGCCATGGGGCACAGCCTCACATACGGGGAGGGCCCCCGGGCGCAATGCCTCGGGGACCCCCAACAGACCGCAGCGCCGCCTTGCTCAGCGCTCGACCTCGCCGCTGATGAACTTCTCGACGTTCTCGCGGGCCTCATCGTCGAAGTACTGGACCGGCGGGGACTTCATGAAGTACGACGACGCCGACAGGATCGGACCCCCGATCCCGCGGTCCTTGGCAATCTTCGCGGCACGCAGGGCGTCGATGATGACACCGGCCGAGTTCGGGGAGTCCCAGACCTCCAGCTTGTACTCCAGGTTCAGCGGGACGTCACCGAACGCTCGGCCCTCCAGGCGGACGTACGCCCACTTGCGGTCGTCGAGCCAGGCCACGTAGTCGGACGGGCCGATGTGGACGTTGTCCGCGCCCATGTCGCGGTCGCGGATCTGGGAGGTGACGGCCTGCGTCTTGGAGATCTTCTTGGACTCCAGGCGCTCGCGCTCGAGCATGTTCTTGAAGTCCATGTTGCCGCCGACGTTCAGCTGCATCGTGCGGTCCAGGACGACGCCCCGGTCCTCGAACAGCTTCGCCATGACGCGGTGCGTGATGGTGGCGCCGACCTGGGACTTGATGTCGTCGCCGACGATCGGGACGCCCGCCTCGGTGAACTTGTCCGCCCACTCCTTGGTGCCGGCGATGAAGACCGGGAGGGCGTTGACGAACGCCACCTTGGCATCGATGGCGCACTGGGCGTAGAACTTCGCCGCGTCCTCGGACCCGACGGGCAGATAACAGACGAGGACGTCGACCTGCTTGTCCTTGAGGACCTGGACGACGTCGACCGGCTCCTCGGCGGACTCCTCGATGGTCTGGCGGTAGTACTTGCCGAGGCCGTCGAGGGTGTGGCCACGCTGGACCTTCACGCCGGTGGACGGAACGTCGCAGATCTTGATGGTGTTGTTCTCGCTGGCACCGATGGCGTCCGCGAGGTCGAGGCCGACCTTCTTCGCGTCGACGTCGAACGCGGCGACGAACTCGACGTCACGGACGTGATAGTCGCCGAACTTGACGTGCATCAGGCCGGGGACCTTGGACGCCGGGTCGGCGTCCTTGTAGTACTCGACTCCCTGCACCAGCGAGGCGGCGCAGTTGCCCACGCCGACGATGGCTACGCGAACCGAACCCATTCCGGTTGCTCCCTGTGTGTACGAGTGAGGCCCTGAGTGGGCGCTCACGTGGCGGTGTCGTCGGGCGTATCCGTCCCAGGGGTGTCCCCGGGACGGGGCAGGCCGCCCGACGCTCCAGATGTGGTGTCCTGCTGAGCGGACCCCCCGGAGGCGGGGCCCTGAAGGTCCCGTCCGGCCCGCTCGCTCTCGATGAGCTCGTTCAGCCAGCGCACTTCGCGCTCCACGGACTCCATCCCGTGGCGCTGGAGCTCAAGCGTGTAGTCGTCGAGGCGCTCCCGGGTGCGCGCCAGCGAGGCGCGCATCTTCTCCAGGCGCTCCTCCAACCGGCTGCGGCGGCCTTCGAGCACGCGCATGCGCACGTCACGCGATGTCTGCCCGAAGAAGGCGAAGCGGGCGGCGAAGTGCTCGTCCTCGTACGCGTCGGGGCCCGTCTGCGAGAGCAGCTCCTCGAAGTGCTCCTTACCTTCCGCCGTCAACCGATAGACGATCTTGGCGCGACGCCCTGCGAGTGGTGCGGCGAGGGCGTCCTCGGAGGTGTTTCCCGGCTCTTCGATCAACCAGCCGTTGGCGACCAGCGTCTTGAGGCAGGGGTACAGGGTGCCGTAGCTGAACGCACGGAACACACCCAGTGACGTATTGAGTCGTTTGCGCAGCTCATAGCCGTGCATCGGGGACTCGCGGAGCAGGCCGAGTACGGCGAACTCGAGGATCCCGGAACGCCGGCTCATTGTCGCCTCCTCTCTGCCGCGGACGGTTGTGACGGTCTTTATGTCGCGCCGATGTATCGACTCGATACATCACGACGATAGAACGACCTTCCGGATGCGACAAGAGGGAGGGTGGTGAACGGGATCACATCACCGATTCTTGGGAAGCAAGTTGCCTGATTTGGGGTGAACTTCAGGGCTAGGCAGGTTTTGACGGTGCGTAGTCTGTGCGCCATGACCACCACCGGGAACCGAGTGACGCCTGAGGACGTCCTCGTCCTTGGTGTAGTACGGGTGAATGCGGAACCCACCGCATCCGTACTTCGGGGGGACCGGAAACCAGCCGCCGTTTCCAGGCGCGCAAAGGTGCGCCTGCCCGAGGAGTAGTCGTTCGATGAGCGAGCACCGTCGCAAACCGCCGCAGCCGCAGGGAGGCGGACGTGCCGCGGCCCGACGCGGCCAGTCCGGCTCGTCCTCCGGCCGCCGCGCGGCACCGCGAGGCGCCACCGGGTCTCCTTCCGACTCCTATGGGACCAGTTCCCCTGGGTCGGGTTCCTACGATCCGGGAGGCGAGGAGCGTCCGTACGGCGGCCGTGCCGAGGCCCGCCGGGCGGCACAGAGAAGCAGTGGCGGCCGACGCAGAGCGGCCGAACCAGCCGGCCATGCCGGCCGGCGTGCCGTCCCGGGCGGTCCCGGGCGGGGCCGGGGACGTGCGGCCGTCTCCGACCGGAAGCGGATCGTCGACTATCCGCGGGCGGGCAGGTACGGCGCGGCGCGCTGGGTGCCGTCCTGGAAACTGGTCACGGGTCTGTTCATCGGCTTCATCGGAAGTCTGGTCGCGGTCGCGGGTGTCGGGTTCGCACTCGTGAGCGTTCCCAACATCGCCCAGACCGCGACGGCGCAGAACAACGTCTTCTATTGGGCGGACGGCAGCGAGATGGTCCGCACAGGCGGTGAGACGAACCGCCAGATCGTCAACCTCTCGCAGATTCCCAAGGACATGCAGTACGCCGTCGTCTCGCAGGAGAACAAGACCTTCTACACCGATAGCGGCATCGACCCCAAGGGCATCGCCCGTGCCGTGTTCAACATGGCCAGTGGTGGCGAGACACAGGGTGGTTCCACCATCACCCAGCAGTACGTGAAGAACGCCAGGCTGGGCGACCAGTCGCAGACGATCAGCCGTAAGTTCAAGGAGATCTTCATCTCGGTCAAGGTGGGGACCACGGTCTCGAAGGACGAGATCATGGCCGGCTACCTGAACTCCGCGTACTACGGACGCGGGGCCTACGGAATCCAGGCGGCCGCGCGTGCCTACTTCAACAAGGACGCCGTCGACCTGGACGCGGGTGAGTGTGCCTTCCTGGCGGCAACGCTCAAGGGCGCCACGTACTACGACCCGGCGGGCTCGACGTCCATCGACCCAGCCGCCACCCCCGAGGCCAACCAGAAGCGGGCCCTGGCACAGATGCAGGACACCCTCGACAAGATGGTCGAGTACGGCCATCTGAGCGCCACGGAGCGGGCCAAGTACACCAAGCTCCCCCAGTGGCAGAACCCGCGCTCCAACACCGCGCTCAGCGGCCAGATCGGCTACCTCGTCGACCTCGCGAGCGCCTCGCTGATCAGGAACAGCGCCGAGACCGGGATCACCGAGGACAAACTGCGGCAGGGCGGCTACTCGATCTATACGACTTTTGAGAAGAAGAAGGTCAACGAACTCGAGAAGGCGGTCCAGAAGGTCCAGAAGGCGAAGATCAAGCCCAAGGAGCGCCCGAAGACGGACACCCACGTCCAGTTCGGCGGTGCTTCCGTGGATCCGGCGACCGGCGCCATCAAGGCCATCTACGGCGGCGAGGACGCGACGAAGCACTTCACCAACAACGCCGACGCGACCGGCGCCCAGGTCGGTTCGACCTTCAAGCCGCTCGTGCTGGCCGCGGCGATGAAGTGGGGTGTACGCGACAAGGATCTCGGACCGAACCAGGCACAGGACGAGCGCACCAAGGTCTCCCCGAAGAGCCTGTACAGCGGCAAGAACGATCTCAAGATCAAGACGTACGACGGGGAGATCTGGAAGAACGAGAAGGACAAGGAGTGGCTCCAGGAGAACGACGGCCAGCAGTCGTACGGCGCTCCGCCGAACTACCGGATCGACCTCCGGGAGGCGATGCGGGAGTCGGTGAACTCCGCCTTCGTGCAGCTCGGCATGGATGTCGGGCTGGACAAGGTGAAGGAGGCGGCCATGGACGCGGGCCTCAAGGAGAACAGCCTCGCCGGCACCAACTATCCGTCGTTCTCCATCGGCATCTCCGACCCCAGCGCGATCCGCATGGCGGGCGCGTACGCCACCTTCGCGGCCAGCGGCAAGCAGCGCGAGCCGTTCTCCGTCACGAAGGTCACGGACAAGGACGGCCCGGTCTACAGCCACGAGGTGCAGACCAGGCAGGCTTTCGAGTCAATCGTCGCCGACAACGTCACGGACGTGCTCAAGACCGTGGTCGAGGACGGCACGGGTACCGCCGCCCAGCTGACTGGACGTGACGTGGCGGGCAAGACCGGTACCACCGACGGCAACAAGTCCGCCTGGTTCGTCGGCTACACACCGCAGCTGGCCACCTCGATCAGCATGTTCCGGCTGGACGACGACGAGACCAAGAAGAACCGCGAGTTCCTGGAGATGTTCGGAACGGGTGGCGAGAAGAAGATCCACGGTGCTTCGTTCCCGGCCCAGATCTGGCACGACTACATGGAACAGGCGCTGAAGGGCGAGCCGGCGGAGGACTTCCCGACCCCGGATCCCATCGGCGAGATCGTCAACGACGTCCCGACCCCGACGCCTGCTCCCACGCCCAGCGAGGAGCCCTCGTCGGCCAGTCCGACGCCGAGCCCGACGCCCAGCGAGCCGACGACCAGTCCGACACCCTCGCCGACCGAGACCTGCTTCGGCTTCCAGTGCCCCCCTCCCGGTGACACCGGCGGAACGGACACCGGCGGCACTGACGGAGGGGTGACGCCCACGCCCACGCCCACAGAGACGGGCGAGACCGGCAACAGCAGAGGCAATGGCAACGGAGGCATCTTCGGGTAGGCAGGGCGACAGCTCGCGACCGAGGTGACCCAGTTGCTCTGAGTGAGGCCGACCCCGCAATCCGGGGCTCGGCCTCACTGCGCGTATGTGGACAGCGGGGTGGTTTGGGACGTGCTGACCGCTGTGGGCATGGCCGGCGCCGGCCGTCGTCTGTCCTACGGCCGCGCGGCGTCGCAACTCGCAGTAACGGTCGAGTCTTTGCCGTTCTGCACGAGACCCCCTTGAGTCGTTTGCCTCGCTCAAGATCTGTTGACTTCTCTGTTACTCGATCATAAGTTTCTGTTCGAATGTTGCTCGCTCGTCGACCACAATTGGTCAGCGCCTGCCGCATCTGATGCTGGGGCAGGCAGGTCTTCGAGGCTGGAGCGGGCTTTCTGAAAGGACCTCAACCATGCGTGCGCTGAAGCGCTCTCTCGTTGTGCTGCCCATCGCGGCAACCCTCACGTTGGCGGGCACGGCCGCCCAGGCGTTTGACTGGGGTTCCATCGGTTGGGACGCGGGTGCCAATTCGAACGGATCGCGGACGTACTTCCAGCCTGATGGCGAGCACCTCTACATCCTGGACAACAACAAGGATGGGCACTCGGCCGTCTCGGAGATCGAGTACGGCACTCGTCACATCACCTACTGGAACCCCAACGGGGTCAACACCACGCGCGACGTCAACATGGACATCGCCGAGGGCACGCATGTTCGCTACAACGCCTGCTACGGCGAGTACAGCGGCTACAAGATCCTTGGGTGCGGCTACTGGGTGGGCGGCACGGCCTGAACCGACTTCGCGGCGGTGCGGGCTAGGTGGGGGTCCGCACCACATTAGTACGCCCGCCCGAAGAATATGAAGGATGCGCCTGTTGAACCGCAGAGCCGCCCATAGAGCACTGTACGGCGCGCTGTTCACTGCGTGCCTCGCCGCAGCGGCCGGTTGCGGCGAGGCCACAGGAGGAGAGCCTGCAGAGGCTACCGTCCCTGCCATGAGCCCGATGGCTCCGCTGCCCAGTCAAGTGGGCAAGAGTCTGCCCGATGCGATCGACGGGGCGGTGAGAGCGCGTTACGGCTACGCCCTCAGCGAGGCGAACGGGAAGGGCCAGCTCGAGCGCGTCACCCCGCAGCAGTGGAAGGTCTGTTTCCAGAAACCCGGACCGCTCAGTGATTCAGTGATCTTCGGCGTGGTCCGCGCGCAGGAGACGTGCCCGAACCGCTGGATCGACAAGCTCTAGGACTACAAGCCGTCGGCTGACTACGCATGGCCGACTACGCATGGCCGACTACGCATGGCCGACTACGCATGGCCAACCCCTGCTTGCAGGCCGAACCGGGGTCGACACGGATCAGTGGATCGACAACGTGTGCGTGACCAGCGCCGAGGAGATCGCGGTCGTCGTCTAAGCTGGACCGACTTCTCAGAAGAGAACCCACTGGCCGTGAGCTGTGCGCCCGACCACATCAGAATGTTTTCCGTATCGAGCAGGCTGTAGCCGATGATGAAAGCGCCGGGTTCCATGCTGGACCTGCGCGGCGTGACCCCATCGTGTTCCGCGAGAATCGATTACAGATCATCGTGGAGCGAGAATCCGATTGCGTCCTCCAGCTTGGATATTTCAGCATCGGATACTCCTGGCGTTCCGCCGGAGCCAGTCCTCGAATCGCTGCCACAGTTCCTGGAAGTTGTGGGTTCCGTCAGGTGCAGGGTGATTCATTCGATCTCCTGTCACTCTACTGCCGGGATATTCAAGGGTGCACGGCTTCATACTGGGGAAGCCGGCTGGGCAGGGGGCCACCGCGTCGGCGTCAGTGGCTGAGCTGCCCCGAGATTCGTAGAGATCCCGAACAGGCTTGGGCACCGGGACGGCGGTCTCAGCAGCGCAGCCGGCGTCGTCGGACGTAGAGCTGGGGGAGTCTCAGGGACGTACGGCAGGATGGGCGGCATGCCCAGCGCAGAATCGACGCAAGCGAGCGTGCACGGACCAGACCCGGTGCGGCCGACCAAGGACGACGCGGTGGCCGCGAGTGGCAGCGAACTGATCGGTGGCCCGATCGGACGGCGTGCCCTGCTGGGGACGTCCTGGTGGACTCCCGTCCGGGTGATCGCGCTGGTGGCGATCGGCATGTTCGCCCTCGGCCTGGTCCAGAAGGCGCCCTGCTACAACGGCGCCTGGTTCTTCGGTGCCAGCTCGCAGTACACGCACGCGTGCTACTCGGACATCCCGCACCTCTACCAGGGGCGAGGCTTCGCCGACGGGCTCGTGCCGTACTTCGACAAGCTCCCCGGCGACATGCAGTACCTCGAGTACCCGGTGTTGACCGGTGTCTTCATGGAGGTCGCCTCCTGGCTCACGCCCGGCAGCGGGAGCATTCAGGACCAGGAGCAGTGGTACTGGATGGTCAACGCCGGGATGCTGATGGTGTGCGTCGCCGTCATCGCCGTGTCTGTGACCCGGACGCACGCCCGGCGTCCTTGGGACGGCCTGCTGGTCGCCCTGGCGCCTGCGGCCGCCCTGACTGCCACCATCAACTGGGACCTGCTGGCGGTCGCTCTGACGGCCGCCGCGATGCTGATGTGGTCGCGGGGCCGCTCCCTCGCCTTCGGTGTCCTGCTGGGGCTCGCCACGGCCGCCAAGCTCTATCCCTTCCTGCTGCTCGGCCCGCTGCTCGTGCTGTGCTGGCGCGCGGGCAAGTGGCGGGAGTACGGGATGGCTCTGGTGGGCGCGGCCGTCGCCTGGCTGGTGGTGAATCTGCCGGTGATGCTGTTCGCCTTCGACGGCTGGTCGAAGTTCTACACGTTCAGCCAGGAACGGGGCGTCGACTTCGGGTCGTTCTGGCTGATCTGGACCCAGAACTCGAGCAACCCGCCCAGCACCGACACCGTCAACACGATGGCCACGCTGTTGATGCTGCTGTGCTGCGCGGGCATCGCGGCGCTCACCCTGGCCGCCCCGCGCCGTCCGCGTTTCGCCCAGCTCGCCTTCCTGATCGTCGCGGCGTTCATCCTGACCAACAAGGTCTACTCGCCGCAGTACGTCCTCTGGCTGGTTCCGCTGGCCGCGCTGGCCCGGCCGAAGTGGCGTGACTTCCTGATCTGGCAGGCGTGCGAGGTGGCGTACTTCCTGGGGATCTGGATGTACCTCGCGTACACGACCAGCGGAGACGCCCACAAGGGCCTGCCGACCGACGGGTACCACTGGGCCATCGCCCTGCATCTGCTGGGCACGCTGTACCTGTGCGTCCTGGTCGTGCGCGACATCCTCATGCCGGAGCGGGACGTCGTGCGCCGGGCAGGTGATGACGACCCCTCGGGCGGGGTGCTCGACCGCGCTGAGGACGTCTTCGTTGTCGGCCCTGCCGCTCATCCACCGCGGCACGGCGCTCACTTCGACGGGCCCCAAGTGGAATGGGGCAGTCGGGACTCGGACGGCCGTTCGCTCTGAGCGAACAGGGGTTGCCCAGGCGCCCAGGCGAAAGGCCGTACACGGAACTTCCGTGTACGGCCTTTCGCCTGTCTCTACGATGCTCAGCGGTCGACGAGCCGGTCGAACTGTGTGGTGGTGTGCCGCAGATGAGCCACCAGCTCCTCGCCGACCTTCGGCTCCGGGGCGTCGGCCGGCACGAACAGGATCGAGACCTGCATGTGCGGGGGCTCGGCGAACCAGCGCTGCTTGCCGCCCCAGACGAACGGAGAAAGGTTCCGGTTGACTGTGGCGAGGCCGGCCCGGGCGACGCCCTTGGCGCGCGGCATGACGCCGTGCAGGGCCTTGGGAGCTTCCAGGCCCACTCCGTGCGAAGTACCGCCCGCCACGACCACCAGGAAGCCGTCGGAGGCCGCTTTCTGCTGCCGGTAGCCGAAGCGGTCCCCCTTGGAGACGCGTGTGACGTCCAGGACCGCGCCGCGGTACTCGGTGGCCTCGTGGTCACCCAGCCACAGCCGCGTGCCGATGCGGGCGCGGAAGCGGGTCTGCGGGAACTGCTGTTGCAGCCGGGCGAGATCCTCGGCCTTGAGGTGGCTGACGAACATCGTGTGCAGCGGCAGACGGGCCGCGCGCAGCCGGTCCATCCAGCCGATGACCTCCTCGACGGCGTCCGAGCCGTCGGTCCGGTCCAGCGGCAGGTGGATCGCGAAGCCTTCCAGGCGGACGTTCTCGATGGCCGCGTGCAGTTGGGGCAGGTCCTTCTCGCTGATGCCGTGCCGCTTCATAGAGGACATCACCTCGATGACCACTCTGGCTCCCACGAGGCCGTAGACACCGTCGATCGACGACACCGAGCGGATGACCCGGTCGGGCAGCGGCACTGGCTCCTCGCCACGTCGGTACGGCGTCAGGACCAGCAGGTCACCGCCGAACCAGTCCTTGATCCGAGCGGCCTCGTACGTCGTGCCCACGGCGAGGACGTCCGAGCCGAGCCGCGTGGCTTCCTCCGCGAGCCGCTCGTGTCCGAAGCCGTAGCCGTTGCCCTTGCAGACCGGGACCAGGCCCGGGAACTGCTCCTGCACGTGCTTGTGGTGCGCCCGCCAGCGCGCGGTGTCGACGTAGAGCGTGAGCGCCATGGCCGGACCTGGAACCTTTCTCGTGGCTGCGGTGTATCAGAGGTATGGAAGCTATCGAAGCAAACGGCTGGAGCTCAGCGGCGCGACATGTAGATGTCGAGCGCCTTGTGGAGCAGCTTGTTCAGCGGGAAGTCCCACTCACCGAGGTACTCGGCGGCCTGGCCGCCCGTGCCCACCTTGAACTGGATCAGGCCGAAGAGGTGATCGGTCTCGTCCAGAGAGTCGGAGATGCCTCGCAGGTCGTAGACGGTGGCGCCGAGTGCGTAGGCGTCGCGCAGCATCCGCCACTGCATCGCGTTCGAGGGCCGGACCTCGCGGCCGATGTTGTCGGAGGCGCCGTAGGAGTACCAGACGTGGCCGCCGACGATGAGCATCGTCGCCGCCGACAGATTCACGCCGTTGTGACGGGCGAAGTACAGCCGCATGCGGTTGGGGTCCTCGGTGTTGAGGGCCGTCCACATGCGCTGGAAGTACGACAGCGGGCGGGGCCGGAAGTGGTCACGCACGGCCGTGATCTCGTACAGCCGCTGCCATTCCTCGAGGTCGTGGTAGCCACCCTGGACGACCTCGACGCCGGCCTTCTCGGCCTTCTTGATGTTGCGGCGCCACAGCTGGTTGAAGTTCTTGTGGACCTCTTCCAGGGAACGATTGGCCAGCGGCACCTGGAAGACGTAGCGCGGCTGTACGTCGCCGAAGCCGGCGCCCCCGTCCTCGCCCTGCTGCCAGCCCATCCGGCGCAGCTTGTCGGCGACCTCGAAGGCACGCGGCTCGATGAAGTCGGCCTCGATGTCGCGCAGCCGCTTCACGTCCGGGTTCTGGATGCCCTGTTTGATGGACCCGGCCTCCCAGCGCCGGATGATCACTGGCGGGCCCATCTTCACGGAGAAGGCGCCCTGCTGCTTGAGGTGCGCGAGCATCGGTTCCAGCCAGTCGGTGAGATTCGGCGCGAACCAGTTGATGACCGGGCCCTCGGGGAGATAGGCGAGGTAGCGCTTGATCTTGGGCAGCTGCCGGTAGAGGACGAGGCCCGCACCGACCATCTCGCCGGTGCGGTCGTCGAACCAGCCGAGGCTCTCGGAGCGCCACTCCGCCTTGACGTCCGCCCAGGCCGGAACCTGCATGTGGCTCGCCGACGGCAGGCTCTGGACGTACGCCAGATGCTGCTCGCGACTGATCGTCCTCAGGGTCAGGCTCATTCGGGGCGCTCCTCGGGCTGGTGTGTCCCCATGGGTACAGGGGCTCCGGCTCTGGTGCGGAAGCCTACTGCGCCTTGCGAGCGCCCCGACTGGGCGTACGGAACCTTGGCCCCGGCCTGTTGGCCGCCGAGGCATTCCGTAGTGCGTTATGGGGTGTTCGGTGAACGGTGTCCGTGGCGTCAGCCGACGACCCCACCGAAGAGACCGCCGTGCGCCATGCCGAGGAAGAAACCGACTCCTGCGGCGCCCAGGCCCAGGATCAGGCCGAAGCGTTCGCGGGTCGTCTCCGAGATCCACAGGCCGTACGCCCCGGTGACGAGGCCGACCAAGCCGGTCCAGGAGCTGAGCAGGTGCAGGTCGTGGAACATCGCCGTGACGAAAGACGTGATGCCCAGCACCAGGGTCACCGCGAGCAGCGTGTCCTGGAGCGGATGGGGCTTGCCGTCCGTGGCGAACAGCCCTCCGACGGTATTGGGTCGCATTGCTTGTGCCATAGGGCACCTCCTGCGAAAGGCGGCGCATCGTAGCGCCATACACACCCGATGTGTACAGATTGACGGTCCCCGAGGCCGGATTTCAACCGCAAGCGGGTATGCGGGTACTCTGTACCGTCTGCACCGGTGTCTGCCCACGTCACGACAGCGACTTCCACGCGGGAGCCTCAATTGTCAGTGGCGGCCGATACCGTTGCGTACGCATCACAACCCTCCTGCCACGGAACGACCGTGGCCGCTGAGTCCAAAGGAGGTGGGTTCCACATGCGTCACTACGAGGTGATGGTCATCCTCGACCCCGATCTGGAGGAGCGCGCCGTCGCGCCTCTGATCGAGAACTTCCTCTCCGTCGTCCGTGAGGGCAACGGCAAGGTCGAGAAGGTCGACACCTGGGGCCGTCGTCGTCTCTCGTACGAGATCAAGAAGAAGCCCGAGGGCATCTACTCGGTCATCGACCTGCAGGCCGAGCCTGCGGTCGTCAAGGAGCTCGACCGCCAGATGAACCTGAACGAGTCGGTCCTCCGGACCAAGGTCCTCCGCCCCGAGACCCACTGAGCTCTCCCGCTCAGCTGATCCCGGGATTCGAGTAGCAGCACCAGCAGCCAGCAGCAAACCCGCCGAGAGGTTCCCCCATGGCAGGCGAGACCGTCATCACGGTCGTCGGCAATCTTGTCGACGACCCCGAGCTGCGCTTCACCCCGTCCGGTGCGGCGGTCGCGAAGTTCCGTGTCGCGTCCACCCCCCGCACCTTCGACCGCCAGACGAACGAGTGGAAGGACGGCGAGAGCCTGTTCCTGACCTGCTCGGTCTGGCGTCAGGCGGCGGAGAACGTCGCCGAGTCGCTCCAGCGAGGCATGCGCGTCATCGTGCAGGGCCGGCTGAAGCAGCGGTCCTACGAGGACCGTGAGGGCGTCAAGCGCACGGTCTACGAGCTGGACGTCGAGGAAGTCGGCGCCAGCCTGCGCAATGCCACGGCCAAGGTCACCAAGACCACCGGCCGCGGTGGCCAGGGCGGTTACGGCGGCGGCGGTGGCGGCGGCCAGGGTGGCGGCAGCTGGGGTGGTGGCCCCGGCGGCGGTCAGCAGGGCGGCGGTGCTCCCGCCGACGACCCGTGGGCGACCGGCGCTCCCGCCGGTGGCAACCAGGGCGGCGGTGGCGGCGGCTGGGGCGGAAGCTCCGGCGGCGGTCAGCAGGGCGGCGGCTACTCGGACGAGCCCCCCTTCTAGGCCTTAGGGCCGAGGGTGGGCCGTACCCACACTTCTTGATCACACAGGAGATACACCATGGCGAAGCCGCCTGTGCGCAAGCCGAAGAAGAAGGTCTGCGCTTTCTGCAAGGACAAGGTCACGTACGTGGACTACAAGGACACGAACATGCTGCGGAAGTTCATTTCCGACCGCGGCAAGATCCGTGCCCGCCGCGTGACCGGCAACTGCACGCAGCACCAGCGTGACGTCGCCACGGCCGTCAAGAACAGCCGTGAGATGGCGCTGCTGCCCTACACCTCCACCGCGCGATAAGGGAAGGGTGACCGACACATGAAGATCATCCTCACCCACGAGGTCTCCGGCCTCGGTGCCGCGGGCGACGTCGTCGACGTCAAGGACGGTTACGCTCGCAACTACCTGATCCCGCGGAACTTCGCGATCCGTTGGACCAAGGGTGGCGAGAAGGACGTCGAGCAGATTCGTCGTGCTCGCAAGATCCACGAGATCCAGACCATCGAGCAGGCCAACGCTGTGAAGGCCCAGCTCGAGGGTGTCAAGGTTCGCCTGGCTGTCCGCTCCGGCGACGCTGGTCGTCTCTTCGGTTCCGTCACCCCGGCCGACATCGCTTCCGCGATCAAGGCTTCCGGTGGCCCCGAGGTCGACAAGCGCCGTATCGAGCTCGGCGCGCCGATCAAGACCCTGGGCGCGCACGAGACGTCCGTGCGTCTGCACCCCGAGGTTGCCGCCAAGGTCAACATCGAGGTCGTCGCGGCCTGATCGCTGCGCTCGGCTTGAACGCCGAGAAGGGGCTGTACCCGCAACGGTGCGGCCCCTTCCGCATGTCGGGGCCGGGCATGGGTGGTCATGTTTCACGTGAAACGGTCAGGGCGGTCGGACAAGAGGGTTTCACGTGAAACGGTCAGCGAGTCGCTCCTGTCACCAGCCAGCGGCCGGAGCGGGCACGCAGCCACAAGGTCAGCATGCGCACCGCCATCATCAGTGTCATGGCGGTCCAGATGGCTGTCAGTCCGCCGCCCAGGGCAGGCACGAGCAGGGCGGCCGGCGTGAAGACCGCCAGAGTGAGCAGCATCGCCCATGCCAGATAGGGGCCGTCGCCGGCGCCCATCAGGACTCCGTCCAAGACGTAGACGATGCCGCAGATCGGCTGCGCGAGAGCCACGATCACCAGAGCGGGCAGGGCGGCGTCCTTGACGACGGAGTCGCTGGTGAACAGCGGCAAGAACACCGGCCGAGCGATCACGACCAGGACGCCCAGCATGACACCCACCGCTATGCCCCACTCCACCATGCGGCGGCACGCTTGACGCGCACCCTGGGTGTCGCCGGCGCCGAGATACCGCCCGATGATGGCCTGGCCGGCGATGGCGATGGCGTCGAGAGCGAAGGCGAGCAGGCTCCACAGGGACAGAATGATTTGGTGCGCGGCGATGTCGGCATCACCGAGGCGGGCCGCGACGGCTGTGGCGATCATCAGGATCGCTCGCAGCGAGAG
Source organism: Streptomyces sp. SA15 (assembly GCF_002291145.1). Taxonomy (GTDB): domain Bacteria; phylum Actinomycetota; class Actinomycetes; order Streptomycetales; family Streptomycetaceae; genus Streptomyces. The sequence goes on from NZ_NTGE01000216.1 coordinate 70,425, forward strand.
CGTGCGGACCAGCAGGGGAACGCCGGCTTGAGCGGATGCCCTGATCCCATCGGCGTCGGGGCGCAGTGAGGCACCGTGCCTGCGGGCGCCGCGGACAACCACTACGAGGTAGGCCGCGGCCATGCCGCACTGGGCGATGACGGTGCCCCAGGCGGAGCCCGCGATGCCGAGGTCGGCGCCGTAGACGAGGCCGACGTTGAGGGCGGCGTTGGCGACGAAGCCCGCGACGGCGACGTAGAGCGGTGTTCTGGTGTCCTGCAGGCCACGCAGCACTCCGGTCGCGGCGAGTACGACGAGCATGGCCGGGATGCCCAGTGCCGAGATCCGTAGATAGGTGGTCGCGTACCGGGACGCGGTGTCGGAGGCGCCGAAGAGGTCCACGATGGCCGGTGCCGTGGGCATGACGACGACGATGACGGCGGCGCCGAGCAACAAGGCCAGCCAGATGCCGTCCATGCCTTGGCGGATGGCGGCCGGCAGGTCGCCCGCGCCGACGCGTCGGGCGACGGCGGCGGTGGTGGCGTAGGCCAGGAAGACGAAGATGCTGACAGCAGTCATCAGGAGGGCGGATGCGACGCCGAGTCCTGCGAGTTGCGCGGTGCCGAGATGGCCCACGATCGCGCTGTCGGCCATGACGAAGAGGGGCTCGGCGACGAGTGCGCCGAAGGCCGGGACGGCCAGCGCGACGATCTCTCGGTCGTGCTGTCGCCGGTTGGCCCTGGGGGTCGCGGGAGCCTGTGTCATGAGCATCAATCTAATCGTCCACAGGTAATAGATGCAATGGCCGTGTGGCCCTTACTTGTGATCGCGTGTGGCGCACTCTTGTGCACCACCTGAAAGGATCTTGATCCGACTTGGGAAGTTTTTCTTCTGCACAGCCGGTGGACGGGAAAACCGCAGGTCAGGTCGTCTGTCGCGAAAAGTGCCGCAGCTTGTTCACAGGCCTGTCCACCGCGTCGTGCACAGGTTTTGCGGAGTTCTCCACAGCATCGGGGCCGTCGTCCACATGGCCTGTGGATAACCGGATTGGCTGACGGTGCCCGCGGGCCTACGGTTGTCCGGCGCCCACTCCGTCCGTCGGCTCGTGAATCACCACAAACCCGACGCGTCAGAACCGGAGTTGGGCGTCTCATTTGTCAGTGGCGTGCCGTAGAAAAGAGGGGCACGGCGAAGGTCCGCTCCGCGGACGGGAGGAGGTGGCTCGGTGAGCATTTCCGAGCCCTTGGACGACCCGTGGGCCGACAGCGGTCCCAGTGATCGTCTGCCCGCCTCCCGCCGCCGCAGCGACGGAGCCCCGGGGCGCGACGAGCAGCACGAGCGCGGCCGGGAGAGCGGCGCCTGGGACGGCGGCGGTGCGTCCTTCGAGCGCGTCCCCCCACAGGACCTCGACGCCGAACAGTCCGTTCTTGGTGGCATGCTCCTGTCCAAGGACGCCATCGCGGACGTCGTCGAGGTGCTCAAAGGCCACGACTTCTACAAGCCCGCACACGAGACGATCTTCCAGGCGATCCTCGACGTCTATGCGAAGGGCGAGCCGGCCGACCCCATCACGATCGCCGCCGAGCTCACCAAGCGTGGCGAGATCAACAAGGTCGGCGGGGCGTCGTATCTGCACACTCTTGTCCAGACCGTGCCGACGGCGGCCAACGCCGAGTACTACGCGGAGATCGTCCACGAGCGCGCGGTCCTGCGTCGGCTGGTCGAGGCCGGGACCCGCATCACGCAGATGGGGTACGCGGCCGACGACGACGTCGACGAGATCGTCAACCGGGCCCAGGCCGAGATCTACGCTGTCACCGAGCAGCGCACCAGCGAGGACTACCTGCCGCTCGGCGACATCATGGAGGGCGCACTCGACGAGATCGAGGCGATCGGCTCACGCAGTGGCGAGATGACCGGCGTCCCCACAGGGTTCACGGACTTCGACTCGCTCACCAACGGCCTGCACCCCGGCCAGATGATCGTCATCGCCGCCCGTCCCGCCATGGGCAAGTCCACGCTCGCGCTGGACTTCGCGCGCGCGGCATCGATCAAGAACAACCTCCCGAGCGTCATCTTCTCCCTCGAAATGGGCCGCAACGAGATCGCGATGCGTCTGCTGTCCGCCGAGGCCCGGGTCGCCCTGCATCACATGCGCTCAGGCACGATGACCGACGAGGACTGGACACGCCTGGCCCGAAGAATGCCGGACGTCTCGGCCGCCCCGCTCTACATCGACGACTCCCCGAACCTGTCGATGATGGAGATCCGCGCCAAGTGCCGACGCCTCAAGCAGCGCAACGACCTCAAGCTGGTCGTCATCGACTACCTCCAGCTGATGCAATCCGGCGGTTCCAAGCGTGCCGAGAGCCGTCAGCAGGAGGTCTCGGACATGTCCCGAAACCTCAAGCTGCTGGCCAAGGAGCTGGAGCTGCCGGTCATCGCGCTCTCCCAGCTCAACCGTGGCCCCGAGCAGCGCACGGACAAGAAGCCGATGGTCTCCGACCTGCGTGAATCCGGCTCCATCGAGCAGGACGCCGACATGGTCATCCTGCTGCACCGCGAGGACGCCTACGAGAAGGAGTCCCCACGTGCGGGCGAGGCCGACCTGATCGTGGCCAAGCACCGTAACGGCCCGACGGCGACGATCACGGTCGCCTTCCAGGGCCACTACTCACGCTTTGTGGACATGGCCCAGACCTGACCGGCCGCTCCGGGGCTAAATGAGCTCGACGCCCGAGTGCCCCACGGGATGGACTGGGGGGCATGACGACACCTCACGAAGAGCTGCTTCCCGGCACGAGTCGGGCGCTGCTGCACCGGATCGCCCTGACCCAGGCAGAAGGGCGGGCCCCCTCGCTCGTCGCTGCGGTCGTCCGGGACGGGCGAACCGTGTGGCACGGCGCGCGAACCTCGGTGGACGGGCATGGGCCGGATGAGAACGTGCAGTACCGGATCGGCTCGATCACCAAGACCTTCACCGCCGTTCTCGTCCTGCGGCTGCGTGACGAGGGCCTGCTGGATCTCGGTGACCCGCTGGAGAAGCATGTGCCGGGCACCGGCGCGGGGGAGGCCACCATCGCCGAACTGCTCGCTCACACGAGCGGATTGGCCGCCGAGTCACCCGCCCCGTGGTGGGAGCGCACCCCGGGATCCTTGCGGCCCGAACTCGCCGACGTACTGGGCGAGCAGCCCTTCCTGCACCCGGCCGGCCGTCGCTTCCACTACTCCAACCCCGGTTACACCCTGTTGGGCGCGCTCGTCGAAAAGCTGCGTGGGGCTCCGTGGGAGGAGGTATTGCGGCGCGAAGTGCTCGAACCTCTGGGCCTCGATCGTACGAGTACGCGACCGCAGGCGCCGCACGCGGGCGGCTGGGCGGTGCACCCCTGGGCCGATGTGCTGCTGCCCGAGCCCGCCGAGGACCTTGGTCGAATGGCTCCGGCCGGTCAACTCTGGTCCACCAGCGGTGACTTGGCGCGGTTCGCGGTCTTCCTGGCGAAGGGGGACGACCGGGTGCTGGGCGCTTCCACCGTGCGGGAGATGCGGATGCCCGCCGCGCCGGCCGAGGCCGCGGATGTCGCGGACGGCACGACGTACGGCCTCGGACTGCAGATCCAGCACCGGGACGGCCGGCTGCTCGTGGGGCACTCGGGTTCTCTGCCGGGCTTCCTGGCCAACCTCACCATCAGCGTGACGGACGACGTCGCGGCGGTGGTGCTGGCCAACTGCACCTCCGGCCCGCTGCTGTCGGCCGTAGGCGCCGATCTCGTACGGATCGTCGCGGAGGCCGAGCCGCGCATTCCTGATCCATGGCGGCCCTTGACCGAAGTCGACACCGCCTTCCTGGAGTTGGCGGGTCAGTGGTACTGGGGAACACATGCCTTCGCCCTGCGTCTGACGGCCGACGGACTCGTCTCACTGGAGCCTCTCTCCGGCAATGGCCGCCGCTCGAGGTTCCGGGTGAACGGTGACGGCACCTGGACGGGCCTGGAGGGCTATTACGCCGGGGAGCTCCTGAAGGCCGTACGACGTCCGGACGGGTCGGTGAGCCACCTGGACCTCGGGTCGTTCGTCCTGACGCGTCAGCCGTACGACGAGGGGGCTTCCGTGCCCGGTGGCGTGGACCCCGCGGGGTGGCGGGGCATCGGCTAGTCGCGGTCACGCGGCAAGGGTCCTGTTTCACGTGAAACAGGACCCTTGCCGGGTCACAGAGGGAGCTTGAAGCCCACGTGGGAAGCCGTGAAGCCGAGCCGCTCGTAGAAGCGGTGGGCGTCCGTGCGGGTGTTGTCGGAGGTGAGCTGGACCAGCCGGCAGTTCTGACGCCGGGATTCGTCGATCGCCCACTCGATCAACTGCGTACCCAGGCCACTGCCGCGCTCATCGGCGTGGACACGCACTCCCTCGATGATCGATCTGGTCGAGCCGCGCCGGGACAGCCCGAGAATGATCGTGAGTTGCAGTGTGCCGACGACACGGCCCTCGCGGACAGCGACGACCAGATGCTGGTTGGGGTCGGGCGTGAGGCGCTCCAGCGCCGCCAGATACCGTGTCAGGTCGTCCGGCGACTCACGCTGGGCGCCCAACGGGTCGTCGGCGAGCATGGTGACGATCGCGGGGACGTCCTCCGCCCTGGCGGGCCGTATCTCAAGATCTCCCGTGGCCGCACTCTATGCGGGTGTGCCCCACGTAGGCTCGGCGTCTGGAGCGTCTCAGGTCGCCGCCACCGTCACCGGAGCGAAGCGCCGGGTCCAGTCTCCGGGGAGTTCGGCGATGCCGTACGTCATGACCGCGTTGAAAGCGACGGACGCCAGTCCGTGCTCCTTCGCCCACACCAGCAATTCTTCGTGCCGTACGTCGATGTCGGTGCGCAGCGGGCGGTTGGTGTGGGCGGCGAGGGAAGCGAACAGAGCCTTGGCCGTCCGTGTGTCACGGGCGATCAGCGGGCCGACAACATGCGTGTCCATGTTGGGCCAGGCGGCCGCGTAGCCGATGATCCGGTCGCTTTCCTCGGCGACGCGCAACTGGTCGGCGAAGGCGGGCAGGCGGGTCACGATGTGCGTGCGATCGGCGCCGAACACCTCCTCGTCGAGACGGAGAATGGCGGTGAGATCCTCGGCGGTCGCCGCACGCGTGATGATCTCGGACTCCGGCTCACCAGCAGTGAAGCGCCCGCGCAGCATTTCGGCCCGGCCGGTGATCTTGAAGCCGAGTTCCTCATAGAGCGGGCGGCCGTACGGTGTCGCGTGCAGAGTCAGGGGTGTGGTGCCCATCGCCGAGACGATGTGACGCATCAGCCGGCGTCCGATCCCCTGGCGGGCATGCCGCTCGGCGACCAGCACCATGCCGATCGACCCGAGAACGGGGCGGTCGTGAGGGCCGTACTCGGTGACCACGCAGGCGCTGACGAGTCCGCCGTCGGGGTCGTCGATGCCGTAGCCCTTCCCGGCCGCGAGGAGAAAGCCCCACTTGTGCTCCTCGCGTGGCCACCCCCGGTCCTCGGACAAGTCAGCGCAGGCGGTGAGATCGCGAAGCGTCAGACGGCGAATGGGCAGAGCTGTGGAGGAAGGAGTCGGCACGCAAGTCAGGCTGTCCGACGGGTGCCCTCGACGTCCACCTGTTTCCGGGCGGACGTACGAGCTTTTGGCCATGTCATGGCCAACTGCACAGCCTGCGAACAGACGCGGTGTGTTTCACGTGAAACACCGGCGAACGGTGATGGTCCAGATGGCGATCGCGCTAGGAACCGCGCCCTCTAGCCTTACGGACATGGCGAGACTTCATCTCTTCGACCTCGACGGCACGTTGTTGCACAGAACCACCGCACCGGTGGAGATTTCCCGGCAACTCGGGTTGGAGGCCGAGGCGGTGGCGCTCGATCAGGCGATCGGAGCGGGACTGATCGGACCGCCCGAGTACGCGACGCAGGTGCACGCCCTCTGGGCGGAACTCACCGAGGTGCATGTGACAGCGGCCTTCGAAGGGGCTCCATGGCTTGCGCGTATCCGAGACGTGTGGGCGGAGATCAGGAAGAACGGCGACTACTGTGCCGTTGTGTCGCTCTCGCCCTCCTTCTTCGTGGAGCGGCTCACTGGCTGGGGCGCTCATGCGGCGTACGGATCCCGCTTTCCCGCCGTGCCCTTCACCGATCCTGTGGACCCGGCCGGCGTGCTGAGTGCCGCGGCCAAGGTCCTGATCGCCGACCGGTTGTGCGAGGAGTTCGGGCTGACGCGGGCCGACTGCATCGCGTATGGCGACTCGATGTCGGACAAGGACCTCTTCGGCGCGGTGCCGACCTCCGTCGCGATCAATGCGGACCGCCACCTGTCCGGTATCTCGACTCACTCCTACATGGGCCGGGATCTGTGGGAAGCCTATGAATTGGTGCGGCACGCCCGGTAATTGAAGGAATTGATGGTTCGCCCCCGCTCGCATTCGTGGCGGAGGAGGGGGGGACTTGTGTGCGGAGCAGTGGCCGGTATGGTCGACTCCGGTTCGTGTCAGGGTGGGGGAGCGTCGACTGGGCACCCTGTGCGTGCCGAGAGCGAGGCAATGCAGCTAACGGGACGGAGAGATCGAAGACCCGTATTTCCGGTTATGCGGCCGGGCATCCGTGCCGAGTGGGACGCTGCGGTGAGAGTGCTGCGGCCAATGTCACACTCTCGCCTTACTTGTCCGTACAGAGCCGGAACACGGGTTGAATGTGGCCACCTTGGCTGCGGGCACTAGGAAAGCAAGCCATCTGCGGGGGAAGCAGGCACCTCCCGACCGAGGAAGTGCGCAGACCGACCGAAAGATGTTCGAGGCGAGGCACACCATGGACGCTCCGACCACCACGTCGGCCGACAACGGCACTTCCGGCGGCGGGGGCGGCTGGTTCACGCCGCGCAAGAAGCCGGCAGCGACTTCCGGCAGCGAACAGGAGCCGGCCGAGGGCAGCCGTCTGGCCGCGATGCGCCCCGTGGGCAGGACCGCGACAGGCACCGACACGCATGCGTCGACAGAGGACACCGCACCACCCGCCTCGACGACCGACGACGCACGACAACCCACCTTGGCCAACGGCGAACCTCAGTCCACCGTGGCCGTCGGCGACGGACGGCCTTCCGGGGCGACCGCCGACGTACAACCCATCTCGACCGGCGAGCCCGCCCTGATACAGGCCTCCGCGATATCGCCTCCGATATCCGCCCAGACCCAAGCCCTGCCCGCTCAAGAGCCTCCCGCGTCGCCACCACCGGCCCAAGCGCCGCCCACCGAGCCCCCGCCCGCCGAACAGCGCGTGCCCGCCCAGCGCGCAGCCCCGCCCGGTGACGCCGCCCGGCCCGGTGACGCCGCCCGGCCCGGTGACGCCTCCCCGCCCGGTGACCCCTCCCCGGACGCCGTACTGATCCGACGGACCATGGCCGAGGTCGGCCCTGTCGCCGACAAGGTCACGTCGTACTTCTACGCGCTGCTCTTCGTGCGCTACCCCGACCTGAGATCGCTGTTCCCGGCCGCGATGGACACCCAGCGGGACCGCCTGCTCAAGGCGCTGCTCACCGCGGCCGAGCACATCGACAACACCGAGGTCCTCGTCGACTATCTGCAAAACCTCGGCCGCGGCCACCGCAAGTACGGCACCCGGGCCGAGCACTACCCGGCTGTCGGCGAGTGCCTCATCGGCGCCCTGAGTAAGTACGCCTCCGGCATCTGGACCGCGGAGACGGAGGCGGCCTGGATCCGGGCGTACACGACGATCTCGCAGGTCATGATCGACGCGGCGGCCGCGGACGAGCTGCGCGCCCCCGCCTGGTGGTACGCGGAGGTCGTGTCGCACGACCTCAGAACACAGGACGTCGCGGTCGTCACGGTCCGCCCCGACCAGCCCTACCCCTTCCTCGCCGGGCAGTACGCGAGCGTGGAGACGCCCTGGTGGCCGCGGATCTGGCGGCACTACTCCTTCGCCTCGGCCCCCCGTTCCGACGGGCTGCTGTCGTTCCATGTGAAGGCCGTCCCCGCAGGCTGGGTCTCCAACGCCCTGGTGCACCGCGCCCGGCCCGGCGACATCATCCGGCTCGGTCCGCCCGCCGGTTCGATGACCGTGGACCACACCACCGACAGCGGCCTGCTCTGTCTGGGCGGCGGCACCGGCATAGCCCCCATCAAGGCGCTCGTCGAGGACGTCGCCGAGCACGGCGAACGCCGCCCGGTCGAGGTGTTCTACGGCGCCCGCACCGACCACGACCTCTACGACATCGACACGATGCTCAGACTCCAGCAGTCCCACCCGTGGCTCTCGGTCCGCGCCGTCGTCGACCAGCAGGCGCACCTCCAGCTCCCCGACGCCATACGCGAGTACGGCCCGTGGAACGAGTACGACGCCTATCTCTCGGGCCCACCCGGAATGATCCGCAGCGGGGTCGACGCGCTCAGGGACATCGGCATCCCCTCGGAGCGCATACGCCACGACTCGGTGGAAGAGCTCGTCGCCACGGCTCAGTGACAGGTGCCGGACATCAGCCCAGGTCGGGGGCGTGCATGGCGCGTACACCCTCGATGTTGCCGTCCAGATAGTGCCGCAGCGACAGCGGTACGAGATGGACGGAGGCAATGCCGACGCGAGTGAACGGCACCCGGACGATCTCGTACTCGCCGATGGGCTCGTCCACCTCGGGACCGTGCCGCAGGGCCGGGTCCATGGACTCCAGTCGGCAGACGAAGAAGTGCTGCACCTTCACTCCGGTCGCGCCGCCGTCCTCGCCGATGTGCTCGACGGTGTCGACGAAGCACGGCACCACATCGGTGATCTTGGCGCCGAGTTCCTCGTACACCTCGCGGTGCAGGGCGTCGACGACGGTCGTGTCCTTCGGCTCGACCCCGCCGCCGGGGGTGAGCCAGTAGGGATCCATGCCGGGCTTGGTGCGCTTGATCAGGATCAGGTCGTCACCGTCCAGCAGAACGGCACGGGCGGTGCGCTTGACCACGGGTCGGACGGTCATGGGAGAAATGTGGCCCGGCTGGTTCCACGTGAAACATCGCGAAACGTCATCAGATGAGCTCACCGAGTGATCAGCCGAGAAGGAGGGCTCAGCACCAGTCGTCGGCCGCCCGCAGGAGCCACTCATGGGCCCGCGCGATATGCGGCATCGCCAGCGTGCCGGTGCGCACCACCAGGAAGTACGTCCGCAGCGGCGGCACCGCCGGATCGTGCAGCGCGACGACGTCACCACGCTCCAAGGCGGGTGCGCACAGATAGCGGGGCAGCACCGCGAGCCCGGCGCCCGCGGCCGCGCAGGCGAGGACCGCGCGCAGGTCGGGGACTATGACGGTGCCCGGGGCGGCCGGGCGGCAGTCGAAGACGGAAGCCCAGTAGCGGGAGACGAACGGCAGCGACTCGTGGACCTCGACCACGGGGACGTTCTCCAGCTCTGGTGCTCCCTTGATCAAAGGGACGTTCTCCGGGCACCGCGTCCCCTTGACGGTGGTGAGGGCGTCCAGAGCCCGCGCCCCCTTGTGGCGCTGCTCCCCGGAACCGAGCATCTCGGCCCAGCGTGGGGCGGCTATCAGAACGTGCTCTTCGTCGCAGAGCGCAGTCGCCGTGAGCAGGGCGCCGCGCGGACGGGCCGTGCTGATGGCCAGATCGTGATGCCCGGCGGCCAGTCCCTCCAGCACTTCCTCGGCGTTGCCGAAGGATGTGCGCAGGGCGAAGCCCTGGCCGTCCTCGCCGGTCAGCGCCGTGAGCGCGGGCAGCGCCCGCTCAGCGGTGAACTCGGGAGGCCCGGCGAGGTGCAGTGTCCGCAGGGAGGACTCGTCGTCGAGCCCGGTCTCGGCGATCTCCACCAGGGCGTCGAGATGTGGCGCGGCCTTGTGGGCGAGCTCGTCGCCGATGGTCGTCGGGGTCACCCCACGGGCCTGCCGCAGGAACAGAGGGCGACCCAGCTGCCGCTCCAGGGTGCGGATCTGCGAGGTGACGGCCGGCTGCGACAGGCCGAGCAAGGCGGCGGCGCGGGTGAAGGAGCCGGCCCGGTGCACCGTCACAAAGGTGCGCAGTAAGGCCAGGTCCATGGCGACGTCCTCCTCTTCTCTGCCCCCATCTCCCGGCCCCGAGGCAGGGCCCAACTATAAATATGTCGATAGGTCTCTGTCGCTACTGTGATTGGACACTGACACAGAGTCAACTAGCCTTGGTCGCGCGGTTCTTCGCGCGCAGAACCGAGGGCGGTCCGAGCCACGAGGGGGGAGGCTCGGACCGTCCGTTGTGCGTAGCCGGACACCGACCCGCGTGGGCGCCGGGCGGTCACTGCGCCGATGCGTCCAGCGCACGCAGCACATCCGCCACCAGGTCCTCGGGGTCCTCGGCACCGACCGAGAAGCGAATGAAGCCCTCCGGCACGTCGTCCCCGCCCCAGCGTCGACGCCGTTCGGCGGTGGATCGCACCCCGCCGAAGCTGGTCGCGTCGTCCACGAGCCGCAGTGCGTCGAGGAAGCGCTCGGCACGCGCGCGTGTGGGCAGCGTGAAGGAGACCACGCACCCATAGCGCCGCATCTGCTGCGCGGCGATCTTGTGCGAGGGGTCGTCGGGCAGCCCCGGATAACGCAGCCCGGTCACCTCGGGCCGCTCCCGCAGCACCTCGGCAAGCATCAGGGCATTCGCGTTCTGCCGGTCGACGCGCAGCTGGAGGGTGGCGATCGAACGATGCGCGAGCCAGGCCTCCATGGGCCCCGGAATCGCCCCGACGATCTTGCGCCAACGGCGTACGGCGGCCATGGCCTCGGCGTCGCGGCCGGTGACGTATCCCAGGAGGATGTCGCCGTGTCCCGTCAGCTGCTTGGTGCCGCTGGCCACGGAGAAGTCGGCGCCGAGCTCCAGCGGTCGCTGCCCAAGGGGCGTAGCGAGCGTGTTGTCGACGGCGACGAGGGCGCCACGCGCGTGTGCCGCCTCGCCGAGCCGCCGGATGTCGCAGACGTCGAGCCCCGGGTTCGACGGGCTCTCGATCCACAGCAGCTTCGCGCCGTCGAGGACGTCGAGCTGGGCGTCGCCGCCGGTCGGCGCGGTGCGCACCTCGATGCCGTACGCCTCCAGTTGGGCGCGCGCCAGGGGCAGCGCCTGGTAGCCGTCGCTGGGCAGGACAACCGCGTCGCCGGCGCGCAGCTGCGAGAAGAGCACCGAGGAGGTGGCGGCCATGCCCGAGGCGAACACGAGCGTTTCGACGCCGTCCTGCCCGGGTGTCTCCAACTCGCCGATGGCGCGCTCCAGCAGGGTCCAGGTCGGGTTGTCGTCGCGGCCGTAGCCGTACGGACCCGTCACCTCACCCGGCAGATGGAAATGGGCGGCGAACACCGGACCGGGCAGGGTCGGCTCGTGCTTGACCGGCTCGGGCAGCCCGGCCCGCACCGCGCGCGTGCCGTCGCCGCCGGCGGGAAGCGGCCCCTGCTCACTCGTACCGCTCATGCCGTCACCGCTGTCGGAAGGCAGCCCCTGCCCAGTCGTACGGCTCATGCCGCCCGTCCCTCCACGTGCTCACGTACCGCGGCGAGCAGGCCGTCGCTCGCCGCCTCCACCATCTCAAGGCACTCCTCGAAGCCGTCCAGGCCCCCGTAGTACGGGTCCGGTACGTCGAGGTCGGCGCCCGCGGAGGAGTCGTACGAACGGAGCAGCCGCACCTTCTGCGCGTCCTCCGCGGAGGGCGCCAGGCGGCGCAGAGCCCTGAGATGGCCGGCGTCGAGGGCGATGACGAGGTCGAGGCGGGAGAACCAGGAGACCTGGAACTGCCGGGCGGTGTGCTCGCTGTCGTAGCCGTTGTTCCCCAGGACCGTGACGGTGCGTGGGTCGGCGCCGTCGCCCTCGTGCCAGCCGCCCGTGCCCGCGCTGTCGACCTCGACCAGGCCGTCCAGCCCGGCCTCCTGGATGCGGGCACGGAAGACGGACTCGGCCATCGGGGAGCGGCAGATGTTGCCGGTGCAGACGAAGCAGACGCGGTAGGTCATGGGGCGCTCAGTCCCCGTCGGGTAGGACGACGTTCAGTGCCCAGGACACGATCGAGATGATCAGGCCACCGACGACGGCGGTCCAGAAGCCCTCGACGTGGAAGCTCAGGTCCAGCTTGTCGGCCAGCCACGATGTGAGCAGCAGCATCAGCGCGTTCACGACCAGGGTGATCAGGCCGAGCGTGAGGATGAACAGCGGGAAGGTCAGCACCTTCACCACCGGCTTGACCAGGAAGTTCACCAGACCGAAGACCAGGGCGACGAGGATCAGTGTCCAGACCTTTTTGCCCGTGCTGTCACCGGTCAGGGTGATCTTGTCGAGCAGCCATACGGCGACCGCCAGGGCGCCCGCGTTGGCGATCGTCTTGACTACGAAATTCTTCATGTGTCTGATCGTGGCAGACGAGATCGGCTACGAGCAGTGGGACAAGGGCGGACGAGGGCGATGAAGGCATTCCGGCTGGATGAACTGGAGGCGGAACGCGCCGCCAATGAGGGTGCCTACCTGCAGTTTCTGCGGGAGCGGAACATGTCCGTCGGCCTGTACGCACTCGACGCGGGCGAGCATGATCCACAGAAGCCGCACAATCAGGACGAGGTCTACTTCATTGTGAGCGGCCGTGCCGCGATCACCGTAGGACTGGAGACCACCCAGGTGGCCCGCGGCAGCGTGGTGTACGTGCCGGCCGGCGTCGCACACAAGTTCCACCACATCAGCGAGGACCTCCGGGTCCTGGTGGTGTTCTCTCCCCCGGAGAGCTGACCTGCGACCTCGGGGTTCCCTAGGGGATCAGTCAGGGGCGGACAAGGGATGCGAGGCCCCCGTTGGACCCCCTCCTCGCCCTAGCATCGAGTGCAGGACATCGGAAGATCCGGCACCAGGAGTGCCGGGCACCAGAGAGGTAAAGGGCGATGCGAGAGATCTTCGCGGGACTGCCGTGGTGGGTGAAGTGGGTCGCGGTGCCGGTCATCGCCCTGGTTGTGTTCGGCGGCCTGATAGCCAGTGTGGTCGGCTTCGTCATCGGACTGCTCTTCAAGGTGCTGGTCTTTGTGGCACTGGTCGGCGGACTGATCTACGTCGTACGCAAGTTCACGACGAGCTCCTCCTCACGGAGCGACTGGTGAGCGACCGGGGCGAGCGGTGAGCGATGCGCCCGGGACAACCGGCGATCGGTAACAGGAATCACCGGTTCCCTCGCGCGAGGGAAATCTCCCGGCCAGGCCGTCTGCGAGCGGTGGCGGACGATTAGAGTCCGGAACTCGACGCGGGGACGACGACCCCGCGAGCGGCGTACGTCCCCTCCCGTGTCCCCCCACACGGGATGCCCCCTCGCGCTTCGGGAGTGATCCTTGGCCACGGTCGACACCGCATCCGCGGAGCCCCCCGTACCCACCGCAATCGCCCAACCCGCCGTTCCGGCTCAAGGAGCCCGCATCCGGCCTCCCGAGCGGCCCGCACCGCCCGTGCGGTCCCCCTCGCCGTCGCCTCCCGCGCAGCGGCAGGCGACGGAATCCCCCGCACAGCCGCACTCGGCGACCCTCATCAGTTCCGTGCAGCGCGCGATGCGCTTGCTGGAATCCGTCGCCGAGCACGTGCACGGAGCACCGGCCAAACAACTGGCCCGTGAGACGGGACTGGCGCTCCCCACGGCGTACCACCTGCTGCGCACCCTCGTGTTCGAGGGCTATCTGCGCCGTGAGAAAGGGCTGTTCTTCCTCGGTGAGGCGGCCGTGCGGCTGGGCAGCAGCGGAGCACAGCAGAAACGTCGCAGCATGGTCGCCGACACGCTCGCCTGCTGGCGCGACGCCATCGGCGTACCCGTGTACTACGCGATGTACCGCGACGGCGAGATCGAGGTCATGTGCGTCTCCGACAGCCCGGGCTGTCCGGCGGTGGAGGAATGGGCCGACTTCCGTGAGACCGGGCACGCGCACGCCATCGGTCAGTGCCTGCTGGCCCAGCTGGACGAGGACGCCCGCCGCGACCACCTCGACCGTTACCCCGTGCAGTCCATCACCCCGTACACGGTGCGTGACAGTCACAGCCTGCTCAGGCGGCTCGAACGCATGCCGCGGATGGAGCCGGTGACGGAGCGGCAGGAGTACGCCTTGGGCACGGTGTGCGCCGCGATCCCGATCACGGTGGGCAACACGGCCGCGACGATGGCCATTTCCCTGCCGGCTCATCAGGCCGACCGGCTCCCGGCGGCCACGCAGCAGTTGCAGAGTGCGGTGGGGCGGCTCCTGGGGTCTCTCGCGCTCTCTATCAGTATCTGAAAACTCACTCCTTGTGATCTCTCGTGTACGTTCAGCAAGATGCCAGCAGTGTCAGAGGGGTCATTCCCAGCCAGTCGACGGCAAGTGACGGGATAGGCAATGGGCGAGTCCGTACAGGCAGAGGTCATGATGAGCTTTCTCGTGTCCGAGGAGCTCTCCTTCCGCATCTCGGTGGAGCTGCGCTACGAGACCTGCGATCCCTATGCCGTGCGGCTGACCTTCCACCTGCCGGGCGATGCCCCGGTGACGTGGGCCTTCGGCCGTGAGTTGCTGATCGACGGTCTGGGTCGGCCTTGCGGCGACGGGGACGTAAGGGTCTCGCCCGCCGATCCCGACGGGCTGGGCGAAGTACTGATCCGGCTTCAGGTCGGCGGAGACCAGGCCCTGTTCCGCTCGTCCACGGCCCCGCTCGTCGCTTTCCTCGACCGCACCGACAGGCTGGTGCCGTTGGGCCAGGAGGGTGCTCTCGGCGACTTCGACGCCCATCTCGACGAGGCTCTGGACCGCATCCTGGCGGAGGAGCAGAGCACGGGCTGAAGCGTTACAGCAGCGACCTGGCGGAACGCTTCGCCACGGTCGCGGAGCTGTGCAGTAACGCTTCCGCTTGCCATGAGCGGGCGGTTGCGGGATCCGCAGTGTGGGGCGGGTCGACGGCCTGGGCGCGGTCGTGAGATCGCGCGGGGCCGGTCGGGTGGTGGCGCGGGCTCGTTCGGATGATGGCGCGGGCTCAGCCGGGTGATGGCCGGACCGACCGCCCTCGAGCGTGTCAGCGCCTGCGGCGTCGGCCCTTCCCGCCGCGCGCCGGAGCGGGGCGGGCACCGGTCGTCGCCGTCCCCGCCGCTCCCGTCGCTGCCGCAGTGGCCGCCTCCTTCTCCGCCCCCGACCGGTCGGCCGAGACCACCAGGGCCGCCAGTGCGGTAGTGACCGGCACCGAGGCGACCAGGCCGATCGAGCCCACCAGCGTGCGCACGATCTCCTCCGCCACCAACTCGCTGTTGGCGACCGTCCCCACGCTGCTCTGAGCGATCGAGAACAGCAGCAGCAGCGGCAGCGCGGCGCCCGCGTAGGCGAGGACCAGCGTGTTGACGACGGACGCGATGTGGTCACGGCCGATGCGGATGCCCGCCCGGTACAGCCCGCGCCAGCCCATCGTCGGATTGGCATCGTGCAACTCCCAGACCGCCGACGTCTGGGTAACCGTCACGTCGTCGAGGACACCGAGCGAGCCGATGATGACGCCGGCGAGCAGCAGACCGCTCATGTCGATCGACGGATACAGGCCGTGGATCAGACCGGTGTTGTCGTCCGTGTTACCGGTGAGCGCGGCCCAGCCGATGAACAGCGAGCCGAGGACGCCGATCAGCAGCAGGGAGATCAGCGTGCCGAGCACGGCCACGGACGTACGGGCCGAGAGCCCGTGACACAGGTACAGGGCGATCAGCATGATGGCGCTGGATCCGACCACCGCCACGACCAGCGGGTTCGAGCCCTGCAGGATCGCGGGCAGGATGAAGAAGTTCAGGATCAGGAAACTCATGGCGAGTGCGATCAGCGCCATCACACCGCGCAGTCGGCCCACCACCACGACGGCGAGAGCGAAGATGCCGGCGAGCAGGGCCATCGGCAGCCGGCGGTTCACGTCGGTGACCGAGTACTGCAGGTCCTTCGGCGCGGAGGGCTCGTAGGCGACCACGACCTCCTGGCCCTCGTGCAGCTGTCGGGACTGGTCCGGCTGCACGATCTCGGTGAACGTGCGGCCCTTGTCCTTGCCGGTGTCGACCCGGACCGTCGCCTTCTTGCAGGTGCCGTTCGCCTGTTGCACCGCGGAGGAACCCTCGGCGGTGGAGGTGTCGCCGGTCGGCGGGACCCCCGAGGCGTTGACGTCCTTGCAGCTCACCTCGACCACCTTGGTGACGGTGGCCTGCTGCGTCTGCCGGTCGAAGCCGACGCCCGTGCGCTCGTGGGGAGGGGCACCACCGGGCCACAGCACCGCGAGCCCGACCAGCACTGCCGCGGCGAACGGGATGAGTACCGCCGCGATGACCTTGCGCAGGTGCTTGGAGACGGGGGCCGCCGGGCCATGACTGTGCGAGTGACCGTGCCCGCCACCAGGGCCTTGGCCGCCACCGCCCCCCGGACCGTGGCCGCCACCGCCACCGCCACCGCCCTCGTCACCGGAACCGTGGCCGTGCCCGCCAGCAGCTCCTGGCCCGGGGCCGGGGCCGTGTCCACCGGGACCAGGGCCGCCTCCACGGCCCTCTCCAGGGCCGTCCTCCCAGCGATCTCCCTGGCCGTGGCCGTTTCCGGAGCCGGGTCCGCGGGGCGGCTCCGGCGGTGGGTACGGGGGCTGATGTGTCGTGGTCACCGACCGATCATCGCAAGAACGACAGGGGCCCTCTGGTCACCGCGCCCGAATTGCCGCTAGCGTGGAGCCACCTTTGTACACGCGGGAGCTCGGAGCACCGGGCTGAGAGGGCGCTGACCTCCGTCCCAGCCATGTTTCACATGAAACATCGCCCGAAGCGAGTGATGTTTCCCACGAAACACCGGCAGACGGAAACCGCTGCGTCGACCGCCGAACCTGTTACCGGGTAATGCCGGCGTAGGGAGTAGGTCTCATGACCAACAGGGACACACGCACGCCTGCCTCCACGCAGACACCGCAGAATCCGACGGCCGCGCCGCCGGAGACCGCGACGAACGGGGAGGCCGGGAAGTCCATCGGGTGGCACAAGGCGTACGTCGAGGGCTCACGCCCCGATCTGCGGGTGCCGGTCCGCCAGGTGCACCTCACCAACGGGCAGTCGGTCACGCTGTACGACACATCCGGCCCGTACACCGATCCGCTCCTCGAGACCGATGTCCGCAGGGGCCTGCCGCCGCTACGGGAGAACTGGATCATCGCCCGCGGCGACACCGAGGAATACGCGGGCCGCCCCGTCCGCCCCGAGGACGACGGGATCAAGCACACCTCGCCGCGCGGTGGCCTGCGCAACCTTGACGCGGTCTTCCCGGGGCGGCCGCGCCAGCCGCGCCGCGGCCGTGACGGTAAGGCGGTCACGCAGCTCGCGTACGCGCGCCGGGGGGAGATCACGCCCGAGATGGAGTTCGTGGCCGTCCGGGAGAACGTTTCACCCGAGGTCGTACGGGAGGAGATCGCGGCGGGCCGGGCCGTGCTGCCGGCCAACGTCAACCACCCGGAGATCGAGCCGATGATCATCGGCAAGCGGTTCCTGGTGAAGGTCAACGCCAACATCGGCAACTCCGCGGTGACGTCCTCCATCGAGGAGGAGGTCGAGAAGATGACCTGGGCGACCCGCTGGGGCGCCGACACGGTCATGGACCTGTCCACCGGCCGCAACATCCACACCACGCGCGAGTGGGTGCTGCGCAACTCCCCCGTCCCCATCGGCACCGTGCCGCTCTACCAGGCCCTGGAGAAGGTCGACGGCAAGGCCGAGGAACTGACCTGGGAGATCTACAAGGACACGGTCGTCGAACAGGCCGAGCAGGGCGTGGACTACATGACGGTCCACGCGGGCGTGCGCCTGCCGTTCGTGCCGCTGACCGCGAACCGCAAGACGGGCATCGTCTCGCGTGGTGGCTCGATCATGGCCGCGTGGTGCCTCGCGCACCACAAGGAGAGCTTCCTGTACGAGAACTTCGAGGAACTCTGCGAGATCCTCGCCGCCTACGACGTCACGTACTCGCTGGGCGACGGCCTCAGGCCGGGTTCGATCGCGGACGCCAACGACGAGGCGCAGTTCGCGGAACTGCGAACGCTCGGGGAACTCAACCGGATCGCGAAGCGTTTCAACGTTCAGACCATGATCGAGGGCCCGGGCCATGTCCCGATGCACAAGATCAAGGAGAACATCGACCTTCAGCAGGAGATCTGTGATGAAGCTCCGTTCTATACGCTCGGCCCGCTGACGACGGACGTCGCGCCGGCGTACGACCACATCACCTCCGGCATCGGTGCCGCGATGATCGCCTGGTGGGGCACGGCGATGCTCTGCTATGTCACGCCCAAGGAGCACTTGGGTCTGCCCAATCGTGACGACGTCAAGACGGGCGTCATCACCTACAAGATCGCCGCCCACGCAGCCGACATCGCCAAGGGACATCCAGGTGCGCAGGAGTGGGACGACGCACTGTCGGACGCCCGCTTCGAGTTCCGGTGGGAGGACCAGTTCAACCTCGCCCTCGACCCGGACACGGCACGTGAGTTCCACGACGAGACGCTGCCTGCCGAACCCGCCAAGACAGCCCACTTCTGCTCGATGTGTGGGCCCAAGTTCTGCAGCATGAAGATCTCCCAGGACATCCGCCGTCAGCACGGTGGGAGTCAGCACGAGATCGAGGAGGGCATGGCTCAGAAGTCGAAGGAGTTCGCGGCGGCGGGCAACCGCGTGTACCTGCCGATCGCGGACTGACGGCGACGTCCTGATCGCGGACGGCCGGGTCGCGAGCACAGGCGCTGATGTCCTGACCGCAGGCGCCCGAGGCCGGGTCTTCGGCTTGCGCTCCCCTGGCGGGGGCGCAAGCCGAGGGGCCGCTCCGGCTAATCCGGCTTGTGATCCGGCCCCCCGAAGTCCGGGCTGGTGTAGTCCGGGCTCGTGAAGCTGGGGCGCGAGCCGGAGGCGCCGTCATCCGGGCTGCTGAAGCCCGGACGGTCGTAACCGAGCTGCGGGATGCGGCTGGTCGGCGCCGGCGGTGCCGTACGGCGCAGTGCGGCGGTGCCGGGGTCGGCCAGTGCCTCTCGCAGGAACGGCAGGATGCCGCGCTCCAGCAGGGCCTCACGCCAGGCTTCCCTGGCCAGGGCCACCTCCTCGCTCAACTCGCCGTGCTCCCCGGCGTCGAGCGAGGGCCGGTTGCGCAGCGCGGTGAGCAGCAGGCCGACGGCGGCGACGAGGATCGCGGCCGCGGTCATGGCGCCGAACACCCATCCAGTGGTGAGCATGGTCTGGGCGAACGCCGGCTCGGGGTCGAGCATCTTCAGGATGTAACCCACGAGCAGGAAGATCGCCGCGGCGGTTCCGGCGAGGACAGGTGCCAGGACCGCGACGACGGCGACGGCACCCGCGCCGGCGGTCTCGGCGGCCTCCCCCATGGTGGTGGCGAGCCCCATCGCGCTCGTGCCCGGTTCCGAGGAGCCGGATTCGCGCGTGGACGACGGGGTGGACGACGCCGGCTGGCGCAGTTCCTCGCGTGCCTTCACGTAGTGCTGGTACTCGGTCGCCGCTGCCGCCGTGATGAGTGCGGTGGCGTTGAGCGCCATGGTGCGCAGCTGTTCGGGGTTGAGCCGCTGTCCGACAGCGGTCAGTTCCGGGCGGTTTGGTGCGGAGCGCAGCGCCTCATCGAGGATCCGCTCGTATTCCTGGCGGTCCTCGCTCAGCAGGTGCTGCGGAACGCTGTTCATGTGCATCCCCCGATGCTCCGTAGGGCTTGGGGCTCGCATGCGAACGAGCCGTCGGGCAGAAACGGAGGGGAGCCTGCTACGGATAAGGCGATGGTAGAGCGATGATGGCGCGCGGTGACAGGGGGTTTACCGAAAATGCCCTCTGGCCAGCGTCGTCGTCGATCGGTCCTCCATGGGGGAACGCTTGCCCTGGGAACGCTCAGATATCCAGGGGAAGTTGCTGGACCAGCAGTTTTCCGGCCATGGTCACTCCGCCGTCCATCGCGATGGCGAGCCCGTCGGCGTAGATGTGCGGTCCCTCGACCAGGGGACCGGCCTCGTCCTCGCTCTCCTCGGAGCCGACCTCGCCCAGGAGGTACGGAATCGGGCTGTGACCGTGAACGATGCGGGTGCCGCCATACGTATCGAGCAGGGAGCGTACGGCGTCGGCTCCGCCCTCGTCGCGGAAAGAGAACCGCTTGGTGAACTTGCGGAACAGATCCCACACTTCGTCCGCGTCGTTGCGGGTGAGCGTCTCGCGGACGGTGTCGTTGACCGCCTCGATCGAGTCGCCGTAGTCGAGGTAGGAGGTGGTGTCGGAGTGGACGAGCAGATGGCCGTCGACCGCCTCCATGGCGTCGAGCCGGGCCATCCACTGCAGGTGGTGGTCCTGGAGGCGGTCCATGTCGGTCTTCTGGCCGCCGTTGAGCAGCCAGGCCGCCTGGAAGGTGGCGGTGCCCGCCCCGGAGTTGACGGGCGTGTCGCCGAACCGCTTGGCGCCGAGCAGCAGCAACTCGTGGTTGCCCATGAGCGCCTTGCAGTAGCCCCCGGCCGCGGCGGCCTCGGCGGACAGCCGCATCACCAGGTCGATGACGCCGATGCCGTCCGGGCCGCGGTCGGTGAAGTCGCCGAGGAACCACAGCCGGGCGGTGCCCGCGCACCACTGCCCCGCGCTGTCGACGAGGCCCTTCTCCTGGAGGGCGGCCACCAGTTCGTCGAGGTAGCCGTGCACATCCCCGACGACGAACAGCGGCCCGGGGCCGTTGACGGGCTGCGGTGCCGGTACGGACGCGGGATCGAGATTCACCTGAAGCGTGTCGCCGCGATTGATCACCGGCAGGTCGCGCTGCGTCGGCGTGTAGCCCTCGGGAAGGTCCCCCGGCTCCTCGACAGATGGCACCGTCTCGTCGGTGTGCGCTACGAGGGGGTACGGACCGGTCTCGTGGACGTACGCGGGTACCCGGAAGTCGCGCAACGTCGCCACCCGCTCCGCCTCGGGTCCCTGACCGGCCCCCTGAGTCATCGACCCCTCCACCATCGCGCCGCATCTGCACCGCTTCGGACTGCCTGGTCGCAGCGGCCCGCGGTGTCGTGGGCCCATCATAGGAATGCGGATCGCGCCATGTGATGACCCAGGGGTAGGGAATCGGAGCAAGACTCCAGTTCACCGCGGCTTTCGCCCCGATTGGGCAGGGCTTCGACCGCCTGTCGGCCGCCCTTGCCCCGCCCAGCGGAACGCGCTTTCTCTCTTCCTCCGGCCGCTTGGGCGCTACTTCTCCTCGGGCGACCGCGGCGGACTGACCGTCGTCCGCGGCGGACGTCGCTGGGACGAGGTACGCACGATCAGCTCGGTCGGTATCACCTGCTCGACCGGCTGGTCCGATGCGACCCCTTCGATGGCGTCGATGAGCAGCTGGATCACCGCGGTGCCGATGCGGCGCGGCTTCAACGAGAGTGTGGTGATGGGGGGTTCGGTGTTGGCGTACACGGTGGACTCGCTGCAGCAGACCAGCAGTAGATCGTCCGGGACGCGCAGCCCGTAGCGGCGGGCGGCGGCGAGCAGGTCGGTGCCGTTCGGGTCGAACAGGCCGTAGACGGCGTCCGGGCGGTCGGGGCGGGCGAGCAGCCGGTCGGCGGCGACGGCGCCCGCACACGGATCGTGCGCCGGGTAGGCCTCGTACACCGGGTCCTGGCCGACGCGTTCGCACCAGCGCAGATAGGCGGTGGTCGACAGGTGGGTGTACGTGTCCGTCGTCGTGCCGGTCAGCAGGCCGATGCGGCGGGCACCGGCCTCGGCCAGGTGGTCGAGGATGCCGAGTACGGCGGCCTCGTGGTCGTTGTCGACCCAGGCGGTGACCGGGAGCGCGCCGGCCGGGCGGCCGTCGGAGACGACCGGTAGACCCTGCCGGACCAGTTCGCTGACGACCGGGTCCTGATCGGAGGGGTCGATGACGACCGTGCCGTCGAGGGCGACGTTCGACCACACGTCGTGGCGGGAGGTCGCCGGCAGGATGACGAGGGCATAGCCACGAGCGAGCGCGGCAGAGGTGGCGGCACGGGCCATCTCGGCGAAGTACGCGAACTCGGTGAAGGTGAAAGGTTCATCCCCGTATGTCGTCACGGTCAGGCCGATGAGTCCTGACTTCCCGGTACGGAGCGTGCGGGCGGCGGCCGAGGGGCGATAGCCCAGCCGGTCGGCGACCTCGCGGACGTGGCGTCGGGTGGCGTCCGGGAGCCGGCCCTTGCCGTTGAGGGCGTCGGAGACTGTCGTGATGGAGACTCCGGCGGCGGCGGCAACGTCTCTGATGCCCGCCCGACCCGGCCGACTGCCTCGCCGTGAGGTTTCCGCGCGGCTCACCTGGTGCTTCCCTGCTGCTGTCATGGCGAGCCGATAGTAGGGCTCATGCGGTGGGGTAGGGCGGACGCATATGCACGCGTTGACAGGCACGTTTCTGCAAGGTCATCAAGGGTCAATTCCCTGAGAAAGCAAGGCAGTTGATCGATCCGATGGTAGGACGTGACTTGTCGGCGTGCACCGGCCTGCCAAGTGGTCGATGTTTCGAAGAGGTCTCAACTCACCTTCACGAGGGATGCGCGCCACGGAGTGAGCCACCGGCGCATAGATATATGTTTCCGCGCCCCTCGAATCGTGGGCGTTCGTACGATGATGCCCCCGATGCCGGCGTGACGGCCGAGGTCTGCTCCGACCGGTACGCAGCGGTGCCGAATCCTCATAAGGTGAGGAGTATTGGAAGCTGGCGGTGGTGATGGGCCGCCGGTGGTCGCGAGGAGGACTGCGGTGAGCGAGACGAGCCCCAAGCTGCGCGCCGAGCTGGAGGGTATTCCGACGTACAAGCCGGGCAAGCCTGCCGCGGCCGGTGGTCCGGTGGCCTACAAGCTGTCCTCCAACGAGAACCCCTATCCGCCGCTGCCCGGCGTGATGGAGACCGTGACGGCCGCGGCCTCGTCCTTCAACCGCTACCCGGACATGGCCTGCACGGGCCTGATGAGCGAGCTGTCCGAGCGCTTCGCCGTTCCGCTCACCCACCTGGCCACCGGCACCGGCTCGGTCGGTGTCGCCCAGCAGCTGGTGCAGGCGACCTCCGGACCCGGCGACGAGGTGATCTACGCCTGGCGGTCCTTCGAGGCGTACCCGATCATCACGCAGATCAGCGGCGCGACATCGGTGCAGGTGCCGCTGACGCCGGGCGATGTGCACGACCTCGACGCCATGGCGGACGCGATCACCGACCGGACCCGGCTGATCTTCGTCTGCAACCCCAACAACCCGACAGGCACGGTCGTGAAGCGGGCCGAGCTGGAGCGGTTCCTCGACCGGGTGCCCGGCGATGTGCTGGTCGTGCTGGACGAGGCGTACCGCGAGTTCATCCGTGACCCCGAGGTGCCCGACGGCGTGGAGCTGTACCGCGACCGGCCGAACGTCTGCGTGCTGCGCACCTTCTCCAAGGCCTACGGGCTGGCCGGCCTGCGCGTCGGCTTCGCGATCGCTCACGAGCCGGTGGCGGCGGCGCTGCGCAAGACGGCCGTGCCCTTCGGTGTGAGCCAGCTTGCACAGGACGCGGCGATCGCCTCGCTGCAGGCCGAGGACGAACTGCTCGGCAGGGTCGGCTCACTGGTGTGCGAGCGCACGCGCGTGGTCGACGGGCTGCGCGCCCAGGGCTGGACGGTGCCCGAGACCCAGGCCAACTTCGTATGGCTCCGTCTGGGGGAGCGCACAGTCAGCTTCGCGGCGGCGTGTGAGCAGGCGGGGGTGGTGATCCGGCCGTTCCCCGGCGAGGGTGTGCGCGTCACGGTCGGGGAGAACGAGGCGAACGACATCTTCCTGAAGGTGGCGGAGGCGTTCCGGAAGGAGCAGTAGGGCTTCGCGGGGGAGCGCGAGGGCGTCGCCGCCGGTTCAGAAGGCGACCGTGCCCGGTTCGACGATTTGCCGGGCGTTGGTTTCACGTGGAACGGCGACGCCGTGGCGTCTGCATGCTGCAGTTTCAACAGATTGTTGAAGTCTCTGCCAGGGGGTTGACGTGAGAAGGGGGACCCCCCTGTGACTGTCGAAAATCGGTGCGTCATACTTGCTTGTGAATGTGAACGCTTTCACAAGCCTGCCCAGTTGTTCACGCGATGTTGTGACATAAGGGGCACGCTGCCGCTGTACCACGGCGACGTAAGGAGACTGACGACGTGGACCTGGCCCTGGCGCCGGAGACATTGGCGCGCTGGCAGTTCGGCATCACCACCGTCTACCACTTCCTCTTCGTCCCTTTGACGATCTCGCTGGCCGCCCTCACGGCCGGTCTGCAGACCGCGTGGGTGCGCACGGAGAAGGAAAAGTACCTCAGGGCGACCAAGTTCTGGGGCAAGCTCTTCCTGATCAACATCGCGA
This sequence comes from Streptomyces sp. SA15, assembly GCF_002291145.1. Lineage (GTDB taxonomy): Bacteria > Actinomycetota > Actinomycetes > Streptomycetales > Streptomycetaceae > Streptomyces. Next base: position 94,727 of record NZ_NTGE01000216.1, read on the forward strand.
TGGGGGTGGTCACCGGCATCGTGCAGGAGTTCCAGTTCGGCATGAACTGGTCCGACTACTCGCGCTTCGTCGGTGACGTCTTCGGCGCCCCGCTCGCGTTCGAGGCCCTGATCGCCTTCTTCTTCGAGTCGACCTTCATCGGTCTGTGGATCTTCGGCTGGGACAAGTTGCCGAAGAAGATCCACCTGGCCTGCATGTGGATGGTCTCCATCGGCACGATCCTCTCGGCGTACTTCATCCTCGCGGCCAACTCGTGGATGCAGCACCCGGTCGGCTACAAGATCAACGAGGCGAAGGGGCGGGCCGAGCTCACCGACTTCTGGCTGGTGCTGACCCAGAACACCGCACTCGCCCAGGCCTTCCACACCCTCTCCGCGGCCTTCCTCACCGGTGGCGCCTTCATGGTCGGCATCTCCGCCTTCCATCTGCTGCGCAAGAAGCACATCCGCGAGATGAAGACCTCGCTGCGGCTCGGCCTGGTCACCGTCGCCGTCGGCGGCCTGCTCACCGCGGTCAGCGGCGACGTCCTCGGCAAGATCATGTACGAGCAGCAGCCGATGAAGATGGCCGCGGCCGAGGCGCTGTGGGACGGTGAGGCGCCCGCGCCCTTCTCGGTCTTCGCCTACGGCGACGTCGACGAGGGCCACAACAAGGTCGCCGTCGAGATTCCGGGCCTGCTGTCCTTCCTCGCCAAGGACGACTTCACCTCGTACGTCCCCGGCATCAATGACGTCAACAAGGCCGAGCAGGAGAAGTACGGACCCGGCGACTACCGGCCCAACATCCCCGTCGCCTACTGGGGCTTCCGCTGGATGATCGGCTTCGGTATGACGTCCTTCGCCGTCGGCCTGGCCGGACTCTGGCTGACCCGGAAGAAGTTCTTGCTGCCGCGGCACCTGAGGGTCGGCGACGACGAGGTGCCGCATCTGGCCCTGTTCCCGCACAAGGCGCTCGGCCCGAAGCTCTCCACGTGGTACTGGCGCATCGCGATCTGGACTCTGGCCTTCCCGCTGATCGCCAACTCCTGGGGCTGGATCTTCACCGAGACGGGCCGCCAGCCGTGGGTCGTCTACGGACTGTTCCAGACCCGCGACGCGGTCTCCCCCAGCGTCTCCCAGGGCGAGGTCCTCACCTCGATGATCGTCTTCACCAGCTTGTACGCCATCCTCGCCGTCATCGAGGTCAAGCTGCTCGCGAAGTACGTCAAGGCCGGCCCGCCCGAGCTCACCGAGGCCGACCTCAACCCGCCCACGAAGATCGGCGGCGACTCCCGTGACGCCGACAAGCCGATGGCCTTCTCGTACTAGGCCGAGGGAGCTGCACAGTCATGGAACTACACGACGTCTGGTTCGTGCTCATCGCCGTCCTGTGGACCGGTTACTTCTTCCTGGAGGGCTTCGACTTCGGGGTCGGCATCCTCACCAAGCTGCTCGCCCGCGACCGGCCCGAGCGGCGGGTGCTGATCAACACCATCGGACCCGTCTGGGACGGCAACGAGGTGTGGCTGCTCACGGCGGGCGGCGCGACCTTCGCCGCCTTCCCCGAGTGGTACGCCACGCTCTTCTCCGGCTTCTACCTCCCCCTACTGCTCATCCTTGTCTGCCTCATCGTCCGGGGTGTCGCCTTCGAGTACCGGGTGAAGCGGCCCGAGGAGAACTGGCAGCGCAACTGGGAGCACGCGATCTTCTGGACCTCGCTGATCCCGGCGTTCCTGTGGGGCGTGGCCTTCGGCAACATCGTGCGGGGCGTGAAGATCGACCAGAACTTCGACTACGTCGGCACTGTCTGGGACCTGTTCAACTCCTACGCCCTTCTCGGCGGCCTGGTGACGCTGACGCTGTTCACCTTCCACGGCGCGGTGTTCACGGCGCTCAAGACCGTCGGGGACATCCGGGAGCGGGCGCGGAAGCTGGCCCTGGGAGTCGGTCTCGCCGCTGCCGCTCTGGCGCTGATCTTCCTGCTGTGGACACAAGTCCACGGCGGTGACGGCAAGAGCCTGGTCGCGCTGGTCGTGGCGGTCGCCGCACTGGTCGCGGCGCTCGCGGCGAACCAGGCCGGGCGCGAAGGATGGTCGTTCGCCCTGTCCGGCGTCACCATCGTGGCCACGGTGGCGATGCTTTTCCTGACGCTCTTCCCGAACGTCATGCCATCCTCGCTCAATGAGGAGTGGAGCCTCACGGTGACCAACGCCTCGTCGAGCCCTTACACCTTGAAGATCATGACCTGGTGCGCGGCGATTGCTACGCCGATCGTGATGCTCTACCAGGGCTGGACCTACTGGGTGTTCCGCAAGCGGATCGGCACGCAGCACATCGCCGCCGACGCCACTCACTGAGTCCGACAGGGGTGCGTTTCACCGTGCTTCACGATGTTTCACGTGAAACACACCCCTTGGACCGAAGGGCATGTTTCACGTGAAACCGATCGATCCGCGTCTCCTCCGATACGCCCGCGCCACCCGGCTCTTCCTGGTGGCGGTCGTCGGCCTGGGTGCCGTCGGTGCGGGCCTGGTCATCGCACAGGCGATGCTCATCGCCGAGGTCGTGGTGGGCGCCTTCCAGCACAGGATGGCGGTCGCTGAACTCGGCACTCCCCTGCTGTTGTTGGTGGCCGTCGCGGTCGGACGTGCCCTTGTCGCGTGGCTGACCGAGCTCGCCGCCCACCGCGCCAGCGCGGCTGTGAAGTCGGAGCTACGGGGGCGGTTGCTGGACCGTGCCGTGGCCCTGGGGCCCGGGTGGCTGACCGGGCAGCGGACCGGCTCGCTGGTCGCCCTCGCCACGCGGGGAGTTGACGCCTTGGACGACTACTTCTCGCGCTATCTCCCACAGTTGGGGCTCGCGGTGGTCGTGCCGGCGGCGGTGCTGGCGCGGATCGTCACCGAGGACTGGGTCTCGGCGGCCATCATCGTCGGGACCCTGCCGCTGATCCCGATGTTCATGATGCTGATCGGTTGGGCCACGCAGTCCCGGATGGACCGTCAGTGGCGGCTGCTGTCCCGGCTCTCCGGGCACTTCCTGGACGTGGTCGCCGGGCTGCCGACCCTGAAGGTGTTCGGGCGAGCCAAGGCTCAGGCCGACTCGATCCGGCGTATCACCGGCGAGTACCGGCAGGCGACGATGCGGACGCTGCGGATCGCCTTCATCTCCTCCTTCGCGCTGGAGCTGCTCGCGACGATCTCGGTGGCGTTGGTCGCCGTGACGATCGGGATGCGGCTCGTCCATGGGGAGATGGACCTGTACATCGGCCTGGTCATCCTTGTGTTGGCGCCCGAGGCGTACCTGCCGCTGCGCCAGGTGGGGGCGCAGTACCACGCGGCGGCGGAAGGGCTCGCGGCCGCGGAAGAGATCTTCTCGGTGCTGGAGACCCCCGTGCCGGAGTCGGGGACTGGTGCCGTGCCGGCGGGGGCGCTGTCCTTCGAGGGGGTTACGGTCCGCTATCCCGAACGGTCCGCGGATGCCGTGACAGACGCGTCCTTCACCGTAGAGCCCGGAGAGACGGTCGCTCTCGTCGGACCGAGCGGCGCGGGCAAGTCGACACTCTTGAACGTGTTGTTGGGATTCGTGCGGCCGACGGAGGGGCTGGTCCGGGTCGGGGGAGCCGATCTGGCCGACGTAGACCTGGAGCGGTGGCGGTCGCGCATCGCTTGGGTGCCGCAGCGGCCGCACCTGTTCGCCGGGACGATCGCCGAGAACGTACGGCTGGCCCGGCCCGACGCGGACGATGCCGCCGTACGGCGGGCGCTGGGGGACGCGGGGGCGCTGGAGTTCGTGGACGCGCTGCCGCAGGGAGCCGACACCCTGCTCGGCGAGGACGGGGCCGGACTGTCCGCCGGACAGCGGCAACGGCTTGCGCTGGCACGGGCGTTCATCGCCGACCGGCCGGTGCTGCTGCTCGACGAGCCGACGGCGGCGCTCGACGGGGCCACCGAGGGCGAGGTCGTGGAGGCGGTACGGCGGCTGGCGGTGGGGCGGACAGTGCTGCTGGTGGTGCACCGGCCGGCACTGCTGGCAGTGGCGGACCGGGTGGTGCGACTGGAGGAGCCCGACTCCCCCATACGCATGGCAGCTGCGACCAGGACAGACCGGGCACGCCCGATCGAGGAGGCGTCAGCCCCCACTGCGGACGCTCCTGAGATCGAGACACCGACGACGGACACCCGTGGTGTTCTCGCACGCGTCCGTGCCATGGCAGGCCCCCGGCACGGACGGCTCGCCCTCGCCCTGCTGCTCGGCAGCCTGGCGCTCGGCAGTGCCGTCGGCCTCATGGCCACCTCCGGGTGGCTGATCTCGCGGGCCTCGCAGCAGCCGCCGGTGCTGTATCTGATGGTGGCCGTGACGGCGACGCGGGCCTTCGGTATCGGGCGGGCCGTCTTCCGGTACGCCGAGCGACTCGTCTCGCACGACGCCGTTCTGCGGATGCTGGCCGACACACGGGTCGCCGTGTACCGGCGGCTGGAGCGGCTGGCGCCCGCCGGACTGCGCCGAACCCGCCGGGGGGACCTGCTCTCGCGGCTCGTCGCCGACGTGGACGCCCTGCAGGACTACTGGCTGCGCTGGCTGCTGCCGGCTGGCGCCGCCGTGGCCGTGTCGGCCGCGTCCGTCGGCTTCACGGCATGGCTGCTGCCGGAGGCCGGCGCCGTGCTCGCGGCCGGGCTGCTGGCGGCCGGTGCCGGCGTCCCGCTGCTCACCGGCGCCGTCGCACGCCGTGCGGAGCGCAGGCTGGCCCCGGCCCGCGGAGCACTCGCGACGCGCGTGACGGACCTGCTCACCGGCACCGCCGAACTGACCGTCGCCGGAGCCCTGCCCGGACGTACCGCAGAGGCGCGGCGCGCCGATGGGACGCTCACCCGGATCGCTTCGCGCGCCGCCACCGCCACCGCTCTCGGCGACGGTCTCACCGCCCTGCTCTCCGGTCTGACCGTCGCCGCCACGGCCCTCGTGGGCGCCCAGGCGGTCGTCGAGGGGCGGCTGAGCGGCGTGGCCATGGCCGTCGTCGTCCTCACACCGCTGGCCGCCTTCGAGGCCGTCCTCGGTCTGCCACTCGCCGTGCAGTACCGGCAGCGGGTGCGCAAGAGCGCGGAGCGGGTGTACGAGGTGCTGGACGCACCTGAGCCCGTGCGTGAGCCGGAACGGCCCCGGCAGGCGCCTGCGTCGCCGTTCCCGGTCGTCGTCAAGGCACTGGCCGCCCGCCACGCCGGACAGGACCGGGACGCACTCGCCGGAGTCGATCTGACCCTGGAGGAGGGGCGCCGGATCGCCGTGGTCGGGCTGTCCGGCTCGGGCAAGACGACGCTCGCGCAGGTGCTGCTGCGCTTCCTGGATGCGGAGGCGGGTTCGTACACCTTGGGCGGCGTGGCCGCCCACGCGCTGGACGGCGACGACGTACGGAAGCTCGTCGGGCTGTGCGCGCAGGACGCGCACCTCTTCGACAGCTCGGTGCGCGAGAACCTCCTCCTCGCGAAGAAGGACGCGACCGAGGACGAGCTGCGCGCCGCCCTCGTACGCGCCCGGCTGCTCGACTGGGCCGACGGCCTCCCCGACGGACTCGACACGCTGGTCGGCGAGCACGGGGAGCGACTGTCCGGCGGGCAGCGGCAGCGCCTCGCGCTGGCCCGGGCGCTGCTGGCCGACTTCCCCGTCCTGGTGCTCGACGAGCCCGCCGAGCATCTCGACCTGCCGACGGCCGACGCGCTCACCGCCGACCTGCTGGCCGCCACCGAGGGCCGTACGACGCTGCTCATCACTCACCGACTCGTCGGCCTGGAGGCGGTCGACGAGGTCGTCGTGCTGGACGAGGGACGTGTGGCGCAGCGGGGACCGTACACGGAGCTGGCCGCCGTGGACGGGCCGCTGCGGGGGATGGTGGAGCGGGAGGCGGAGTCGGAGCTGTTGGTGGGGGTGCGCTAGCCGGACCGAGCGCGTTACATCGCCGGACGGAAGAGGAGTGACGCCGTACGGGTACTTCTGACTGACCCATCTGCCGCAACCCGTCCCCCACCCGTACGACTTGAGCAGGACCGCACCCACCGACGCGGGCCACGATCGCTGACATGCGCTCACCTCACCGCCACTCGCTGCTTGTTCCGGCGCTGTTGTGCGCGTTCGCCCTGCTCTTGCTCGCGGCCCGCCCCACCGAGGCCTCCGGCGACGGCGAACACGGCAACCACGGCGCCACCGACACCGGAATCAGCGCGCAGGTGGCCCGGCTGTACGAGGACGCGGCCGTGGCGACGCAGCAGTACGAGGCGGGGCGGCGCGAGGCCGAGGCACAGCGGGGACGGGCAGAGCGCTACGAGGCGCTCCTCGACCGCGAGCGGCGGGACATCGCCGTCCTGCACGAGGACCTGGGCCGGATCGCGCGCGCCCAGTACCGCAGTGGCGGCGGTCTTCCGCTCACCGCGCAGATGATGGTCGCGGACGACCCCGACGAGCTGATGCGCGGTCAGCGGGCCGTGTGGCAGGCGGATCTGGCGCTCAACAACGCGATCGACAAGAGCAGGCGGGCCGAAGCACGCCTCGCCGCGGACGAGGCGAAGGCAGAGGCGGCCTGGCAGGCGCAGGAGCGGCGGAACACCGAACTCGCCGACCTGAAGAAGGGCATCGAGGAGAAGCTCCAAGCGGCGCAGTGGCAGTTGCAGGGCCAGGCCGACGCCTCCGTCGCGGCCGGCTCCTGCCGTGGTGCCGTCGGGTTGGACCAGCCGCGGATGGACTTCACGAGCGCGTGGGTCGCGCCGTTGGAGACCTACACGCTGTCCGCCGAATTCGGCAGCGGCGGTGCGCGGTGGGCGAACCGGCACACCGGGCAGGATTTCGCGGTGCCGATCGGCACGCCGGTCCGGGCCGTCGGCGCGGGCCGCGTGGTGAAGGTGTCGTGCGGCGGCGCCTTCGGCATCGAGGCCGTGATCGCGCACACGGGCGGCTACTACACGCAGTACGCCCACCTCGCCGCCGCCGCCGTCAACCAGGGCGAGCAGGTGAGCATCGGTCAGTGGATCGGGCAGTCGGGCAGCACCGGCAACTCCACCGGCCCGCATCTGCACTTCGAGGTGCGGCTCACGCCGCAGATGGGCTCGGCGGTGGATCCGGTGAAGTGGCTGTCGGCACGAGAAGTGAGCCTCCGCTAGGCGGAGCGGCTACTCCCGCTCCGCCAGCAGCCGTTCGATCACGACCGCCACCCCGTCGTCGTTGTTGGCCACCGTCTGTCCGGACGCGGCCTCGATCACGTCCGGATGCGCATTGCCCATCGCGTACGACCGGCCCGCCCAGGTGAGCATCTCGACGTCGTTCGGCATGTCCCCGAAGGCGACGACCTCCTCGTGCGAGATGCCACGCTCGGCACAGCACAGGGCGAGCGTGCTGGCCTTGGAGACACCGGGGCCGCTGATCTCCAGCAGGGCGCTGGGGCTGGAGCGGGTGACGTTGGCCCTCTCGCCGATCGCGAGGCGGGCGAGGGTGAGGAAGGCGTCGGGGTCGAAAGTGGGGTGGTAGGCGAGGATCTTGAGCACCGGCTCGGCGGCGCCGGGGCCGTCCGGCGCCAGCAGGTCCTCGGCGGGCGCGAGATCGTCGGGGATCTCCATGTGCAGCTTGGGATAGTCCGGCTCCTGGTGGAAGCCGTACGTCTGCTCCACCGCGTACACCGTGCCCGGCGCCGCCTCGCGCAGGAGCCGTACGGCGTCCAGCGCGTTCTCCCGCTCCAGCTCCCGCACCTTCACGAACCGGTGGGTGCCGGGGCCGCCGTGCAGGTCGACCACCGCGGCGCCGTTGCCGCAGATGGCCAGCCCGTGGCCGTGGACGTGGTCGCTGACGACGTCCATCCAGCGGGCCGGGCGGCCGGTGACGAAGAAGACCTCGATGCCCGCCTCCTCGGCGGCGGCGAGGGCCGCGATCGTGCGCGGGGAGACCGACTTGTCGTCGCGCAGCAGGGTGCCGTCGAGATCGGTGGCGATCAGCCGCGGCGGGACGGTGGCGGCCGGGGTCTCGGGCTGTCGAGTCGCTGAGGTCACCCGGTCATTCTCCCGCACGGGCCCGCACGACCGTGCGGGAGTCCGCACAGGTGAGTGGTCACCGCTCTCACCAGCTCCGTCACCCTCCGTCGGGCCCGGAACGGGCACCGCGGGCACGCTCACCGCAGCTGCGCCGGTCCCTCCATGGCGATCTGCTCGAAGACCTTCTGCTCCGCAGCGAAGTCCGAGTCCGGGATGGGCCAGTGGATCACGATCTCGGTGAAGCCCAGCTCCTGGTACTTACCCGCGAAGTCCACGAATGCGTCGAGTGACTGGAGTGGGCGGCCGCGGTCCGGGGTGAAGCCGGTGAGCAGGGTCTTGTCCAGCGTGCCGGCATCGCGGCCCATCGCGGCGCATGCGTCGGCCAGCCTCTCGGCCTGCCTGTGAATGGCTTGAACCGACTGTTCAGGAGTGCCGTTCTCGTACAGCCGGGGGTCACCGGTGGTCACCCACGCCTGCCCGTATCGCGCGGCCAGCTTGAGTCCGCGCGCCCCGGTCGCCGCCACAGCGAAGGGCAGCCGGGGGCGCTGAACACAGCCCGGAATGTTGCGCGCCTCGTGAGCCGAGTAGAAGTCGCCCTCGTACGACACCGAGTCCTCGCTGAGCAGCCGGTCCAGCAGCGGGACGAACTCGGCGAAGCGATCGGCGCGCTCACGCGGGGTCCACGGTTCCTGCCCGAGCGCGGTGGCGTCGAAGCCGGTGCCGCCCGCTCCTATGCCGAGCGTGAGCCGGCCGCCGGAGATGTCGTCCAGAGAGATCAGCTCCTTGGCGAGGGTCACCGGATGCCGGAAGTTCGGCGAGGTCACGAGGGTGCCCAGACGTAGCCGGTCGGTGACGGTCGCGGCGGCGGTCAGCGTCGGCACGGCACCGAACCACGGGCCGTCCCGGAAGCTGCGCCAGGACAGGTGGTCGTAGGTGTAGGCGGTGTGGAAGCCGAGCTGCTCCGCGCGCTGCCATGGCTCGCGACCCCCCTCGTGCCAGCGGCGGTACGGGAGGATCACGGTGCTCAGGCGCAGACTCATGTGTCGAGCGTATGCGGCCGGAGGTGTTTCACGTGAAACAGCCACGGAGGGTCATCGCACGCGGCTGCTCAGCCATGGGCTGAGGTTGACCATCGGCATCCACTCCTTGTGCGTACGGTCGCCGGGCAGCGGCACGACCAGGAAATAGCCCGGTGGGAAGCGGCGGCCCCTGACGTAGGCGAGGTCGCCGAAGACGGAGCGGAGGAAGGCCGGAACATCGTCGCGCGCGATGTCGGGACACTCGACGCCCTCGACCTCGATCAGCGCGTCGTCCTCGGGGTAGAGCCGCACGCTGACCCGGGGCACGCCGCCGAACTCGACGAACGCCTCGTGGGGAAGGGAGCCGTCCGGGTCGGTGGTGACGCCGACGCCCGCGGCACTGCGACGCGAGGTCTGGTCGGCGCCGATGTCATGGGTGACGTCGATCTCGCGCGCGTACTCGGCGGCGATGGCACGCAGGGCGGTGACGGCGGCCTCAGTGGTGGAGAAATGGTCCATACCACCGATCATGGCGGAGAGGGATCCCCGCGGCAGGGAAACGGGCGGCTGTCAGTGCGCCTCGGGGAATCGCAGATACCGCGGCGGTACGGCCTTGGTCAGCCACACCCCGTTCGCGCTCACGTGGAAGACATGCCCGTCGCGGTGCATGGCGCCCGCGTCCACCGACAGCACGACAGGCCGGCCGCGGCGGGCGCCGACCCGGGTGGCGGTCTCACGGTCGGGTGAGAGGTGCACGTCGTGCCGGTTCATGGGCCTGAGCCCCTCGGCGCGGATCGCGTCCAGGTAGCGGGCCACGGTGCCGTGATAGAGGTACGGCGGCGGGGTCGCCGACGGCAGTCCGAGATCGACGTCGACGCTTTGGCCCTGGCTGGCGCGGATCCGGGTGCCGTCGATCGCGAAGCGCTGCTTGTCGTTGGCGGCGACCACATGGTCCAGTTCGTCCCGGGTGAACCGGAACCCATGAGCGGCGGCCGCGGCGATCAGGGTGTCGATCTCCACCCAGCCGCCCTCGTCCAGCGTGAGCCCGATCCGCTCGGGCTGGTGCCGCAGATGCTTCGAGAGGTACTTCGACACCTTCACGGTGCGTCTTTCATCCACAGCACCAGCCTGCAAGGAGAGATGTGAATCACGCGAATGATTTTGCTCCCGATGTTTGATCCACAACCAAGTGCAGTTATCCACAGGGGAATTGGCGATTCTGTGGACAACCGACCTTTGATTCACGGGACTTCATCAAGATCAACTGTTGAGCCGTGACTTGGTGTGATCCGGTCCAAGGCGCGTGCCCGCACCTCCCGTTCGACGGCCAGCGTGATGAACTCCGCCGCGTGCTCCGAGCCAACCAGCGCCTCCACGGCCCGCATTGTCTCGGCCGGAATCGCCACGGAACGCCGTCGATCCTCACCAGCGGGCGTCTCGTCCGCACCGAGCCGCTGCCGCAGGTGCCGGACGGCGAACAGACGTATCGCCCGGGCGAGTTCCGCGTCCACCGTCTGCTGCGCGAGCGGGCGCAGTCGTCGTACGAGTGAGGCCGCTTCGGCCGCGTCCGCGTCGGTTGACGGTGCGCACCGTCGAGGTAGCGGGCGAAGACGTGCTCCGTCGTGAACTCCAGGAAACGGCCCGCGATGTGCTCGACCTGACCTCTCAACTCCCTGAGATGGCCCGAGATCGCCGACAGCGGTACGCCAGCGGCATGCAACTCAGCCGCCACAGCCAGCTCTTGGGGACTGGGCACGAGAAAGGAGTCGTCGTCGCCGGGCACCGGCTCCAGCACGCCCAGCTCCACGGCATCGTCGACCGCCGCGTCGTCGGGAACTCCGCCGAACCATTCGACCAACTCGGCGCGCGAGACCCGTACCGGCTCCTCGTCGGTCCACGGACCGTCCACCTCGGCGACCAACCCGAGTACCCCGCCGAGGCCCCGGCCGGCGTCCCACGCCTCCAGCAGGCCCGGCTGCGGCGGATGATCGGAGAAGCGGTACGGCGACCACAGCGGCGACCAGCCCTCGCGGTGGCCGTGCAGCGCGTCGGCGGCCAGGCCCTTCACGCCGATCGCGGTACGTGCCCGTGAATGTGACAGTCATTAGGGGCTGCGTCAATAGACCTTGGCCGGGCTGTGGACAACTCCGCGGATGTGGACAACCGGGACGCCGTTGTTCGACCTCAGGGTGACCCTTAGGGCCCCGTACGCCTGAAGTCTGATACCAAGACGGCTCTGCGGAGTGACGACCGGCGTGGTCCGCGTCACTACCGTCGAAGGCGTGACTGTGATCGCGACCGAAAGCCTGAGCAAGCGGTTCCCCCGGGTAACCGCGCTTGACCGGCTCTCCGTGGACGTCGGGCCCGGTGTGACCGGACTCGTCGGAGCCAATGGAGCCGGCAAGTCCACACTGATCAAGATCCTTCTGGGTCTGTCCCCCGCCACCGAGGGCCGCGCCGAAGTGCTCGGACTCGATGTCGCCACCAAGGGAGCCGCCATCCGCGAACGGGTCGGCTACATGCCGGAGCACGACTGCCTGCCACCCGACGTCTCGGCCACCGAGTTCGTCGTCCACATGGCGCGCATGTCCGGCCTGCCGCCGGCCGCCGCGCGTGAGCGCACCGCGGACACCCTGCGCCACGTCGGTCTGTACGAGGAGCGCTACCGCCCCATCGGCGGCTACTCCACCGGCATGAAGCAGCGCGTCAAGCTGGCGCAGGCCCTCGTCCACGACCCGCAGCTGGTCTTCCTGGACGAGCCGACCAACGGCCTCGACCCGGTGGGCCGCGACGAGATGCTCGGCCTGATCCGCCGCATCCACACCGACTTCGGCATCTCCGTCCTGGTCACCTCCCACCTGCTGGGCGAGTTGGAGCGCACTTGCGACCACGTCGTCGTCGTCGACGGCGGCAAGCTGCTGCGCTCCAGCTCCACCACCGACTTCACGCAGACCACGACGACCCTCGCGATCGAGGTCACCGACACCGACGAGCACCCGGACGGCACCCGCGCGGTGCGCGACGCGCTCCACGCGCGCGGGGTGGACGTCCTCGACAGCGGCGGCGGCCTGCCGGGCGCCGGCCACGTGCTGCTGCTCACCGCGCAGGGCGAGGAGACGTACGACCTGGTGCGCGACGTGGTCGCCGACCTCGGCCTCGGCCTGGTGCGCATGGAACAGCGCAGGCACCACATCGCGGAGGTCTTCCACAGCGACGACGAGAGCAGCGAGGCACAGCGGAAGGAGGCGGTCGGCCATGGCGGTTGAGCACCCCGTAGCGGCACCTTCAGGTGACCAGACCCGTATCCACAACATCGGCTACCGCAATTACGACGGCCCGCGCCTGGGCCGCTCCTACGCCACCCGTTCCCTGTACTCGCAGTCCCTGCGCGGCGCCTACGGCCTCGGCCGCTCGGTCAAGTCCAAGGTGCTGCCGATGCTGCTGTTCGTGGTGATGTGCGTGCCCGCGGCCATCATGGTCGCCGTCGCCGTCGCCACCAAGGCCAACGACCTGCCCGTCGACTACACGCGCTACGCGATCGTCATGCAGGCCGTGATCAGCCTGTACGTCGCCTCGCAGGCACCCCAGTCCGTCTCGCGCGACCTGCGTTTCAAGACCGTACCGCTGTACTTCTCGCGGCCCATCGAGACCGCGGACTACGTGCGCGCGAAGTACGCGGCGCTGGCCTCGGCGATGTTCGTCCTCACCGCCGCCCCGCTGCTCGTGCTCTATGTGGGCGCCCTGCTGGCCAAACTCGACTTCGCCGACCAGACCAAGGGATTCGCACAGGGACTCGTCTCCGTGGCACTGCTCTCGCTCCTCTTCGCCGGCCTCGGCCTGGTCATCGCGGCGGTCACCCCGCGCCGCGGCTTCGGCATCGCGGCCGTGATCGCCGTCCTGACCATTTCCTACGGCGCCGTCTCCACCCTCCAGGCCATCGCCGAGGTGCAGAACAGCACCGGATCCATCGCCTGGATCGGTCTGTTCTCGCCCGTCACGCTCATCGACGGAGTGCAGTCCGCGTTCCTCGGCGCGACCTCGGCGTTCCCCGGAGGCGTCGGCCCGACGAACGGGGAGGGCTCGGTCTACGTCCTCGTCACCCTGGGCCTGATCGCCGCCTGCTACGGCCTCCTGATGCGCCGCTACCGAAAGGTCGGACTGTGACCACGCTCTCCATCGACCACGTATCGCGCTGGTTCGGCAACGTGGTCGCCGTCAACGACATCACCATGACCATCGGCCCCGGCGTCACCGGCCTCCTCGGCCCCAACGGCGCCGGAAAGTCCACCCTCATCAACATGATGGGCGGCTTCCTGGCCCCGTCCACCGGCACCGTCACCCTCGACGGACAGCAGGTGTGGCGCAACGAGAACATCTACAAGCACATCGGCATCGTCCCCGAGCGCGAGGCGATGTACGACTTCCTCACCGGGCGCGAATTCGTCGTCGCCAACGCCGAGTTGCACGGCCTCGGCGCCAAGGCGGCCCAGAAGGCGCTGGCCACGGTCGAGATGGAGTACGCGCAGGACCGCAAGATCTCGACGTACTCCAAGGGCATGCGGCAGCGCGTGAAGATGGCGAGCGCACTCGTTCACAACCCGTCGTTGCTCCTGCTCGACGAGCCGTTCAACGGCATGGACCCGCGCCAGCGCATGCAGCTGATGGACCTGCTGCGGCGCATGGGAGACGAGGGCCGCACGGTCCTGTTCTCGTCCCACATCCTCGAAGAGGTCGAGCAACTCGCCTGGCACATCGAGGTGGTCGTCGCGGGGAGGCACGCGGCGAGCGGCGACTTCCGCAAGATCCGCCGCCTGATGACCGATCGCCCGCACCGCTACCTGGTGCGCTCCAGCGACGACCGCGCCCTCGCGGCCGCGCTGATCGCCGACCCGTCCACGTCCGGTATCGAAGTCGACCTGACTGAGGGCGCGTTGCGCATCCAGGCCGTCGACTTCGGCCGGTTCACGGCCCTGCTGCCGAGGGTCGCCAGGGACCACGGCATCAGGCTGCTCACGGTCTCGCCGTCCGACGAGTCCCTCGAGTCCGTCTTCTCGTACCTGGTCGCGGCGTAGGAGGCCCATGATGTACGACCCCACAGTCGCCCGGCTCACCTACCGGGCTCTGCTCGGCCGTCGCCGGGCCCTCATCCTGGGCGCGCTGCCGCTGTTGCTGATCGCCATCTCCGTGGTGGTGCGCGGCCTGGCAGGCGCCGACGACCAGACCGCGTCGGACCTGCTGGGCGGGCTCGCGCTCGCCACCATGGTGCCGATCATCGGTGTCATCGCGGGCACCGGCGCGATCGGACCGGAAATCGACGACGGTTCGGTGGTGTACCTGCTGTCCAAGCCGGTGAAACGGCCGACGATCATCTTCACCAAGCTGATCGTCGCCATCGCGGTGACGATGGTGTTCTCGGCGGTGCCGACGCTGATCGCGGGCCTGATCCTCAACGGCAACGGCCAGCAGATCGCCGTCGCCTACACGGTGGCCGCACTGGTCGCCTCCATCGCGTACGCGGCACTCTTTCTGCTGCTGGGGACGGTGTCCCGGCACGCGGTGGTGTTCGGGCTCGTCTACGCGCTGGTCTGGGAGGCCCTGTTCGGCTCCCTGGTGTCCGGGGCGAAGACGCTCAGCGTCCAGCAGTGGTCGCTGGCCGTGGCACAGAAGGTCGCAGGCGGGGACATCGTGACCTCGGACGTCGGGCTGCCCACGGCGACGGTGCTGCTGGTCGTGGTGACCGTGCTCGCCACCTGGTACGCCGGACAGAAGCTGCGGTCGCTGACGCTCGCGGGCGAGGAATGACAAGTCCCGGCTCTTGACAGAGGCTTCACCTCTGTCCGGGCACACTGGGCAAAGCGGATGCACGGCAAACCACGGGAAACCACGGGGCAACACGGGGACGCACGGCTGGGAGGATCGGGGATGGCAGGCGAGATGGCGGAGAGCGAGGGCCGCGAGCGGGCGGCCGGGTCCGAGGACACGTGGGACGACCTCGTCCTGGACGAAGAGTTCATACGGTCCGCCGAGACCTCCGAGCCGTCCGCCCGGGCCCGGATGCTGGCGGCCCGCTGGCGCGAGGAGAAGCCCGAGCCTCAGCCGTGGCGTTCCGACGAGCCGCCCGCGGGGTGGTTCTTCAGCAAGCGTCGGCGCAGGTGGCGGCGCCGGTAACGCGCGCGAGTGCCTGATAATTCGGTGGCGTCCAACTCGTCGTACAGGCACAGTGGTTGTGTCCACGACGCCGGATCCGAGCCGGCGCCACGTACTGGGGAGGAGCTCGGCGATGTCCTTGCACGACAGTCCGTTGAGCTCCCCACAGGGCAGCCCGCGGCGGGCTTTGGAGTAGTTACGCCTCCGTTGAGCCCGCCCGCACGGGGGGCTGCCCGGGCGGCCGCTTCGAGCACGCGAATCGCACTCGCGTGGGCCGCCCTCCCGGAGGATTGGCCGAGTGGTAAGGCACCGGTTTGCGCTGTGTTCAATCAAGAGCAAGCCGCGGTCGGGCTTGGAAAGCCCGCGCACGTTCGATCCGTGCATCCTCCGCGAGACGTGTCACTGGGACTGGGCCGGGTTGCAGGGCTGGGGGCAGGTCAGATTGGCGCCCGGCGTTGCAGGCTGCGCCAACAGCGGTTGCTACCCCAGCAGTCGCTCCAGCACCACCGCGATCCCGTCCTCCTCATTGGACGACGTCACCTCGTCCGCCACCGCCTTCAGCTCCCCATGGGCGTTGGCCATCGCCACCCCATAGGACGCCCAGGCGAACATCGGGATGTCGTTGGGCATGTCGCCGAAGGCGATCGTGTCCGCGGCCTTCATGCCCAGGCGGCGGGCCGCCAGGGACAGGCCGGTCGCCTTGGAGAGGCCTAGGGGGAGGAGCTCGACGATTCCCTCGCCGGCCATCGCGACGGTGACGAAGCCCCCCGCGGCCTGGCGGGCCGCCTCGGCCAGCTGGTCGTCGGAGAGTTCGGGGTGCTGTATGTAGATCTTGTTCAGCGGGGCGGTCCAGAGGTCGGACGCGTCCGTGAAGGGGGTCGCGGGAAGCCTGCCGGTGACCGCGTAGCCCGGCCCCACCAGCACCTCGCCGTCCAGTCCGTCGCGGCTCGCCGCGAGGAACAGCGGGCCGACCTCCGCCTCGATCTTGGCCAGGGCCACGCCCGCCAGTTGGCGGTCCAGGGTCACCGACGTCAGCAGGCGGTGCTCGCCGGCGTCGTACACCTGTGCGCCCTGAGCGCAGACCGCGAGGCCGTCGTAGCCCAGGTCGTCGAGGATGTGCCGGGTCCACGGGGCCGCGCGGCCGGTGACGACGATGTGCGCGGCGCCCGCCGCGGTGGCCGCGGCGAGCGCCTCACGGGTGCGTCGCGAGACCGACTCGTCCGAGCGCAGGAGCGTTCCGTCGAGGTCGGTGGCGACGAGTCGGTAGGGGAAGCCGGCGCTCACGTGGCGACCGGCTCCAGCACCTCACGCCCGCCCAGGTAAGGACGCAGTACCTCCGGCACCCGCACCGAGCCGTCGGCCTGCTGGTGGTTCTCCAGGATCGCCACGATCGTGCGCGGCACGGCGCACAGTGTGCCGTTCAGCGTCGCCAGCGGCTTGACCTGCTTGCCCTCGCGGACGCGGATCGACAGGCGGCGGGACTGGAACTCGGTGCAGTCCGAGGTCGAGGTCAGCTCGCGGTACTTGCCCTGCGTCGGGATCCACGCCTCGCAGTCGAACTTGCGGGAGGCCGAGGAGCCCAGGTCACCGCTGGCCACGTCGATCACGCGGTACGGCAGCTCCAGGGAGTTCAGCCACTGCTTCTCCCAGTCCAGCAGGCGCTGGTGCTCGGCCTGCGAGTCCTCCGGGGCGACGTACGAGAACATCTCGACCTTGTCGAACTGGTGCACGCGGAAGATGCCCCGGGTGTCCTTGCCGTGGGAGCCGGCCTCGCGGCGGAAGCAGGGCGAGAAGCCCGCATAGCGCAGCGGAAGGCGGTCGGCGTCGATGATCTCGTCCATGTGGTACGCGGCGAGGGGGACCTCCGAGGTGCCGACGAGGTAGAGGTCGTCCTTGTCGAGGTGGTAGACGTCCTGGGCCGCCTGGCCGAGGAAGCCGGTGCCGGCCATCGACTGGGGGCGGACCAGCGCGGGGGTGAGCATCGGCGTGAAGCCGGCCGCGGTGGCCTGCGCGATCGCCGCGTTCACCAGCGCCAGCTCGAGCAGCGCGCCCACACCGGTCAGGAAGTAGAAGCGCGAACCCGAGACCTTCGCGCCGCGCTCGACGTCGATCGCGCCGAGGATCTGGCCGAGCTCCAGGTGGTCCTTGGGCTCGAATCCCTCGGCGCCGAAGTCGCGGATCGTGCCGTGCGTCTCCAGCGTGACGAAGTCTTCCTCGCCGCCCACGGGCACGTCCGGGTGGACGAGGTTGCCGAGCTGGACGAGCAGCTCCTGGGTCTCGGCGGCGGCCGCGTCGCGCTCGGCGTCGGCGGCCTTGACGTCGGCGGCGAGCTGGCTCGCCTTCTTCAGCAGCTCGGCCTTCTCGTCTCCCGAGGCCTTGGGGATGAGCTTGCCGAGCGCCTTTTGCTCGGCACGCAGCTCGTCGAAGCGGACGCCGGACGACCTGCGCCGCTCGTCGGCAGACAGGAGGGAGTCGACGAGCGCGACGTCCTCTCCACGGGCGCGCTGCGACGCACGCACACGGTCGGGGTCCTCACGGAGCAGGCGAAGGTCAATCACGCGCTCAAGGCTACCGGTGCGGGGTGACGGCCCACGACTCACTATTCCGTACCGCGACTTACGTTCCGTTATGGGGCAATTGCCCTAAGTGTTCCCCTGTGTCAATAAAAGTCGCCTCACTCCCTGGAACGAGGCGCGTGGAAGGCGGCGAGTTGACTCGAATTCCTTGTGGGGGGCGGGGCTTGGGTCTGGTTGTCCACAGGAATCCACACCCTCCGAAGAGTTATCCACAGGCTGTGCGGAAGATCTGTGGACATCGGAATTGATCAATCCGAAACGGGTCCGTGACGCCCAGGATTCCCGGCACAAACCCTGCTTACCCCCACTTTGGGGTGGAAATGGTTCGCTCCAAAGGGTGGGGCAAAGGAAAAGAGTGGACGAAGGGTGATGTGCGCGGCGGTGAACATCAAGGTGGCCTGTAGGGCGATTTGTCGACTGACTCACGCTTCGTTGTCGACTTGTCCCCAGGTCGAGAAGCCCACCTGTGGATAACACCTGTGGATAACGAAAAATAGGCAGGTAGGACTGGCTAGAACCGGCCGTCCTGGCACCGCGCCACCCACTCCGCCGCCGAGACGAACTCCGCGTCGGAGGTCCCCGGCAGCGCAGGCCGTACGTCGGCCACCTCCACGTCCGCACGTGGGTACGAGCCGAGGAAGCGCACCTGGAGGCAGATCCGCTTGAGTCCCATCAGGGCCTCGGCGACGCGGCGGTCGGAGATGTGGCCCTCGGCGTCGACGCAGAAGCAGTAGTTGCCGATGCCGGCACCCGTGGGCCGGGACTGCAGCAGCATCAGGTTGATGCCCCGCGTGCCGAACTCGCCCAGCAGGTCGCGCAGGCCGCCGGGGTGGTCGTCGCGCTGCCACAGCACGACGGAGGTCTTGTCCGCGCCGGTCGGGGCGGCGGGACGGGCGGGCCGGCCGACCAGCACGAACCGTGTCTGGGCGTTCTCCGCGTCGTGGATCCCGGTCTCCAGGGCCTCGAGGCCGTACCGGGAAGCCGCGAACTCACCCGCGAAGGCGGCGTCGTAGCGGCCCTCCTGGACCAGGCGGGCGGCGTCCGCGTTCGAGGCGGCCGACTCCCAGGTGGCGTCCGGGAGGTTCTTCCTGAGCCAGTTGCGCACCTGCGGCTGGGCGGCCGGGTGCGCGGAGACCGTCTTGATCTCCGACAGCTTCGTGCCCGGCCGGACCAGCAGCGCGAAGGTGATCGACAGCAGCACCTCGCGGTAGATCATCAGCGGCGCACCCGCGACCAGCTCGTCGAGCGTCGTCGTGATCCCGCCCTCGACGGAGTTCTCGATCGGCACGAACGCCGCCTCGGCCTCCCCGAGGCGCACCGCGTCGAGCGCGGACTGCACGGAGACGTAGGGGATCAGCTCGCGCGTGGCCGCCTCGGGCAGCGTGCGCAGAGCGACTTCGGTGAAGGTGCCCTCAGGGCCGAGATACGCATAGCTCGCTGGCATGTCCTCACCCTAATGGGCCCTCGGAAACCGCATCCCACGACAGGCCCTCTGGCGAGGTGAGTCTCATCCCTCCAGCAACCGCTGCCCCACGTACTCCCCTTCCGCCGCCCCGCCCGGCACCGCGAACAGGCCGCTCGCCTCGTGGCGGATGAACCGCGACAGCGCGTCGCCCCGGTCCAGCTTGCGCTGCACCGGTACGAACCCGCGCAGCGGATCGGCCTGCCAGCAGACGAAGAGCAGGCCCGCGTCCGGCACCCCGTCGGCGTCGAAGCCGTCGTGGTACGAGAACGGGCGGCGGAGCATCGCCGCGCCCCCGTTCTGGTCGGGCCGCGTGATGCGGGCGTGCGCGTTGATCGGGACGACCAGGTTGCCCTTGGTGTCGGTCTTCTCCAGGTCCATCTCGGTCGTCTCGGTGCCCCCGGACAGCGCCGCCCCGTCGGACTTGCGGCGCCCGATGACGTTCTCCTGGTCCTTGAGGGGGAGCTTCTCCCAGTCGTCGAGAAGCATGCGGATACGGCGTACGACGGCGTAGGAGCCGCCCGCCATCCAGGCCGGGTCGGTCGAACCGGACGCGGACACGAAGATCCGCTGGTCGAAGTCGGACTCGGTCGGCTTCGGATTGCGGGTGCCGTCGATCTGGCCCATCAGGTTGCGCGCCGTCATGGGGTGGGCGGTGGCACCCGGCGAGCGGTTGAAGCCGTTCATCTGCCAGCGGAGCCGGGCCGCGCTGCCCGCGTCCTTCTGGATCGCGCGCAGGGCGTGGAAGGCGACCAGCGCGTCATTGGCGCCGATCTGCACCCACAGGTCGCCGTCGCTGCGCTTCTTGTCGAGGTGGTCGGAGGAGAAGTCGGGCAGCGGGTCCAGTGAGACCGGTCGCTGCTTCTCCAGCCCCGTCCTGCCGAAGAAGCTGTGCCCGAAGCCGAAGGTGACCGTCAGCGAGGACGGGCCGGCGTCCCGGGCCACGTCCGTGTCGTCGTGCGCCGCCGCCTCGCCCGCCATCAGCCGCCGAGCCGTCTGGGACCAGCGGCGCAGCAACGCGGCGGCCTCCTTGCGGCCCGCACCCGCCGCCAGGTCGAAGGCGACCAGGTGGCCGCGGGCCTGGAGGCCCTGGGTGATTCCGGGCTGATGTTTCCCGTGAAACATCACCTGATCGGCGCCCACGGAGGTCAGCGGCGTGGCCTCGGCGGGCCGGGAGGCGTATCCCATGGTCCCGCCGGCCGCACCGAGGACGAGCCCGGTGGCACCGGCGGTGCCGAGCAGCTTCCGCCGTGAAATGCCCTCCCTGGGGGCGGCGTTTTCGAAAACGTCTCCCTCAGGAGTGGTCTCAGGAGTACGGGCCTGAGGAATGGACTGGTCAGGCATGGTGGGGTTCAGCCGATCTGCGCGTTCTTGGAGACGGTCGTCTGGTCGATGTCGGAGGTCCGCACGGTCACGGTGACCTCCCAGTCGCCCGCCATGGGGATCTGCACTCCGCTCGCCGACCAGTGTCCGGTCGTGATGTGGTCGGGGACGACGGGCAGCGGCCCGATGTCCTTGGACTTCAGGGTGAAGGCGACCTTCACCTCGGGGATGTCGAAGGCGCGGCCGTTGGGCCGCCGTACATAGACGTGCATCTCGTTGCCGCCCACGCGCGCGGGGTCGAGGTCGACGGTCACGACGCCCTTGCCGTCCTCGCCGCCCGTGTCGAACGACATGTCCAGGGTCAGGGCCCCGGACGACTCGGCCGAGGAGGAGGACGAGGAGGATGTCGCCGCCTTGGCGTCTTCCTCCGTACGCCCGGGCTCGGTCTGCGTCAGCACGGTGGTGACAGCGAGCAGTACGACGGCGACACCGGCCTCGGCGAGCACCGAGCGGCGCAGCCCGAACCGGTTGGGGTCGGCGTCCCGCGCCCGCTTCTGCCGCGCCACGTCCATCGCGGCCTGCTGCCGGGCGAGCTGGGCGGCGCGCTTGGAGTCACCGGCGGCCTTGGAGTCGCCGGTTCCACTGGAATCAACGCCACCCTCGGAGTCCCCGGAACCGTCCCCCGCGGAGTCACCGACGTCGGCCCGCGCGCCCACCTTCTCCTTCTCCCGCTGCCGCTCCACCACCGCCGGCACCGCCTCCGCCAGCCGTGCCGTCCACCGCCGGGAGATCCACGCGACGCCGACCATCAGCGCCACCAGCCCGATCTTGACCAGCAGCAGCTGCCCGTACCGCGTGTCGGTGAACGCCGACCAGGAGCCGAGCTGGCGCCACGACTGGTAGATACCGGTCGCGACCAGCGCGACGACGCTGCCGAAGGCGACGGCCGAGAACCGGCGTACGGCGGTCGAATCGACGGGCGTGTCCGCGGGTGCCCTGTACAGCGCCACGAGCAGCGCGGTGAGCCCGCCGAGCCAGGCCGCGACGGCCAGCAGGTGGACGACGTCGACCGGCATGGCGATCCCCGACTGGATCCCGACCGAGGCGTGCTCGGACATCGCCCAGCTCGCGGCGAGCCCGGCGGCCACGACACTCCCGCCGACCGCGAGCCCGAAGGTCAGGTCCCGCTTCTCCTCGTCCTCCCGCTTCTCGTACGCCCCGAAGAGCACCGCGATGAACAGCGCCGCAGCGGCGAGCAGCAGCAGCCGGGAGACCAGCGCCGCGCCCGTCTTGGTCTGCAGCACCTGTCCGAGCAGGTCCAGGTCGAAGATGTCGCCGACCTTCCCGGTGCCGGTGTAGGAGCCGCGCAGGAGCAGCAGCAGGAGGGTCGCCGAGGTGAGCGCGAGCCAGCCGGAGACGACGAGCCGCTGCACGGCCCGTACACCGGAGCCGCGCTGCCAGCAGGCGAGCACGAAGGCGGCACCGCCGACCAGCACGATGAAGCCGGCGTACGACACGTACCGCCCGAAGCCGTACAGCCAGCCGACGACCCCGCCGCCCGCCGTCTGGGAGGACACCGACACGGAGGTGGACGAGGGGGCGCCGATGGAGAAGGTGTAGGCGCCGGAGACCGGATGGCTGTCCGCCGACACGACCTGGTAGGTGACGGTGTAGGTGCCGTCGGGCAGGCCGCTGTGCAGTTGCACGGTGTACGTCGTGCCGCTGACGTTGGACGGCTTGCCGCGCTGGACGGGCTTGCCCTGGGGGTCGAGCACGCGCAGCGAGTCGGCGGAGGTGCTGACCTGCTCGGAGAAGGTCAGCGAGACCTGGGTGGGCGCTTTGTCGACCACCGCCCCCTGCTGGGGGTCGCTGCCGGTCAGCGCGGCGTGCGCGGAGGCCGGCGCGGCCGAGGACAGGAGCAGTCCGGTCGCGGCCAGGAGCAGCAGCAACAGGGTCCGGACGCGGGGGGCGATGGTCTGCGTCAAGGTGGTCTCTCCCTCAGTGTCCGGTCTTCGGGATGGTCTTCGGGACGTATGTCGCCGACTTCACCGGCATCTTGACGGCGACCGGATCGGACTGGGCGAAGTGCAGTTCGACCGAGACCGTCTGGCCCTGTTCCGGCTTGCGCTTCAGCTTGTCGAACATCAGATGGTTGCCGCCGCTTTTGAACACGAGTTGACCGTGGGCTGGGACGGAGAGCCGGGCGACCTCCTCCATCGCGCCGCCGACCGTCTCGTGCACGGTGACCTCGCCGGCGTCGCTCGTGACCGAGGTCAACTCGTCCTTCGTACCGCTGTCGTTGACGATCGTCAGGAAGCCGGCCGCCATGTCGTCGGAGACCGGCTGCGGCATGTAGGCACCGGAGACGGTTATCCCGTCCCCTCCCTCGGAGCCGGAGTCCGTGCCGCAGCCGGCCAGGACCAGGGCCCCGGTCAGTACGGCGACGGTCAGGGCGGGACGCCTCACGGTTTCTCCCCCTTGACCAGCTTGGGGAGGTCCTTGGTGTAGTCGTCGACCGTGGCGTCCTCGCCGTAGAGGACGTACCCCTCGTCGGTCTTCGGGGAGAACGCGACGACCTGGGTGCCGTGCACGGAGACGACCTTGCCGTTCTTGTCCTTGTGTGTCGGCTCGATGGAGATGCCGAGGGTGCGGGCGCTGGCCTGGATGGTGGGGAAGTCACCGGTCAGGCCGACGAACTCGGGGTCGATGCCCTTGAGCCACTTGCCGAGCTCGGACGGGGTGTCCCGGGCCGGGTCGGTGGTGACGAACACCACACGCAGCTCGTCCTGCTCGGACTTGGGCAGCTGCTTCTTCGCGACGGCGATGTTGTTCATCGTCAGGGGGCAGATGTCGGGGCAGTGGGTGTAGCCGAAGTAGACCAGCGTCGGCTTGCCCGCGGTCTCCTTGCGGAGGTCGTACTTCTTGCCCTGCGTGTCGGTGAGGACCAGATCCGGCTTCTCGAACGGCTGGTCGAGGACGGTGGCGGCCTTGTCCGAGCCGGCCTCCTCGGAGACCACGGAGACGGGCGAGGTGCTGTCGTCACCGCTGCCGCAGGCGGAGAGGGTCAGGGTGGCGGCGGCGAGCAGGGCGGCCGCGGCGAACGTCTTCTTGCGCATAGGAAAATGTCCCAGATGTGATGATGTCGGCGCGCACCGGGGTCGAACGGGCAGTCGCATGGACGGCTGTGCGACCCCGGTGTGCGGCGGACGGCTGACTTCAGGCGCTGGTACGCCGACGCCCGGCGAGCACGCCGTACGCCACGCCCACCACACCGACGACGATGCCGACCACACCCAGGACGCGGGCGGTGGTGTCGCTGCTGTCGGCGGGAGCGGCGGTGTCGGCGGAGGCGGCCTCGGCGTCCGACGCGGAGTTGTCGGAGGCGTTTTCGGTGTCCGACGAGCCGTGGGAGTGCCCGTCCTCGGCGGCGGACAGCGTGAGCACGGGCGCCGGCGTCTCGGGCTCCTCCTGGCCCTTCTGCTGCTCCTCGATCCAGCGGACGACCTCCTTGTTGGAGTACGTCTGGATCGCCTTGAAGACCAACTGGTCGGCGTCCTCGGGCAGCGCGCCGACGGAGACGGGGAACTTCTCGAAGTAGCCGGGCTCGATGCCCTTGCCGGTGGCGGTCCAGGTGACCTTGGTGACGGCCTCGGTGAGCTGCTCCCCGTGGTTGTCGATGGGCTTGTCCAGCTTGGACTTGGTGACCTTGATGTCCCAGCCGGCCATCGGCTCCGGCATGACCGAGGCCAGCGGGTGGTCGGTCGGGAAGTTGACCTCGAGCTTGGTGGTCGAGGCGTTGTCGCGCTCGTTGGGGACCTTGAAGTCGACGACCGCGTAACCGCCCTTGGCGGCGGCGCCCTCGGGCTGCACGGTGACGTGGGCGAACGCGGGCGAGGACAGCACGACGACGGCCGAGGCGGCGATGGCGCCGGCGGCGGCGAGACGAGAGGCCTTCATGGAATGCACTCCACTCCGAACGAGGGTTTCCGGTGCTCCGGTGCTCCGGTGATTTCCGTTGGTTTCCGGTGATGAAGAGGGGTACGCGTGCGCGCGGGTGCACGATCACTCGAGAACACGGGCACACGCGCGTGCCGCACGACGGCGGCCCCTCCCCACGGATGCACGTGAAGTGCGGAAGTGGGTGCTGGTCGCGTCGCGTCAGGCGGCGAGGACGAGTACGGCGACCGTCGGCGGGCCGCGCCTGATCACCGTGTGCTGGAGTGCGGTGGTGCGCGGCGTCGGCGGCGTGAGCAGGGCGGTGCGCGGGACGAGCGGGCCGACCCCGGGTGTGCCCGGCAGCCCGGTCCGCAGGGCGCACACCAGCGCGAGCGCCCCGCGCAGGGACCGTACGAGCGCCCCCTCGGCGACGGAGTGCGCCGACAGCGAGGACAGTTCGACGAGCCGCAGCAACGCCAAGTCCCCGCGCCGCAGCAGCCATCCGGCGACCACCGCCGCCAGGACGTGGCCGAGCAGCATCGGCAGGGACGGCAGCAGCGACATGGAGGAACCCGCGGTGGACATGGCGTCCGCCGGGTGGTGCGTCACACTCACCTGCCCCGCGGCACCCGTCCCCGTGCCCGGGTGGATCCGCGCCTCGACGAGGATCCGGTGGGCCTGGGCGGGGCTGATCGCCGCCGCGGTGGTCCCGCACACGATCCGGGCGGCCTGCTCGATCAGTGTCGCGTCGGACACCGACGGCGCCGTCGGGGACGTAGCGGACGTACCGGCAGCCGCGGTGGCCGTCGCACCGTGCTGGCCCAGCCCGAACAGGACGTGCAGCACGCTCTGGCCGACCGCGAGCAGCGCCGCGATCCCCGGCAGCGAACGCTCGCGTCCGGCGAGCGGCGCCACGACCAGGACGACCCCCAGGAAGCCCGCGCCCAGCGTCCACAGCGGAACCGTGGCGCAGGAGGCGAGGGAGTGGCCGGCCGCGGCCAGCACGACACAGACCGCGGCGAACACCGCGGCCCGCAGCACCCGGAACTCACGTCCGGAGCGCGCCGTACAGGGGCGGGGGGCAGTCATGGCGGGCTCATCATCGCACTGGCCTTATGGCCGCCATACGGCAGGTCCACAAGATGACGTAAGAGGTGTACGACCGGAAGGTCACCCTCTGGCGTGACCTGCCCCTTTACACCGATCACCGGCCCAGGCACATCCCCCATATGGGCGGCATCACGTCAATCAGGTGCTTACACCCGGGCCCGCGCGGCAATACGTAACGGTATGTCGAGCCGCGGCCAGGAGGCTGGAGCATGAGCATCTGGTGGTCACTCCATCTGCGCCGCGAAGCCGCGAGCGTTCCGCTCGCCCGCCGCCTGCTGCTCGGCACGATGGAATCCGCGGGCGTCGATCCCGACATCTCCTACGACCTCTCCCTGGCCCTCAGCGAGGCCTGCGCGAACGCCGTGGAGCACGGCGGGGATCTCGCGCACGGCGGCACCTCGGAGGCCTTCCGGGTCACCGCCTACCTCGACGGCGAGAAGTGCCGCATCGAGGTCGCCGACTCGGGCCCCGGCTTCCCGGGCGGCCGGCCCTGGCCCTTGGCCCGCCTGGTGCCCGCCGAGGCCGAGCACGGCCGCGGCCTCTGTCTCATCCGGGAGCTCGCCGACCACGTCCACATCGGCAACAAGCCCGGTCGGCGCGGCGCGGTGGTGATCTTCGACAAGGTCCTCAAGTGGAGGAAGGACGCGCCGCTGCTGGCCGTGTAGCGCCCGTTCCGGCGTCCTCAGCACGCGTCTTGAGCATTCTTACCTTGCGCACAGCGTCTGCTCAGAGTCCTGACTGGCGGCGTTCTTACGTTTCCTCCCATGACGGGAAACCACAGGAACACCACGATCACCCGGCGCCGCGCTCTCGCGGTGACCGGCGGCACGGTCGCGGCCGGCGGCCTCGCCGTCGCCGGATACCAGTCGGCCTTCGCCGACACGACCACCGAGGCGGCCGCCGACGCGACGGGCACGGCGACGAGCTCCAGCGGCACATGCATGACGCTGATGTCGAGCGTCACCGAGGGGCCGTACTACCTCGACAACGCCCTGGTGCGGAAGGACATCACCGAGGGCAAGAGCGGCGTCCCGCTGACGCTGCGCCTCACGGTCGTGGACGCCACCGACGGCTGTACCCCGGTCTCCGGCGCGGCCGTGGAGATCTGGCACTGCGACGCCTGGGGCTACTACTCCGGCTACACCACCGCCAACCCCGGCGGCTCGGCGCCCGCGGAGAGCGAGGACGGCTCGACCGCCAACGACCAGACATACCTGCGCGGTTACCAGATCGCCAACGCGAACGGGGTGGTCAAGTTCGAGACGATCTTCCCGGGCTGGTACACCCCGCGTACCTGCCACATCCACCTCAAGGTGCACACCGGCGGCCAGAAGGAGGACGGCACCTACGAGGGCGGCAAGGTCAACCACACCGGCCAGCTGTTCTTCGCCGACGCCATCGCCGAGGAGATCTTCACGCTGGAGCCCTACTCGAAACACACCGGGACCTACACCCAGCTCGCCGACGACATGGTCTACGACGGCGGCGGCGCCTCCAGCGGCCTGCTGACCCTCGAACCCGTGCACAAGAGCGACCCGTCCAAGGGCTATAAGGGCTTCCTCACCCTCGGCGTCGACCCCGACGCCGAGAACACCGGCGCCGGCAGCGGCGGCGGTGGCGGCGAAGGCGGCACGCCCCCGAGCGACGCCCCGACCGGCACACCGCCCAGCGACAACGCCTCCCCGTCGGCTTCACCATCCTCGTAAGGCGGTACGGCCATGAGGAGCCAAGAGGACGAGACGCTGGCCCAGACGGCCGTGGACGCACTGACCGGACAGCTGGCGCTCGCCCCCAAGCCCGGCCTGCCTGACCCGCGCGACCTCGGGGCCCGGGCCGGCCACCGGGACCACCGCTCGCTGCGCTGGTCGGCCAGGGCGCTCACGCCCGGCCTCGTGGCGATGGCCACCGCCGCCCGCCGCACCGGCGGCCACCGCCGCCCGCCGCACCGGCGAGCCCGTCGCCGTCGCCCTCGGCAACGGCGCCGCCGACACCGCCGCCACGCTCGCCGAGCACGGCGCGGCCCGGGTCCTCACCCACGAC
>NZ_NTGE01000098.1 GCF_002291145.1 Streptomyces sp. SA15
TGCGCCGTACTCGCCCCGGCGCTCGCCGCCCCGGGCGGCCGGCTGACGGCCCGCCTGTCCGAGCAGCTCTCGTACTGCCTCGACGGCACCCCGGCGCAGGGCGGCTGGACGGCTGCGGCCGTCCTGTGCGCCGCGCTGCTGGCCGCCCGCCGTCCCGCCTACGACCACCTGGAGAACCGTTGAGCACGATACGAGTGACCGGACTGCACGTCCGGCACCGCAGAACCGTCGCCCTCGAATCGGTGGACCTCGACTTCGGCCCCGGCGTGCACGGCCTGCTCGGTCCGAACGGCGCCGGCAAGACCTCGCTGATCCGGGTCCTCGCCACGGTCGCCGCCCCGAACGGCGGCCGGGTGGAGCTGCTCGAGGACGACGTCCGCGACCACCGGCGGCGGGCCGCGGTGCGGCGGCGGCTGGGCTACCTGCCGCAGGAGTTCGGGTACTACCCGGGATTCACGGTGCGGGAATTCGTCGCGTACGTGGCCTGGCTGAAGGAGATGCCCGCCGCCGGGACCCCGGCCGCCGTCGAACGGGCCGTCGCCCGTGTCGGCCTCGCCGACCGCATCGACGCCAAGGTCAAGACGCTGTCCGGCGGCATGGTCCGCCGCGTCGGCATCGCGCAGGCCATCGTCAACGAGCCCGACGTGCTGCTGCTCGACGAGCCGACCGCCGGCCTCGATCCGGAGCAGCGTGTGGAGTTCCGCGAGCTGCTGCGCGAGCTGGGCGTCTCGTCGACCGTGATCGTCTCCACGCACCTGGTGGAAGACGTGGCGGCGGCCTGCACGGAGGTCACCCTCGTGGAGTCGGGCCGGGTCGCCTACCGGGGCACACCCGAGTCGCTCGCCGCACTCGGCGAGTCGGCGGGCGGGGTCGGCGACAACCCCATCGAGCGCGGTTATACGGCGGCACTGCGCGCCCACCGTGGCCTGGAAGGGGCGGCGCGATGACCCTCGTCGCGGAGAGAGAAGACCGGAAGCAGGGCGTTTCGCACCACCCCCCGCACCACCCTCTGCGCGCCGAGGCCGTCCGCGGCTTCGCGCCCTGGGTCGGCGCCGCCGTCCTGCTGACGCTCGCGGTCGCGCTGGCCGTCGACTCGAAGCAGTGGCAGGGCGGCTGGGCCGAGACCCGCGACGAGCTGCACATCGTGTCCGGGTTGCTCTGCGTCCCGCTGACCCTGGCCGCGGGCTGCTGGCACGGCGGACGCGAGCGCAGACGCGGTACCGAGGAGCTGCTGGCGACGGCCGCCCGCGGCACCCTCGCCCGGCTCCTCGCGTCGGCCCTGCCGCTGGCGCTCTGGGTGGTCGCCGGGTACGCGATCGCGGCCGGCCTCGCCCTGCTCGCCACCTGGTACTGCGCCACCGGCGACAGCCCGTACCTGATCGCGCCGCTCACGGACGCGGTCGTACTCGCGGCGGCCACTGTGATGGGCCAGGTCGTGGGACGGCTGGTGGCCTGGCGGTTTGCGGCACCGCTGCTGGCGGCGGGCGCGTACGTCGTCCTCGGCTTCCTCGCCTACGACAGTCGGCGCGCCGTGCGGTACCTGTCGCCCGTCCTCGACGGTTCGACCGACTCGGTCCCCGTGTGGTGGCAGCCGGTGACGCTGGTGGTGTGGACGGGCGGTCTCGCGGCCGCCGCGGTCCTGGCTTACGCGGCCCGCCGCCGCTGGACCGCCCTGCTCCCACTGGCCGCAGCGACCGCCGCGGGCGCACTGCTGGTGCAGACCGGGGACGGCCTGTGGCACACCAGCCCGCTCGCCCGCCGCCAGGTGTGCGACACCTCCACGACCCCGCAGGTCTGTGTGAACGCCCGCTATGAGCGCCTCCTGCCGCAGGTCACGGATGCCCTGTCCGGTCTGACGGACCGCTTGGAGGGCGTACGGAACCTGCCGGTGCGGTACCAGGACCTGCCGGCCCGGCCGGCGCGGGACGAGGTTCAGCTGCCGATCGTGACGCCGATCGGCTGGAGCGTCGTACGAGGACGGCTCACCGATCCGGAGCAGTACGCGTGGGAGGCCGGGATGAAGCTGATCGGCCGGAGCTGGTGCGATGAGCTGGACCCGCGTCTGGATCCGGTCGACGACGCCGTGGAGCACTATCTGGCGCCCAAGCCGGTGGAGAAGTACTTCGACGAGCTGCTCGCCGAGGGGAGCCGGGCCGACCGCGCCAGGCTCGACGCCCGGCTCGCGGCCCGCGCCCGCCTAGAGGCGATGGGCGAAGAGGAGCGCCGTACCTGGCTGTCGGCGTACTTCGCGACGGTGGACGAGTGCGACCCGGGGAAGGTGCCGACGCTGTGACCGACGGCCTTCTCCTCCGCGCCCGTACCCGCGCCCACACCGGCACCGCACCCGCCGGTCTGCTCCTGTACGCCCGCTCGCGCACCGTCCCGCGCGCCCTCGCCGTGCTCCTCGCAACGGCCGGCCTCGCCGTATGGGCGGCACACGGCCTGGACGCCTACGTCGATCCGGACCGGCGGGTGCCGGTCGTGGCGCTGGCCCCGCTGTTCGCGGCCGCGGTGATCGGGTCGAGCCTGCGCACGGCGTCCGACGAGCTGGACCGTACGGCCGCACGCCCCTGGTGGCAGCGGCGGCTGGTCCATCTCCTGGCCCTCACCGCGCTCGCCGCGGCCCTGCTGGCGGTGGCGGTGCTCGGGCACCCGTCCGTGTTCGGCCCGCCCGCCATGATCCGCAACACGCTCGGCTGCACGGGCGTCACCGTGGCCGCGGCCGCCGTACTCGGCGCCCGGCTGAGCTGGCTGCCGGCCTTCGGCTACGTCAGCGCGGTGTACCTGGGGTCGGCCGGGACGCACGGGCGCGCGGTCACGGTGTGGGCGTGGCCGGTGCGGCCGGGCGGCGAGACGGGCGCCTGGGCGATGGCGCTGGGGGCGTTCGTGGTGGGCGGAGCGCTGTACGCCGTACGGGGGGCGCGGGCGGACTGACACCACGGGGGCGGGCACCCCGAGGGGCCCCGCGTCGCGCTGGACGTGGGGCCCCTCGGGGTCACCGAATGTCGGTCACCGAATGTCACCGGGTATGCAAAAGCCCGGATCCTCAGGCGGAAATGCCGTCGATCCGGGCCAAGGCGTCGTCCGCGCCGTACGGCTGCAAGTACGGCAGCCAGCGCGGGTCCCTATGGCCGGTCCCGATGATGCGCCAGGCCAGGCCGGTGGGCGGAGCGGGTTTGTGGCGCAGGCGCCAGCCGATCTCGAAGAGATGGCGGTCGGCCTTGACGTGGTTGCAGCGACGGCAGGACGCGACGACATTGTCCCAGACGTGCTTGCCCCCGCGACTGCGCGGGATGACGTGGTCGACGCTGGTTGCGACGCCACCGCAGTACATGCACCGGCCCCCGTCGCGGGCGAACAGCGCCCGACGGGTCAGAGGAACGGGCCCCCGGTAGGGAACCCGCACGAATCGCTTGAGCCGGACCACGCTGGGTGCGGGGACTGTGACGGTTGCACTGTGCAGATAGGCGCCGGATTCCTCGAGGCACACGGCCTTGTTCTCCAGGACGAGGACGAGCGCGCGGCGGAGCGGTACGACGCCGAGCGGCTCGTACGACGCGTTCAGGACCAGGACTTGCGGCACGGATGGCCTCCTTGGACGCCGGCGGCGCGTGGCTCGCGCCGGGACGATTCGTAAGTCAGTCTCCCCTCATGCCTGGTGGAAGCGCCACCATGTCCCGGTAACGGGCTGGGAGTGTTTTCGACCACATCTCATTCATCCCCAGGATCATGAGCAGTTCATCCCACCTGTTCATCCCCAGATGAGCGCGCTCCCTCCCCCGGACATCACACCGATCCACACACGATGTCCGGATAGTGTGGTGGACCTGCCCTACCGGTGACCTTTTCGTGACCTTGAACGGCCGCGAACGACCTCTGACCTCTGCCGGTGGGGCGGACCGCTGCACCTGGAGGTACCTGCCGTGTCCTTGTCCGCCGCCCTACTGGCCGCCGGCCCATCGCCGTCGCCGTCCCCGTCCGAGACGTCGACCCCGCCGGTGCCGACGCTCCAGGACGCCCAGGAGAGCGCGACGAACGCCGCCAGCTGGATCGAGCAGAACTGGTCCACCTGGCTCGCGATCGGCCTGAGGGTCCTGCTGATCCTGGTGATAGCGGCGGTTCTGAGAGTCGTGGTCCGGCGGGCGATCACCAAGCTGATAGACCGCATGAACCGCACGGTCCAGGCGGTCGACGGCACGGCACTCGGCGGTCTCCTCGTCAACGTCGAACGCCGCCGCCAACGCTCCCAGGCGATCGGTTCGGTCCTCCGCTCGGTGGCCAGCTTCATCATCCTCGGCACCGCGGGTCTGATGATCCTCGGCACCTTCGAGATCAACCTGGCCCCGCTCCTCGCCTCCGCCGGTGTCGCGGGCGTGGCGATCGGTTTCGGCGCGCGCAACCTGGTGACGGACTTCCTCTCCGGCGTCTTCATGATCCTGGAGGACCAGTACGGCGTAGGCGACACGATCGACGCGGGTGTCGCGTCCGGCGAGGTCATCGAGGTGGGCCTGCGCGTCACGAAACTCCGCGGCGACAACGGCGAGATCTGGTACGTCCGCAACGGCGAGGTCAAGCGCATCGGCAACCTCTCCCAGGGCTGGGCCACGGCCGGAGTGGACGTGACCGTCCGCTCGGACGAGGACCTGGACAAGGTGAAGCGGACCATCGCCGAGGTCGGCGAGAAGATGAGCAAGGAGGAGCCCTGGAACGAACTCCTCTGGGGCCCGATCGAGCTCCTGGGCCTGGACAGCGTGCTCCTGGACTCGATGGTCGTCCGAGTCTCGGCGAAGACAATGCCGGGCAAGGCCCTCACGGTCGAACGCGAACTCCGCTGGCGCATCAAGCGCGCCTTCGACGCGGCGAACATCCCGATCGTGGGCGG
This sequence comes from Streptomyces sp. SA15, assembly GCF_002291145.1. Taxonomy (GTDB): domain Bacteria; phylum Actinomycetota; class Actinomycetes; order Streptomycetales; family Streptomycetaceae; genus Streptomyces. Next base: position 4,883 of record NZ_NTGE01000098.1, read on the forward strand.
CCCGGCTGTCCCGGTGGACGGCGACCTTGACGCGGACCCGACGGCGGGGATGGCGCCCCCGTCGGCGTACTCCAACACGGGGTCTCCGCAGGCGCAGGCGGCTACGCCGCTTACGCCGCCGAGCGTGTCGAAGTAGGGGAAGCACGGACGGAACGGTTCAGCACACTCGTTCGAGTGAACGGTCGGGGCATTCCGGCGCGGGGAGCGCGCGGGGTGCCCCATCGTTCTGCCGGGGCACCCACGCAGGCGTAGCCTGGCACCAGCGCGACGAGGAGAACAGCGATGAGCGCCGAACCGATCATGGAGACGGTCATGCCGCAGGTGGACCCCATCGACCTGTTGATCGCGTTCGAAAAGGCAGCGTCACCGATGCCGATTCGGGCGGAATACATCGAGGGGACGGGCATCGTGCCTCCTCAAGCGGATCGTCGGCACAACCTCGGCGCTGCGAAGCTGATCGTTCAGTTCCATCTGGCGGGCATCGACAGCGCAGCCGCAGGCGATGGCTTCCGCGCCGCCCATCCCGACGGTCGCACCATGGCTCTGGTCGTCCCGGACTTCTCCGTGTGCCGCCGGGAGCCCACCGAGCTGGACGAGTCCTACCGCAAAGTCCACGGAGGCTGGTACCCCATCGACATGCTGGCCCTGGTCGGCGAGGTCACCTCCGCCAACCACGAGACCGACACCGGCCCCAAGTTCCGCACCTACGCCGCCGCCGGCGTCCCCGTCTACGTCCTCATCGACCGTCACTCCAAGACGGCCCACTGCTACACGGACCCGGTCCTCCCCGGCGACGACCCAACCGAGGCCTACTACGCCACCGACACCAAGGTCGACCTCGGCGAGCCCCTCCCCCTCCCGGCCCCGTACCCCACCTTGGACACGGCCCCGTTCGTCAGGGACTAGCTAGGCGTCCCGGTATCGGTCCCGGACCTCGGGACGTTGCCGGAAGCCGGCTGACTTGTAGGTGGCGACGGCGCCGGCATTGGAGCTCGGGGTGCAGACGATCGCGCTCGACGAGCCCAGCTCCTGGAGTGCGGCCGCCGCGGCGAGGGTGATCGCCTCGCCGTAGCCGTGACGGCGATGTTCCCGGTGCACGCCCATCGGTTCGAGCAACCCGGGCTTCCCCGGACCGGCCGACCACACCGTCACCGCCGCCACCGCGTTGTCCTGGTCGTCGTACGCGACCAGACACCGGGCGTCGGCGTACGGCAATCCGGCCGCCATCGCGTGCCAGCGCTGGTCCGTGAACCTCGACCCGTCGAACGACGCCCGCTGTACGGCGGTCCGCACATGCGCCTGTTCCGGCCCGACCACCTCGATCCGCACGCCTGGGTCGTTCACCGGCTCCGTGAGGTCGCGGCGCAGCGGCGTCCACGGCTCGTCGGCGTTCCAGCCGTCCTCGAACAGCAGCTCTTGGACCAGTGCACCCATCGGCGCCTCGATGTTCGCCCTCCCCTCGGGCAGCACGCCGCGCTCCGGCTCGGTCACGTCTTCAACCAACTGCCGCGCCAGTTCCTCCTCCCGCTGAGCGTCCGGCGCGATCGTCAGCCGCAACAGCCGGGGACCGTCCAGCAGCCCGACGGCGAGAATCCGTCCGTCCCGGCTCCACGTCCGGACCGCCGCGGCCGTCGCTTCCGCACCGAACCGCCAGAACCAGCCCAGGTCCCCCGGATGCAGTTGCATCGGCGCCCCGTCGTACTGCCACTCCCGCACCACACCCACTGCCTCGCTCAGCCCGTCGACTCCCGGCCTGCCCAACACAATCGCCATATCCCCGATCACACACCACCGCACCGACAGCCCGCACCCACTCTGGAACTACCGGGCCGTTGCTGGCACAGGAGGGGGGAGGGAATGGCCGACATGAATCACCGCTATACGCCCTTGACCTGTGCCAGGAATGACGCCCACGATGTCGCCCCGAAAACCAGCACCTGACCGTCCGGCACCTTGCTGTCGCGTACGGGGATGAGGTCGGTGTAGCCGTCGGCGACCTCGACGCAGTTCGTGCCGCCCCCGTCGCTGTAGGACGACTTGCGCCACACAGCGGTGGTCAGGTCGGGGTTTCGGTTCATGATCTGCACTCCTCCAGAAGGCGTTTGATGAACGCCGTCGACTCCCCGGGAGTCAGAGCCGCGTCCCTGACGAGATCGTAGGACAAGCGAAAGGACAAGACCTTGTCCGGATCGTCGATCAGTTCGCCGAATCCGTTGCCTTCCACGTAGGCGACGGGGTCGCCGACTCGCTGCCAGAGGAGCCAGAGATGGCTGTCCATGAGGTCGTGCACACCGGCCGCGTAGGGCAGCACTTGGAGCGCGACATTGGGAAGTTCCGCCGCGTCCACCAGATGCGACAACTGGTCCGTCCACACCTTCGCGTCAGGAACCGGGCGCCGCAGCGCGCCCTCGTCCAGGATCACACGCACGCTCGGCGCCGGATCGCGGTACAGCAGCTCCTTCCGTCCCATGCGCAAGGCCACCTGCTCTTCGACTTCCTCGCCGTTGCCGGCCGTTGTCTGCGCTCCGGACAACCCTGACAACACCGCACGGGCATAGTCCTCGGTCTGCAGCACTCCCGGCACCCGCAGCTGGAACAACCACATGACCCGAGCCGTCGCCTCCAGGTCCATGAATGCCTTGTACTTGTCCTTGATCACCTCCTTACGTGCATCCCGCCACAGGCGAACCAGCAGGTCACCGGAGCCGTGATACCTGTCCAGGTCCTCCATGACAGCCCGCTTGGAGAGCCGCTCCCCCTTCTCCAGGCGGTACAGATAGCTCTTGTCGTACGCCGTCTCCTCCGCCAGCTGCCCCAGCGACTTATCCGCCTTCTCCCGCAGGAACCGCAGCGTCCGCCCGAGAGCCGCGCGCCTCGACTCCCCTTCTGCGACCGGGTGTTCGGTCATGTCACCCCTCACCGTTGCCTGGCGCCCGGACAACGCCAGCCCTCTTCCGCAGCGTACGCGCAACCAGTGACGATCGAGACACGAACGGTAATCACCGCTCGTCACACACCGATCGACCACGACGAGGAGCGCAAGGGATGGGCGAACGTATGGCGGCACTCGGGAAGTTGCTGCTCATGGCAGCGGTCTGCGCACTGCTGCCGACCACGGACGTCCGGCGCAAACGCAGACTCCAACGACAGCGCCGTCGCGCCCTGTGGCTCGCCACATACGGCATCGACGTAGGACCCCGACGGATCCACGGCGTGGAGGTGTCCAGGTGAGCACCCGCCCCAGCTCGGCCCCACCCTCCGACACCCTCCGCCTCCTGCCCTGGACCACCCCCGACGGCAAACCCTGCTACCTCAGCACCGACAACGACCACAGCAGGCTCTCCCTCCTCGCCGACGACGTGGAAGAAGCCCAACTGGACTCGGGCGAACAGGTACTAGCAGGAGCCAGAGCCGTACTCGCCGACCCCAAGGCCGGCGAACGAGCCGTGCGCTTCGCCCTCACCAGGGCGACGGAGTCCCTGTCCGACACCCTCCGCATCGCAGTCAGCCGCGGCGAACGCATCCCCAGGAGCCACTCGTGAACATCACCCCCACCGTGCCATGCCACCCGGGTACGCGAAGCATGGATTCAGACCCGTCAGCCACCGGCGACTCCGCGATGCGCCGCGCGTACGACCTCCCCGGCCTCACGGATGGCCCGGTCGCGCAAGACAGGGTCCGCTGAGAGTCAATTCGCCTGTCCGCTGGTGTGCATGGAAGTGCCTTGTTGTACGGCCGTGTTGCCGTCGGCATTGCCGTCAAGATGCTCGAAAGTCCCACCAGCAACAGGCTGGTGGGACTTTCGAGACAGCCCCTACAGGCTATGCCCGTGGCGCCAGGAGAACGTTTCGAACGCCTTCCTCAGATAGCCACTCCTCGGACTCATGAAAATCCACCAGCTCGCGTATTTCTCGTCGCACATCAGCATCAACCATCTGCATAGCCTCGTTGAAACTACTCACGGCAACGGAGCCCGCGCGGGCCAGGATCAGCAGAACATTCCCACTTCCGCCCGTCGGGATAGAGACAAGTTCTCTAGCAGCCATGGCAACTCCCTTACCGAGGTCCGAGCAAGGGAAGCGACTCAAGGCTGCATGCGCCGCCTGGTAGGCCCCGTAATCCTCTTCAGCTCTCAAGGAGGAAACGATGGCGGCAACACCGTCCGGCCCCTCGTCTCCAGTCACCGAATCAGCCAACTCGACGTACCGATTCCAGCGGCGCTCGGCTTCTTCCGGAGGAGTGACCTCGTCATCATCCTGCACAAGGTCACCGCACTCGACGATCTCGACAATCCAGTCCGACGACATTCGCATCTCATTTCATTTCGCACGATGCTACGGGTTTTGCTCCGAAGCCCACTTCTTAAGAGCCTTGTGATCAAAGAACTCCTCGGCCACGTCCACATCGGCGTCACCGCCACCGTCTACCCCCACGTCAGACTCCGGCTCCAGCGCGATGCCATCGACCTCCTCGGCCGCGTCCTCGACCAACCCTGACATACGTACGGCAACGGCGGCGGACACCAGGTGTCCGCCGCCGTTGCCGTCAACTACTGCCGTCAAGCGCCTCTGAAGCTCCAATCAATGAGCGTTTTCAGCGGAGCCGCTCCAGGGTGAGGATGGCCGCGGCGACTGACGACATTCGATTCGGGCTGCATCGTGCCCTGCGGAAGATCCGCCAGGACTTCAGTCGTGCGACGCCGCGCTCGACCGGC
>NZ_NTGE01000064.1 GCF_002291145.1 Streptomyces sp. SA15
CGGCCGTCCCGGCGCTCCGGCAGGCGGCGGTGGCCGTCCCGGCTTCGGTGGTCGTCCCGGCGGTCCCGGTGGCCGTGGTGGCACGCAGGGCGCCTTCGGTCGTCCCGGCGGTCCCGCGCGTCGCGGTCGCAAGTCGAAGCGGCAGAGGCGCCAGGAGTACGAGGCCATGCAGGCCCCGTCGGTCGGCGGCGTGATGCTGCCTCGCGGCAACGGCGAGTCCATTCGCCTGTCGCGCGGTGCCTCCCTCACCGACTTCGCGGAGAAGATCAACGCCAACCCGGCGTCCCTCGTCGCGGTCATGATGAACCTCGGCGAGATGGTCACGGCCACGCAGTCCGTCTCCGACGAGACGCTGCAGCTCCTCGCCGACGAGATGAACTACACGGTTCAGATCGTCAGCCCCGAGGAGGAGGACCGCGAGCTGCTCGAGTCCTTCGACCTGGAGTTCGGCGAGGACGAGGGCGACGAGGAGGACCTGGTGGTCCGCCCGCCGGTCGTCACCGTCATGGGTCACGTCGACCACGGAAAGACCCGACTGCTCGACGCCATCCGCAAGACGAACGTCATCGCGGGCGAGGCCGGCGGCATCACCCAGCACATCGGTGCCTACCAGGTCGCGACCGAGGTCAACGACGAGGACCGCAGGATCACCTTCATCGACACCCCGGGTCACGAGGCGTTCACCGCCATGCGTGCCCGTGGTGCGAAGTCGACCGACATCGCGATCCTGGTCGTCGCGGCCAACGACGGCGTCATGCCGCAGACGGTCGAGGCGCTCAACCACGCCAAGGCGGCCGACGTCCCGATCGTCGTCGCGGTCAACAAGATCGACGTCGAGGGCGCGGACCCGACCAAGGTGCGCGGTCAGCTGACCGAGTACGGCCTGGTGGCCGAGGAGTACGGCGGCGAGACCATGTTCGTCGACATCTCCGCCAAGCAGGGTCTGAACATCGACTCGCTGCTCGAAGCGGTCATCCTGACCGCCGACGCCTCGCTCGACCTGCGGGCCAACCCGAAGCAGGACGCGCAGGGCATCTCGATCGAGTCCCGTCTCGACCGCGGCCGCGGTGCCGTGGCGACGGTCCTCGTCCAGCGAGGCACCCTGCGGGTCGGCGACACGATGGTGGTGGGCGACGCCTACGGCCGCGTGCGCGCCATGCTCGACGACAACGGCAACAACGTCGCCGAGGCGGGCCCGGCCATGCCGGTCCAGGTGTTGGGTCTCACCAACGTCCCGGGCGCGGGCGACAACTTCATCGTGGTGGACGAGGACCGTACGGCCCGTCAGATCGCGGAGAAGCGCGCCGCCCGCGAGCGCAACGCGGCCTTCGCCAAGCGCACGCGTCGCGTCTCCCTCGAGGACCTGGACAAGGTGCTCAAGGCCGGCGAGGTCCAGCAGCTCAACCTCATCATCAAGGGTGACGCTTCTGGTTCCGTCGAGGCTCTCGAGTCCTCCCTGCTCCAGCTGGACGTCGGCGAAGAGGTCGACATCCGCGTCCTGCACCGCGGCGTCGGTGCGGTCACGGAGTCGGACATCGACCTGGCGATGGGCTCGGACGCCATCGTGATCGGCTTCAACGTGCGCGCCGCCGGGCGGGCACAGCAGATGGCCGAGCGCGAAGGCGTGGACGTCCGCTACTACTCGGTCATCTACCAGGCGATCGAGGAGATCGAGGCGGCCCTCAAGGGCATGCTCAAGCCGGAGTTCGAGGAGGTCGAGCTCGGTACGGCGGAGATCCGCGAGGTCTTCAAGTCGTCCAAGCTGGGCAACATCGCGGGTGTCATCATCCGCTCCGGCGAGGTCAAGCGGAACACCAAGGCCCGCCTGGTCCGCGACGGCAAGGTCGTCGCGGAGAACCTCAACATCGAGGGTCTGCGTCGCTTCAAGGACGACGTCACCGAGATCCGCGAAGGCTTCGAGGGCGGTATCAACCTCGGAAACTTCAACGACATCAAGGTCGACGACGTCATCGCGACGTACGAGATGCGGGAGAAGCCGCGGGCGTAACGCCGACGGTTCGTGTTGGCCGACGGGACTTCGGTTCCGTCGGCCAACGCGCCGTTTTGCCGTGGGTGGGCACAGGCCCGGGGGGCGAAAGAATCCCGTCGAGCCACCCGCCCGTTCGTTGTACGGTTCTTGATGTCCCCGCCCGCTGAATGGCGGGGCCATCGATCCCGGACCGGCGGGTGAACCGGTTACACACATGTATGTGGGGACGCTGTCCTTCGACCTACTCCTCGGCGACGTACGGTCGCTGAAGGAGAAGCGGTCCGTCGTCCGCCCGATCGTGGCCGAGCTCCAGCGCAAGTACGCGGTGAGCGCGGCCGAGGTGGACCACATGGACCTCCATCGCAGGGCCATCATCGGCCTGGCGATGGTCTCCGGCGACGCGGGGCACCTCACCGACGTGCTGGACCGGTGCGAGCGGCTGGTCGCCGGGCGCCCCGAGGTGGAACTGCTGTCCGTCAGGCGGCGCTTCCACGGCGAAGACGACTGACGGCCCAAGAGCACTAGACGCACCTGAGAACGCAGACAGGAAAGAACGGGAGACGGACCAGTGGCCGACAACGCGCGGGCGAAAAGGCTGGCGGACCTCATCCGAGAGGTGGTGGCCCAGAAGCTGCAGCGCGGGATCAAGGACCCGCGGCTCGGCTCGCACGTCACCATCACGGACACCCGGGTCACGGGTGACCTGCGGGAGGCGACCGTCTTCTACACGGTGTACGGGGACGACGAGGAGCGGGCGGCCGCGGCCGCCGGTCTGGAGAGCGCCAAGGGCGTGCTCCGCTCCGCGGTCGGCGCGGCGGCGGGCGTGAAGTTCACGCCGACGCTGACCTTCGTCGCCGACGCTCTGCCGGACACCGCCAAGACCATCGAGGACCTCCTCGACAAGGCGCGCCAGTCCGACGAGAAGGTGCGCGAGGTCTCGGCCGGTGCCAAGTACGCCGGCGACGCCGACCCGTACAAGAAGCCGGGCGAGGACGAGGACGACGCCGCCGAATGACCCAGAAGACCCCCACGCCCGACGGCCTCGTCATCGTCGACAAGCCGTCGGGCTTCACTTCGCACGACGTCGTCGCCAAGATGCGCGGCATCGCCAGGACACGGCGCGTCGGGCACGCCGGCACCCTCGACCCCATGGCGACGGGTGTCCTCGTCCTCGGCGTCGAGAAGGCGACCAAGCTCCTCGGGCACCTCGCGCTGACCGAGAAGGAGTACCTGGGCACGATCCGCCTCGGCCAGACCACGGTCACGGACGACGCCGAGGGGGAGATCACGGAGTCGGTGGACGCCTCCCAGGTCACCCGCGAGGCCGTCGACGCCGGAATCGCGAAGCTGACCGGCGACATCATGCAGGTGCCGTCCAAGGTCAGCGCCATCAAGATCGACGGCGTGCGGTCCTACAAGCGGGCGCGCGAGGGTGAGGAATTCGACATCCCGGCCCGGCCGGTCACCGTCGCGTCCTTCGCGGTGTACGACGTCCGGGACGCCGTCGCCGAGAACGGCACCCCGGTGCTCGACCTGGTCGTGTCGGTGGTCTGCTCGTCCGGCACGTACATCCGGGCCCTGGCCCGCGACCTGGGCGCCGACCTGGGCGTCGGCGGTCACCTCACGGCTCTGCGCCGGACGCGCGTCGGGCCGTACAAGCTGGACGTGGCGAGGACGCTGGACCAGCTCCAGCAGGAGCTGGCCGTGATGCCGATCGCCGAGGCCGCCGCGGCCGCGTTCCCGCGCTGGGACGTGGACGCCAAGCGGGCCCGGCTGCTCACGAACGGCGTGCGGCTGGAGATGCCCGACGTGTACACGAGCGCCGGTGCCGTGGCCGTCTTCGACCCCGAGGGCCGCTTTCTGGCGCTCGTCGAGGAGCACAAGGGCAAGGCGAAGAGCCTGGCCGTCTTCGGCTGACGTACGGGACCCCCGGGGGGCCGCCCGTGGAGCGGCGATCACGGGGTACTCCACTGTCGCCGCTCCACGGTCCCCCCTCGGTTCCCCCACCCCTAGGGTGTATCCACCCGCCCCCCTCCATTCACCCGTCCGGGCAGGCGCTCGGAGTGAACCGGGGGAGTGGAAAGGGGCGCTTTCGCCGCGTGATCTGTCCCGCTGATCATCTCGCGCCTACCTTCGAAGGCAGGCACGTGCGTACGGGAAGACAGGCACGTGTGTACGGCGGGGAGGATCGACCATGGCGGGACGGGGCCCGCGGAAAGACGCGAGCGGCACCGCACGGCCGGACCAACAGGCCCGGCATGCGCGCGGCCGGCGACGGCCTCACGAAGCACGGGGGGAGGGCCCGGGGCCGGACGCGGGGCTGGAGCTGGGGCAGGCACAAGGGCTGGGGCGCGACGAAGCCCTCGTCCGCATCCACGACCCGGCCGGCCGCCCCCGCGGCACCGGCTTCGTGGCCGACCACCTCGGTACGGTCGTCACCAGCCACGAGACGGTGGACGGCCTGCCCCGGCTCGTACTCCACGCCGTCGGCGACCGCAGCTGCGTCGTGGCGGCCGACGCGGTGACCCCACTGCCCGAACTGTCCCTGGCCCTCATCCATACCGAAGGCCTCGACGTGGACCCGCTCCCCATCACGGTGCGCGACCGGATCGAGATCGGCACCTACGTACGCGTCCCCGCCGGCTGCTGGCGCGAGGCACGCGTACTGGGCACGGCCGGCGTGACGTACACGGCCACGCACCGCGTCCATCACCTCGACGACGCCCTGGAGTTGGCGATCGGCACGGCCGGACGGGATGCGCTGCGACTGGGCGGCGGGGTCGCGGGAGGCCCGGTGCTCGACGCGACGTCCGGCGCCGTGGTCGGCGTCCTGGGCACGGCACTGCGGAACGACCACGGTGACGCCGCTTTCGCGGTCGCCCTCCGCCCACCGCCGAACGGCCCCTTGGCCGAACTGCTCGCCCGCAACGCGACGACCGTCCCCGCGTACGGCGCCGACCTCAACTTGGCCGGCGTGCTGGAACTGACGGCTATCTCGGTGGGGCGGGAGGGGCCGCCGGGGGTGTCGGCGTGCATCGGCCCCGTCATCGAGGCCCTGCTGTACCTCGCCCGCCGGCAAGGAACACACCGACTCGCCCACCGCCTGGAGGAGTTGACCCACGCGTTCGACGCCGACCCGCACTCCTGGTGGGCCGCCCGCCTCCTCGCGGAGGTCCTCCTGCGCGTCCCGGACGCGACGCCGTACACAGCCGTACTCCTCCTGCTCACCGACCGGATCGTGACCTGGCGCGGCGAACAGCGGCACGTCCCCGCCGAGTTCGGGCCGGACTTCTGGACCGCCCTGCCGCTCCCGCAGGACACCCGCGTCGACCTTCTCCGCCGTCTCGTCCTAGCCGACGGCCCTCCGCAGGACACCACCCCCCGTTACCTCGACGCGGCCGCCCGCCTCCTCGCCGCCGACCCCACCGCCGTACAACCGCACCTCACCCGCTGGTTCGACGACGAGCGACCGCTGCCCGCGACCCCGCACGCGACCGTGGCGGAGGCCGCGCAGGCGCTGCTGCACACCCATCGCCACCGGGCCCTGGACGACCTCACCGAAGTGCTCGTCGACAGCGCCCACCGCCGCGCCGACGAGCTGCTCGCCGTACTCGCCGAGGACGAGCCGTCGGCCGTCTGCCGGGCCGTCGACCGGTGGGCGCACGACGCACGGCCCGCTCGGCGGGTCGCCGCCGTGGCGTACGGGCTGCGCACCGCGCCGCACGTCCGCACCGAGGGCGACCGCGAACTGCTGCGCCACGCCGCCCTCGCCCTGCTCGCCTGCCCCGCCGACCGCACCCTGCACGGCGGCGCGCTCGCCCTGCTGGTCCGGGATCCGCGCACCCCGGACGACTGGGCGGCGGTGGTGGGCCCCAGCGCCCGCCGGATGATCGAGAACCTGGCCGGCGTAGGAATCCCCGCGTGAGCAGGCGAGATCCACGTGCGTCCCGTCACAGCCCGATGCCGATGCGGGGCGTGGGCGCGCGGCATGGCACCCTTAGACCTGCGCATGAGGACCTGCGCAAGAGGCAGAGAGACGGACACGGGTTCGACAAGGAGCGGTCACAGTGCAGCGCTGGCGTGGCTTGGAGGACATCCCCCAGGACTGGGGGCGCAGCGTCGTCACCATCGGCTCCTACGACGGAGTCCACCGCGGACACCAGCTGATCATCCGGCATGCCGTGGAACGCGCCCGTGAGCTGGGCGTTCCCGCCGTCGTCGTCACCTTCGACCCGCATCCCAGCGAGGTCGTCCGCCCCGGCAGCCACCCGCCGTTGCTCGCCCCGCACCACCGCCGCGCCGAGCTGATGGCGGACCTGGGCGTGGACGCGGTCCTGATCCTCCCGTTCACGATGGAGTTCTCGAAGCTCTCGCCCGCCGACTTCGTCGTCAAGGTCCTGGTCGACAAGCTGCACGCCAAGGCGGTCGTCGAGGGCCCCAACTTCCGCTTCGGCCACAAGGCCGCCGGGAACGTGGAGTTCCTGACCGAACAGGGCAAGATCTACGACTTCGAGGTCGAGGTCGTCGACCTGTACGTGTCCGGTGACGCGGGCGGCGGCGAGCCCTTCTCCTCGACCCTGACCCGGCGCCTGGTCGCCGAGGGCGACGTCGAGGGCGCCGCCGAGATCCTCGGCCGCCCGCACCGGGTGGAGGGCGTGGTCGTCCGCGGCGCCCAGCGCGGCCGCGAGCTCGGCTTCCCCACGGCGAACGTCGAGACGCTCCCGCACACCGCCATCCCCGCCGACGGTGTCTACGCTGGCTGGCTCCATGTGGACGGCGAGGCGATGCCGGCCGCGATCTCCGTCGGCACGAACCCGCAGTTCGACGGCACCGAGCGCACGGTGGAGGCGTACGCCATCGACCGCGTGGGCCTGGACCTGTACGGCCTGCATGTCGCCGTCGACTTCCTGGCCTTCGTCCGCGGGCAGGCGAAGTTCGACACGCTCGAAGCGCTGCTGGAGCAGATGGCCGAGGACGTGAAGCGGTGCCGGGAGCTGGTGGCGGCGGCTGACGCCGAGTAGTCGTCTCGTCCGTGCGAGGTCCGTACGAGGTCCGTACGACGCCGAAGGGCGGCCGGTGCCTCAGGGCACCGGCCGCCCTTCGTTTGCGTAGCGGCGGCTACTGCTGCGGGGGAGGTGGCGGGGGTGGGGTCTGCCCCTCCTGCTGGGGGTAGCCGGGGTGCTGTCCCGGCTGCGGGGGGTAGTGCTGGGGCTGGCCGCCGGGCTGCGGGTACTGCTGGCCCGGCTGGGCGGGCGGCTGCCCAGGCTGGCCGTAGGGCTGGCCCGGGGCGTACGGCTGCTGTCCCGGCTGACCGGGATGCGGCTGCTGGCCCGGGTGGGGCTGTTGCGGGTACGGACCGGGCTGGCCCGGTGCCTGCTGGCCGGGGGCGTACGGCTGACCCTGCTGGCCCGGCATCGGAGGCGCGGCGACCGGCGGCGGGTTGCCGTCGCTCGTCCACAGGCCCTGCTTCTGCTGGTGCCGTGGGAAGTCCTCGGCGACCATCGCCGCGAGGTTGAAGTACGCTTCCCGCACCTTCGGCCGCATCATGTCGAGGTTGACCTCGGCACCGGCGGCGAGATGCTCGTCGAAGGGGACGACGATCACGCCCCGGCACCGGGTCTCGAAGTGCGCCACGATGTCCTCGACCTTGATCATCTTGCCGGTCTCGCGGACACCGGAGATGACGGTGATGGACCGTGAGACGAGGTCGGCGTACCCGTGCGCGGACAGCCAGTCCAGCGTCGTACTGGCGCTGCTCGCACCGTCCACGGACGGCGTCGAGATGATGATGAGCTGGTCGGCGAGGTCGAGCACACCGCGCATGGCGCTGTAGAGCAGACCCGTACCGGAGTCGGTGAGGATGATCGGGTACTGGTTGCCGAGTACGTCGATGGCGCTCCGGTAGTCCTCGTCGTTGAAGGTCGTGGACACGGCAGGGTCGACGTCGTTGGCGATGATCTCCAGGCCGGACGGCGCCTGGGAGGTGAACCGCCGGATGTCCATGTACGAGTTGAGGTACGGGATCGCCTGGACGAGGTCACGGATGGTGGCCCCCGTCTCGCGCCGCACGCGGCGGCCGAGCGTACCGGCGTCCGGGTTGGCGTCGATGGCGAGGATCTTGTCCTGCCGCTCGGTGGCGAGCGTGGAGCCGAGAGCCGTGGTCGTGGTCGTCTTGCCGACGCCTCCCTTGAGGCTGATGACCGCGATGCGGTAGCAGGACAGCACGGGCGTGCGGATGAGTTCCAACTTCCGCTGCCGCTCGGCTTCTTCCTTCTTCCCGCCCAGCTTGAACCGGCCGCCGCCGGCCGCCGGGCGACTGCTCTTCGCCTTCTGCTTCTTGTTGTTGAGCAGTCGGTCGGAGGACAGCTCGACGGCCGCCGTGTAACCGAGGGGCGCCGCACCCGGGTTGCTCGGCTGCCGCTGATCGTGCTGCATGGCCTGGGGCCAGGCGGCACCGGTGCGGGGGTCTACTGCCGGCTGGCCGTGCGGGGGTTGGCCGTGCGGAGGCTGGCCCTGCGGGGGCTGCTGGGCGTCGGGCTGCTGTGGAGCGGCGGGGTGCGGCTGCGCCGGGTTGGGCGGCTGGCCCGGGTGTCCGGGGTGGCCGGGCTGTCCGGGGTGTGCGGGCGGCTGGGGGAAGCCGTATCCGCCGGGCTGGGCCTGGGGGTTGGCGTTCGGGTTGGGGTCGGGCTGGCCGGGGTGCGCGGGTGGCTGGGGGAAGCCGTATCCGCCGGGCTGGGCCGGGGGGTTGGCGTTCGGGTTGGGGCCGGGCTGGGCGGGCTGTGCCTGAGGGGTGGGGGCGCCGGGTGCACCCGGGTGCGGGAAGCCGTAACCGCCCTGTGCGTTCGGGGCAGGGGGCTGCGGGAAGCCGTATCCGCCTTGGGCGTTGGGTGCCGGCGGCTGGGGGAAGCCGTAACCGCCTTGCGCGGGGGGCGGCTGCTGTGCGGGAGTGCCGGGGTGCGGGAAGCCGTAGCCGGGCTGCGGAGGGGCCTGAGGGGCTGGAGGGGTCTCCGGGTTCGGCGGCGTCGGCGGCGTAGGCGCGGCGGGCTGGTTCCAGGCGTTCGGCGCGGGCTGCGGCGCCTGGGGCTGGAA
>NZ_NTGE01000086.1 GCF_002291145.1 Streptomyces sp. SA15
GTTGTTGGCGGAGTGCGGGGAGGCGGGGGTGCGGGCTCGTCGTATCGCGGTGGATTACGCCTCGCATTCGGCGCAGGTCGACGCGCTCACGGACGACCTGCTGACCGAGTTGGCCGGGTTGGAGCCGCGGTCGTCGTCGGTCGCCTTCCATTCCACGGTCACCGGGGAACAGCTGGACACCTCCGGGCTCGACGCCGACTACTGGCTGCGCAACATGCGGGAGACGGTCGCCTTCGAGGCCGCCGTACGCGCCACGATCGACGAGGGACACCGCATCCTGCTGGAGATCAGCCCGCACCCCGTGGTGACCATGGCCGTCCAGGAGATCATCGACAGTGCGGACGTCGCGGCCCACGCCTCCGGTTCCGTGCGCCGCGACGACGCAGGCCCCGGCCGACTGCTGGCGTCACTCGCCGAGGCATACGTCGCGGGGGCGCCCGTGGACTGGACCAGGGCCTTCGACGGCACCGGCGCCCGGTGCGTGGACCTGCCCACCTACGCCTTCCAGCGCCGGCGGTTCTGGCTGCGCCCGCCGGCCGCCGGTTCCGGCGACGTGACGGCGGCCGGCCTGCGCTCCCCCGGGCATCCGCTGCTCGGGGCCGCCGTGGAGCCGGCGGAGTCCGACAGCCTGGTCCTGACCGGTCGCCTCTCGCTGCGCGACCACCCGTGGCTGGCCGATCACCGCGTCATGGGCACGATCCCGTTGCCGGGAACCGCGTTCGTCGAGTTGGCGGTGGCCGCGGGTGATCTGGTCGAGTGCCCGCACGTCGAGGAACTGACCATGCAGGCGCCGCTCCTGCTGCCCGAGACGGGCGACCTGGACCTCCAGCTCACCGTGAACGCCCCGGACGAGACCGGGCGACGCGAGATCGGGTTCTTCGCCCGCATGAACGACGGGATCTCGGCCGACTCCTGGACCCGGCACGCCACGGGTCTGCTCGGCCCGGCCTGCCCCGGCGCCGGGGAGGCACCCGCCGTCTGGCCGCCGCACGGCGCGGAGCGCATCGACGTGGGCGACCTGTACGAGCGGTTGGCGGACAGCCCGTTCGCCTACGGACCGGCCTTCCACGGCCTGCGGGCGGCCTGGTCGCGCGGCCGGGAGGTCTTCGCGGAGGTCCGCCTCCCCCAGGAACTGCACGAGGAGGCGGGCGACTACCTCCTGCATCCCGCGCTGCTGGACGCGGCGCTGCACGCGGTGGGCCTGGGCGAACTGCTGGACACCGGTGGGCAGCCGCTGCGCCCGTTCGCCTGGAACGCGGTGTCCCTGCACGCCACCGGGGCCACCACCCTGCATGTGACCCTCTCCCCTGCCGGGGAGAATGCCGTCGCCCTGCACGCCGTGGACGGCACCGGCGCGCCGGTCGCCACGATCGGCTCGCTGCTGCTGCGGCCGGTCGACGCCGCCGATCCGGGCGCCGGGCAACCCGCCGCCCACGCCTCGCTGTTCAGCATGGTGTGGACGCCCGTCCCGCTGCCCGCTCCCGACGACGACGCCCCGTGGGCGGTCCTGGGTGCGGACCCCGCCGAGCCACCGCGGTGGGCGGGCCCCGGCAGCGGTGCCGAGCACCACGCCGACCTGGCCGCGCTGACCGCGTCACTGACCGCGGGCGGCCCCGTGCCGGCGTTCGTCGTCCTGGACCTGACGGCCGGTGATCCGGACGGCTGGGGCCACGCCGCCCTCGCCCGGGAACGTGCCGGTGCGGTCCTGGCGGCGGCACGCGCGTGGATCTCCGAGGACCTCGACGAACGGCTCGCGACGGTGCCGCTGGTGGTGGCCACCGGTCACGCCGTGGGCACCTCGCCCGAGGACCCGGTGACCGGGCTCGGCTCCGCCGCGCTGTGGGGGCTGGTGCGCTCGATCCAGTCGGAGAACCCGGGCCGGTTCGTGCTGCTGGACCTCGACCGCGACCCCGGGTCCGCGCGGGCGGTGCCGGGCGCGGTCGCGGCCGGGGAAGCCGAGATCGCCCTGCGCCAGGGTGCCGGGCTGGTGCCGCGACTGTCCCGGACGCCGGTGGCAGAGACCCCCGATGACGTGCCCGGCACGGGACTCGACGCGCTCGACCCGGCGGGCACGGTGCTGGTGACGGGGGCGACCGGTGGCCTCGGCGCGCTCGTCGCCACGCGTCTGGCCGAGCGGCATGGCGTACGGCACCTGCTGCTGCTCAGCCGGCGGGGCCAGGACGCGGACGGCGCGGACGAACTGCTCGCCCGGCTCGGTGAGCTGGGGGCGACAGTGACCCTGGTGGCGTGCGACGCGGCGGACCGCGAGGCACTGGCGGAGGTGCTCGGCCGGATCCCCGCCGAGCACCCGCTGACCGCCGTGGTGCACTGCGCGGGGACCGCCGAGAACGCGCTGCTGGCCGCGCTGACTCCCGAGCTGATCGATCGGGTGTTCCGACCCAAGGTGGACGCCGCGGTACATCTGCACGAGCTGACGGCCGACCTGGACCTGTCCGCGTTCGTGCTGTTCTCCTCGATCGCGGGCACCCTCGGCGGCACCGGACAGGGCAACTACGCGGCGGCCAACACGTTCCTGGACGCTCTCGCCCGACACCGGCGCGGGCGCGGGCTGGCTGCCACGTCGCTCGCCTGGGGTCTGTGGGCGGCCGAGCGCGGCATGGGCGGCGGTCTCACCGAGGCGGCCTCCGCGGGCACGCCCATGCGCGGCGTGTCCGCGCTGCCCTCTCAGGAGGGCTTGGAGCTGTTCGACCTCGGTTGGCGCAGCGCCGAGCCGGTGCTCTTCCCGGCACGGCTCAACGGTGCCGCGCTGCGCGCCCAGGGCGCCGCCGGCTCACTCCCGCCGGTGCTGCGCGGCCTGTTCCGCACCCCGGGCCGACGGTCGGCGCAGGCCGGTAGCCAGGACGCGGGCGCCAGGCTGCGGCGCGGGCTCGCGGAGATGACACCCGCCGAACGGCAGGAGACCCTGCACGCGCTGGTGCGCGAGCGGATCGCCGAGGTGCTCGGACACGGGTCCCCCGACGGGATCGAGACGGACCGGCCCTTCCGCGACCTCGGTTTCACGTCGCTGACCGCCGTGGAGCTGCGCAACCAGCTCAATGCGGCGACCGGTCTGCGCCTGCCCGTCAGCCTGGTCTTCGACTATCCGACGCTGGGTGCGCTGGTGGCCCTGCTGGTGGGCAGGTTGTGCCCGGACGACGCGGCGGAGGGGGCCGGGACGCCCGAGGAAGACCGGGAGGCGGCTGTGCGCCGCACCCTGTTGTCCATCCCGCTGGACCGGCTGCGGGAGCACGGCCTCCTCGACACGCTGCTCGCCCTGGCGGGCGACGGTGCGGCGGACGGGCCTCGGGCGGCCGACCGCAGTGAGGAGATCAAGTCCATGGACGTGGCCGCGCTCCTCGCGATGGCCAGGAGCACCACGCAGTGACAGAACACCCCACTCACCTCCCCGCCGGTGGCACACAACGGCGGGGAGACCAGTGGGGCCCCTTAGGGGGCGGGTCTAGGGGCCGGGCGTGCATAGCCTGCGAGAAGCCGTTGATCCGCCCCTTTGCGTTTCGACACCCTTCACGAGTTTGGAGAGCATGTCATGGCCGAAGCGCCTTCCGAGCCCGTAGCGTTCCCTTTCCCCGATCCGCCCTCGGTGCGTGAACTGCCCCCCGAACTGGCGGAGATCCGGGACGGCGAGTCCGTGGTGGAGGTGAAGTTCCCCGACGGCATCACCGGCTGGATGGTGACCAAGCACGCCGACGTCCGTAAGGTGCTCGTCGACTCCCGGTTCAGCAGCAAGGTCATGGCCAGCGCGGCCGCGGCCATGTCGGAGACCGAGACCGGCAAGCTGATGAACGAGTCGCTCGTCGGCATGGACCCGCCGGAGCACACCCGGCTGCGCAAGCTGGTCACCCGGGCCTTCACCGCGCGGAACGTGGAGCAGCTGCGTCCGCGCATCGCAGAGCTGGTCGCCGAGCTGCTCGACGAGATGGAGACCCTGCCCCGCCCGGTGGACCTGGTCAAGACGTTCTCCGTCCCGCTGCCGGTCCGGGTGATCTGCGAACTCCTCGGTGTGCCGGCCGAGGACCAGGACACGTTCCACGCCTGGTCCAACTCGCTGCTCGGGGACTGGAGCCAGGTCGTGGAGAAGGAGGCCGCGACGGTCTCCCTGGTGCGGTACTTCGGTGAACTCATCGCCGCCAAGCGGGAGAAACCCGCCGACGACCTGATCACCGCGCTGATCAAGGTGAGCGAGGAGGACCCCACGCTCACCGAGCGCGAGATCACCGCGCTGAGCATCGGCATCCTCAGCGCCGGCCACGAGACGACCGCCAACCAGCTCAGCATGTTCCTGGTGCACCTGCTGCACCACCGCGACCAGTTGGAGGAGCTGCGCGCGAACCCCGACGCGCTGCCGCGGGCCATCGACGAACTGCTGCGTTTCGTGCCGCTCACCACGACCGGCGGCATCATCCCGCGGCTGACCACCGCCGACGTGGAGCTGAGCAACGGCAAGGTGCTGCCGGCGGGTACCGTGGTCCTCCCCGCGGTCGCCACCGCCAACCGGGACCCGGAGGTCTTCGATGACGGGGAGCGGCTGAACCTGGCACGCGAGCACAACGCGCACCTTTCCTTCGGCGCCGGCATCCACTACTGCCTGGGCGCGCAGCTGGCCCGTATCGAGCTGCATGAGGCGTTCAAGGCGATCCTGGAGCGGATGCCGTCGGTACGGCTGGCGGTCCCGGAGTCGGAGTTGCGGCTGAAGTCCGCCTCGATCATCCGCGGTCTCGAAAGCCTGCCCGTCACTTGGTAGCCGCCCGGAGCGGCACGGGCCCGGCAGGTCGACGCGCCTGCCGGGCCCTTTTGCGTTCCCGCGCCCGGCCGCCGTTCCCTCGCGCGCGTCCCGCGCCCGCCGACGGGCCGTGCTCCACCGCGAGCAAGGGTGGAGCACGGCCCGTCATGCCGTGCCGGCTACGTCTTCGTACCGGCTACGTCGCCTGCCGGGTCAGCCACTCGTGCACGGCCACCGCCGTCACGTCCCCGTGGCCCTCCAGCATCGTGTAGTGGTTGCCCGGCACATCGATGGCGTCGTGCGGCAGCGGCCAGACAGCCTGCCACTGCTCCGCCGGCGGCTGTTCCTGCCCCGGCTCCAGGCCGTAGCACTCGGAGGCCCGCACCAGCAGCGTCGGGGTGGAGATCTCCTTGGGCTGCCAGTGCTCGAACATTCCGAAGTAGGCGGCCATCGCCGTCAGACGCGTCCCGGTCATCCGGCCGAAGTCCTTCTCCAGTTCCAGGGACTTCGCCTCCAGTACGGGGGTGATGTAGGAGGTGGAGTCATAGCCGGCCAGGTAGCTGTCGATCAGCACCAGGCCCTGCGGCGACCGGCCGCGTTCCTCCAGCCGGGCCGTCACCTCGTGGGCGATCCGGGCCCCGGAGGAGCGCCCGGACAGGGCGAACGGCTCATCCCCGACCAGGTCCTCGATGAGACGTACGGCGTACTCGGCGGCCGCGTCCACATCGGCGGCGACCGGCTGCCCCGTGACGAAGCCGGGAAGCATCAGCGACCACACGTCCCGCAGGCCGCGCAGCGGCGCCGCCATGGCGACCAGTTCCTGGTTGCTCGCCCACACCGACTGGGACGGAAACCCGATGATCTTCGGGTGCCGGTCTCCCTCACCGAGCCTGACCGGCGTCGGCCCGCTGCGGAGCTCGTCCGGGTCGGAGAAGCTCTGCCGCAGGGCGACCGAGTTCCGCAGCATGATGTGGCCGATGTCGAGTCGGCCCAGTGCGACGGCGCGCCGGTAGAGCGCCTCCACCCCGTTGACGACCGCGGGGTCGTCGCTCCGGTCGGAGCCGCCGGCTGCGGGGGTGTCCTGCCCCCGGTCGCCGTCGGTGGGCGCGCCGGCCGCGGTTGCCGCCGGGGCGCCCGCGGTGCGCAGCTGGTCGCTGAGCGCGGCGGCGAGTTCGGCGGGCGTCGGGTGGTCGAAGACGACGGTGGACGGCAGGCGCAGCCCGGTGCGCTCGTTGAGCCGGTTACGCAGTTCGACCGAGGTGAGCGAGTCGAAGCCCAGCTCCACGAACCCGCCGGTGTCCTCGATCTCCTCTGCGCCGCTGTGCCCGAGCACCTGGGCAACCTCGCTCCGGACCAGGTCCGTCAACATGGCCGACCGCTCGGACTCGGCGGCCCGCGCCAGCCGCTCGTGCAGCTGCGAGGTGGCCCGGTCGTCAGACCGGGTGGCCCGACGGTGCGGGGCACGGATCAGTCCGCGCAGCAGCGGCGGCACCTGCTGCTCGCCGGCCGCCCGGGCGGCCGTGGTGTTCAGCCGCATCGGCACCAGCAGGGCCTCGGTACCCGCCGTCAGGGCCTGGTCGAAGGCGGCCATGCCGGTCTCGGCGGTGAAGGCGCTGAGACCGGCACGGGCCATCCGGGCGCGCTCGGCACGGCCGAGGCCGGCGCCCATGCCGCCGGGCTGCTCCCACCAGCCCCAGGCCAGCGCGGTGCCGGGCAGTCCGGCGGCGCGCCGGTGGGCGGCGAGGGTGTCCAGGAAGGAGTTGGCGGCCGCGTAGTTCGCCTGCCCCTGGCTGCCCAGCAGCCCGGCAGCGGAGGAGAAGAGCACGAACTCCCGCAGCGGTGCGCCCTCGGTCAGCTCGTGCAGGTGCCAGGCCGCGTCGGCCTTGGCCCGCAGCACCGTCTCGACCTGGTCCGGGGTGAGAGACTCGACGGTGGCGTCCGCCAGCACGCCCGCCGTGTGCACGACTCCGGTGAGCGGCTGCTCGGCCGGGATGTCCCGCAGCAGCGCCGCCAGCGCGGCACGGTCGGCGACGTCGCAGGCCACGATCCGCACGTCGGCGCCCAGTCCGGTGAGTTCGGCCAGCAGCTCGGCCGCACCCGGCGCACTCTCACCGCGGCGGCCGGCCAGCACCAGGTGCCGTACGCCGTGCACGGCGACCAGATGGCGGGCGACGACCGCGCCGAGTGCCCCGGTGCCGCCGGTTACCAGGACGGTTCCGTCGGGCCCGAAGCCCGGGGTGGCCTCGGCCGCCGCGGTGTGCCGGGCCAGCCGGGGAACGCTCAGGGCGCCCGCGCGCAGGGCGAGTTGCGGCTCGTCTGTGCCGAGCGCCGCGGGCAGCGCACGGTACGAGGCGGGGTCGTCTTCGACGTCGATCAGCACGATCCGGCCCGGGTGCTCCGACTGTGCCGCCCGCACCAGGCCCCAGACCGCGGAGGCCGCCAGGTCGTCGGGACGGTCCGAGTCCATGGCCGGGACCGCGCCCCGGGTCAGCAGCACCAGGCGGGAGCCGGCGAGACGGGCGTCCGCGAGCCAGTGGTGCAGCACTTCCAGGACCCGGCGCACGACCTCGTGTGTGGCCGCGACGATGCCGCCCTGGTCCCCGCCGAAGCAGCTCATGACCCCCACCGCCGGGGCGGGCACGCCCGCCTCCAGACTGTCGATCAGGGACTGCGGGTCGAGGTACGGCGTGCCGGTGAGGCCGGCTTCGACCAGGCGCGACCGGATCTCCAGGGGGTCGAAGCCGAGCATCGCCCATTCCCCGGAGACCTCGCGGGATCCGCGGGGCAGCGGGTTCCACGTCAGGTGGAACAGCGCGTCCTGCCGCGGCGCGGAGCCGGTGAACTGCTCCAGCGCCGGGTCGCGCATGGCCAGCGACTCGATCGTGGCGACCGGCAGCCCGGCGTCGTCAGTCACCGTCACGGACACCTCGCTGCCGCGTCCGGTCGGGGCCAGGTGGACCCGTGCGACCGTGGCGTGGGTGGCGTGCAGCCGGACTCCGGTCCAGGCGAAGGGCATGCCGCCCTTGATCGGCTCGTGGTCGGCCGTGCCGCCGAGGACTCCCAGCGCCAGGGGCTGGAGGGCGGCGTCGAGCAGGGCCGGGTGCACGCCGAATCCGTCGTCCCCGTCGCCCGCCTCGTCCGGGAGGCGGACCTCGGCGAACAGCTCACCGTCCTTGTTCCACAGGGCGCGCAGGCCCTGGAAGACCGGTCCGTAGGTGAAGCCGGCCTCGGCCAGGGCCGGGTAGAAGTCGTCGACATCGATCTCCGTCGCACCCTCCGGCGGCCAGGCCACCGTCTGCTCCGGGCCGGGTTCCGCTCCTCGGTGTTCGCTCAGCATGCCGGTGGCGTTGCGCAGCCACGGGTGCTCGTCGCCCTCGTCGTCGGGCCGCGAGTAGACGGTGACGCTCCGCCGGCCGCTGTCGTCGAGTCCGCCGACCACCACCTGGATGGCGAGCCCGCCCTGTTCGCCCAGGATGAGCGGTGCCTCCAGGGTGAGTTCCTCGACGCACTCGCAGCCCACCTGCCCGCCGGCGTGCAGCGCCAGTTCCACGAACCCTGTGCCCGGCAGCAGGGCGGTGCCGAGCATCGCGTGATGGGCGATCCAGGGCTGCGTCGTCAGGGAGAGCCGGCCGGTGAACAGGAAGCCGTCCGAGTCGGGCAGGGCCACACCCGCACCGAGCAGCGGGTGACCGGTCGCCGTGAGCCCCAGGGGCGTGGGGTCGCCGCTGACGGTGGCGAGCGAATCGAGCCAGTACCGCTTGTGCTGGAAGGCGTAGGTGGGCAGTTCGACCGTGCGGGCGCCCGTGCCGCCGAACAGCGCGGACCAGTCGACGGAGGCGCCGGCCGCGTGGATCCGGCCGAGGGCGAGAGTCAGGCACTCGGTGTCGGGGCGTTCGGGATGCAGCACGGGGACGCAGACCGCGCCGGTGCCGGTGTGGTCGAGGGTCTCCTCGACCATCGCGGTCAGCGCACCACCGGGACCCAGTTCCAGGAACTTGTCCACACCCCGGCCCAGCACAGTGGTCACCCCGT
>NZ_NTGE01000029.1 GCF_002291145.1 Streptomyces sp. SA15
AGGCGGCGAGCCGGTCGGCGAGGGCGGTCAGGTGCTCCGGCGTCGGAGCGCTCAGCAGCACCAGTTCGTCGTCGCCCAGGCCCTCGGAGGGCACCCGCGGCCGCCGGGCGCCGTCCTGCGGCACGTACTCCTCCAGTACGGCGTGCGCGTTCACCCCGCCCGCGCCGAACGAGCTGACGCCCGCGCGGCGCGGCACGGACACGGTGCGGTCCTGCCAGGGACCGCCCTCCGTCGTCAGGGTGAACAGGGCTGGATCCAGGCCGAGCGCCGGGTTGGCGGGGTCTGCGTGCAGCGTCGGCAGCAGCTCGCCGTGCCGCAGGGACAGGACCGTCTTGGTCAGCGCGGCCAGCCCCGCCACCGATTCGCCGTGCCCGATCTGGGACTTGACCGAGCCGAGGGCGATGGGCCGGCAGTCCGCGGGACGGCCGCCGAACACGTCGGTGAGGGCCGCCAGTTCCACCGGGTCGCCGAGTTCCGTACCGGTGCCGTGCGCCTCGACCAGCCCCACGGTGGCGGGGTCGACACCGGCCCGGTCCAGCGCCCGGCGGATCACCCGCGCCTGGGCGCGTGGGCTCGGCGCCGTGTACCCGTGGCCGCGGCCGGCGTGCGCCACCGCCGTGCCCCTGACGACGGCGTACACCTGGTCCCCGTCGGCCAGCGCCCGGTGCAGCGGCTTGACCACGACCGCTCCGACGCCTTCCCCGGGGCCGAAGCCGGTGCCGCCGGCGCCGAAGGAACGGCAGCGTCCGTCGGGGGAGAGGAACCCGAACTCCTTCAGCAGCAGCATGCGCGACGGATGCAGATAGAGGTTGACCCCACCCACCACCGCCGCCGCGCACTCGCCCCGCGCGATCGCCTCCGCGGCCAGGTGCAGCGCCACCAGCGACGACGAACAGGCGGTGTCCACGGGCTGGCTGGGGCCGCGCAGGTCCAGCAGGTACGAGACCCGGTTGGCCAGGCTCCAGTAGTGACCGGCGGGGACGGTGCGGTTGCCGCCGCTCCACGCCTCGACGCCGACCTTCTGGTAGTCGCTGGACGTGACGCCGACGAAGACGCCGACGCTGCGCGGCTCGCCCGTGGCGTCGCGCAGGTCGTCCAGGCGCTCCCCGAGCGCCCCCGCGTCCTCCAGCGCCTCCCAGGCTGTCTCCAGGAACAGCCGTTCCTGCGGGTCCACCAGGGCCGACTCGTGGGCGGAGAGCCCGAAGAACTCCGGGTCGAACCGGTCGACGTCCGTCAGGAAGTGACCCCGGATGCCTTCCGTGCCGGTGCCCTGCGCGGCCCAGCGGTCCGAGCGCAACGGTCCGGAACAGTCCCTGCCTTCCCGGAGGTTGCGCAGGAACGCCGCGAGGTCGGCCGCGCCGGGATACCGCCCGCTCATCCCCACCACCGCCAGCGCCGCGTCGTCCTCGGGCCTGCTCGCCGACGGCGTCGGTCGCGGTGCCGGCCGGGTGGGGGGTGCGGGGGGCTGCGGGGCGGCCTGGGCCGGTGGTTCCGCCGGCGCCGGTGGGCGCGCGGGCGTGGTGGCGTCGTCCGTACGGTCCGCCAGGAGGGTGGCCAGGGCTGACAGCGAGGTGGCGGCGAACACCTCGGCGCCCTCCACACGGCCGACGGTCCGGCTCAGCGCCGCGGCCAGGCTCCGGATCGTGACCGAGTCGAACCCCAGCGTCTCCAGCGGCGCGTCCATCCGTACGGCGCCCTCAGGGGTTCCCGTCACCTCGGCCACGGCGCGGCGCACCAGGTCGGTCACCTGCCGGGCCCGCGGGCCGGAGCCGGTGTCCGGCACCCGCGCTTTCCCGGTCGTCTCCGGTGCCTCCCCCAGCACCGAGAACGCACGCAACGTCGCCTCCCACCGGGACCGCTCCCCGTGGAACACCGCCACCACGCCGGTGTCCTCCGGCAGCCGCAGCAGCGCCTCCAGGGCGGCCAGGCCCGTCCCGGCGGGCAGCGGCTCGGCGCCGGTGCGTTCACGCATCGCGGTGAGCACCGCGTCCGGGACCGTCATGCCCCCGTCGCGCCACAGCGGCCAGGCCACCGACAGCGTCCGACCCGAGCGCTCTCCGCGCGCGACGGCAGCGCACCGTCGTGCGGCGAAGCCGTCCAGGAAGCCGTTGCCCGTCGCGTAGTCCGACTGGCCGAGGTTGCCCACGGCACCCGAGAGTGAGGAGTACAGGACGAACAGGTCGAGCCGCAGCCCCGCGGTCGCCGCGTCCAGGGCCCGTACGCCGAGCGCCTTCGGCCCGATCACCGCGTCGGCGTCCTCGGGGCGCTTGCGCACCAGGTAGGCGTCCCGGAGCGTGCCGGCCGCGTGGAACACGCCGTCCAGCCGGCCCTCCGTCCGCAGGACGTCGTCGACCAGCGCACGTACGGCATCGTCGTCGGTGACGTCCGCCGGCACGTAGCGGACGTCGGCGCCCAGTGCCGCCAGTGCCTCGCGGTCGGCCTCCGCCAGCGCCTCCGGGGAGCGCCGTCCGCACAACACGACCCGGGACCCGTGTCCGAGCAGATGACGGGCCGTCAACCTTCCGAGCCCCCCGAGCCCCCCGGTGACCAGGTACACCGCTCCCGGCCGCAGCGGAGCGCCGGTGCCGGGTGGTTCGGCGGCGGGCGGCTCGACAGGGGCGAGCAGCCGGCTGAGACGGCGTCCTGCCCTCCGGTCCACGATCCGGCCCGAGCCGGGCTCCGGATCGGCGGCCTCCTGCGTGATCGTGGCCGCTTCGGCGGCCCCCACGCCGTCCAGCAGCAGCGCCCGGCCCGTCAGCCGCGGGTTCTCGTGGGCGAGGCTCTGGACGAAGCCGCCCGCTCCCAGGGCCGTCGCCGGGTCCGCCGCGACCGCCACCACGTGGACCGGCCGCCTCCACAGCTCCGTCAGCACCTGCCGGACCGGCCCGAACAGCGGCGCCCACCAAGTCGCCGAGTCGCCCGGCTCCAGAGCCACCACGACGGTCACCCGCTCACCCGTTGCCGGCTCCGCCGCGAAGGCGGCCGTCTCGGGCGGTGCCCCGTCCGGCGCGACCCGGCGGACGGGACCGGACCACCGTGCCTCCAGCGCGGTGGCCAGCTCCTCCGGGCCGACCACCAGCAACGGCCCGGCCACGGTGCCGGCGGGTGCGACCGGAGTCGGCATCCACTGCGGCGCGTACAGAGTGATGCCGGGCAGCTCTGGGGCGGGGGCAGAGGCGGGGGCAGAGGCGGGGGCAGGGGCCGGGGCAGAGACGGGGGCAGTGGTGGCCGGGGGCTGCGGTGCCGGTGCGGACGCGGGCGTGTCCTCCTCGATCCAGTAGCGGTCGGTGGCCAGGACGGACCCGGGCATCGGCACCACCCGCCCCCGCCCGGGCGGGAACACCTCGGACCAGCGCACCGCATGCCCCTGGACGTAGAGCCGTCCCAGGGCCAGCAGGTCGTCCGCCGATGCCCGGCCCGTGGGGGCGACGCGGTCGTACAGCCGACCCAGCACGGGTTCCTGGGCCCGTCG
Organism: Streptomyces sp. SA15; assembly: GCF_002291145.1. GTDB lineage: Bacteria > Actinomycetota > Actinomycetes > Streptomycetales > Streptomycetaceae > Streptomyces. The sequence goes on from NZ_NTGE01000029.1 coordinate 3,473, forward strand.
TACGCTGTCGCCGCCGTCCGCGCTGTCGGGGCCTTCGGGAGGAGAGACGACCCAGCGCTGCGAGGACCGTCCCTCCGTGAACGCGGTGAGCGCGGCGCGCAGCTCCTCGGTGTCCTCGGCGACGACGGCGAGCCGGTGGCTCTGGTGGTCGCGGCCGACGGCGAGGGTGCGGGCCACGTCGGACAGCGCGGCGTCGGCGCCGGGCCCTTGGAGCCACGCCGTCAGGGCGCGGGCCTGGGCGGTGAGGAGGTCGTGCCGGTGTGCCGACAGGACGACCAGGGCGGGACCGGGGACGGGGGCCGGGGCGGGCGTCGCGGGCGGCTCCTCCAGGACCACGTGGGCGTTGGTGCCGCTCAGCCCGAACGAGCTGACCGCGACCCGCCACGGCCGGGAGCCGTCCCGGACCAGGTCGACCGGCCCGTCGGCGACTCGGAAGGGACCCTGGTCGAAGGGGATGCGCGGGTTGGCCTCCCTGAAGTGCGGCGTGGCCGGCACCCGCCCGGTGGCCAGCACCTCCATCCCCTTGAACACGCCGGCCAGTCCCGCCGCCGCCGACGTGTGCCCCACGTTGGCCTTCACCGAGCCGACCGGGACACTGCGGGCCGGGAGCCCGGCAGGCGCGAACACCGCGTTGAGCGCGGCGAGTTCGATGGGATCGCCGAGCGGCGTCCCGGTGCCGTGGCACTCGACGTAGTCGATGGTGGCCGGCTCGATGCCGAACCGGCGGTAGGTGTCCTCGATCAGCGCCGACTGCGCGTGACGCGACGGAGCGGTCAGACCGTTCGTCGCACCGTCGTGGTTGACGCCCGAGGCACGGATCACGGCCTGCACCGGGTCACCGTCGGCCAGCGCCCGGCGCAGTGGTTTCAGCAGCACCACCGCGCCGCCCTCGGCGGGTACGAACCCGTCGGCCGCCGCGTCGAACGGACGACATCGGCCCGTGGGGGAGAGCATCCCCGCCTTGCTCATGTACACGTAGGGAATCTCGGTCGTGTAGAGGGTCACGCCGCCGGCGAGCATCAGGTCCGCCTCGCCCAGCCACAGCGCCTGGCATGCCAGGTGCAGCGCCACCAGCGAGCTGGAGCAGGCGGTGTCGACGGAGGCGACCGGCCCGGCCAGGTCCAGCAGGTAGGCCACCCGGGCGGCCAGGATCGACTGCGAGTTGCCCTGCATGACCTGCGGCATCCGGTGGTGCCGGCTGGACCGCTCGACGCGCAGCGCGTAGTCGTTGAGCATCACGCCCGCGTAGACCCCGCACCGGGATCCGGCCAGGGAGGACGGCGCGTACCCGGCGTTCTCCACCGCGCGCCGGCACTCCTGGAGGAACAACCGGGCCTGAGGATCCGTCAGTTCCGCCTCGCGCTGTGTCATCCGGAACAGCTCGGCGTCGAAGGCCGCCGCGTCCGGGATCATGCCGCCCCAACGCGACAGCGACCTGCCGGGTGCCGTGGGGTCGGGGTCGTACCACCGGTCGACCGGCCACCGGTCCCGGGGCACCTCGGCCACCACGTCCGCGCCGTCCCGCACCAGCTTCCGGAACGCGTCGAGGTCGTCCGCGCCCGGGAACCTGGCGGAGCATCCGATGACGGCGACCGGCTCAAGGACCCGCCCCGACGTGCCGGGATCGGCAGCGGCGGGCCGAGGGGTGGACTGCCCCGTGGCCTCAGAAGCGGTGGGCCGCGGAGCCGGTGGTGGAGGCGCGCCGTTCCGCACGGCGGTGCCCTGCGCGCCCGGGCCGCGGTCGCGCAGCAGGGCCAGCGCCTCGTCCTTCGACAGGTCACCGGCGGTGAACCGGCTCAGAACATCGCGGGTGTCCATGCCGTCCAGATCCCTTCCTCGGCTACGGCGTGTACGGCGGCCCGGGTACGGTGCGGGCCGTGGCGGCCGATCATCGGCGGCCCTGCGCGCCCTCCAGCAGGGCGGCCGCCTCCTCCAGCCCGATCGCGCCGCTGTGCAGCGCGGAGAGCACGGCGTCCGGATCGTCACGATGCGACGTCAGGGGCGGTGCGGACGGCCGGTCGGACACGTCGTCTTCGGACGGGCCGCCCTCGGTGTGGCCGTCGCAGAGGTGGCGGGCGAGCCGGTTCACCGTCGGGTGCTCGAACAGGGCCCGTACGTCGAGCGTCACGCCCAGCCGGTCGCGCGCGGCCACGACGAGCTCCTCGGACAGCAGGGAGTCCAGGCCCATCTCCTCGAACGGCCGGTCGGCGCCGATCGCCGCCGCGTCCTCGTACAGCACGTCGCTCAGGACCTCCAGCAGGGTGGTGCGCACGTGGTCCACGTCCAGCCGGGCGCCGGTGGCATGGGTGGGCGGCGACGCCGGTGGCTCCTGGCCGGTCCCGTCGGCCGTACCGACGGTCGTACCCGCCGTCCGATCGGACGCCCCCTCCGGGTGCGGCGCCGGTGCCAGCCCGAAGTCCCGCAGGTGCCCGCGCACCGCACGGCGCGCATCACCCGAGCCGGACTCGGCGTCGGTCCCGCCGTGCCGGTCGAGCTGGTTGTCGTACCAGCAGCGGATGCGTTCGAACGGGTAGTGCGGCAGGGAGACCCGCCGCCCTCGGTCCCCGGCGCCGCAGGCGGCCCGCAGGTCGGCCCGTCCGCCCTCCGCCCACCGCGCCACCGGCGCCTCGTCGTGCTCACCGGGCGAGGCACCGGCCGCGACGCGGGACAGCCCGTCCAGCAGCTCCTCGCGGGAGGATCCCCGCACCGCCGCACGATGTGCCAACTGCACCCGGCCCACGGCCAGGGTGAACGCCACGTCGGCCGGCGACGGACCGTTCCCCGCCGCCCAGAGATCCCGCAGGTACCGGTGCAGGCGCCCCGCGCTCTCCGCCAGCACGGCCGGGGTGCGCGCCGACAGGAACAGCGTCAGCGGCCGCCCGTCGTCCGGCGGGGCCACGGGGAGGGGCGGGGCCTCCTCCACGACGACGTGGGCGTTGGCGCCGCCCGCGCCGAACGAGCTGATCCCCGCCCGGAGCAGGGCAGGCGCGCCGTCCGGGCCGACCGGGTTCCAGGGCTCGGCGTGCCGCTGCACGGTGAACGGCGTGGCCGCGAAGTCGATCTCGGCGTTGGGCGGGTCGGCGTGCAGGGACGGCACCAGGACGCGGTGCCTCAGCTGCAGGAGCACCTTCGCGAACGCCGCCATGCCCGCCGCCGACTCCAGGTGCCCGATGTTCGACTTCACCGAGCCGATCGGGCAGTCGCCGGGGCCGGTACGGCCGTCCCGCGCGAACGCCTCCACCAGTGCGCGCATCTCGATGGGGTCGCCGAGCGCGGTGCCCGTGCCGTGGGCCTCGACGTAGTGGAGGTCGTGCGCGCTCAACCGGGCGTCCGCGAGCGCCTTGCCGATCAGGTTGGCCTGCGCCTTCGGGTTGGGCACCGTGTAGCCGTTGGTCCGGCCGCCGTGGTTGACCGCGCTGCCCCGGATCACCGCCTGGATCCGGTCGCCGTCGCGCAGGGCGTCGCGCAGGGGCTTGAGGACGGCCGCGGCGACGCCCTCACCGGGCACGTAGCCGTCGCCCCCGGCACCGAAGCTGCGGCACCTGCCGTCGCTGGACAGGAACCGTCCCTGACTGAGCATCAGGTACTTGTCCGGGTGCACCGACACGTTGACCGCACCGGCTACGGCCACCGCGCACGAGCCCGCGCGCAGCGCCTCGCACGCCAGGTGGATCGAGCTGAGACCGGACGAACAGGCCGTGTCCAGGGCGATGCTGGGGCCCTCGAAGCCGAAGAAGTACGACACCCGGTTGGCGATGCACCAGAAAGCGCTGTTGGCGTGCACGGGGTTGCCCAGCAGCCGTTCCTCCGCCTCGTGGAGCTGGTACTCGCTGTACATCGCGCCGACGTAGACGCCGACGTCCCTCGGCCGGTGCGGGTCGCCGTCCGGCGCCAGGTCCGCGGGCGTGTACCCGGAGTCCTCGACGGCCGCCCAGCAGCTCTCCAGGAACAGCCGGGCCTGCGGGTCGATGGTGCCCGCTTCCCGGGCCGAGATGTTGAACAGCGGAGCGTCGAAACGGTCGATGCCGTCGAGGAAGCCGCCCCACTTGGCGTACGACGTGTTCGGCCGGTCGCGGCCGGGGCGGTGGAAGCCCTCCAGCGGCCACCGGTCGGGCGGGATCTCCGTGACGCTGTCCCGGCCCCGCAGGAGGTTGTGCCAGAACGCGTCCATGTCGTCGGCCTGCGGGAAGCGCCCGGCGAATCCGATGACGGCGACGGCCCGGTCGTCGTCGTCCGGGGACGGGCCGGCGTCGGCGGCGGCCTCGTCGGCCGCCGTGGGGACGACGGGCGTGGGGGTGGTCCCGGGAGCGGAGTCGGGTGAGGCGGGCGCGGTCGGGGGCGCCGGTTCCCCGACGGGGTTCCGCCCGCGCAGGTGGTCCGCGAGTTCGGCCGGGGTGCGGCACTCGAAGAGCAGGGTGCGGGGCAGTCGCCCGAACCGTTCGGAGAGGCGGTCCACCGTGCGGATGGCCAACAGCGAGTCGATGCCGAGGTCGTCGAAGAGCGTGTCGGGCCCCACGAGGCCCGGCTCGTGCCCGGTGACCTCGGCCAGCACGTCCCGCACGACGTCGAGCAGTCCGGCGTCCTGGCCCACCCCCTCGTGTTCGTCGCCCCCGCCGCCCGCGTCGCCTCCGCCGCCCGCGTCGCCTCCGCCGCCCGCGTCGTCCCCGTCGTCCGCGGACGGCTGCTGTCCGGTGGCCGTGGCCCGGTCCGCAGCGGGCGCCGGTTCCACG
>NZ_NTGE01000218.1 GCF_002291145.1 Streptomyces sp. SA15
CGGGGTCGCCTGCGCCGCGCTCCCGGCGGCCGGTGACGACCACGTCGGCCTGGTGGGCCGTCAGCAGATGCTCGGCGAGCCGGGCCGCGAGCCCGCCGAACCCGTGGATCCAGTACCTGCCGTGCCTACGGAAGGCCGGGCGGGCGTCGGGAGCGGGGAACGCCAGACGGTAACCGGGCGTACGACGGCGGCCGTCCGCGTCCACCAGGACGTGCCGGGAGACCGGTCCCGGCCCGAGCTCGCGCGCCAGCAGCGCCGCCGTGCCCCCCTCGCCGAGCGGGGCGGGCAGACCCACCGCGCACAGATCGAACCGCGGGTTTTCCCTGGCGAGCGAGCGGCCGAGCGCCGCGAGACCGGCGCCTGTCGCCCCTTGGACGGGGTCGGACGCCAGGTAGGGCACCCGGATGACGGCGCCCGTGCGGGCCAGCGGGCGCAGCAGGGCGCGCAGCAACGCCACCGCCGCCTCTGCCCAGGCCACCGTGCCGGGGCCGACGGTCACCGAGCCGGGACCGTCCCCGGCGTGCCCCGTGCCGGCCGACGGCACATGCGCCCCCAGCCACAGCACGACCGGCCGCTCGCCCGTTGCGCCCCGCGCGCCGAGGAGGCGCTCCGCGATCCGGCGCACGGCCTCCTCCGGGCCCCCGTCCGCGAGCCCGGGTTCGTGGGTGATCTGCCCCAACTGCCGTGCCAGAGCCTGGTGTGCGTCGGTGTCGCCGCCGATCACCAGGGGACGGCCCGCCGCCGCACCGGCCGGAGAAGCAGCGGGGAGAGGCAGGTGCACGGGGGTCAGGACGTGGACCTCGGGATCGCGGACGGGGGCTTCGGCCCCGGACGCCGTGTCCGCATCGACGCCGGCCGTCGCCGTCGGGCGGAGGGCGAGCCCGGTCAGCCGCGTCCGCACCGTGCCGTCCGCGGCCAGCACCGTGACGTCGAACTTGCGCACCCGCGCCCCGCCACCGGCCAGCCGGCGGGGCCGTACGTGGACGAAGCCGCCCGGCGGCAGCGCGCCGTACAGTTCCAGGCGCTCCACCGCGAACGGCAGATACCGCTCGTGGGCCGCGCCGCCCCTCGTCAGGAACCCCATCACCGCCTGCAGCGCGCCGTCCAGCAGGGCGACGGCGGGCGGCCCCGCGCTCCCGTCGGCCTCCCGCAGCCGGGCGAGGACGTCGTCCTCCCCGTGGACGAGTTCGGTGAGCACGCGGTAGGCGGGCCCGTAGCGCACCGAGTGCCGCTCGAAGGACGCGTAGAGGTCCCGCGGCGCGAGGCTGCCGGTACATCGCGCACGGATCTCCTCCGGCGCGGGCGCGGACGGCCGTGCCTCACTTGGGCCCGTCGCTGCGCCCTGCCGGGGCACGCGGGCGGTCACGTGGTGGTGGACCTCGCCGGTGCCGGGCGCGGCCGATGTGACGGTGAGGTCCACCGCGCCGTCCCGGCGTGCGACCTCCGCGCGCAGGACGAGCGGCCGGTCCGCCTCGGCGGCCTGCTGGAAGGTGATGTCCTCCAGGCACCCGGGCTCCGCTCCCGTCGCCCGGGCCGCCACGGCCCGCAGCAGTTCCATGAAGGCGGCGGCGGGCACCAAAGGCCGGCCGGCCACCACGTGGTCCCGGACCAGGGGCTCGTCGGGCGCCACGTCGCGCTCGAAGGAGACGCCGTCGAGCGTGGAGGTGTTGCGGTCGACCAAGTCGCGGAACCCGCCCGGGTCCGCGCCGTCCCGGGCTGTCCCCGCCCCCTGCTCCTGCGGGGCGGACACCGGCCAGCTGCGGGTCCGGTCGAAGGGGTAGACCGGCAGACGGACCCGCGTGACCGGCTCCGTCCCCGTCTCGCCGGGCAGTGCGGGGAAGTCGGCGTCCGGATCCGTCTCCCACGCCTCGGCGGCCCGCCACGGTGCCGGGGCCGGCCCGTCGGGCGTCTGCCCGCGCGAGTGCTCGGTGGCGCCGTCCGTGCCGGCCACGGGGGAGGGGTCGCCGGGGTCCACGTCCGCGCGGGCGCGCAGGAGGCGTACCGCCTCCGCCGTGTCCCGGGCCACCACGGCCATCCGCTCGGGCAGGCGGCTGCGCCCCTCACGCAGCGTCCGGGCGACCGCCGGGAGGGGCAGGGAGCGACCCGGGCCCTCCAGATGACCGGCGAGGCGCAGCGCAGCCTCCCGCAGCGCCTTCCGGGTGCGGGCGGACAGCGCGAGCGGCACCGGAACCCGCCGCTGATCCGCGCCGGAGGCGACGGGCTGGGGGGACTGCTCCAGGACGACGTGCGCATTGGTGCCGCCGATGCCGAACGAGCTCACCGCCGCACGCCGTGGCCCGTGCGGCACCGGCCACGCGACGGGCGCGCGCGGGACGAAGAACCGGCTGTCCGCGAGCTCCAGCAGCGGGTTGGGCCGCTCGAATCCGTGCTGCGGCGGCACCAGCCCGTGCTCCAGCACCAGGACCGCCTTCACGAGCCCGGCCAGCCCCGCCGCCGTGTTGAGGTGCCCCACCGCCGCCTTGGCCGACCCCAGCGCGCACGGCTCGTGCCCCTCCCCGTAGACCCGTCGTACGGCGGAGAACTCCACCGGGTCGCCAAGCGGCGTGCCGGTGCCGTGCGCCTCGACGTAGCCCACGCCGGACGGCGGCACACCGCCCACGGAAACGGCCTCCCGGAGCACGTCGGCCTGCCCCTCGGGGGAGGGCGCCTGGTAGTCCTGCCGGCCGGCCCCGTCGTTGTTGACGGCCGATCCGCGGACGACGGCCCGCACGGGGTCGCCGTCGCGCAGCGCGTCGGCCAGGCGGCGCAGCACCACCGCGCCGCCGCCGTTGCCGAACACGGTTCCGTCGGCCCGCTCGTCGAACGGGCGGCACACGCCGCTGGGGGAGAGGATCATCTCCGGGTGCGCGGGATAGCCGGCCTGCGGCAGATGCAGCGACACGGCGCCCACGACGGCGGTGTCGCACTCCTCGCCCAGCAGGCTCTCCACCGCCAGGTGCACGGCGACCAGTGAGCTGGAGCAGGCCGTCTGGACGCTCAGGGCGGGCCCCGAAAGGCCCAGCCGGTGGGCGATGCGGGTGGCGGTGAAGTCACGGTCCGCGGAGGAGAAGCGGGCCATGCCCGCCGCGTCCAGCCCGGTGATGCCCACCGGGGGCAGGGTGGGGCGGGCGGAGGAGGTGAACACCGCCGTGCGGCCCGGCACGCGGTCGGGGGCGACGGCGGCGTCCTCCAGGGCGGCCCACGCCAGCTCCAGCAGGATGCGCTGCTGCGGGTCGAGCCATTCGGCCTGTCGGGGGTTGAACCCGAACAGGGCCGCATCGAACCCGTCGACGTCGGGCAGCGGGCATCCCGCGGCGACGAAGCCGGGGACGTCCACGTCCGCCGCGCGGTGGCCGAGCGCCAGGAGCTCGTCCCGGCCGAAGCTGCGGATCGCGGTGTCGCCGCGCAGCAGCAGGTCCCAGTACGCGTCTGGTGCGGACACCGGGCCGAACCGGCAGGACACGCCGACCACCGCGACCGCCGTCGGGTCGTCCACGGCCGTCGTCGGCTGCTGGGCGGGAGGAGCGAGGTTCATGGTCATCCTGCTTCCGTGGCGGTGCGGCGCGCGCTACGGCGGCGCTCCCGCCGCAGGTGCTGCGCGGAGAAGGGCACTTTCCGGTCGTCCGCGGGGGCCGCTCCGTTCCCGGTCGGCGCAGGTGCGACGAGGGTGGGAGCGGGAGCGCCGCCGGCCAAGCGGTCGGCGAGCAGCCGCACCTGGCCGGCCAGCGTGGGGTGTGCGAACAGGTCGGCGAGCTCCAGCCGCGCGCCGGGAAACCGTTCGGACAGCCGGGCGAACAGGCTGCCGATCAGCACCGAGTTGCCGCCGAGCGCGAAGAACGCCCGGTCCGACGGCACCCGCTCCACCCCGAGCAGCCGCCCCCATTCCTCGGTCAGCCGGCGGGAGATGTCGTCCTCCCGGGGCCGTTGTGCCGTGCCGTCCCCGGGCTCCTCGGGCGGTGGCCCCGAGTCGCCGTTCGCGGCCAGCCGGGTCAGGGCCGCGCGGTCGGTCTTTCCGTTCGGGGTGAGCGGGAGGGAGTCCCGCACGAGGATCCCCTGGGGGAGCATCCACTCCGGCAGCCTTCGCGCCGCGAACGCGCTCAGCTCCTCCGTGGGCGGAGCTGTACCGCCGGGCGCGGGCGTGACCGCCGCCAGGAGCCGGGTGGCAGGCCCCTCGCCGACCGTGACGGCGACCGCCTGCGCGACCCGCGGGTGGTCGGCGAGCACCGCCTCGACCTCCCCCAGCTCCAGCCGATGACCGCGCAGCTTCACCTGGCCGTCGGCACGGCCCACGAAATGCAGCCCGCCGCCCGGGGGACGCCGTACCAGGTCGCCCGTACGGAACCAGCGCCCCGCACGGCCGGGCAGCAGCGGATGCCCGGTGAAGCGCTCGGCCGTCGTATCCGGCCGCCGCCAGTAGCCCGCGGCGACGCCCGGACCGCCGATGAACAGTTCGCCGGTCTCGCCTTCCGCCGCGGCCGACGGCCTGCCGTCCGCGTCCCGCGCGACCAGCACCAGGTCGGTGGCGCCGATCGGCTCGCCCAGCACCACCGGAGCCCCGGGCGCCAGCCGGGCGGCCGTCGACCAGATCGTGGCCTCGGTGGGGCCGTACACGTTCCACAGGGCGCCGACCCCGGGGGCGAGGTCCCGGGCGAGTGACGGCGGCAGCGGCTCCCCGCCGCACAGGGCGGTCAGGCCCGGGCGCCCGCGCCAGCCGCTGTCGAGCAGCAGCCGCCAGCCGCTGGGCGTGGCCTGGAGGACGGTGATGTCCTCCTCGTCCAGCAGCCGTCCGAGCCGTGAGGTGTCCTGTACGGTCTCGCGGTCGGCCACCACCACGGTGCCGCCGGTCACGAGCGGCAGGAACAGTTCGAGGACCGAGATGTCGAAGCTCGCCGTCGTCACGGCCAGCAGCCGGTCGCGGCCGGTCCAGCCGATCAGGTCCCGGAAGGCGTCCAGGGTGTGCAGGACGCTGCGATGCCCCACGGCCACCCCCTTGGGCCGCCCGGTGCTGCCCGAGGTGAACATCAGGTAGGCGAGCGGCCCCTGACCGCCTTCCGCGTCCGCCGCGTCCGCCGCGTCCGCCGCGTCTGCCACGTCCGCCGCGTCGGGCAGGGAAAGGTCTTCGTCCTGCGGCGCCTCGGGAAGATCGTCCAGCAGTACGGTCCTCAGTGGCGCACCGCCGTCCGGCGCACCGCCACCCTCCAACCGCCCGGCCGAGGACCGCTCGGTCACGGCCACGGCGCAGCCGGCGTCGCCCAGGATCAGCCGCAGCCGCTCGGGCGGATGGGAGGCGTCGAGCGGCACGTACGCGCATCCGGCCCTGAGCACGCCGAGCAGCGCCACCGGCAGTCGCGCGCCCCGGCCGACGAGGACGGCGACCGGGTCCCCCGGCCGGGCACCGGCGGCGCGCACCGCCCGCGCCACCGCGGCCGAACGCCGGTCGACCTCGGCGTAGTCGAGCGATCCCGAGGCATCGCGCACGGCCTCGGCCTCCGGCCGCCTGGCGGCCTGGCGGCGGAACCGGCCGTGCAGCGTCAGCGCGTCGGGGCCCAGCAGGTCCCCGGTGAGTGCGTCCGGGTCCGCGACCAGCGCGCCCGCCAGTGTGAACCACGTGTCGACGAAGGAGTCGAGCTCCCGGCCCGTCAGCGCGGCCAGGCGATGGTTGGCGAGGATCTCGACGCCGTCGGGCGTCTCGCTGAGTTCGAGCCCCAGGTCCCAGTGGCCGCCCTGCCCCCGGATGAACACCCGCTCGCCGGGAGGTTCCGGCGCGCCCGCCGGGCGGGGCCAGTTCTGGTAGGCGAAGGTCAGCGTCGGCACGGCCTCCTCGCCGACCTGACGGCGGCACAGTTCCGCCACCGACGGGTAGGGCACGGCTGCGAGGGCCAGCGCCGAGCGGACCTCCTCCTGCAGGTCGGCCAGCCAGCGCCGCAGCGGCAGGTCGGGCGCGGGACGCACCAGCACCGGCACGGAGTTCACGAAGTTCCCGGCCGTCCGGTCGTACTCGCGTTCCGGGCGGCCGTAGGTGGGCACCGCGACCAGCAGCGATCCGCGGCCCGTGACGGCGCAGACCGCGAGGGCGTACGCCGCGAGGTGGACGGTGAACGCGCTCACCCCGAGCCGGTCGGCCACCGAGCGCAGCCGGTCTCGCAGGTGCTCCGGCATCAGGTACTCCGCGTGTCCGGCCGCCCAGGCACCGGCACGCGGCGAGCCGCCGGGGAACCTCGGCGCGGGCGGCGCGTCGCGGAGCCGGTCGGCCCAGGCCCGCAGGCCCTCCTCACGGGTGGCGGCGACCTCGCCCTCCTCCTGCGCCAGGAACCGGCCGAAGAGCTCTCCCGGCGCGCCCCGGTGCTCCGTATCCCGGCACAGCGCGCCCAGATCCTCGCCGAGCAGCTCCACCGACCGGCCGTCGGCCATCAGGTGATGGACGGTCACCTGGAGGACCTCCCGGTCCGTGCCGTCGTCCCACAGCACCGTCCGCAGCGCCGGCCCGGAGCCCAGCGGCAGTCGCCGGGCGGCCTCGTCCCGCAGGGCGTCGTGGAGCCGGCCGGGGGTCGTCTCGCGGACGGTGAGGAGCTCCCCCGTGCCCTCCTGGCCGGGCGCCAGGAAGCAGAGCGATCCCGCGTGCGTGCCGATGTGCCTGCCCAGGACGGGGTGGAGCGAGAGCAGCCGGGTCACGGCCGCGGTCACCGTCCGTCGGTCCTGTCCCGGGGGCAGACGCCAGGCCACGGAGAGGTTGTAGGGGGCCTCGGGCGCGGCGACCTGCTCGGCCGTCCACAGCGGCACATGACGTTCCGCCAGCGGCCACGGTGCCGTATCGGAGCCGATCGCGGGCTCGGGTGGTGCGGTCTGCGGCGGGGAGGCCTGCGGTGGCTCGGCCGAAGGGGTGGCGGCGCCCCGGGGTGTGGAGGCCGCCGCCAGGGCCGTGCCGTGCGTGGTCGCCAGCGCACGGGCGAGGTCGGCGATGGTGTCGTGGTCGTACAGGGTGCTGCGCGGCAGCCTGCCGCGCGAGGTCTCCAGCCGCCGGGCCAACCGCATCAGCGAGATGGAGTCCACCCCTCGGGACTCCAGGGGCGCGTCGGACGCCAGCGAGTCCTCGGGCAGCCCCGTGACGGCCGCCACCTCGGCGGTCAGCCACCGTACGGCCGCGGCGTGCGCGTCGGCCGGTTCCGGTGTCGGCTGTGCGGGGGCGGGCGCCGGCTCGGCGGGCTCGCATCCGCGCTGTGCGCCTTCGGGGTCCGGCGGTGCGGCCTGCGCCGTCCGCGGGTCTTTGGCACCCCTCGCAGAAGCACGGGCGGCCGGGTGGGCGCCGATGGCCTCGCTCCAGCGGCCGAGGTCCCCGTGGGCCACGACCGCGTGGGCGGGTCCGTCGGCGGGCGGTGCGCAGGCCAGGAGGCGCCACAGCTCGTCGGCCGCCTCGGCCACCGGCAGCGGGGTGAGGCCGTAGGTCTCGCGCAGGAAGCCGAGGGCCGATTCCGAGGGGCGCATGCCACCGCCGTCCAGGACCGGCCAGCCGACCGCGAGCGTGCACCCGGGCCGCAGCCCGGCGGCGGACAGGCGGGCACGGTCCTCGGCGAAGCCGTCCAGGAAGCCGTTGGCGAACGCGTAGTCGGACTGGCCCTGGTTGCCCACGTGCACGGCGACGGACGAGGCGAGGGCGAAGAAGTCCAGCGGGTGCCGGGCCAGCACCGTGTCGAGCAGCGTGGCACCCAGCGCCTTGACCCTGAGCACGGTGTCGACGGCGTCGGGTGTCTTCGTCCGCAGGAAGCCGTCCCGCAGCACGCCCGCAGCGAACACCACCCCGTTGACCCGCAGCCCCCGGCGGTCCAGCTCACCTGCCAGCCGGGCCACCGCCTCGGGATCGGTCACGTCGCACGACAAGTACGTCACCTGCCCCGCCCCCGCCTCGCGGCCGTGCTCCGCACCCCGCCCCGTGACGACGATCCGGGCGCCGGGGACCCGGCGCAGTACGGAGTCGGCGACGGCGCGTCCCAGCCCGCCGGTGCCGCCGGCGATCAGGTAGCAGCCGTCGGGGCGGAGCGGGAGGGGCCCGCCGGCGCGCGGCA
>NZ_NTGE01000105.1 GCF_002291145.1 Streptomyces sp. SA15
CCGCCCGCCGTGGTTGGCGGCGGCGCCGAGCACCACCGCCAGCAGCGGATCGCCGTCGGCGTCGGCCCGGCGCAGGGACCGCAGCACCAGCCAGCCCGCGCCCTCGCCCCGCACGTACCCGTCGGCCGCCGCGTCGAAGGCCCGGCTCAGTCCCTCCGGCGACAGCATGCCCGCCCGCTGGAACGCGGCCTGGTTGAACCCGTTGCCGAGCAGGTTGACCCCGCCGACCAGGGCGGTCTCGCACTCGCCGCGCTCGATCGCCGACACGGCCAGCGCCAGCGCGGTCAGGGAGGCGGAGCAGGCGGTGTCGACGGTGATGCTCGGGCCGGTCAGGTCGTAGTGGTAGGAGATCCGGTTGGCGAGGAAGGCCGGGAAGGTGCCGAGGGTCGCGTAGCCGTCCGCGTGTCCCTCCCGGACCGTCCGCTCCCGGAAGTCGTAGCTGGAGGTGCCGACGAAGACCCCCGTACGGGTCCCGGCCAGCCGCTCGGGAACCAGCCCGGCGTCCTCCAGGGCGTGCCGGCTCAGTTCGAGCAGCAGCCGCTGCTGCGGATCCATCGACCGCGCCTGGCGGGGCGGAATGCCGAAGAACTCCGCGTCGAAGTCGCCCGCCGCGTCGAGCAGTCCGGCGCGGGGGAGGGGCGGCGGCACGGCGCGGTCGCCCCCCTCAGGGACGTCCGGGACGAAGTCCGCGAGCCGGCCCGCCGGGATCTCCCGCACCGCGCACTCGCGGCGCACCAGCAACTCCCAGAAAGCATCCGGCCCTTCGGCACCGGGGAACGCACACGCCATCCCGACGATCACGGCCCGGTCACCCGGCCCGGCGACATCGTTCGGGGCGGCGCTGTCACGGACGGCCCTGGAGGGAACGGCGCCGTCCGAGACGTCCTCGCCGGCGGGCCCGTCCGAGACGTCTTCGCCGGCGGGCCCGTCCGAGACGTCTTCGCCGGCGGGCCCGTCCGAGACGTCTTCGCCGGCGGGCGTGCCTGCCGGTGCGGGGCGGGCCGCGTCCACCGCCGCCGCGAGGGCCCGCGGTGTCGGATGGTGCCACACGGCCGTCGCCGGCAGCCGTGCCCCCAGCCGTTCGCGGACGGCGGCAGCCAGACGTACGGCGGCGGACGAGGTCAGACCCAGTTCGCCGAACGGCCGGTCCACGTCCACCGGGCGGCCGGTGACGTCCCGTACGAGCTCCGCCAGCCGGTGCACCGTCGCCGGGTCCGTCGTGGGACGGGCCGGCTCCGCCTCGGTGGGGGAGTCGGCGCGGGGCCCGGTGCCGGCATCGGCCGTACGCCGTACGTGCCGGCGGACGTCCGCCAGGTAGCGGGTGGCCTCGCGGCCGTTGAGGACGCCGTGGTCGTAGGCGAGTGTCAGCAGTCGGGTCCCGTCCGGTCCCGGCGACGTGGCACCGAGGAACAGGGTGGCCACGGCGGGCGGCACCACGACGGGCGTGGCGTGCAGTGCTCCCTCGTCGTCCAGTGAGGAGACCAGCACAGTCGTGGTGCTGTCGACCGTGGTGTGGCCGGACAGGGCGGACTCCAGGGCGGTCGCCCAGCGGGCCGAGAAGTCCGCGAAGCCGCCCTCGTCGGCGCCCGGCAGACCCGCGACGACCAAGTCCCCCTCGGCCGTCGCGACGGCGACACCGGCATTGACCCGGCGGAAGATCCGCAGACCACCGGCTCCGATCCGGCGCGCCCGGAGCCGGGGATGGTCGCGGGCGGCGAGCGCGGCCAGCCGCACCAGGGCCTGGAAGTCGCTGACGAAACCCGTACCGGACTCCACGCGCAGCCGCGCGGCGGCCCGCCGCAGCGTCGCGGCGTCGAGGCAGACGCTGACGGACGAGGCCGTCACCTCGGCGCGCGACCGGTCGAGCGCCCGGTTCAGCCGTTGCTGAGCCTCCGTCAGGGGTACGTCGTCGAAGTCCGCCGGGGCTTTTGCCGCCCCGTCCTCCAGTTGCGGAGGGGCCGGCTCCCGCGCCGCGGCGGGCTCCTGCCCCGCCCCGGCTCCGTCCAGATGACGGTCGATGTCGGCCGGGGTGAGCATCGTGCCGCGGCGCGGTATCGACGCGAGATCCTCCACCGACAGCCCGCGCAGCCGGGCGTGCTTGCGGGCCAGGGGCGACACCCGGACGGGCGGCCCGGCTACGGCGTGCGGCGGGGAGGTTTGCGGCCCGGCGGCCGGGCGCGGGGAGACGCCGGGCTCCTCGTCACCCGGAGCCCGGCAGGCGGGCGGCGCCCCGTCGCCGGACGCCCCGTCACCTGACTCCCCGCCCCCGGGCGTCCCCTCGCCACCCTCTGCCGCGACACGTATGCGCGCCACCGGCTCGCCCTCCGCGACGGTGGCGCCCTCGGCGACCAGCCAGCACTCCAGCTCGCCGCTCACGGGGGCGTCGACGTCCACGGTGACCTTGTCGGTCTCGCACTCGTACAGGGGCTCCCCGGCCGTGAAGTGCTCACCCGGCCCGCGATACGTCCGCAGCAGACGTGCCCCGGTCACGTCCTGCGCCAGTTTCGGCAGGCACAGGGTCGTGATCCGGTTGGTACACGGAACGTCGCCGCTCGTGCTGGCCTCCATCCGACCTCCTGCTCCCGTCGTCCGACCGACCGGTCGTGGATGTCCCGCCCGCCACTATGGGCAGGCCGTCTGACGGCGGCCTGATGCCCGCCTGACGGACCGTGGGCGGCCCCTCTCGCTGCGTCACGGGAGGCGAGGAGACTCACGGGACGGACGACGAGCCGCGAGGCGGTTCCCCGGCCGACCGACAGCCGAACCGGAAGCCATCCCGACGGACATGGAGAGACATGGTCGCCAGCGAGACGCGTCACCCCTACCCCTTCGACCGCACGGCCCCGACCGAGATCCCGCCCCTGTACGAGGATCTGCGCGAGACGGAACGGGTCGCAAAGATCACCATGGCGACGGGGGACCCGGGATACCTGGTCACCCGGTACGAGGACGTCCGCTTCGTCCTCTCGGACCCCCGCTTCAGCGTCCGGCAGAACCTGCCGGGAGCCCCGCGCCTGACCGAGATGACCTTCGAGAGCGTGATGACGACGGACCCGCCCACGCACACCCGGCTGCGCCGGCTGGTCTCACGGGACTTCACCTCGCGCCGCGTCGAGCGGATGCGTCCCCGGCTGGAGGAGATCGTCGACGAACTGCTGCAGGCCATGGAGGACCAGGGGCCGCCGGCCGACATCGTGGAGTCCCTGGCGGTGCCGTTCCCGATCACCGTCATCTGCGAGCTGCTCGGCGTGCCGATGGACGACGTGACCCGCTTCCGTGGCTGGGCCGACACCATGGTGTCCCTCACCGGCTACTCGATGGAGGACTGGTCGGCCGCCCGCGACGCCCTTCAGGACTATCTCGACGGCCTCATCGTCGCCAAACGGAAGGAACCCGGCGCCGACCTGCTCAGCGCCCTGGTCGCCACCGCCGACCGGGAGGACGACCTGACCGACAGGGACGTACGTTCGCTCTCCCTCATCCTGCTGCTCGCCGGGTACGAACCGGCGTCCAACCAGCTCGGTTCCAGCGTGCTGACGCTGCTGCGCTTCCCCGGGCGGCTGGCGCAGCTGCGGGAGCGGCCCGAGCTGCTGCCCTCCGCGGTGGAAGAACTCATGCGCTACGCCCCGGCCGGGGACGGCGCCCTGTTCCGCGTCACCCTGGAGGAGGTGACGATCGGCGACACCCGCATTCCGGCGCACAGTGCCGTCCTGGCGTCGACACAGGCCGCGAACTGGGATCCACGGCGCTTCGAGGACCCCAAGGGCCTGCTGCTGGACCGCCCGGACAACCAGCACACCGCGCTGGGCCACGGCATCCACTTCTGTCTCGGCGCCGCCCTCGCCCGGCTGGAACTCCAGGTCGCCATCGGCGCGTTGCTGCGCCGCTTCCCCCGGCTCGAGCTGGCCGCCGACGTCGGAGAACTGCGCTGGTCGAGTCCCGGCTCCATGCTCAGCGGGTTCTCGGAGATCCCCGTGACCTGGTAGCCCGCGTCACGCGGTGCACGACGCCCGCCCCGGCCCTCCCGCCCGCACGCGGGGAGGGGCCGGGGCGGCGCACACCACGACAGGAGGAGCCCGGTCACCCCGAGGGTGTCGATGCCTCGGTGAGCAGCCTGCCGTCACGTACCTCGACGCGCTCGCCGGCGAAGCGGGACCGCAGCCGCCGGTCGTGCGAGACGATCACGACGGCGCCGGGGTAGAGCGCCAGGGCCTGCTCCAGTTCCTCGACCAGGGTGAGCGCCAGGTGGTTGGTGGGCTCGTCGAGCAGCAGCAGGTCCGCCGGTTCCACCACCAGCCGGGCCAGGGCCAGCCGCCGCTGCTGTCCCACCGACAGCCGGCCCACCGGGACGTGGAAGCTCTCCGGCTGGAACAGCCCGAGCGACGCCAGCCGCTCCCGGTGCTCGTCCTCGGTGCCCACCCGGCCCTCGGCGAACGCGGCCAGCAGCGGCTGCTCGGGCCTGCGCACGGTGACCTCCTGCGGCAGGTAGCCGATGCGTCCGCGGCGTACGACCCTGCCGGAGTCCGGTTGCCGCACACCCGCGATGACGTTCAGCAAAGTTGTCTTGCCGGCGCCGTTGGGTCCCTGGACCAGCAGCCGGCGGTCCCTGCCGACCGTCAGCTGCTCGACCCGCAGCCGACCCTCCACCACCACGTCCGTCAGCTCGGCCGGCGGACCCTCGACCTCCGTGCCGGTGTGGGACAGGCCAGCGGCGAACCGCAGCGGGTCCGGCGGCCGGGGCACCGGGTTGGCCTCCAGCCGCCGCAGCCGCTCCAGGGCGTTGCGGACCCGGCTGCCGACCTGCCGTTCCGCGCGCAGGCCGTGGTTGAAGTACTGGAGCTTGTTGGAGTGGAAGCGGTTGGCGTACCCCACTCGGTGCGCGGTGGTGACGCTGCGGACCCGCTGGAACTCCATGTCGTCCAGCCAGCTCTGGTACTCCTCCTCCCAGCGCCTGCGTGCCGCCGCCTTCTCGGCGAGGAAGCCGGCGTAGCCGTTTCCGTAGCGGTTGACCGTCCGCCGCTCGCCCTCCACTTCCAGGATGATGTCGGTGACGTTGTCCAGGAAGACCCGGTCGTGGGAGACGGCGACGACCGTGCCGGGGAACGTCCGCAGCTTGTTCTCCAGCCAGTTCATGGCCGGTTCGTCCAGGTGGTTGCTGGGCTCGTCGAGCAGCAGCAGCCCCGGTTCGGTGGCGAGCAGGCAGGCGAGGACGAGTCGGCTCTGCTCCCCGCCGGACAGGGCGCCGATGGGCCGGTCGAACGGGATGTGACCGAGACCGAGTTCGTCCAGCATGGCCCGGACACGGGCGTCGGCCTGGTACCCGCCGCGGGACTCGAAACGCGTCACGAGCTCGCCGTAGGCGTCCAGCTCCGCGGGGGTCGCGGTGGCCATGCGGGACTCGGCGTCGCGGATGGCCCGCTCCAGTTCCCGCAGGTCCGACAGGGTCCGGTCCACGGCGTCCTGCACGGTGTAGTGCGGGGGCAGGTCGACGGTCTGGCCGAGCAGGCCCACGCCCGCCGCGGCGTCGACGACGACCTCCCCCTCGTCGGGCTGCTCCACGCCCGCCATCAGTCGCAGCAGGGTGCTCTTGCCCGCGCCGTTCTCGCCCACGACGCCGACGATGTCGCCGGGGCGGACGCTGAACGAGACGTTCTCCAGGACGGGGTGGTCGGCGTAACCCTTGGACACGCCGGAAAGAGTGAGCTGAGAAGGCATACGGAGATCTCCAGACGGGACGCGTGGAAAGCGTCCCGGAACCCGCGGTCGCACGGTCCGACGGCGACGGCATGCGGGAAGGGGCGATTGGCTGTGTGTGCTGGGGAACTCGCCTGCCCGGTCAGAAGATCATGCACACGAGTGTAGCGGCCGGGCGGACGCGGCGGCAAAGGGGCAGGCGGGTGGGGAGGGGGCGGCGATTGCCGCCGCGAGAGACCCAAGCCGCGCCTGACGACGGCGGGTTGTCGCGCCGAAGCGCGAGCGGCGGGGCCCGCCGGGCCCTCCCGTACGCGGACGGGGCTTCGCGCGTCCGTAAGCCGAGGTTGGACCGCGCGCCCAGTACCCCCATCCCGCCCGTGTGCGCCCAGTACCCCCATCCCGCCCGTGTGCCGCGAACCCCGCTCAGTCCTCCCAGTGAAGCTGTTCGACCGCGTCCAGGATCCGCTCGACGTCCGGCAGGTGATGGTGCTCCAACAACGGCGGTGGGTACGGGACGTCCAGCCCCGTGACCCGCAGCACCGGCGCCTCCAGGTGGTAGAAGCATCGCTCGGTGAGCCGGGCGGCCAGTTCCGCGCCGACACCGGCGAAACCGCTCGACTCGTGGACCACCACCGCCCGCCCGGTCGCGCGCACCGTGTCGCACAGGGCGTCGTCGTCCAGCGGCACCAGCGTCCGCAGGTCCAGCACGGCGAGGTCGAGGCCCCGGTCCGCCGCCGCCCGCGCCGCCTCCAGGCACACCGGCACGCACGGCCCGTAGGTGATCAGCACGGCGGAACGGCCGGGGCGTCGCAGTACCGCGCGGCCCGGCGGGGGGACCCTGGCAGGCTCGTCCGGGGACCACGGTTCCCGGGCCCAGTACAGCCGTTTGGGCTCCAGCAGCACCACGGGGTCGTCACCGGCGATGGCGGCGCGCAGCAGACCGTAGGCGTCGGCCACCGTGGCGGGAGTGGCCACGTGCAGTCCGGGGGTGTGGGCATAGTAGGCCTCCGAGGAGTCGCTGTGGTGCTCGACGCCGCCCACCCCTCCGCCGTACGGGATCCGCACCACCAGGGGCAGCGGGAGCCGTCCGGAGGTGCGGTTGCGCATCTTGGCGACGTGGCCGACCAGTTGCTCGAACGCGGGGTGGGCGAAGGCGTCGAACTGCATCTCCACGACGGGGCGCAGACCGTACATCGCCATGCCGACGGCCGTGCCGAGGATGCCCGCCTCGGCCAGCGGGGTGTCCGCGCAGCGGTCCGGCCCGAACTCGGCGGCCAGGCCGTCCGTGACGCGGAAGACCCCGCCGAGGGAGCCGACGTCCTCGCCGAGGACGTATACGGTGTCGTCCTCGCGCATCGCGTCCCTCAGCGCCTGGTTGAGCGCCTGCACCATCGTCGCCCCGGCCGCCGCGCCGCCGTCCACCGGCGCGGCCGTCGTCCCGGTCGTGCCGGTGCCGGTCGTGGCTCCCGTCTCGTCGAGTGCCGTCACGTGGCCTCCTCCGATCCCGTGGCGGCGGTCGAACGCCACGCCGCCTGTGTGGCGGCCTGTTCGCGCAGGTGCGGGGTGGGTCGCGCGTAGACGTGCGTGAAGAGGTGACGCGGGGACGGCGGGGGCGGGTCGGAGAAGGCGGCGCGCTGCTCCCCGGCCACGCGGTCGGCCGCGGCCGTGGCCTCGTGCACCGTGGTGTCGTCGAGCAGCCCCTCGGCCTTGAGGTGATCCTCCATCAGGGTCACCGGATCGTGCTCCTTCCAGACGGCCACCTCCTCGTCCGTGCGGTAGCGGCGCGGGTCGTCGGCGTTGGTGTGCGGGTCGATCCGGTAGGTGATGGCCTCCACGAGCACCGGTCCCCGGCCCGACCGCGCCCGGGCGACGGCCTCCGCCAGCACCTGGTGCGTCGCCAGGACGTCGTTGCCCTCGACCAGCCGTCCCTGCAGCCCGTAGCCCACCGCCTTGTGCGCCAGGGTCGGTGCGGCGTTCTGCCGGGCCAGCGGTACGGAGATGGCGAAGCCGTTGTTCTGCACGAGGAACACCACCGGCGCCCGCAGCACCCCGGCGAAGGTGAGGGCCTCGTGGAAGTCGCCCTCGCTGGTCGCGCCGTCGCCGGCGAGGGCGAGCGCGACGACGTCGTCGCCGCGCAGCCGGGCCGCGTGCGCCAGACCGACGGCGTGCGGCAGGTGGGTGGCCAGCGGGG
>NZ_NTGE01000104.1 GCF_002291145.1 Streptomyces sp. SA15
CTCGTCGGCGTGGCCGCGGCGGCGGTCGCGCACAGTTGGCTGGGGGTCCTCACGGGCGACTGGTGGGCGGAGGCCGGCACGCTCGGCCTGGCGACGCTGGCTGTGAGCGGCGCCGTGGCCGGACTCGCCGCCCTGCTCGGCCCGGCAGGCATCGGGCTCGGCGCGGGTGTGGTGATGCTGTTCGGCAACCCGTTCTCCGGAGCGGCCACGGCCCCGCAGATGCTGCCCGAGCCGGCCGGGGCGATCGGCCAGTGGCTGCCGCCGGGCGCGGGCACGACCCTGCTGCGCTCGGTGTCGTTCTTCGACGGCGCGGCGGCGACCGGTCCCGCCCTGACCCTGACCTGGTGGGCCGCGCTGGGCCTGGGCGCCGTACTGCTCGGCAACGCGCTCAAGGCACGTACACGGAGCACCGAGCCCGCGGAAAAGCGGGAACTGACCCCCGTGGGCTGACCGGCCCACGACACCTGTCCGACCGTGCACCCCCGCCGTAGCGGCCGGGGGTGCACGGTCTCTTCGTCTACGCGCTCTTCGTCCACGCGGGACCAGGTAGGTCTACGCGGGACCGGTCCCCCGGTGGTGCGCCGCGATGCCGAAGCGCTGCTGTTCGCGAGGAGCGGACGCGACCTCGCGGACGGTGGAGACCGCGCTGATCACCTGCTCCTCGGCGGGCTCCTGAAGCTCTTCCAGCCGTTCGAGGTCGGCGGCGGAGACCAGGGCGACGAGGGGTTTGCCGTGCCGTGTCACGACCACCCGCTCACCGCCGTACACCACCCGGTTGATCAGGTCGGCGAGTTCAGCCCTGGCTTGCGTCACCGGAATCTCATAGGCCATACCCCCATCATAACGTCACGTACATCCTGTACATTTTTTACAGACGCCGAAGGAGGGGCAACCATGACCCGACCATCCGCCCGCTATGTCCTGCCCGAGATCACCGAGCGCACGAGTTACGGGCACAAGTCGATGGATCCGTACTCGAAGCTGCTGGAGGAGCGAATCGTCTTCCTCGGGACGCAGATCGACGACACCTCCGCCAACGATCTGATGGCCCAGTTCATGTACCTCGAGCACAAGGACCCGGACCGGGACATCTCGCTGTACATCAACTCTCCCGGCGGCTCGTTCAGCGCGATGTCGGCGATCTACGACACGATGCAGTACGTCGCTTGCGACGTGGAGACGACATGTCTGGGGCAGGCCGGCTCGTCCGCCGCCGTGCTGCTGGCGGCGGGGACGCCCGGCAAGCGGCACCTGCTGCCGGGTGCCCGCGTGGTGATCCACCAGCCCGCGCTGGCCGAACCGGTGCAGGGGCAGGCCAGCGATCTGGCCATCCAGGCCGACGAATTGACGCGGATCCGTGCCCTGCTGGAGGAGATGCTCGTACGGCACACCGGCCGCACCCAGGAGCAGGTGAGCGCGGACATCGAGCGGGACACGATCCTCAACGCACGGCAAGCGCTGGAGTACGGACTCGCGGATCAGATCATCCCGAGCCGCAAGGCCACCCTCGCCCCGCCCACCGGGAGGTGAGCGGCCGGTGCTCCCACCCGAACTGCCGCCGCTGCCCGCCCTCACCCGTGCCGAGGGCGAGCTGATCGACCGTTACCTCGACGTGGTCGACCTGCTCGGGCGCATCAACCCCGTGCACCACGGCGACACGTACCGCGGGCTGCGGGCCGCGCAGGCACTGGTCGGCAAGGCGACGGAACTGCGCGACGCGCTGGCGCTGATGCACCAGCGGGGCGAGACCGAACTGCACGCGCCCACGCTCACGCGGGCGCTGCGCGTCCTGGACGGCGAGCGCCGCACGGCTCGCGTCACTCTGCCGCCGCTCTCCGACAGTTGACGCACCCCCACCCGGCCCGGACGAACCGTCGGGTCGAGACGACGTCCGGGCCGGGGTCGAAACGGACCAAACGGCGTACGGCCTTTTGGAGTAGGCGTGCGCCCTTTTTCGGGACCGGCGGACTTGCACAACGCGCCTGGCTCCCAGCCGCAATGAGGCGTTCCGGTGCTGGTCCGGGCGTCCTCGGGCCCCTCAACACCCCTTCGAACACCGGGGTGTCCACCCGAACGGGTGAGTGGTGAGTAACAACACAAACCCTCGGTTCCGTTGGGATTTTCGGACATCCGTGAGTGAGGATCCGTGTCTGACGACAAGCCCCCGCCACAGCGGCGGGGCGGTCCGGGCGGACGCCGAGTCCTGCCGCCGCCCGGATGACCGGTCGACAGGAGTGGATCGGCAGGAGTGGAGGACCCAAGCACGACGGGTCGCCGGAACGGTCACGCCATGACCGGGCCGAGCAGCCCTTGGGGTGAAGCCGCGTCAGCGGCCGGGCAACTTCGCCAGCCCGAATCCGACAGGTCATCCTTCACAGGCGGCTGACGAAGGGTTGCGCATGACTGCGCTCAATCGTGTCCCGTCGCTCATGGTCCGGGCCGGTACGGCCTCGGCCCTCACCATCGCCGCCGTGGGCGGCTCGATCGTGGCTCCCGGCTTCGCCTCCGAGGCAGAGGCCGCCACACCGGCGACGAAGGCACTTCAGATCGCGGCCTCCAAGAAGGGCTCGCCGTACAAATACGGCGCCACGGGGCCGAAGAGGTTCGACTGCTCCGGGCTCACCCTGTACTCGTTCAAGAAGGCGGGCAAGAAGCTGCCCCGAACGGCCGCCCAGCAGTACAACAAGACGCGCCACATCTCCTCCAAGAGCCGCAAGGCCGGAGACCTGGTGTTCTTCCACTCGGGCTCGAACGTGTACCACGTCGGCATCTACGCCGGGAAGGGGAAGATCTGGCACGCCCCGAAGACCGGGGACGTGGTGCGACTGCAGAAGATCTGGACCAAGAGCGTCTGGTACGGCCGGGTCCGCTGACGCGCCCGCGGGGGCGACGGCGACCTGACTCGCCGTCGCCCTCCGCGGGCCTCCCGGGGCGTGACACGGGCTCAGGCGGTTACTCGTCCGGCATGTCCGACCACCGTCGCTGCACCGCACGCAACGAGACGCCGCTGGAGCGCGCCGACCGCAACTTCGGCGAGCTGCTCCAGGAACTGCGCGTCACCCAGACCGGGGTCCAGATCCTCTTCGCCTTCCTGCTGAGCCTGGCCTTCACCCCGCGTTTCCCCGACCTCGACACGGTCCAGCGCACCACCTACGTGACCACGCTCCTGCTGGCGGTCCTCGCGGCGGCGCTGTTCACCGCGCCCGCCGCCCTGCACCGCTCGCTCTTCCAGAAGGGCGCCAAGCCCCGCATCGTCCAGGTCTCCTCGCGGCTGGCGTCGGCGGGCATGGGTGTCCTGGTGCTCGCGTTCACCGGGTCGGTGCTGCTCGTGGTGGACGTGACGACCAGCCGGGCCGGCGGGGTGGCCGCGGGCGCGGCGACCCTGCTGGTGTGTCTCGGCCTGTGGGGGCTGCTGCCGCGCCTGGTGTGGCGGGCCGGCGCGGCCGAGGAGCGGCCCTCGGCCGACGAGCGGCACGAGGCGGTCGGGCCGCCGGCACACGAGGCCGTCAGGCCGCGAGCACCGGTTCGAGCAGCAGCACCGCACCGAGAACTGTCAGCGCGCCGCCGGTGACGCCCTCCACCACCCGTGCGGCACGCGGCCCGCGCAGCCACCGGCCGAGGCGGTCGACCAGCAGGGCCACGGCGTGGAACCAGAGCAGGGCGAGGACGACGACGATCAGTGCGAGCAGCAGGGTCCGGGGCATGGCCGGGCTGCCCGCGGGCACGAACTGCGGCAGCACGCTGAGAAAGGTGAGCGAGGCCTTCGGGTTCAGGGCATTGGTGAGGAAGCCCTGCCGCAGCGGGTGCCCGCCAGAGGCGGCTTCGTCGGCCGAGGCCGCGCTCGGCCGCCGTAGCGCCCGCAGGGTCCGCAGGCCCAGGTACAGGACATAGGCACCGCCCAGCAGTTGCAGCGCGCGGAACAGCGCGGGTACGGCGGCCAGCACCGAGGCGACCCCGGCCACCGCCAGTGCGGTGTGCACCAGCAGTCCTGCCGTGATGCCGAGCGCGCAGGTGACACCGGCGCGGCGGGAGACCAGGGCGTTGCGCACGACGACGGTGAAGTCGGCGCCGGGCATGGCGATCAGGCCCGCGGCGAGACCGGTGAAGGCGATGAGCTGTGCGTCCATGCGCCCCAGCCTGCCGTCCGCGAGCCTTCAGCAGGTATGTCGAATATGCTGGGTGCGCCTTAAGCATTGCTTTAGGCCCAGCCGCTTCAGCCGGAAGGACTCCGCATGTACGATCCCACCCGGCTCGCGGCCCTCGTGGCGGTCGCCGAGGCGGGGTCGATCACCCGGGCAGCCGAGCGTCTCGGCTACACACCGCCCGCCCTCTCCCAGCAACTGGCCAAGCTGGAGCGGGAGGCGGGTACCGCCCTGCTCGTCCGGCACCATCGCGGGGCGCGGCTGACGGGCGCGGGCGAGGTGCTGGTGGCGCGGGCGCGTCGCGTGCTCGACGAGTTGGAGCGGGCGCGGCACGAGCTGGCGCGGCTGGCGGGCCTGTCGGGCGGCACGCTCCGGCTCGGCACCTTCCAGACCGCCGGCATCCATCTGCTGCCACCCGTGCTCAGCGCGTTCCGCCGGGCGTATCCGGACGTGGAGCTGATCGTCGCGGACCACGAACCGTCGGCCGGGGCCGCCGCCGTGGCCGCCGGCGAGATCGACCTGGCGATGACGCACCGCTATGAACCGGGGGACCCGGTCCCGCTCCCCTCCTCCGTCGGCGCCGATGCGATCTTCGTCGAGGAGCTGGTCCTGGTGTCCGCGCCGGGGCACGCCCTCACCAGCGGCGCCTCACGGCTCCCGCTGGCCGAACTCGCGGGGCAGCCGCTGATCAGCATGGCGCCGGATCATCCGGGGCGGCGGGAGGTGGAGGCGATACTGGCCCGGGCCGGGGCCACGCCGTCGGTGCTGGTGGCGACTCCCGGGTATGTCCTGGTGTGCGCGCTGGCCAGTGCGGGGCTCGGGCTCGGGGTCGTACCGGAGATGGTGGCGCGGACGGCGGCCACTCCGGTGGGGATGCGGCTGCTGGAGGCGGGAGAGCTGCGCCGTACGATCTCGGTCGTGTACCGGACCGACGAGGCGGCACCCGCCGCGGACGCGTTCCGGGCCTTGTTGCGGGGCACGTTCGCCCGGGCCCGTCACACGTGAGTTCTACGGGTCCTGCTGCCCCGCCGTGGGCACCGGCTCGGCCGGTACGGTCCACGGCAGTTCGATGGAGACGGTCTTGCCGCCCTCGCGGGTGGGCCGGATTCTCAGCTTGCCGCCGTACTCCGCGGTCAGCCAGCGGATGATCACCAGGCCCCGGCCGTTGTCCTGCTGGACGGCGGCGGGCAGCCGCTTCGGGAACCGCGGATGGCTGTCGGTGACACCGATGCGCAGGTGTTCGTCCCGGTCGAGCTCGAGGTCCACCGTGAAGGTCGGTGACTGCCCGAAGGTGTGCTGTACGGCGTTGGTGGCGAGTTCGGAGACGATGAGGCGGATGGTCTCGGCCGCGTCCGTGTCCGCCGGCAGTCCCCACTCCGCCAGGGTCGTGACCACGTAGGCGCGAGCCGCGGAAACCGAGGCGGGATCGCTCGGCAGAGTGACGGATGCTTCCAGATGGTCTGCCATGGCGACGTCGTCCCTTTCCCACGGGACCGCAGTCCGACACGAAGGCGGAAGGTTCGAGTACGGTCCCGGACTGGTGCTTCGTCGCCAGACTGCCATTACCGCGGCCGTCACGGGTGGCGATCCACCAAGATATGCATATATCTGTCGCTCGAAGCGGTGAACTCTGCGACGGCAGAGCGTATTTGTAAGGAGAGCAGCCCATGCAGCACGGTCCCGCGGTGCGCCGCCGGAAACTGGGCGCCGAACTGCGTGCGTTGCGCACCGGTGCGGGGCTCACGAGTGGTGAGGCCGCCCGGCTGGTGGGCTGGCATCAGTCGAAGGTCAGCCGGATCGAGACCGGCGCGAGCGGGGTGAAACCGGCCGATGTGCGGTTACTGCTCGACGCCTACGGAGTGCGGGACGCCCAACTGCGGGAGTTGCTGCTGGTCTTGGCGGGATCCGACGAGAGCGGCGGCCGGCACCACTGGTGGCACGCCTACCGCGGGGTGCTGCCGCCGACCTACCGGGACTTCATCAGCCTGGAGTCCCAGGCCAGCGCGATGCGCACGCTGGAGACCTCGGTGGTGCCGGGGCTGCTGCAGACGCCCGAGTACGCCCGGGCGGTGACGAAGGCCGCGGTGGACGGGCTGGACGACGAACGGCTGGACGCGCTGGTCGAGGTACGGCTGGCCAGGCAGGACGTGCTGCGGTCGCATCCGCCGCTGGAGCTGAGCGCGGTCCTGGACGAGGCCGTGCTGCGCCGGGACGTGGGCGGGCCCGGGGTCATGGCGCGGCAGTTGGAGCGGCTGGTGGAGGCGGCCCGCCTGCCCCAAGTGCGGTTGCAGGTACTGCCGTTCACCGCCGGAGCGCACATCGGCATCACCGGGCCTTTCGTTATCTTCTCATTTTCGAGCACATCTGATCTGGATGTGGTTGTTCTCGACCACTTGACGAGTAGCCTCTACCTGGAACGGAAAGAAGACCTCCAGGCCTACACCGAGGCCTTCAACACCCTTCGGTTCCACGCCCTTTCGCCCGAGGATTCGTTGGACTACATCGCCGCGATAGGTGACGGCGCGTAAGAAGGAGGCACCCCCCATGTCTGCACTGCCTCGGCACGTACCCTCCAGTACCGAACTGCACGATGTGCGGTGGCTGCGCAGCAGCTACAGCACAGGAGCGAACAACTGCGTCGAGACGGCCCCGTTGGACCGCGGTCCGTGGACCGGCCTGCTCGCCGTGCGCGACTCCAAGGCCCCGTCCGGACCCGCGCTGCTCTTCTCCCCCGGGAGCTGGGCGGGCTTCACGGCCGCCGTGCACCACATCTGACCGGTTCCCCTCTCGTGCGGCGCTCGGCCGTGTCACGCCGACTCATGGTCGCGCCTCGCCGATCACTCGTACAGCGCGTTCGATCTGCCCCTCGGAGAGGTCCGCGCGGGCGGTCAGCCTGAGCCGTGAGATGCCGTCGGGGACGGAAGGAGGACGGAAGCAGCCCACGGCCAGCCCGGCCGCACGGCAGTCGGCCGCCCACCGCACGGCTCCCTCCGGGGATGGCGCGCGCACGGAGACGACCGCGGCGTCCGGACGTACCGCCTCCAGACCCGCGGCCGTCAGGCGTGCGTGGAGTTCGCTCGCCAC
>NZ_NTGE01000177.1 GCF_002291145.1 Streptomyces sp. SA15
ACGGTCACGGCGCCCCGGCTGGCGCGGGCCGGCTCGCATCCGGCGCTGCTGCCGCCCCCCGGGCCGGTCCCGTGGCGGCTGGAGAGCACCGGCCGCGGCACGATCGAGAACCTGGCGCTGGTGCCCTGCCCCGAGGTCCTGGACCCGCTGGGGCCGGGGCAGGTCCGGATCGCCGTGCACGCGGTCGGGCTCAACTTCCGGGACGTCATCGTCGCCCTCGGCATGGTCGAGGGACAGAACGGCATCGGCGGCGACGTGTCCGGCACGGTCCTGGAGGTGGGGGACGATGTGACCAACGTGGCCGTGGGCGACCGGGTGCTGGGGCTGTGCTCCGACTCGTTCGGCCCGGTGGCGGTGTGCGACCACCGGTTCCTGACGCCGATGCCGGACGACTGGTCCTTCGAGCAGGCGGCGACGGTCCCCATCACGCATCTCACGGCGTACTACGGCCTGGTGGACCTGGCCGGCGTACAGCCCGGTGAATCGGTGCTGGTGCACGCGGCGGCGGGCGGCGTCGGTGTTGCGGCCGTGCAGCTGGCCCGCCATCTGGGGGCGGAGGTCCACGGCACCGCCAGCCCCGGAAAGTGGCGGACGCTGCGGGAGTACGGGCTCGACGACAAGCACATCGCCAACTCGCGGACCCTGGAGTTCGAGCAGGCGTTCCTGGAGTCCAGCGGCGGCCGCGGCATGGACGTCGTCCTGGACTGCCTGGCCGGTGAGTTCGTGGAGGCCGGGCTGCGCCTGCTGCCGCGCGGCGGCCGGTTCCTGGAGATGGGCAAGACCGACAAGCGCGACCCGGGGCAGGTCGCCGCGGACCATCCGGGCGTGCGCTACCAGGCGTACGACCTGTTGGAGGCCGGGCCGGACCGGATCCAGGAGATGCTCGTCGCGGTGATGGCCCTGTACCGCGAAGGGGTTCTGCGCCGGCCGCCGGTCACCGTCTACGACCTGCGCCGGGCACGTGAGGCGATGCGGGACCTGAGCCAGGCCAAGCTGGTCGGCAAGGCCGTGCTCACCGTGCCGCGGGGGATCGATCCGGACGGCACCGCCCTGATCACCGGCGGCACCGGCACCCTCGGCACCCTCCTCGCCCGCCACCTCGTCCACCACCACGGTGTCACCCACCTCCTCCTCACCAGCCGACGCGGCCCCGACGCCCCCGGCGCCCAAGAACTCCACGACGAACTCACCCGAACAGGCGCCCACGT
>NZ_NTGE01000051.1 GCF_002291145.1 Streptomyces sp. SA15
GGTGCGGGTTCGGCGTTCGCGGCCCGGCTGCGGGAGGTGCCGGAGCCGGAACGCGCGCGGGTCCTGCTGGACCTGGTCCGCTCGAGCGCGGCGACCGCGCTGGGCCATGCCACGCCCGACGCGCTGGACGCGAAGCGGACCTTCCGGGAGCTGGGTTTCGACTCGCTGGCCGCCATCGAGCTGCGCAACGCGGTGGGCGCCGCGACCGGGCTGAGGCTGCCCGCCACCTTGGTCTTCGACCATCCGACGCCGTCGGCGGTGGTGGACTTCCTGCTGGGCGAGCTGATCGGCCACGGACCTGTGGTGGACGTACCGCGGCCGGCCGGCGTCGAGTCCGCGGAGCCGATCGCCATCGTCGGCATGGCCTGCCGCTACCCCGGCGGGGTGGCCACGCCGGAGGAGCTGTGGGACCTGGTCGCGACCGGCCGGGACGCGATCGCCGGCATGCCCGACGACCGCGGCTGGGACGTGGAGGAGCTCTACGACCCGGAGGGGACCAGGCCGGGCACGTCGTATGTGCGGGAGGGCGGATTCCTGCTCGACGCGGCCGAGTTCGACCCGGAGTTCTTCGGCATCTCGCCCCGCGAGGCACTGGCCATGGATCCGCAGCAGCGGCTGCTGCTGGAGACCTCGTGGGAGGCACTGGAACGGGCCGGCATCGATCCGCGCCGGCTGCGCGGCAGTCGGACCGGGGTGTTCGCCGGCGTGATGTACCACGACTACGGTGCCGGCCGCGACGGGCTGCCCGAGGAGGTCGAGGGGCTCATCGGGACCGGCTCGGCGGGCAGCGTGGCCTCGGGCCGTATCGCGTTCACGCTGGGCCTGGAAGGTCCCGCGGTCACCCTCGACACGGCGTGCTCCTCCTCCCTTGTGGCCCTGCATCTGGCGATGCAGGCGCTGCGCGGCGGGGAGTGCGACCTGGCGCTGGCCGGTGGCGTGACCGTCATGTCCACCCCCGGGGTGTTCGTGGAGCTGTCCCGGCAGGGCGGGCTGTCCCCCGACGGCCGCTGCCGGTCCTTCGCCGCGGGCGCGGGCGGCACGGGCTGGGGGGAGGGCGCCGGTCTGCTGCTGGTCGAGCGGCTGTCGGACGCGCGCCGCAACGGCCATCCGGTGCTGGCCGTGGTCCGCGGCAGCGCGGTCAACCAGGACGGCGCCTCCAACGGGCTGACCGCGCCCAACGGCCCCGCCCAGCAGCGGGTGATCGAGCAGGCGCTCGCCGCGGCGCGGCTCGGCTTCCCGGACGTCGACGCCGTGGAGGCGCACGGCACGGGCACCACCCTGGGCGACCCGATCGAGGCGCAGGCGCTGCTGGCGACCTATGGCCGGGCACGGACCGCCGAACAGCCGCTGTGGCTGGGCTCGGTCAAGTCCAACCTGGGGCACACGCAGGCGGCGGCCGGTGCTGCGGGCATCATCAAGATGGTCATGGCCATGCGGCACGGCGTGCTGCCCAGGACCCTGCACGTGGACGAGCCGACACCCGAGGTGGACTGGTCCCCGGGCACGGTGGAGCTGCTCACCGAGCAGCAGCCGTGGCCGGACACGGACCGTCCGCGCCGGGCCGGGGTGTCCTCGTTCGGAATCAGCGGCACCAACGCCCACGTCATTCTCGAACAGCCGCCGGCCGAGGAGCCGGCGGAGCCTTCCGGGCCGGTCGCGGGCGGGGTGCTGCCCTGGGTGCTCTCCGCGCACAGCCGGACCGCGCTGCACGCCCAGGCCGAACGCCTCGTCGCCCATGTCACGGAGCGTCCCGAGCTGTCCCCGGTGGACGTCGCCGGCGCCCTGACGGGCAGGGCACGGCTGCCCCACCGTGCGGTGGTGCTGGGCGGCGACCGGGAGGAACTGCTGGCGGGTGCGGCCGGGCTGGCGCGCCTGGCCGAGGAGCCGGACGCGGCGCTGCCGCCCGGCCTGGTGACGGGTTCGGTGCTCGGCGAGAGCCGCGTCGTCTTCGTCTTCCCCGGTCAGGGAGCGCAGTGGGCGGGGATGGCGGCGGAGCTGCTCGGCTCCGAGCCGGTCTTCCGGGACCGGATGCTGGAGTGCGAGCGGGCGCTGAGCCCGTACGTCGACTGGTCACTGCTCGCCGTGCTGGGACAGGAGCCGGGCACACCACCGTGGGACCGGGTGGACGTGGTGCAGCCGGCGTTGTGGGCGGTGATGGTGTCGCTGGCCGCGCTGTGGCGTGCGTACGGCGTCGAACCGGAGGCCGTGATCGGCCACTCGCAGGGCGAGATCGCCGCCGCCTGTGTCTGCGGGGCCCTGGATCTCGACGACGGTGCCCGGGTCGTCGCGCTGCGGGCCGAGGCGATCGGGTCGGCGCTGGCCGGGCGGGGCGGGATGGTGTCACTGGCGCTGCCCGCGGCGGCGGCCCGGGAGCTGATCGCCGGGTGGCCGGGGCGGATTTCGGTGGCCTCCGTCAACGGGCCGGCCAGCACGGTGGTGGCGGGCGAGCCCGACGCGCTCGACGAGCTGCTCGCGCGGTGCGACGACGACGGCGTACGGGCCCGGCGCATCCCGGTGGACTACGCCTCGCACACCGCTCAGGTGGAGGCGATCGAGGCCGATCTGGCCGCCGCGCTGACGGGGATCACGCCGCGCTCGACGACCGTACCGTTCTTCTCGACCCTCACCGGCGCCCCGTTGGACACCGCGGAGCTGGACGCCGGGTACTGGTACCGCAACCTGCGCCATACCGTGGAGTTCGAGGCGGCGACGCGCGCTGCGCTCGACCAGGGCTGCACGGTCTTCGCGGAGATCAGTCCGCACCCGGTGCTCGTGCCCTCGGTCCAGGACACCATCGACGCGGCGGGACGAGCAGCGGTGGCGGTGGGTTCGCTGCGCAGGGACGACGGCGGCGCACGGCGCCTGCGCACCTCGGTGGCCGAACTGGGCGTGCTGGGCGTCGAGGTCGACTGGTCGCCGGTGCTCGCCGCATCCGGCGCCCGGCCGCCGGTGGACCTGCCGACCTACGCCTTCCAGCGCCGGAGGTTCTGGCTGGAGTCCCGCCGCGGCGCGGGCGATCTGACCGCGACGGGGCTCGAGGCGGCGGACCACCCGCTGCTGGGCGCGGCCGTGGCGTTGGCGGGCGGCGAGGGTGTGCTGCTCACCGGCAGGCTCTCCGGGCGTACCCACCCCTGGCTGCTCGACCACGCCGTCTCGGGCACGGCCCTGCTGCCGGGCACCGCCTTCGTGGATCTGGCGATCCGGGCGGGCGACCAGCTGGGCCGGCCCCACCTGGAGGAACTCACCCTGCACGCGCCGCTGTTGTTGCCGGCCGGTGCCCTGGACGAGGTCACAGTGCAGGTCCGGGCCGCACCGGACGGCGATTCGGGCCGCTCCACGGTCACCGTGCACTCCCGTACCGGCGAGGGCGGCTGGGTGCTGCACGCGTCCGGCTCCCTGACCCAGGAGACGGCCGAGGAGCCCTCGCCCGACACGGCCTGGCCGCCGGCCGGGGCGGAGCGGGTGGAGGCGGACGGCGTCTACGACCACCTCGCCGAGGCGGGCTACCACTACGGCCCGGCCTTCCAGGGCCTGCACGCGGTCTGGCGGCGCGGCGAGGAGCTGTTCGCCGAGATCCGGCTGCCGGAGTCCGAGCGGGAGGAGGCGGCGCGCTACGGCGTTCACCCCGCGCTGCTGGACGCCGCTCTGCACGCCATGGCGTTCGCCGCGGATCCGGACACGGGGGTGCGGCTGCCGTTCTCCTGGACCGGGGTGCACCTGTACGCGACGGGGGCGACCACGGCGCGGGTGCGGCTGATCCCGTCCGGCGAGCACCTCGCCGTGCTGCTCACCGACGAGGCCGGACAACCGGTGGTGTCGGTGCGGTCGCTGGTGACCCGGCCCGCCGCCCTGGGCCGGCCGGCGGACGCCGCGCTGGAGGAGGCGCTGCTCCATCTCGACTGGGCCGTCGTGCCCGCCGAGGCCGAGGACGGCGAGCCGGCCGGGTCGTACGCGATCGTCGGTGACGACCCGTTCGGGCTGGCCGGTGCGGCCGCGAGCGTGCCGGTGGTATCCGACCTGGACGAGCTGGCCGCCGACGGCCCGGTCCCGGACATCGTGGTCCGCTGCCTGGTGCCCGGGGCGGCGGACGATCCCGCGGCGGCGGCGCACGCGGCGGCGGGGGAGACGCTCCAGTGCCTGCGCGCCTGGCTCGCCGACGACCGGTTCGCCGGCTCACGCCTGGTGTTCGTGACCTCCGGCGCGGTCGCCGCGGGCGACGGCGAGGACGTCACCGACCTCGGCAACGCGGCGAGCTGGGGTCTGGTGACCTCGGCCCAGACCGAGAACCCGGAGCGCCTGGCGCTGGTCGACCTGGACGGGCACGGCGAGTCCCGGGCGGCGTTCGGGGCCGCGCTGCGATGTGCCGAGCCCCGGGTCGCGATCCGC
>NZ_NTGE01000056.1 GCF_002291145.1 Streptomyces sp. SA15
TCACGGCCGCCGTGGACTTCGACCGCTCACTCGGCTTCTCGTGGGACGCGGTGGGCTCCGCCCTCGGGGTCACCAAGCAGGCGGTCCATCGCCGCTACGGCGCCCGCCGCGCCGCGGCCCAGGCGGCCGTCGTGTCGTCGGCGGCACCGGGGGCGTCGGGGGCGTACGGGGTCTCCGCGAGGCCGCGGGCCGTGCCGCCCGGTTGCGGCGGAAGGCTGGCCCCGCCTGCGGCGAGCGTGGCGCCGTGCGTGCCTCCCCAGTAGTACGGCACGATGCGAAGTCCGTCGCGCAGCGCGGTCAGGCCGGCCGCCACGCGCCCCGCAAGCTTCGAGAAGCCTGGTTCGCGCACCCCTGTCCCATGGATGAAGACGACCGCCGTCATGTGCCCCCCGTGACACCGGTGCAGTGTTGTGTACGACTGCCGATACGACGTCAACTTACCAGTATCATAAGGAGGTTGGGGTCGAGCACGCGTGCGAAGGCCCTCCCCTGGCCGGACGGACGGCCTCGACAACTGGACAACAGGGGGACTGCGTGAGCCCTGACGCGATGGTCATGCACTTCGTGGGTGCCTCGGCCCTGATCCTGGTGGCCGCGCACGCGGCCGGCTGGCTGGCCCGGAAGCTGAAACAGCCCTACATCGTGGGTCAGCTGACAGCGGGCATAGCGCTGGGTCCCTCGTTGCTCGGCAGTGTGGCCCCGGACGCGCACCGGTCACTGTTTCCCGAGGACATCTCTGGGGCGCTGACCGGGTTCGCGCAGTTCGCGCTGGTGGTGTTCCTGTTCGCGGTGGGCTACGAGCTGGATCTGAAGGTCCTGGGGACGCGGGCACGCACGGCCGTGACGGTGGCGCTGGCGGCCTTCGTGGTGCCGATGGCGGTGGGCAGCGGCTGTGCGCTGCTGTTCCGGGATCAGTTGTACGACCTCGGAATGCCGCGGGACCTCTCCCCCGCGATGGTGGTGTTCGCCGGGATCGCCCTGTCGATAACGGCGGTGCCGGTGCTGACGGCCATAGTGCGGGAGAACGGGCTGGCGCCCACGGTGCCCGGGGTGGTGGCCGTCTCCGCGGCCGGGCTGCTCGACGTGATCGGGTGGACGGTGCTGGCCGGGACGATGCTGGACGGCGACGGGCACGCGCTGAGCTGGCCGTGGCGGGCGCTGATCGGGGTCGGCTTCACCGCGCTGATGCTGGTGGCGGCACGCCCGCTGCTGCGCAAGCTGCTGTGGGGGACGCGGACGCGGATGGAGCCCTCGCTGCGGCTGGCGCTGCTCATCGGCTTCGCCCTGGGGTCGGCGTGGGTGACGCACTCCGTCGGGCTGCACGTCATCTTCGGCGCGTTGCTGGCGGGGGTCGTGGTGCCGCGCGAGGAGGGCGGGACGCTGGACCCGGACCTGCTGCGCCCGCTGCACGACGTCAGTTCTCTCCTGCTGCCCTTCTTCTTCGTCGTCTCGGGCCAGTCCGTCGCCCTGAACAGCATGGACGCCACGGGATGGGTCGCCCTGCTGGTGGTGACGGTGCTGGCGGTGACCACGAAGATCGGCAGCGGGACGGTGGCGGCCCGGCTGGGCGGACTGGGCCGCGACGACGCGCGAACGGTCGGCGTCCTGCTGAGCGCCCGCGGCCTCACGGAACTGATCGCCCTCAACGCGGGCCTCCAGGCGGGCCTGCTGAGCGAGCCCCTCTACACGGTCCTGGTCTTCATGGCCCTGACCACGACACTCCTGACCCAGCCGCTACTCCTGCTGACCCGCCGCCTGTCGCAGCGACGCCCACAGCCTGCCCCCACGCCCCCTCTCCCCGACGGCACGACGACAACCCCTGTGGCAGACATGGGCTGACGCCCCGAGGTGTTGGCCGTGGCGATCGTGCGGGCCGGTGGGGGCTGGTCGCGCCCCGCGGCGGAGCCGCATATCGACACAGCCCCGCGCCCCTTAGGGCATCGGTCTCCCCGGCGTGAACAACGCAACGCCCCCCCGCGCCGGGGACTACAACGGCATCGGAGCCATGTCGCACTCGATCCGCCGCCGCTGCCGCGCAGCCAACAACCACGGATGGTCCGCCCGCAACACACGGCTGAACCCCTCCACAGCCTTCCGCTGGAGCTCATCCGCCTCCGGCCCCCGCCCCAGCCCCCGCAGGTCCAGCGCGAGGTTGGCCGTGCAGGACAGCGTCAGCGGATGCTCCTCGCCCGCGGCCTCCGCGAGCAGCGGCAGATTCGCCTCGTCGATGGCGTGCGCCCTCTCGAAGTCCAGGCGGGCGTACGCCGTGTTGGCCTGCCCTAGTGCGACGGTCAGCGTGGTGATGTGGTGCTCCCCCACCCGCTCGGCCAGCAGCCGTGCCGCCTCGTCCTCGTGCTCCTGCGCGCTGTCGAGCGCCCCGAGCGCCCGCAGCGTGGCGGCGAGGTTGGCCCGGGTCAGCAGGGTGTACGCGTGGTCGTCGCCCAGGCGCTGCTCGTACCGCCGCAGCGTCGCCTCGGCCAGCTGGCGGGAGCTGTCGAGGTCCCCGGCCAGGCGCTGGTCGACGGCCACGTTGATCGCCGTGGACAGCGAGTCGAAGTGGTCGGAGCCGTAGCGGGAGGTGAAGCGCCGCAGCGTCTCCTCGGCGAGCTTGCGGGCCTCGGTGAGCGCTCCGTCGCGGCGCTGGCACACCGCGAGGTTGCGGGCGATGCGCAGGGTGAGCGGGTGCTCCTCGCCGAGCGCGGTGCGCGCCCGCCGGTGGACGTCCTCCTGGAAGTCCCGGGCGCCCGGATAGTCGCCGCTCTCCCGCATGTCGATGGACAGACCGTTGAGCGTGTTGAGGGTGAAGAAGCTGGCGGGGCCGAACAGCAGGTCACGCAGCCGGGCGTTCTCCTGGTCCAACGGCAGCGCCTCCTTGAACTGGCCGCACAGCCGCAGGTCGACGACCCAGCTGTGGGTGGCGCTCAAGGTGACGGGGTCGTCGGCGCCGAACAGGGACCGCGCCAGCTCGGTGGCCTCCTGTCCCAAGTCCCGCGCTTCCTGGAACCGGCCTTGGTAGCGGCGGGCGTCGGCCATCTTGCACAGGGAGTCGATCAGTTCCTCGGGCTCGAGTTCCTGTCGACGGGAGGCCTCCAGCGCCTTTTCGCTCAGGGGAATCGACTCGGGAACCTGTCCGATTTGCCGCAACAGGAACGAAAGGCTCTTGGTCATGCGAATGACTTGGAGGTCGTCCTCGCCGGAAGCTGCGAGCCAGGCGTTCCAGGCCTGCCGGGCGTAATCCGCGGCACCCTCGTGGTCCCCCCAGTAGTAGAGGAACCACACGGTGTCGGAGACCAGGTCCCGTACCCAGTTGTCGGAGCTGGCCACCGCCTCCGAGGCGAGCACATGGGGCAGCAGTGCCTGGTAAGCGGGCCACTCCAGCGACGAACCGTAAGGGCCCGGCTTTGCGGCGGACAGCAGCTGGTGTGCGGCGTCCCGCATCCGCTGCCGCTCGTCGTGGTTCAGCTTGGCCAGGAGCACCGTCTGCAGCAGGCGGTGCATCTGCAGGGTGTCGGAGCGCGGGTCCACCTTGATCAGCGAGAACTGGCTGAGGTCGCGCACCGCGCGGTTCAGCCGGATCGGCTCGCGCAGCAGCGGGTCGATCTCGGCCGTGATGCTGACGCCCCGGCTGCCGCGCAGCATGGACCGCGGGATGGGCTCGGGGGCCATGCTGGCGCAGATGTCGAGCAGCTGCCGGGCGCCGGGGTTGTTCTGCTGGATCCGCTCCAGCGAGATGTCCCAGGCGGCGGCGACGGAGACCGGGTAGTCGGGCGCCGGGTCGAGTTCGAGGATCTCCGGGCTGCGCTGGGCGAGCAGGTCGAGGTACTCGTCGACGAGCATGCCGGTCACGGCACGCCAGGCGCCCGCCTGCTCGACGGCCAGCGGCAGGTCACCGAGGGCCTCGGCGAGCCGGTCGGCGTCCTCGACGCTCAGGTCGGGCGAGCGTTTCTGGAGCAGCTCGACGGACTCCTCC
Organism: Streptomyces sp. SA15; assembly: GCF_002291145.1. Taxonomy (GTDB): domain Bacteria; phylum Actinomycetota; class Actinomycetes; order Streptomycetales; family Streptomycetaceae; genus Streptomyces. The sequence continues at coordinate 3,971 of NZ_NTGE01000056.1, forward strand.
CGCTCGAAGACGTTCACCGGCAGCGGCGTGGCGACCCGTTCCCAGGCGCGGTTCCGGGAGGTGACGATGACCTTGCCGGGCCCGTTGGTGGGGAAGTAGTTGCGCACCGCCTCGACGTCCTCCGCGTTGTCGAAGACGAGCAGCCAGTTGTCGTACGGCGCTCCGGCGCGCAGCGCCTCCAGTACGGCGGGCACGGCGGTGTTGGCGGCGGGGGCGCCCAGGCTGTCCTGGCCGGTCGGGGCGACGCCCAGCTGGGCGGCCAGGCTGGCGAGGGCGGCCAGGATGAGGCTCTCCCGCTCGGCGGGGATCCAGCAGATCACCTTGTAGTCGTGCTGGTGGGTGTAGATGTACTCCAGCGCGAGCTGGGACTTGCCGACGCCGCCCAGGCCGTGCAGGGCGTGCGGCAGTACGGCCGCGGTGTCCTGGGCGCCCAGCTGCTCCTCCACGGACCTCAGCAGCGCCTGGCGGCCGACGAACGAGGTGTTCCTCAGGGGAACGTTCACCAGAAGGGCCGGCGTTGCGGTCGTGGTGCTCTGCATGAGCGGCTCAGCCTCCGGGGCTTCGTGTTGGTTCTCGTCGGTTACCAGGCTCGGCACGGGGGGTTCTCCAGATCCGTCGGGGATGTTCGACGCTGGATCCCTGCCTTCTCCGCCGCCGGATGATCCCCCACCACCCGTGTGGTTCACCTCTGGGAGTGAGCCTGCGGGCAAACTGGCAGCCGCCCGTTCGGCCGTACCGGACCCGTGCCTGGCGAGGTTCGGTTCGATGCGTTTGGCGCGTTCGGAGTACGGCCCCGAGAGTGCGCGCATCACGGCCAGTTCGCTGCGCACCCAGCCGCGCTCGGCGGGGTCGGGCAGCGTGGTGCCCGTCGGGTCGCGCAGGGCGGCGCGCAGGGCGACGCCCCGTTCGCCCGCGGCGGGCAGGTCGCCCACCACGCTGACGGTGCGGGCGAGTTGGCTGCGGGTGGTGGTGGCGAGCAGGGCCTCGCGGACCCCGTCGGCGAATTCGGGGCGGCCGTCGCCGCCGCTGTCCCAGTCGATCAGGCCGCCCATCAGGATCTCGGCCAGGTGGTCGGGGCCGGTCTCCGGCATGGTGCGCCGCCGCAGCTGTTCCACGAGGTCGAACTCGAAGGGGATGGCGGCGAGTTGGGTGGCGAGCCGGCGGGCGGCCGGGGTGGCGAGGGTGAAGAAGCGGCGGACGGCGGCGGTGGCGGCGCGTGGGAAGCGGGGGGCGCGCAGTCCGGGCGCGGGGGCGCCCTTGGTGAGGGTGCCGGCCAGGACGACGGGCAGGGCGCGGCGTACTCCGCGCTCGGAGGTGACGAGGTCGGCCCAGGCGGCGACGGAGCCGGCCTTGAGGGACAGCACGGGCACCGGGACGGAGCCGTCGCCCGCGGCGGGCAGCGGCCGCAGCGGGTCGGGTCCGCCGGGCGGCGCCCAGTGGGCGAGGGCGTCGTTGGGGGCGCCGAAGCCGCCGGCCTCCAGGACCGCCTGGTAGGGGTAGAGCGAGGAGCGGTGGCGCAGATGCGGCGGCAGCAGGTGGACGAGGGCGGTGGGGCCGGCGTGGGCGAGCCGGCCGAGCAGGTCGTCGGCGGTGGACGCGGCCCAGCCGTGGGCGAGTCCGTCGGTGACGACGAGGAAGACGCGGCCGCCGCGGCCGTCGAGGAGTTCGGCGGGGTCGGCGGCGGCCGGACCGGTGGGCCGGCGCAGGGTGGCGGTCCCGGTGCGCGGCACGTCGACCTTGACCGTGCGTACGCCTCGGAAGGCGCCGCTGTGCTCGGCGGCCTCGGCGAGCCGGGCGGTGGCCTCCTCCCAGATCCGCATGGTGGGGGCGGCGTCGACGAGCAGCACGAGGTCGAAGGCGGAGGTGCGGGCGGGCCGCAGGAAGGGCAGCCACATGCCGTCGACGAGCCCCTGCTCGGCGGTGGTCTCCTCGTCCAGTTCCAGGGTGTCGCGGGAGGGGATGCGGCGGGCCAGCCGGTGCAGGGCACGCGCGAGCAGGGCCGTGGCGCGGCCGGTTCCCTGCTGGGGTCGGTCGTCGGGCAGCAGCGGGCGGCCGACGTGCAGCGCGAAGGGTCCTTCGGGGTGAGGTAACAGCCGGGCGGGCACTGACGGTTCACCGAAGGCGGCGCCGGTCTCCGCCGGGCCGGGCCGGTGGGCGGG
>NZ_NTGE01000199.1 GCF_002291145.1 Streptomyces sp. SA15
CCGCCGCCCTCGCCCGGGACCGCGGGGCGCCCTCGGTGGCCGCGTCCCTCGGGCTGCTCGCGGCCCGGCACACCCCGGCCGACAGCGTGCCGGGCCCGGACGAACGGCGGTTGCAGGCCGCCGAGGACGCCATCACCGCCGGCGAGGTGGACCTCGCCCGTGACATCGCCCGCGAGGTGCTGACCCGGGCCACCGTGCCCGCGGACCGGGTGCGGGCCTGGATGGTGGTGATCGAGTCGGCCGGGCACGCCCTCGGTGAGGTCGACGCCGTCTTCCCGCAGGTGCTGGCCGACGCGGGCGACGACCCCCGGCTGCTCGCGCTGGTGCACTACCAGCTGGCCTGGCGCGGACTCGTGGTAGAGGGGGATTTCGCGGAGGGGCGGGAGGAGGCCGCGCACGCGGCGGAGCTGGCCGCCCGGGGCGGCGACCGGCGCACCGAGCTGCTGGCGCTGGCCTTCCAGGCCCAGACCGAGACCCTGATGGGCCACCCGGACGCGCCCGCGACCATCAAGCGGGCGCTGAAGGAACCCCAGGACCCGCAGGTGGCGTGTCATCACAACGGCGCGGGCTCGGTCCGCTTCCGCTGGCTGATCATGAGCGACCAGCTGCGTGAGGCCCGCAGCACCGTCACCGCGCTGCTGCGGGAGGCGCGGCGGCGCGGCCAGGTCGAGAGCGAGGTGCACTTCGTGCGCCTGCTCGCCGAGACCGAACTGCGCTCCGGCCACTGCGGCCGGGCCCTCGACCTGGCCCGGGAGAGCCTCAGGCTGGCCCGGGACGCCGGCATCGGCGAGACGGCCTCGGCCAATCTCGCCTCGCTCGCGGAGGCCTCGGGCGGGGACGTGGACCGGGCGCTGGCGCTGGCCCGGGAAGCGGTGCAGCACGCCGAGGAGGACGGCGACCAGATGTACCTCTCCCGCGCCCTGGCCGCCCTCGGTCACGCCCAGTTGGTGGCAGGGGACCTCGTGGGAACGGTTCGCTCCCTGCGCCGGGTGCGGGAGCTGGAGCAGGGGCTCGGCATCACCGACCCGGCGCGCGGCCGCTGGCACGGCGACCTCGCCGAGGCACTCGTACGGATCGGCGAGCCGGCCGAGGCGCAGGACGTCATCGACCTGACGCGCGAGCACGGACTGCGGCTGGGCCGCGAGAGCGTGCTGGCCGTACTCGACCGGGCCGAGGCCCTGGTGCGCGCGGCACGCGGCGAACATAAGGCCGCTCTCGGCCAGTTGACGTCCGCTCAGGACCGGCTCGCCAAGCTGGGCCACGGTCTGGAGGAGGCGCGGGCCGCGTTCGCGCTCGCCGCGCTGCGCACGCTCCCCCAAGCTCTCGGCTCCGCTCGAGCAGGGGGGACCCCCGTGCCGGGGCCGACGTCGTACGACGAGGCGGCGCGGCTGTTCCGGCGCTGCCGGGCGCTGCCCTGGCTGCGCCAGGTGGAGGCGGCCGCGGTGACGCCCCCGGCCGAGCCGGCCGTCGCCCCCATCGCCCCCGCCGCCCTCCCGCACGACGGACCGGCCTCTCTGGACGGGCTCGCCTCGATGGAACGTCAGGTCGCCGCGCTCGTCATGGAGGGCGCCACCAACCGGGAGATCGCCGCTCGCCTGTTCATCAGCGTCAAGACGGTCGAGGCGACCCTGACCCGGGTCTACCGCAAGCTGGGAATCCGATCGCGGGTCGACATCGTCAGACTGGCGGCGGGCCGCCGGACGACGTGAGGCCGAGCGCGGCGCGGGCCGGCCGACCGAGGGTTTTCCCTGTCCAACTCCCTTAGGGGGTTCCCTCATTGGGAAGGGCGGGTTCCGGGTTCTAGCGTGGGGGCCGTGCCGCTCGCCCGGGCATACGGGGGTCGGTTCCTCCACCATCCCCCGTGCACACCCACACCCGCGCGACCCCCCACCGGCATCACCTATGAGGAGACTCATGTTCGGGCTCACCCGTGCCAAGAAGACCGCGGCCGTCGTCGCCGCGACCGCTGCCGCCGCCGCTACCGCGCTGCTCGGCGCCCCCTCCGCCGCCGCCGCTCCCCAGCCCGTCGTCGGCGGTACGACGACCACAACGACCGCGTACCCGTTCATGATGCAGATCACGGACGCCTCGCAGAACCAGTTCTGCGGCGGCACCCTCGTCTCGCCCACCAAGGTGGTCACGGCCGCGCACTGCATGGTCGACGAGACCACCGGCAGCGTCCGCGTGGTCGGCGGCCGCACCTACCGCAACGGTACGAACGGCACCGTCGCCAGAGTCAGCAAGATCTGGATACACCCCAGCTACACGGACGTCACCAACGGCGACGACGTGGCCGTACTGACCCTGTCGACGTCGATGCCGTACACCACGGCCAAGTACGTCTCCTCCACGGACACCTCCGTGTACGCGGCCGGCACCACCGCCCGCATCCTCGGCTGGGGCACCACCTCCTCGAACGGCAGCTCCTCCAACCAGCTGCGGACGGCAACCGTGCCGACCGTCTCCAACTCCAGCTGCGCCGGTTCCTACGGTTCCAACTTCGTCGCGAGCGACATGGTCTGCGCCGGATACACCTCCGGCGGCATCGACACCTGCCAGGGCGACAGCGGCGGTCCCCTGCTCATCGGGGGCGTCCTGGCAGGGATCACTTCCTGGGGCGAGGGCTGCGCGGATGCCGACTACCCCGGCATCTACACCCGGCTGACCACGTTCTCCAGCCTGGTGACCGCGCAGGTCAACTCGTGACCCAGTAGTTCTCCTGAGCACCCCTCAGGTGAAAAACCAGGGGGCGTTGCGGGCCTCCACGAGCGGCCCGCAGCGCCCCCTCTCCAACGGACGGTGGCCGGCGGCGTCCTCGTCGGTGTCACCAACCGTTCCTGAAGACTGAGCATGAGTGAGCCTGGTCAGCCGCACGCCCCGAACGGTCTTGGGCGCACTGGTCCCCGGCCCTTATGACCGTACGGCGCCGAAGCGGATGTCGTACGACGACTCCGGGTGCATCACCGCCAGCATCCGCTCCCCCTCCGCGCCGACCTCGTCCCGCTGGGCCTTGGTGAGCCGGCCGAAGGGCTCCACGACCAGCGTCTCCGCCTCCAGCTTCCATACGCCCGCCAGGAAGCCGTCGACGAGGAACGTGCGGTAGGCCTGGTTGCCCTGCCAGGCACGGCCGCGGTACTCGGGCGGGACGACGCGGGTGCGGTCGGCGTGGGAGAGGAGGAGGTTGTCGAACTCGGGCAGGAAGCGGGGCGGGGCCGGGGTGTCCGGGTCGGGGCGGGGCGCGTCGGGCAGGTCGAAGAGTTCGACGCCGTTCTCGTCCCGGAAGGCGACCAGTTGTGGACGGAGGCGTTCGAAGGCGTCGCGCAGCCGGGTCAGACCGGCCCAGGTCTGCATGTCCTTGACGGAGGCGGGGCCGAAGGCGGCGAGATAGCGCGGTACGACGGCATCCGGCGCCGGGGCCTCTCCGGCGGGGCGGCCCAGCCAGTGCTCGGCGGTGGTGAGGGCGACCTGGCCGCTCCTGCCCCACAGTCCGCGCGGGGTGACCTGCACGAGCGGCAGCTTGCAGCGGGCGGCGGTCGCGAGGGCCTGCGGGTCGGCGTCCGGCCACTCGGCGAGGAGGGCCTCGCGCAGCTGCTTCATGGTGCGCGGCTCGGCCTCGACGAGTGCGCGGGCGAGGGCGGCGAGCCGGTCGAGGTCGACGCCGACGAGTCCCTTGCGGAACTGGGTGAGTTCGCGGTCCCGGGCGGCTTGCACCAGCGGCCGCAGGGTGAGGCAGTCGTCGGCGGTGTGGGTGTGGATGGTCGAGCGCATGGTGACGATGCGGACGACCTCCCGGTCGGCCATCAGCCCGGACAGTTCCGCCGGAGTGAAGCCGTCGAGGCGGGCGGCGAGGGCGTAGTACGGGGGCTTCACGTTCTGCGCCTGCAGGCCGAGCAGATGCTCGACGGCCGCCTTGGCGGACAACGGCGAGCGACGCAGGAGCAGTTGCCGCTCGAGGGTGGCCCGGTTGAGGGCGCGAGTGCCGAGCACGGGGGCGGTGCCGGTGCCGGTCGTCCTGGTCGTCGTACTCCCCGTCGTCTTCGTCATGCGTCGCACGCTAGCGCCGCTTGCGGACACCTGCTGTCCGCGACTCTCGCCGCATCCCGGGCCGCCACTCGTTTCCAGGTCGGTTGCCCCGTATATCCTGCTCTTTGATCATGCACACGTTCTAAACGGTTCCGGGAACGCACCCGCACTTCGCCGGAACCGCTTAGACCCGAGAGGCAGCCACGATGCCCGAGCGACGCGCCCGCCCCGCCCCGAAGGACTCCAGGAAGTCGAAGTCCGTCTGGCGCCGCGCCCCGGCCCCGCCGCCCGCGCCGCCGGACGAGCAGGCGGCGTCCGGCCCCGAGTCGCCCGCCCCGAAGACGGAACCGGCGAGCATCGTCCAGGCGGCCCTGTACCGGGACGGCGTACGCGTCTCCTCCCCCGCCACCCTCGCCGACACGTTCCGTGAACTGCGCGAGCAGCCCTCCGGCATGGCGTGGATCGGCCTGGCCCGGCCCACCGAGGGCGAACTCCTCTCCCTGGCCGCGGAGTTCGACCTGCACCCGCTCGCCGTCGAGGACGCGCTGGAGGCCCACCAGCGCCCGAAACTGGAACGCTACGGCGAGACGCTCTTCGTCGTCCTGCGTGCCGCCCGCTATCTCGACGCCCCGGAGGAGGTCGACTTCGGCGAGCTGCACGTCTTCGTCGGCCCCGACTTCGTGATCACGGTCCGGCACGGCGCGGCCCCGGACCTGTCGGCGGTCCGCCACCGCATGGAGAAGACGCCGGAGCTGCTGAGTCTGGGCCCGGAGGCGGTGCTGTACGCCATCCTGGACGCGGTGGTCGACGGCTACGTACCGGTCGTCGCCGGCGTCCAGAACGACATCGACGAGATCGAGACGGAGGTCTTCCGCGGCGACCCGGAGGTCTCCCGCCGCATCTACGAACTCTCCCGCGAGATGGTCGAGTTCCAGCGCGCGACCCGGCCGCTCGTGAGCATGCTGCACGGCCTGATGGCCGGCTTCGCGAAGTACGGCACGGACGAGGAGCTGCAACGGTATCTGCGGGACGTCGCCGACCACGTCACCCACACCAGCGAACGTGTCGACGGCTTCCGCCAGGCCCTCACCGACATCCTCACGGTGAACGCCACGCTGGTCACGCAGCAGCAGAACGCGGAGATGCGGGCGCTGGCGGAGGCGGGGTTCGAGCAGAACGAGGAGATCAAGAAGATTTCCTCTTGGGCGGCGATTCTGTTCGCTCCCACGCTCGTCGGGACGGTCTACGGAATGAACTTCGAGCACATGCCGGAGTTGCACTGGGTATTCGGATACCCCTTTGCAATCGCCCTGATGGCTGCGGTTTGTACCAGTTTGTACGTCATCTTCAAGAGGCGTGACTGGCTCTGAGTAATCACCGCGGAGCGACCTCTCCCCGGGCTGGAGGCCCTCTGGGAATCACCGCTTGTTTGACCGGCAGCGCGGCGAAGGACCCGTCCTTGAGCGAAGAGCGAAGCTCCTCCAGGAACGGAATCACTCCGTGGCGTTCCTCGACGTAGTAACGGGTAACCGCGTCCAC
>NZ_NTGE01000082.1 GCF_002291145.1 Streptomyces sp. SA15
CCGTCGATCTTCCTGGCGTGCAACGACACCGACACCCTCCCCCAAACACAACGTCGGCCTTCACGACCACAACGGGTCATGAAGGCCGACGTCACGTTCAGGCCCCGGATTCGCCAACAGTGTCGACGGCTTCCGCCGGGGCCCGCCGTTGAGGCCGCGAGCCCTCTTGTCATGGCCGGGACTGTCATGGCCTTCGCGGAAACGACCGGCCGTCATGGCCCTGGAATCCCAGCTCGGACACCAGGGGACAACCAGCCGGCCGGTAGTGGGGTACCAAGGGCACTCAGAACCGTCCTGGGCACACCCGGTGCCTTGGTGGTGCTTCCGCCTTCGGCAAGCCGCGGTGAGAGCCGCGATCGTGGGCGGGAGCGCCGGTTTCCAGCCTTCCGCCTCGTGGGAGTCACGCTGCGGAGCCATCTGGGGGATGGAAGGGTCCCCAGCTCTGGGGGGCGGCCGCGATGCCGAAGTTGACCTCGCCGCCGCTGTACTCCGCGCCGTCGAAGTGGACCATGCCGCCGCGGAACTCCGCGTTGTCGAAGTCGACCGTTCCGCCGCGGAACTCCGCGCCGATGAAGTGGACCGTTCCGCCGCTGAACTCCGCGTCGATGAAGAGGACCTCGCCGCCGCTGAACTCCGCGCCGCCGAAGTCGACCTCGCCGCTGGTAAACTTCGCGCCGCCGAAGAGGACGCTGCTACCGCTGAACTCCGCGCCGATGAAGAGGACCCTGCTACCGCTGAACTCCGCGCGGTCGAAGTGGACCGTTCCGCCGCGGAACTCCGCGTTGTCGAAGTGGACCGTCCCGCCGCGGAACTCCGCGCCGATGAAGTGGACCGTTCCGCCGCTGAACTCCGCGTCGATGAAGAGAAACCTCGCCGCCGCTGAACTCCGCGCCGCCGAAGTCGACCTCGCCGCTGGTGAACTTCGCGCCGCCGAAGAGGACGCTGCTACCGCGGAACTCCGCGCCGATGAAGTGGACCATTCCGCCGCTGAACTCCGCGTCGTCGAAGTGGACCGTTCCGCCGCTGAACTCCGCGCCGCCGAAGTGGACCTCGCCGCTGGTGAACTTCGCGCCGCCGAAGAGGACGCTGCTACCGCTGAACTCCGCGCCGATGAAGTGGACCATTCCGCCGCTGAACTTCCCGCGGAAGTGGACCGTTCCGCCGCTGAACTCCGCGTCGTCGAAGTAGACCTCGCCGCCGCTGAACTCCGCGTCGGTGAAGGTGACCTCGCCGCCGGTGAACTTCGCGTCGGTGAAGGTGACCTTGCCGCCAGAGAACACCGCACGGGAGAAGTCGCCACCGTCGAACGTGACTCTGGTGAAGTCAAAGTCGAGGCCTTGCCAGGAGTGCGGGTGCTTGGGCACCAGGCGGAGGTGGTCGCGGATGACTCGGATGATGGTCTGGCGGACCTCGCGTTCGCCCTCCTTGTGGATGGCGGGGCGGAGGTACCTCAGCCACCCACCGGCGGGACCACGCTTCCTCCCTGCTTGTGGCCAGCCGAGGACTGCCGGCGGCCGCCAGCGGCGACCGGGATCGGGTTCGTATGGCATGCGCAGGTAGGCGCAGAGGACGTTGATGCACACCTGTCGTTGCTCGGTCCAGTCGTCGGCGAGGCGGGCCATGGCGTATACGCCAGCCAGGCGTACTGCGGCCTGATCGTGGCCGAGCTGCTCGGCAGCGGTGGTATAGCGCTCGGCGAGCTGGTTGTCGTCGGCTCGCACCGAGCGAGCAGGTCGCAGTCAAACCGTACAAACTGCTGGTCGAGGCCCTCAAGCGTTCGTCGCGGGTGGCGATCGCCAAATGGGCGTGGCACGGCCGCGAGCGCCTCGGCCTGCTCCGTGTCCGGGAGAACACCCTGGTCATGCACCTGATGCACTGGCCGGACGAAGTTCGTGATCCGTCCGAGCTGCTGCCGCCGCCGGTGGAGGTGTCCGAGGAGGAGCTCCAGGAGGCGGAGCGGCTCATCGAGAGCCTGACCGTGGACGAGCTGAAGGGCGACGAGTTCCGCGACGAGTACACGGAGGCGATCGCCCAGATTATCGAGGCCAAGCGGGAGGACCGCGAGCCGCCGGTCATGCCGGAGCCGGAGCAGCCACGCCAGATCGTCGACCTGATGACGGCCCTGAAAGAGTCCGTGCAGAAGGCGCGGGTCTCGCGCGGCGAGGACGCTGAGGTGCACGAGCTGCCGGAGAAGACGGCAGCCAAGAAGACCGCGCGGAAGCAGCCGGCCAAGAAGACTGCCGCGAAGAAGGCCGCGGCGAAGAAGACGTCGGGGCGGCGGCCGCGGAGCGCCTAGTCCAGGACGCCGAGCGCCGTGTCCTGCCGGCACTGCGGGCAGGGCTTGACGCCGTCGGCGAGCGCCGGCAGAGCAGGACAACCTCAGGTGCTTCGGCTACGCATGCCTGCAGAGGCAAGCACCACTGTCGGCACCGACACCATCACCGCCCAGCCCAGGCGGCGCGACTGGAAGGAGGCACACGTCGCCTCGATTCCTTCTTCCATCGACCCATATGCAGAGTTCCATTCGGTGCCGAGGACGGAGTGGCACTTGGAGCTTGGGTAACGCGAGCTGATGTCCGGAGCGCTGGTCAGCAACCACAGGACCACGCCGGCCCCGACGCACGCCAGAAGGCACGTGATTATTCTGGTCATGCCATGACTATACGAATACTCACTTTGTCTCTCGACGGCGGTACGACAAGCTCGTCGTGCGAGACGCGGTTCCTCGGACGCGGCCCATCAACACACCCGTAGCTCGCTGCAGTTACTGGGAGCGGGACACTCATCACCACTTCCGCGCCGAGCGACCGAGTGGCACCCCCGTGCGCGATCCGCTGAGCCGAACGTGCGTGATCCGGTGCTGCCTCGCTATTCCGAGAAGAACAGCAGCACCTCTCTGCCGCTCCGACCAGGCCGCGAGTTGCCGCGTCCACTGACCGTTGCCGCAGGCCAGGTCGACGGCGGTCATCCCGGGTCTCGGCCGGACCGTCCGGCGGAAGCGCTCGGACTCCTTGTCCGTGACGAAGTGCGGGTGTCCGGTGGTGTACCAGGAGTCCCAGTCTGCGGTCGTGAGCCGCTGCACGATCGCGGTCACGACGTGCCGTCCGGCTCGTCGACGACCCGGATACGGCCCCCGGTATTGGTGGGCTCTCCTATTCAACTGTCGCCAGTTCAACGAGGAACCCAGCCTGCTAGTGACGGTGTGTAGCCGCCAGCCGCGTATCTCCATGCCGGCCCTGGTGTCCTCGGCGCGCGCCCGCAGCCGGGGCAGGACGTCGGCGAACCAGCCTCGCCCGTTCCTGCACCGGGCCTTCACGCGTGCCGATTCGCTAACCGCCGCGAGTTCGCATCAGACGGCCCTGCTCTCGGCGCGCGTCCCCTCCTGAGTCTCCAGCTGGCGCTGGAGACTCAGGAGGGGACGCGCGCCGAGAGCAGGGCCGTGCTGTGCGGCTGCGGGAACAGTCAGCTGCAGCCGTACTGCGACCACGGTGCAATTGGCGGCAGATGGAACATCGGTACAGCGGTTAACGCTAATCCGGTGATCATGGTCCGGGACGTGAAAAGGTCAGTAACCGCCGAGAGTCCTTTATGGGACGTTGTTGGTGAGACAGCTTTTCGAGACTCATACCACCTGGGGTGATCCATCGCGTGTGTATGGGTCTTTGGAAGATCGCTTTTGAACACCATCTGAGCCAGCTCGGGCGCATCCTTGGTGGACTGTGATGCGCGCCGGGCTGCTCGTCGCCGTGCGGGCGTTGCCGGCCACGCCGATAATGAGAGATGGACACGACCCGGACCGTCCCCGCTGATATTGCCGACGTGGCCGCCAGCTGGCTTGCGGGACTTGCGCTCGCATTTGAGAAGTGCCAGTTCGCCGACGACTACATCGCCGGTCAGGCCCCGATCAACGCCGACTGGCTCTGCCGGGTCGCTACCGGGGCCCCGTGGCCCGGGCTGGGCCGGGACAACCCCGACCCGTCGAAGAAGATCAAGGGCATCACGATCGCCAAGTACCGACGAATGAGGAGAAGCCAGATGGGCGCCTGGGTTGAAGTCGAGGGCGGCGGATTGACGCCGTCCGGGCCCGCCGGGATTGTTCACCGCAACCAAATGCGTCTTCTAGTCAGAGGGTTTGACGACCGCGTCTACGAAAACGTGTCTGGTGGAGGACCGTTCGGCAGCTGGGAAGACGTCGGCCTGGATGGATTGAGTGCATCCGAACCGGCCTACACCCTCTTCCACGGAGCGGGGGTTCTGTTTGTCCGAGGTACCGACAACCGGATCTACAACGGGGGTTTCGGCGGCGGACCAGATTACGAGGAAGTCGAAGGCGGAGGGCTGACAGGTTCGGCGCCGGCTGTCCTTGCCGACGGTCCCGATTTGCACTTGTTCGTGCGCGGACTCGACGACCGCATCTACCACAACCAAGCCCGATCCGACACGCCGTTCGGCCGTTGGGTCGAGGTCGAGGGCGGCGGACTGACGCCCTCGGAGCCGGGCGCCGTCATGGTCGGAGATGTCCTGCATCTGTTCGTGGGCGGGACCGACGACCGGATCTACCACAACCGGGCACCTCGAGGACGGCCGTTCGGCCGTTGGGTCGAGGTCGAAGGTGGGGGCATGACGACTGCCGGGCCGGCTCCTGTTGTGTTCAACGGTGCGGTGCACCTGTTCGTGCGCGGGACCGACGACCGGATCTACCGCAACACCGGCGACGGCGACCACTTCGGTGCCCGATGGGTTGAGGTCGAAGGTAGCGGCAAAACCGTCTCAAGGCCCGCTCCCATTGTGTTCAACGGTGCGGTGCACCTGTTCGTGCGCGGGACCGACGACCGGATCTACCGCAATCGTTTGAATACTTGAGGGGTGGTTACTGTCCGAGCCACCCCGACCAGATCAGAATCAGAACTGCATGACGGCCGGGTCCGTAGCCGCACCATCGGATCCCCGGCCAGCCACTCGTTCGGCGCCAGTAGCCGCACGCCGAGCCCAGCGCGGTTCCTAGCCGGGTGTTGAACGTCTTCGCCGAGCAGCCGCCCCATGCCGCATCCCCCAAGCGATCTTTCGACGAACGTCCCCGACGCGCGACAGCCGTGTGCTAGGCGGTCAAGATCACGGCCTTAGAGGTCGTTTCTTATGGTGCAGGTGAGGGCTCAGCGGCCTGGGGGAAGCCCAGCTCGTCGAGCAGTGTGCTGAAGAGGTCTTCCACGGGGGTCTCGTGTGAGCGAAGCAGCTCTTCGATCCTG